>NZ_CP059902.1:405000-1608750 GCF_014127105.1 Devosia sp. MC521
TTCACATCGGGAACGCCATGGCTGCCGATTAAGCACGCGCATTTGGAACTTGCGGTTGACGTTCAGAACGCCGATCCAAACTCGACCCTCAATTTCTTCCGTAAGCTGATTGCTTGGCGGAAGGCACATCCGGCGCTGCTGACGGGTGATATCGCATTCTTTGACACCGACGAGCCAGTCCTTGCTTTCCGCCGCTCGGCAGGAGATCAGGATGTGATCTGCGTCTTCAACCTATCGCCGGAAGCGCGGTCGGTGGACCTTGCAGGGGGCGATTTGGCGCTAGAGCCGGTTAGTCACAATGCGGTTGTGAGCGGTAGAGCGATTGATTTGGGGCCGAACGGAACGGCGGTTTTGCTAGTGCCTGCGGGCGAAGGTTCGGTGGCGTATCGAGCGCCAGCCCCTGCGGTTGCGGAGGAGTGAATTGCTCCGCCAATTGGAGGTTGGCTCATAGAGCTGGAGAGGGGGGCATTAGTGCCCCTTTTCTTTTGCCTCCAAACGGCGAATGAACAAGGCAACGGTTGGAATAGCGAAACTCAAAAGCAGCAGACGGATGACGTGATGCGCCGCGATGAAGGCGGTGTCATAGCCCATGGCAATCGCCAAAGCGCCGACGCCTTCGAGTGCACCGGGCGAAAGGGCGAGCCAAATTTGCGCCATGGGAATGTCGACCAATTGCGCAACGCCATAGGCCATGGCGGTGACGATTACCAGCATCACAGCTGTGGCGATGACCCCACCGAGGGCGGCGGCTTTAAATTCTAGCCAGGTGATTCCGATAAACCGTGAGCCGATCAGGGCGCCGGTGAGGATGAAGATGGTGACGACGAGTTGGTCGGGCAGGGGCTGGCTGTAGGCACCGCCCAGCTTGGCGATTGTTGCGGCCGCCATAGCACCCAGCACCATCCCTGCAGGGATTTTGAGTTTCACGAAAACGAGGCCCACGAGGGCGCAGCACAGCGCGAGCAGCAAGATCTGGGCTATTGAAAGGGGATCTCCGGCGGCCGGCAGATCAGGCGCTTGCACGGGCAGGAACATCGCGCCGATCGGGACTGCGATGGTGAGGAACAGAACGCGCATCACCTGTATGATGACGATCTGTCGGGCATTGCCGATGCCGGTCGCGGCAATCCCTAGAACGAAGGACAGGTGGCCCGGAAACGAGCTCAAATAGGCTGTGCCCGCGTCGAGCTTAAAAAGCTTGGTCAG
Source organism: Devosia sp. MC521 (assembly GCF_014127105.1). NCBI lineage: Bacteria > Pseudomonadati > Pseudomonadota > Alphaproteobacteria > Hyphomicrobiales > Devosiaceae > Devosia > Devosia sp. MC521. Next base: position 406,207 of record NZ_CP059902.1, read on the forward strand.
CAGCCAGCCAGTGACCAGCACGATGATGATCAACTCGAGCGCCAGCGCTGCCAGCGACACCGGCCATTGTCCGAGCAACTCCAGACTATTGGGCGCGACGCTGGCGCCGATAGAAACGCCAATGAATACAAAAATGAGGTCACGCAACCAATCGGGCACGGTGAGCGGGAATTTGAGTATCGCCGCAATACTGACGCTGATGGCGCTGCCCATCAGCCAGCCTGCTGGAAAGCCTATGAGCTCCGCACTGACCCCGCCCAAAATGGCAATCAGCAGAGTGCCAAGCGTGAACACCCCGCTTCGTGCGGCGGACAGTGAGGCTGGTGCGGACATCTGGGCTCTCAGACACGCCATACGCGGGGGCAGTGGCGTGGTGCTTCAAAAAAAACCGCCTCTTGGAACAAGAGACGGTTTGGGTGTGTATCAACGATATCCTTAGCGGACGGGCAGTGCTTTTTCGATGAGCCGCGCCCAGTAGCTCACGCCGACAGGAATGGCATCATCGTTGAAGTCGTAAGTGTCGGTGTGTAATTCGCTGCTCGGGCCATTGCCGATGAAGATGTAAGCGCCGGGACGCTCATTGAGCATGAAGGAGAAATCCTCTCCGCCCATAGAGGGTTCGCAGTCGTCGTTTACCCGGTCGGAGCCGACGACATCGCGCGCAACAGCGGCAGCGAAGGCGGTCTGATCGGCGGTATTGACGGTGACAGGGTAACCGCGTGCATACCGAATGGTCGCTGTCGCGCCAAAGCTTTGGGCAAATTGCGGAACCAATTCGGTGAGGCGCTGCTCAATGAAGTCTTGGACCTTTCCATCGAGCGTCCGCACTGTACCGGTCACTTTTGCGGTGCTGGAAATGACGTTGTCTGCTTCACCCGCTTCGATCATGGTGACGCTGAGCACCGCGTTATCCAGCGGGCTCAAATTGCGGGAGACGATAGACTGCAAAGCGGTGACCATTTGGGTCGCCACGATGATCGGGTCGATGGTCTGCTGAGGACGTGCCGCATGGCCACCCTGGCCATTGATGGTGATGTAGAACCGGTCGGTTGCGGCCATGATGCCGCCCGTCCGAATGGCGAAATGGCCGAGCGGCAGTCCGGGCCAATTGTGCATGCCGTAGAATTCATCAACGGGGAAGCGCTCGAGCAGGCCATCGTCAAGCATGACCTTGCCGCCGCCGCCGCCTTCTTCGGCTGGCTGGAAAATCAGCACGACACGACCATCAAAATTGCGTGTCTCTGCTAGATATTTTGCAGCTCCGAGCAGCATGGAGGTGTGGCCGTCATGGCCACAGGCGTGCATTTTGCCTTCCACGGTGGAGGCATATGGCGCGCTGGTCTTCTCGAAAATTGTCAGCGCATCCATATCGGCGCGCAGCCCAATCGAGCGTCCCGAAGTGTTGGTGCGCCCGTTGATGACAGCCACAACGCCGGTACGGCCAACGCCTGTTACCACCTCGTCCGCGCCGAATTCCTTGAGTTTTTCGGCGACAATGCCCGCAGTGCGATGAACGTCGAACAAAATCTCCGGATGGGCGTGCAGGTCGCGGCGCCAAGCGGTGATTTCGTCATGGAATTCAGCAATGCGGTTGAGGATAGGCATAGGCAAACCAAAGCAGGGGAAGACATGGCAGTGTCTCTGTCCTGTCCCTCGCCGTCAAGTTTTTGCGCGCCATGGCGGCGCTGGTGCAAGTGTATTTTGTGCCTTTCCGAGTAGCGGAGGCGACAAAGGCTTACAGAGCGGTTTGCTTTTCCAACAAAGCTGACGGCCTTAGCCCAAATTTCCTTTGCTTTGGGTTGCCCGCCCCAGCCATTTTTGCGATTGAAACTCCGGTATGACGGAGTAGCTCATGAAAATCCTCGTCGCGGTAAAACGTGTGGTCGACCACAACGTACGCATTCGCGTTCGCCCCGATGGTACGGGCGTCGAAACCACGGGCGTCCGCATGTCGATGAACCCGTTCTGTAAGCACGCGGTTGAAGCTGCTGTGCAATTGGCGGAGGCCGGGCACGCCACTGAGGTGGTGATCGTCTCCATCGGCCCAAAACCTGCCAATGACGTCATCCTCACCGCCCTCGCCATGGGCGCGCATCGTGGCATTCTGGTCGAAACCGATCAGGCATTGGAAACGCTGACCATTGCTAAGCTGCTGGCTAAGGTGGTCGAGGAAGAACAGCCTGACCTCGTGCTTTTGGGCAAGCAAGCCGTCGATGATGACAGCAATCACGTTGGGCAAATGTTGGCAGCGCTGACCGATCGGCCGCAGGCGACATTCGCATCCGAGATCAAAATTGCGGGCAGTGATTTGGAAGTCACCCGGGAAGTGGATTATGGGCGCGAGACGATCGCGCTCAGTTTGCCGGCCATTGTCACCGCTGACCTACGCCTCAACACCCCGCGCAATGCGGCACTTCCCATGGTCATGAAGGCGCGATCCAAGCCGCTCGCTGTTCGCGCCGTGAGTGAATTCGGCGTTGACCTCACCCCGCGCCTGACCGTGGAAAAAACAACACCGCCGCCCGAGCGCGTCGCCGGGACAAGTGTTGCGTCTGCAACCGAGCTGGCTTCGCTTATCGCGGCAGATATCAACGAGCTGGAGGCAATCTAATGAGCGTTCTTGTTCTCGCTGATCTCGACAACACCCAGCTTTCGCCCGCAACAGCGCGCGTCGTTGGCGCGGCCGCACAACTCGGCGCGGTTGATCTATTGGTGCTTGATCCTGCAGCAACATCGGCCGCGTCCGCTCTACAGGGTGTCGCTAAGGTGATTTCAGCGGCCGTTCCGCTTGAGGCCAAAGCCATCGCTGCGCTGCTCGAAAGCCTCGCGCCTCACTATGACTACATCGTCGCCAGCGCTTCGAGCGTAGGCAAGGATGTGATGCCGCGCCTCGCTGCAAAACTCGACATTCAACCGGTTACCGACATTATCGCTATTGAAGGTGCAAGCTGCTTCGTGCGTCCGGTCTATGCTGGCAATGCGCTCGAAACGGTTTCTGACAGTCAGGCAAAGCATGTCCTCACCGTCCGGGCCTCTGCCTTCCGCCCTGTCGCCGGAACTGGTTCGGCGCCTGTCGAAACCCTTTCTTCCACTGTCCCCGCAGCAGCCCGATTGATCGCGCAGCACCGCACTGAAAGTGATGTGCCAGATCTTTCGACGGCACAAGTCGTCGTGGGTGGTGGCGTGTCAGTCGGATCGGCTGAGGGGTTCAAGCTCATCGAAAATCTTGGCGCTGTGTTGGGTGCCGCCGTTGGCGCGACTCGCGCGGCGGTTGATGCGGGCTACGCCCCCAATGATTGGCAGGTGGGGCAAACCGGAAAAATCATCGCTCCAGATATTTATATCGCCGTCGGCATCTCTGGAGCCTTGCAGCATTTGGCAGGTATTCAGGGGGCCAAGAAGATCATCGCGATCAACAAGGACCCAGAGGCCCCGATTGTTAAAATCGCGGATGTCGCGCTGATTGGTGATCTTTTCGAGATCGTTCCCCAGCTCACAGCAGAACTGCAAAATCTGGGCGTATCCCGGCGCGGTTAAGTCCGCGCGAGAGGCGAACGCTTCTTGCCCAGCTTGCAATTGCAAAAATCCCGGCCCGGCCTATAAAGACCGTGCCTTTTCACCGGACGAAGCACAATGTTCGAAACACTTACTCAGGCCCCTAGCGACAAGATCCTTGCGCTGATGGGCGAATATGCCGCTGACCAGCGTTCCACCAAGATCGATCTTGGCGTAGGCGTTTACAAAGACGAGAAGGGCGTGACCCCGGTCATGACTTCGGTTCGTAAAGCTGAAGAGCGTATTCTTTCGAACGAAAAAACCAAAACCTACCTTGGCATCGCTGGCAACAAGGGCTTTGGCGCCGCTGTGCTCGATCTCATCTTTGAAGATGGCCTGGATCGCTCGCGTGTTCGTATCGCGCAGACACCAGGCGGCACAGGTTCGCTTTGGGTGCTGATGCAGCTGATCACCCGCGCGCGTCCGGGTGCTTCGTTCTATGTGTCTGACCCAACTTGGGCCAACCACGTGCCAATGGCAAAGCAGGCCGGTTTTGATCTCAAGACCTATCCTTACTTCGACACTGAAACGCGTGGCGTAAAGTTCGATGAGATGCTCGCGACACTCAACGGCCTCAAGGCTGGCGATGTTGTGCTGCTACACGGCTGCTGCCACAATCCAACCGGTGCAAACCTGACCCCGGCCCAGTGGGATCAGGTCGCTGATAGCCTCGTCCGCACGGGCGCACTGCCATTTATCGATCTGGCCTATCTCGGCTTTGGCGATGGCATCGAAGCTGACGCCTATGGCACCCGTAAGGTCATCGCTGCCGTGCCAGAAGCCGTTCTCGCCTTCTCGGGCTCGAAGAATTTTGGCCTCTACAAGGAACGCGTTGGTGCGGCCATTTTGGTTGCCCGCAATGCGGCTGAAGCCGATATTGCCAATTCGCAGATGCTCAATGTCGTGCGTGGCGCCTATTCGCAGCCACCTGATCACGGCGCTGAAGTCATCCGCACCATTCTCACGGACGCCGCGCTGCGGGCCGAGTGGGAAACCGAGCTGACCGAAATGCGGAATCGCATGATCTATCTGCGCGAAAAGCTTTCCGCAGCGATCCGCGAACGCTCCAACAGCACGGACTTCGACTTCGTCTCGAGCCACCGTGGCATGTTCTCGCTGCTTGGCTTGACCAATGAAGCGGTCGAAAAGCTCAAGCAGGAAAACGGCGTCTACATGACTGGTGACAGCCGCATCAACGTTGCCGGCCTGCCGGAAGCGAAGATGGGCGAACTTGCTGACGCTATTCTGGCCGTTAGCCGCTAAGCGTCTTAGCTGATGTATGCTGATGCACCCGCCTCTGTGTGGGTGCATCATTTTTTGATCCAGAACGAGGAATTGCAGCGCCATGGCTGACGTAGAACTGGCCGCCCGCATTAAAGCCGCGCTTTCTGAGGTCGAAATTCCCGGCGGCGGCGATCTCGCCAGCTATGCCGGGCTTTCCGAAATCATCGTTACGCCAAGCGCCATCGCTTTTGCGATTGCCGTCGCCCCTGGCATGGAAGCCGCGTTTGGGCCAACGCGGGAGCAGGCGGTTAAACGCGCGCAGGCCCTTGGTGGCGACCGCAAGGTTCTGGTGTCGGTGACGGGCGACAAGCCCAATGTCGCAAAATTCTCGCATGGCAAGGCTACCCCGCCGGGCAAAACCAAGGTCGATGGGATCAAGCGCATCATCGGCGTTGGATCGGGCAAGGGGGGCGTTGGCAAATCCACCACGTCAGTGAACTTTGCGCTCTCGCTCGCCGCCGAAGGCCTAAAAGTCGGCATTTTGGACGCGGACCTTTATGGCCCCTCCGTGCCAAAACTGCTCGGGCTTGAAGGCAAGCCCGCCATTCGCGATGACGGCATTTTCACGCCCCACGAAGCCTATGGCTTAAAAGTTATGTCGATCGGCTCGATGTTGGTCGAAGGGCAGGCGGTCGTGTGGCGCGGACCAATGGCGACCTCGGCGCTGCGCCAATTGCTGCGCGAAACCGATTGGGGCGATCTCGACGTTTTGGTCATCGACCTGCCGCCCGGCACCGGCGACATCCACATAGCTCTATTCCAGCAAACTATTGTCGACGGCGTGGTGATTGTCTCAACGCCTCAGGACTTGGCGCTCATCGACGCGCAAAAGGCCATCGACATGCTGGGCAAGATGCAGGTGCCAGTTCTCGGGCTGATCGAAAACATGAGCTATTTCATCGCTCCCGATACCGGCAATCGCTACGATATTTTTGGCTCTGGCGGGGCCGAACGCGCCGCAGCAACTATGGGCATTCCCTTTGTCGGGGCGATTCCTTTGGTCATGTCGATCCGCGAAAATTCTGATGCCGGCACACCTCCAGTTGTTGCAGTGCCAGAGGGCGCAGAAGCGCAAGCCTATCGCGCCATCGCGCGCAAAGTGATCACCACGCTGCGCTGATCTCCCGCTCACCACCAGCCCAATCCCTCCCCCGACTTCGGGGGAGGTTAGGTGGGGGCATACCAACTCGCACACCGCATTTATATCGATTGCATAGCGGGCTTCGCCAATGCTATCCGATTGCCCCAGTGCAGGAGGAGTGCCCATGTTTTCGTTCAATCGTCACGATTTCGGTCCCAATTTCACCTTTGGCGTGGCGACAGCCGCCTATCAGATTGAAGGTGGCCAAAAAGACGGCCGGGGCTCCTCTATTTGGGATAGTTTTTCCGCGACGGCTGGCAATGTTCACAATGGTGACACCGGCCGCGATGCCTGCAATCACTACGAACTGTGGCCGCAAGATCTCGATCTGATCCGAGACGGCGGCTTTGACGCCTATCGCTTTTCCTTCTCTTGGCCGCGCCTCATTCCGGAAGGGACTGGCGCGATAAACCAAGCTGGCGTCGACTTTTATGATCGTCTTATCGACGGCATGCTCGAACGCGGCATCAAACCCTATTCAACGCTCTATCACTGGGATCTGCCATCCACCCTGCAGGATCGCGGCGGTTGGATGAACCGTGACATTGCCAATTGGTTTGGCGACTACGCGACACTGATCGGGGAAAAATTCGGTGATCGCCTACACGCCACAGCCACGATCAATGAGCCGTGGTGCGTTGCTTTCCTCAGCCATTATCTCGGTGCCCACGCCCCCGGCTATCGCGACTTGCGCGCTGCAGCTCGGGCTATGCATCATGTGCTTTTCGCACACGGCACCGCCATTGACGCCCTACGCGCCACCGGCACGAAAAACCTCGGCATTGTGCTGAACTTGGAAAAGGCCGAACCGGCCACCGACAAGCCCGAAGACCTTGCCGCCTTCAACATGGGCGACGCGCTGTTCAACCGCTGGTATCTCGGCGGCGTCTTTAAGGGTGAATATCCCAAGGAGCTGCGCGAATGGCTCGCGCCTTATCTTCCAGCCAACTATGAGGCCGATATGGGCGTTATTTCGCGTCCACTCGATTGGCTCGGCATCAATTACTACACGCGCGGGCTCTATAAAGCCTCGTCCAACCCCAATGTGCCAGCCGAGCAGGTCAAAGGCCCGCTCGAAAAAACCGATATTGGTTGGGAAATTTACCCGCAGGGTCTCACAGACCTCTTGGTGCGCGTCTCCAACGAATACACCAAGATCCCGATCTACATCACTGAAAACGGCATGGCCGAGGTCGAAGGCGACAATGATCCGCGCCGCGTGACCTATTACGAAGATCACCTCAACGCCGTGCGCACGGCTCAGGCAGCAGGCGCCGATGTGCGTGGCTATTTCGCTTGGTCACTGCTCGACAATTACGAATGGGCGGAGGGCTACAATAAGCGCTTCGGCCTCGTGCATGTCGATTACGCAACGCAAAAGCGTACGCCCAAGGCCAGCTTCCGCGCCTTCCAGGGCTTGCTGCATAACACGCGTTAAGCGGCGAAAACCTCGGGTAATCGTGCGGCCACCAGCGCTTTCGTCAGAGAGTGCTGGGGCTGCGCGAAGAGCTTCTGAGGCGCGCCTTCCTCGACGATTTGGCCCTTCTCCATCACCAGCACACGGTCAGCCATAGCGCCAACCATGTCGAGGTCGTGGCTGATGATGAGATAGCTCAAGCCATGCTCGGCGCGCAGTTTTGCCAGCAGCGCCAAAATATCCCCGCGAACGGAAACGTCGAGAGCCGACACCGGTTCGTCGAGCACCACAAGCTTTGGTCGCGTCACCATGGCGCGGGCAATGGCGAGGCGTTGGCGCTGACCGCCGGAAAATTCATGCGGGTATCGGTCGAGCATTTTAGGATCGAGCCCAACAGCGCTGATCGCCTCAACTAGCCGCGCGTGACGGTCAAGTGGCGAGAGCGCACCGCGCAAGGGCAGGGGCTCGCCAAGCGATTGCCCGATGGTCATACGCGGATCAAAGCTACCGAAGGGATCTTGGAAGACCAAGGAAATGTCGGCGCGGCGCGTTGGTGGCAGGTCTTTGCCGTGATAGCGCGTGCCATCAAACACGAATTGCCCCGAGGTGGCGCTGTCGAGACCAACGATCATGCGCGCCAATGTGGTCTTGCCACAGCCCGACGGGCCAACGAGTGCCAAGCACTCGCCTTTGCCAATGGAAAAACTCACATCTGAAACGGCTTTTACGGGCTCCTGGCGGCCAAAGAAGCGTCCGCCCTGTGCGTAGGCGCGCGTCGCCGCTTCCACGCTCAGAAGGGGCTCGGGGCCGACAAATGTCCCGTCGGTGAGGCGATCGATGCGCGTCGCCTTGAGCAGTTTTTGCGTATAGCTGTCCTTGGCATTGGCAATCACATCGGTAGTGGCGCCGATCTCGACCAGTTTGCCCTTCTGCATAACGCCCACGCGCTCGCAGAGCACCGCCACAGCCTTGATGTCATGGCTGATGAACAGAAGCGTCATCTGCCGCCGCGTGCTCACCTCTGCGATCAGATCAAGCACTTTGCGCTGCGTGATCACATCGAGCGCCGAGGTCGGCTCGTCGGCAATCAGCAATTCCGGCTCACCAGCCAAAGCCATAGCGATCATGGCACGCTGGCGCTGTCCGCCCGAAAGCTGGTGCGGATAGCGCTCGGCGTGTTTGGCCTCAAGCCCGACCTCATCGAGCAGCGCTGCAATTGCCGTGTCGCCACGCTTTGGTGCGTCAGAGAGCACAAGGGCTTCCTCAATCTGCTTGCCGATCTTCATCAGCGGATTGAGCGCCGTCATAGGTTCTTGAAAAACAAAGCCGATGTTTTGCGCGCGCAGACGCGCCATGTCCTGCTCGTCCTGCGGCAGCGGCGCGCCATCGAACAGAATACGACCGGAGACTTTGGCGAGGTCCGGCAACAGGCCGGCAATGGCCATCGCCGTCATCGATTTGCCAGACCCACTCTCCCCGATAATGCCGAAGCGCTCTCCCTTGGCAATCGACAGGCTCAAGCCGTCAACTGCCGCATAGGAGCCAAAGTGGATCGTGAGATTTTCAAGTTCAATGAGCGCCATGGTTACAGCCCCTCACGGCGCAGACGCGGATCAATCGCATCGCGAAGTCCATCGCCAGCCAGGTTAAGGGCGATGACGATCAGCACAATGGTGAGCCCTGGAATAATGCTCAGCATGGGCTGAATGAGGAAGAGGCTCTGCGCGTCGCGCAGCATCAGCCCGAGGCTGGTCGCTGGTGGTTGGGTGCCAAGACCAATGTAGGAAAGCCCCGCTTCCGAGAGGATGCCGAGCGAGAGCTGAATGGTCGCCTGCACAATGACCAGGCTCATGATGTTGGGCAGCAGATGCCGCGCCGAAATGGCGATATTGCCCAAGCCCGCGAGCCGTGCAGCCGACACAAAATCCTGCGTCGCGACGGCGAGCGCACCGCCGCGTGCCACGCGCGCAAAAACGGGTATGTTGAAAATACCAATGGCCACCATGGCGTTGATCTCGCCCGGCCCAATCAATGTGGTCATTAAAATAGCGACAATCACCGATGGAAAGGCGAACGTCAGGTCGGAAAACCGCAAGACCAACCATTCAACCGCGCCGCCCCACGCCGCGGCTGCAAGGCCGAGCGGCACACCGATGCAGAGACCAATGAGTGTACCTACAGCCGCAACAGAAAAGCTCGTCAGCGTGCCACTCATAATCAGCGAGAGCATGTCGCGACCAAGCTGATCGGTACCGAGCCAATGCTCGGCACCCATGGCTTGGAACCGACGTGACACGGCGATTTGCTCAATCGGGTAGGGCGTCCAGATGAGCGAGAGCATCCCCAAAAGCGCAAAGGCGAGCGCGGCGCTGAGGCCAATGACGAGGCTGGGGTGACGAAGCATATGTTTCATGTGCGCCCCCGCAAACGCGGATCAATCAGCACATAGGCAATGTCGGTGATCAGCATGGTCAGGCTCACCACCAGAACCAGTACCATGGTTGTCCCGCTCACAAGGATGAGGTCACGCTCAGAAATCGCCGTAAAAATCAGTCGTCCGAGGCCGGGAAGGTAGAAAACATTCTCGACAATAATGGTCCCAGCGACGAGAAACGCAAACTGCAGCCCGAGGATGGTCATCACCGGCAAGAGGGCGTTGCGCACCCCATGCCGCCACAACGCTTGGCTTTTGGTGAGCCCTTTTGCGCGGGCTGTTCGAATAAAATCTTGTCCAGCCATGTCCACCAGAGCCGTGCGCATGACGCGTGCCAGAATGGACGCCTGAGGCAGCGCAAGCGCGAGCCCGGGCAAGATCATGCCGCGCGCCGCCGCGCCGAAATCTTCACTCCAGGGCGTAAAGCCCCCGGTTGGCAGCCAACGCAGTGACACCGAAAAGACCAGCGTCAGCAACATGCCGAACCAGAAGTTTGGTATGGCGACACCCGTTTGCGCAGCGATCATCAGCGCCGTGTCGGCGGGCTTACCGCGGTTCTGCGCGGCCAAGATGCCAATGGGCAGACCAATGACGACGGAGACCATCATAGCGATGACGGTCAGAGGCAAGGTCACCTGCAGTCGCTCAACAATGAGCTGCATCACCGGCTGCTTCTGCGTCGCTGACACGCCGAAATCGCTGTTCATCATCCCCCACACCCAAGTGAGAAACCTCTGATAGGCGGGGGCATCAAGGCCCATTTGAGCGCGCAGCGCAGCGACGGTTTCTTCCCGCGCATTGATGCCCAGAATGAAGCGCGCCGGATCACCGGGCAGCAGATTCAACAGGAAAAAGATCAGCAGCGCTGCGATCAGGAGCGTTGCGGCAAATCCGGCAATGCGGCGGGCGAGATAGAGGATCACGACAGCAAAAAACCTTCCCCGTGTTTGCGGGGAAGGCCGTAAATCAAAAAATTGTGGCTGACCTGTAGCAGTCGCTTATTCCGTCCAGTGAATGTCGCGCAACACCACGCCTTCAATCGGCGAGTTTTGCCACATGCCGTCGAGCTTGGCGTTCCAAACGCCGGTCTGTGGCAGCTGGAAGAGGTAACCGTTGACGGCGTCCTTGGCGATGATGGTTTGGATCTCTTGCACAAGACGCTTGCGTTCGGAGGGATCGATTGTGCCATTCATCGTCTCGTTGAGGGCCTGAACTTCCGGGTTATCATAGCCGAAATAGTAGTTCGGGTCGGCATAGATGCCAATATCGAACGGCTCGACATGGCTGATGATGGTCAGGTCGAAATCCTTGTTGCCAAACACATCCTCCAGCCAAGGCGCCCATTCCATATTGATCAGCTCGAGTTTGATGCCGATCTGGGCAAATTCGCTGGCGATGATCTGGCCGGAGGTGCGTGCATAAGCTGGCGGTGGCAGCTTCAGCGTTGCCGAGAAGCCATCGGGGAAGCCAGCTTCTGCGAGCAGTGCCTTGGCCTTTTCCAAATCATAGGGATAGGTCGCGGTCAGGTCGAGATAGTCGGCGTGGTGTGGCGCGAAATGGGTGCCAATCGGCGTGCCATAACCATAGGTCGCGGCCACCAGCTCGTCACGATTGATCGCATGGGCCATCGCCTGACGGACCTTGAGATGGGTGAACGGTTCACGCTGGTTGTTGGTCGAGAGAATGGTCTCGCCTTCCGTCGTGCCGGTAACAATCTTGAACTGCGGATTGTTCTCGAAAATAGCCAGCGCCTCCGCACCAAAATTATTGGTGCCGTCGATGTCGCCTGCCAGGAGCGCATTGGTCATGGTCGCGGTATCGCCGATAAAGCGATAGGTCACCTTGGTGAGCGCCAAGGGCATGCCCCAATAGGCGCCATTGGCTTCCAGAACCACGCGGCTGCCGCGATCCCACTGCACGAAATGCAGCGGCCCGGTCCCAATCGGCTCGTTCGCGTTGTTTTCGGCGCTTTCTGGCGCAACGATCACAGCGTCGCCACGACCAATGTTGAAGAGAAACAGGCCATCCTGACGCTTGAGTTTGAACTCGACAGTGAGCGGATCAATCACGTTGACGCTGTCGATAACCTGATACAGCGCCTTCTGTGCGTTGACGCTGTCGTCAGCCAAGATCCGATCAAAGGTGAACTTTACGTCTTCAGCGTCAAAGCTCGTGCCGTCATGGAAGGTCACGCCTTCATTGAGCACGAAGGTATAAGCTTTGCCGTCCTCAGAGACGGCCCAGCTCTTGGCCAGACCGGGGGACACAGATCCATCCTGTTCGATGCGCACAAGCGCCTCAAACACGTTCTGGAACACAACGATGTCGATGGCTTCAGCCGCGCCTGCGGTCGGGTCGAGCGCTGGTGGCTCCAATACGACGCCGAGCTTGAGCTCGCTCGGTTGCGCCAAAGCGGCGGTGGTGGCCAAGATCAGGCCGGCGGTGGCCAGCGCTAGGGATTTGGTCATCGTCATGGGTGTCTCCTGAGGCCGAACTGTCCACGTCTCGGCAGAGATATGTATAGGCAAAACGCTTTGCGCACGCATCGCCCCTGTCTGTCAAACTTTTCGCCTATGTGGGCGCCGCAAAGGCGCTATGCACTCGGCTTAAGCTTGCGGAGAGAATGGCGTTTCGCTGTCGATGACGAGTGGTCGATCGTCGATCAGGTCAGAAGGGATGCGCAGGCTGAACAACATGCCATCGCTGCCTGCCGGATCAACGGTCAGTGTCACTGTGTTGACCGCCAAAAGCGAGCGGGTCAGCGCTAGGCCAACGCTGGAGCGGACGGGTGCAAGGCTCTTGCCATTGCGATCCAGACCATCGCGGAACACCACGAACCGTTCTGTCAGATCAACGGTTCGGGCTGAGCTGTCGCGCACCTGAATGGCGATAGCCCCATCGTCCAGACGATGCGCCGAAATCACCACTGCGCCGCCCTTGGGCGTCTGGTCGATTGCACTGGCGAGAAGGTTCAGCACGGCCTGCGCCAGCGATGCTCTATCGGCGGTGACGCGGGGGAGTTGTTCAGAGATCGCGTTGCGCACGATGACTCGCGCGGTGCTGGCTTGTTCGCGAATGCGGATCACGCAGCTTTCAAGAAGGCTCGTTAGATCAAGCGTCGCGCGTTGCGGCATGTAGCGCCCGTCACGCAAGCGCGAATAGTCATCGAGCTCATCCACGAGCGCCGCAATTTCTTGTCCGGCTCGCGCGATATCGTCGGCAAAACCGGCATAACGATCATCATCCAGTTCACCAAAGCTCTTGGTGCGCATGATGTCGGAAAAACCGATGATGGTGTTGAGCGGACGGCGAACGCCACGGCTGATACGGCCCAGAAGAGCGGGATCTACATCGCTAGAATTGGTGCGGACGGGCATGGTTTCGCGCTTCCGCACAAATCCAAAATAGCCCGAAATTATGCCTGCCTGTCCAAGCGCGAACAGTAGGAGGTCGGCTTTGCCATCGCGCATACGCAGGGCAAGGCATGGACGTGCTGATTCAGCAAAACGGGCAGGGCGCTCCATGAAGCGGCGGAGGGCTGGGGCGTCCTCATCGGCCACAATGCTGGAGAGCAGACGGCCCAGAATCGCTTTGCCACCACCCAGCGTTTGCGTGGCCGTATCATTGGCATCGCTGATCACGCCGGAGCGGTTCGCCTCGATATAGCCGTCCTGGCGCAAATCAGCGTAGCTGCGCGCAAAGTCTCGCACCGCATCTTCGTGGCTGGTGCGCACTTCGGACGTGCTGGCAGACAGCATAAGCGCGGGGCGGCCTTGCCAAGAGATAGACTGTAGGCGCGCGGTGACCGGCACCAGAGTGCCGTCGCGCTGTACGAGGTGATTGATCGGGCCAGCCTGCTGGTCTTCGCCTCCAAACGAAGGGAAAAGAGCGCCGAGCCCAGCCTGACGCAGAGCGTCGACACTCTCATAGGCCACCATTGCGGTAATGGCGCGGTTCGCAAACAGGATTTGCTGGTCGCGGAACACGAGAATGCCCAGTGGCAAACGGTTCAGAACCAGTGTCTCGCCGCCGAGATTGATCAGCGCGCCCGAGCCCGCAACCTGAGGCACATTGGGCTGGCGGGCTTTATTCTCCTGCGATGGCAAGCCACCGACGCGATCATTGAGAATGCGCGAGAGTTCATCGAAATTGTAGCGCGAGACGCGCTCGACGGTTTCAAGGTCCGGCACAGGCTCCGCAAGGGGCTCGTGGTCTGCCTCGTTCCGAGTCTTCTCGATAGGCTCGCTACCGTCGCTGTTGAGCACAAAGCGCGTTGGTTCCGAAGGCGTAGGCGGCTTGTGGCTCGCGACAAACCCTCGACCAACGATCTTGAACAGTTTTGGCGACTCAGGCGGTTGCTCGACAGCCTCGACAGCCTCGACAGCCTCGACAGCCTCGACAGCCTCGACAGCCTCGACAGCCTCGACAGCCTCGACAGCCTCGACAGCCTCGACAGCTTCGTCTTCGGGGACGAGTTGGAGGATGGTGGCGGGAGTGTCCGTAACTGCTGCGGGTTGCGTTACCGCTGGAGGCGTGTCGTCGCGCTCTGTAAGCGGGGCGAAAAGCGTATCGCCCTCGGACAGTTTGGCCACGAGATCGCTGAGACGACGTGCGACCTTTGTTGCCTGCTGAGCTGGCGCTGTGACTTGCACCGGCGCGGAATCGGCATCCAGCGCCTCTTGCCAGTGCGCAGGCTCATCAATGCTTGGATCGAGGTCAGGGCGCGGCGCGGGTTCATAAACCGCTTCAGCGTCGGTTTCCTGCCAGCTTTCCAACTCACGCAAATAAGTGTGGTCCGCCTCAATGGGCGGCAGGGGGTGTTCTAGCGACGCGTCTTCTGCCTCTAGCCCATCAGGGTCTATAGCGGGTGGAGCGTCGCTCGAAAGCGCTTGCGGCTCGTCCGCGCGTGTTTCAGCCTCAGGAGCCTCAGGAGCCTCAGGAGCCTCAGGAGCCTCAGGAGCCTCAGGAGCCTCAGGAGCCTCAGGAGCCTCAGGAGCCTCAGGAGCCTCAGCTGTCTGCGCGGTTTCTACGGCGTGTTGCTCGGCTTCGGCAGCAGCTTGAGCGAACTGAAGAACGCCCGCTGCCTCAAAAATCTCTTCAGAAATCGGGTCGACCGCAACGATCAGCAGCACGCTCTCGTCGTTTTCCCAAGCGAGAGGCGTGGTCGCGCATGTCGAAGAGGTTGGCTTTTCGCCCGCTAGAAACT
The DNA here is from genome assembly GCF_014127105.1 of Devosia sp. MC521. Lineage (NCBI taxonomy): Bacteria > Pseudomonadati > Pseudomonadota > Alphaproteobacteria > Hyphomicrobiales > Devosiaceae > Devosia > Devosia sp. MC521. The sequence goes on from NZ_CP059902.1 coordinate 421,244, forward strand.
GAATGCGCGCCAAGCTCGTACGGCCTAGTGACCCCAGTCGGATTGTGCGCTGAACCTGACCCTTAATGGGTTTGGCCAAGGGGGTACGCTTTAGACCGCTTTTTTTCACTTTCGCCAAAAACAGCTCGGCGGCAGCGTTGTGCCACAACAGCGTTTGCCCATCACCAGACCATAGCCATGACGGTCGCGAATCCGAAGCATGCGCAAGCACGCGATCCGCATTCGGCAATGTCGTCCAGCTATCGTTCATGGGCCGTATCGGTCCGATCCCTTAGCGCCTAAACCCTTGTCTCATTTCGGGACAAGATTTGGGCATACTTAATGAAACTTCAATAACGTGCTCACCACAACGAATCCAGTCAGACACGCAAGATCACATCTTTGTTCTATCCGCATGGTTAAGTGCCGATCCCTAATTATTGGTCACGAGGGCCGGAAACCGGGCACATTGCGACACGCTGTCCACAGCTAAAAATCGGTGCTTGTCAGATGCAAAATCTGACCGTATGTTCCGCCCAAGTTGAGGGAAATGCTTAGCACTTCCCCAGACGGTGTGCCGCCTTAGCTCAGTTGGTTAGAGCGCTAGATTGTGGATCTAGAGGTCCTCGGTTCGATCCCGAGAGGTGGTACCACCCCCAAATCATAACAATGATGTATGGTGGGCGCGCGAAACGTGTTATACGGCTTCGCTGATCGATTGTTTCCCGACTATCTCTTGAACAATCGCTCGATCATTCCTACGTAACCGTCGTGTTGTATCGACTGGTTACATTTCTACCTGTCAGGTTCCACTCTCCGGCAATTCGGCCTTCGCGAGTGGTCTGCAACTCTTTCACCCCTCTTATAGTTCGGTTCGTAAGCCAAGCTTTTGAGGCTTTGCGTGGTTATCGCGGCCATTGGGGCCCGCAGCGCACACTTTCCCTATCCTGCCGACACTTAGCTGCGGACGGCGCTCATAGCGCGTCCACGCCGGCTTTGTTGGCCGTACGACATGATGATGAAGATGATGAAAACCAATATTTTGAATACCCCCGGTCAATTGTTCCTGGGGTCTGATCTTGCAGCGGCGAAGGCACAAGGCCCGCGTCACTTCCGCAATTCCGGCAATGCGGTGCGCTTCGCTATGGAGCAGGCCGCGCCTGTGCACCTGCGTGGTGCTTTGCTCAAAGTGGATGGCCAGAGCTTCGGTCCGGCTCAGATTGCCAAAATGCATCAGGATCTGCTGATTGCAGGCAAAAAAATACGCGGCCTGTAAAGACCACGTTTAAACCGAATCGCTTCGGAATAGAGCCTGCCCTGTCAGCTGATGCGGACAGGGCGGGCTATTTTTTTAGTTAGCCGTACGGCCTGGAGCGCCTGCGCGCACTGGGCGCTTTGGTGCTGCAATCAGACCTTCACGGATTGCCTGCTTGCGAGCATTCTTGCGAGCGCGGCGAACAGCTTCACCCTTTTCGCGAACGCGCTTCTCAGAAGGCTTCTCGAAATAGTTGCGGAGCTTCATTTCACGGAAAATGCCTTCACGCTGAAGACGCTTCTTCAGAACGCGGAGGGCTTGATCGACATTGTTGTCGCGAACCTGTACCTGCAAAAATCTATCCTAACGTGGTGTGTTGCCTGACGAGCAGGCAGTGAGCTTGGTGCTTCTGGGAAGACGCCTTATCAGCATTTCTCGAAATGACCAAATGGAGTCAGCACAAGAATCACACTTCTCGTGCACTCAAATCACCGTGTAAGCCTCAAAGCGGTGATTTGGCGGGCGATTTGATCGAATGCGTCGTTCAACGATGCGGCATTGTCAGCGAGGAAATGGTTTGCCAGGCTCGACGCGCAGTTTTCAAGTGCGATCGCTGCTGGTGATCCTTTGGTGATTCCAAAGCCGACTGTGTAGACCTGTATGCCCGTGTTGTTTTTCATTGCCGTACAGTAGTCACTGGCTTGCTTGTAAGGGCCGCCGTTGGGGGACGCGCAATTGATTCTTTCGGCATTCCCGCTGCCGCCGGTGCTGCTGATCCCTGAAACGACACCATTGCAGTGAACCGTGTTGAATTCACCATCGGTCATGATGATGGCGGCCTTCATCAGGTGTCGTTGATGATAGGGGGCAGGTGCGCTCGTTGGCCAGACGTAACCAAAACTTGGTGCGAGCATATTCCAGCTCCACAATATGCCTGTGCTCCCAGAGGTTGATCCACCTGCTGTCAGGCCGTTTATCGCTGAGGTGAGCGTTGCCTTGCTCGTGGTCAATGGCACGATCTTGCTCGAGCTACACACGTTGCTATAGTCTGGGTCTGGATCGATATAGGGATAGTTGCGGCCCATAAATGTCGTGCTAGGCGGGTTATCTGTAGCGGCGTTTCGGGCCCGCTCAGTGGCGCAAGTGCTGATTTGCTGCACGCGTCGAGTGTACCCGATGTCGGTAAATTCGAATTCGACGCAGCCGACACTCTCGGTCTGCCAACGACACCAAAAGCGCCCGGTGTTGGCTTGATGGGTTTGGTTTCGATTGGGGGCAGTGCCCGTAATGACGAAACTATTGGCGGTTACAGCGCTGATGATGTGTTTTCGGTTGTTGTAGCTGGTCAGTCCAGCGACGTCTTGGACCCATATCTCTTCGCCCTCGGCGTAGCCATGCCCCGGCGAGGTGAACACAGCCATGCAGTCCGAGCGGCGGCATTTGGCAAAGCTTCCCTTGTTGGCAACAACAGAGTTGATACCTCCGCTAACGTCCAAGGTGAAAGTGTCTGTCGAAACGCTCGAGACGCGGAGTCTTTGCGTATCGAATTTGCTGACGCCGGTGTCGCGCACATAGACATAATCATTCACCCTGAGCCCGTGCCGGGATGAGGTGAACACTGCAGGATTGGCGGTCGAAATATTCGTGATGGCTTGGTAGCCGGTCGCTGTCCATGAAATGGTTTGAATGTCCCGCCGCGGACGTATCGGGCCTCTGATAGCCTCTTCATAGGGGGCAACATTGACCGACTGCGCATAAGGTACTAGCGCCACCTTGGCATAGTTTCCGGTTCTATTGAGCGCCAAGATTGTGTCGACGAGCGAGTGAGTTGCGTCTTTCAAAGTCTTTAGGCGCGTTGCGCCTGAAGGGAGCGTGATGCTCATTGAGCCGGTGACATCCAGCGCGATCGACACTTCGACATTGGCGATGCCTTTGGTGGCTTGCGAGGTTATTGTCGCGTAGAGCAGGTCAACGCCGACAAGTTTGACGAAAATGGTTTCGACGGCAAAGCTGCCAGAGAGCATCAGCTCGCCCTTGTCGCGGTTGACCACCACGGTATCTATCTTGGCTTTTTGGATACCTTGGGTACCGAGCCGCTCCAGCACCAGTGCCTCGGCCTTTGCGCGGATAGTCTCGTCGGTTTCGGCTGGATCGTTGATCGACGGCTGGAGGGCCAGTGTGGCCGCGTCGAGTGCCGTTTGCGAGCGGGTTCGGGCTTGCTCAAGGGTCACGTAGTCCACGACTGCGCCGCCCATGGCCACCAAGACAACTGCCATAATGCCAAATACAACTGCAAAGACGCCGCTGTCATCGCGGCGAAAGCGCTGTAGCAGTCGGCAAAATTGCAGCATAACCCTACGTCTCCTGATCTTTGTCACCAAAGAAAAGGTCGGTTTGCGCGCGCTTTCGCGCTGTAACGCCAACCAGCCTATGACCTCATGTGTTGGCTACAGTATCGATCTGAAACGAAAATTTTAGGTCAAACGAACTGGTTACTCTGCGGTAAAGCAAATCGTCTGGCGTTGTATCAAAGCAACACGTGGCGATGATCTGAGTAGATCGTGTCGAGATGGATTGCCTTACACCGGATCGTGACTTATCCATTCGTCATCCGTAACGCCAAACTGAGGAGGCGCAACATGACTGTAATGTTCCATCGCCATTTCTCGTTTGGTCTCCATCGCAGCTGGCTCGTCTAATCTCGCCAGTCGCCTAGGTCACATGCTGACCGCGGATATTTCAACTTTCACATCTCTTGCGCGCTGAAACCGGGTCGCTTTGCGCCCCTTTGGTCTCCAGCGCTTCATTCAATCCAATGAGGGCCGAAGCGTAAAACGCTTCGGAAGATCACTATGTCTATTGCCTCCGTTTCCCAGCCTCCAATCATCATGAAGCTGGAATTCTCAATCGCTGATGCAGTGCGCCAGCGCGGCCTGATTGCGGTTTTAGTTGCCGCGATCAGTGCTTGGGCTGAGCAGAAGCAAAACTATCCTGAGGTCCCACATTACCTGCGTGCAGACGTGGGGCTGTCGCCGGAAGACCACTTGAGCTCTCAATGGTTGGGCGTAGACCTGCACGCCTACCGCCTGCATCCCCCCAATAGGGGCTCGGTTTGAGATCATAAGGCGGTCGGACCACCGGCCGCCTAACGCTCACACCAAACACCAATCAGAGTCGGGGAGGGCATTTGGATCATTTTCTCCAAGTGCCAATTGTCCTCCCCTGTTGTCTCCCCCCGGCCTATCGTCTAGGAACAAGCCGACTTTCCGCAGGTTTTAAAAGCATGTCCGAAAAGACCAAGCTCATCACGCCACGTCTCCCACGTGGTTTCGAAGATCGTACTCCCGGCGATATCGCTGCCGTTGGCGCCATGATCGGCAAGATCAAGGCCGTGTACGAACGCTATGGTTTTGACCCGGTCGAAACCCCGCTGTTTGAATACACCGATACGCTCGGCAAGTTTTTGCCCGACACCGACCGTCCAAACGCGGGCGTGTTCTCGCTGCAGGACGACGACGAACAGTGGATGAGCCTGCGCTACGATCTCACGGCACCGCTCGCTCGCTATTTCGCCGAGAATTTTGAAACCCTGCCAAAGCCCTATCGGTCCTACCGTCAGGGTTATGTATTCCGCAATGAAAAGCCCGGTCCGGGTCGTTTCCGTCAGTTCATGCAGTTTGACGCCGACACTGTTGGCGCCGGTGGTCCGGAAGCGGACGCCGAAATGTGCATGATGATGGCTGACGTCATGGATGCGCTGGGCCTTCAGGGCCAGTACATTGTGCGCGTCAATAACCGTAAGGTTCTCGACGGCGTGCTGGCCACAGCAGGCGTTACCACGGACGAGCAAAAGCTCACCGTTTTGCGCGCTATCGATAAGCTCGATAAGTTCGGCCCTGAGGGCGTCAAACTCCTCCTCGGCGCGGGCCGTAAGGACGAGTCGGGTGACTTCACCAAGGGCGCGGGCCTGTCTGCTGAGCAGATCGATCCCATCATGGGCTATATCGACAGCGGTATTCCTGCTGACGGCGTTGAAAAGGGCTCCAACGAGCATGTTATCTCCACCATCAACACCCTCGCAGGTCTGATCGGTGGCTCGGAAGCGGGCTTGGCTGGCGTTCAGGAACTGGCGTCGATCTTCGGCCTCGTTAACGCCGCTGGCTTTGGCGGTCGTGTCATTCTCGACCCATCGGTCGTGCGTGGACTTGAATATTACACCGGCGCTGTCTTTGAGGTTGAACTGACCTTCAAGGTGCAGAACGAGAAGGGCCAGGACGTGGTCTTTGGTTCTGTCGGCGGCGGTGGTCGTTACGATGGTCTGGTCTCGCGCTTCCGTCGTGAGCCGGTTCCGGCGACAGGCTTCTCCATCGGCGTCTCGCGCCTTGCCAATGCGCTCAAACTCACGGGCAATCTTGCCACGACCGAGCCTGCTGGCCCAGTTGTCGTCCTGGTCATGGATAAGGACCAGATGGCTGGCTATCAGGCCATGGTCGCCGAGCTGCGCAACGCTGGCATTCGCGCTGAAATGTTCCTGGGCAACACCAAGAACTTTGGCAAGCAGGTCGCCTATGCCGACAAGCGCAACGCCCCGGCCGTGATCATCGAAGGCTCGATGGAACGCGAACAGGGCATTTTGCAGATCAAGGATCTGGTTGCTGGCAAGCAAGCCGCAGAAGGCATCACGGACAACGCTGAATGGAAGGCTGCCCGCCCGGGCCAGTTCGAAATCAAGCGTGAAGACCTCGTCTCTGCTATCCAGAAGCTCTTGAGCGAACAATGATGCTCGGAGCCGCCAACGAACGCCTTCTGTCCTCTCCCCTGCGGGGAGAGGTCGGCGCGCTGCGCCGGGTGAGGGGGGCTAACTTTCTTCTTCAGCTCGTGAGCGGTCTCCAATGACAAACGCCGCCTATCGTCGTTCCCAACTCGAAGCGCTGGTTGAAGCGCAGGGTGGCTATCGCGCTACCCCGCCCCTGCTCTTGAAGGCAGACCCATATTTCGATCTTGCAGGCGAAGAGTTCGGTCGCCGTCTGCTGCTCACCACCGACGTGACTGGCGCAGAATATTGCCTGCGCCCCGATTTTACCCTGCCCATCGTTGCCGACTATATCGCCAATGGCACCCGCGAACCGGCAGCCTTCTCCTATCTCGGCCCGATCTTCCGCCAGCGCGAAACCGGCCCCGCCGAATTTGAGCAGGCCGGTGTTGAACTCCTTGCTCAGCCCGACGGCGATATCGCGCTCGATCAGGTGCTCACCTTTGCCCGCGCGGCATTGCGCCTTTATGGCGTCAGCCCCGAAGTGCGCCTTGGTGGTGTTGGTCTATTTGAGGCGTTGCTCGCGCAGGCCGATATGCCGGCTGCTTGGCGTAGCCGCATTCGTCACCGTTTCGGCCACCAAGAAGCAATGGAGCGTTTGCTCTCTCGCCTCGAACAGAGCGGCGACAGCGCCAGCAGCGCTGTGGTGGAACGCGATGCCCTGATTGAAGACGTCACTGCGCGCATGGTTTCGGCTGGTCTCAGCCTCACCGAAGGCCGTACGCCAGAAGAAATTGCTGATCGCTATCTGGCCCAGCAAACGCTTGATGCGGAACATGTACCTGCCGCAACAATTGCCTTGCTGCGTACCTATCTCGCGATCAAGGGCGACGTGCTGACCGCGCTGCGCGAGATCGAAGCCTTGGGCGAAAAGCATAAGCTTTTCCTTGGCGCGCCTGTCCGTGCGATCCGCCGTCATCTCGATGGTTTGGGCGAAGCACGTGTCACCTTTGACGCTAGCTTCTCGCCGCGCCTCGATTATTACACCGGCATTGTTTTTGAGATGCGCGGGCAGGGCGATACAGTCCTTGCCTCCGGCGGCCAATACGATCGCCTCCTCGAACGCCTCGGCGCGACCGCCCCAATCGCAGCATCGGGCTGTGCCTTGTGGGTCGACCGTCTTGAAGCGGAGTGGCCAAAATGACCCTTACTCTTGCCGTTCCCTCCAAGGGCCGTCTCGAAGAACTGACCCGCGAATGGTTTGCCCATCGCGGTTTGACAATCACCCGTCCGGGAGGTGCACGCTCCTATCTTGGCGCCATTGAGGGCATGCCGGAGATCACCGTGCGCTTCTATCCGGCCTCCGAAATTGCGCGCGAGCTGATCCGTGGCAATATCGACCTCGGTGTGACCGGGCGCGATCTGATCCACGAAACCAGCGAAGCCGGTCCCGCATCGGTTGAATTCGTGCGCGATCTGGAATTTGGGCATGCCGACGTTGTTGTCGCTGTCCCGGAATCCTGGATCGACGTGACCCATTTCCACGATCTGGCTGACGTCGCCTCCGACTTTCGTTCGCGCCACAAGCGCTGGATGCGGATTGCCACCAAGTACATCACCATCACGCGCCAGCATTTTGAGCGCGCGGGTATTGCGGAATACCGTATCGTCGAAAGCCTCGGCGCCACCGAAGCGGCTCCCGCAGCGGGCGTCGCGGACATCGTCGTGGACATCACCTCGACCGGCTCGACGCTTGTCGCCAATGGCTTGCGTGTTCTGGAAGACGGGGTCATGCTCAAGAGTGAAGCCAATCTCATCGTCTCGAAGACCGCCCCTTGGGATGTGGAACGCAAGGCGATTTTGAGCGACCTTCTCAACAAGCTCGGGAACTAATCATGGAACTGGCGCTGATTTTGCTCGTCGTTTTGATCGGTGTCAGCGCCATTCTTTATTCGGGTTGGTACCCGCAAAAAGATCGGAAAAAAGCCCCGGTGGTGGCGCCTGAAGCGCCATCCGCTGATGTTGCACCTGCTGAAGCGCCAAGCGAGCCTCAGCCTTAACGCGATTTTTTATAGATCAGCTTATCGGCGGCAAGGAAGTTGACGCCGAGTCCGGCTATACTGCCCGCAGCGACAGCAAGCGTTAGGCCGAGGCTGGTATGGGGAACAATACTGGCGACTATGCCATAGGCGAGCCAGTTCATCCCAGCGCCCGGCAACATAGCCGTCAGATAGCGCAAAAACTCTTCGCCCTTGCTAACCCCAGTCCTGCGATCTTTAAATGTGACATTGCGGTTGATCACCCATGTGGTGCCAACACCGGCGAGGAAAGACAGCGCTCTTCCCCAGAACGGTCCGATGTAGGGCGCTGTTAAAACCAACACCCCAGCATCCACTACAAAGGCCAATCCGCCAGCGAAGGCGAAGGGCACGAGCCGCCGAACCGCACTCATTGTAGGGCCTGCGGTGCACGCATTTCAAGGTATCGCAGTCTCTTGGTTTCTCGTCGACCGGTGACTACGCTGTCTAGGATCACCGCGGTCGCGCCCAAAACAACCCCACATAAGACGCCAAATCCAGCCAGGATTGCGGTGGGGAACCGGGGCACAAGGCCGGTGTCGAGATACTCAATGATGATGGGCACGGCCAGCAGCATTGAGATGATAGCGATGATCGCCCCGGTGCAAAGATAAAGCTGTCGCGGTCGTTCTCGGGCATAAAGACGAACGATCATTTCCAGAATTCGCAGCCCATCGCGATATGTGCTGAGCTTGCTCGTCGAACCCTCGATGCGGCTGCCATAGGCGGTCGGCACTTCGCTATAGGGCGCGCGGAGCTCAAGCGCGTGAATGGTCAGCTCTGTCTCGATTTCAAAGCCCTGGGAGAGCGCCGGGAAAGATTTGACGAACCGGCGCGAGAGGACGCGATAGCCCGAGAGCATATCGGTAAACCCACTCCCGAAAATGCGGGCCACTGTGCCAGTCAGCAGCCGATTTCCAAGGACGTGACCCGGACGATATTCCTGCCCATCGCCAATGGGCTGGCGTGTACCAACAACGAGGTCTAACCCCTGGTCGAGGAGTTGGTCGACCATGAATTGGCTCTGGCTGGCGTCATATGTGCCATCGCCATCAGCCATGACATAAACGTCCGCATCGACATCGGCAAACTGCCTGCGCACAACATTGCCTTTTCCACGATAGGGCACATGCCGGACGATGGCACCCGCTGCCGCAGCGATCTCGGCCGTGTGATCGGTCGAGGCATTGTCGAAAACGTAGATGCTGGCTTCCGGTAAGGCAGCGCGAAATGCCGCTACCACGTCGGCGATGATGTTAGCCTCGTTGTAACATGGCAGGATAACCGCTACATGGTTGCCCCGATAAAGCTTGGTCACGCGTAATCTCCCCCCGGAAACGTGGCCATCTTACCGGCACATCATCAAAAAAAGTGTAACGATCCTATGCTCGATCCCTTGCTTCTTCTTGCCCTAATGGGTGTGGGCATGTTGGCAGGTTTTGTCGATGCGATTGCCGGGGGCGGGGGGATGATTGCGCTGCCTGCCATTATGGCGACCGGCATTTCGCCTGTAGCTGCGCTGGCGACCAATAAAATGCAGTCCATTATCGGCACTGGCATGGCGGGCCTCACCTATTGGCGTCGCGGCTTTGTCGACATCAAGAAGCTGCTGCCTGCGGTGGTGCTGACGTTTTTGGGCTCAATGCTGGGCGCTTTCACTGTCGCCTCGATCGACGTAACCTTCCTCACCGTCGCCGTACCAGTGGCGCTCATCGCCATTGCGCTTTACTTCTTATTCGCGCCAAAACTCTCCGATGCCGATCGTGTCGCGCGCCTGCCCGAGCACATCTTCATCCCGGTCATGGGTTTCCTGATCGGCTTTTACGATGGGATTTTTGGGCCCGGTACAGGTTCGTTCTTCTCGATTGGCTTTGTGGTCCTGTTCGGCCTCGGACTTACCCGCGCCACAGGCCACACCAAAATCCTCAACTGCACGTCCAACCTGGCAGCGCTCGTGATCTTCATCCCGCAGGGCCATGTTGTCTGGCCGTTCGCCATTGCTATGGCCCTTGGCCAGATCATCGGCGGCTATGTTGGCGCGCGCACCGGCATTAAGTTCGGCGCAACGCTGATCCGCCCCTTGGTCGTCGTCGTCTCGATTGCGATGGCCGTCAAACTGCTGTTCTGGCCTTAATCGAGGCCAGCAGCCGAACGCAGCGCAGCGTTGATACGGTCCTGCCAGCCGGGGCCGTCATCCTGAAAATGTTCCAACACAGCCCGGTCGAGCTTTAGGCTCACCAGCTCTTTGCCTTCGGGTGGCGCGTGGACACGCGCTGCAGGAGCCTCTGTGCTTGGCTTGCTGGTCGCCGCCTTGAAGGCCGCTTCAGCCGTATCGAGGGCGCTGGCGCGTCTTGGTGGTCGCATATGTATGGGTCCTTGTGTGAGCGCATTCTACACGCGCTAGGTCGTCCCGTCTCAATCACTCAAAAGAAAAGGCGCCGTGTTTCCACGACGCCTTTCCCGTTTCGCTTTAGACCGGTTGGTCTGAGCGTGTGGACTACTAGAAGTCCATGCCGCCCATGCCGCCCATGCCGCCGCCGCCTGGCATTGCCGGAGCGTCAGCCTTAGGGGCTTCAACGATGATAGCCTCGGTGGTGATCAGGAGCGATGCAACCGAAGCTGCGTCCTGAAGCGCGGTGCGAACGACCTTAACTGGGTCGATAACGCCGAGGGCAACCAGATCGCCGTATTCGTCGGTCGCAGCGTTGTAGCCGAACGATACTGCGTTGTTTTCGAGGATACGAGCAACAACGACCGAACCTTCAGCGCCAGCATTGTTCGCAATGGTGCGAACTGGAGCCTGAAGAGCGCGACGAACGATAGCGATACCAGCTTCCTGGTCAGCGTTCGCACCCTTAACGGTGATCGAGTTCGAAGCGCGCAGCAGAGCAACGCCGCCGCCTGGTACGATGCCTTCTTCAACCGCAGCGCGGGTTGCGTTCAGAGCGTCGTCAACGCGGTCCTTGCGTTCCTTAACTTCAACTTCGGTCGAGCCGCCAACGCGGATGACAGCAACGCCACCAGCAAGCTTAGCAAGACGTTCCTGCAGCTTTTCACGGTCGTAGTCCGAAGTGGTTTCTTCGATCTGCGCCTTGATCTGGCCAACGCGACCCTGGATGTCTTCCTGGGTACCAGCACCATCAACGATGGTGGTGTTTTCCTTGGTGATTTCAACGCGCTTGGCAGTGCCGAGCATGTCGATGGTCACGTTTTCGAGCTTGATGCCGAGGTCTTCCGAGATGACCTGACCGCCGGTCAGGATCGCGATGTCTTCGAGCATTGCCTTACGACGATCGCCGAAGCCTGGAGCCTTAACAGCTGCAACCTTGAGGCCGCCACGCAGACGATTCACAACGAGGGTCGCGAGTGCTTCGCCTTCGATGTCTTCTGCAATGATAAGCAGTGGACGCTGGGACTGAACAACGCTTTCGAGGATCGGCAGGATAGCCTGCAGGTTCGAGAGCTTCTTTTCGTGCAGGAGGATCACTGGATCTTCGAGAACCGCAGTCATCTTTTCTGCGTTGGTCACGAAGTACGGCGAGAGGTACCCACGGTCGAACTGCATGCCTTCAACGACATCAAGTTCGGTTTCAGCGGTCTTGGCTTCTTCGACGGTGATAACGCCTTCGTTACCAACCTTCTGCATCGCTTCAGCGATCATGTCGCCGATGGACGATTCACCGTTAGCCGAGATGGTGCCGACCTGAGCAACTTCCGAAGAGGAAGTGATCTTCTTGGACGATGCCTTGAGCGAAGCGACGACTTCGGCAACTGCCATGTCGATACCGCGCTTGAGATCCATTGGGTTGAAGCCAGCAGCAACAGCCTTCACGCCTTCGACAACAATTGCCTGGCCGAGAACGGTTGCAGTGGTGGTGCCGTCGCCAGCAACGTCATTGGTCTTGGAAGCGACCGAACGCAGCAGCTGTGCGCCGAGGTTTTCGAACTTGTCTTCAAGTTCGATTTCCTTAGCAACCGACACACCGTCCTTGGTGATGCGTGGAGCGCCGAAGGACTTTTCGATCACAACGTTACGGCCCTTTGGACCGAGAGTGACCTTAACAGCGTTGGCGAGAATGTTGACGCCACGGAGCATCTTTTCGCGAGCTTCGGCGGAGAATTTTACTTCTTTAGCGGCCATGGTGTGGCTCCTTAAGAATTCTAATTAATGGGAGAGACAGTCAAAAGCGGAGAGGCAATTAAGCCTCGATCACGCCCATGATGTCGCTTTCCTTCATGATGATCAGGTCTTCGCCGTCGACCTTAACTTCGGTGCCGCTCCACTTGCCGAAAAGCACGCGATCGCCTGCCTTTACGTCGAGGGCAACGGTCTTGCCAGCGTCGTCGCGAGCACCTGGGCCCACAGCAACGACGATACCTTCAGACGGCTTTTCCTTGGCGGTATCTGGAATGATGATCCCGCCCTTGGTCTTTTCTTCACTGTCAACGCGACGGACGACTACGCGGTCATGCAGGGGACGAAAGCCCATGGTAATATCCTCTTGGCATCATTTCTGAATGCAATTTTGCGCACTGTTAGCACTCGATACATCTGAGTGCTAACAGTGCTGCACTGGATATAGGAACGCCCTCCAAGTGGAGTCAAGGGACGTGAACCTAAGTTTTTTCTCGTGCGTTAGAGCGTCATGACAAACGTGGAAAATAAGGATAGCCCCATGTCCACACTCAACACACCGGGCCGGACCATAAGCCCCGTCTCAAGTCGCGTTCATATCTTTTTTGACGGCGACGAAATCGCGAGCACTTCCAAAGCGCTAAAGCTCGAACAGCCCGGGCGTGAGACGCGCTACTACTTCCCCATTGAGGATGTTCACCCCTCGATCTTGGAGGCGTCTGATACCAAGCGGCAGGAGGATGGGCTCGGTGAAGCGCATTACTACAATATAAAGACCCTCACCGCCGATGGCGACGATTTAGCCTGGTACTACCCCTATGCCGAGGGTGATTACGCTGAGCTGCGCGATTTGATCACCTTTGGCGGCGATCGCATCTCTATTCAGGTGACAGGGGGCTAGGATACGGCTACTGGCACAGGCAAATCCGCATTTCGTGGCACCAGATCATGGAAATGCCCAACTCCCCCTCTTTCCCTTCCAATCATTCAAGGCCATAAGACGCATATGAGCGAACAATCGACACTTCAGATCAAACTGCGCCGCGTCGGCGGCGTTGGCGCAAACACCAACTGGCACTGGGAAGTCCAGGATGCGGAAGGCAAGGCCCTCAAGACTGGCTCTGCCGTCGGTCCTGAGCACAAGGCTTTCGCAACTGCCCGTATTGCTAAGGAAAAGCTGGAAGCGGCTGGCAAGTAAGCCCGCCGACAGGAGATAATGTGGATCTCTCGCCTCGAAATTCCAGCACCGCCGAACTAGGCGGCGTGGCCGGACCTCTCCGAGGCATTTTCCTTAAAATCCTGTCCGTATGCTGCTTCGTGGTCATGGCGACCATGTTGAAAGCCGCTGACACCATCCCCGCCGGGGAAATGGTGTTCTTCCGTAGCTTTTTCGCACTCGTGCCGGTCCTCGCGTTTCTTGCGCTGCGGGGCCGGCTCTCCACTGCTTTCAAAACATCGCGCCCCTTTGGGCATGTGTTGCGCGGGCTCATCGGCGTGTGTTCGATGGCGCTTGGCTTTTTCGCGCTGACCCGGCTGCCCCTGCCAGAGGCTACCGCTATCGGCTATGCCTCCCCGCTGGTTATTGTCATCCTCTCAGCCATTCTGCTGCACGAGCGCGTCTATACCTTCCGCTGGACGACGGTGATTATCGGTCTCGTTGGGGTGGTGATCATTCTGTGGCCTCGCCTGACCATCTTCAGCGGCCAGTCCGGCGCTGATTCTGCAGAGACAATCGGCGCGTTAGCGGCCTTGGGGGCGGCTATTCTTTCCGCTTTTGCCATGTTGCAGGTGCGAAAACTCGTTCAAACCGAGCGCACTGAAACCATCGTGACCTATTTCTTTGTCAGCGCGAGCGTCCTGAGCCTCGTCACCTTGCCCTTTGGCTGGGTCATGCCAACGCCTGAGTTGGCGGCACTTCTGATTGGTGCAGGATTTTTTGGTGGGTTAGGGCAGCTCCTCCTGACATCCTGCTACCGTTACGCAGACATGTCGGTTATTGCACCGTTCGAATATGTCTCACTCCTCCTGACGATTATTATCGGTTATCTACTCTTTTCAGATGTACCGACGATCACCATGATCATCGGTGCGATCATCATCGTCGCCTCCGGCATTGCCGTAATCCTGCGCGAACGTTGGCTCGGCCTCGACCGGCGTCGCGCGAAAGAAGCTAGTACTCCTTAAGAAAATGCACAGCGCACCTTCAGCAGTTACCCTCACGGTCATCCTGGCCGTTTTCTCCCTCTTCCAGCTCGCACTCATCCTCGGCGCACCACTTGGCCAGTACGTATTCGGCGGCCAGAACAAGCGCCTCGAAGGTGGTCAGCGTATTCTCAGCCTCATCGCCATCGTTGTCGCGGCAGCTGTGAGCTACGCCGCACTCACCACCGTTGGTGTTTTCAGCGAAGAGATCCACAGCACCTATGTTCCTGACACAGGCCTAGTTGTGGCGATGTGGGGTTTTGCAGCAGTTGTTCTTTACTTCATGCTGACCCAGCTCAATTCCAAGAGCAAGGCAGAGCGCACCGTCATGGCTCCACTGTCTGCTGTTGTACTCGGCCTCGTATCGGTCGTCGCGTTCGGCCTCTAAGCCAAACCAACATTCGAAATAACAAAGGCCCCCGATTTTGTCGGGGGCCTTTTGTTTTGTGGTGATCGCGAAAGGGCAGGGGCGTTAGCCCGCAGCTGCCATTTCCGCCCAGTTCTGACGCTTGCGGTAGATCGTTGACGGGCTGATCTCGAGTGCTGCTGCCGCTAGCGAGATATTGCCGCCAAATATGGCCACTGCGTCTTCGATAATGCGCTGCTCTTGCTGCCACATGGGCTGCACCGTGCGGCGACCATCGGCGCGCGGCGATTCCACTGCAGACGGTGATACCGCGCGCGCTTCAATATCGGCTGTCGCGAGCATTCGTCCGGTAATGTCGCCACCATCGAACATCACCACGATCCGGCGGATCATGTTTTGAAGCTGGCGCACATTGCCCGGCCAGTCTCCACCGGCCAGTTGCTGGGCGGCATCGAGGGTGAAACCACCAAAAACCTTGTTCTCTTCCCGCGCATAACGCGCGAGGAAATGCCGAGCCAAAACCATGATGTCGCTCGGGCGCTGACGCAGGGGCGGCAAATGGATAGGCAGAACGTGGAGGCGATAGAAGAGATCTTCGCGGAACTTGCGCTCGGCAATCATCTGCATCGGATTGCGATTGGTGGCGCAAACCACGCGCACATCGACCTTACGTGTGGCCGTTTCGCCAACACGCGAAATCACGCCGGTCTGCAGGAAGCGCAAAAGCTTGGCTTGGAGCGAAAGGTCCATTTCGCCGATTTCGTCGAGGAACAGCGTGCCGCCATCGGCGAGTTCTGCTGCCCCCTTGCGATCTTCATGCGCCCCCGTAAAGGCACCCCGAACGACGCCGAAAAGCTCGCTCTCCATCAAATCGCGCGGAATAGCGGCGCAGTTGATCGCCACAATCGGCTTGCCGCTCCGCGGCCCTTTCTGGTGCAGCGCCTCGGCGCAGACGTCTTTGCCGGTGCCGCTTTCGCCCGTGATGAACACGGGTGCTGACGACGTCGCCACGCGCCCGATCTGCTCGTAAAGATACTGCATGGCGCTTGAGACGCCGACAAATCCACCGTAGTCGGCGACCCCGCTCTCGACGCTGGTTTCCATGCCAAGCGCCTTGGGGCGACCATGACGCTGGGCCAATTCGCCAATGCGCGCCGCCAGAGTTTCCCCATTAGTCGGTTTGGAAACATAATCGTGAGCGCCGGCACGCATGGCGGCTAGTGCCCCGCTCACCGAACCGCTGTCGGCAAGCGCAACGATCAAGGCCCCTTCTGCAAGGCGGACAAGGCGCGCCATGGCGTCCTCGGCACTAGCTGAAAGGTCTGTAAGGCTCGCAAGATCGGCGAGGATAATGTCGAACGACATTTGGCGAAGCAGGTCGTTGGCTGCTTTCCCGCAATCGACCACGCTGACTTTGGGGCTCACCAATAGGGCGGTTCTCAACGCGCTCCCTAAGCGACTTGCGCCTTCCGCGTCGCGGTCGATCAGCAAAAGCCGGCCGCACAGTGCGTGGTCGCAACCCGTGGTCATGCTTGTCATTACGCTCGAAACCCGTTTTCGTCCGCAGCCGGATCGTTTTTGTTGCCGCTGATTGTTCCTGATTAGGGTAAAGATTCCGTTGGTGTGGCATAGCGTCGTGCTTTTGCCGTCGCTGATGGGATGTTAAGACTCTGTTGTCGAATCCTAACAGCGGCGACCGAAGGTTAACGGGGCACTCGTGCAAGCACTGATTTATATTTTTATCGCACTCGCCTCGGCCTGCGTCGGCGGTCTGGCATATTTCGCTCTGACCTTCACACCGGCCAATGCCATTATCGCTGCGATTGTCTTCGCTTGCGTCTGCCTGCTTGCTGTTGAGCGCTCCCTTCGCGTCCGCACCGAACGCCGCCTTGAGCGCGCTATTCAAGAATTGTCGCGCCTGCTGTCGACCGACGCGCAAGCTGGTGCCGTACTGGGGCAGCGAATCAATACCTTGACCGATTTAAACCCCGGTCAGCGCCTCGATACCGTCGAGGCTGATATATCAGTTTTAGGGACCGTCATCCGTCAGGTCGCCGAGGCTGTTTCCGACATGGAAGAGCGCGTCGCCAAGGCGCAGCCCATGCCCGCTTACGACACCATCGGCACCCCGCCGCCCGCTCCCGCGATCAAAGAATCTGAACCGATCATTCCTGCGGACCTCGTGCGCACGGCGCTCAAGGAGAACCGTTTGGTTCATCACATCCAGCCAGTTCTGCGTTTGCCGCAGCGCCGCGCTGCTCTGTTTGACCTCACTCCGCGCTTGGTGATGGAAAAGGATGCGATCGCGGTTCCTGCTGATTTCATGCCGCGTCGCAAGGGTGACGATGTCCTGCGTCAGGTTGAGTATGCTGGCCTTGTCGAAGCCCTCACCATTGCACGCCGTTCGCGCAATGGCGGTCCTCTCGCCAAAATCAACGTCCCACTGTCCCGTGCTTCGCTCGATGACACCTCAGCCGAGCAATTGCTTGTAACCCTCGAAGGTCACCGCGAAGTGGCCGAGGCGATCACCTTCCTCTTCACAGAGGCGGATTGGTTCGATCTCGATGCCCGCGAACGTGGCTTTGTGGCGGCGTTTGCCCGCAAGGGCGTGACCTATAGTGTCGCCAACCTGCGCTCCCTACGCGTTGATGTGGCGGCCATGGCCGACATGGGGGTGAGCTCGGTGCGCATCGATGCCTCCCAGTTCATCGAGAACCCACAGACCTACACCGATTTCCACCTCAACGACGTCGCGGCTTATCTGGCCCGTCACGAGATCATGCTGGTGGCAACAGGGGTGGTGAACGAGCGTCAGATCGTCGAACTCTTGGACAATGATATTGTCTTGGTGCAGGGCGATCATCTGGCCAAGGCTGGGCCAATTCGCTCCGATCTCACTCTGTCGGCAGGACGTGCCAGCCGAGCCGTGTGATCTTCTCCGAGTTTTTGCTTGATCCCTGCGAAGAAAGTGCCACATAGGGCTCAACACCGTCGCCACGATCAAGGCAAATTATGACCTCGTCCCTGCCCAATATTACCGGTTTTTCCGAGATTTCGAGTCGCTATGATGCGGTTCTGAGCGATGTTTGGGGCGTCATTCATAACGGCATTCATGCCTTCCCCGAGGCCGTTGAGGCCTTGGTCAATTTCCGCAAGGGTGGGGGCCGTGTCGTGCTCATCACCAATGCGCCGCGCCCTTCTGCGCCCATCATTGAAATGCTGGACGAACTCGGCGTTCCGCGTGATGCCTATGACGACATCGTCTCCTCAGGCGACGCAACCCGCTCGATGATTGCCAAGTACAAGGGCAAAAACATCCATCACGTTGGTCCCGAAGCCAAGGATGATGCGCTCTATGAAGGTTTCGACCTTACCCGCACCGACACCGCTGCGGCAGATGTCGTTATCGTCACCGATCTC
This sequence comes from Devosia sp. MC521, assembly GCF_014127105.1. NCBI lineage: Bacteria > Pseudomonadati > Pseudomonadota > Alphaproteobacteria > Hyphomicrobiales > Devosiaceae > Devosia > Devosia sp. MC521. The sequence continues at coordinate 439,433 of NZ_CP059902.1, forward strand.
GATGATGATGATGATACCCCAGAAATGTACCGCGAACGCGCACAGGGCTGGTTAGCGCGTAAGCTTCCAATGATCGTCGCCAACCCTGATCGTGTCGTCGAGCACGGCGAAAAGATCATCTATTGCGGCGGCGCTTTGGGCGACCTCTATTCGGCCATGGGCGGCATGGTCTACATGGCTGGTAAGCCCTACGCCCCGATCTATGACGAAGCTTTGCGCTTGGCCGAAAAGGCCAATGGCGCTGCGCTTGATAAGTCTCGTGTCATCGCTATTGGCGATAGCGTGCGTACCGACGCGACGGGTGCGGCCCAGTTCGGCATTGACCTGCTGTTCATCACCGGCTCGATCCACGCCGCTGAGCTCGACGCATTCGGCAATCCTGATCCACAGGCCATTGCCGATCTCCTGGAGCCAAGCCGTGCCCGCACCGCTGGTTATCTTCCTCGATTGACCTGGTGATCCGGTGAGCTTTACCCGTCTTTCCAGCTTAAGTGGTTTCCCCGAGGCGGCGCGCGGCGCTTACTTCGCCATTGGCAATTTTGATGGCCTGCATCGCGGCCACCAAACCATCATCGCCAAATTGCGCGAGCGGGCGGCAGAGGCGGGCGTTCCTGCCTTTTTGCTCACCTTCGAGCCGCATCCGCGCGACGTTTTTGCACCCTTGCCTTATCTGTTCCGCCTCACCAATGGCGAGGCGAAAGCGCGTCTGGCGCAAGCCTTGGGCTTGGATGGCATTGTCATTCTGCCCTTCGATAAGCCGTTTTCCCAGATTGAGGCCGAAGACTTTGTGTCGACCATTCTGGTCGAGCAGCTCGGTGTAAAAGGCGTTATCGTCGGTGCGGATTTCCACTTCGGTCGCCAGCGTCGGGGCACGCCAGCCTTCCTGGCTGCCGCCGGTGCGCGCCTTGGCTTTGCCGTCGAACAGCTTGATCTGATGGATGAGGGCGATGAGCCCATCTCGTCCTCGCGTATTCGCGCAGCTCTCTCCGAAGGTGCTGTCACGGCCGCCAACCGTCTTCTGGGCTATCATTGGTTCTTTGAAGGCTGCGTGGTGCAGGGCGATCAGCGTGGCCGCGAACTCGGCTACCCAACTGCCAACACCATGACGCCGACAGGCTTCCAGCTTGCACAGGGCGTTTATGCCGTTCGCGCGCGCCTGGGCGATCGTCTGTTCGATGGCGTCGCTGCCTTCGGCAAGCCGATGTTCAACAATCAGCTCCCTCCATTTGAAACCCATCTCTTCGATTTCAACGAAGACATTTATGGGCAGACCTTGGAGGTTGCGCTGGTGGGTCACATTCGCGGCCAGGAAGTCTTTTCAGGCCTCGATGAGCTGATCACGGCGATGGATCGAGACTCCCGCAAGGCGCGACAGATTATCGCTGAGACCCAGCCCCTGTCCGAGGTTGATCGTCAGCTCGGCTTTTTCGGCTAAGCGCCCAATACAAGCGCTAAAGACAAGACGCGCATCGGCCACAGAAGTGCCCGGCCGGTGCGAACTCTGCCCTAGGGACGCAAATCAACCTTTGCCCCAGCGGCCTTGCCTTGCTACAACCCCCGCAATTCTTCCAAAAACCCCGATTGCCGATCCATGAACGATACCGCACAAGGCGCGACCGAAACCGATTATTCGGCCACGCTGTTCCTGCCGGAAACCAATTTCCCAATGCGCGCCGGGCTGCCCCAGCGTGAGCCAGACTGGCTCAAGCGCTGGGAAGACATGGACATTTACGCCAAGCAGCGCGAACAGGCGAAGGATCGCCCTTATTTCACGCTGCATGATGGCCCTCCATACGCCAACGGCAACATCCATATCGGTCACGCGCTGAACAAGACGCTGAAAGATATGGTGTCCCGTTCGATGCAGATGCTTGGCTTCAACGCGGCGTACGTGCCGGGTTGGGACTGTCACGGCCTGCCGATCGAATGGAAGATCGAAGAGCAGTACCGCGCCAAGGGCAAAGACAAGAACGAAGTTCCGGTTGTCGAATTCCGTCAGGAATGCCGCGCCTTTGCTGAAGGCTGGGTCGACATCCAGCGCGAAGAGTTCAAGCGCCTCGGCGTTTTGGGTGAATGGGACAACCCATACCTGACCATGAGCTTTGACGCGGAAGCCCAGATCGCGCGCGAGTTGATGAAGGTTTCCATGTCCGGCCAGCTCTATCGCGGCTCTAAGCCGGTGATGTGGTCGGTTGTTGAGCGCACCGCGCTCGCTGAAGCCGAAATCGAATATGCTGATTACGAGAGCGACACCATCTGGGTGAAGTTCCCTGTGATCGCCGGTGCGCATCAGGACGCTAAGGTTGTCATCTGGACCACCACGCCGTGGACCATCCCTGCCAACCGCGCGATCTCGTTCTCGAACCGTATCGCCTACGGTCTCTATGAGATCACCGACGCGCCGGAAGAAAACTGGGCCAAGATTGGCGAAAAGCTGATCATCGCTGACAAGCTCGTTGGCGAAGTCATGGCCAAGGCCAAGGTTTCCGCTTTCGAAAAGCGCGCAACCGTCACCGCTGAAGAGCTGAGTGCCATCACCGTTGCGCACCCACTGCGCGGCTATGCTGGTGGCTACACCTTCGACGTGGCTCTGCTCGATGGCGAACACGTCACCGACGACGCTGGTACCGGCTTCGTGCACACCGCTCCAGGCCATGGTCTTGATGACTTTGGCATCTGGATGGAATCGACCCGCCTCCTGCAGGATCGCGGCATCGACCCGGCAATTCCTTATGTTGTCGACGATGGTGGTTTCTACACCAAGGACGCACCGGGCTTTGATGGCGCGCGCGTCATCGATGACAACGGCAAGAAGGGCGATGCCAACAATCGCGTTATCACCGCTCTGGCTGAAGCTGGCGCGATGATGGCCCGTGGTCGCGTCAAGCACCAGTATCCGCACTCTTGGCGTTCCAAGAAGCCGGTGATCTACCGCAACACCCCGCAGTGGTTCGTCTATATGGATCGCGAGTTCGACGGCAAGGCAGGCGACACCCTACGCTCGCGTGCAATCAACGCCATCGATGCGACCAAGTTCTACCCTGCAACGGGCCAGAATCGTCTGCGCGCCATGATCGCCGATCGCCCTGATTGGGTTCTGTCGCGCCAGCGCGCTTGGGGCGTTCCGATCACCGTCTTCGTCAACAAGGCCACTGGTGAAATCCTTCGTGACGAACTCGTCAACGAACGCATCGCGCAGTCCTTTGAAGAAAAGGGCGCCGACGCTTGGTACTTTGATGGCGCTGCCCAGCAGTACCTCGGCGACGCGTATAACGCTGACGACTACGAGATGATCAAGGACGTCCTTGACGTTTGGTTCGATAGCGGCACGACCCATGCCTTCGTTCTGCGCAACAAGCAGAAGTGGCCGCATCTGAAGTTCCCGGCCTCGATGTATCTTGAGGGCTCGGATCAGCACCGCGGTTGGTTCCATTCGTCCCTGCTCGAAAGCTGCGCCACCAATGGCCACGCGCCATATGACAGCGTGCTGACCCATGGTTTCACCATGGACGGCGAGGGCAAGAAAATGTCGAAGTCCTTGGGCAACACCGTTGCGCCACAGGACATCATCAAGCAGTTCGGCGCTGATATCCTGCGCCTGTGGGTTGCATCCTCCGATTACACGGAAGACCTGCGCCTCGGTAAGGAAATCATCCAGACGTCGGTCGACAGCTACCGCAAGCTGCGCAACACCCTGCGTTGGCTCTTGGGCAATCTGGCGCACTTCAAGGCGGACGACGTTGTCGACGCCAAGGATATGCCAGAGCTCGAACGCCTCATGCTGCACCGTCTCGCCCAGCTCGATGCTGGCGTGCGCGCAGCCTACAAGGAATACGACTACCGCAAGGTCGTGACGCTTCTGTCGAACTTCATGAACATCGAGCTTTCGGCGTTCTACTTCGACATCCGCAAGGACACGCTCTACTGCGATCCGATCTCGTCCATTACGCGTCGTTCGGCGCTCACCGTTCTTGATCACCTGTTCAATGCGCTGACGGCTTGGCTCGCTCCGATCCTAGTCTTCACCATGGAAGAGAGCTGGCTCGAGCGGCACCCAGGCACAGAAAGTTCGGTTCACCTGCGTCTCTTCCCGGAAATCCCGGCAGAGTGGCAGGATGACACGCTGGCCGAAAAGTGGAACCTCATCCGCTCGGTTCGCCGCGTCGTGACCGGTGCGCTCGAAATCGAACGCCGCGAAAAGCGGATCGGTTCGTCGCTTGAAGCCGCTCCGGTGGTTTACGTTTCGGACGCTCGCTACACCGTTGCGCTCGAAGGTCAGGACCTTGCTGAAATCGCCATCACCTCGGCGATTAAGGTTCTGCAAAACGAAGGCCCTGTTGAAGCCTTCCGTCTGGACGATGTGGCCGGTATCTCTGTTGTGCCGGGCCTTGCTGAAGGCACGCGTTGCGCGCGCTCTTGGAAGGTTCTGCCCGACGTTGGTTCGGATGCAGACTATCCAGACGTCAGTGCCCGCGATGCGCAGGCTCTGCGTGAACGCGCAGCAGCAGGTCTATAAGTCTTTCTCCCGCTTCAATCCTTCCCTCACTTGAGGGGAGGATTTTTGCCTTTCTGAGCAAAATGCCTATCATCCCTGCGCAAGCGGAGCTTTGATGGGCGCAGCGCAGTCTTTGCTCACATTGGGGTGATCCCCTTGGGGCGTTAAACGGAGTTTTGGATGCATAGCTCGTTTCGCAACCCCTCGGTTCTCGCCTCCCTGATGGCTGCCGTTATTGTGTTCGGGATTGATCGTGCACAAAAGGGCTATCACATCGCCCAGGAGTGCTATGCCTTCGGTCAGGCGCTGTGCACGCAAATCCCGTTCGGCTATCGCCCCGTTGAAATGACGGGCTGGCGCGGCGGCGAGATTGTCCCAGTCACCAATTTCTTTGACTACGTTTTGGTCTGGAACACCGGCATTTCCTATGGCCTTCTCGATGGCCTGCCGGTCTGGGCTTTGGGCGCCATTATGCTCGTGGCGGTGGCGGCTCTGTCTGTCTGGTGGCTGCGCACGAGCGATTTTCTCGTTCGCGTGGGCTTGGCCTTCTGCATCGGCGGGGCGCTGTCCAATGCGCTTGATCGCTTGATGTATGGTGCGGTGGCAGATTTCTTCCACTTCTATTGGGGCAATTGGTCCTTCTATATTTTCAACATCGCTGATGTCGCGATTACGTTCGGCGTGATCTTGCTGTTTTTGGATATGTTCGGCTTTGGCCGAAATTCTGCCAAAACAACATGATCACGCTCGTGCCAAAATCTGGCTTTAGCCAATATTATGCGTTATAAGCACGCCAAGATCGTAAGGGACGTTGCATGCGTACTGGTTTGACAGGGCAGGTTTCTGCTGTTTCCGCTGCTGCACGAGTTCGACTCGTTGCATTTGGGCTTGTCGCGGCGCTGGCGCTGAGCGCATGCACGACCATGGAAGGCACCAATGCCCTCTCTGATTTCGGCACGTTTGAACGCGATGTCCTCAATCAGACCGCGCGAGGCGTCGGCCTCATTCCGGGCGACGCTCCCAAGGATGATCTGACGAATGCGCGTGCGCCTCTGGCCCTGCCGCGTTCCGGTGGTGCTCTGCCTGCGCCGCAGCAGGCGACGGCAGTTGCGCAGCTTCCTAAGGACAGCAACACCGTTCGTATCGACACCAGCAACATGTCTCAGGACGACATTACCCGCCTGCGCAATGCGCGTGTTGTCGACATGCGTACGCTCAGCGGTCGTGCTCTGACCGAAGACGAGGCGCGCCAGCTCACTGCTCGTATGAAGCAGAACAATATGGCTGTCACCGCGTCGAACAACCGTCCGCTTTACCTGCCACCTGCAGAGTATTTTACGCGTGTGGGTGATGCTCAGCTTGTGTGCCGCACGCCAGCTGGCGAGATCGTCTCCTTGCGTGACTCGCGCTGCCCAGGCGATGTCCGCCGCGCTATCGAACGGAGCGGCGCTGTAGCACTACCGCCATCCGCGAGCTCGTCGAACTCCGGCCCAAGCCTTGGACTGACTTCTAACGAGACAAAGCTCTAAGCGTAGCGGTCGTCACGCCAAACCGAATTTAGCGGTCGGATCTATCCGGCCGCTTTCCCTTTTTTTCCGCGCCGCCCGCCTAAGCCCCTGCATAGGCATTATGGGTCCCGCATGTTTTGAAAGTCCGCTATGAGCGACACTCCTAAACAACCCGAAGCCGCTGACCGTCTAGCCAAGGTCATCGCCCGCGCCGGCCTCTGCTCCCGCCGTGACGCTGAAGGCTGGATTGCCGATGGCCGTATTTCGGTGAACGGTAAGAAGGTCATTACCCCGGCCTTTAACGTTACCAGCCGCGACAAGATCGAAGTCGATGGCCTGCCACTCGCTGCCCGCCAAGGCACACGCGTTTGGCTCTACAACAAGCCTGCCGGCCTCGTTGTTACCGAAAAGGACCCAGAAGGTCGCCCAACGATCTTCGAAGCGCTCGACCGCATGGGTCTGCCGCGCGTCCTCACTGTTGGCCGTCTCGACATCAACACCGAAGGTCTGCTTCTGCTGACCAACGACGGTGGCCTCAAGCGCGTCCTCGAGCTGCCAGCCACCGGTTGGCTGCGTCGCTACCGCGTGCGTGCTTATGGCCACGTCACTCAGGCGCAGCTTGATGCGCTCAAGCACGGCATCACTGTTGACGGCATCCAATACGGTCCGATCACAGCAACGCTCGAACGCGAACAGGGCCACAACGTCTGGATGGTTCTTGGTCTGCGTGAAGGCAAGAACCGCGAAGTTAAGAACGTTCTTGGCTCGCTCGGTCTCGAAGTGAACCGTCTGATCCGCGTCTCCTATGGCCCGTTCCAGCTCGGCGATCTGGCCGAAGGCGGCGTCGAAATGGTCAAGTCCCGCATGCTGCGCGATCAGCTCGGCAAGAAGCTTGCTGAATCGGCTGGTGTCGATTTTGAAAGCGAAATGCCAGAGTACGTGCCGCCAGTTCGTGACGAGACCTATCGCGTCCGCTCCCCGCGTGACCGTGACCATGCCCGTCCAAATCCTGCCCGTGGCGCCCCGCCGCGTTTTGGCAGCCGCGATGAAGATCGTCCGACAGGCCGTACTCGCAAGGTACACTTTGACGACGACGGTCGCGCACCAGAAGCCTACGAACCACGCGCTCAGGAACGCGCGCGCTTTGATCGTGATGATCAGCCAGCGCGCAGCTTCGGCAGCGGCGCACCACGCGAAGACCGTGGTGATCGCGCTCCACGCGGTGACAAGCCATTTGGTGATCGTGCTCCACGTGGCGACAAGCCATTTGGTGATCGTGCTCCACGTGGCGACAAGCCATATGGTGATCGTGCTCCACGCGGCGACAAGCCATTTGGTGATCGCGCTCCACGCGGCGACAAGCCATATGGTAATCGCGCTCCACGCGGTGACAAGCCGTATGGTGATCGCGCTCCACGCGGTGACAAGCCGTTTGGTGATCGTGCGCCACGTGGCGACAAGCCATTCGGCGACCGTCCAAAGCGTGATTTCGGTGATCGCCCACAGCGTTCGGATCGTCCATTTGGCGACCGTCCAAAGCGCGATTTTGGTGATCGTCCACAGCGCTCTGAGCGTCCATCGGGTGAGCGTCCAGCACGCAGCTTCGGTGATCGTCCGCAGCGTTCGGATCGTCCATCGGGCGAGCGTCCAGCACGCGGCTTCGGTGATCGTCCACAGCGCTCGGATCGTCCATTTGGTGATCGCCCACAGCGTTCAGAACGCCCATCGGGTGACCGTCCAGCGCGCAGCTTCGGTGATCGTCCACAACGCTCAGAGCGTCCCTCTGGCGAGCGTCCAGCACGCGGTTTTGCTGATCGCCCACAGCGTTCGGACCGTCCATCGAATGATCGCCCACAGCGCGATTACGGTGATCGTCCGCAGCGTTCGGATCGTCCAGCGCGTGGCGACAAGCCATTCGGTGACCGTAAGCCCTTCGGTGCAAAGCCGTTTGGCGCGAAGCCATTCGGCGGCAAGCCAGGTGGTGCACGTCCCGCCGGCGGTCGTCCGTCGAACTCGCGTCCATCTTCGGGCGGTCCTCGTCCGACCGGCCCGCGTAAGCCACGCGGCTAATCAGCAAACCTTTAGCCCCCGCGAAAGCGGGGGCTTGTCTATCTGTATTGCAAACCGAATGGCCGCTTAAGCGCCTAGATCGGTGGAGATAAAAACCATGCGCATCGTTGCCGGCAAATTCCGGGGCAAGCAGCTCAATTCCCCATCCGACGACAGCATCCGCCCCACCTCGGATCGCGCTCGCGAGTCGATCTTCAACATTCTAGGTTCGCGTCTGGGACCAGTGCTCGTTGAAAAGCGCGTGCTTGATCTGTTCGCAGGCACGGGCGCTCTCGGCCTTGAAGCCCTCTCGCGCGGCGCCGCGCACTGCACTTTCGTTGAAACCGGTGCTGAAGGGCGCGGCTTGATCCGCGATCACATTCAGGATTTTGGCGTGGCGGGCATCACCAAGCTCCTGCGCCGCGACGCCACGGCTCTGGGCACACCCGGTACCTTTGGCCAGTTCGACCTCGTCTTCCTTGATCCGCCCTACAGCCAGTCTCTGGGTGAAAAGGCGCTCATTGAGATTGCGGCTAACGGCTGGCTCGCCCCTGGCGCGCTGATCGTTTGGGAAGAATCTGCTGATGCCGAAGTCACCATTCCGGCAGGCTTTGAGCTGGAAGACACCCGCGAATACGGCGCTGCCGCTGTCCGCTTCCTGAGTTTTGGAGTTCGGACATAAAACTGAAAAAGCCGCCCGTGGGCGGCTTTTTTTAGAACTTGTAATTGATCCCGATGCGGACATCTTGGGTCTTGTCGATCTTGTAAATCGCATCTGACCAGTACGCCCAAGGGTGCTCTTTGCGGCCAAGGAAGTGCAGATTATACTCGGCTCTCACGGAAATATTGTCATTCAGCGCCACGTCGACGCCAGCGCCAATTGTTGGACCGACATATTGGGAGGTCATCGATTCGCGATCAGTGTCCGGTAGATGGCTTTCATATGTCAGCATGTTTACTGAACCGGTGCTGACACCCACTTTGCCATAGAGCAAGACGCTATCGAAAGCGTAGCCGAAGCGGGCCGTCAAGGACGCCAAGTTATTGACGGTCATCTCTTCGTAAGAGCTGGACGTCCGCAAAAACCCTTGGCGGCTTTGATGCAGTCATGATTCATTGATGTCGCCCGATCATGGAGCGTCATCATGGACCCGCATTCGCTTTTCAGCCTGAACGATCACCTCGAAGCCTTGAGCCAACACGGCGATCCGCTCGAGGTTTTGGAGCGGACGGTGGATTTCGAGTATTTCCGGTCCTGGCTGGTGGAGGGGCTTGGCTACAGTGACGGCAGCAAAGGCGGTCGGCCGCCGTTCGATCCGGTGGCCATGTTCAAGATCCTGATCCTGCAGGCACAGCACAACCTGTCCGATGCCCGCACAGAGTTCATGATCCGGGACCGCCTGAGTTGGATGCGCTTCCTGGGGTTCTCGCTCGGCGATCGCACGCCCGATGAGAACACGATCCGCCATTTCCGCAACCGCATGACCCAGACCGGCACGCTCAAGCGGGTGATGAAGGCGTTCGACTGGCAACTGCACAAGAAGGGTTACATCCCGATGTCGGGGCAGATCGTGGATGCTTCGCTGGTGCCGGCACCCAAACAGCGCAATACCGATGGCGAGCGGGAGGCCATCAAGGCAGGCCAGTCGGCTGACGAGATCTGGCCGAACGAGCCGGCTAAAGCCGCACAGAAGGATACCGACGCCCGCTGGACGCTCAAGATCGGCGGCAAGGTGCGCTACCGGCCAGACGGCTCGCCCCTGCCCATGATCGCCACTCCGGTGTTCGGCTATAAAAGTCACATCAGCATCGACCGGCGCTATGGCTTCATCCGGGCTGCAGCGGTGACCTCCGCCTCCCATCCTGACGGCCGGATGCTGCGCCATGTGATCGATCGGGAAAACACCGGCAGCGAGGTCTGGGCCGACAGCGCCTACAGATCACAGAGCAATGAGGCCTGGCTGGCTGATCGTATGCTGACCAGCCGCATTCATCGACGCAAGCCCAAGGGCAAGCCGATGCCGATCGCGACCGCACGGGCCAATGCGGCCAAGTCCGCGATACGTGCCAGGGTCGAGCATGTCTTCGCTCATCAGAAGAACCGGTTCGGTCTGTTCATCCGCACCATCGGCATTGCACGGGCCGAGGCCAAACTCACCTTGGCCAATCTGGCCTACAACTTCGACCGCCTCGTCTTCCACGAAAAGCGCGCAACCGCGCCATGAGTCTGCCCGGATGACCGGGAAACGCCGTCAATGGGCACCGCCGATCGCCAAACGCCGCGCCAAATCTGCTCAAACACGGAAATCAGACGACCACAATCGCAGCCGCAGGCTCAGCGAGCCAGTTCTTGCGGGTCTTCAGCTACCGTTATGGTTGTCATTGCCGTTGAGCTTGCCGAAGAGAACGCTGCCTTCAACCCCGAGTACAAAATTTTCGAAGTTAGTGAGGTAGCCGGCCTGTACACCGAGCAAGCCCCTTCCATGCCAAAGCTATTGCGGACTCTGTCTGGGCTGGTCACGAAAGATTTGTCGTTTTGGCTTGTTGTGTAAACGCCACTCACACCAGCATAGAAGCCAGACCAATCATGATCATCTTGCGCCCAAGTGGGCCCTGCAGTTCCCGCAGCCAACACGACGAATAGAATCAGTTTGTTCATAATTTAACCACTAAAATCTGTGGTTATTTTGGGGGAAAAGTCCGACGACTTCAAACGCAGAAGTGTTGCATAATGTTGAAGTTCATCTTCAGCATCAATTTTCTAAACAACTTTGGCACTTGCCGCGAATTTCCATGGTCGTGCGCTCCACCTTAAACCCGGTAGACTGCGCCCAGCCGCCCAAACGCTCTTCGATTACTGCATCCGCAAATTCATCAACCTTTCCGCAGTCCTCGCAAATCGCAAAAGCAATCAGCCCCTTGCGGTGACAATGCGCGTCAGCGCAGGCGACGAATGCGTTGAGCGACTCCAGCCGATGCGCCAGTCCGCGCTCCACCAGCTTGTCGAGAGCGCGATAAATCTGCAGCGGCGCTTTAATGCCCTCGATGCGCAAGCGATCGAGAATGTCATAGGCTGAAAGTGGGGCAGGGGAGGTGTTGAGCGCGCCCAGCACCAGTTCCTGATTTCGGGTCAGGTCCGTGGGAATGTCGTGACTATGCGCCATTGTGTTCTTTCCTCCCGAAAAGCCGTCCGGCCGGGACCAATAGTGACAGCAAAAACAGCACCAGCGCCATCACCACAATCGATGGACCTGAAGCCGTGTCCCAAGTGCGCGAACCGAAGAGCCCGCCAACCACGGCAATCATGCCCAAGCCTGAAGCGACGAGTGCCATCATTTCCGGCGTCGCACTCAACCGTCGCGCCGTTGCCGCTGGGATAATGAGTAGCGAGGTGATCAGCAAAACGCCAACCAGCTTCATGGAAATGGCGATCACACAGGCCATCAGCAACATCAGAATGACCCGGCTCACTTCCGGGCGCAGACCTTCAGCCTCGGCCAACTCTGGGCTGACTGTAGAGGCGAGCAGGGGCCGCCAATTGAGGATCAGCATAAGAAGGATCGCTGCGCCACCGGCATAGATGATGATGATGTCATCCAACGAGACCGCCAAAATATCCCCGAACAGGAAGCCCATCAGATCGATGCGCACCGTGGTCAGGAAACCCACGAGAACAAGGCCAACCGCCAGCGTTGCGTGGCTCAAAATCCCCAGCAGCGCGTCCACTGAAAGCGTGTTTTGGCGCTGCAAGACCAAGAGGGCCCCCGCCACCATTGCCGCCACCACAAAGACGCCGAGCGTCACATTCACCGAGAGCAGCATGGCCAGGGCGACGCCGAGCAGCGCTGAATGGGCCATGGTGTCGCCAAAGTAGCTCATGCGCCGCCAAATGACGAAGCACCCCAGAGGCCCGGTTACAGCGGCAAGCCCAATCCCTGCGATTAGTGCTCGAGAAAAGAAATCACCAAACATTTTTAGTCTTCGATCCTAGCAACATACGCAACTCTGCCTCCCTCCCCCTTGCGGGGAGGGACTGAGGGTGGGGGAACCTCATCACGATGTCACTCATGGCTATGCCCATGCTCGTGGTCATGCTTTGCGCCAACCACGCAGCCGTCATCGTGATGTTCGTGATCGTGGTGGTGCTCATAAATCGCCAGCGCCGAAGCGGCGCGCTCACCAAAGAGCTTGAGATAATTGGGGTCGCGCTTCACCGCATTGGGCGTGCCGCGACAGCACACATGGCCATTGAGACAAATGACCGTATCGGTCTCCGCCATCACTACATGCAGATCGTGGCTGATCATCAAAATGCCTGCACCAGTCGTGTCTCGTATTTCCCGGATCAACTGATAGAGCGCCACTTCGCCCGAGAAATCGACGCCCTGCACGGGCTCGTCCAGCACCAACAAATCGGGCTTGCGGATCATGGCGCGAGCGAACAGCACGCGTTGAAACTCCCCACCCGACAGCTCCTGCACGGCCGCGCCCAGTAAGCGCTTGGCCCCAACGGCGTCGAGCGCACGGATGATGTCATCCTTGGCGAATGTTCCGGTCAGCGTCATCAAACGCTCGACGGTCAGTGGTAAGGTCCAGTCGATTGCCAGCTTTTGTGGCACATAGCCAATGGTCAGCCCCGGTTTTCGCGATACCTCGCCCATGCTTGGCTTCAGAACACCTGTCACCATTTTGGCCGTGGTGCTCTTGCCCGAGCCATTGGGGCCAATCAGGGTCAAAATCTCGCCGCGCGCAATCGACAGATCAACGCCTTCCACCAACACCCGCGCGCCTTTGCGCACGCCGGCATTGGTGAGCGTGATGAGCTTTTCGCGTGTGCTGGCGCTGTTCATAGTCTTGTTCAACTCAAACTCACTTGGCCCGGGGTCTTCGGGGGGCAGGCTGCGAACGTGATCGGTGGGAAGCAAGTTTCTCTAACCCACGCTCTTGACGCTTAGCTTTACGTTATAGCATAACATCGCCGCAAGCGTAATAACATAACATTACCCTGAAGGCATACAGATGACCAAGCTGCTCTCCCTCGCCGCGTTCGCGACCATGCTGCTCACCGGCACAGTTTTGGCTGCGCCCGATGTCGTTGCCTCCACCAAGCCCATCCATTCGCTGGTCACTGCAGTTATGGGCGATGTCGCCGCACCAATCTTGATCGTCAAAGGCGCAGCTTCCCCGCACACCTATTCGCTCCGCCCATCCGACGCGGCAGCGCTTGAGAGCGCTGATATCGTCTTCTGGACTGGCAATGGCTTTGAGCTGTTCTTGGCTGATGCCCTCAATACGCTGTCCACCAAGGCCCAAATTGTCGCCTTCGCCGATACACCCGGCCTGCAGCTTCTGCCCATGCGCGAAGGGGGAGCCTTTGAGGCGCATGACCACGATCATGCGAGCGAAACTGCTGAAGAGCACGCGGCTCATGCCCATGAGGATGACCACGCGCATGATCATGCGCACGACCATGGCTCTCATGGCGGAGAGGATCTGCATTTCTGGCTAGACCCACAAAATGCAATCCTCATCGTCGACTACATCGAAACAACACTGGTCTCGGCCGACCCGGACAATGCGGCAACCTATGTAGCCAATGCGCAAACCACCCGTGCCGCGCTTGAGGCGCTAACGGTCGAACTCGCGGCCCAACTGGCCCCAATTGCCGGAAAACCCTTCGTCGTCTTCCACGACGCCTATCAGTATTTCGAACAGCGTTTTGATCTCACCCTTGCGGGCACGGTCACCGTCTCGCCAGACGTTGCCCCCGGCGCGGCCCGCATTGATGAGCTTCGGCACAAGGTCTCCGAGCTTGGCGCAACCTGCGTCTTTGCCGAACCCAATTTCGAGCCCGCAGTGGTGCGCGTCATTGTTGAGGGCTCCGCCGCCAAGTCAGGCGTGCTGGATCCTGAAGGTTCCGCACTCCCCGAAGGTCCAGACCTGTATCCTGCAATGCTCCGCTCCATTGCCACCGGTCTTGTGGACTGCCTGACCTGACAACTCTCCCCCTTCATCCTATTCCGCCTGCACCCGCAGGCGGTCTCGGCGTCGTCCTGACGCCCGTCTTCGCACGCCTCTCATCTCTCGAAATGTAACGTTCTAACATATCAAGGATATTCCCATGCGCGTCGCCTTGCTTGCTGCTCTCCTCTTATCCTCGGCCAATGTTCCTCTCGCTTACGCCGAGGACACCCATTCAGTTTGGCGGGCCTTTGTCGCCGATAGCGCTAGCGCCAATGTTTCTGTCATTGATCTGGACAGTGACAAAACCATCGCGACCTATAAGCTTGCTGCTCCGGCAACGCTCTATGCCGCTAAGGGAAGGCATGCCGTTTTCGCTGTCCAGGGCAAAGCCAATCAGGTCCAAGCCATTTCGACCGGCCTGACCGTTGAAGACCACGGCGATCATGCCGACCTCAAACTAGGTGATCCCGCTCTCTTGGCCCCGCAAGCGGAAGGCCAAGAGCCCGCCCATTTCGTCGAACATGGTGGCAAGCTTGCCATCTTTTTTGACGAAAGCGGCAAAGTGCAGCTCTCCGATGCAACGCTCTGGCAAAAGGGAACATACGAGTCAGTGGAGCTCGACAGTGGCAAGCCCCACCACGGCGTTGCCGTTCCCTTTAATGGCGGTGCCATTGTCACTAAGCCGGTTTCGGAAGATGGCAAGCTGCCCAGTGGCTTTAATGTCTTTGACGCCAGTGGCGACATTGTCGGGACGACGGAGCTTTGCGCCGATGTTCACGGGGAAGCGTCATCAGGCGACGTTATCGCCTTTGGGTGTTCCGACGGGGTGCTGATTGCCAATGGGACTAAGCCGGACTTTACGCTTCTTCCCTTCACCGACCTGCCCGAAGGGCGGGTAGGGACCCTTCTTGCCGGCAAGAGCCTCGACTATTTTCTCGGCAATTACGGGCCCAAGCATGTGGCCATTATTGAGCCCGAGGCCGAAACGCCAATTCGCCTCGTCAGCCTCCCAGACACGCGTGTTCATTTTGTTCTGAACGGCGAAAACGCGCGCTTCGCCTATCTGCTGCTCGCCGATGGTTCGGTGCAAGAGCTTGATAGTGTGCGCGGCGAGTTACTGCGCAAAGCCCAGGTGACGAAGGCTTATGCCACCGATGGCGGCCATGGCACGCCAATGCCGCGGATTGCTTATGCGGGCGACGAGTTGCTGGTCACCGATCCCGCCACGGGCAAAATCCACAAGCTCGATCTCAAAAGTTTTGCCGTGACCGGGTCGATTGAGCTTGGTGGTGCGCCCAGTTCCATTGCTGTTGTCGGCGGCGTTACCGCCGACCACTAGGCACAGAAAGGGGTCGCTATTTCAGCGGCCCCTTGAAAATGAAGAAGGCTCCGAGCGCGATCAGCGCAAAGCCAATGCCGTGGTTCCAGGTCAGCTTCTCACCGAGATAGAACACTGCGAACAGCACGAACACCGAGAGCGAAATGACCTCCTGAATGGTCTTCAACTCGGCGGCGGAAAACGTGCCATAGCCAATGCGGTTGGCCGGAACCGCAAGCCAATATTCGAAGAAGGCAATCGCCCAGCTCGCCAACACCACCACCCACATCGCTGCGTGGGGGAATTTGAGGTGTCCATACCAAGCGAAGGTCATAAAGACATTGGACGCAAGCAAGAGGCCAATCGGCGCAAGCGTGGCAAAGTTGAAGCCCAAGGCTTCCTCCAAAATCAGCTGAAGTGGTGCACTCTCATATCAGCATCTGGCCGTCTGCACAGTGGGTGTGTTGCGCCAGAGTTGCTCCCGGCGCATCAGCAAGGCGATCGCTTTAGCGGCGCGTGCGGGTGGTCTTTTCCAGCGAGAAAATCTCGTCGCTCACGTCGTCGATCTTCTTGCGCACCAGCGCCTGAGCGTCATGCAGACCGCGATTATAATAATGCGCCCCAATCTTTTCGGCGAAGAATTGAACCAGCAATTCAGCGGGAATGGAGCCGATATTGCTATCGAGTTCGTTCTGGAAATAATCTTGAACTTCCGCAACGATAATTTTCATTTCGTCGCGTTCGAATTTGATGGGTTTCATTGTCGGAGCCTTCAGCTTGCGTTCATCTGGCAAGGTGTTGTCTGCGATGCGTTTTGATGCATGCGCATATTCAAGTTCTGGGAGGAGGATTAACACTCATGCTGACCCGCCTGACTATCTCTACCCTAATCATATCGTCCTTGGCTTTGTCGCCCGTTGCCTTTGCAAAAACCAAGGATAAGTCCGCCACAGCACCACACACCGCGCCAGAACGCGTGCAATGCGAAGGCGTATTTGGCCCCGACGTTACCGTCGACATGATCATCTCGCACTTCGGCGCTGAAAACGTCGAGGCGCGTATAGAGGTCGACAGTGTCGAAGGCGTGCTGTTTTCGGCACCTTGGTTTATGGCGACGATCCCGACCGCAAAATCGCTTTCCAATGGTTCGACGAGGCCAACACGCGTTTCGTCAGCTATGTCGACCTGCCGCCGACGCTGGCCACCCCCGAAGGTCTCTACGTTGGGCAAACGGCGGCTGAAGTGGCAGCACTCAATGGCGAGCCTGTTAGCTTTGCGGGCTTTTGGTGGGACTATGGCGGCTATGTCTTCCTGCACGAAGGCGGCAAGCTTTGGAACACCGAAGCGCCCTGTGTACCGATGATCCGCTTCGCGCCAACGGTGGAAGAACCGGACGTCGATGTCACGACGATTTCGGGCGACGTCACCGTCACGTCAGATGATCCCCTCGTCGCCAAAGTAGGCGTTAAGGTGCAGACGGCCGGCATGGGTTACCAATATCCCGAAGGCTATGATGGTTTTGACGAAGGCGAGCCCGTAGAGGAATAGCACTGCGACTGATCTGGGGCCCTTGGCCCCGTAGCCGATCTGTGCAAGGTGGTGAGACTGCCTGCTGGGCTCTCTTTTAGAAAGTGAGCTCCTTATTGAATTTAGGACGACACCGTGACTGAAATTACCCGCGACTCCAATGGCACCCAGCTCAATGACGGCGATAGCGTGACGCTGATCAAAGACCTCAAGGTCAAGGGGACTTCGGTAACGCTCAAGCGTGGCACCATGTGCAAGAATATTCGTCTCACCGAAGACACCGATCTGATCGAATGCAATGTCGAAAAGGTCAAAGGCTTGGTCCTGCGCACTGAGTTCCTCAAGAAGGCCTAGAGCTTATGTCGAAGTGGTCGGTCGACGGGCAAAGTCGGCGCTTGCTCGCTATCATCCTGCTCGGCCCGATCATCGGTGGGCTCGCGATGCTGGCGCTGAACGTCGTCGTCGAAGGCCTGCCTGAGATCGAATATCTCGGGCCGATCATCTTCATGTTTATGGTCTTCGGTTTCCTCTTTGGGGTGCTCCCCGCCATCCTTGCGGCTTTGGTCTATTTGCGCCTCGAACCGCGCCTCAAATCCGCGGCGACCCGGTGCGGTGCGGCCATAGGCATTGGCTTTACGACCAGCATGCTGGGCGTCTACCTGATCCTATTGTCGGTCGGCGGGGAAACCCTCTTTAGCGCTCCCGAGATTTTGCGGGTTGGCTTGTCGGGTGCCTTGGCCCTACTGTTCACCACCTCACCGTGGCGCGCTAGCAGCCCTCAGGCCTAAACGAGCGCGTCAGGCCTTCAATCACTGGCTCGATCGACGCTAAGTCGCGGATGTGGAATTCCATGCGGAAACCCGCATATTGCCCCGGCTCGCAAAGCTCAACGATCCGCTCGATGCTGATGCGGTGGTCGCGTTGCGCGGTGAGGGCGGACCAGTCTGGGGTGCTGGTGTTCATCCCCAGAACCCACCCCTGTGCTTCCAACTCCTGCGCTTGAGCCTCGGCCACTGCCTCAATGCCTAACGCGTTTTCCCCGGCCCAGAGCGAGAGCACCTGTTCGGCATCCAGCCGATAGTAAATCGCCCCCGTACCGTCTTCATTCGCACGACTGCTCTCAAAGCCCGGTGGTATGTCGATGGCATAGTGAAAGCTGGGGTTTTGATACTGCCCCCAAAATTGGCCGAGGGCAGGGGTGGCCCCAAAACTAGCGAGGATCAGTGCTCCGCCGATTATAGACAGGCTGAGGGTTGGGCGCGACTTGGTTGCGAATGTCTCGAAGCAGGTCATGAATTGAGAAGACCACTAAGATGAGCTCGACCGCAAGCCGCCAAATGATGGTTGCCGCTATGGTCAGAAAGATCACAATGACCAAAGACACAAAACCAGTCTGCGGTGTGCTGAGGCGCAAGTCACCCGTGTAGGTCAGCGCGTTATAAATCCCGGCCAGCGCAAACACACCAATGCAGATAAGTCCGATCCAATAGACGATACGCAGAAGCTTGGGGGCGATGTAGCTGTTCACCGAAAGGATTGATCGCAATACCCCGTCCTCCTGAGAGTGGATCCTCAGGAAGACTAGTTTGGAAACAATAAGCCTCAGTAAATTGCCGTAGGTCTTATTTACAGGACCACGATGCCAGCGTGCTTGGCCTTGTCTTCTGGCTCAACGTGAATGGTGATCTGGCAGTCTTTGACCAGCTCTTTAAGCTTGGCTTCAATCCGGTCGCAAATCTCATGCGCCGCATCCACTGTCATCGCGCCCGGCACCACAAGGTGGAAGTCGATAAAGGTAATCTTTCCCGCCTGTCGCGTGCGGACATCATGGGCTTCTAGCGCGCCGTTTGCCGTGCACGCGATGGCCTCGCGAATAATCTTCTGCGTTTCTGCAGGCACGGCAACGTCCATCAGCCCGCCAACGCTGTCCTTGATCACACCCCACCCGGACCAGATGATGTTGAGCGCCACAAGGGCTGCAAGAATGGAGTCGAGCTGCGCAATGCCGGTCGCATAAACCAGCGCCAGGCCAATCAGCACGCCGATGGTCGACACCACGTCCGTCATCAAATGCTTGCCATCGGCTTCAATGGCAGGCGAGCGCGCCTGACGACCATGGCGGAGCAATACCATTGCCCACACGACATTGATCACCGTCGCACCCGCACTGATCGCCAAACCGAGCGTTGGTGCTTCGGGCATTTCCGGGTTGAGGAAACCCAGCACAGCTTCGCGCAGAATCAATATGGCCGCGACAATGATCATCACGCCCACGATCACCGCTGAGAAGTACTCGGCCTTGTGGTAGCCATAGGGCATGTTGGCATTGGCCGGACGCTGCGCCAGACGCACTGCGATCAGCGCCACAATGGCCGTCACCACATTGACGGTCGATTCAAGCGCGTCCGAATACAGCGCCACCGAGCCAGTCACCCACCACGCCCAGACTTTCAGGCCCAGAACGAGAACCCCAACAACCAGGCTGGTCGATGCTATAGCCAGTGTCTTGTTGGTGATCGCCATGGGCAAAGCTTCCTTGCGGCTGGTAAAAACCTGCCTTACGCCGCTCATGCCTGATCAGCAAGTGCTTGAATTTGCAAACGATTTTCAGAAGCATTCTGAGCAAAGTGCCACAGGCGGCAAGCCATTGATCGACAAGGGTGTTTCCAAAGCTTGCACCCAATCCACAGCTCTTGCGTCCACAAAAAATCCGCGCGCTGGACACTTCAGCTTAATCCGGCAGGCTTGCCTTTGATTGTCATCGGCATTCCGGCGACGACGAAATAGACGTCCTCACACACTTCGGCGAGCCTTTGGTGGGCCGAGCCTGCCAAGTCGCGGAACGTGCGCGCCATGGCAGTGTCGGGCTCAACACCTTGCCCCACTTCATCGGACACCAGGATCACCTTAGTGCCTTTGAGTTCGACCAGCGTGGCACACAGCTCGCTCACCGCATTGGCGACGTCATTATTCAGTTTCAGCATATTGCTGATCCACAGCGTCACGCAGTCCACAAAAATTACATCATGGTTTTTCGACGCTTTGATTAGCGCATGGCACAGCTCAATCGGCTCCTCAATCACGGTGTACCGCATGCCGCCAAGCTGATGCGCGGCGATCCGCTCACGCATGTCGCTGTCGCGCTGCGCGGTGGTGACCAGATAGGCCGGTGTTGTGCCGTTTCTCAGGGTTAGTCGTTCTGCAAAACCGGTCTTGCCGGATCGCGCGCCGCCCAGTACCAAGCAGTGTCTTTCCATCGGATTTTCCTTGCGGGCGGTCGTTGCGCCGAAGCGTCGATGTCCCCTTCTCCAACTCACGCTCCGCACCATCTGTTCCCTCAGGAGCATAATGGTTTGAAAACACCCTGCGGAAGAGACGCATTTTATCCTGAATGCTACTTTCGTCTTAGCGGCTTTCGCATTATGGTCCGCCCCGAAAACAGGCCCTAGCTTGGGACCAATGCGGTCAGCTCCTCCCGGATTCTCGATCGCAGATCCCAGTCCATAGACGGAGTCCCATTCGTGGCGCGTTACTACCTTGGCGTCGATGGCGGCGGTACCAATTGCCGTGTCAGATTAGCGAACGAAAACCTCGAAGTTTTGGCTGAGGTTAAAAACGGTCGTTCCAACCTCCAGATCGATGGCGGCGAGCCTGCCTATCGTGCTATTCTCGATGGCACGCGCGATGTGTTCGCAGCCGCCGGTTTAGATTACGCTGAAACAGCCAATACCTATGCCTGCTTCGGCATGGCTGGTGGTCGTATGGATAGCGCACGCGAGGCTTTCGCCGCTCGTGTGTGGCCCTTCGCGGGCGTAAAGGTTTATGACGATATCGATATCGCCCACGCTGGTGCCCTTGGTGGCACAGAAGGTGGTGTGGTGATCATCGGCACCGGTTCCGCAGCCATGTCCTTGGTTGCAGGCACGCGCTATCAGGCCGGCGGTTGGGGCTTCCCAATCGGCGACCAGATGTCAGGTGCGATTCTGGGACGGGAACTCGTGCGTTACACTGTCGAGGCCGCTGATGGCTTGGTTGAGGGTTCCCCTCTCACCGCCGCCGTCACCGCAGCGCTCGGCGGTTCAAACCAGTCGATTATGACTTGGGCGTTCGCAACAGAGATGGGCTTGCAGCTCCTCAGCCGTGACGGTTCGGAAGGGTGCGACGATGCCCTGATCGGTCGCGCGCCGGGCGAGTACGGTAAACTCATGCCTTTGTTCTTCGACCATCTTGAGCAAAATGATCCAGTTGCCCTCAAGCTTCTGGCCATAGAGCTCAGCTATATCGATACCTACGTTAATTGGTTCAAATCCCATGGCGCGCAGGTTATGGCCATTGTTGGCGGCTTGGGGCAGCGTTTGTTCCCCCGCCTGCAAGAGCGCTATGGTGACTTTGTCGCCTTACCGAAGTACGAACCTCTGCATGGTGCGGTAATCCTCGCCAAACAGAATTTCGCCGCTAAATAGGGGCTAGTCCGTTGTCCAGTCGAATTATTCCAGTGCAGCCCTTTGATTATGTCGTGTTCGGTGCAACCGGCGACCTGACCAAGCGCAAGCTTGTTCCGGCGCTCTATCACCGTTTTAAAGATGGTCAGTTTGACGAGACGAGCCGCATCATTGGCGCGTCGCGTTCCAAGCTCTCTGAAGCCGAATTCCAGAAACTGGTGCGCGACGCGCTCCATACTTTTGTGGAAAAAGATTATCAGGACGAAGCCACAATCGAGCGCTTCGTCTCGATCTGCACCTATGTGCCGGTCGATGCCTCCAAGCCTGACGAGTCAGGCGATCTCGGCGCTGCTCTGCGCGATGACGCGAACATTGTTCGTGCCTTCTATCTGGCCGTAGCGCCCGATCTGTTCGAGCCCATCGCTGAGTATCTCAAGGCCAAGAAGCTTTACCGCCGCGACTCCCGCGTTGTGATTGAAAAGCCGCTCGGCCACGATCTGGAATCGTCGAAGAAGATCAATGACGGCGTCGCCAAGATCTTCCAGGAAGATCAGGTGTACCGCATCGACCACTACCTCGGTAAGGAAACCGTCCAGAACCTGCTGGCTCTGCGTTTCGCCAATACCCTGTTCGAGCCCGTCTGGAACTCGGCCCATATCGATCACGTGCAGCTCACCGTGGCTGAAAGCGTTGGTGCGGGCACCCGTGGTTATTATGACGAATCTGGCGCCCTGCGCGACATGATCCAGAACCACATGCTGCAGCTTCTCTGCCTTGTGGCGATGGAGCCACCAGCATCCGACGATGCCAACGCCCTGCGTGACGAAAAGCTCAAGGTTCTGCGCGCGCTGCGTCCAATCACCAATGGTGAAGTGGCGACCAAGACCGTGCGCGGTCAGTATCGTGGCGTTTCTTCGGAAACCGCCAAGGTCGCGTCCTATCAGGACGAGCTGCCAGAAGAAAAGAAGGGCAGCCGCACCGAGACCTTCGTGGCGCTCAAGGCCGAAATCGACAACTGGCGCTGGGCTGGCGTGCCGTTCTACCTGCGCACCGGTAAGCGCATGGCCGAACGCGTGTCGGAAATCGCCATCCAGTTCAAGCCGATCCCGCACTCGATCTTCGATCACGCCGAAGGCGCGCCGAAGGCCAATAAGCTGATCATCCGCCTACAGCCAGATGAAGGCGTCAAGCTGATGCTGATGATCAAGGACCCAGGTCCAGGCGGCATGCGCCTGCGCGAAGTGCCATTGAACCTTTCCTTTGCTGAAACCTTCTCCGAGCGTACGCCTGAGGCATACGAGCGTCTGCTGATGGATGTGATCCGTGGCAGCCAGACCCTCTTCATGCGTCGTGACGAGCTTGAAGCGGCGTGGTCATGGGTTGACCCGATCCGCGAAGGCTGGGAACGTTCGCCAGACGCTCCGCAAACTTATACAGCGGGCACTTGGGGCCCAACTGGTGCAGTCGCGCTGATCGAGCGCGATGGCCGCACTTGGTACGAAGGAACGAACTAACTTGACTATCGACCGTCGCAGCTTCGCCGATAAGCCCACCTTGGCCAAAGAATTGGCCGAGGCGGTGGCTGACCGCATTCGCCAGTCCATTGCCACCCGTGGCAGTGCGGCAATCGCTGTCTCCGGTGGCTCAACGCCTGGAAAGTTCTTCCAGGTTTTGGGCAAGACCAAAGACATCGAATGGGACAAGGTCACCGTCACCTTGGTTGACGAACGCTGGGTTGATGAAACCTCCGATCGCTCCAACGCGCTTCTCGTCAACGAGAAGATGCTGCAGGGCCCGGCGGCGGTCGCTCGTTTCTTGCCGCTTTATTCTGGTGGCGATGAGCCGACTGATGCGCAGGTCGCCAAGACCAACGCGCTGTTGTCGGCGCTGCCGGACACTTTTGCCGCCGTCATTCTGGGCATGGGGAGCGACGGTCACACCGCCAGCTTCTTCCCTGGCGGCGACACGCTCGACGCAGCGCTGACCCAAGAGGGCCCAACCCTCTCGATCCGCGCTCCGGGCGCAGGCGAAAGCCGCATTACCTTTACTCTGCCGCGTCTGCTCAAGACCGATTGCCTCTATCTGCACATTGAAGGGCAGGAAAAGGCTGACGTGCTTGAGGCTGCGCTGGCCGATGGTCCGGTGGCCGATATGCCAGTCCGGGCTGTGCTGCGCTCCGGCGCGCCACTCTCTGTTTACTGGTGTCCATAAACTCCTGGAGCGGTCCCCAATCGACCGCTCTGGCCGTTTGAGGCTGCCAGTCTTTTGATGCAAGGCCCATCCGCGCCAGCGGCCCCCCTTTGGCGCGTCCTTGCGAGCTATGGAGATCCAAATGAGTGTCCGTCAGGCTATCCAGGACGTGACCGACCGTATTGCCGCGCGCAGCCGTGATTCGCGCCGGGAATACCTCAACCGCCTCGAAGCGCAGCGTGAGACATCCGTCCACCGTGCCCATCTCGGTTGTGGCAACCTCGCACATGCTTTTGCCGCCTGTACTCCGGCAGAAAAAGCAGCTCTAGCGGGCAGCAAGACACTCAATTTGGGCATCGTCACCAGCTACAATGATATGCTGAGTGCCCATCAGCCTTACCAATTCTACCCAGACATCATCAAAGAAGCGGCCCGCGAAATCGGCGCAACCGCACAGGTTGCCGGTGGCGTTCCG
This sequence comes from Devosia sp. MC521, assembly GCF_014127105.1. NCBI lineage: Bacteria > Pseudomonadati > Pseudomonadota > Alphaproteobacteria > Hyphomicrobiales > Devosiaceae > Devosia > Devosia sp. MC521. Next base: position 463,401 of record NZ_CP059902.1, read on the forward strand.
GCCATGTGCGATGGCGTTACCCAGGGTTACGCTGGCATGGACCTCTCGCTCTTCTCGCGAGACGTCATCGCCATGTCGACCGCTATTGCGCTCTCGCACAATATGTTCGACGCCGCCGTCTATCTCGGCATTTGCGACAAGATCGTTCCCGGCCTCATGGTCGGCGCACTGACCTTTGGTCACTTGCCCGCCGTGTTTGTTCCTGCTGGCCCCATGCCATCGGGCCTGCCCAATGAAGACAAGAGCCGCGTGCGTCAGCTCTTCATGGAAGGCAAGGTCGGCCGCGCTGAACTCTTGGAAGCTGAAAGCAAGTCCTACCACTCGGCAGGCACCTGCACCTTCTACGGCACGGCGAACTCAAACCAGATGCTCATGGAAATCATGGGCCTGCACCTGCCAGGCGCAAGCTTCATCAATCCCGGTACGCCGCTGCGCGATGCGCTGACCCGCGAAGCGACGCGCCGCGCCCTCTCGCTCACCGATCAGGGCAATAATTACACGCCAATCGGTCACATCGTCGATGAGAAGGCCATCGTCAACGCTATGGTTGGCCTGCATGCGACCGGTGGTTCGACCAACCACACCATGCACATCATCGCCATTGCTGCCGCTGCCGGTCTGAAGGTCACTTGGGACGATATGAGCGACCTTTCGGATGCGACCCCGCTTCTGGCGCGCGTCTATCCAAATGGCGTGGCCGACGTGAACCATTTCAATGCGGCTGGCGGCATGGGCTTCCTCATCAAGGAACTGCTCTCCGATGGCTATCTGCACGAAGACGTCAAAACCGTCTGGGGCACGGGCCTTTCGGGCTATGGCGTTGAAGCCAAGCTTATCGAGGACAAGCTAGCCCACACGCCCGCTCCCGATGAAAGCGCGCTGCCAAAGGTTCTGACCTCGGTCAAAACCCCATTCCAGACCTCTGGTGGCTTAAAGCTTCTCACCGGCAATCTCGGTCGTTCCGTCATCAAGGTGTCGGCTGTTAAGCCTGAACACCGCATCGTTGAAGCCCGCGCGCGCGTCTTCCACGGCCAACAGGCCATGCAGGACGCGTTCAAGGCCGGCGAGCTGACCGGCGATGTGATCGCCGTCGTTCGCTTCTCCGGTCCCAAGGCCATGGGCATGCCCGAGCTGCATAAGCTCACCCCAGCCCTCGCCATCCTTCAGGATCGCGGCTTCAAGGTTGCTTTGGTTACAGACGGCCGCATGTCCGGCGCCTCGGGCAAGGTCCCAGCCGCCATCCACATGACCCCAGAAGCCATGCAGGGGGGGCCGATTGCCAAAATCCGCGACGGCGATTTGATCCGCCTCGACGCTGAAGCGGGCACGCTGACCTTCCTTGGCGACCAGGTCGAATTCGACGCCCGTCCTTCGGCCTCGGAAGATTTGACCAATGAACACTGGGGCACCGGCCGCGAACTCTTCGCCGGCTTCCGCGCCCTCGTCGGCGCCGCCGACCACGGCGCCAGCGTCTTCAGCTAAGCCCGATTTATAACATGAATGCAAAAAGGCCCCCACCGGGGCCTTTTTTATGCCTTTCCCTTTGGAGCCAAAATCGCCTTCTCAGGTGAAGACCCTTCTTCTCCCTCCCCTTGAGTGGGAAGGCCGGGGTGGGGTGATTGCATCCCTCCATCTACCTCGCCCTACGGTGCTACGCAGCGGCGGCACACTCGGTCCAATCCCTCCCCCTACCAGGGTGAGGTTAGGTGGCGGTAACGCCCCCCGGATCAAAACCCGCCCTTACGTCGTTCCTCTCCAAATCAGTTTTGGAGCCTTCATGTCTGCCCCCGATAGCTTTCGCCTGCGTCCGCTGGAACGCGAGGATCTGCGCTTCGTGCACAGCCTCGACAACAATGCCACCGTCATGCGCTATTGGTTTGAAGAGCCGTTTGAAACTTTTGACGAGCTGCTGGGTCTTTACGAAGACCACATTCACGATCAAACCGAACGCCGTTTTGTCGCCGAAGACGCGGGTACGCCCGTCGGCCTCGTAGAGCTGGTGGAAATAAACCACATTCATCGCCGCGCCGAATTCCAGATCATCGTCGCCCCCGATCATCAGGGCAAAGGCTATGCGGGAAAAGCGGCCCGCGCAGCGCTCGAATACGGCTTTGCGGTCCTAAACCTGCACAAGCTCTATCTCGTCGTCGACAAGGACAACGCCCGCGCGCTCCACATCTATCAAAAACTCGGCTTCATCATCGAGGGCGAGTTGAAAGACGAGTTTTTCGTGCACGGTGAATACCGAACCGTCCTACGCATGTGCCTATTCCAAGCCGATCACCTCAAGAGCCTAGCCTCAGAAAAGGCCTAGGACACACACCGTCCCTCCTGCCTCCCCCGCGACGGGGAGGGGCCGGGGCGGGGCGGCTAAACCCCGCAAGCCCCCTCGTGACGATTGGACCATCAAAGGTGCCGATCAGCTCTTGCACCCCAGCCGAGGAGCGCGGATATGTGGGGCAGAGTTGAGAGAGTAAGACTATGCCCCGGTCATTTGCACAATTGCAGCGCGTGTTTGTCGCCAACGATCTAACGCTTGGTGCGAGCGTCGAGATGAACAAGGACCAGTCCCTTTACCTCGCGGCTGTCCTGCGCAAATCCGTGGGCGACGAGGTGGTGCTCTTTAACGGTCGCGACGGCGCTTGGCTTTGCCGTCTCACATCCGATTCAAAAAAGCATGTGATCCTGCAAACCGTCGAGCAGATCGCCCCGCAGTCCCCAGCAACCGACTTCTGGTATGGCTTCGCGCCGCTCAAAAATGAGCGTCTCGATTATGTCATCCAAAAAGCGGTGGAGATGGGCGCGAGCACCATCCAGCCGGTGATGACCGAATATACGCAAGTCCATCGCCTGAAGATGGAACGCCTTTCCGCCAATGCCATTGAAGCTGCCGAGCAATGCGAGGTTCTCAATGTGCCTGAAATTGCGCCTGAAGTGACGTTGACGCGACTGATCGAAACTTGGGGCGAGGTACACGGCGACCGCATTCTGATTTTTGCCGATGAGGGCGAAGCATCGTCTTCCCCTGTTCAGCAACTGACAAATATTGCAGGCCAAAAATTTGGCCTGATCGTCGGTCCGGAGGGTGGGTTCTCGGACGCAGAGCGCGAAAAACTGCGCTCATTAGAATATGTTAGGCCGATTAGCCTAGGTCCTCGCATCCTGCGCGCGGATACGGCGGCGGTGGCTGCAATGGCGGTTATCCAAGCGACCATCGGTGATTGGCGATAAAAGGCGATTGCTTTCCGCCTTGCGGTGGTTATGTTCGCCGCGCACTTTATGGTTGCAAGCTTCGAGGACTATATGGCCGGCGCCAAAACCACTCCGCTGATTGAATCGCGTAACGACCTCATCGAGGCAATGTCGCGCGGGTGCAAACCCGCAGATCAGTGGCGCATTGGCACCGAGCACGAAAAGCACGTCTTCTATACCAATCCGCTGGATTCGGTCCCTTATGCCGGTGACCGCGGGATCAAGGCTCTGCTTGAGGGCGTGGCCAAGGAAACCGGCTGGACGCCCTTCTATGATGGCGAAAACGCCATTGGCCTGAGCAATACCGCAGGCGCTGGCGGCGTGTCGCTTGAGCCGGGTGGTCAGTTTGAGCTGTCGGGTGCGCCACTCGAAACCATTCACCAGACCGCCGATGAACTGGCGCAACACATGGCCATTTCCAAAAAGGTGGCCGGTGAGCTGGGCATTCACTTCCTCGGCCTCGGCGTAACCCCACTGTGGTCCGTCGAGCAGATCAAGGCCATGCCAAAGTCGCGCTACGGCATCATGACCGACTATATGGGCCGCACGGGCACGCTCGGGACATCGATGATGTACCGCTCGGCCACAGTGCAGACCAATCTCGATTTTTCGAGCGAAGCCGACATGGTCAAGAAGCTGCGCGTCTCGGTTGCGCTGCAGCCGATTGCGACCGCGCTCTTTGCCAATTCGCCCTTCGTCGATGGCAAGGACAGTGGCTTCCTCAGCTTCCGCAGCCACATCTGGCTCAACACCGATAATGACCGCACCGGCATGCTCCCCTTCGCCTTTGAAGAAGGCTTTGGGTTCGAGCAATATGCCGATTATGCGCTCGACGTCCCGATGTACTTCGTCATTCGCGACGGCAAGTACATCAATGTTGCGGGCGAAAGCTTCCGCGCTTTCCTCGATGGTGCGCTGCCGCAGCTGCCGGGCGAAAAGCCAACCATTGGCGATTGGGAAGATCACCTCTCGACCATTTTCCCCGAAGTGCGGATGAAGCAGTTCCTCGAAATGCGCGGCGCTGACATGGGCGACGAACGCCATGTGGTGGCGCTCTCCGCCTTCTGGACGGGCCTGCTTTATGACGAAACCTCGCTCGAAGCCGCGTGGGAGCTGGTCAAAAACTGGACGCATGAAGAGCGCGAATATCTGCGCTCCGAAGTCCCGCGTCTGGGGCTGAACACGCCGTTTGATCGCTCAACCCTGTTCGATATCGCAGCACAAGCTGTGGGCATCGCTTCGGCGGGACTTGCGCGCCGCAATCGTCTCAACGCCAAGGGCGAAGACGAAAGCATCCACATTGCACCGCTCGAAGAAACCGTACGCAGCGGAAAGAGCCCGGCCGAAGTGTGGCTCGACCGCTTCCACAACGAATGGAACGGCGACATCACCCCCATCTTCAAGGCCGCTGAGCTTTAGGAAGCTCTTGCCCTAAAGCTCCGTCTCGTCCATACGCCTCCATACATTAGCGATGGAGGCGAGTATGCGCGTTTTGGTCATTGGTTCCGGTGGTCGTGAACATGCGCTCGCTTGGAAGATCGCGCAGTCGCCAGAGGTCGAGGCGGTCTTTGTTGCGCCGGGCAATGGCGGAACAGATGGCGTCGCCACCAATCTTTCCATCGACGTCACCGACCATGCCGCGGTCATCGCTGCGGCCAAAGACCAAAACATTGATTTCGTCGTCGTCGGCCCCGACGCACAAGTGGTCGCCGGTCTCGGCGACGATGTGCGCGCCGCGGGGATCGCCTGCTTCTGCCCCTCGAAAGAAGCGGGCCAGCTCGAAGGCTCTAAGGGTTTTACCAAAGCCCTCTGCGACGAGTTCGATATTCCCACCGCTGGCTATGCCCGCTTTGAAGATGAAGCCAGCGCGCTGGCCTATCTCTACACCGCTGGCGCCCCCATTGTGATCAAGGCTGATGGCCTGGCCGCTGGCAAGGGCGTCACTGTCGCCATGAATGTGGAAGATGCAGAAGAAGCAGTTATTGATTGCTTCTCCGGCGCCTTTGGCGCATCGGGCGCAAGCGTCGTCATCGAAGACTTTATGGAAGGCGAGGAGGTCAGCCTCTTTGTTCTCTGCGACGGCGAAGCGATCTTGCCGCTGACCACGGCGCAGGATCACAAGCGCGCCTTTGATGGCGATGTTGGCCCGAACACGGGCGGCATGGGCGCGTATTCGCCAGCGCCCGTCATGACCCGCGAAGTTTATGACGAGGTCATGAAAACCATCATTGAGCCGACCGTACGCGGCATGGCGCAGCGCGGCACGCCCTATGCTGGTGTGCTCTATGCCGGGTTGATGCTCACAGCCGATGGTCCCAAGCTTGTCGAATACAACGCGCGCTTTGGCGATCCGGAAACGCAAGTGCTGATGATGCGCATGAAGAGCGACATTGTTCCGCTGCTCTACGCTGTCGCCACCGGCACACTGGCAGGCAAGGATGTCGAGTGGCACGACCAATATGCGCTGACCGTGATCATGGCGACCAAGGGCTATCCCGGCGACTATCACAAGGGCAGCGAGATCTTTGGCGCTGAAGGGCTCGACACTGACAATTTGATGGTCTTCCACGCCGGAACAAAGCGCGATGGCACCCGTTTATTGGCCAATGGGGGGCGAGTGCTCAATGTCACCGCTCTCGGTGGTACGGTGAGCGAGGCGCAGAAGCGTGCATATGCCGGTGTGGATGCCATTTCTTGGCCAGAAGGCTTCGCCCGCCGCGACATTGGCTGGCGTGAGATTGCCCGCGAAGGCAACTGAACCCTTTCTCAACCCGCCCTCAGTAAGCTCGGCGCGTTCGGACACGAACCGAGCGCAGACGGGTTCTGACCTCACACCTCGTCACCTTCGAGGATTGGCTTACGCCCAAGCTCTGCGCGCCGGAGAGAAGGAGCGGAGCCAAATGGTGTTTTCTGGTGGCCCACGCATTGGCATTGCGCTCGGCGGTGGTTCGGCCCGTGGGCTGACGCATATTCCCTATATTGAGGCGATGGATGAGCTTGGGCTCAAACCGAGTGTCATCGCTGGCACCTCCATTGGCGCGCTCATCGGCGCTGGCTGGGCTTCGGGAATGACCGGGCAAGAGCTGCGCGAGCATTCCATCAAGGTCTTGGGAACCATGCGGATCATCGCTGGGCGCCTGTGGTCAACCCAGGTGCGCGGATTGGGGAGCCTCTTCAAGCAAGGCATTCCCACTCAGCTCGACGGCATGCATGTCGTCGAGGCTTTCTTGCCCGAGCATTTCCCGACAAGCTTTCATGAGCTGAAAATCCCCCTGCGTGTCGTCGCCACGGATTTTCGCAGCTGGCACCAAGTGGTGTTTGCCCAGGGCCTCTTACAACCCGCAATTGCCGGATCGATTGCCATCCCCAGCCTCTTCAAGCCGGTGCTGCATGCCGGACATATGTTGGTGGATGGCGGCGTGGTCAATCCTCTGCCGCTCGACCAAGTCGATTTGGACAGCGACTTCACCATCGGCATCGATGTCGTCGGCGATCCATCCGAAGGGCTCAATCGAACCGATTTTGGCGCGATTGATATGTGGTTTGGTTCGGCCTCGATCATGATGCACTCGCTCACTGCTCATATGATCGCCGCCTATCCGCCAGACATGTATATCCGCCCCAAGGTCGCCAGCTTTGGCGCGATGGAATATTGGCGGGTGAAGGATATTCTGGCCAGCGTCGAAGGCGAGAAGGACCGCTTCAAGCGGCTGCTGGCCCAGCGCATCGAAGACTATATTCAGGGACGCTTGGAGGCGGCACAACCCGCTCCGCGCTCATAGCCTATTGGTGCATCACCACAACTGTTCCGCGCTTCTGCTTGGATTGCGCCCGCGCATGTGCATCGGGCAATTGCGGGAACGGAACGATGGTGTCGATGAGGGGCGTAAAATGCCCCTTTTCTGCAAGCTCAGCGAGAAGGGAAATGTCTTCCACGCGCTCGGCCGCAGGCCCTGCGATCATCTTGGTGCCGTGAGGGCCGGGGACAAGCGCGGCGAGCATTTCCTTGAGCGTACCCGCGACCGACAAATAGCGCCCCTTGGGCTTGAGCAAGCGCTGGGCGGACTTGAAATCCAAGGCATCAGCGCAGTCCGCGATAATATCAAACCCCAGATTAAGACCGGCGAGCGGGGTGATTTTATAGTCGATCACCCGGTCGAACTTCCGCTCACTGAGCAGATCGATATTGCCCGTACTGGTCACAGCGCTCACACGCGCGCCACGATGCTGGGCCAATTGCGCCAAGGCATGGCCAACAGTGCCCGTTGCCCCAATAATCAGTATGCTCTCGCCGGGACGGAGCTTGGCCTGACGCAGAAAGTGCAGCGCCGTTGAACCGCCAAAGCACAGCGCCGCGCCTTGTTCAAAACTCAGACCAGCGGGCAGCTTGGCGATACGGCCATTGGCGGGCATAGCGATGAACTCGGCATGAGCGCCCATCTTGCCACCGGGGAAACCGAATACACGGTCCCCCACCTGAAAGCGGCTGACCTCTGCACCTACGGCCTCAACGACGCCTGAAAATTCCGTGCCCATAATCGGCTGGCGGGGGCCGGACCAGCCTAAGGCGAGCCGGGCCATCGTGCGCATCCCTTTGGGGATATCAAAGCCGCGCACCCGAACATCTCCCGAGTTGACGGAGCTGGCGATGATGCGGACCAAAACCTCGTCCGAGGCCGGTTCTGGTTTGGTAACATCCTCAAGGCTCAGAACATTCGGCCCGCCGTATCGACGCGCGACATATGCCTTCACACCGCACCACCCTCAAAATGTCTTGGGATTGTTTCGCTAGTCTTATTCTATATTTTCCGGCGTGAAATCAGAATTTACTGCCAAAGAGCAGAGCTCGCAGCCTAACGCGATGATTCAACTACGAAGTACGTAGTTTTCGAAAGAAGCTTATCAACATATTTTCTGCGCGCTCCGCCGATAGGCCCGAAATAACTTCGGGTCTATGGTGGCAGGTTGGCTGATCAAAGAGGCGTACGCCGTTTTCGACAGCACCGGCCTTCACATCCTCAGCCGCATAATAGACGCGCCGCACTCGGGCGTGGGCGATGGCCCCGGCGCACATGGCGCAGGGTTCCAGCGTCACATAGAGATCGCATCCATCGAGCCGCCCCGTGCCGCGAACAGCCAGGGCCGTGCGAATGGCCAGAAACTCGGCATGGGCTGTTGGGTCCTTCAGCGCCTGCATGCGATTGCGTTCTGCAGCCAGAATGCGCGTCCCCTCGACAACCACCGCACCGACAGGCGCTTCCCCCAGTGCTGCAGCCTCTTCGGCCAGCGACAGAGCAAGCTCCATAGGTTTTAAGGTCGTCTCAGTCACTGATTGCTCGGGTGATAATCGTCAATATTGATCGCCGCTTTGAGCGCATTGATGGACTGGGCGTCCCATCCCGGCGGATCGGTGACCGCCACCCAGGCGTCAATGTAGTCGTGCGGCGAATAAACGTGTCCGTACCCCACGGGCGCAGTTTGCGCCAGAGCCGCATCCACCGCCAGCTGTAGGAAGGTGACGATCGGATACCAGTTCAGCGCAGGGGAAACATCGGGCCCGGTGGGTTGGCTCAGCCAATCAGGCCGCGTCCAATCGGTGTCAAAATTGAAGAACACAATCGGATCGGAGGCGTATTGCAGGAACACAATCCGCATCGGCCCCCATGGCGTATCGTCCCAGTCTTCGGGGCGCGATTGGTTCATGAAGCGCACGGCCGAGCTATTGCCAAACTTTGGCAGCCACTGCGGTGTCCCCGCAAGGCGGAAGTCCGTCGCATGTTTCCAGATCGGGCTCGAAAACGGTGGTCCCGCCCACAGCGCGCCATCAAACGGGTCGCCCAAAACATCATAAACGGTCGTGGCGTTTTGTGAGGCGATTGCGCCAAGGCTGAGCCCGTGCAGATAGAGCTTGGGCCGAGAGGTTTTGGGCAGCGTCGTCCAATATTGATAGACGGCGCTAAACAATGCACTGGCCGTTTCCGCACCATATTCGGGCTCGATTAGCAGCGAGAGCACGCTGGGGAGATAGGAATATTGCACAGCAACCGTCGCGACATCGCCGTGGAAAAGATACTCCAACGTATCAATCGCGGCAGGGTCCACCCAGCCCGTTCCCACCGGCATAGCAAGGACCAAAGCGGCGCGGTCAAAGGCTCCGATCCGCTTGAGCTCGTCGAGTGCCAATTGCACCCGCGCCTCGACATTGGGCGCTGACCGCAGACCGACATAGGTGCGCAGTGGTTCAATCGCTGGCCGGCCGGTCACTTGCGTGATGTCCTCGGCGCTCTTGTGATCCAAGAGATAGCGACGACTGTCGCGACCAATGGTTTCCCATTCAATCAGCGACTGCGGGGACCCCGTTTGATGCCACTCAGCTGGCGGCGCAGCATCGGTCGAAATCACCGCGTCGAGTTGCTCATAAAATCGCTCAGCACCGCGCAAGGCAGCGCGCCAAACCAGATTGTTGAACAGCAAAGTCACGACCAGACCGACGAGCGTGATCGACAGGACCAAGGCCACCCGCCGTGGCATGTGCGGCATCAGCCAGGACCAGACCAGACGAATGAGTGTGACCAATGCTTTTCCAACCACCAGAAAGGCGATGGATACGGGCGCTGCGACGAGGGCGATGATGAGGGGCTGATATTCGTCCACCTCCGGCAGGCCCATGACGGCGCGGACCGAGTTCTGCCAGCCGGTCGTCCAATAGAGTGCGATCAGCACCAGCGCGATGCACCCCAGCGCAGCGGTAATACCCAAAACACGGGTGATCCGGCCGGGCGGCACTCGCAGCCCCAGAAAGCCCCAGAACCAATGGATAAGATTGCCAAAGCCATAGCCAACGGCAAAACACGCCCCCGACAGCACGCCTTGCGCAACTTCGGATCGCGGCAGCAGTGATGGTGTCAGTGAGGCGGCAAAAAACATCGCGCCGACCAACATGCCGGGCGGAGACAGGTGGACTGCCAGCGCATCCCAAAAACTATTTAACCGGCGTCCCCAGTCCGTGAACGCCCGACGCAGCCCATTGCTCATGGGGCTAGCAGAACCCGAGACGATGCTGGGGTCAATGCTGAAGTGGCCGACGTCGTGAACATCGATAGGCGAGGGGGCGCAGCAGGGGTCGGCAGCCGGGTCTGGCTCCCCTATAATTGGGCTAAGGAGAATCGCTCTTGTCCATTCGCCAGCTACCCGAAGACCTCATCAATCGTATCGCCGCCGGTGAGGTGGTCGAACGCCCTGCAAGCGTTGTGAAGGAGTTGGTTGAAAACTCCATCGACGCTGGTTCGCGCCGCATCACTGTCACCACCGCCAATGGCGGCATGGACCTCATCCGCATCACCGATGATGGTCATGGCATGGACAAGGCCGATTTGTTGCTGTCGGTCGAGCGGCATGCCACCTCAAAGCTGGCGAGTGACGATCTCGACGATATCTGCACCATGGGTTTCCGCGGTGAAGCGCTGGCCTCAATCGGCTCCATCGCGCGCCTCTCTGTCGCCTCGCGCCCGGCTGATGCCGAAAGTGGGCTCGAAATCGTCGTCGATAACGGTCGACGCAGCGGCCCTGTGCCCAAGGCGATGAACCGTGGCACGGTGATCGAGGTGAAGGACATTTTCGCCAATGTCCCGGCCCGTCGCAAATTCCTCAAAACTGCCCGGTCAGAGACCGCTGCCATCACCGATGTGATGAAGCGGCTGGCCATGGCCAATCCCGAAATCCATTTCATCCTCGAGGGCGCGGATCGTCAGACGCTGAACTGGCCAGCCCTTTCCAGCGAAGGCGCGCTCGCGGGCCGTCTCAGCCAGGTGATGGGCGCCGATTTCGTTGAAAACGCTGTGCAACTGGCCTCGGCTCGCCATGGTGTGGTCGTTGCCGGCATGGCCGGTCTGCCGACCTATACGCGCGCCAATTCGCTCTCCCAATTCTACTTCGTCAACGGTCGTTCGGTGAAGGACAAGGTCTTGGTCGGTGCCGTGCGCGCCGCTTTCGCCGACTATGTCTTCCGCGATCGCTTCCCCGTCATTGCCCTCTATATCGCCATTGATCCCGGTGAGGTGGATGTCAACGTCCACCCCGCCAAAGCCGAGCTTCGCTTCCGCGATCAAGGCGCGGTGCGCAGCGCCGTCATCAATGGCATTGGCGCGGCGCTTGCCGCAGCGGGCTTTAAAGCCTCCTCCAGCGTTGCCGATGATATTTTAGGCGCGTTCACCGCACCCGAACTCTCCGCACCCAATGCGCTGGGCGATGGCCTTGCCGCGCCCGCTATGCCCGCCTTGGATTTTGGCGCGCGCCCCACCAATTATGCCAGCCCCGGCTTCGGTGCTGGCCGCTCCCCAGCCTATACTTATGCGGCCACCGGCGGCTCCTTCTTCCGCAAGGACGATGGTCGCGCCCCGCTCAATTATGATGGCAAACCCGGCGCTCTCTCCGGCTTCACCGCCCCCAGCGCACGCGTTGAAACGGTCGTTGCCGAGGCCCCGCCTGCCCAGGAATTTCCGCTCGGCACCGCGCGGGCGCAGATGTTTGACAATTACATCATCGCCCAAAACGACACCGGCCTCTTGCTGGTCGATCAGCACGCGGCTCACGAGCGCCTCGTTTATGAGCGCTTTAAAGCGCAAATGGCGTCCGGTCCTGTGGCGAGCCAAGCCCAGCTTATCCCGGTCATTGTCGAGCTGCCCGAGGAAGACTGCCAGCGCCTTGAAGAGGTGTCCGAACAGCTCGAAAAATTCGGGCTTTATCTCGACCGTTTTGGCCCAAGGGCCATTGCAGTGCGCGAAACACCCGCCATTTTGGGCAATTCCGATGTCCATGGGCTGGTGCAAGATCTGGCCGATGGCCTCGCCGAATGGGAGAGCACTGCCGCTCTCACCGACCGCATGGAAGAGATCATCGCCCGCATGGCCTGCCACGGCTCAGTACGGTCCGGGCGTCGTTTGCGCGTCGATGAAATGAACGCTCTGCTGCGCGACATGGAAGCGACGCCACACTCAGGCCAGTGCATCCATGGTCGCCCGACCTATGTCGAACTCAAGAAAAACGACATCGAACGCCTCTTCGGCCGCAGCCGATAAGAAGCGTACGGCCGCTGAACCGTTCCATCCCACCAGCCGTCACCCTCGGGCTCGACCCGAGGGCTCTACACTTCCTGCCCCAATATTCGGTGCTCCCCTCCCGCTGCTGAATTGATGCATCTATCATTCAGGCTTTATCGTTATCGCTGTAGGACATTTAGGAGCCGCGCATGACTTCAGGCATTCACCACGTCACCCTGATCACCGCCGCCATACAGCCCAATGTGGATTTTTATGTCGGTTTTCTCGGGCTGAGGCTGGTGAAGCGCACGGGCGGATATGAAGATGCCACCCAGCTCCATCTCTTTTACGGCGATTATGCCGCCAATCCCGGATCGTTGATCACTTTCCTTGCTTGGGAAGGTGGCTCTAAGGGCCAGGCTGGCGCGGGGCAGGTGAGCGAAATGGCACTTGCCGTGTCGCAAGGCTCAATTGGCTTCTGGATCGAGCGCGCGCTCTTGTTTGGCGTCAAAGTTGAAGGCACGGGCCAGGAGTTCGGCGAAACGGTTCTGCGCATGCGCGATCCGGACGGGGTGATGGTGAAACTGGTCAGCGCTGATCTGCCCGCTCTCGATATGCCTGTTGGCGATATTCCGAGCGAACACGCGGTGCGCCGCATTCGTGGCGTCACCATGCTCTCCGACGTTCAGGAAGAAACCACTGCCTTCATGAGCCAGTATTTCGGCTTCAAGACTGCCGGGCGCGAAGGCCCCATCGTGCGCATGACCTCCGACATTGGCGATGTGCTCGATATTCGTGACGCCTCTGGCTTCTGGCCCGGCGTCGCGGGTGCTGGAACCGCTGATCACGTCGCGGTCCGCGCTGTCGATGCCGACGAAGTGCTGGCGGTGGAAAAGGAGCTGCGCAAGCTCAATTCCAGCATCACCAATGTCCATGACCGCAATTATTTCACCTCGCTCTATGTGCGCGAGCCGGGCGGAACATTGATCGAAATGGCCAGCGACGGCCCCGGCTTTACCACTGACGAGAGCCTTGAAAAGCTTGGGCGAACGCTCTTTGTGCCGCCCGACACCAGTGATCCGGAAGGGGTAAAGGTCATGCTGCCCCAGTTTGGTCTGCCGGGCGAAGACCGCGTGGTCTATCGGGACCTCATCTACACCCACCGAATCTTTACCCCTGAAAATGCCGATGGCATGGCCATCGCCCTCATGCATGGCACGGGTGGCAATGAAGCCGACCTGATGCCTTTGGCCCATCGCGCCGCCCCCGAAGCGACGCTGCTTGGCATTCGTGGTCGCAGCACGGAAAGCGGCGTGCAACGCTGGTTCCGCAGCTTTGGTCCCTCGATCTTTGATCAGCAGGATGTGCGCTTTGAATCCGGCGCGCTCGAGGCCTTCTTTGAAGAAGCCAAAAAGGCCTATGCCTTTGATGAAAAGCACTTTGTGGCTTTGGGCTATTCCAATGGCGCCAATCTTTTAAGCTCGGCTATGCTGCTCCACCCCGGCCTTGTGCAGCGTGCGGTTCTCATTCGCCCAGTCATGGTGCTCTCAGAGCTGCCAGACAGTGATTTGGCCGGTGTTTCTGTGTTGATTGTCTTGGGTGAGACCGACGCTTTCCGCGCACAGGGCGAAAAACTGGCAAGTGTCATGATGGACCGCGGCGCGCAAGTCACCGTAAACATCGTCAACGGCGGTCATGACCTCGGGCCCGAAGACGCGCCCGCCATTAGCACTTGGCTCTCCAACACCGCCGCTTAGCCGCCCCAAGCCCGCAACCCTCGGGTCACCCCCGAGGGCTGCGGCAGAACTTCCCCCAATCCACACCCCGTCCGAAACACCCTCTTCCCTCAACCCGCCCAGCCCCTTAATACTCCGCTAACCATATTCGCAGGGGTCATCATGGCTGTTTCACCTGGCACTGTTGCCGACGCCAAGAAAAACAATTGGCTCGATCAATACGCGCCCGAACCCGTAAAACCCTATGGTCGCTTGGCGCGTTGGGATCGCCCCATCGGTATTTGGCTTTTGTTCTGGCCCTGCGTTTGGGGTCTGGGCCTCGCCGCTGTCTATCAGCCCGAGCGCGGCTTCGATTGGTTCGCCGCCATTCTCATGCTGATTGGTGCTGCCCTGATGCGCGGCGCGGGCTGCACCTTTAACGACATTGTTGATCGCGACATCGACGATAAGGTTGCCCGCACCCGTTCGCGCCCGATTCCCTCGGGACAGGTCACCGCCAAACAAGCGCTGATTTTCCTCGTCGCGCAGACTTTGATCTCCGCTGTTATCCTTTTCCAGTTCAATCGCTTCACCGTTTGGGCCTGCGTTTTCTCCCTGGTTCTGGTCGCCATCTATCCCTTTATGAAGCGCGTCACCTGGTGGCCGCAGGCCTTTTTGGGCCTCGCCTTCTCCTATGGCGCACTCGTGGGCTTTTCGAGCCAGATCGGCGGGCTCACTTTGGCACCGATACTGATGTATGCGGGCACGATTCTCTGGGTCATCGGCTATGACACCATCTACGCCCTGCAAGATGTTGAGGACGATGCGCTGGTTGGCGTTAAATCCACGGCCCGCCTATTCGGTGCTAATGTCGGCCCTGCGGTCGCCACGCTCTACGTTGGCGCCTTTGTTTTCTGGATCGCCGCTGCGGTTACGGCCGGGGCAGGGGTGATCTTTGCCGTCATCGCGCTCATCGGTGCGGGGCTCTTGGCGTGGCAGCTTTATACGCTCGACGCGACCAAGGCCGATAACCCGCTCGTTCGGTTTCAGAATAACCACTATGTCGGCATTGTTATTTCACTGGCGCTGCTCGCCGAGTGGGTGTGGTAACGCGCCCCTATCGGCCTAAGCGCGGCCATTCCCCAGGCCATAATGTGCCGGCAAGGTGCCAAGCCTAGGCCCATTGAGGCCCATAAAAGGCCCCACCAAAATGCAGAAAGGGTCAGTCGCACCACCGACTGACCCTTTTCTATAGGTCTGCATGGGTATGGAGGTCTTCTTAAGCCTCAAGCTGGCCGGTCTGACGGCGGTTGAGGAAACGCGGGCGGCGGGCTGCGTCAGCGGCAAGGCGGCGGCGCGGTGCGGTCTGGCCGACCATAACGCCATCAACCTGCTGCGTGTATGGCATGTAAGAGCCATCGCCAGCCTTGATGAACAGCGGCAGGCGGAGCTTCTTGCCCCAGTTCTGCCACTCGGCAACGACGTTCAAATTGCCTTCTTCTTCAAAGACTTTGTAGTTCAGTTCATGGTCTGCGTGGACGAGTTCGATCACGCTGGTGAGCATGCCTTCGTCCGAGATTTTGGTGGCAACAGCAACACCAACGAACTCAGTCACGGGCACTTTCACCTTAATGGCGACGCCGCTCTGTTCAAGCTGCTTGCGGACGGTAACGGTTTTCACCGGTTCGCGGTGGCCGTTGTCGTTTGCGCCTTCGAAACGCTGCCCAGCGAGTGCCGAACGGGTGAAGGTGAGCTGAACTGAGGAGCCTTCCATCGCAACGCCAAAAACCATTTTTCTGCCTTCCTGTAACTTCGAGAGCTTGTTTTTTTGTGCTCCGTTATGCCCCCAACTTAGCGCCGATGATTACCTAGGCCCTTAATCGGTTGGGTTAAGTTTATCTTGCTTTTCCGAAGGGTTAGCAGGACGTAACACCGAGTCATGACCCGTTAACTGCGCCCATTGGCAGAGCGTTTACTCTACTGTTTCCCCCCCTTGCCTTGAGCGCACTTGTCCTCAGGCGGGAACGGGCCTAAAACCCCCGCAACCATGCCGGCTTATTCCAGAAGTTACAGTGATGATCTGGAGCTGCTCCGCTCCACTGCGGTCGCAGCGGGCCTCATTGCGTCCAGCTTTTTCCGTCGTGATATAAAGACTTGGACCAAAGAGAACTCCTCCCCAGTCAGCGAAGCCGACATAATGGTCGATCGCTTCTTGGCCGCGAACCTGTTGCAGGCGCGCCCCGACTACGGCTGGCTCTCTGAGGAAACCGTCGACAATCCTAGCCGTCTCGATAGCGCCCGCTGCTTTGTGGTTGATCCCATTGATGGCACACGCGCTTTCCTGCGCGGCGAGGAATATTGGACCATTTCCATTGCGGTGGTGGAACACGGCGTTCCTGTCGCCGGCGTTGTCTATGCCCCAGCGCTCGACGAAATGTATGACGCTGTTAAAGGCGGTGGCGCGCGCATGAACGCCCGCCCATTGCAGCGCAGCCGCCGTGCGGGCGCTTTGCCGATGATCCCTGCGCCCGGTGCAGTTCATCAGGAAATTCAAGCCACTGGCCTCGATTACACGCGCGGCCCTGCTTATCCATCCTTGGCTTACCGCCTTGTGCAGGTCGCCACCGGTCGCCTGGACGCCGCTGTTTCGCGCCGCGGATCGCAAGATTGGGATATTGCCGCAGCCGCGCTAATCCTGAGCGAAGCGGGGATGGATTTTGCCGATGTCTGCCTTGGCTACCCCCAATTTAACAAACGAGATGTGCGTCACGGGGCTCTTGCGGCCCTCTCGGACATCAGCCTAAAACCAGTTATCCACGCTGCCCTGATCAAGGTTTATGGTTGTCCAGAACCGCAGGGTTGCGAAACTGACCAACAACCAACCTGAATCGAGAATAGAATGGCTGCTACACCGGATCAGCAACTCCTCCACCTCGTTATTGGTGGCGAACTATCGAGCCTTGAGGGCGTGACCTTCACCGATCTCGATAAGGTGGATATTGTTGGCGTTTATCCCAATTACGCCGCTGCCTATGCGGTTTGGAAGCAGAAGGCACAGATGACCGTTGATAGCGCGCAGACGCGCTACTTCATTGTTCACCTGCACCGCCTGCTCAACCCAGAGCAAACTGGTCAGTAAGAACTAAGTCTTTGAAACTCCAAGTGAATTTAATATGGCCGTCAGGGCTCCTTGGCCGCCAATATTGTTTTGGCCAATGGCCCCGAGACGCATCCGCAACTCTGGGTTGCCGATCAGCCGGATAATGGCCGAGCCGAGTTGGTCGACATCTGCGTCCACCACAAGACGGGCATCGCCGAAAAGCTTTTGCTCATCTTCAAAGCGTGAACGCCGATCCCTTTGATTGATAAAGGTAATCGCAGGCTTGCCTAGGCCCAGCGATTGGATCGTGGCAGTCCCGGCCTGGCTCAGAACAAAGTCCGACGTGGCCAAGAGATTGCCCATCGCCCGGCCACGCGCCATATGCACGGTGATGTCACCATCGGTCAGTTGCCCGAGGTCATCGGGTTCCGAGCTTAAGTGATGCGAGCGTTGCAGACCGGCCGCTTTTGCCAGTTCGTCAATCTGCACACTACCGGCAACAGCGAGGAAAATATCCGGCATCAGCTCCGGCACAACCTGCCGCAAGCCGTTGATTTGCAGCGCGAAACTTTCAGCGGTGAGGGCGCGGCTGCCGGGCAGCAGGGTCACCGCCAAAGCGCTGCGTCGACGCGATGCCGCGTCATAGGATCCGTGCGGAATGGTATCCATCATCAGATTGCCGGGAGCGGAGGCATTAACGCCATCCTCGCGCAACATCGCAGAAAGGTTTTCGGCGCGGCAGAACACGAGGCTACACGCCTTGGCAATGGCCTTGCGTTCAAGGCCCGAATAGAGCCGCGCCGCGCCCGTTTTATAAACGTCGATATAGACCAAGTCGCGATAGCCGGTCACGAGGCCAGCCAGCACGCCCACCATGTCTCCGACCACGATGACGCGATCATAGTTCCCGCGCATTTTTCGCAGGAATTTCAATGCTGGTGGAACGGTGAGCAGACCGCCGTTGACGATATCGCGGCGCAGTGAGCCCTTCACATTGCGCCAGCCTTCAGAGGCCAGCGACGCGCGTGGGCCAACGACGCGGCAGATGCCGTCATAAGCCTTGCCGCTGCCAATCATAGGATAAGCATCCGCCTCAATCGAGGAGGGAAACTGGGAAATCACCTGCGCGGCAATAGCGTCTTCGCCATGCCCGTTTGAGATGATGAGGAAGCGCTGACGCGTCGCTGCCTCGCTCAACTCAATTGCCTCGGCCGAAACGTTCAAACGCCTCAGTGGCCGCTGCAGCATCGGCGTAAGCTTCCTGCCGATCAACGCTCCAATAGTGCAATTCGTCGAGCGGAATGGTCTTGCCGGTTATGGCGCAGCGCACGAAAGTGCCTGACTTAATAAGCTTATAGTCGCCATCACCATAAAGCAGGGTCGCTTCGCTCGGCGTGAAGCCTTTTTCGAAGATGTTCATATCGACCTCCTAGCCGTGTGCTGTCCTATAGCCAATTCACCGGAGCCTCAAAAGAGGCTTTCCTGCCCGCCCCCATCAGGATTACGCGATGGTTTGCGTTTCGCTGGTGGCGCGCCGGAAACCGTAGCGTTCAAATCGCCATCAACGAAAGTGAGCTTGAGACTATCCCCAGGTTTAGCCCCAGTTTTGCTGGTCACAATCTGCCCGGCCTCATCTTGCACCAAGGCATAGCCACGCGCCAAAACATTCCGATAGCTCAATGTTTCCAGCAGCTTGGTCAGCTGATCGACCTGCTGGCGGCGCCCTTGGGTCAGTTGTGCGGCGGTTATGTCGAGGCGCTTTTCCAGTGGCGCCAAAAGACTCTGGGCCTGACGTAAATCGGCCCGCAACGGCTGTGGCGATAGGCGTGGCAAAACCCGTGCGAGTGCTGTGTGTTTGCGCTCAAATGCGGTTCGCGCTGCGTCCGGCAAACGCCGGGCGCGCGGATCATAGGTGAGGCGTGCGCGCTCAACCGATTTCATCAGTCCGCCTTCAGCGTGGCGGCCAAGGTTTTTGAGGCGATCGCTCAGTTCGCTATGGCGTTGGCGAATAATGCGCGGCTGCAATGCCCCCGACGCTGTGCCAAAGGCCATGCGGCGCGACTGCACGAAATGTCGAAGCGCACCAGAGAGTTGGCTCGATGCCAGATCCAGAGACTGTCGCTGGTTTGAAATCAAATCGCTGGCGCGGGGCAGCCCCGCCGAGGCGGCGCGGAGGCGATCCTTGAGCGAGAGCAACATGCGCCGCGCGGCCTGCCGCTGACGCCCGCCGTGGTCATCAACATAGGCAATCAGTTCGGCCCGAACCGGCACAGCGGCTTCCGCTGCAGCCGTTGGCGTGGGCGCCCGCATGTCCGAGGCATAGTCGACAAGTGTCGTATCGGTCTCGTGGCCGACAGCGGTAATAACGGGAATGTCGGAGCCCGCGACCGCGCGCACAACCGCTTCTTCGTTAAAGCCCCAAAGATCTTCAATCGAGCCGCCCCCGCGGGCGACGATGAGCAGATCTGGCCTTGGGATAGCGCCGCCCGGTTCGAGGGCGTTAAACCCTTCAATCGCATTGACAACTTCTGGCGCGCTGGTTTCCCCCTGAACGCGCACGGGCCACACCAGCACATGGCTGGGGAAGCGGTCATCGAGGCGGTGCAAAATATCGCGGATCACCGCGCCGGTCGGTGATGTGATCACACCGATAACGCGCGGCAGATAGGGCAGGGGGCGCTTGCGCTCGCGCGCGAACAGCCCTTCTGCCAAAAGCTTTTTGCGGCGTTCTTCCAAGAGCGCCATCAGCGCGCCAGCACCAGCCGGTTCGATATTCTCGATAACGATCTGATACTTAGAAGAACGCGGGAAGGTCGTCAGGCGACCCGTCGCGATAATCTCAAGCCCTTCTTGTGGCTTGAAGCTGAGCTTGGAAAAGCTCCCCTTCCAGATCACAGCGTCAATCGTCGCGCCTTCATCCTTAAGGGTGAAATAGGCGTGACCCGAGGAATGTTGGCCCCGGAAGCCGGAGATTTCACCGCGCACGCGGACATGACCGAACTCGTCCTCGACCGACCGCTTTACCGCGTGGGCGATCTCGGTGACGGTAAACTCGGATGCATTGGTCAGAACCTGAGACATGTCCTCTGGTGCGATAAAAGAGTGCGGATCGTCAAGCCGCTACTCGGCGGCGTCCAAGCTTTGTGGCTGATCAAGATTGCCCATGGATTGTACAATATGTTTGGCTAGGGCGTCATAGATGCCGCCATAAGCGTGGGAGGCCCGCAGCAGGGCGATCTGCGCATCGCCAAGGTGCGGGAGGCCCTGCGCCTCGCCAACTACCCGCATACCCGGCTGCAAAGCGCTTTCCGGCAGAAAGCCGATGGCCAGATCGGAAAGAACCGCCGAGCTGATCGCTGTGGCGTTGGACGAGGTATAGGCGATGCGATAATCGATGTTCGATCGATCGAGCGCCGCCAAGGCGTCCTTGCGCCACCGGCAAAACGATGGCCCGGAGGCGATTGCGATGGGTTCACTGGCCATGGCGCGGCCGCCGTGGCTCGCCACCCAGAACATTTTCTCGGTGCGGAACAGCTCGCCAAAGTTCTGCTGGGTGCCTTGGGTGAACACAATAAGGTCATAGCGCCCGGCCTTAAGGCCGGCGATCAGCTCTTCTGAGGCCATGCAGGCCACATCAACCGCGATCTTGGGGTGGGTGCGCTGAAAACTTGAGAGAATTACCGGCAGCAGGCGCACCGCATAATCGTCCGGCACGCCGAAGCGGATAGAACCTGCAAGGTCCGCATCGTTGAATTGATCAAGGATTTCAGCATTGGTGCGCAGCATTTTGCGCGCCCGCTCATAGAGAATTTCCCCGTGATGGGTCATTGTGACGGTGCGGCCGTCGCGCGTGAGCAGCGGGTGGCCGAGGCGCTCTTCGAGCCGCTTAATCTGCATGGATACTGCAGATTGTGTCTTGTTCACCCGGCGCGCCGCCTCGGTGAAACTTCCGCAATCGGCAATGGCACAGAAGCTTTGCAGCTGATCGAGGTCGAGCGGGGAAGCCATGATTGCTTTCCATCACAAATATTGATCACAAAAATGAAATCTATTTGTTGGACGAATGGCTGTCTAGCTTCTATCTCCATCACATCGGCGCATTTCAGCGACGGCCGCTACCTCCCGACCGGCGGCATCCTTTCGCAATTGGAGACTTTAGATGGCTCTCTCGCTCCCCGGCGAGCAGTCAGTCACGGCTGGCTCGTCATACAATCCCGTCCGCATTCTCGTGCGCTGGATCAAAAATGCCGCAGCCAATCGCCGTCGCGGCGTGGCCCTGCGTGCGCTATCTGAGCTCGAACCACATCTGTTGCGTGATCTAGGGATCAGCAGGTCAGATATTACTGATGCGCATCAGGCAACCGGTGCGCGCACGCCAGCAATGGTGTTGAACGCTGCCCGCGCCCGTAGCGCGCAGCTGTAGCCAAACGAGATTAGCAGGTCCTTGGATCTGCTCACGGCGTTGGTCTGGGTGATTGCCTCATCCCGGCCTACGAAAGGACTGGTCCTCCAGTCCCGTTTCCTGACAACTTGCCGGGTATCCTTTCGAGGACCCGGCATTTTTTTGTCCGGGAATACAAAAAGCGCGCTGCAGAGGTCTGCAACGCGCTCAATTCACAGTTTTAAATCAGTCTCTTAGGGAAGAGCTGCAAACCCGTCCTTAAAGCCGGCCAAGGACACCGGAATGCCCACGCCTTCTTCAGGGGTTTTGAACACGACGAAAATTGCTTCGCTGCCTTCTGACAGCGTCGAGATCAATTCGTCGTCCAGCTCAACTTCAGCGATGCAGCCGTTCGGCAAGCAGCGCACGAATGCGACGCGGCCCATGTCCGTGCCGTCAACGTTAAGGCCCAGACCATTCGGCAGGAGCACGCCGAGAGGCGCCAGAACGCGCAGCAAACGGGCTTCTCCGTCAGCAGTCTTTAAGACGATAACCGACAGGCCAACGTTGGGCTGATCTTCAGCCAAGACATTCTGAATGATGGCACATTGTTCAGCGGTCGCCCCTGGTGGGGTGTCACAGCTCAGCTGCCAGTCGCCATGTTCGGCACGAATGGTGCCTTGCGACAGCGCTGGTGAAACGCTCATGGCGGCGAGAGCCGCGCTCAGGAGACCAATCCGTTTTGCCCAGATCAACACTCTATTACCTCTCCTGAGAATCGGGATTGATTTCCCAACGTGCACAGTTGCCGAAAAAGCCTCGGCGGTGTCAACCAAAGCCCCGTATTCCGGCTCTTTTTTACGGTCAAACAAGGCGAGTATGAGGCGAAAGGGTGTCCTGTCGGCACCTTTTGCCGCACGAGAGTTGAGTGTGGCCGCAATAGACTCTCGTGCGGCTATATGATTTACGGTCTTTCCAGAGTATTTCGCTCCGAGGTTGAGTCGGGGCGGCGTTAGCTATGCCGCTATTCAAACCCCCTCATTCTCGGTGATAGCCGCCAGAACATGTCGACAAGGGGGTATATGGTGACCGGGCAGTTCTTTAAAAAGATGGGTGCCGTTTCCGCGGCCGCAATGGCACTTCTGCCAGCGGTGTCGGGTGCCCAGGAGCTCGGCACGGGGCAGCCCGCCCCAGGCCAGTTTAATCTCCAGGGTTCCGTGACTCCGATCATGGACTCAATCACAGCATTCCACGATGGTGTGCTGATGTGGACGATCACGCTGATCGTTCTCTTCGTGCTTGCGCTTTTGATAATCGTGGCTCTGCGTTTCAACGCAAAGTCAAATCCGGTTCCTGCGCGCTTCACGCACAACACGCTCATCGAAATCGTTTGGACCGTTCTACCGGTCTTGATTCTCGTGATCATTGCGATCCCGTCCTTCGGCGTTCTCTCTGATCAGATGACCACGCCAGATGGCGACCGTAAGTATCTTGGTGCGAACGTCTTCTCCATGGGTGAAGTCGAAGTTCCAGCTGCGTCGCTGACCGTCAAGGTTTCGGGTGAGCAGTGGTACTGGAATTACGAATATGTCGATCAGGGCGTTGGCTTTGACTCGAACATGGTTCGCGATGCCGACCTTCAGGATGGTCAACCACGGCTGCTTGCTGTTGATAACAACCTGATCGTTCCAGTTGGTGCAACCGTTCGTCTGCAGGTCACTGCAAGCCCATCGGGTGTGATCCATGCTTGGGCAGTTCCGTCCTTCGGCGTTCTTATGGATGCTGTTCCGGGTCGCCTGAACGAAACTTGGTTCAATGCTCGTGAAACTGGTATGTTCTATGGTCAGTGCCGCGAACTGTGCGGTAAGGATCATGCTTACATGCCAATCGGCGTGCGCGTTGTGACCGCAGAACAATTCGACACCTTCATTAAGGCATTCGCCGAAAGCCGTGACTACGGTGCTTCTGTAGCACTTCTGCCGGCACTGTAATTTAGGGGTCAGAGGAAACACACATGGCAAATACTGCTCACCTCGAGGCCAATGCGACCGGGCATGATCATGCCTCGCATGACCATCACACCCCGACCGGCTGGCGCCGTTGGGTCTACTCGACGAACCACAAAGACATCGGGATCATGTATTTGATCTTCTCGATCTTTGCTGGTGTTGTCGGTGGCCTGCTTTCGGGCGCAATGCGCGTCGAACTGCAAGAGCCTGGCATTCAGATCTTCCACGGCATGGCTGCAATGGCCTACGGCGTTGATGGCGATGCTGCCCTTGATGCTGGTAAGCACATGTTCAACGTGTTCGTTTCCGCGCACGCTCTGATCATGGTGTTCTTCACCGTTATGCCTGCGACCATGGGTGGCTTTGCCAACTATTTCGCTCCGCTGATGATCGGTGCGCCGGATACCGCGTTCCCGCGTATCAACAACATCGCTTTCTGGCTCCTGCCTCCAGCGCTGCTGCTCACTGTTCTTTCGATGTTCTTCGAAGGTCCATCGGGCGCAATGGGCTTCGGTGGCGGTTGGACGGCTTACCCACCACTGGCAACCTCGGGTCACCCAGGTCCTGCAACTGACTTCGTGATCTTCTCACTGCACGTTGCTGGTATCTCCTCGATCCTTGGCGCGATCAACCTGATCACCACCATCCTGAACATGCGTGCACCGGGCATGACCCTGCACAAGATGCCACTGTTCGCTTGGTCGGTTCTCGTGACTGCGTTCCTGCTGCTGCTCGCGCTTCCAGTTCTTGCTGGCGCGATCACCATGATGCTTACCGATCGTAACTTCGGCACCTCGTTCTTCTCGCCTGAAGGCGGTGGTGATCCGGTCCTGTACCAGCACCTGTTCTGGTTCTTCGGTCACCCTGAAGTTTACATCATGATCCTGCCGGGCTTCGGCATCATCAGCCACATCGTTGCAACCTTCAGCCGCAAGCCAGTCTTTGGCTACATGGCAATGGCTTACGCTATGGTTGCTATCGGCTTCGTTGGTTTCGTTGTGTGGGCTCACCACATGTACACCACGGGTCTCAGCCTCGACGTACAGCGTTACTTCGTTGCAGCAACCATGGTTATTGCGGTTCCAACGGGTGTTAAGATCTTCTCGTGGATCGCGACAATGTGGGGTGGCTCGATCACCTTCCGTACCCCAATGCTCTGGGCAATCGGCTTCATCTTCCTGTTCACCGTTGGTGGTGTAACCGGCGTGGTGCTGTCGAACGCTGCTGCTGACCGTGCTCTGCACGACACCTACTATGTGGTTGCTCACTTCCACTACGTGCTGTCGCTGGGTGCTGTGTTCTCGATCTTCGCTGGCTGGTACTACTGGTACCCCAAGATGTTCGGCCACATGTACTCCGAGTTCCTTGGCAAGCTGCACTTCTGGGTGATGTTCGTTGGTGTGAACCTGATCTTCTTCCCGCAGCACTTCCTCGGCCTTGCTGGCATGCCGCGTCGTTATGTCGACTATCCGGATGCTTATGCTCTGTGGAACCGTGTCTCCTCGATCGGCTACTACATCACCTTCGTCGCTATGGTCATCTTCTTCTACGCAATGTGGGAAGCTGCCCGTAAGAAGCGCCCAGCTGGTGATAATCCGTGGGGTGATGGTGCAACGACCCTGGAATGGACCCTGTCCTCCCCACCGCCGTTCCACCAGTTCTCGACCCTGCCACGCATTGACAGCAAAGACGCTCACTAAGCGTTCGGCATAATTAGAACTCTGCGGGCCGCGTTACGACGCGGTCCGCTCTAAAGGAAAGTCCAGTGGCCTATATCGACAACAATACAAATTCGACCGTGATGGCGGGCGGAGCACGCGTAGAGGACTATATCTCGCTGCTGAAGCCGCGCGTGATGTCGCTCGTCGTATTCGTTGGTCTGGTGGGCATGCTGGTTGCTCCAGGCTCGATCCATCCCGTTGTTGGGCTGATCGCCATTGCCTGTATCGCCATTGGCGCAGGTGCCTCTGGTGCGCTTAACATGTGGTACGATAGCGATATCGACGCCATCATGAGCCGTACCGTTAATCGTCCTATTCCAGCCGGCCGTATGCAGCGCAATGATGCGCTGACCTTCGGTGTGGTGTTGTCCGTTTTCTCGGTGATGTTGCTGACGCTCGCGACCAATTGGTTCGCTGGAGCCTTCCTCGCCTTCACCATTTTCTTTTATGTCGTCGTCTACACGATGTGGCTCAAGCGCACGACGCCGCAGAACATCGTTATTGGCGGCGCCGCTGGTGCCTTCCCACCAATGGTTGGCTGGGCTGCCGTGACCGGTGACGTCTCTTGGGTCAGCTTCTCGCTGTTCCTCATCATCTTCCTGTGGACCCCTCCGCATTTCTGGGCGCTGGCGCTCTACAAGCAGGGTGACTACGGCGCGGCTGGCGTTCCTATGATGCCAAACGTTGCTGGTGAAAAATCCACCCGCGTTCAGATTTTCGTCTATTCGCTGCTACTGGCGCTCTCGAGCGTTGCGCCAATCCTTCTCGGGTTCTCGAGCTGGATTTACGGTGTGGTTGCGTCTGTTGTGGCTGTTGGCTTTGTTTGGCACGCCACCCGTCTGCTGCTGGCAAACGAAAGCGTTGAAATGCGCAAACGTGCCCGTGGTCTCTTCACCTATTCGTTGAGCTATCTGGCCATCCTCTTTTTGGCCCTGCTCGTCGATAATTTTGCTCTGCGCATGGGAGTCCTATAACCATGAGCAAATTAGTAGGCGCAAAGCTTGCGCCAAACGATTTGACCGAAGAACAGATGCTCGCATTCCGCAAGCAGCGGGCCCGTCGCTCTTGGGCGCTGGCGCTGGCCTTGGCCATGTTCTGCATCACCTTCTACGTGCTGACCATCGTCAAGTTTGGTCCTGCAATCTTTGATCGGGCGCTGTAATGGCTGACGTTGCAGGTCTAAGTCACGCTCCCCAGAATCCGAAGAATAAGCGCACAGGTATTGTTCTTGCGTCGCTTGCTATCGGCATGGTGGGTCTGGCTTTTGCTTCTGTTCCGCTTTACCAGCTGTTCTGCCAGGTCACTGGTTATGGTGGCACGACACAAAATGCCGACGGTAACCCCAAGGGTGTTATCGACCGCGCCATGAGCACGCGCTTCGACGTTAATGTTGATCGTGCTCTGCCATGGACCGTGAAAGCTGCGCCGATCTCGACCGACCAGATCGGTCAGGTTCGTACTGTGAATTACATAGCGACCAACAATTCCGATAAGCCTACGACCGGCATGGCTGTGTTCAATGTGGCTCCGGATAAAGCTGGTATCTATTTCAATAAGATCCAGTGCTTCTGCTTCAATGAGCAGACACTGCAGCCGGGCGAAACCGTGGAAATGCCCATCGTATTTTTCGTTGATCCCGATCTGGACGAGAACCACGAACTCGCCACGATAAAAGAGATCACACTCTCGTATACCTTCTACGCTTCAGACAGTGAGGGAAGCTGAACATGGCCGCCATAGAAAAGAACCATGAATATCACATGGTCGAACCCAGTCCCTGGCCGTTCGTCATGTCCGCCGCAATCTTCATTATGGCGGTAGGCGCGATCTTCTGGATGCAGAATTGGACCCCATGGGTCTTCGCCATCGGCACCGCCGGTGTGCTCTACACCATGTACGCATGGTGGAGCGACGTTGTTAAGGAAGCCGAGAACGGCGTTGATCATACCCCAGTCGTGGTTATGCACCACCGCTATGGCATGATCCTGTTCATTGCTTCGGAAGTCATGGTTTTCGCCGGTGTCTTCTGGGCATATTTCGACGGTTTCTTCCGTTACGATGATATTGAACAGTACGCTCGTGTCGCGGCAACCGGCGGTCATTGGCCACCAACCGGCATCGAACTTTTCGATCCGTTCCACCTGCCACTCTTTAACACCCTCCTGCTGCTGACCTCGGGCACCACCGTGACCTGGGCACACCATGCGCTGCTCGAAGGTGATCGCAAGGGTCTCAAGTGGGGTCTTGCACTCACCGTCGCTCTCGGCGTTGTCTTCACTTACGTTCAGTACCTTGAATACAGCCACGCTGGCTTCTCGTTCACTGGCAACATGTACGGTTCGACCTTCGTGGCTGCGACCGGTCTGCATGGTTTCCACGTGATCGTCGGTACGGTGTTCCTGGCCGTTTGCCTGCTTCGCGCAATGAAGGGCCATTTCACCCCACAGCGTCACCTCGGCTTCGAGTTCGCTGCTTGGTACTGGCACTTCGTGGACGTTGTTTGGCTGTTCCTCTTCGCCACCATCTATATCTGGGGTGCATGGGGCGTTGCCCTGAGCCACTAAGCCTCGGCTTAGACATGAATAGGGGCGCGGCATTGCTGCGCCCTTTTTTGTTGGAGATTGACGATGCCATCGCCCTCAGCTGTTTTGCCAAAGCGCCGCGGTTTGAAGTTGACCGACTATTTGTTCGCCGCGATCATGCTGGCCCTCGCGGGCACATGCGTGTTCTTGGGCGGCTGGCAGATGGACCGCTTGGCTGAGAAGGAGGCGTTGATCGCAGCTGTCGATCAGCGTTTGGATGCGGAGCCAGTCCCCGTACCGAGCGTCGACCAGTGGCAGCAGCTTGAGCCCGATGACTGGAATTTTACCCCGGTCAGCCTAACCGGCACATTCCGCTACACGCAGACCATAACTGTCTTCACCAGCCTCACCGATCCGCGTGGTCCCTACAAGGGGCCCGGCTATTGGGTGGTCACCCCGTTTGAGTTGGTCGATGGTGGCACGGTGTTCGTCAACCGTGGCTACGTTCCACAAGAATTTCAGGAACAGGCAGCGCTTGGCGACCTGCACGGCGATGATCCGGAAACGATCACGATTGTTGGCCTCTGGCGTCAGGATGAACAGCTTGGCTGGATGACCCCAGAACCCAATACCTCAGACCGGGTCGAATGGGTTCGCAACATCGCCCGCATGGGGACAATGGTTGATCCTGCCTTGGCTCCACTGGCGCCGTTTTACGTTGATATGCTGGCGGGTGAACCCGGCGTTCTCCCACAGGCAGGCGAGACGAAAGTCACCTTCACCAATAATCACCTTGGCTATTCCATGACTTGGTATGGTTTCGCCATCATCGCTGTTCTAATGCTGGGCTATTGGCTCTGGCGACAGGCGCGAAGAGAAGTCTGACTTTGACTGTGGCGAAAGCTTGCAGCTCTCGTCGGCTTTGACTAGGTTGCAGCAATTCTAAAAGGGCGCTTTCCCTCGATGCAGTTTGTTTCTACGCGCGGCCAGGCGCCTGCGCTTGGTTTCTCCGATGCCGTTCTCGCAGGTCTTGCTTCGGACGGTGGTCTTTATGTGCCGCAAACTTGGCCGCAGTTCACTCATGCGGAAATTGCGAGCTTTGCTGGTAAGCCTTATGCGGAGGTCGCTTATGCAGTGATCTCTCGCTTCACTAGCGATGAAATCCCAGCCGAGACCCTAAAGCGCATCATCGAGGAAGCTTACGCCACTTTCCGCCATCCTTCGGTGGCGCCGCTCGTAGAACTTGAGCCCGGCCACTTCGTCCTCGAGCTGTTCCACGGCCCGACCTTGGCCTTCAAGGATGTGGCGATGCAGTTCCTCAGCCGCATCATGGATCATATCCTGGCCGAACGCGGCCTGCGGGCAACCATTGTCGGCGCCACTTCAGGCGACACGGGGTCAGCGGCTATTGAAGCCTTCCGTGGCCGCGACACCACTGACATCTTCATCCTGCACCCCAAGGGGCGTACGTCGGAAGTTCAGCGTCGTCAGATGACGACCGTGCTCGATTCCAACGTTCACAATATCGCGCTTGAAGGCACCTTTGACGATTGTCAGGACGCCGTCAAAGCCATGTTCAACAACCATGCTTTCCGCGATCGCGTGCGCCTGTCGGGCGTCAACTCGATCAATTGGGGCCGCATTGTTGCGCAGATCGTCTATTACTTCACCTCGGCTGTCGCGATTGGCGCGCCGCATCGCAAGGTGAGTTTCACGGTCCCGACCGGTAATTTCGGCGACGTCTTTGCAGGCTACTGCGCCAAGCAGATGGGCCTGCCGGTCGAAAAACTGATCATCGCCACCAATGCCAACGACATCCTGCGTCGTACCCTCGATACCGGTCGCTATGAGATGAACGGCGTCGCGCCGACCATCTCGCCATCGATGGATATTCAGATTTCCTCGAACTTTGAACGTTTGCTGTTTGAAAGCGCCGGACGTGATGCTGAAGGCGTATCGCGCATGATGGCTGGGTTGAAGCAGTCTGGCGGGTTCGATCTTCCAGCAAATGCCATTGCGGCCATCCGCAAGGACTTTGCAGCCGGGACCACCGGCGAAGCGGAAACCAGCAAGGTTATCGCGGACACGCAAGCCCAGAGTGCTTATCTTCTCGACCCTCACACGGCGGTCGCCGTTGGCGTGGCACAGGCTCAGCCAAAGTCTGAAGTGCCGATGATTTCGCTCTCGACTGCGCACCCGGCCAAGTTCCCGGCAGCAGTTGAAGCCGCATCCGGCATCAATCCTCCGCTTCCATCGTGGTTGGCGGATCTTTACGATCGTGAAGAACGGCTAACTGTCCTTGCGAATGATCAACAATTGATCGAAGATTTTATCGGCGCTCGTAGCCGCGCGAACTAACAAGGGGCTGCAGCTTCGGCTGAAGGCTCAGGAGGACCAGTGTGAGCGTAAAATCGACTACTCTTGATAACGGCATGGTCGTGTTGACTGATGACATGCCGCATCTGGAAAGCGCTTCTCTGGGAGTTTGGGTCCGCGCCGGTGCGCGCTCCGAGCGCAAAACCGAGCATGGTGTCTCGCACCTCTTGGAGCATATGGCTTTCAAGGGGACGCACACCCGCACTGCGCTCGAAATTGCGGAAGCAATTGAAAATGTGGGCGGCGATCTCAATGCTGCGACTTCCATTGAACACACAGGCTATTTCGCTCGCGTGCTCAAGGACGACGTCGTTCTCGCTGCCGACATCCTCTCCGACATTCTGCAGAACTCCAAGTTCGATGAAGACGAACTCGCTCGCGAAAAGCAGGTGATTGTTCAGGAGATTGGCGCTGCCCGCGACAATCCCGACGACTATGTCTTTGACATGTTCCAGCAGGCTGCTTTCCCCAATCAGCCGATTGGCCGCACCATTTTGGGCACTGCGGAATCGGTCCGGGAGTTCTCTGCCGACACGGTCCACAAGTATATGCGCCGCAACTATGTGGGCGACCACATGGTTTTGGCCGCAGCTGGCAATGTCGATCACGATGGCCTTGTCGAGGTCGCGCGCAGCCGCTTTGCTGATTTGACGCCAAATGGCGCTCCAGCGCCGCAGCGCGCCGAATATCAGGGCGGGGAAGCGCGTGTCTCCTCGGATCACGAGCAGGCCCATATCGTTCTGGGTTTCCAGGGCCGCGCCTATAATTCTGATGGGTTCTACGCCTCGCAAGTGCTCGCTTCCATTCTCGGCGGCGGCATGAGCTCGCGTCTCTTCCAAGAGGTGCGTGAAAAGCGTGGCCTTTGCTATTCGGTCTATGCCTTCCACTGGGCCTTCGCCGATAGCGGCGTCTTCGGCGTTGCAGCAGCAACCGGCGAAGAAGAAGTGCCCGAGCTGATCCCTGTCGTGCTCGATGAGCTTCGTCGTGCCACCGAGACCATCACCGATGAAGAAGTGATGCGCGTCCGCAATCAGATTCGCGCCGGGCTCCTCATGTCGCTCGAAAGCCCATCGGCGCGCGCTGGCCAGTTGGCCCGTCAGCAGATCCTTTGGGGCCGCACGATCCCGATGGCTGAAACAGTGGAACGCATCAACCGCATCACTGCGGCGCGCGTGCGGGAAGTGGCGGAACAAATCTTCACCACCGGTGTCCCCACACTGGCCGGCATCGGTCCGATTGATCATCTGGCCGACGTTCAAACCATTGGCGAAACCCTAAAGCGGTAATCATCATGCTCTGGCCTTGGTCATCTCCAGCATCGCTGGTTGTGTTAAAGGCCGGAGACATTACCCTCCGCTTGCCCGCTATGCGCGACTACGATCAGTGGGCAACGCTGCGTCGGCAAAGCTATGATTTCCTCCGTCCCTATGAACCCCGCTGGTCTGAAAAGGATTTGGCGCGACGTATCTACGCCCATCGCGTCAAGCGCGCGCGCATCGAGGCGGAAGAAGGCACGGACTATACGTTCTTCGTTTTCCTCCACGACGGACAAAAGGATATCCTCGTTGGCGGTGTGACGCTTTCCAACATCCGCCGCCGTGCCGCTCAGTTCGCCAATCTTGGCTATTGGATGGGCCAACGCTATGCGGGGCAGGGGATTATGAGTCGTGCCGTCGCACTCCTCATACCCTTCGCCTTTGAGACGCTGGATTTACACCGCCTCCACGCGGCCTTCATTCCGAACAACCGCGCGTCCCGCCGTGTTCTCGAAAAGAATGGTTTCAAGGAAGAGGGGTTTGCCGACCACTATTTGCAGATCGACGGGCGTTGGGCCGACCATATTTTAATGGGGCTTTCGCGCGAGCGCTGGATGATGTTGTCTTGGCAAAAATCAACGCAGCGCTACGTCTGATCCACATGTTGCTTCCTCGCGACAATGTCAGAAGCTTGTCGCGTCATGGTTTCTCCCGTACCAAGTTAATCGATCCTCTGGAGGATGAACCGACCAAGCTGTGTCAGAGATTGTTTTCACGATCTGCGACCGTTGCCATAATGAAGCCTAGCGCAGGATTTAACTGCCTCTAATGCGTCATCTGTTTGCACTCGCGACCGTGTTCGCGCTCGCTCTGTTTAGCCTAGCGCCAGCGCAAGGTTTTGAAGTCATTTCCGTCCCCGAGGACGTTAAGGCTGTGAATTTGTCGGATGTTGTCGAAATTGTTCCCGGTCAGGATGGCCGTGTGCAGCTTTCGACCGCGCCGGACAGCAGCGGCATCATCCGGCGCATTGAGGTGTTGGCCAACGAGCTGGGCACCAATCCAAGCTTTGCCTTGTTCGCCTTGCGCAACGACAGCGATCAGCAGATCGAACGCTTGTTGGTTTCCCCTTATTACCGCCTGCCTGATTCTGGGGTGCTGACACCCGATTTGGGGCAAAGCCGCATCACCACCGTCACGCCAAGCTCTGGCATCCGCCCAGAACGCGTCGTCGACCCGGAAGCGGACGTATTTGAGGTGACGCTCGACCCGGGCGCCACCATGACCGTGATCGCTGAGCTGAGCGGCGCCAGCCTGCCAGAGCTGTACCTCTGGGAGCCGAACGCCTACCGCGACTACGTGAACTCGTTCACCCTGTTCCGTGGCGTGGTCCTCGGCGTTGCCTCGCTCGCAGCGGTGTTTCTCACCATCATGTTCGTGGTCAAGGGACGCGGCGTATTCCCGGTCACTGCCGCGTTTGCATGGGCGGTATTGATCTACCTGCTGATCGATTTTGGCATCCTCGGGCGCATTCTCAACCTGCCTGCTGACGGCGTTCAACCATGGCGTGCGGCGGCGGAGGCGCTCTTAGCGACAACCCTTGCCGGGTTCTTGTTTATCTATCTCAATCTACACCGCTGGCATCTGCGCTTCGTCCATTTGGCGATGGGGCTCGCCGCGCTGTTTCTCGCTCTCTTTGCCTTCGCTTTCTTCCAGCCCGCCATTGCCGCAACCATTGCGCGTGTGGTTCTGGCCATGCTCGGCGTTTCTGGCTTCTTCTTGATCCTGATGCTGGCTTTGCGCGGCTATGACCGCGCTGTGCTGCTGGTCCCCACGTGGATTATCTTTATCGCCCTGCTGTTCTATTCTTGGCTCGTTATCTCGGGTCAGGTGACCAATGATATTGCCCAGCCAGCCGTAGCTGGCGGCTTGGTGCTCATTGTCATGCTCTTGGGCTTTACGGCGGTCCAACACGCTTTCTCTGAAGGTCAGGTGACCATTGGCACCCTGTCCGAAGTGGAGCGCCGTGCGCTCGCCCTCACGGGTTCGGGCGACTTCGTCTTTGATTGGAATATCGAGCGCGACCGCGTCACCGTCAGTGATGAACTGGCGACGCGCCTCGGCGAAAAGCGCGGTGCGTTGCGCGGCGCCATCAAGCGCTGGCTCGACCGTGTGCATCCCGAAGACCGCGATCGCTTCCGTACCGCTTTCGATACGCTGGTTGAGCTGCGCCGCGGCAAGGTTTCCGCCGATATGCGGATTGCCGGTCACGATGGCAATTTCCGTACCTTCCGCATGCGCGTAAAGCCCGTTCTGGGTGGCGACGGCCAGGTCAACCGTATCGTCGGTACGTTGCAGGATGTCACTGAAGATCGTGCTGCGCGCGAACGTCTCTTGCATGACGCTGTGCACGATAGCCTGACTGGCCTGCCAAACCGTCAGTTGTTCTTGGATCGCCTGGATCGCGCACTGGTCCGTGCCCGCGCGCCGGGTGGGATCAAGCCGGCCGTGTTCCTTATCGACATTGATCGGTTCATGGAGCTTGAGGAGCGCATTGGCCACTCCGCAGCAGATTCGGTGCTGCTGGCCATTTCGCGCCGTATCTCGCGTCTGATGCGCCCGCTTGATACGCTTGCCCGCGTGACCGGCGATCAGTTCGCCGTCATCTTGGCGTCGGAACAGGCGGCCGCAAAAATCGCTGAAACGGCTGAGCAGATCCGTAAGGCTCTCAAGCAGCCTTTCAACTTTGGTGATCGTGATTTGATGCTGACCGCCTCTATTGGCGTCACCATCTACGACAGCAACCCGTCCACGCCTCAGGATGTGCTGCGCGACGCCGAACTGGCGATGTATTACGCAAAGCGTCTGGGCGGCGATCGTATCGAAGCCTATCGCGCTTCGGCCCGCTCCATTGCCTCGTACAACAAGGCCAGTGAAGAAGACCTCGAACGCGGTCTCAAGCTGGGCGAGCTGCAGGTTCAGTTCCAGCCGATCATGGACATCCATTCCGGCCAACTTGCCGGGTGTGAAGCGCTGATGCGCTGGAACCATCCAACCCGTGGCATCGTCACGCCCGATGAGTTCGTGCCTTTGGCCGAGCGCTCTGGTCAGATCAGCCGTCTGGGTCGCCTCGCCTTTGAACAGGCCGCAGCTCAAGCCCGTGAGTGGATGACGACGATTGGCTTGCCCGAGAATTTCTTCATCTCGGTTAACCTCTCGCCGTCCCAGCTCGCCAACGACAATATCCTCAACGATATGCGCAGCCTCTTGGCGCAAGATCGCGACTTGGCGAATTACCTCAAGCTCGAAATCACCGAAAGTCAGGTGATGACCAATCCTGAGCACTCAGCCTTCATGCTCGAAGCGCTGCGCAATCTGGGACTTGGCATCGCGCTCGATGATTTCGGTACGGGTCACTCCTCGTTTAGCTATCTGCACCGCTTCCCAATCGACACCATCAAAATCCCAGCGAACTTTATCCGCTTGGGCACGGATTCCGGCATTGCCAACACGCAGGCGCCGATCATCCGCGCCATCGTCAGCATGGCGACTGATCTTGATTTGATGGTGATCGCTGAAGGCGTTGAGACGCTGGACGAGATCGAGCGCTTGCGTCAGCTCAACTGCCGCTATGCGCAGGGCTTTGCGTTCTCGGGCGCTATCAGTGGCGTTGAACTGGGTAAGAAACTCGCAGCACAACTCGGGCGCTAAGCCCGAGTTTGTCGCCTTAGCCGTGCCCGACGGCTGAGCTTAGCGAGGCGGGCGTGATCCGCAGGCTATCAAGCGCGTGCTGATAGCGCTTTTCTGGTGGGACATCGAATAGCAGAGCCCGGTCATAGGGAATGGTCAGCCAGCCATTGGCGGCGATTTCATCTTCCAATTGGCCGGGGCTCCAGCCGCAACACCCCAGAGCAAACAGCGAGCGCTGCGGAGCCGGGCCATAGGCCATGGCGCGCATCACATCCAAGGTTGCCGTTAGCCCAACGCCATCGTTCACCTTATAGGTATTGCCGCTGGTGTAATCGCCGGTGTGCAGCACAAACCCGCGTCCCTTTTCGACCGGTCCGCCACGCAGGACAATGCGCTCGCCGTTTGAGTCTGGCAGGCGCTTGGTCGATTGCGGGGCGCTCAGGTCCAATTCGTCGAGCACGTCAGCAAAGGTCATGGTCTCAAGTGGTTGGTTGACCACGAGCCCCATCGCGCCCTCGTCGCCGTGTCCGACGACAAAGATGACGCTTTCCGTAAAATTTTCATCGTCCATGTCAGGCATGGCGATGAGGAAGTGACCTTCGAGCGAATTCATATGACTATTCTAGAATGCTAGAGCCTGAGTGCCAAGCGCGGCATACGCTAAACTGCTCATCATGCTCGCTTACATCATGCCTTTGTTTTTCCATGTTATCTGTGTTCCAATGGGTCATGCGCTCAATTGTTTCCCTCATTTTTTTACTGTCAGCCGCGCCAGTTATTGGCGCAGAGACCCCTTGGGTCGAGATCGCGCCTGCGGTTGAAGTGCGTCTCATTAGCGATGGGAATGTTGATTCTGAGGGTAAGACTTGGGCCGGTTTAGAGCTGAAAATGCCGCCGACCACGAACACCTATTGGCGCGTTCCAGGGCAGGCGGGTTTTGCCGCGCAGTTTGATTTTGGGAAAAGTGAGGGGGTTACGGACGTCGCCGTCCACTGGCCCTATCCAGAGCGCAAACGCATCGGCAGCCTTCTCGATTATGTGTATCACGGTGACGTCATCCTCCCCTTTGAGGTGGATGTGTCCGACCCGTCGGGCACCCTCAAGCTCGATGCCGTTCTCGGTATCTGCGAAGAAATTTGCATTCCCGCGCAAGTTAATTTTGAGCTCGACCTTAATACGCATCAAGCTGACCGCGCCAATGCTTCACGCCTGAAGCAGGCCTTGGCAGATGTCCCAATCGCGTGGGACCAAGACAGTCCTGCCTATGGGGCATTGGGTTTGAACGCAGATGGCAAGAGCGTC
Source organism: Devosia sp. MC521 (assembly GCF_014127105.1). Taxonomy (NCBI): domain Bacteria; kingdom Pseudomonadati; phylum Pseudomonadota; class Alphaproteobacteria; order Hyphomicrobiales; family Devosiaceae; genus Devosia; species Devosia sp. MC521. The sequence continues at coordinate 499,760 of NZ_CP059902.1, forward strand.
TGGGTTCGCGACCTCTCAGCAGAAATCGATCCGGACAGCGTCATCATCGATATGGGCCCCTCCGGTCCAGTATTTGGTGCGCCGCAAAAAAGCCTTGGGGAGCCCCTAGTCCTGCTTCCCATATTGAACAAAACCGACAATAGTGCCTTGGAAGGTCAGACTGTGGAGATCACATTCATGACCGATCAGGGAGCCTATGCGGTTCGCGGGATGATTGAGCCAGCCACCGACTAATGCTGCATGCTGTTGTTGCAGCCTTTGACTTGCTTGTGATCCTAGAAGCGCATATCGGATGACTAGTATTTGAGGTAGGGCGGCGTATCCGCCAAATAGGGGCCAATCCAACGATGATTGAACGCGGCAATCCGATCCCTTCAGTTGGGATCAAGTTGGTAACGGCAGAAGGCACCACCGATGTCGATAGCGCTGCAGCGCTCGGCGAAGGCTTGGTCGTTCTGTTCTCAGTCCCCGGTGCATTTACCCCAACCTGCCACGTCAATCATCTGCCCGGCTTCCTTGCCAATGCTGAAAAGCTTCGCGCGGCCGGTGTGACCAAGATTGTTTGCGCCGCAGCCAATGATGCTCATGTCATGAAGGCTTGGGCCGAAGCGTCCAACGCGCTCAATGAAATTACCTTCATCGCCGATGGCAATGCGGACTTTGCGAGCGCTCTCGGGCTTGATCGCGATTTCAGCGCCTTTGGCATGGGTCATCGCTATGCGCGCGCCGCTATGATTATTCGCGATGGTGTCGTTGATGCCGTGTTTGTCGAGGATGCGCCTGGCGTTAATGCCAGCGGTGCCCCGGCTATTTTAACTGCGCTCAACGCAGCCTGAGCTTCTGGAGACAGCTTTAGATGATGAACTCCCTAGTCTCCACGCTCCGCATTGGCTCCGCACTTGGCTTTGCTACGCTTCTGGCTGGCTGCTCGATGGGCAGCATGTTCGGTGGCGGCTCGTCGTCCAATGCTGGTCTACAAAACGCGACAGCAGCGCCAATTGCCGTTGCCAGCGCACAGACCAACGCCTTGCCAGTCATCGCTACGGAATGCCCTGCCATTAAGGTCCGTCTCGGCGGCGAGGCCATGTATTTTTATGGCGGCGGTCGCACCGGCGACGCCCGCGCGCTCCAGTATCAGGGCGTGATCGACCAAGCGACGCGCAACTGCGTGGTCTCCAACGGTCAGATCACCGTCAACATGGGCGTCAGCGGTCGTATTCTGCTCGGTCCTTCCGGCAAGCAGACCTCGGTCAACGCACCGATCCGTTTTGCGGTCGAACGTGACGGTCAGGCGATCTTCTCGGAAAAATACAACGTACCCGTGGCACTGACGCCTCCGGCTCAAATGTCGGAATTCGTCAAGGTCGTCGAAAACGTCAAGATCCCATACCTGGGCGGCGAAAGCATCACCATCTGGGTCGGCTTCGACCCACGCGGCTAAGACCCTCGCCTAAGCGCTCTGCGCGACAGGCAGGAGCTTCTGACATGATATAAAAAAGGCCCGGATCGCTCCGGGCCTTTTCTTTATTCAGCGGCCTTTGGCATTTCGGCTGCTCGTTCCCACTTGAGGATCGGCTGACGCGCCGCACGCGTTTCATCGAGACGTCGACGCGGTGCCTTCATCGGTGCGCCGGTGAATCGAGCGGCATTGCCAGATTTTGCCTCGGTGGCCAGCTCCGCCATGACATCGCAGAAGCGGTCCAAGGTCTGCTTGCTTTCGCTTTCTGTCGGCTCGATCAGCATCGCCCCGTGCACAACCAGAGGGAAGTACATGGTCATTGGGTGGAAGCCCTCGTCGATCAGTGCCTTGGCAAAATCGAGCGTGGTGACGCCGGTGTCCTTGAGGAAGCTGTCGTTAAACAGGGCTTCGTGCATCGTCGGGTAGTCCGGGAAGGGCACCGAGAACAGATGCTGAAGCCGCGCCTTGACGTAGTTCGCGTTGAGGACAGCGTCTTCTGCCGCCTGCGCCAGTCCGTCAGCGCCATGGCTGAGCATATAGGTCAGCGCCCGCACATACATGCCCATCTGCCCGTGGAAGGCCGTTACGCGGCCCAGAGCTTGGTTCTCGACATGCTCGACCAGTTCCAGCCCCTGAGCGCCCTTGCGGACAAACGGCACGGGTGCGAAAGGCGCCAGCGCTTCGGACAGGACCACAGGGCCTGCGCCCGGTCCGCCCCCGCCATGTGGCGTCGAGAAGGTCTTGTGCAAGTTGATGTGCATGGCGTCGATGCCGAGATCGCCCGGACGCACCACGCCCATAATGGCGTTAAAGTTCGCGCCATCACAGTAGAAATACGCCCCTGCATCGTGGATCGCCTTGGCGATCTCGATCACCTGCGGCTCGAACAGCCCGCAGGTATTGGGGTTGGTCAGCATGATCGCAGCGACGTCTGGCGCAATTGCAGTCTTCACCGCTTCCACGTCTACGGTGCCGTCTGCCTTGGCTGGCACTGGCTTAACCGTATAGCCGAGGAAGGCCGCCGTGGCCGGATTGGTGCCATGCGCACTTTCCGGAACCAGAACGACGTTCCGGTGGCTTTCGCCCTTGGCGTCCTGCGCAGCCTTGATGGCCATCATGCCCAGGAGTTCGCCATGCGCACCCGCCTTGGGCGATAGCGCGACAGCGGCCGTGTTGGTCAAGGTCATCAGCCAGTGGCTGAGTTCATTCATTAGTTCCAGCGCGCCCTGAACCGTCGAGACAGGTTGCAGCGGGTGAATGTCCGAAAAGCCCGGCAAGCGTGCTGTCTTTTCGTTCAGCCGCGGATTGTGCTTCATCGTGCATGAGCCGAGCGGGTACATGCCGCTATCGATCGAGTGATTGAGCCGCGACAGGCGCACATAATGGCGCATGGCTTCCGGTTCAGTCAGCCCCGCGAGATCGAGCTTGGTTTTGCGTTCAAACCCGCCCAGACGCCCGTTAGTGATTTCAACATCAGGCAGATCAACGCCGGAATGTTCGGTATCGCCAATTTCAAACAGCAGCGGCTCATCGGGCAGCAGTGCCGAACCTGATGCGCCAGTACTGGCAGTGCCCACACCGGTCGGGCGGCCTTGCGTATTCATGCTCATGCCAATACCTCCGAAAGCGCCGCTGTCAGGGCTGCAATATCGCTCTCCGTTGTCAGCTCGGTTGCAGCGAGGATGATGAGGTTTTCAACGTCTGGATCGTTTGGCAGCAGGCGGCTTGCCGGAACCCCAGCCAAAATGCCCTTGCGCGCCAGTGCTTCCACCACCTGATCAGCAGGCTTGCCCGTGCGGATGGTCATTTCATTAAAGAACGTTTTGTTCAAAACGCTGACGCCCGTAACGCTCGCCAGTGCGTCGGCAAGCTTGATGGCGTTCGCGTGGTTGAGCCGCGCGAGGCGCACAAAGCCCGCTTCGCCGAGCAGTGCCATGTGGATGGAGAAGGCGAGGGCACAGAGCCCCGAGTTGGTGCAGATATTGCTCGTCGCCTTTTCGCGGCGGATATGCTGCTCGCGGGTCGAAAGGGTCAGCACAAATCCGCGGTTCCCGTCGGCATCGACCGTCTCACCGCACAAACGTCCAGGCATTTGCCGGATGTATTCCTTCTTGCAGGCCATCAGCCCGAGGTACGGTCCGCCAAAGTTCAGAGCGTTGCCAATCGATTGCCCTTCGCACACGACAATGTCTGCCCCAAGCGCACCAGGAGCCTCGAGAAGGCCCAAGGACACGACTTCAGTGACAACCACAATGAGCAGCGCCCCAAAAGCGTGAGCGGCGTCCGCTGCGGCTTTAAGATTGCGCAGGTGGCCATAGAAATCCGGGGTCTGGATGACGATGGCGGCAGTGTTGCCGTCGATCTGCTCCAGAATGTCTCCCTGTCCCTCGGGGGAAGGGGAGAGGCAGACGAGATCGGGATCATCCTTGAGATAGGCTTTTACCACATCGCGATAATGCGGATGGAGGCCGCCCGAGAGCAGAACGCGGTTTTTGCGGGTGATGCGGCGCGCCATCAGCACCGCTTCGGCTGTTCCGGTCGATCCGTCATAGAGCGAAGCGTTGGCCACATCCATGCCGGTGATCTTGGCCACCTGCGTCTGGAATTCGAAGAGCATCTGCAATGTGCCCTGCGAGATTTCCGGCTGATAAGGCGTATAGGCCGTCAGCCATTCTGAACGCTGGATAAGGTGGTCCACGGTCGCTGGAATATGGTGCCGGTAAGCGCCAGCGCCAACGAAGAATGGTCCATTGCCTGCAGCATGGTTCTTGTTCGCCAGCGCCCGCATATGCGCTTCAACCAGGAACTCAGGACTATGGGCTGGCAGATCAAGGGTGAAACTCTTGAGTGCGGAGTTTGGCACGGCGCTGAACAGCGCCTCAACATTGGCCGCGCCAATGGTGCCGAGCATGTCGGCACGTTCGTGGGCAGAGTGGGGAAGATATCGCATCGAGGGTCTTACTTCGTCATATCTGCGTAGGCAGCGGCATCGAGCAAGCCATCCAGCTCGCCGGCATCGGCGATCTCGATCTTGTAGATCCAACCGGCATTTTCCGGATCGGTGTTGATCAAGCCTGGCTCGCCGCTCAGCGCTTCATTGACTTCGGTAACGGTGCCCGCAACTGGAGCGTAGATTTCCGATGCCGCTTTGACCGATTCAACCACGGCTGCTTCATCGCCCTTCTTGAGGACTTTGCCGACGCTTGGCAGCTCGACGAAAACAATGTCGCCAAGCGCGTCTTGAGCGTATGGCGTGATGCCGACAACGCCCGTGGTGCCTTCAACGCGGATATATTCGTGGTCCTGGGTAAACTTGGTGGTCATCTGGGGCCTCAGATCGATTTGCGGAAATAACGGTGTGGGACGAATGGCGTCTCAACAACTTCGGCGGCTTGCGCTCGGTTGCGGACGAGAACCTGTAATTTGGTGCCGGTGGCGACGTGTTCTGGGCTGACAAAGCCCAGAGCTATGGCCTTGTTCAGCGATGGCGCAAAGCCGCCACTGGTGACGACACCGATGACAGTGCCTGCGCTATCGGTAATGTCAGCGCCTTCGCGCGCAGGGGCGCCCTCGATGATCATGCCAACGCGCTTGCGGCTCAGCTGGCCATCGCGCTCTGCCAGAATGCGCTGCGCACCCGGAAAATCAGCGGCTTCCCGACGGCGCTTCGATACGGCAAAGCCTAATCCTGCTTCGATGGGGGAGATCGTTTCGTTGAGGTCATGCCCATAAAGCGGCAGGCCAGCTTCGAGGCGAAGACTGTCCCGAGCACCAAGACCGATGGGTTTGACCCGATCATCTGTGAGAAGGGCATCCCAGAAATCTTCGGCATGTGCTGCGGGGGTGAGAATTTCAAAACCGTCTTCGCCGGTATATCCAGCGCGCGCTATGGTCACCGGAATTGTGTTCCAGCTCATATTGGCGTGGGTCATAAACCCAAGTTGGACCGCGTCCGGGATAAGACCGGCAATAACGTTTACCGCTTCAGGGCCTTGCAGTGCGAGAAGGGCGTTGTCATGATCCGCGCGTACAAGAACGGCGCTGTCGCGCAGTGCCTTCTCGATCAGCGCGAAGTCGCCATCCTTGGTCCCGGCGTTGACCACCACATAAAGCACACCGGCCTCATCAGGCGACCGGGCGATCATCAGATCGTCTATAATGCCGCCCTGTTCATTGAGCAGGAGTGAATAGCGGATTTGCCCGGGTTTGAGACTGGCAATGTCCCCGCAAATGAGAGGTTCGATCAGCGCGGAAACTGCGGCGTGATCGGCTTCGGCGTCGCCGCTTGGCGCGTTTAGACGGACAAAGCTCGGTCCCATATGGCTGACGTCGAACAGGCCGGCATTGTCGCGGGTCCACTTGTGCTCGTTCATTATCCCACTGGGATATTGCACGGGTAGGGCATAGCCCCCGAACGGGACGATGCGGCCGCTCGCAGCGACGTGTTTTTCGTAAAGCGGGGTCTGATGTAGGTCTTCTGGGCCTGAAGATGCCATGAACAACTCGGGTTAGAGGTCAGCACGATGTCCTCCGCTGTCGCGGAGTGCGTGCCCCCTCTGTCCTTGCCCTGAGAGATTTCCTGGCTGAGCGCCAGTTGCTCCTTCGGTGGAATTGGCTCGGCCAATTCGCTTTCCAGAGTGTTCGTTTAACTGCGGTCCGTTTGCCTGAGAGTTTCCGGGGCGGTTGCTCCTTCGGCGCTGGCAGTAGCCAGTCTCTCCCGCAGTTGCCCGGACCATGCGCGAGTTTTGCGCCTGCGTCAATTCGGCATGGTCGTTTTTGGTCCGGATCGCGAGGTGTGGCTGGTAAGTGCCCCACCCAACCTCGCCTGAACGACGGAGGAGGGGCATTCCGGTGCTCGTGGCAGCCTTTGCGCGCACTCGGTCCAATCGCTCCCCTTTTCAGGGGGAAGCTAGGAGGGGGTATTCGTCACCGAAGCGCCAAAACAAAAAAAGGCGGACATTGCTGCCCGCCTTTAAATTCGGTTGTCTAATATCAGACTTAGTTGAGCTTGGTGCTCACGTCCGCGATAGCTGCGTCGATGATCTTGCCGCCATTGCGGTTCATTTCATCGGAGAGCACAACGCGGGCGGCTTCCACTGCCAGATCTGCAGAGCGCGCGCGGACTTCCGCGATTGCCTGCGATTCTGCCTGGGCGATCTTGTCTTCCACAGCCTTGGTGCGGCGGGTTACGAGCTCTTCCAGCGAAGCCTTGGCTTCAACAGTCAGGCGGTTCGCTTCTTCCTGAGCCGAAGCGATGATGTCCTGAGCGTCCTTCTCAGCAGCAATACGCTTCTGTTCGTATTCAACGAGCAGGGCAGCTGCGTCCTGGCGGAGGCGCTTGGCTTCCGACAGATCGGTTTCGATCTTGGCGATCTGCTTATCGAGCATGCCGCCGATGATGCGTGGCAGGCCGAGGTAAACCAGCAGGCCAATGAAGATCACGAGGCCTACGAGGGCGAAAAAGCTATTGTCCATCCAGTATGGCATGGCGATCAACCCTTCACCTTAGCAACGGCAGCGCGAATGCTGTCGGCAGAAACGTCGCCAACGATCTGGCTAACGACAGCCTGTGCGGTGTCGGCAGCAATTTCATCAACGTTAGTGAGTGCGGCAGCCTTGGTCGCTGCGATACGCGCTTCAGCTTCGGTGACCTTGGCGGTCAGTTCTGCTTCTGCAGCGGTACGCTTTGCAGTGATGTCGGCATTGATTGCGTCGCGTGTCTGGGCAGCGATCGCCTGAGCCTTAGACTTGGCTTCGGCAAGTGCCTTTTCATACGATGCGATTGCAGCGTCGGTCTTCTGACGGTCGGCGTCGGCAGCAGCGAGGTCCGCTGCGATCGTCGCCTGGCGTGTCTCGATGGTCTTACCGACCTTCGGGAGTGCCAGCTTGCTCATCAGGAGGTAGAGCGCTGCGAAACAGATTGCGAGCCAGAGCAACTGGCTGGGGAAGGTAGCCGGATCGAATGGCGGGAACACGTCTGAGTGACCGTCACCATGCGAAACAGTTGCATGAGTGTCTGAGTGGTCAGCGTGGACCGCGGTGTCGTCGGTCGGCGTTGCCGCTTCTTGAGCGTAGGCTTGCGTTACCATCTGGTCGGTGTCCCGTTAATTCCGGTCATCCGGCGTGAGGCCAGATAAAGCGCAGCCGGACAAAATATCCGGCTGCGGAATTGATCGCTTAAAGTTGCTAATTAAGCAACGAACAGCAGGATCAGAGCGACCAGGAACGAGAAGATGCCCAATGCTTCGGTCATAGCCATACCGAAAATCAGGTTACCGGTCTGGCTTGGAGCAGCAGACGGGTTGCGCAGTGCGCCCGAGAGGAAGTTCGAGAAGATGTTCGACACGCCGAGGGCGGCACCAGCCATACCCAGGGTTGCGATACCGGCGCCGATCATCTTTGCGGCTTCAACGTCCATTTGTTTGTCCTTTCGAGGGTCAAAGTTTACCGGCGAAAAGCCGCCGTTTGAGAGACTCAACGTCTTAGTGTGATGGGTGAACCGCGTCGTTGAGGTACATCGAAGTCAGAACTGCAAACACATAGGCCTGCACGACTGCGACGAGGAGTTCGAGTGCTGTGATTGCAACCGTCATGATGAGCGGCAGCAGTGCACCCAGCCAGCCGAGAGCGCCAAGGGCACCAAGGCTAACTACGAAACCAGAGAAAACCTTCAGGGTGATGTGACCGGCAAGGATATTGCCGAACAAACGAACCGAAAGGCTGATTGGGCGCGAGAGGAACGAAATGATCTCGATCGGCACCACAATCGGCAGAACGTAGCCGGGAACACCCGACGGTACGAACAGCTTGAGGAACTTAAAGCCGTGACGGAAGAAACCGTACACGATCACAACACCGATCACGAGGAACGCCAAAGCGGCAGTAACGATGATGTGGGAGGTTGTGGTGAAGAAGTATGGGAACATGCCGAGGAGGTTACCCACGAGCACGAAACCAAAGAGCGAGAATACGAACGGGAAGAACTTCATGCCTTCCGTGCCCGCTGAACTTCGCAACATATTGGCGACGAAACTATATAGAAGTTCGCCGGCCATCTGGAACCGGTTTGGTACCATCGCCGCACGCGATGAGGAGAGAACCATGAAACCAGTCAGGATCACCACCGTAACGGCCATAAACAGGGCCGAATTGGTGAACGAGAGATTCAGTGCGGTACCAGCGGCCTCATCTCCGACATGAATCGGAATCAGATCGGTGATGACAAACTGGTGGATCGGGTCAGTACCGGCCATGGAGCCCTCTAAGCGTCATCTTTATCGTCGCGCTTCGCGTCAGCAGGGCCTTCATTGGTCCCAACCGTCGAAGCGGCATTCATTTCGTTCGCTGTACGAACGACATTTTTGACGCCTGCTGCAAAGCCTACGATCAATAAAATGATCATGGCCCAAGGCGTCGTTCCTAAACCAAGGTCGATGAGATAACCCATTACGGCTCCCACCAAAATTGCCGCTACGAACTCGGAGCCCATGCGCATGCCGCGGGCCATTCCATTCGCATCTGCTGAAGCGCCACCAGCAACGTTACCGTTCGCTAGATCGCGCTCCTTCTTGGCCGAAGCGATGCGTGATGCAAGATCGCGCGTCGCGTCGCGGGCACTTTTCGGCTGACCTTGGTCGTCCGGAGGTATGTTCATCCGCAACTCCCTATAGTCGGCTTTTCCGGAGGATTTCCGGTCGCCCTTTAAGTCGCGCGCAACATAGTGGTGGCCCCGAAACGTGTCAAGGCGCGCTGCGACTGTGTAAGTTATTGTTGTCGCGCCTGAATTTTGAATGTTTGAGGGGTGCGGCATGCTGTCCTGCGCGCAAGAGTGGCGAAGTGGTGGCGGCACGTGAAGATTCTTAAGAATTACCGAGAGCCTAGGCGGTCTCTAGGTAGCTTTCCGCGGTTTGCAGATCGACAGAAACGAGCTGGCTGACCCCGCGTTCTGACATCGTGACCCCGAAAAGCCGATCCATCCGTGCCATGGTTATTGGATTATGGGTAATCACCATAAAGCGAGTTTGGGTCCGGTGTCGCATCGAGTCGAGTAAATTGCAGAATCGCTCGACATTGGCGTCATCGAGTGGCGCATCCACTTCGTCGAGCACGCAGATGGGGGCGGGGTTGGTCAGGAACACCGCAAAAATGAGGCTCATGGCGGTTAGCGCCTGCTCACCCCCAGAGAGAAGCGTCATGGTTTGAGGCTTCTTGCCCGGTGGTCGGGCAATAATTTCGAGACCTGCTTCGAGCGGGTCATCGCTTTCCACAAAGGTCAGCTCTGCCGTGCCGCCGCCGAACAGCGTGGTGAAGAGCTCTTGGAAATGCGCATTGACCTTGCCGAAGGCCTCATTGAGCCGCGCGCGCCCTTCGCGATTGAGATTGCCGATGGCCACACGCAGTTTGGCGATCGCCTCAATGATATCGTCGCGGTCTCGCACCATGGTGTCGAGCTTTTCTTGAATCTCCTCGGCTTCTTTCTCTGCCGATAGGTTCACCCCACCCAAACGCTCGCGTTCGGCCTTGAGCCGCTCGAGCTTGTGTTCGGTTGGTTGCTCCGCGGGCAGCGGTTCTTCCGGGCGAATGCCTGATGCTTCCAGCGTGCGGCTTGCCGGAATGCCGAGGTTCTCTTCGGTCTGCCGCTCAATCTGCAGGCGCTGGCTGATGATCCCCTTGAGCCGCTCTTCGACGCGGGTAAGCTCAATGCGGACATTATTGAGAGCATCGTTTGCGGCCTTGACCGCTCGGTCGGTCTCCCGCCACGCGGTTTGTGCATTATTCAATCGTTCGACGGCGGCTTGGTGATCCTCGCTGGCGATGTCGATTTGCTCATCGAGCTGGGCTTTGCGTTCGTCAAACCCGTCTGGCGAATCTGCCATATCGGCGAGTTGGTCCTGCACATCGGCGGTGCGGTCATCAAGTGTCGCCAATTGATTGCGCGCGCCATCAAGGCGGCGCTGCCAGGAGGCCATGTCTCGCGTCAACTGCTCAAGGCGCGTCGTACGCAGGCGCTTGGTTGATTCGAGCGTGTTGAGGCTGAGGCGCGCCGCATCGGCTTTTTCGCGCAGAACAACGACATGGCTTTGTGTCGCCTGAGCCGCCGCAGCCATCGTGTCTTCATCGGCCAGATCTGCCAAAGCGTCGAGCGCGGCCTGTTCGGCCATTTCCGCGTCACCCACACTGCTCGCCACGCGGAGTTTTGCATCTTCCAGCGTCGATTTGCGAGTGGTGAGATCGGAAAGAGCGCGCTGGGCTTTGTCGAGTTCAGCCTGCGCCGTGGCGATAGCGTGTTGCGCAGTGCGCCACGCTTCCCGACATTGCCGTTCGCTGCCCCGTGCTCCGTCAAGCGCTGTCGCGTGAGCATCGACCTCGCGCTTCCAGGCATTGCGTTCGCCCTTTGCGCGAATGATGTCTTCATCCAGCTCAACGAGGCGGTTCTTTTGCGCCAGACGCAGCGCCGCTGCACTCGGTGCATCAGCTGCAGCAATCAAACCATCCCAGCGCCAAACAGCCCCTTCAAGTGTCACCAGTCGCTGCCCGGGCTTAAGGGCTCGGATTAGGCTTGGGCCGTCTGCCGCATCAATAAGACCAATCTGGTCAAGACGACGCTTGAGTTGCGGCGTGCCCGAAACATAGCGCGATAAGGGCTCTGCCCCTTGCGGCAGGTTCGGATCTTCACTGCGGTCTAGGGCTGGGGACCAATGGATCGGCGCGTCACTGTCCGATGAAGCTTCGAGATCATCGCCCAATGCCGCGCCGAGCGCAGTTTCATACCCCGGCTCAACCTGCAGCTCATCGACGATAGCGGGCCACGTCCCCGTGCCCGTCACCAGCATTTTATTGAGCGTCGCCGCTTCCGCCTCAAGGCTCGTCACCAGCGTTTCCAGCTCGCCAAGGCGCGGTCGCGCGCCATCGAGCTTTTCTTGCGCGAGGTGAACCTTGGCTTCCGCCTCCAGCGCATTGGCCTCAGCGATTTCGGCTGCCTCTTGCGCACCCTCTAAAATATCGCGTCGTGCCGAAACGGTCTGGTCCGCGTTGAGTGCATCGATCACACGCTGATAGTCGCTTTCCAGATCGGCCAACTGCTGGGCGAGGCTGCGTTTGCGCGTCATGGCCTCTTGGGCATTGCGCTGCGTTTGGCTGCGCATTGCGCGCAATTGCGCCAAAGCTTCGGTTGCCTGCCGGGCCGCAGCGTCCGCTTGCGTGACCGCGGCTTGCGCCAACTCAGCCTCTTGGCGGGCGGTTACGCTCTCGTCCTGCGATCCTTCAAGTTCATATTCGAGATCAGCGCGCTCATTATTATAGGCGTCTATCGCTGCTTCGCATTCCGCAACCAGCGCACGCTCACGTTGGCCATCGGCTGCGATCTGCTGCAGCCGGTTTTGCAGCTCAACACGCCGCTGGCTCATGCGCCGTGCTTCTTCGGCCAATTGCTCTGCTAAAATCGTATAGCGTTGCAGCACCGCTCCGGTCACAGCTTCCCGCTCCCGCAGCGGGGCAACTGCGGCTTCGGCCAGTTCGGCGGCCTTTTGGGCCTGGTGTTCGGCGTGGGTGGCATCCGCCAGTTGACGAATGATCACCGCCTGCGCTGCTTCAGTTTCTTTCTCGGCGACGCGCGCCGCAACCCAGCGGATATGAAAGAGTGTCGCCTCCGTGCGCCGAATATCCCCTGACAGGGCGCGATACCGCGTGGCCAGACGCGCCTGCCGCTTGAGGGTTTCAAGCTGGCTTTCGATCTGCGCGACCACATCGTCAACGCGCTCAAGGTTGGTTTCAGCCGCCCGAAGCCGGATTTCCGCCTCGCGCCGCCGCGAATGCAGGCCCGAAATCCCCGCCGCTTCTTCAAGCAGTGCTCGGCGCGCCGTGGGTTTGGCCGAGATAAGTTCGCCGATCTGTCCCTGCCGCACCATAGAAGGAGAGTGCGCACCCGTGGAGGCGTCAGCGAACAGCATCTGCACGTCACGTGCCCGCACTTCTTTCCCGTTCACCCGATAGACAGAGCCGGCTTCGCGCTCAATCCGGCGCGTCACTTCCAAAACATCGGCTGAGTTCAGCGCTGCTGGCGCGCTGCGGTCGGTATTATCCAGCACCAGCGTCACTTCGGCAGAATTGCGCGCCGAGCGATTGCCCGAGCCGGAAAAGATAACGTCGTCCATGCCCGAGGCGCGCATGGCCTTGTATGAGCTCTCGCCCATCACCCAGCGCATCGCTTCGACGAGGTTCGATTTCCCGCAGCCATTGGGGCCGACAATGCCTGTCAGGCCTGGCTCCATGACGAGCACGCTTTCATCGGGGAAGGATTTAAAGCCGTGAAGCTTGAGCCGCTGAAATTTCATGACGGCGCGCGGCAACGCAAAAGAGGGCGCGCTATGCGCACCCTCTCAAATCTTATGTCTGCGCTAAATTGCTCAGACAGGGCCGAATTACTGCGCCGCTGGAGCGACGAAGTCGGCAGGGACCAGCGGGTCGATGGCTTCAGCCAGCTGTTCGAGCGACTTACCGCCAGAAAGCGTCTTGCCGTTGACGTAGAAGGTCGGGGTCCCGGAAAGGCCAAACTCATTCACTGCTTGTTCGCGCTGCGCTTCGATACCAGTGAAGATAGCCTGATTCGTCAGAGCAGCGTTGAAGCTCTCTTCGGTGAAGCCCAACTGCAGCGCGACAGCGTAGATCGCGTCGCGTGGCTTATCCGACATGCTCCATTCGTTCATGGTCTTGAAGTAGGTCGCGATGACATTGTGGTAGTTGTCTTCGCCAGCAGCTTCAGCAAGCAGGAAGATGGCCGCGTCGATTGCGTTACGCGCAAACGGACGGACGATGAATTTCACCTTGCCGGTTTCGATATACTGTTCCTTGAACGGGCCATAAACGTTGTTATGGAACGCCGCACAGTGCGGGCAAGTTGGCGATGCATATTCAATCACGGTGACAGGCGCGTCGGCATTGCCTTCGAACTTGTCAGCAATGTCGCCAGCAGGAGCCATAAGCTTGGCAACATCGACCATATCACCATCAGCAGCCTGTGCTGCGGAAATGCCAGCAACGCTTACCGCCGACGCGGCAGCTGCAAGAATGAGTGTATCGCGGCGATTGAACTTCACGTTTAGCTCCTAATTCCAATTTTGCGGACACTACACTGGAGAAAAGTGTCGGCAAGAGGGCTTTGACATCAACAGGCGTTGATCGCCTATGTTTTCCGTTTCGTTTCAGCCCTGCGTGCGAGCGCTAGGCCAAGGGTTGTGAGCGACTGACGCAAGCTGTCGTCTTCGATTGTCTCAGTCAACTTGCCTACTTTTGCCAAGCTTTCTGGGCTCGGTTCGTAGGCCTTATCGGTCTTTGGACCTGAATTGGTGATGAACGGTTCTGCCGAAAGGCGCACCTGGTCCACCAGTACATATCCAAAATAAAGGTTCACCGCCTTGGCGATGTTGGCCGCCTCATGCTGGGCAAACAATGCAGTGCCCGGCGCGCAGCGGATATAAAGAGTAGCGCCTTCAGCGCTATTGGCAATTTTGGGCCAGCTCAGCTTGTGTGGCTGGGTTGTTTCGTCAAAGGGGCGCGGCGCGATATTGCGCCACTGGGTAAGAATATCCCGACCGGCAAAGCCGCGCTTGCGCAGCACGGGGTCGAGCGCGCCCGACAGAGCGTCCGCCACCGAGGTCGCCCTATTGCGCCGCTTATATTCGGGTAGTTTGTCTGCCATGCCCCAAATATGGTCACGGACGGCACCCAGACAAGTGAATTCGCGGTAATGCTACGGGGCTTGCCAGAAAACTGTGCCCGGCATAGGTCACCTTATGCCCCTTTCTGCCCCCCATCCCATCGATTCAGACGGCGTTCTGCGCTGGTACGACACTCATGCGCGCGATCTGCCTTGGCGCGTTTCGCCCGAAGCGCGCAAACAGGGGATAAAGCCGGATCCCTACCGGATCTGGCTCAGCGAGGTCATGCTGCAGCAGACAACTGTTGCAGCGGTAAAAGCCTATTTCACCCGCTTCATCAGCCTTTGGCCAAGCGTGCATGATCTGGCGGCAGCCCCGCTCGACAGCGTGCTGCGCGAATGGGCGGGCTTGGGATATTATGCCCGGGCGCGAAATCTTCACGCCTGTGCGGTCGCGGTGGTCGCCGAGCATGGCGGCACATTTCCGCAAACCTCCATCGCTCTCCAGGGCCTACCCGGCATTGGCGCCTACACCAGCGCGGCGATCGCTGCCATTTGCTTTGATGAAGAGATCGCCGTGCTCGATGGCAATCTCGACCGTGTCTTGGCTCGCTACTACGCTCTCGATATTCCGGTCCGCGACGCCAAACCCGAGCTCCGCTCTGCCTTGCAGCTTGCTGTTCCCTCGCGCGCTGGCGACTTTGCTCAGGCCATGATGGATTTGGGGGCCACGATTTGCGCGCCCCGCACTGCATCCTGCCTGATTTGTCCTTTGCATGATGGCTGCGAAGCCCGCCAAGAGGGCCAGCCGCTGGTCTATCCCGTCAAACCGGTCAAAGCCGAAAAGCCTGTCCGCAAGGGCCATGCTTTTGTCATGCTCGATAGTGCAGGCGATGTTTATCTGCGCACCCGTCCGAGCAAGGGACTGCTCGCCAGCATGACCGAAGTGCCGACGTCTGTTTGGGGCGATAGTCTGGGCGAGCCGCTATATCCCGTCTCCGCCGATTGGCGCCCGCGCGGGCAAATCGTCCATGTCTTCACCCACTTCCGGCTGGAGCTGGAAGTCTGGTCTGCTGTTGTGCCGAGTGACGCATTGTCCGAAGGCTGGTGGGCAGAGCCTCAGGGGCTCAGGGGCGAGGCCTTGCCGACGCTTTTCCGCAAAGTTCTGGCGGCTGCAGGTTTTGAGAACGCCGTCTAAAGCCAGAGCAAGCCCATTGGGACGACATCGTCCCAAGCGTTCTGAATGCACACGGCCTTGCGCCTTAATCCCTCACGCTCAAATCCGAAGCGCTCATAAAGGGCAATGGCCTTCGTATTGCTGGCATAAACCTCAAGCTCAATCCGCTTGAAGCCTTCTTCTTTTGCCGCTGCGAGTGCCGATTTCATGAGCGCGCTCCCAACGCCTCTCCCCCGAAAACCACTCATGACGCCCATGCCGAGGCTGCCAACATGCCTCGCCATATCGGGTTCGCGGCAGATATCGCACCAGCCGATGACCACATCTTGGTTCACCGCAACCAAATGTGGGTTCCGCCTTTCAATGTTGTGGGCGACGAAGTTTCGGGTGCGTTCGATGGGCGGCGCATCGGTCATACGCAGATATTTCTGCTCCCGAGCTACAGCGCCCAGCACAGCATTATACCCCGCTGCATCGCCCAAGGTGATGGCGCGAATAGTGACCACCATGTCTCATCCCCCAGCAACAAAAAGGCCGCTGGCGAACCAGCGGCCATATAGTAGCCTGACGAATGCTTTGGAGGTCAACCTCAGGCAGAAAGTCGGTCGAGTTGTTGGCGGATGCCTTCCCGAAGACTATCAATCGGGGCGACAGCGCCGTTCTGTTCGTGGTGCCAGAAAGTCCACCCGTTGCATGACTCAGCTCCAGTCACCAGAGCGCCGACCTTGTGGATCGAACCCTGATGGTGGCCTGAGACGAGTGAGCCGTCTGCACGAACCATGGCAGTGAAACGTCGTTGGCTATCAAAAAGTTCAGCGCCGACTTCAATTAGTCCCTGTTCAACCAAGGAACCGAATGGAATGCGCGTTTCTTTGCGCTTCGGCTTAATCTGTTGCAGCGCTTCGAAAACACCTGGGCGAATGGCGGCGATACGCTCACGTGCACCCTTGATGTAATTTTCTTCGCGGTCGATCCCAATAAAGTGACGACCCAATTTGCGAGCGACCGCGCCAGTTGTGCCGGTGCCGAAGAATGGATCGAGCACAATATCGCCTGGCTTAGTGGTCGCGTTCAGGATGCGGAACAGCAGCGCTTCCGGCTTCTGCGTCGGATGCAGCTTGCTGTCGTCTTCACCCTTGAGGCGCTCATTGCCGGTGCAGATCGGGAAGAGCCAGTCAGACCGCATCTGCGTGTCGTCATTGGCCAGCTTCATGGCTTCATAGTTGAAGGTGACGCGGCTCTTCTGGCTTTTGGCAGCCCAGATCAGCGTCTCATGCGCATTGGTAAAGCGTGTGCCACGGAAGTTCGGCATCGGATTGGCCTTGCGCCAAACGATGTCGTTCATCATCCAGAACCCAAGGTCCTGCAATGCCGTGCCAACGCGGAAAATGTTGTGGTAGGAGCCGATGACCCACATCGCCCCATCGGGCTTCAAAACGCGGCGGGCAGCAGCCATCCAAGCGCGTGTGAACTCATCGTAATGGGCGAAGCTTTCAAACTTGTCCCAATCGTCATCGACGGCGTCGACTTTGCTCTGGTCCGGGCGGGTGAGGCCCTGTTCCAGCTGCAAATTGTATGGGGGATCTGCGAAAATGAGATCGATAGAGCCGGCCGGCAAGCTGTTCATATGGTCGATGCAATCGCCCATGAGGACAGTATCGATCGGAAGACGTGAAGTCTCCCTTTCCGCATCGGTCTTGGCGACCGTACGCGCGGTACTCAACATGCTCTTAACCCTAACGCAATACTAACAAGCCCGTTATAGCGTGCTGAAGTTAATGGAGCGTTCTTAATGGGTTAGCGAGGAGTTAATTCTCCAATTCTCTCGCATTACCTGCCGCAAGCAGGGCCGCTATTGGGGCGAATTCACTGCGGTGGTGGCGACATGGGCCGTTTAATTTCAAGGCCTTCATATGCGCAGCGGTGCCATATCCCTTGTGGCAGTAAAAGCCAAAATGGGGCGCGTCAGCATCCATAATGGCACACATGCGGTCGCGCGTGACCTTGGCGACAATAGATGCCGCCGCAATCGACACGCTGCGCCCGTCGCCACCGACCAGAGCAATTCCGGGACAGGGCAGGGCCGGTGGCACATCGCGCCCATCGATAAGCGCGCGGTCGGCCTTTTGCGGAAGGGCTGCAACGGCCTTGGCCATAGCCGCAAGCGTCGCCCCACGAATGTTGAGGGTTTCAATGTCTGTCGGCGGCGCGCTCACGATAGCGACGTCGGCGCAGGCCATGATCTCTTCATAAAGCGCCTCGCGCTTGGCCTCGGTTAGCTTCTTACTGTCGTTGAGCCCTTGCGGGATGCGGTTGGGGTCCAGGCGAACAGCCGCAACCACCACGGGCCCTGCAAGGGGACCTCGTCCTGCCTCATCGACACCGGCAACATAAAGTGCGCCGCGATCGAGCAGCATGGTCTCATGGCTAAAGTCCGGCCCGGCAGCGGGGGCGGTGAAAAGATCTGCTGGAGCTGTGTGAAGATCTTTTCGCTTTGCCATAGGGATACCTCAAACCAAGCCGATTGTTGGTATCGGCAAGCCCAGCAGGTTGATACAAGAGTCTGGTTGAGGAGCAAAGGAGAGGAGTTCACGTGCGTCGATCTGGTTTCGCTCTTGTCCCATTGCTGTTTTGCGTCTCAGCCGCCGCTCAGCCGTTTCAGCATTCGTCGGGCGAGTATCGCGAATACAATCGCGATTGGCTCGCTGCCTGTCCCAATTTCATCGATGAAGAAGCGAACTCCTGGTACGGCTACTCGTGCTTTGCGAGTACCGCGAGCCAAGAGATGAATTCGGCAAACCTGCCCGTCTATAAGCTGACAATGGTGCTCAACCGCTTAGATGGCGCGACCGATATCGCCATCACTGTCGCTGCCGACAAGCTGAGCTATGACCAGTCGCGACCCATACAGCTCAAGTTCACCAACCTCCCGCCGATTGCGCTGAAGATGGGTACCTCGTTGGAAATCCGAGACAACACCATCAATCAGTTCTTTATCGCTGATGAAGCGCTGTCTGCGACAGTTTTGGAGCACATGAAAGAGCGCAACGCGCTCATCCTCTCGGTGCCGGTCGTCGGCCAGATACGCCCGGTCGAAACGCGCCTTTCGACACAAGGCGTCCTAGCTTCGCTGGACTTTATGTCTACGCACGCGCGCAAGGTCGCCCAATACTAAGTCCAGAGATGACGCCTCTGTTGCCATGTGCTAACCGAGCCTCGCAATTGAAGGCTTGGATATGACCCTTAATCTCGGCGCTGGCTTACTGTTTGATATTGATGGCACTTTGATGGAGAGCGATCCGATCCATCTCGCGGCTTTTAATCAGGTGTTTGGCCCTTATGGGCATGTCATTGACCACGAGATCTACGCCAAACATATTCAAGGCTTCGCCAATGAAGCCATCGCTGCCCATTTCATTCCCGGCGAAAGCCTCGAGCGCCGTAAGCAAATTCTCGACGGCAAGGAAGCGCTGTTCCGCGAATTGGTCGCGACTTCGATTGAGCCGCTCGCGGGCTTGATGGATCTACTCGAATGGGCACGCAGTCACGCCATTCCCATGGCCGCTGTTACCAATGCCCCAATGGCCAATGCCGACCTCATCATCGATGGCATCAAGGCGCGGTCGTATTTTTCGCACATCATCTCAGCCGATGATCTGGCGCAGGGTAAGCCGCACCCACTGCCTTACCTGACAGGCCTTAGCCACCTCAACGCGGTGGCGGCCAACAGCGTCGCATTCGAGGACTCTCGCACCGGCATAGCCTCGGCCACAGGTGCAGGCATTACCACAATTGGCCTCGCCACCGGCATTTCCGAAAGCGAACTGCGCAAAGCAGGCGCGACCCTTGCCACGCCGGACTACACCAATCCCGCCGTACTCGATCTGATCAAATCAAAAGTGCTAGCCGCTTAGAAAAGGCTCAGCTGATTGGTTTCGAGCTTGGGCGCCACGAAAAGATCATTGCGCAGTGGTGGCAGCTTGGCGTCGAGCCCATAGCGCTCCCGGGCCTTTTCAAAGCGCTGGCTCAGCAGCGTGGCATATGGGCCTTCGCCGGTCATGCGCGTACCAAAGCGCGAGTCATAATCTTTCCCCGCGTGCGTATCGCGCACCAGCGAAAGCACATGCCGTACGCGGTCAGGGAAGTGGCGCAACAGCCATTCGCGGAACACATCGCGCACCTCGCCGGGCAGGCGCAGCAAGATCATCTGCGCGCTGATCGCTCCTTGCGCCTTGCCCGCATCGAGAATGCGCTCCAATTCCATATCATTGATCGCCGGGATCATGGGCGACGCAAAAATTGCGGTCGGTATCCCGGCCTCACTCAACCCCTTTATGGCCTCAAGCCGACGGGCAGGCGATGAGGCGCGCGGCTCCATCTTGCGGCTCAGCTTGTGATCCATCGACGTCACCGAAATCGCAACTTTGGCCAGTCCAAGCTTTGCCAATTTCTCCAGTAGATCGAGATCGCGCAGAATAAGGGCCGATTTTGTGGTGATCATCACCGGATGCTTGGTCTCCAGCATCACCTCCAAAATCCCACGGGTCAGCTGGTGCTTGCGCTCGGCTGGCTGGTAGGGGTCGGTATTGGTGCCCATGGCAATTGGCTTTGGACGATAATTCTTGGCGGCGAACTCGGCCTTGAGCGTCTCAACCGCATTGGTCTTCACATAAATATCGCGCTCAAAATCAATCCCGGCCGAATGCCCGAGATAGGCGTGGCTTGGCCGCGCAAAGCAATAAGAGCATCCATGCTCGCAACCGCGATAAGCATTGATGGACCGCTCAAAGGCGATATCGGGACTGTCGTTGCTGGTAATGATCGATTTGGCGCGTTCGGTGTGTTCCACCGTTTCGAACACCGGCATGGGCTCTACATTGTCCCAACCATCGTCAAAACTTTCGCGCTGGAACGCTTCAAATCGGCCACTGGCATTGGACTGCGCACCGCGCCCGCGAATACGATCCGGGTTGACCAGTTCGCGGCGCGTCAGGTCTGCATCCCTGCTGCGGCTAAGACGTTCCAATGCTTCGAAAGAGGGGGCCTGATAAAGCGCCATCTGGTGTCTCCAGCTCAAACCCGACGGAAGAATCGCGCTCTTCAGCCGACATCTTCTCATTAGGTTAATTAGGAGAACGTAACAAGAACAAATAAGTTCCGCGAGGTGTCTTTGTGCGTCATATGGTCAAGGCTGCCATGCACTTCAAGACTTTACGAAGGGAGGCAAGGGGCATAGAGAACTTGGCTCTGTCTTGCTCACTCGCAGTTCTCCAAGACGCCCAAGGCGCGTTGGATGCCCTAGTGTCATCCTACTGACATGACCTGACACCGAAATTAGACACTGCATCGCAACTGAACCAGAGCGGCCTCCCGTCGTCGGTTCTGTTTGCGCTTATTTTTTGAGGTAATACGATGTCGCAAGCGACGATGGACGGAGCCGTTAAGGCTGCGCCACACCAGCCGGAAGATGCGGCGCGCAATAATCTGGTCATAGCCCTTTTGCTGGTGTCGGCCTTTGTCATGTTCTTGAACGAGACCATCATGAGCGTTGCCATTCCGCAGCTCATGATTGATCTCAACATCACGGCTGGTTCTGCCCAGTGGCTGACGACAGCATTTTTGCTGACTATGGCCATCGTGATCCCGATCACCGGCTATTTGCTCCAGCGCTTCCACACGCGTCCGATTTTCACGGCGTCGATCTCGATTTTCTCGGTCGGCACTTTGATTTGTGCGATTGCGCCAGGCATTGAGTTGCTGATTGTCGGTCGTGTCGTGCAGGCCGTTGGCACCGCGATCATGATGCCGCTGCTGATGACCACCGTTATGTCGCTGGTTCCTGCAAATGGTCGTGGCAAGGTGATGGGCAATATCTCCATCGTTATGTCGGTGGCGCCTGCCATTGGCCCGACCATTGGTGGTTTCATCCTCGCCCACTTCGCGTGGCGCTATATGTTCTACTTCACCCTGCCGATTGCGATTGTTACGCTGGTCGTCGGCTACCTCAAGGTTCAGAACGTTTCCGAACCACGCAAGACCCCGCTCGACGTCATCTCGGTGATCCTGTCGGCTCTCGGTTTTGGTGGTCTGGTCTTCGGTCTCTCCAGTTTGGGCGGTGGCGGTCATGGCGGTAGTGTTGAACACGCCGCCGAGCAGGGCGCGTCGATGCCGGCTTGGGTTCCAGTGGTCGTCGGCGTTGTCGCTATGGCCATTTTCGTCTGGCGCCAGATCCAGCTCCAGAAGTCCGACAAGGCTCTGCTTGATCTGCGCGTTCTGACCCACGGCAATTACTCTGTCTCGCTGGTCACCGCCTCTTTGGCGATGGTGGCGCTGCTCGGTTCCTCGATCATGCTGCCGCTCTACACCCAGCAGGTTCTCGGTCTTGATACGCTGCAGACCGGCATGCTGATGCTGCCCGGTGGTCTGATCATGGGCGTTCTCGCGCCGCTCGTTGGTCGCCTCTATGACCAATACGGTCCGCGTCCGCTGATGGTGCCGGGTGTCTTCGCCGTTTCCGCTGTCATGTGGTTCTTCAGCTTCGTCGGTACCGATACCCCGGTCTGGCTGGTTGTCGCCGCCCACATCATCATGAGCATTGGTCTGGCGTTTGTCTTCACCCCAATGTTCACCGCCGCAATGGGTTCTGTTCCTAAGCCGCTCTACTCGCACGCCAGTGCGACCCTGAGCTCGGTGCAGCAGGTTGCTGGTGCCGCCGGTATCGCGCTCTTCGTGGCGCTGATGAGCCTGACCTCTGCCGCACAAATGGCTGAGGGCATTGCCCCGGTAGAAGCTATGGCCGCAGGCGTTCGAGCCAGCTTCATCTGCGGTGGCATTGCCACCGTGCTGATGCTGATTGCCGCTTGGTTTGTCAAAAAGCCGGAAGGCGAAGGTCCGGGCGAAGGTTTCGCTGGCCACTAATGAAAAAGAAACGGCGCCCTCAGGCGCCGTTTTTTTATGCTGTTATCGTTCCGAGAGCCGGGGCATCAGCTCGACGAAGTTGCACGGCTTGTGCCGGTAATCGAGCTGGTGAGTGAGAATACCCTCCCACGCATCGCGGCAGGCGCCGCGCGAACCCGGTAGGCAGAACACAAAGGTCTCGCCAATCAACCCCGCAGTCGCCCGCGATTGGATCGAGCTCGTGCCCACCGTGGTGGCCGAATATTGGTGAAAGAGCACGGAGAACCCCTCCATGCGCTTATCGAACAAAGGCTCGATTGCCTCTGGGGTCACATCGCGCCCCGAAAACCCGGTGCCGCCGGTGGTCAGGACCACGTCAACATCGGGGTTGGCGACAAAGCCCTGTACCACGGCGCGGATCTTTTGAATGTCGTCGCGCACTACCACGCGCTCAAAGCAGATGTGGCCATCCGCTTCGAGCAGTGACTTTAACAGCGCGCCGCCAGTGTCAGTTTCCAGAGTACGTGTATCGGAAACCGCCACGACTGCTATGGTAAGGGGACGAAACGCCCGATCGTCAAACCTTGCTGCCTTGAACATAGCCGTCTCCATTCGTGTTCCGCAGTTCCTCTGGCACAGCTTCTTCGCTCGCAACAGAAAAATCCTGCGACGCTTCGATGTCACTGCGCGGATCAAGGTTCACCGTTTCTGGCGTCTCAGTCCCCATTGGTTTGAACGGCGCGCGTTCCGACGCATCTTTCGATTTGCGGGCGCGCATACGCAGCAGTGCAAAAGTGGCGACCAGCGCGTGGAAGGTTGCCGTCACCATAAACAGCGCCATCGGCGCAATTTGCCCCATCAGGATCGACGCGGCCGTCGGGCCAATGGCAAGGCCGATCCCGTGGATCAGCAACATGCCACCTGCCACCTTGGCGAATTGCCCATCGACAGCAAAGTCGTTCGCATGGGCCACCGAGATCGGATAAAGCGGGTTCGCCGCCAGCCCATAAAGGCCAAATAGCGCGAACATCAGGAAGCCTGGCCCAGGGTTAAAGAGGACAACCAGCAGCCCCACGGCCGCTGCGCCAAAACCGAGGCCTGCCATAACCTTGCGGCGGTCGATCTTATCGGACAAGCGTCCAAAGGGGATCTGTCCGATAGCGCCAGCAATAGCGGCAATGGCAAACAGCAGCGCAATGCCGCTGGCGTCCATCCCCTGCTCAAAGCCGTACACCGGCGCGAGCGTGCCGAACGCACCATTGGCCATGCCACAGCAGAGCGCGGCAACAGCCGCCACCGGCGATGTCTTGATCAACAGGGGCAGGTCGAGCTTGGCCGAGGTCAGAGGACGCGGCTGTGGGCTCGACGTCATGGCGGTTGGCAAAACCGCGCAGATAAAGCTGATCGCGCCGATAATGAAGGGGATATAGCCCGCAGTGCCCGTCACCGACATGGCCAATTGGCCCATGGTCGAGGCGGTCATATTGATGGTGGTGTAAATCGAGAAGATGGTGCCGCGGCTGCGATTGTCAGCCACTTCATTGAGCCAGCTCTCGACGATCATTGCCGCGCCGGCAAAACAGAAGCCAGAGAGCGCGCGCAACACGATCCAGCTGACATCGTTGATCATCAAGAGATTGAGCAGTATCGTGATCGTGCCGATCGCCGCCATCACCGAAAAGGCGCGAATATGCCCGACCTTGCGCACCACAAAGGGCACAAAGATAGAGCCTGCCACAAAGCCGATCGACCAGCCCGTGCCGATCAGACCCAGCGAAAACAGTGAGAAGCCTTCTTCTGCGCCACGGACGGAAAGCAAAAGCCCCTGCAGGCCGCCGCCGAACATCAGGAGTGCCGAGCCGAGGAACAGGGCGTAAATTTTAATGACGGAAGCCATGCCGCAAAACGTACCCGCTAAATTATTCTGGTCTTCAACCAGTCCAATATGACCGTAACGCGACACACCGCGAACAGTCCGGGGATTATCTTTGAGCAAGTACGAACACAGACTTAAGGCAGAGACAATTCTGCCATTCTTGATCTGAAACTTAAGAGGTCGCGCCAAGCCTGCTGCTTGGCAGCCGGGTTGCGCAACAGATAACCGGGCGGCAACGTCGCAATCGCTGGCACCGTATGGTTGCCAATGCTCACATCCTGCCACTTGCCGCGCATCTTGATGATGCTGCTGGTGGACTGGAATACAGTCTGCGTCGCCATCTGGCCCATCGTCATCACGAGGCGCGGCCCGATCAGCTCAACATGGCGGTGCAGGAAGGGCAGGCACAAAGAAAGCTCTTCTGGCGTCGGCGCGCGATTACCGGGCGGACGCCACGGAATGGTGTTGAGCGCATAAACGCTGTCCCAATCGAGCCCGATGGAGGCGAGCATCCGCGTCAGCAAATCCGCAGTTCGCCCCGCGAAAGGACGCCCTTCACGGTCTTCATCTGCCCCAGGAGGATCGCCGATAATAACGATCTTGGCCTCAGGATTGCCTTCGCCGAACACCAATTGTGTGGCGCGAAATTTGAGGCCACACCCGTCATAGCTTTCGAGGGTTGCCTTAAGCGCCTCTAAGGTTGGGGCTTCTGCGGCCAATCTTTGGGCTTCACCCGGGTCGCCACCGATTGGTCCCGCGAGCGGCGGCGGGGCTGCAGGCTGGGACGCCTGTTGCATCGACTGTACGGCGGCGCGTGGCGCGGCAGCCTGTTGTGTCTTCTGCGCAAACCGATCAATTGCGTCCTCACCCACGGCGAGGTCGACCCCGGCTGCTCGATACCATTCGAGAACCGAGAGCAATTCGTCGTTGTTGAGTTGCTGATCTTGAGACATTGCCCCTGTTATGTCACACCCCAACGGGTGCGAACAGTCGCGCGCGGGCCCCAAAGGTAGAATCCACATGGCTGAAGCCGGCAATAGAGAGATACTGTCCACAGATGTGCTGATTGTCGGGGCCGGTCCTTCCGGGCTTGCCGCTGCAATTCGCCTCAAACAGCGTTTCCCTGACATTGCCGTGACCGTGGTGGAAAAAGCCGCCGAAATCGGTGGACACATTATTTCCGGAGCCGTCATGGATCCGGTCGGCCTCGACGCGCTGATCCCCGACTGGCGGCTCAAAGGCGCGCCCGTCGGCCCCGATGTGACCAGCGATTCCTACCATTTCCTGACAAAAACCGGTGATTTCCCGCTCCCGCACGCACTCGTGCCGCCGCAACTCAAAACCAAGGATGGCGTGATCATCAGCCTTGGCCGCTTGGTGCAGTGGCTGGGGGAACAAGCTACTGAATTGGGCGTCGATATCTTCCCGATGACTGCTGCGGTCGACGTGTTGCAATCAGAGAACGGCCCGGTGCGTGGCATCATCACCGGCGATCTTGGGCGCGACCGCGACGGCAATCCCAAGGATGGTTTTGCCGAAGGCATTGCGCTCGAGGCCAAATATACGCTGATCGCCGAAGGCGCGCGCGGCTCGCTCGCCAAACACGTGATCGCCGATTTTGACCTCGCGAAAATCCCACAGCACTATGGCCTCGGCATCAAGGAAGTTTGGCAGGTGTCGCCAGACAAACACCAGCCGGGCAGGGTGGATCATTACCTCGGCTTCCCGCTCGGCAATGACACCAATGGCGGTGGCTTCGTTTATCACGCCGAAGACAACAAGCTCTATGTCGGCCACGTCACCTATCTCGACTATGCCGAACCCAGCCTTTCGCCCTTTGACGAGTTCCAGGCTTTTAAAACCCACCCCTCCATCGCCAGCCTCCTAGAGGGCGGCGAGCGTCTATCCTACGGCGCGCGCACCATTGCGGCGGGTGGCTGGCAATCCATACCGAGCCTCGCTTTCCCCGGCGGTGGCCTCATCGGCTGCGCGGCCGGTTTTATGAATGCCCCGCGCTTGAAAGCCATTCACAACGCCATTCTGTCCGGTATTGGTGCCGCCGACGCGGTCGGCGCTGCGCTCGCCTCTGGGCGCGCCCATGATCGGATCGAGGATTTCGGCAAGTCGATCATGCGCACCGGTATCGCCAAAGAACTGCAAGGCGTCGCCAACGCCAAACCCCTTTGGAGCAAGCTCGGCACCATCTTTGGTTCGCTGGCGATCGGCACCGATCTTTGGTTTTCAACCATTTTCAAGGCCTCCCCGCTCAAGCTGGCGGGCGTGCCAACGCGCGACGCCGAAAAGCTCAAGCGCAAATCGGGCCCCGGCAAAACCTATCCGCGCCCCGATGGCAAAATCACCTTTGACCGCAGTTCATCGGTGTTTCTGGCCAATCTCGCCCACGACGAAGACCAGCCTGTCCACCTCAGGCTGGCCGACCCAACCATTCCCGTCCGCGAAAACCTGCCAAAATTTGGCGAGCCTGCGCCGCTCTATTGCCCTGCTGGCGTTTATGAGATGAGCGAAGACGGTGGCGCGCCGGTGTTCCGCATTCATGCCGCTAACTGCGTGCATTGCAAAACCTGCGATATCAAAGATCCGGCCCAGAACATCACATGGGTCCCACCTGAGGGTGGCAGCGGTCCAAACTATAGCGGTATGTAATTTTTCTTGGGGTACAGCTGCCCTTGCGGCGCAGTCCTAAAACGGACAATCTTTGCCGCCAAAGCTGCCATTGTGGCCAACGGAGAGTTCAGAACAGTGAATTTCCTATCGCATCGTTGGGCGAAACGCCTGATTGTCACTGCATCCGTCGCGCTCTTGGCATCGCCGATTGCAGCGCAAACAAGCTTTGATCTGTCAAACGTCGCGCGCAATATCATCAATCTCGTACGCCCTTCGGTGTCCGGCGCCTATCTGGCTGGCAATCAGTCGCTCGCCGAACTGAGCACCGAAGACGCCGCTCGCTTTTATCAGGACGCGGCTGAGGCTGATTGGGACAACAACATGCTCGTGGAGCGCGCCTTTATCGCGCTCGCTGCAGATGGTCAGATCGGCAAAGCTGCCTCAACGGCGCGCCGCTCGCTTGAGCTCGATCGCAACAATGATTTGGCCAAGCTGATTGTTGCCACCGAAGCCCTCAAAGAGCGTCGGTATAGCTCGGTTGAACGTCAGCTTGAGAACGTTACCCCCGGCAGTTTTTCGGGCATCACCGCTTATATCCTGCGCGCTTGGGCCCTGGTTGGCGACAACAAGGGCGCTGAAGCCGACACGCTGATGAAGGATCTCGGCGAAAGCGGGCTGGAAGACTTTCTCGTTTTCCATCGCGCATTGATGGCCGAAACCTCCGGCAATCAAAAGCTTGCTCTCCAGCTGGCTGAGCGCGCCTATGATGTTGAGCCCTATGTTGCGCGCATCGCCGAAGTTTACGCGCGCCTGCTGGCGAACAATGGTCGCTTTGACGAAGCCACAGACGTGCTCGATGAATATGAAGCGCAAGGCATTTCGCATCCGCTCATCACCAGCGTCCGCGAAGCCGTCGATCAACAGCGCAAGCCAGGGGCCTTTGCCACCAATGTGCAAATCGGCGCTGCTGAAATGTTTCACGGCATTGGCATAGCGCTGACCCGTGATCGCAGCTTTGATCTCGCCCTTCTGTTCATGCGCTTGGGCACATATCTCGACCCATCTGCTGATGTGATTTCACTGGCGGTGGGGCAGATTCTCGACGTCGCCGGTCAGCATGAAGATGCCAACGGTATTTACGACGCCATCCCTGCGACCTCAGCGATGAAGGCGACGGCCGTCGTGCGCATTGCTCAGAATCTCGACAATATGGGCGACCGCGAGGAAGCCATTCGTCGTCTCACCAATATCGTCGCAATCAATCCTGAGGACATCGAAGCGGTCGCGGCGCTGGGTGATCTCCTGCGAACCGACGAGCAATACCTCGAAGCGGCAGACGCTTACACTAAGGCGCTCGACATCACCGGTGGCGAGCAGGCCTCCGATTGGCGCTATTATTATGTTCGCGGCATTGCCTATGAACGCGCCAAGGAATGGCCAAAGGCCGAAGCTGATTTCCTCCGCGCCCTCGAGCTTAATCCCGACCAGCCTCAGGTCCTCAACTACCTCGGCTATTCCTGGATCGACATGGATATGCATCTTGATCGCGCTCTGGGCATGATCGAGAAGGCCGTCGAACAGCAACCGCAGGATGGCTACATCATCGATTCCTTGGGCTGGGCCTTCTACAAGCTCGGACGTCTCGATGAGGCGGTGGAAACACTCGAACGCTCGGTTATGCTCCTGCCCAACGATCCAGAAATCAATGATCACCTCGGTGACGCTTACTGGAAAATTGGCCGCAAGAACGAAGCGCGCTTCCAGTGGACGATTGCCAAATCGGTGGACGACATTGGCGTTGTCACAAAACGCGTGGACCCGAAACTGGCTGATGGCCTGACCCCAGCGAACGAAACCAAGTAAGCGCGCGTTGATGGTCGTTTATCAGCAGGATGCCCCAGCCAAGATCAATCTTGCGCTGCACATCACCCGTCGGCGCGAAGACGGCTATCATGAGCTGGAAAGCCTGATCGTCTTCGCGGGTGTGGGTGACGACCTCGATGGTGAAGCTGCGGAAGCGGATAGTCTGACCATCAGCGGCCCCTTCGCCGCGGGGCTTGATGCAGGGCCATCCAATCTCGTGCTCAAGGCGGTTGCGGCTTTCCGCAATCGCTGGCCCCGCCTCGCCCCGCAGGGGCTAAAGCTTCACCTCACCAAAAACCTGCCGGTCGCTTCTGGCATCGGCGGTGGCTCGGCCGACGCTGCCGCCGCGCTGCGCATTCTGCTTGATATCGCGCCTGAGCACCCGCCCATGGGCGAGTTAATGGACCTCGCGACAACATTGGGCGCTGATGTCCCGTGTTGCCTTGTGTCACGCCCACTCGTTGCGCGTGGCATTGGCGAAATCCTCTCGCCCTTGCCAGATTTCCCCAAGCTCTACATCGTGCTGGTCAATCCACTGATCGGCGTTGTTACCGCAGACGTATTCCGTCGCCTGCGCAGCCACGACAATTATCCTTTGCCTCAATTTCCCGAACTGCTCACGCGCCCGGCGCAATTGGGCCTTTGGCTGGCAGAAACGCGCAACGATCTTGAGCCGCCCGCGGTCAAGCTCGTGCCCGAAATTGGTATTTTGGTGGATGAGCTAGCGGAAACGCACGGCTGTATTCTCGCCCGCATGTCAGGCTCAGGCGCCACCTGCTTTGCGCTCTTTGGCGCCGAGGGGCAGGCGCATGAAGCCGCGGCCCAAATGGGCCGCCTGCACCCCGATTATTGGGTTGCTGCAGCGCCGCTTCTGCAGCCAAGCAGCTAATCGCCGCTTGGCTCAAATCTTTGCGGAAAACTTGATCTGCGCTTAGGCCGCGCGGCCAATCGAATGCACGACAACGTCGGCCAGAATGGTCTTCATCTCGCTGTCGGGCAGGGCGTCGAGAGCCGCGATAGCCGCCTGCGCATGCGCTTGAGCTTTTTCGAGAGTCTTGGTCAGCGTGTCATAGCGATTGAAGATCGCCACAACCTGCGCCACTTCCAAATCACTCGCATCCATATTGCCCAGCGCCGACGCAATGAGCGCGCGTTCGCTTTCGGTCGCCGATTGCAGCGCCAGAATAACCGGCAGCGTCATCTTGCCTTCGCGCAGATCGTCGCCGACATTCTTTCCGAGCGAAGCGGCCTGGCCACCATAGTCCAGCGCATCGTCAACGAGCTGGAAAGCGTTGCCCAACTCAAGCCCATAATGCTTGAGCGCATCACGCCCAGCCTGATCGGCACCACCAGACAATGCACCCACTTCACACGCTGCTTCAAACAGCACAGCTGTCTTGGCGCGGATCACGGCCGCATAGTCTTCCGGCGTGGTCGTCAGGTCGCCAGTCTTGGAGAGCTGGAACACTTCGCCTTCCGCCATAATCGCAGAAGCCGAGGACAGCACGCCAAGCGCTTCAATATTGTTGGTTTCCACCATCATCATGAAAGCCTGCCCAAGCAGGAAGTCACCGACAAGAATGGAAGCCTTATTGCCCCACACCATGCGGGCCGCAGGCTTGCCGCGACGCATGTCGCTCTCGTCCACCACGTCGTCATGCAACAGAGTTGCATTGTGCATGAACTCAACTGCCGCAGCGAAATTCACCGCATAAGGCGTTTTCCGCCCAAACAGAATTGAGGCTGCGACCGTCAGCATGGGGCGCAAGCGTTTGCCGCCACTGTCGATGAGGTAGCGGGCCAGCTCGGGCACCATGTCCACATGGGAGTGTGCGCGAGACAAAATCATCTCGTTAACGAGGGCCATATCGTCAGCGGTCGCGGCCATAAGCCGTTCAACCGGGTTCATCGCTGGCGCTTCTTTGGTCTGGGGCAGAACCGACACCGTCGTAAAGTCCTTGTCGCCTTGGTGGCAAATCGGGTTGAGACTGTCGCGCACTCCCATATAGGATAACGCGAAGTAAGCCATCCGGATGCGATGTCCCTAGACCAGCCCACCGACTTTGTAAAACATCAAACACTAACGCGCGACGCCTTTTTGGGTGGACGCCTCACTCTGTCTCAACCTCAAAAAGGCTTTAGGGCCGGGCTAGACAGCGTTTTGCTTGGCGCCTCCGTCCCTAAGCACACCGCGCATCTGCTCGATTTGGGGGCTGGTGTCGGCACTGCCGGGCTCGTTGCCATGAGCCTCGATCGCACCCATCAACTCACTCTAGGCGAACGCGATTCGGAAATTGCCCTGATTGCGGAGGCCAATATTCGCGAAAACGGCTTTGCCGAGCGCGCTCGGGTCATCACAGCCGATATCACCTCACCCACAGCGCGCCGCGAAGCAGGATTCCCCGAAAACGCCTTTGATTGTGTTATCGCGAACCCGCCCTATTTTGACGCAGGGCGTGGCACGGCCGCATCGGGTGCCTACCGGCAAGGCGCACGACACATGGCCCATTCAGAGCTTGAACTCTGGGGCAAGGCCGCAGCCGGTGCCGCGCGGGCCTCGGGCCTCGCGATCTTTGTGTATCCAGCAACCGGTCTTGCGGCTCTCATTGCCGCCTTCGATCAGCGCTTTGGTGCTATCGAAATTCTGCCCCTTGCGCCGCGGCCCGGCCAGCCTGCCTCACGTGTTCTTATTCGCGGGCGCAAAGGCTCGCGCGCGCCACTCACGCTCCACGCCACGCATTATCTTCACGGCGATCAAGGCAATGAGTTTAGCCAAGAATTTTCCGCAATCCTTATGGGGCAGGGGCCCTTCGACTGGTAATCGGGCCTTGCGCACCATAAATAAGGTCGAACAGTAGGGGCACACGCATGACAAAAGCAGATGATCGTAAGCGAAATTGGTTTGCGAAGTTTCTCAAGCGCAACCCAGTCGTGCCTGTCGTTCGTCTGCACGGCACCATTGCCGCCGAGTCCCGTCCCGGTCGTTTGAACATCGCCGGCGTCGAGCCGCTCCTGCAGCGCGCCTTTACGATGAAGTCCGCGCCTGCCGTGGCCATCATCATCAATTCCCCCGGCGGATCACCGGTCCAAAGTCGCCTGATTTCCAAGCGCATCCGCGAACTGGCCGATCAGCACAAAAAGCCGGTTTTGGTTTTCGTTGAAGATATTGCCGCCTCCGGTGGCTACTTTATCGCCGTCGCTGGCGACGAAATCTTCGTCGATCCGTCCTCCATTGTTGGCTCAATCGGGGTCATCATGTCGGGCTTTGGCTTCGTTGAAGCCATCAACAAGCTGGGCATTGAACGCCGCGTCCACACCGCTGGCCGCAACAAATCCACCCTCGATCCCTTCATGCCGCAAAAGGCAGAAGACGTTGAGCGCATCAAATGGGTGGAATTGGAAATTCATCAGGTCTTTATCGATCACGTAAAAGCCTATCGCGGCGCCAAGCTTAAGGCCGACGACGATACGCTCTTCACCGGTGAATGGTGGACCGGCTTGCGTGGTGTCGAACTGGGCCTTGTCGATGGTATTGGCGACATTTACGCAACCTTGCGCGAGCGCTTCGGCCCCAAGGTTGAGCTAAAAATCATCGCACCCAAAAAACCGATGTTCGCCATGCCGCGCCTCGGTCTCTCCGCCGGCACGCTTGTCGACGAACTCTCCACTTCCCTAGATGACCGCGCCCACTGGTCGCGCTTTGGACTTTAAGCCATGCTCCTACGCATTCTGCTGTTCACCTTTCTGGCCGTGGTCATTTATCTCGGTGTGCGCCGCATCTGGAAGGATTGGTCGGGCAAGATCAATGGCGACGCCGAACGCGCCAAGCAGCTTCGTCGCGAGCGCGACAAGGCCGAGCGCAGCCGTCCCGATGTGATCGAACTCGAACAAGACCGCGACGGCACCTACCGCCCCAAAGGCAAAGACGATCAGCGGTAATTATCACTAGTGGAGCACTGCACAGTGCGCAGGCCATTGTGAGCGCTTGACCGGCTCCCTTGCCATCAATAGTTTCCGCCGCACTAGCAGACGGACCCAGACATGACCTCTCGCCCCGCCCATTTGGACCCTAAGAACTCTTTCCAGGGACTTATCCTGACCCTCCAGAACTTCTGGGCGTCGCATGGCTGCGTGATTTTGCAGCCATATGACATGCAGATGGGCGCTGGTACTTTCCACACGGCGACCACCTTGCGCGCGCTCGGCCCTAAGCCGTGGAAGGCCGCTTACGTTCAGCCTTCGCGTCGTCCAACCGATGGTCGTTATGGCGAGAACCCGAACCGTCTGCAGCACTATTACCAGTTCCAGGTGATTTTGAAGCCGTCGCCGGAAAACATCCAGCAGCTCTACCTCGACTCGCTGGCTGCCATCGGCCTTGACGCTTCGGTCCACGACATTCGCTTCGTTGAAGACGATTGGGAAAGCCCAACGCTCGGCGCATGGGGCCTTGGTTGGGAATGCTGGTGCGACGGCATGGAAGTTTCCCAGTTCACCTATTTCCAGCAGGTCGCAGGCTTTGAGTGCTCCCCGGTTCCGGGCGAAATCACCTATGGTCTTGAGCGCCTCGCGATGTATGTGCAGGGCGTTGAGAACGTTTACGACCTCAACTTCAACGGCCGCGAAGGCGACGAAAAAGTCACCTATGGCGACGTTTTCCTGCAGAACGAGCAGGAGGCCTCGAAGTACAACTTTGAAGCTGCTGACACCGACATGCTCTTCCGTCACTTTGAAGACGCAGAGCGTGAGTGCAAGGAGATCCTTGCTAAGGGCGTTGAAGGCAATCGCCAGACCATGGCGATCCCAGCCTACGAACAGGTCGTCAAAGCCTCGCACAATTTCAACATGCTCGACGCCCGCGGCGTGATCTCGGTCACCGAGCGCCAGAGCTACATCCTGCGCATTCGCGAATTGGCCAAGGCCTGCGGCGAAGCCTGGCTCCAAACCGCCGGCGGCGGCGCAGAGTAAGCGGTCGACATCGCAAGAGTTTTGAGAAGCCGGTGCGTCTGCATCGGCTTTTTCTTTGCATTGCCTTTATGCATTTCAAGGTATATTCTGGCGCTCTGGAAGGTTAGGCCGCACACGCTGCAGGGGCTGACATGGATGGCTATAGTGTCGTCTTTCATCCTGACTATGTTCCTGAATTTCGCGTTCTGCCCCTCGCCGTCAAGGAAGCTATCGGGGAGGCTTTCGATCTTTTGCGCGACAAGGGACCGACCTTGGGGCGCCCGCAGGTCGACACTTTGAACGGATCAAAATTTCGGAACATGAAAGAGCTCCGCGTGTTTACGCCAAAGGGAGCATGGCGCGTTGCTTTTGCGTTCGACCCAGACCAAAACGCGATCGTTCTATGCGGCGGAGATAAAGCTGGAGTGGCTTCTGCGCGTTTTTACAAGCAGCTGATCGCCAAGGCTGATCAGCGTTACGAGTGGTGGTTATCGGCTTGAGGCCGTTGTGGAGAGGCGAGATGAGCATGAAGCCCGGCGCAGTTCACTGGAGCGATATGCGAGCCGAACTTCCTGCGGATGTGCAGGGACGTTTGAACGAGAAACGTGCGCGTCGGCTAGCCGGTGAAGCGATGGCCGAATTGCGCCGCGCGGCAGGCGTCACCCAGGCAGAAGTCGCAATCGGTGCCGCCATTCCCCAAAGCAATGTGTCGCGAACTGAAAAAGGCGACGACATGCTGCTCTCCACGATAGGCCGCTATATGCATGCAATTGGTGGCAGTGCAGAGCTTGTTTTGCGTAACGCAGAAGGCACTGAAATCCACATTGTTCTCGATGCAGTGAGTGCCGATCTGCCCAAGCAATCCGGGTAAAAAGAAAGCCGGTGCTCATCACACCGGCCTTTTCGTTTTACTCAGCCGCGACAGGCGCTTCGACAGAAACCACCGTCAACAACTGCCGCTTGCCGCTGCGGTCGTGCCAGGTGATCGCCTGGCCGGTTTTAAGCCCGATCAGAGCCGCGCCCACTGGCGTCATCACCGAAATCTTGCCCTGTTCAATGTCCGCATCAGCCGGGTAGGCCAGCGTCACAGTCTGCTCTTGCCCCGAATTGGTCTGATAGGTCACGCGGCTGCCCATCTGGGCCACCTCCGCCGAAATCTTCTTATCCTCGACTACGCGGGCGCGGTCGAGTTCGGTGAGCAAGCGCTCTGCCACGTCCGGCATGCGGTCAAGCCCAGCCAGCGCGAGTTCATAAAGCTTGGTGTGGTCAGCCTTGCTGATCACGATTGCAGGCGACAAGTCGCGACGGATTTCGGTCATTATGGCGACCTCCCCGAGAGCATAGTCCGGCCGCGCAAAATCCTGCGCAGCATCGGGCCGTTGAAAAAACTGAAAATGAGATGTGCCGGGAGACGAAGTGCCTAGAGCCCTAAGCAGGCTCCGGCGCGGGCATGCCTAGGGCATCTATCCTTCGACAAGGATGGTGCAGCGATGGATCGGGCTCATACTCATAGTGTTTAAGCTAGGTGTTGGGCAGAATAAGTCAAGTCCAACCGCGCCGTAGCATGTTGCAAACAGACCTGTGACCTGCCAGTCTCCGGCCAATTTTCTTGAGGAGTTCGCCCATGGAATGGGTCTTTTTAGGCATTGTCGCGATTGCTGCGGTCTATGCGATCACCATTTACAACAGCCTCGTTTCCAAGCGGCAAATGGTGCGCGAAGGCTGGTCGGGCATTGATGTCCAACTCAAGCGCCGCACCGACCTCATCCCCAATCTCATGGAAACCGTAAAGGGCTATATGGCCCATGAGAAGGAAACGCTCGACGCGGTGATCAACGCCCGCGCTAAGGCCACTTCTGCCGCCGCCTCAGGCCCAGAAGCCCGCGCTCAGGCGGAAGGCGAGCTGAGCTCTGCCCTTGGTCGCCTGCTGGCCATTGCCGAGGCCTATCCGGACCTGAAAGCCAATACGACCTTCCTCGAATTCCAGTCCGCGCTGCAAAAGACCGAGGACGAAATCCAGATGGCGCGTCGCTATTACAACGGCGCTGTGCGCGATTATAACATTCAGGTCGAAAGCTTCCCGTCCAACGTCGTGGCCAACACTTTTAAGTTTGAAATGGCGGAATATTTCGAACTCGAAAACGAAGCCGAGCGCGCTGTCCCTACTGTGAAGTTCTAAGATCGATGTCGGCCCTTCTGCGCTTTTTCTCCGCTGTCATTCTGACTGCTCTGCTGGTCATGTCCGCCTCGGCACGCGAAGAAATTCGCTCGCTTATTGCCGATGTTACCTTAGCCACCGACGGCTCCGTGCATGTCACGGAAACGCTTGTGGTCAATGCAGAAGGGCTCGACATTCGCCGCGGTATTTACCGCGATGTCCCCGTCACCATGCGCAGTGACGATGGCAGCAAAATCCGCATTGGGCTGGAGGTTGAGGCCGTCACCCGCAATGGCGCCGACGAACCATTCCGCGTTGAGCGCATGGGTGATTTCCGCCGCATCTGGATCGGCGATTCCGAGTCCTTCGTGCCGCGTGGCCTGCACACCTACACCATCACCTACACCATGCCGCGCATGGCCCGCCCCAGCGCCGATGGTGATGAGCTTTATTGGAACGCGACGGGCAATTACTGGATTTTCCCGATCCTCTCCGCTGAAGCGCGCGTCCGTCTGCCCGATGGCGCCATCATCCAGAATGCCGTTGGCTACACTGGCGACGCGGGCTCCAGCGAGCAAAACGTCACCATTTCCCGTCGGGGTGATAATGCCGCGACCATTAAGTCCAATCGCGTGCTTGGGCCGGGTGAGGGGCTAACCTTTGCCATCTCGTTCCAAAAGGGTATTGTCAGCTATCCGCAAGGCACTGATGCTCTGTGGCAAAACATCTCCGACAATCGCGACGTTCTCCTCAGCATCGGCGGCGTCGTCCTGCTGCTGCTCTACAATTTCACCGCATGGCTGCGGGTTGGGCGGGATCCGGCCAAGGGCACGATCATTCCGCTGTTCTACCCGCCCGAAGGCTTTTCGCCGGCCTTGACCCACTATGTGAACCACTGGGGTTTTGCCGGTCAGGGTTGGAAAGCCATGACCGCTGGCATTTTTAGCCTTGGGGTCAAGGGGCTCGTGAAAATCGACAACACCAGCAAAAAGCTGGTTGTCACCAATACGGGCCGCAAGCCCGACGAAGCCCTGCCTTCAGGCGAGCAGATCCTTTTTGATTATTTCACCAAAAAGGGCACAGTGACTTTTGATCAGGCAAACGGCTCTGAAATCGGCGAGACCAAGGGTGCTTTCGTCAACGCCATCACCCTCGAAAATCGCGATAAGTGGTTCAAGGCCAATTTCGGCTTTGCGCTCGTAAGCTATGCGCTCACCGCGCTCATGCTCGGCGCCATGGTCTTGTTCGACATTATCGAAATCGAATGGCTGGTGTTGGCTGGGGTAATCGGCATCTTCGCCACCTTCATCAGCGCCATGCTGTTCAATGTTCTGATCAAGGGCAATTGGATCGGCCGCATCATTCTGGTGGTCTGGGGCGGAATCTTCATTGCCAATGCTGGCACTGGCTTTGCCGACATGTTCACAGATTTCCCCTTGGACAGCGCTTTTATTGCCGCAGCATCCATGGTGCTGATTTCGATCATTTTCACCATTCTCATGCGCGCGCCCACAGTTCAGGGCCGCAAGGTCATGGATCAGATCGACGGCTTCAAACTCTATCTCGAAACCGCCGAAAAGAACCGACTCAATATTGATGCTGAGCCGCCAATGAGCGTCGAACGCTTTGAGCGCATTCTGCCCTTTGCCATTGCTTTAGGCGTAGAAAAGCCGTGGTCCGAGCATTTTGAAGCGGAAATGGCGCGGATTTCGCCCAATCCAGAGCGCGGCTCCACCTATGCTCCAGGCTGGTATTCTGGCGGCAAAAACTTCTCGTCCAGCTCCGTTTCTAACGCGATTTCCGCAGCTTCTGCGGGCATGGCTGCAGCCATGGTCGCCTCCCAACCGGTGCAGGCCAGCTCTTCCGGCTCCTCTGGCGGGGGCTTTTCTGGTGGGGGCGGTGGCGGTGGCGGTGGCGGAGGCTGGTAGACAGCCCCGCTTTGCCACGATAATCAGTCCCCCTGCCTGCCTTACCAATCCCGGTTTCCGACCATGCCCGAACTTCTGCTTGAAATCTTCTCCGAGGAAATTCCCGCCCGCTTCCAGCGTCGCGCGGCTGAGGACCTGAAGAAGTCTGTCACCAATGCCTTGGTTGATGCAGGACTGGTCTATGAGGGCGCGCAAGCCTTCGTAACCCCGCGTCGTCTGGCGCTCACCATTGCTGGCCTTCCGGCCCGCTCGCCCGATACGCGCGAAGAAAAGAAGGGCCCCAAGGTCGGCGCCCCACAGCCCGCTATTGATGGTTTCCTGCGCGCAGCAGGCCTGTCGTCCATCGACGAGGCCACTGTTCAGTCGGATCCGAAAAAGGGCGATTTCTACATCGCCACTATCGAAAAGCCCGGTGCCGATTCCGTCGAGCTGCTGTCGCAGGTCCTGCCAAAGGTGATTGCTGATTTCGGTTGGGCCAAGTCCATGCGCTGGGGCTCGGGCACCTTCCAGTGGGTGCGTCCACTGCGCGCCATCACTGCCACATTCGGCACCGAAAA
The DNA here is from genome assembly GCF_014127105.1 of Devosia sp. MC521. Lineage (NCBI taxonomy): Bacteria > Pseudomonadati > Pseudomonadota > Alphaproteobacteria > Hyphomicrobiales > Devosiaceae > Devosia > Devosia sp. MC521. The sequence goes on from NZ_CP059902.1 coordinate 537,899, forward strand.
CGACGAACCCGTCGTTATTCCATTCTCCATCGCTGGCATTGAATCGGGCCAGACCACATTTGGTCACCGCTTCCTCGCGCCTGAAGCGATCCGCGTGCGCCGTTTTGAAGATTACGTCATGTCTCTGGAGCGCGCCAAGGTTGTGCTCGACATCGACCGCCGCAAGGACATCATCAAGACCGACGCCGATAACCTTGCATTTGCGCAGGGCCTGTCCGTCATTCACGACGAAGGCCTGCTTGAGGAAGTCGCCGGTCTTGTCGAATGGCCAAATGTCATGATGGGCTCGTTCGATCCTGCCTTCTTGAAGGTGCCGGAAGAGGTGATCATCGCCACCATCCGCGCCAATCAAAAATGCTTCTGCATTCGTGATGCATCGGGCAAGCTGGCTCCGAACTTCATCATCACCTCCAACCAGATCCCAACCGACGGTGGCGCCACTATCGTTGCGGGCAATGAGCGCGTGATCCGCGCCCGTCTCTCCGACGCTGCCTTCTTCTACGAAAACGATCTGGCCAATCCGCTCGAAAATGGCCTGCCGAAGCTGGAAGACATGGTCTTCCACGCCAAGCTCGGCACGCAGAAGGAAATGGTTGATCGCCTCGTTGCGCTCGCTGCCGAAATCGCGCCGCAAGTTGGTGCTGATGTCGAAGCGACCAAGCGTGCTGCGCTTCTCGCCAAGGCCGATCTCGTCACCGCCATGGTCGGCGAATTCCCTGAACTTCAGGGCCTGATGGGCCGCTACTATGCCGCCGCTCAGGGCGAAAAGGCAGAAATCGCAACCGCGGTCGAAATGCACTACAAGCCGGTTGGTCCATCCGACCGCGTGCCATCCGAACCGGTTTCGATTGCTGTCGCTCTGGCCGACAAGCTCAACGTGCTCTCTGGCTTCTGGTCGATTGATGAAAAGCCAACCGGCTCGCGCGACCCGTTCGCACTGCGCCGTGCCGCCCTCGGCGTCATCCGCATCATCACCGAAAACAACCTAAAATTCCCGCTCAAGGTCGACGCCGATCTCCTCGGCTTCTTCCATGATCGCCTCAAAGTCTCGCTCCGCGATGCTGGCGCGCGCCACGATCTCGTCGACGCCGTCATCTCTGCTGACAGCAACGACATTCTGCAGATCACCCAGCGCGCTGAAGCGCTCACCGAACTGCTCTCGTCCGACGACGGCAAGAACCTGCTGGCAGGCTACAAGCGTGCCGCCAACATTCTCGCCGCCGAAGAGAAGAAGGACGGCAAGTCCTATGCTGGTGCGGTCAACGCTTCAGCCTTGAAGGGCGCCGAAGAAACAGCTCTCGCCTCGGCGGTCGAAACCGTCAGCGCCGCTGTTTCTGCCAAGGTTGCTCAGGACGATTACAAGGGCGCAATGGCTGAACTCGCCACCCTGCGCGCTCCGGTTGATGCCTTCTTTGAAGCAGTGCTCGTCAACGACGCCGATGCCTCGGTCCGCGAAAACCGCCTCAACCTTCTGGCCCGTCTGCGCGACACCATGCGTCTCGTCGCCGACTTCGGCAAAGTTGCTGGCTAATTCTTAGTCGGGTTGACGGTTCCTGCCGTCAGCCCGCCATTCCCCCGGTCGTCACCCTCGGGCTTGACCCGAGGGCTCTGCACTTTCTCACGCTACCTTCCAACAAAAATCCTTTCCCCCGTGGCACGATGCCGTGCGGTGCGCGTTATCCCTGCGATAAAGTTCTCGGAGAATTTCAATGAGTGTTGGCCTACTTGCTCTGCTCGATGACGTGGCAGCACTAGCGAAAGTTGCGGCTGCATCTCTGGATGACGTTGCCAGTCAGGCCATGAAGGCCAGCGTTAAAGCTGCTGGCGCGGTCATCGACGACGCAGCCGTCACCCCTAGCTACGTGAAGGGCTTTGAAGCCAAGCGCGAACTGCCCATCGTTGGCCGCATCGCTTGGGGCTCGCTCAAGAACAAGATGCTGTTCTTGCTGCCAGCGGCGCTCATCTTGTCTTATTTCCTGCCGTGGATGATCACCCCGCTCCTTATGATCGGCGGCGCTTACCTGTGCTATGAAGGCGCTGAAAAGGTCTTCCACATGTTCGCGCCGCATGAGGCCGAAAAGCACGAAGCTGCCATCGAGCACACGGCGGTTGACCCGACCTCGCTCGAAGAACAGCGCGTTGCAGGTGCGATCAAGACCGATTTCATCCTCTCGGCTGAAATCATGACCATTGTTCTGTCGGCTATTGATGTTGACAATTTCTGGTACCGAGCAGGCATTCTCGCCATCGCCGGTGCGGGCATCACGGTCGCGATCTATGGCACCGTTGCTCTGATCGTGAAGGCCGATGATTTTGGCCTGTTCCTGTCGCAGAAGGCCAAAACCCACACCGGTCGCGCCTTTGGTCGCGGTATCGTTGTGGCCATGCCCCACTTCATGCACATCCTGAGCATCGTCGGCACTGCAGCCATGACCTGGGTTGGCGGTAGCATCATCGTCCACGGCCTTGCTGGCTTTGGCGTTTCTGGCATTGAACACATGGTCAAGGACGCTGCTGCCTGGGGCGCTGCGCTCCTGCCATCCATCGCCGGTGTCGCCAGCTGGTTCGTGACCGCCTTCATCGACTTCTTCATCGGCCTCGCCGTCGGCGCACTGATGATCCCAGTCGTCAGCTACGTCATTAGCCCGGCCCTCAAGGCTATCAAGGGCCTCCTCCCCAACCGCACCAAAACCGCCTAATCTTTACCTCTCCCTCATGGGGAGAGGTCGACGCCTCGCGTCGGCTGAAGGGCCAAAAATCCCCCGGGGCACTGCCCTTTCTTACCTCTCCCTGAGGGGGAGAGGTCGACCAAAGGTCGGGTGAGGGGGCCTTGCCCCTACCTGCAGCGCACCCAATTCCCCCCCAATACCGGCCCCACTCCCTCCCCTTGCGGGGAGGGTAGCAAAGCTAGGCCGCAGGCGTGGGGGAACAATCCCCCAAAAAACCTAACGCTTAAACGGCGCCATGCCTTCGCGGGCCAGCTCATCGGCGCGTTCGTTGAGCGCGTGCCCTGCGTGGCCCTTCACCCAAAACCATTCGATGTCGTGGCGCTTGGTCGCCTCATCGAGTGCCTGCCAGAGTTCGACGTTCTTGACCGGCTTTTTGTCGGCGGTCTTCCAGCCGTTGCGCTTCCAGCCATGCATCCAGCTCTGCACGCCATTTTTGACGTATTGGCTGTCTGTGTGCAGTTCCACGTTGCACGGACGCTTGAGCGCATTGAGCGCTTCAATGGCGGCCGTGAGCTCCATCTTGTTGTTGGTGGTCAGCTGCTCGCCGCCCTTGAGCTCCTTGCGGTGCTCCCCGAGCTGCAAAATAGCGCCCCAGCCGCCGGGGCCGGGATTTCCCGAGCACGCACCGTCGGTATGAATAATAACTGCGTCAGACATGGGCTATGGGCGCTTCAATATATGGAATTGGCAGGGCAGGCCGTAAACGTCGACGGCTTGATGGGTCTTCTGCATGCCAATCTTTTCCAAGACGGCACGGGAAGGGGCATTGTCGACATGGGCCATGCCGATGAAATGCTCACCCTTGTCGTTAGCAAAAAACCAGTCGCGCAGGCCAGCGGCAGCTTCCTTGGCAAACCCCTGTCCCCAGAACTCTTCGTAAAGCGTGTAGCCGATCTCGGCTTCCCCGGTGGTTGGGTAAATGCCAAAGCCTGCCCGACCCACCATCACGCCGTCTGATTTCCGCCGTACCCGCAGCTTGCCGAGCTGGCGCGTGTCAAAAAGCTCGATCCAGCTCGCGACTGCTTCTTCGCACTGGGCGCGCGTATAGGGCACGCCTCGCGTCGTCAGATAGCGTGTAGCGCGTTCCGAACCATGCAATCGAACAAGGTCATCGACCTGATCGAACCTCCAGCCTGAAAGGATCAGCCTATCGGTTTCGAACAGATCGAGGTCACTCATTTTCCAGCTGCCGTTTCCAAGTTACGAAGCACTTTGGGAATGTTGAAGGCGATGTTCTCTTCCGCCGTCGTGGTGGTCTTCACCTTGACGTCGTAGCGCGCGGCGAAAGCGTCGATCACTTCTTCCACAAGGCTCTCCGGTGCCGAAGCGCCCGCGCTCACACCCAGCGATTTAATATTGCCATAGATCGACCAGTCAATCTCGCTGGCGCGATCCACCAGAACGGCATGCTTGCAGCCTGCGCGCTTGGCGACTTCCACCAGACGCTGCGAGTTCGACGAATGGGGCGAGCCCACCACGATCATCGCTTCCACCGTTGGGGCCACAGCCTTGATCGACTCCTGCCGATTGGTGGTGGCGTAGCAAATGTCTTCCTTGTGCGGACCGTTGATCAGCGGGAAGCGGGCGCGCAGCGCCTCAACGATTTCGCGCGTATCATCGACCGACAGCGTTGTCTGCGTCACAAAGGCCAGCGTCGAAGGATCTTTCGGTTCAAAACCGCCGACATCACTGACTGTCTCGATCAGCGTCACGCTGCCCGGCGGAAGCTGGCCCATGGTGCCAACCACTTCGGGATGGCCAGCATGGCCGATGAGCACGATCTCGTGACCTTCTTCAAAGTGTCGCGTCGCTTCCACATGAACCTTCGAGACCAGCGGACAGGTCGCATCGAGGTAAAACATGTTGCGCGCTTTAGCGTCAGCCGGAACCGATTTCGGAACGCCATGCGCAGAGAATACGACCGGCGCGTCGGTTTCTGGAATCTCATCGAGTTCTTCGACGAAAATCGCGCCCTTTTCCTCAAGTCCTGCCACCACATACTTATTGTGTACGATGGCATGGCGAACATAGACCGGCGCGCCGTATTTCTGCAGCGCCAGCTCTACAATCTGAATTGCGCGATCCACGCCCGCGCAGAAACCACGCGGAGCACAGAGGGTGATATCGAGGTGCGGCCTTTTATCCATACCCGATGAGATGCTTTCAGCGCGTTGGCAAGTCAAGTGCTGTTGCAGCCGCGGCAGGCATGCGCCATATGTGTTAGACGCGTGGCGAGGAGCCTTCTCTTGAGTTTGGCGCAGGAAATGTTTGCGATTGCCCCGGCGCTGGGGAAGGCGAACCTTGGAGCTGCTCAGCTAAAATTGCTGACAGGCAAGGCGCGCTGGATTTTCCGCGTCGGTGAAGCAGGTTTTCCAACCGTCCCCACGATTGCCATCACCCGCGCCGCTTGGGATGAGCTGCAGGCCGAACGCTCCCGCCGGGATAGCCGCCTGCGGACCCATTGGGTCGCCTGCTTGTTCAAGCTGGTGGAAAAGGACGGCAAGCCCCCCGTCTTGGTCGTCCGCACCTCGGCTGTCCTCCACAATGGCGGTCTCATGCCCGCCAAAACCGGCATTGCCGCACCCTCCGCGCCCGAAGATTCGGTAGACCCAAACCGTCCATTGGCCCGAGCCATCAAGGAAGCGTTTGAAAGCTACGGCCCGACCGGACGCGGCTGGACTGGCGCACGCTCTGATGTCGACCGCAGCCGACAGATCGTTCTTGTGCAGGCCTATGCCGAAGGCGAGATCGAACAGTTCCTCACCCGCAATGCCGCAACCGGCGTCATCGGGCCTGCCCCGGTCAACGGCCATCCCCTGCCGCGCTTGCCCGAAAGTGTCGCCGCGCTGGTTTCCCTGCTCGACGCGAAGGCGGGTCGTCACATGACCTGCGCTGTCGCCGTGCATAAGGGCCAGGTGCGCTTCTTGTCCGCCCGCCCCATTGAGGCGTCGCCAGCGGCCGAACTCACCGCGGCCGTGGATCGCGTCGAGCGCAAAGTCTGGACGCCACAAAACGCCGTCTCGCGTGTCGATCCGAGCCGCCTCGGGCTCGTGCTCCATCCGCGCATCAAACTCACCCATGATGTTGCCCCCATCGCCACCGGCTTGGGCGTAGCGCCGGGCGCTGCTAGCGGCATCATCACCTTTAATGCCGAAGACGCTGCGCGCCTGCGCGCCCGCGGCAAACATTGCATTCTCGTCGTCAACGAAACCGGCCCCGCCGACATCGAAGGCATGAAGGCTGCAACCGGCATTCTCACCGCTCGTGGGGGCATGTCGAGCCATGCTGGCGTTATCGCCCGCATCACTGGCAAGCCATGCGTTGCGGGCCTCCGCACGCTGTCGGTCAATGTTGCCGAAATGGTCTGCCACATTGGCGACCGCGAATTCCGCGCAGGTGATCGCCTGACTATCGATGGCACCGATGGCAAGGTCTATGTCGGCACGCTCCCGCTGGCCCAGCCACAAATTGGCGGCGCGATTGGGCGTCTCCTCGGGTGGTCCGATGCCTCCCGCACCATCGCCGTCCGCACCAATGTTGAAACTGTCGAATCCGCGCAAACGGCGTTGAGCTTTGGCGCCGAAGGCATTGGTCTGGCCCGCTCCGAACACATGTTCTTCTCGCCCGAGCGTATGGTCGCGCTGCGTCGCGTCATTCTCTCTGAAGACGAAGACGCGCGCTCCAAGGCCATTGCCGGGCTGATCGATTACCAGACAGGCGATTATTCGGCGCTGTTTTCGGCTATGCATGGCCTGCCGGTCACGGTGCGTCTGTTTGATCCGCCGCTGCACGAATTCCTGCCGCGCACCGATGAAGAGATCGAAGAAACCGCCGCCTCACTTGGCTTCTCTGTTCGCGCCTTGCGCATGCGTCTCGAGCGCATCGCCGAGATCAACCCCATGCTGGGCCACCGTGGCGTCCGCTTGGCCATCACCTATCCTGATCTTTTGCAAATGCAGGTCCAGGCTGTTCTCGCGGGCGCACGCGCTGCCAGCGAAACTCAGGCCGAGCCAGTGCAGGTCGAGCTGATGGTGCCCTTCGTCTCGACGGCGACTGAAGTGGCCTGGGTTCGCGAACGCACCATGGCCATTCTCGAAAACTCCGGCCTCTCGCGTTCAGATCGCGTGCGCTTTTCTTTCGGGACAATGCTTGAGCTGCCACGCGCTTGCCTGCGCGCCGGGGACATCGCCTCAATGGTCGATTTCATTTCCTTTGGCACCAATGATCTGACCCAGACCACTTTCGGCATCTCCCGCGACGACGCGCCTGCCTTCTTGGCCGCTTACCAGCGCAAGGGCGTTTATGCGCGCGATCCCTTCGTCAATATCGACGAAAAGGGCGTTGGCGAAATGATCCAGATTGCCATCGAGCGGGGCAGGGCGGTCAATCCGCGCCTCAAGATCGGTATTTGCGGCGAACACGCGGGCGATCCCATCTCGCTGCAGTTCTTTGCCGGGCTCGGTGTCAATTATGTGTCCTGCTCGCCCTACCGCGTCCCAATCGCCCGTTTGGCTTTAGCGCAGACCAGCGCTTAACAAACACGGGTCGCCACCCCATATTGTTATCTGTTACCTCTTACTGCGTAACAGATGCTGACTATGGAAGTGGACGTGACCTCGTGCGACGACTGTTTGGATTTCTAGCACTTTCGTTTGGCCTTGCCTTCGCCGCACCTGCTTATGCCCAGTCTGGCGCCTCTTGCGCTGCCATCCCGGCCAATGACCAACGCCTCGCTTGCTATGATGGCCTGTTTCGCGCCGATACCGATGCAGCAGCCGTCTCCAGCTTCACTCTACAATCCGAGCAAATGATCCCCGCGCGCCCTTCTGGCCGCGCTCATGCCGAGATCATAGTCAGCTGCGAAGCTGGCAATTTGGGTGTGGCCTTCCGCTTTGCGGGCAACACCATGTCCTCCCTCGGCCGCGATGTCGGCATGACCTTCCAGCCCGATCTGGAACGCGCTCGCTCGCAAACTTTGCAGGTTGATCCGACCAATACACAGGTGCTGATTAGCAATAGTGCTGACGTGCGCGCCTTTATCGATGGTTTGCGCGGCGCCCAGAACTTAACTGTTCGTGTGACCCCGGCCAGCAGTCGTTCTCTCAATGTGCGATTCAAGGTTGCAAATTTTGCTCAAGATGTTGCGCCGGTAATCGCTGGTTGCACTCAGTAACTTACGTTACCTAAACTCATCTAATCGCATGTCGGCGTTTATTTTGTCGCAGCCTACAATCGCGTGAACCATAACTTGGTCACACAATGGCCACGTCATCGTCTCTCTGCGTATTTACTCCGCGCTAACCTTAATAAGACATCATCTGGACGTCGGCAGTTTGAGTTTGGCTGCCCGTTCCAGTTTGTTGCGTAGCGTTGAGTATCATTTATGGCCCTTTCCCACCGGCCTGAGGCGTCTGCACGCCCGGTCAGCGCGGTTAGCCGTGGACGTCCATTTGCCAAAGGCTTGGCCCTGAGCGCTTTTGCGTCACTGGCCTATGTCGGCTTGATTGGCGGCGCGCTTGCTCCAACCGCCGATGCGCCCAAACTGCCAAACACCGCCCCCACGATTGATGAAGAGCTCGCCAGCCTGACCTATAATGGCGTCGATCCGATCATCACCGGCTCCGTTGACCACCTCTTCCAGACCGATTTCTTCACCGGCCCCAATCGCGCGGAGAAAGTCACGCGCGTCCGTCAAGAAATCGACATGACCGCCATCAACGAAATGTTCGAAAAGGCGCGCACCGAGATTGCCTCTCTGCGCGGTACCTCCATCGATCACTCGCCCGTCAATGTCGTCGCTGAAGTCACCATGCCCGAGCCGCCCCGCGTTGCCGTCGCAGGGCTACACCCCAGCGCTGCCGCAGCACTCGATGCGATTGCTGGCATAGCGCCAAGTGTTGAAGGTGCGACCGTTCAGGGCAGCATTCCGATGCCCGAGGCCATGCCCACGCAGTTGGCCTATGCCCGCGCAACAGCGCCAGCCACGGTCACCCAGCTTCAGGGCACGCCAATGGCCGATGTGTCTGACAAGGAAATGTGGTGCCTAGCAACGGCTGTCTATTTCGAAGCCCGTGGCGAAGTCTATCGTGGTCAGGTCGCGGTCGCGCAGGTCGTGCTCAACCGCGTTAAAGACCATCGCTACCCCAATACGATTTGCGGCGTCGTCTTCCAGAACCAGCACAAGCGCAATGCCTGCCAGTTCTCTTTTGCCTGCGATGGTATCCCCGATACCGTCACCGAACGCCAACCTTGGGCAACGGCCGAAGAGGTCGCCCAGAAGGTTGTTTCCGGTGAACTCTATCTCACCGAAGTTGGCTCGGCGACCCACTATCACGCCAGCTATGTGCGTCCCGCTTGGGCACCGCGCATGGAAAAGCTAACGCAGATCGGCCTCCACCACTTCTATAAGTTCAAGAAGGGTTGGCTGTTCGGCTAACACAGTCTGAGGGTCGCGCTCGTGATACACGTGCGCGTCCCGTCCGTCCGCACCTTGAGATCGCCATTGCGCACGGTCAGGATTGATCTCGCATTGAGCGAGTTCAGCCCAATCCAATAGCCGCTCTTCCAGCCTGCTATCGCATTGCCATCCTCCGTCACCTCGCGCACGGCAATGCCCGGATACTGGATGTGCTTTGAGGTCAGGGCGTCGCTCGAATAGGTGCCTGTGCTCGTGGTGCCAATGCTCACATAGCTTACACGTCCGCCCTCGATCTTCCGGATCGTGGTCGATTTCAGCACATCGGTGCTGACGCTCGCGTCGTAATCGATCTCGTAGTGCCGGTCGTCAAATTTCACCAGCCGGCTGGTGTCGAAGCCGGTCGGCGCGCCTTCGGGCAAAACATCAAGCACAGGACCGGGACCGGCGACGGCAAAGCCGACCGATAGAGCAATCCCAACGGCCACCCCAATCGCCACATGGCGTACCTGACTATCCATCTCCGTTCCCTCGCCTGTCTCACTTCGAAACGCATTGTTAACGAAGTAGTAACCATATAGGCGCGGTCGAGCGAATACTCTCTTAAAACTTAGTTAATTTTTAGAGGTCGGAAAACTAGCCGGAAATCTGGGCGCTAATAGTTTCAAACACTTGCATGAGCTGCTTGTGCGCCTGCTGTGTCGGCCAGGGCCGGATGAGCCGTTCGAAATCATCGACTTCGAATGCCGCAAGTGTGGGTGAGCCAAAAAGTTTTTCGGCCTCGGCGGAATCAAAACCGGCGAGATAGGTCGCCTCAAAATAGGCCGCTTCCACGTCCGCCTTTTTGACCTGCTTCTTAAGCGTGGCATTCATGGTCGCCGGCAGAGAAAAGCGTAGAAAGATCGCTGACATCAGCCGATCTTCGACCGCCTTATAGTTGCCGCCCATCGCCGCTTTGAACGGCGAGATAATATCGCCCATCACATATTCGGGTGCATCATGCAGCAGGCATTGCAACTGCTGCTGCGGGCTCGCCTCCGGGTTGGCGGTCCGGAACAGCTCCAGGACCAACACCGAATGCTGGGCGACCGAAAACGGGTAATCACCGACAGTCTGTCCATTCCAGCGCGCTACCCGCGCGAGGCCATGGGCAATGTCGGAGAGTTCTACATCAAGCGGCGAAGGGTCCAAAAGATCGAGCCTGCGCCCCGACAACATCCGCTGCCAAGCGCGAACTTCCGTGCGTGCCATCTCTCGCCCCCGCCCTGTGATCCGAACCGTTTCCTAGCAGAACCACTCGATTCGATCACAATCTCTCTCACCGTGTCCCTGACGGGAGGAGATCGATGCGCAGCGTCGGATGAGGGGGCCTTCAACTTAAGGCCGTACAAAAAGCTATATTCCCACCGTCATTGCTCGGCTTGACCGGGCAATCCAGAGCAATGCCAGCTCCTACTGGATACTCCGGTCAAGCCGGAGGATGACGGTTAGGCATTTCCTGCGCAACAAGCCCGACGCACCAGCCCAATCCCTCCCTCGCTTGCGGGGCAGGCTAGGTGGGGGTTCTTTCCGATGCCAAAAGCCTCCTCACTCCTCCGACGCCACATCCCCAAAACCATAACTCGCCCAGCCGGGCAGGCTCACCGTGACCGGCGCACCATTGACCGTCACTGCACCGACATCACTCACCCGATCGAGCCGAACAATCGCCACAGCGCGTCCATAGACCACCTGCCCAAGCGTTCCTGCGTCACGCCCCGACGCCACCACAGCGTCGCCCGCAACTCCAGTCACACCAGACACAATCACCGGACGCCGCCGCGCCGTTCCGCGATGCTTCATGCGCGAGACAACTTCCTGCCCCACATAGCACCCTTTGACGAAGTCGATCCCGTCGAGCATGTCCATGCCGAGATCGTGAGCAAAAGCGTCATTGGCGGCAAAATCATTGCCATGCAGCAACACGCCATTGGCAATCCGCGCCGCGTGGTACGGCGTGTCGTTCTGATCCCACTCCGCAGCAGCCTCAGCTGTGTCGATCACCCGGAACCCAATCTGGATCGTTCCAAACCGGTCGCCGTGGCACACCGCACCATCCACAGCATCGGCCGAAAACCCAACGCTATGTGAGGCGCGCAAATCCGAAATCTCCAAATTCGCCCGCAGCTTATACATGCGCATGCGCTTGAAAAAATCGTCGCCGACGCTCTCATGCACGTCCACCCAGATGCCATCTTCGGCCCAGCCTGCCAGCCCCTCCGCCAAAATCTTGCCCTGCGGCGAGAGTAGGGCGAACCAAGCCGCCGAACCCGCCTCGCTTGGAATATGCCCCGTCAGCACATCATTGAGGAGGCGATGCGCGTCCGGGCCTGAAAAACGAAAAACGGCACGATCTGCGCGGTGATGAATTGTCATGATCCCTTGCCTCCGGGAGCGGGGGTCGCATATGTCAGCTAACGGCTGACCACATAAATATGGGACTTGAGACATGGCGCAGTACGACACGATTTTCAAGAACGCGACTGTGGTCAATCACGATGGTGAGGGACAGGCAGACATCGCCGTCAAAAACGGTCGCATTGTCGCCATCGGCACCATCTCGGGCGACGCGGCAGAAACCGTCGACTGCAAGGGCCTCCATATTCTCCCCGGCGTTATCGACACGCAGGTTCACTTCCGTGAGCCAGGCCTTACCCATAAGGAAGATCTGGAAACCGGCTCGCGCGCCGCGGTCATGGGTGGCGTCACCGGCGTGTTCGAAATGCCGAACACCAATCCGCTGACCATCTCCAAGGAAACCTTTGACGCCAAGATCGCGGCGGGCACCAATCGCATGCACTGCGATTTCGCCTTCTACATTGGTGGCACCCACGAGAACGTCGGCGAACTCGCCACTCTCGAAAAGCTCCCCGGCTGCGCCGGCATCAAGGTCTTCATGGGCTCCTCCACCGGCTCCCTACTCGTACAGGACGATGATGGCGTTGAAGCCATTTTGCGCGCGATTTCCCGCCGCGCCGCCTTCCACTCGGAAGACGAATATATGCTCGAAGAGCGCAAGCATCTTCGCGTGGAAGGCGATCCGTCCTCCCACCCCGTCTGGCGCTCGCCAGAAGTGGCGATGAGCTGCACCACGCGCCTCGTCAATATTGCCCGCAAGGTGGGCAAGCGCATCCACGTGCTGCACATCTCGACCAAGGAAGAAATGGTCTACCTAGCCGACCACAAGGATGTGGCCAGCGTCGAAGCAACCCCGCACCATCTCACCTTGGACGAAACCGCTTACACTAAGCTCGGCACCTATGTGCAGATGAACCCGCCAATCCGTGACGCGGAACACCGCGCGGGCATTTGGGCAGGCGTTGAAAACGGGGTTGTCGACGTGCTCGGCTCCGACCACGCCCCGCACACGCGCGAAGAAAAAGATCACGCTTACCCGGCCAGCCACTCCGGCATGACCGGCGTTCAGACCCTGGTCCCAACCATGCTCGACCACGTCAACAACGGTAAGCTGAGCCTCCAGCGTTTTGTCGACCTCACCAGCCACGGCCCGAACCGCCTGTTCGGCATTGCTAACAAGGGCCGCATTGCGGTGGGTTATGATGCTGACTTCACCATCGTCGACATGAAGCGCCGCGAGACCATCACTAACGAATGGATCGCCTCCCGCGTTGGCTGGACACCCTATGATGGCGTCTCCGTCACCGGCTGGCCGGTCGGCACCATCGTGCGCGGTCACAAGGTGATGTGGCAGGGTGAACTCACCACCCCCTCAATCGGCCAACCCATGCGCTTCCTCGAAGCGCTTCCACAGCGCTAAGCACCTCTCTTCTCCGTGCGCAGGCACCTCCTACCTCGGCCCTACGGGGAGAGGTCGACGCACAGCGTCGGGTGAGGGGGCCTTCTCCTCCCCCTTGCGGCGTAGACCTCACTACTCCTCCCCCGCTCGCGGGGGAGGCTGGGTGGGGGCTCGTCCCTACTCGCTCCCACTTGCAGAGTACCCCTTCTTCTCCCTCCCCCTCGAGGGGAGGGCCGGGGTGGGGGCTTTTCTTACCGCGCTCCGACCGAAAAAATCAGCCGCCCCCAACCATAAATTCCACGAGGTTGCCGTCCTCGTCGATCACCACGCGCCATCCCGTCCAGCCCCCAAAATCGACAGCGCTCTCGTATTCCTGCGGTGACAGCACGCGATAAGCGTCAACCGTCACGCGCGGCGTTGCCTGCGAAAAGTCGACATGCTGGAGATAGGGCCAGACATAGAGATTGGTCGTCACGCTGCTGGGGATAATGGCAAAGGGTAGGTCGAGCAGATCGCGCATCATACCCAAAATTTGCCGTCCGCCGTCGTCCTTAGAATTCTCGCGAAGGGCAACCTCCACATCCTTGGACAGCGAAGGAAACTGAGCAGGCGTTTTCTGCGCCGCCACGACTCCCGCAATCTGCTTTGGGTCGCCGCTGACGGCGGCGCGGATCAGCGAATCCCGCTTATGCTGCACCGCATCAGGGAGCCAGGAAACATCCTCACTCACATGCATCTCGGGAATAAACGCGACATATGTACTTTGCGCTGGCGAGGGCGTTACCATCGCTATCGAACTCGCTAGGGCAACAACGAGTATACGCATGATTTTCTCGTCCGTTCGAGGTTAGATGAGATGATCATTACATACTGATTTAAACAAACAGTCCGTGCAGTGTGTACAAGTTTCGATATTAATTTATCAGAAGTATTTCGGAATACTGATTCAGTATTCTTGCGCAATCGACTTTATGGATTGCTGCAATATTGACTAGCGTTACTTTCGCCGCTGCGGCGAATGAGCGACTTCTCCTCCCCCGCTCGCGGGGGAGGCCGGGTGGGGGCTCTTCCCTACTCGCTCTCCCCTGCAGGGAGCCTCTCTTCTCCCTCCCCTTGAGGGGAGGGCCGGGGTGGGGGTGCTCTCATACAGTCCCACCTCCGAGCTCTAGGCTGGGCAGCAGCCTCGCCTAGGCCACCCTATCCCCCAAGCCCCACATTCGTCTCGCCCCGCACATAAGTCCCCACACCAGCGTCACCACTCTGCACGAACCGCGCCAGCAGTAGCCCCGATGGCGTTTGCTTCTGCTCCACCAGCTCAAATCCGCGCGGCGCGCTGGTGTCGCCAAAGAGCTTACGCCCCTGCCCAACGATCACCGGCGCAATAGTCAGTCGCATCTCATCAACGAGGTTCGCCGCCACCAGCGAGCGCCCAAGGCGTCCACTGCCGTGGATCTGTAGTTCGCCCTCGCCACTTTGCTTCAGCTCCGCCACAGCCGCCTCAACATTGCCCGCCAAAACGGTCGCTGGCCCCCAGTTAGTCTCGATCCCCGGAGACGACGCCACATACTTCGGCAGCGTGTTGAGCCGCTTGGCGTTGAGATCATTGGTGTCGGTTATCGTTGGCCACACCGCGCCGAACTCCTGATAGGTCCGTCGCCCGAAGAGAAACCCTGTGGCCGATGCGGCCCAAGTCTCAATCGCCCGCTCAAATGCGGCGTCGACAAAGGGAACGAGCCAACCGCCGCGCTCGAACTCGTCCGTGCGATCTTCGTCTGGCGAGCCCGGCCCCTGATAGACACCATCGAGCGAAAGAAAGTTCAAAAGCACAATGCGCATGCTCGGCTCCCATAGTGACAACAAGAGCAACGCTAATGCGCAGTTTTCCTGAGGAATAGAGAGGATTGTCTCTGGCTCGGGAAGCTGCCCTCTAAACTGCCATCACACCGCGAAATATTGTTGCCCCTAAGCGGCCACGCACGCCCTTTACCTCGCCCCTAGGGGGAGAGGTCGACGCGCAGCGTCGGGTGAGGGGGCCTTCTCCGCCCCCTTGCGGCGTAGACCTCTCTACTCCTCCCCCGCTCGCGGGGGAGGTCGGGTGGGGGCTTTTCTGCCTTTTTATTGCGCGTGCGCCGGGGGAACCTCTCTTCTCCCGCCCCCCTTGCACACTGGCCCCTTATTCTCCCTCCCCCTTGAGGGGAGGGCCGGGGTGGGGGGTACCTACCTCCGCCATGGGGTATCGCCGCATCGGGCGAAGTCGCCCTCCGCTCTTCCCCCCACGCCCCAAAACACGCTATACTCCGCCCCATCCCCCAAACAGCAAAACGCCGCGCCGGTTCTCACCCGCGCGACGGTCCTACACGTCTGAAATCACTGAATCTTTGCGCCCAAAAGCGCCACAATATGCCTACGCCGCGCCCCTCAGGACGCCCATAAGTGCCAGCCAAAAGCCACAAATAGGCCTATTGCAGCACGCGCTCGAGATTGTATTCGCCATTGCGCAAGCGGTTCGGCAATTGCTCGACCAAAACCGCAGCAGCATCGTCGCCATGCAGTTTCACAAATGTCGCGAGAGCGGCGAAAAGCGAGGCATGTGCCAGAGCGATGGTTTCAACACCATCTTCTTCAGCGCTGTTCCAAGCCTCGGCCAGATACTCCAAAGCGATCTGACTTTCCGCTTGGTTGCGGTCGAAAGTGTTGGTGTCGGCCGATGGGGCGAAAATTGACTTCGGAGTGCTCATGCTCGCGCTATAACACGAGTTTTCGCCCATGGCGCGTAAGATGTGACCCAAGGGTTAACACGATATAAGGAATTGTAAATTTCCTCACTCAGCGTAACGGGTATGGATGTCCCGTGCAATTCGTTCAGCCTCAACGGTTAAGCGCGAATGCGCTTCGCGCGACGAGGCCGTGCACTGCTTGTGGGTGCGCGAATATGCCGTAACCCCGTTATTAAATGCACCTGCCAGGCGCTGCCGCCGATCATCATCGGGCTCATCCAGCTCGATCAGCTCCGACATTTGCAGTCGCCAGTCTTCGCTGCCAATTTTGCAAAGCGGGGCAAGGTAATAGAGTGATCCCATCACCTCGGACAGGCGCTCCATTTGCCGCTGATAGGGTGGATCAATGGCCAGAACCGGTGTGGCAAAGCCGAACACTGCCAAGGCGGCCAAGGCGAAAGTCCTTGGGCTTTTCGGAACAAAAACAGGTCTGGTACGGGGCAAACTGCGCATGCCCTACCTTACCAAACCTGGCCCAAATTTCTAAAACATTCTTGTATGATTCCATTGAGCCCAGCCGTTGTGCGCAGCGCCAGCATCATTCCGGGATCGGCCCATTTGTAGTCCGTCACCTCGTCCGAGGGCGTGATGGTTCCGGAGAAGTCGACCGTGGTGAAAATCGCCAGGCGATAGGCTTCATTCTGCCCCAAGTGCTGCGTCATCACATGGCGCGGAAATCGTATGGTCACGCCAAGTTCTTCTTGCAGCTCGCGAATTGCACATTGCTCAATAGTTTCATTGGGGTCGAGGCGCCCCCCGGGAAAAGTCCACAGGTGCTGAGAGGGCGCATGGGCGCGCTTGATCAGCAGGACTTTGCCGCCGCGCACGAGGGCTACGCTGGCTGCGTTTGGACGATCGTTCATGTGAGAAAAGACCAGATTTGCGATTTCTTGCGAGAGACACTAACTCAAGCAGGTAAAGGAGACCCTCATGTGCGGACGATACGCCTCTACCCTGCCGCCTGAAATGATGGCTGAACTGTTCAAACTACTGAACAGTATCGAGACTGTACCGCGCTACAACATCGCACCAACACAGCCCGTTGTTTCTATTTGGGAAGCGGGTGGTCGTCGTGAGGGACATTTTGCCCGCTGGGGGCTGGTACCCGGCTGGGTCAAAGACCCGCGTGAGTTTTCTTTGTTGGTGAATGCGCGGGCTGAAGGCATTGCCGATAAGCCCGCTTTTCGCGATCCGCTCAAGCATGGCCGCTGTATCGTTCCGGCCTCTGGCTATTACGAGTGGCACACCGGTCCGGATAAGAAAAAGCAGCCCTACTACATTACGCGCACAGATGGCCAACCGCTTGCTCTTGCGGGGCTTTTTGCCACTTGGTCAGGACCCAATGGCGAAGAGATTGATAGTGTCGCGACCATCACCGTCCCGGCAAATCCGCAGCTCGCAGAGATCCACCATCGCATGCCCGCGATCCTTTTGGATGAAGCCCAGCAGGACCTTTGGTTGAACACGCGCGAAGTGCGGGCGGGTGAAGCCACACAAATGTTATCCCCGCTCGCAGATGGTCTGCTAAAATTCCATCCGGTGTCGACCCGCGTAAATTCGGCGCGCGATGATGATCCGGGGCTAATTGAACCGATCACGCTGACCGAGCCTGAGCCTCCAGCGCCGCGCTCCCGCAAAAAAGCTGCGGGCGGCGGCGGTGGTTCGGGGCAGATGGACTTGTTCTAGTTACAAGATCCCATAATAGCCCAGTGCATCGATGATGCTGTCCTCTTCATATTTGAAGTGGCTCAGCAGCAGTTTTTCAAAGGCGCGGAACACTTCAACCGCGTCATCGAAATGAGCGCGTGTTGGCTCATCCGAGAGGCTCATGATCTTGGTGATCATCAGCTCAAGCAGATGGTGCACGGTCACATGCTCGGCTTCCAAGCGCTCCACCACAGCCTTCAAAGCTGGGCTGCGGGTCGCCAGCGCCGGAAAAAGCGCTTGATCTTCAATGGTGTGGTGCTTGTGAATGAGGTGGCAATACTGCCCACAAACATTCCCAAAGCGCCTATAGTTTGCCGTGATGGGCAAGCTATCGACTGCATCACGCACTTCAGAAGCCGCGACCTCGCCCGCGGAAGCACGCTCGATCAATTGCCCCAGCGTGCTCAGGTGCTGGCGCAAATAATCATGAATATCGCGCAAGTGGTTCCCCGCTTCCCGCTGGTCAGGCGTCACGCCTTCAATAACGGGAACAGGAGGACGCGTTGCGTCGTCGAGGAATTGGATATCTTTGAGTAACATTGCTCAGATGTGCAGTCCGCTAAGACCATATTCAAGAACAAACATTTCCCATACCAAGGCACATCAAAGTCACTGGTGCCTCACAAGCGACGGATGAGCTTGGCGGGAACGCCGCCAACCAGCGTATCTTCTGCCACTGCCTCTGTCACCACCGACCCGGCGGCCACCACAGCCCCGGCACCAATGCTAACCCCCGGTAAGATCGTTACATTTGCTCCGATCCACACGCCGTCGCCAACGCTTATGGGGAGCGGCGTAACCACGCCGCAGCGCTTTTCGGCCGAGCCTATGGCGTGCTGTGCTGTGATAAAACTCGTGCCATGCCCAACCGTCACCCGTTCGCCAATGCTCACCTGTCCGGTAAGATCAAAATAACACCGTCGCGTCACATAGCTATCGGCGCCGATGGACAGCTTAGTCCCCAAGATGGCGACCTGTGTCTCAAGCCGAACATTGCGCCCGAGCTTGACCCCGACGGCACGCCAAAGCCACCGGCGAAACGGATAACCCATGGCTCCATCAGGGAAAAAATTGGCAATGCAGTTCAGCGCCCAAATCCCGGCACGCCGCAAATGTCGCCCAACCACACCTGCCAATCGAGCCCCCTCAACCGCCTCATCAATTGCTCCCGCAATATCTGGCGCAGCGCAAGCGGATTGTGGGCAAGGTCTAACCCAGCATCTTGCCCGGGTTCAAAATTCCATTGGGGTCCAAGGCAGTCTTAATCGCCCGCATCATCTCCAGCGCCACCGGGTCTTTCACCTGCTTGAGCAGATCAACCTTGAGCTGACCAATCCCATGCTCTGCCGAAACAGAGCCCCCGTGGCGCAACACCACCTCATAGATGATCCCATGCATGGCCTCATCATATTGGGCCATAAAGGCTTTCGGATCTGCGCCGACAGGCATTGAGAAGTTGAAGTGAATATTGCCATCGCCAAGATGGCCAAACGGTACAGGGCGAATGCCGGGCGCAAATTTCTCAGCAGCAGCAATGCCTTCGCGGATCAGCGCTGGAACGGCAGCAATCGGCACCGAAACGTCATGCTTGATCGAAGCGCCTTCCTTGGATTGGCACTCGCTCATCTGCTCGCGGAAATCCCACATGCGATTGCGATCTGCCAGCGAGGTGGCGAGCGCCGCGTCGGAAATCATCTCGCGCTCAAACGCGGCCTCCAGCGCCGACTGCAGCGCCCCCGGTTCCGTTCCGGCCATGCGGGTGACTTCCACCAGCGCATACCAAGGCGAATGGCTCGCTGTTGGGTCTGCATCCAACATCCCGTGACGCATTTGGATCTCAAGCCCGATATGGGGGATCAGCTCAAAGGCATTGAGGCGACTACCCAGCCGCTCGCGCATCAGTTGGAACAGCACCAAGGCCGCTTCCGGATCGGCGACATTGACCAGCGCCGTTTCGTGGTCTTCCGGCTTTGGGAAAATCTTGAGGCTGGCGGCCGTGATAATGCCCAGCGTCCCTTCAGCACCAACCACCAAATCCTTTAAGTCATAGCCGGTATTGTCTTTTTTGAGCGCATTCAGGCCCTGATAGAGTCGCCCATCCGCCAGCACCGCTTCAACGCCCATCGTCAATTCGCGCGCATTGCCATAAGCCAAAACATTGACACCGCCCGCATTGGACGAGAGCACGCCACCGATCCGCGCCGAGCCTTGTGAGGCCAGCCAGAGCGGAAACATGGAGCTCACCGCGTCGGCGGCCTCATGGGCATTTTCGAGAATGACACCGCTTTCAGCCACCATCACGCCCGCAGCAGTATCCACCGACCGGATGCGATTGAGCTTGGCAGTAGAGAGGATAACCTCGTGCCCATAAAGCGGCACCTGCGCCCCCACGAGGCCGGTGTTTCCCCCCTGCGGGATAATCGCCACGCGGTTCTCATTGGCCCAGCGCAAAATGGCTTGCACAGCCGCCACGTCCGGCGGAATGACCACAGCTGCCGCGCTCTGGTGGAAACGCTTGCGCGGCTCCTTGAGATAGGCCCCCATGTCGTTCGTGTCAGTGATAACGGCATCACTCGAAACAAGGGCAGACAATTGGGCGGAAATTTCACGAGCGCTGAGGGTCAATTGGGCCTCTTTTGTGGACCGTTCTGGGGTTCGGTGAACTTGCCCCTTACAGCAAGCATGTGCCACAA
The DNA here is from genome assembly GCF_014127105.1 of Devosia sp. MC521. NCBI lineage: Bacteria > Pseudomonadati > Pseudomonadota > Alphaproteobacteria > Hyphomicrobiales > Devosiaceae > Devosia > Devosia sp. MC521. The sequence goes on from NZ_CP059902.1 coordinate 558,016, forward strand.
CCTTGCATACGACTCCAGATAAGGACACGCATCTAAAGCGTGATTTGCCATGACCGCCCCGAATTGGCCGGATTTCTACTTCGCCCGCCATGGTGAAACTTCGTGGAACCGCGAGCGCCGCTATCAGGGCAGCCGCGACATTCCACTCAACGAAACCGGCAAGTTGCAGGCTAATGCCAATGGCATTCTGCTGCGCGACATGTTGGAGCGCGATGGGGTCGATCCGACCCAGGTTCAGTGGTTCGCCTCCCCCTTAGGCCGTGCCTCGGAAACCATGGATCGCATGCGCGCCGCTTTTGATGTCGCCCTGCCGCCAGTCATCCATGATAAGCGTTTGATTGAAATATCCTTTGGCGCTTTCGAAGGCTTGCTGCATGACGACGTCGCGCAGAAGTTTGCCGCCTATGCGCCGGGTGAGCGCGACGCCAGCTATTGGGAGTTCCGCCCTGAAAACGGCGAGAACTACGACGATGTTGCAGCCCGCCTGCTCGACTTCGCCAATGACGTCACACCGCATGCTATCGTCGTCGCCCATGGTGGCGTGCTGCGGGTTCTGCGTCATCTCATCGCCGGAGCCGACCGCAAGGAAGTGCTCAATTGGCCCCCTCCGCAGGGCGTAATCGCCCACTTCGCGGGCGGCAAAATGGAGCTGTTCTCGGCTGAGGACACTTGGTCCGCCGTCGACATCTAAGCCTATTTGACTGTTCAAACGCGCGGCGGGCCGAACGCCTGGCGCGCGCTTTGCCCTTGCCCTCTGGCCTAGCCCTGCCTAGAACAGCCCTGACCACGGGGACTACGCATGTCGTTCAACACTTTCGGCCACCTTTTCCGTTTCACCACTTGGGGCGAAAGCCACGGACCCGCTTTGGGCGTGGTGGTCGATGGTTGTCCGCCCGGCATCACCCTGACACCGGAAATCATCCAGCGCGATCTGGACCGCCGTAAGCCCGGCCAATCCAAGTTCACCACCCAGCGCCGCGAGGCCGATGAGGTGAAAATCCTTTCGGGCGTTTTCGAAGACGAACGCACCGACGGGCCGCGCACCACTGGCACGTCGATCTCGCTGATGATCGAAAACACCGATCAGCGCTCGAAAGACTATGGCGACATCCGCGACAAATATCGTCCGGGCCATGCTGACTATACCTACGACCAGAAATACGGCATTCGCGATTACCGCGGTGGTGGCCGCACGTCCGCGCGCGAAACCGCAGCGCGTGTTGCCGCTGGCGCTGTCGCCCGTCAGGTCCTGCAGGGCATTACCATCCGCGCCAGCCTCGTCCAGATCGGCCCGCACAAGATCGACTACAACAATTTCGATTGGGCACAGGTCGACCAGAACCCCTTCTTCTGCGCCGACGCTAAGGCTGCCACCTTCTGGGCTGAATATCTTGATGGTCTGCGCAAGGACGGCAATTCCGTCGGCGCCGTCATTGAAGTTGTCGCCGAAGGCGTTCCCGCCGGCTGGGGGGCCCCAATCTACGGCAAGCTCTCCGCCGACCTCGCCTCGGCCATGATGAGCATCAATGCTGTAAAAGCCGTCGAAATCGGCGATGGTTTTGATGCTGCATCCCTCACCGGCGTTGAAAACGCTGATCAAATGCGCGCTGGAGAGGGTAAGCCTTACTTCCTCTCCAACCACGCTGGCGGCATTTTGGGCGGCATTTCCAACGGCGACCCGATCGTTTGCCGCTTTGCCGTGAAACCGACGTCCTCGATCCTGACCCCACGCCAGACGGTCAACACGCAGAACGAAAACACCGACATCATCACCAAGGGCCGGCATGACCCTTGCGTTGGCATTCGTGCTGTCCCAGTGGGCGAAGCGATGATGGCTCTAGTTCTCGCTGACCACATGCTCCGCCACCGTGGCCAGACCGGCCGCGAAGGCGCTGTCGGTTTTGACCGCAATTAAGCGGGCGACAGCCTCGTTCCAAAGAGAGTGTGGCGCGCTTTAATCGCGCCGCGCTCCGCCAAATATTCGACATGGGCAGCAATGGTCATACGTGCCGCCATCCGCACTTTCGGCGGCTGCGTGGGATAGATTTGGGCCACCACTTGCCTGATTGTCCGAGCCCCACCTCCAACGGCCGCAACCACTTGGCTATTGCGCATTTCACGATGCGCTTTGAGGGCACGAGCATAGTCCGGCCCGTTTTCAATCTCGCCGCCATGCGCTGGCAAATAGCGGCGATAGGGCAGGGCGATCATCTTATCGAGCGAGCTAAAATAATCCGTCATCGACCCGTCGGGCGTCGACACCAAGGTTGAATTCCAACCCATGACATGATCGCCCGTGAGAACAGTATCTGTGCCCGCAATGCCAAAGGCCAAATGATTGGCGCAGTGGCCCGGCGTGGTGTGCACCACGATCTCGACATCACCGGCCATGACCCGCTCACCATCATGCAGAACGCGGTCTGGGACGAGAGTGAAATGGCCAGACTGTGCAATTGGGTTCACTTCAAATCGCCGGAGCGGACGCGAAAGCCGATGGGGTCCATTCGACCATAGCGGTGCGCCCAAACGCTGACGCCAATAGGGAGCGGCAGCGCTGTGATCGCGGTGGGTGTGGGTCAGTATAATTGCGTCTACGGAACGTCCTGCGATCGCGCGCTCCAGCGCTTGATAATGCGCCGCGTCCTCTGGTCCTGGATCGACCAAAGCCAGTCTTTCTTTGCCAATCAAGAAACTATTAGTGCCGGTAAATGTGTATGCGGAAGCGTTCGGTGCAGTAACTCTGGTAACGCTTGGGTGTACAACTATCGAACGACCGGTATCGGCGCTAAATTGGGTGTTAAAAGCTAAGGCTTGCATCGGATCACACTAGGCCGTTTATATCGATTTCTCTGTTTTTGCAGATATTCTGTGCACGCGAATGCCACCGTGAAGTGGAAGTTACGGCATGACAGCTCTAATGCCTACCGTGAAAAATGGCGTGGTTTTCAATACCTTGCTCGGGGCTGTGCTGCCGCCTGGCCAAGGCGCGCGATGGGCCTTTTCGCTAGCCGCGATTTTGGTCGGCGCTGTTCTGATCGCGCTATCAGCCAGAATGAGTGTTTTCGCGTGGCCCGTTCCGGTGACGTTACAGAGTTTCGCCGTCGCTCTTCTGGCCGCTGTGGGGGGCGCCAGAATTGGCGTTGCGACCGTCGCGGTCTATCTGCTCGCAGGCGCATTGGGCGTGCCTGTTTTCGCCGGGGGAGGATCGCTCAACTATATGAACGGGCCAACGAGCGGCTTTCTCATCGGCTTTCTGGCGCAGGCTGCCATCGTCGGTTATGTCGCTGATCGTGGTGCCACCCAGCGTCCATTTCTGCTCTTCACCGGAATGATGCTGGGCAATTTGCTGATGTTTGTCTTTGGCTTTGCATGGCTCGTCATTATGTCTGGCGCGCAATGGGTCGATCAGACCAATGTATTCGCGTCCGCTTTCAGCAAAGCCGTGCAGCCGTTCATCATTTGGGACGTGCTCAAGATGGCGCTGGCGGCCCTCTGCGCAAGCGGCGTCTGGGCGCTGTTCATTGCACCAAGCGGCGAACCAAGCCTCTAAACGATGTCGAGACTGCGTGACTTGCGCAGCACCGAAGCCGAACGCAAGACCTCGCCCAGTTGCTTAAAGTGTATCGCACTCAAGAGGCTCAGCAAGGCTACCGCACTCATCAGTGTCAGGCCAATCTCTCCGCCAGCACTACTCGCCAGCGGCACGAGAGCCGCGAGTAAGGCGATCAAAGTGGCAGCGACTAGACGCCGGCGCACGAAATTGGTGAGCCGACCAGTGCTGAGCTGACCTTCGGTTTCAATGGCGTAGACGACCCAACCGTCGATCAATTTCTTGACGACATAGATGGCATTGGGATCGACTACAGAGCGCCGAAAGAGCGGGTCGATGGCGCTGTCCACTCTCACATTACGGAGCACTGCATTATCTTCGAGGGTGACACTTTCGTAGACCACAAAGCCTTCGTGCTGCACGGGTTCGTTATGCGCCTGAATGCCGGAATATATGAACTCGACGCCTGTGCGCTCATCAATATTCGGAAAATAGTACATGACAATACCTCATCCCAATGGCGCCACCTTAGCGAGCGAAGGTTGATCAAAGTATTTTTCGGCTGACCGCATTTGCGCGCGGCACGTAAGAGAAAATTCACCATCACTATGCGCGTGCGCAGCGTCATTCTCCGTTGGCAATTCTGCGTGCGGCGACGCTGAATAAACATGTACCGATCTCATCCGCTCATGCTGCCCGTAGGCCGCCAGGCATGCCCGTGACCTACTCCGCTCGCCCAAAGTTATTGGGTCTCGCAACAGGACCCGCAAATCGAAGCGATTGATTTCCCAAGGGTTCTAGGGGAGTGAAGCCCAAGAAGCAGCTCTAACAAGTCCGCTCTTGGCGCCGAACACCCGTGTAGCTGGTCGTGGCGATAGCGGGTGGCTAAGGCTTCCGCTGCAGGCGAAACGCTACGACCCGAACTTTGCGCGTTAGAGACTTAGTATCTGGGCGCGATCAAGTCGTTGAGAACTTTTCATCACCGATTTCATGATGTTGCGAAGCACAAATAACTCGTGTAGACACCACCTCACGTTGGGGTGTCGCCAAGTGGTAAGGCACCGGTTTTTGGTACCGGCATTCCTAGGTTCGAATCCTAGCACCCCAGCCACTCTCCATGCATCAGTAAATTCAATGACTTAGCTGCCCGTCGTGGCACGTCATCGTAGCACCCGGTCGTAGCAAGGCGATCTGTAGAAAACTTGCCGTCCATCCTCCTGGGAACCATTTCCTTGGCAAAGGAATCACCAAGGCAGCGATGTGCACCGGACATCGGAAGTTGGGCCATGTCTCCGCTTCGAGACATGCCCGGCAAAATAGCCAGCTGACTGGAAAGGTCGGGGTGGGGGTGAGTGCAGCAATCGTGACGGTCCAAAACTGGCTCGACCCAGCTAGGAATTCTCCGAGTCATGCCCCCGATCGCATCTTGGCAAGCCATTCTTTCAGTTTAGGGCGATCAGCTGCTTCAATCGGATATGCCCGTGCCGTGCGGATTCTATCCGCGCCGGGCGAAAACGTCGATGTTGTGACAATCAGACCGGACTCTGCTTTTTCCCATTCGACATCGGTGTAGACCGACTTCACCAGCACCATGTCGATTTTTGCTTTTTGCCGCTTGCATTGCACGATGATCAGCGGCGGATCACTGGCAGCAGCATCCTTCGGGAATACCCGAAGGTCCACACCCTCGTCCCCGCGGCCAGGACCCATTTCAACCTTGTAGCCTTCGCGCTCGAAGAATTCGCCCGCCAAGCCCTCGAATTTCCGCCAGTGCATCTGATCTATTTCGTCGAAATTGCGATCGAGAAAATCGATGAAACGCTGATCGAGAAATTTGCCGTGTTGTGTTTCGAGCTTTTCGCTCGCAAACAAGTCCTTGAGTGTGACTTCGTCTTTCCATTCCACGTTCCGCACGCGTCCCAACGCGGAGCGATGCATGTCGTTGTTGACGCCAGAGATGATCTCCATAGCCATATCGAGGCCGTCACTGCCGTAGTTGTGGGCAACCGCAGTCAGTAAAGGGCCGGGATCAAGGGAGGCGCCATAGGGCACTTCGAGCACTTTCGCCTCGGCGATCTGCTTGCTGACCACTTCTACATAGAGCCGTTCGACCCCATGCAGGATTTCCAACTGTGCAGGATCGCTCTTATAGCGATGGAACAGCTGGATCGTGGTCGGGATGATGCTCGGAGACTCGATGTTGCCCAGCCGATACAGAAGCTGCGCTGCGGCCTCTTCTATTTCCACTGAATCGGTACGCCCCCCGGCCTTGCCTGCCGCGAGAAAGTCATCGCCAATCTGGCTGCCTGCTAGGAATTCGATGACCTCTTCCTCGGTAAGCACGACACCGGCTTTGAACGCAGCGATTTCGAGAAACGTATCGATCATCGACTGCCGAGAAAGCCAGATGCCCATAGAAAATCATCTCCTCAAGATGTCGGTACGAGGTCGATGTCAACTACGCCCTTTGGTCAGCATATTAACTCGTCCGCAATTACCTTGTCACTCGAAGAGGAAGCGCTTGTTTCGCATTTTGTACAGCGAGAAACGGCTAGAACCCGACGTAAGCGCCCCAGCAACAAGGGAGTTCGCGCTAACACAGCGCTCAGCCGCCGCCGTCTTATTCACCTCCGCCATCCAACTGGGTGTACTAGTATCTTAAGTCCTCAGGACTTTAATGGCCGTGAAGCCCAAGAGTTATTATACGGCTTCGACCGGGTCGATCCGACGCTTGTGGGCTGGGATCCGAGGAGCTGCATCAGCAGCCTATAGGATCTGCCCCGCGAGCTCGCGCTCTATGCGGGGGCCTGGGAGTCGCGCTATGTTCGAAGTGCAAGCTACTGTGCTTCGGCGGCTATTCCTCGTAGGCGATCATGAACAACCACACTGCTTTCCCCCGCCCAGTCGATATGTGTGAAGTACAGCAGTGTTGAAAATGGGTGGCAGTCGTAGCGCGTATCGCCTCCCATGAAGCCAGATGGACAGAACCCGGGGTTTCTGTCGATGTATGGCAGTTGCCGGAAATGACTTCCGAGATGGGACAACGCAGGATCCAAAGAGAATTCGATAACGACGCCCGCATGAGGAAGCCATGGACGCGAAGGAGACGGACAGTAAGCCAAGAAGCTCAGCCGAAGAGGTCCGGCATACGGCCTTTGACCAAATCCGGATTACCCATCAAAATCAAACCATCTCGACCAATGCTGCGATCAGATCGCCGGTTGGGGTCTGAAACTTCATTGGCCTCAAACGGTGGATCACGGAGTGTCAGCAGAAACTCAATCGCCCCATTCTCGTCTTTGATACTCTGCAACTTTCGATAGATGGCCTTATGAATTCCGAACTTCCAACCCGGCATGAACTCGATGCCGAGGTAATCGACGTCAATTTCAGTGACAAATCGCTGGAATAGCGGATCTAACACCACTGCGTAGGACTGGTGAATGAGACGTAGTACACTGATCTGATAGTCATACGTTTCGCTGCTTGGCGGGTCTGTCACCTGTCCAAACGTGCCACTCTGGTCAAAAGCAAACACGCACGCCGTGCGTGTCTCCGGCGCAACTCCATTGACAGTGGCAATCTGGCAAACTTGGCGCAGCGCCTTGTTGCGCGCGCTATTGACCACATTTTGGGTGACGCCATTGGTACCAAAGTTCGCGCGCCCCTTGCTTTCAATAACGTGATACAGACCATCACTCGTTATGGCGATGAAGTCTGGCTCTGACTTTTTTCCCACCTTCACGGAATGTCGGAAATGCTTAGGCATCGCTTTAGGTGGATATGTGAATTTAGGATCAGGGGCACCCAGCGTTCCCGTCCAATTTTCGAGCGGCGCAAAAACCACTGAGTTAAGATGATTAAGAGCGAACCAACGGGTCAGGGTCTCACCTAGTTTGAAGGCGTCGGATGCACGGTGCGAGGCCGTCAACCGCATAAATCCCACCGTTGGCCTAAGGTCTGCGGTTAGAAGGCTGAAGATTGTAACAACACCGCGAAGCGACCACCAAAAGGCTCCCGTCAGCGGCGACATCCTGTGGTGGCTTGGTCCTAGAGCGATGAGGGAGCGGGCCAGTGATAGCCGCGTTGCGCCAATCGACTTTATCCCGTTCGTACTCGAGTAAATGCCAGTGAAGCCGGCGCAGGTGATCTTCTTGTGTGCGATGGAAACCTCCAAAGCCATACTAAAGTAAGGCCGCAGCTAGTTTAGCTTAACGTCAGATGCTTAGAATATGGTCCCATGCACTTTCCACAAGTCGTCGACAATAGATACGCCGGCGACTACGCTGCCCAATCCTGGAAATTGCACAAATTCGCCTTCACCAGTCTGTCCAACATTCTCTAAATAGTAGACCGATGAACTTCCTGGCATCTGTTTCCCGAGCCGTTTGAGATATGCGAAGTGTTCCGACGCGTGAACGTCTTGTCGCGTTACGACAGCCAGAATTCGTCCCTCCAACTGGGAGATTTCAGGCGGCCGTCCAAGCAGCACATGTCCGTTGTGCGGAGCTACCGGGAAGGCGCTATCGCCTGCGACGACCGCCGCAGCCGTGACCTGGGAGAGGATGGCAGACGTCGTCGCGGGGATCGCTTCGTCTTGGGATTTTACAGGTATGGTCTCGTCGAACAATACACCGACGATCTTGTTCAGCGTTGCGCTGCTTGCCTGAACAAAGTGTGTATGTGGCACTCGCGAATTGGTCGATGGCATGCTTTCCAAGGCAATCCGCGAAGGATCTGCCTTGTCCATGCCCACTCGTCGCGCATAGGTCTTTCCAGGAGTTTGAACAACCGCGAAGTCGCCGTTGCGGACCTCAGCGGTCAGCGAAACGATCAACGTCTGTCCGGGAAACGCCACCAGTCCCAACGTTGGGGCTCGAAGCGTGAAAAGCGAAACGTTACCCATGCCCGCAAGATCGAACTTATCCTTTGCGTCCTCGACGCTTGTGAGCGGTGCCCCGCCCTCGTGAGCGGCAAGACGTCCAATAACAGATAAAGGCGCTATGGAAAAAGTGACGACGTCCGGTGGGGCAGGACCTCTGGTAACTTCCGCCACGGCTTGATCTGGCGGCAAGCGGCCCATGAACCTGGCATAGGCAAGCCAGCAAGCGTCAATCGCGGCAAAGACAGCCTCGTAGCCTTGGCGTACGACCTCCGCATCGAACGGTGTGAGTTGATCTGCCTTACCGTGGTGAGCTTTATTGATCGCATCTCGAAAAGGTGCTCCGGCCTTCAGTTGAGGTAGATCAATCAGCTTCCGGAAAGGCTCTTCATTGAAAGGCCGTTCGCCTCGGTTACGCGCATTGGCGATCTTGCTAAGGAGATCATTCAACGTCGGATCTTTCAGGGTCGCAGGATCGGACGCAAGGAGATCCCAAAGCTTGATCTCAATGCGAACACGGACCGGGTGAACGAATGCCCGTGCAAGGGTAACATCGTTCACGTTGGTCGTCTGCCAGTGCTCGCAGCGCTGGCGGGCTTCATCCGCGACCGGCGCAAGACTTACGGTACATTTCGATGTCGAGATCGCAGAGAACTCCCACACCTCAGTACGTTGGGCTTGCCCGGCGATAGCATTCGCAGAGACAAACGCTTCAATGGCGGGGATGAAACCAAAATCATTGCTCAAGACGAGCGGGTTCATTTCCGCCGCAATAAGGTGCGGGACGGTCGCTGCAAGATTAGCGACGTTGCCCGGATCGAGCAAATCCTGCGGGTCATCCATCAAAATAGTAGAAATCCCCCCGGATCTCGCCCACACCTGCTGCCATAGCGCCATCACAAAGGCCGTTAGGTAAGCTCGCAGAGCCGAGGCATTCATCACATGATGCGCCTCTACCAAATGCTTGCCATGAGCCGCTAACAATGTGAGGCCATCGCTCTTAGCGGGATCCAAACCAGCGTAGGCTGGCGCCTGCAGAAACTGCGCCTTGTACATCCGCTGCGACCAAGCGGTCGCCTGTGAATCGAGACTGAGAATAAGTCCGGAGACTTGATCATGAACAAGGGCTGGAAAACGTTTGAACGGCTCAACCGCCTTCGCAGCTCGATTGAGCTTTTCGAGACGATCACAAGCCGACTTCCACTTCATGCACGTTAGCTTGATCTGGGCTAGTTGACGGCGTACGCTGGCGAAAACAGTCGCCGCGTCAAGATAAGCCTTGAGAACGCTCAGCTGACCCGCCACCGAACGCTGGTTGGCTTGGATACCTGTCTCTGGCACCTCTGAGCGTATAACGCCCGTGACGGCCGACTTTGCAAAATCAGCATAGGCGGCGCGATACTTCGACAGGTTGATAGCGCGGCGGACCTTCTTGATGGCGTTTCGTAGGCCTTCGTTGTCGGGAATCTCTGTCGGTATCGCTGCATCCGGCAGCGGCGCTCGCGTAGGTGCGTTCGCCCAGGCGAGGCGACACAGTTGGGCAATGCCCGGAGCCATGCTGCGAAGGGCATAAGGGAAATCTGGTTGATCGAATATCTCTTCTGATAGTGCAGTTATATAAATGGTCGAAAGATCATCCGGCACGTTGTCAGACACAAAAGGTTGCAAACCTGCAGGCAGTAGCCCACGGAGCGCACGCATGGCGTCTCGCTCCCATTCTGATGCAGTCTTGATGAGCGCGGCATCCGCTTTTCGTGCCTGTTCTAAGGCGTCCGCTACAGGCTGGTTGAGCAACGCGTCCGTGGCAATCGCCCCGGGTTGGGTGAGGTCTCGATCGCAGACCGGACACACGGAAAAGGCGTGTCCGGGATGCACCGTTTCATGCCATTTAGCCACGAGACCGTACAAACGCAGCCGATCCGAGCGATCGGCGTCAGACAGACGGACGACCAGTTTTTTAGCCTCACTCTCGACGCCTTCCAACACGGTTTCAGCGGCGCTAAGATCTGCTTCCTGAAGTTCACCAAGCTTCGCGACCAGCTGAATCGATGGTAATGCCCTCAAGGCGGCACCGCTGAAGCAATTTTGAGCCGCTGTCAGTGCGTCACTAAACCTCTTAATCTCCGCATCCGTTGTCAGCGGCGGCAATGTCCCTAGGATCAGCGCTGCCTCTTCGGTAGCTTTGTCCTCTACTGCTTTCAGACGCTTTTCAGCTTCTTGGAGACCGGTCTCCCAAGCCTTAGGGTTGCTTTCGTTAGGGAGGACGACGCAATCAAGATCCGGCAAATCTTCGTATTCCTTCAGAAGATCGTCGAGGGTCTGCTTTTGCGCCTCAGCCGCGGCCTCGGTGGCATTTTTTTCCTGCTTTGCCAACTTTGGATACTTGTCTGTTAGGCGGTCGTGCAGACGCTGGCTACGCTTTCCGAAGTGCGCTAGAGGACGCAAACCGGTCAGCGTCGAGACAGCCTGTGACAGTGTGGTCTTGTCGTCGAAACGGGTTGCAGCGGCAATCCCGGGCATTAGTGTACCGACCTGAAGCGCTAAGTCTGGCAAACCCAACTTCTCCAAACCTGTGGTAATCGTCTTGAACGCTTTTTTTCCGTCCCGCTCTAGGCGGCGCTCAACCGCGACTTCCCGCCCATCGATCAGGGATCGGAAAGAAAGCCGGACCCATGTATCGACTTTTGGCACGCCATCGACTGCCACCAGTTCTTGTTCTGTCGGAACCGGAACGATTGGCGGGATTTCGAAGCTGATCTTCTCTGCTTCGTCGTCGTCACTCGCGACTTGCACCGCGATGGATTCGTGCAACGGAGCCGGCAGCCCCTGCGAACGGTGTCCCAATCCCGTCAGGCACCAACAAACCGCACTCGCTAGAGAGGTCTTGCCTGCTCCATTAAACCCTCGAAACAGGGTCGTGGGCGCTGAAAGCTCGAGCTGGAAAGGCTTTGGATCTGCGCCTTCTTCGGCACAATGCCGGTGCAAGCCGCGAAAGCGGTGTGCCTCAATCTTCACGAGCTTCCATTTCTGCGGAATTTGCGCAGTGTCATCTGAAGCGACTACGACCTTGGGCACGATATCCAGTGATGAGAGTACTCGATCGACCTCGCCGTCTTGAATCGAAGTGTCCTTATCGGGATTCCAATAGGCTTTGCGGTCTTGGTTGTAGAAAGCGAGTATGGCGCGGCTGTCATTCAATGGTAGGGAGAATTCTTCTCCACCAGCAATTTGTAAGGCCGTTCCCCCGATTAGATCTCGAACTACTTCATCGAGAGTCAATTCTGCAATATTGCGCGGCAATGTCGCCCCCAGATTTGCTGCAGGGCAATCTGAACATTGTATGCTGACGATAACAAGTGTTCTTGGCAAGATCGTCTAGAACCGCGCCTGGCCTGAATATGACCTGATCTCACAATGTCGTGGCCTTTTGGTTCGTGTTGCGCAAAACCGCAAATGTCGCCTTTGCGAGGATAAGCTAGTTAGGCTCCAAATCCGCCGATCTCAAATTGACAGCCAAACTTTCGCTTGTGAGCGGGCACCGCCAAAAGCTGCAGGAGCCTTTCGGCCCCTCACTTGCCGGGCGTGGTTCGCTGCTGAATAGAACCCACGACGCCGTTGGTGATTTAGTTTGTCGTCGATATCCACGGTTGGTCATGGTCAGATTTTGGGAAAGGGCCCTCGCGCCGGCTCGTGGTATGGAGATTTGAAGCGCGAACTGGTGTTGAACCTTCAGTCAAGTCGATGTTCTATGCGCCGATGTGCAATCTCTACAGCCATACGAGCAATCGATCCGCTATCACCGCGATGGTGCCGGACTTGAAGCGTGCTTCTCCGAGCGTAGGTAACCTCGAACCACAGGCGGGCATATTCCCTGATTATTTGGCACCTATAGTGCGCTGCGGGGCTCAGGGGCGGGAGTTGGCTATGGCTCGCTGGGGTATGCCTACTAGCCAGTATGCGTTGCTGCAGGCCGCTAAGAAGCGCGCTGAGAAGTTGGCTGCCAAAGGCGCAGAAGTCGATTTCTCTGAACTGTTGAAGGCGGAGCCTGATGGAGGCACGACCAACGTCAGGAACATCTACGATCCCCTTAAGAATACGTGGAACCGCCATTGGGCGCGGTGGATGGGGGAGGCAAATCGGTGTGTCGTTCCGTTCACGAGTTTCTCGGAGTTCGATAGCCGAGTTGGGAGCGATGGCCGGAAAATTGGCGATACCTGGTTCGCGTTAAATCCGAGCCGTTCGCTGGCTTTCTTCGCTGGTATCTGGACCGGCGGTTGGTCTGGGGTTCGGAAATTGAAAACTGGTGTTGAAGTGGACTTGGATCTGTTCGCCTTTCTCACGTGCGAGCCCAATGACATCGTTGGTGCGGTTCACCCGAAAGCCATGCCGGTTATCCTCACCGAAGTAGAGGAGATCGAAATGTGGCTAACGGCTCCCAAAGAGGTTGCGATCCAGCTCCAGCGCCCATTGCCTAACGGTGTGTTGGAAGTTGTATCGGTCGGCCAGAAAGCTGATCCGTAGGCTAATCAGCCATGCCAGGTCCGAACATTTCCCATTTCCAGAGCTGACGTCTGCCCGCAGGCCTGCGAAGACGCAAAGTGCCGTAGTCAAACTTCGTCGGGATGTGGAAGCGGACGGTCATGCGACCAGACGCTTTACAAAACCCGCAACGGGTAGGGGGATCGTAAACTTTGAGATCGGGGTCCCAGACATTGAGCATATCAGCAGCGAGCAGTGCAGTTTCGCGTTTGCAGCAGCCGCACCGGTAGATAATTACCCGTCCTTCTTCAGCCGCATGCTTGAGGCGATAAGCTTCAAGCTGGCGGCGGCTTGGCGTCATCGTCATTGTTTTTTGGGACGCATTGCTTCTAGGGCCTCTTTGACCTTAATGGCGGGGTAGCCGGTAAGGTGGGCGATGTCGTCGGCGTCGAGGCCCGTCGCGAAAAGTCGCCGGATCTGCGCGGCTGGGGAAACTTTGATAGCGATGCCCATTTTGAACTCCATATTGAGAACAAAATAAGAACATTGCTATTCTAAAGTCAATCAGACTTGGGAGTTGAATGCCCAAGGAAGTTCATTCCGAAAAAATTCCGCGCGTTGGGGTGTGGAAGGAGGATAGGGGAGGGTTTCGGTGTGGGCCCATAATGCATGCCACTGGTCGGTCTCCATATTTTCTAGGACTTCGCCGGCTTTTGTCGCCGCTTAAGCAGGAGGCTACAGAAAAAATCTGACTGCAAACACGATGGCACGTGCGTTCGTCGACTATATGTGGCGAGGTTAGGTGGTTTGCTTTTTACGCCGTATCGAAACTTGTCTCTGCTCCAAGATCAACAAAGATGAAAATGTCGAGATTTCTCGGCTGGAATCCGTGGAGGGTCACCCATTCCTAGGTTTCGGCTTAGAGAGCCCGGCGCCGCCTTAGAACGAGCAACTGCCTCAAAACAATTAATATGAATATATCTGTCAACTTAATGTCAACTTAGCGTAAACTTTTCGCAACCAAGGGGTGATGCCAACGTACCGCTAAGTTGCGCAAAGTTGGCTTAGGATGGCGGTAGGTTGACGTAAAGTTGGTGGGATACCCGCACCAGCGTGACCGATGCCGTTCGCCTCTGCCGTGGCGTCGAAGATTACCGCCCGCTCTTCATTGAAGATCCCCTTCGCATTGAAAATCCGGAATCTTATCGACGCCTGCGCCAGCAGACGGCAGTGCCGATCGCTGCAGGCGAGCAGTTGGGGACCAAGTGGCAGTTCCGTTCTCTTATCGAGGAAGAACTCATCGATTACGCACGTATCGATATGTGCATTGCAGCGGGCTTCACTGAATCCCGTAAGATCGCTGGTTGGGCAGAAACCCACTACATCGACATTGCGGTTCACAACCCAATCGGCCCAATCTCGACCGCGGCGTGTCTACATCTAAACGTGGCGACGCCAAATATGCTGGTGCAGGAGCTTCCTCGCCGTCCTGGCGAGTGTCTGGGTGACGTCATTGTCAGCAAGCATCGCTGGGAAGACGGTTGGCTCTACGTTTCGGATGAGCCTGGGCTAGGGCTGGACGTGGATTGGGAAGGGCTCGCTCGATATCCATTCAAGCACGAGAGCCTGCCGATCTTTTACCGCGAAGATGGTGCTCTCACGAACTGGTAAGTTCAAAATGGGGCAGGAAACTGCCCCATTTTTTCAGCGAAATGGACGTTAGTGAGATAGGGCCACTACCTGAGTGGAGACCTAGAACGAGCGGCGCCACTGACACAATCGGACCTACAGCTCGTCCGATAGCTTGAATGCCGGTCGTTAGTTTCATCGATGCTCCTTACACCGTGTTGACCACCAGCCATTGTCACGGCGGAGGCTACCGGGGGCGCCACAGATCTCGCAGATATGTGCAGAAAGATGTTCTGCTGCGCAGATGATTTGGTCGCCAACTTCGGGAAGGTCTCCATGCCAGTAGATGCGCAAAGAACCATACTTTTCCTTGATTGTTCGGCATCAGCACCTGTGTCTCAGAAATGGGTTTGCGATTTAAGGAGAGTTCTGGTCTCGTCTGAGTGACGAAAGACCCAGAATGACGACGAAAACAACGAAGACGAAATCATCCGCAGAGCAGGTTGTGAAGGACATTCGCCGCGCGACACGACGACACTTTTCGGCCGAGGACAAGATCCGGATCGTGCTCGACGGATTGCGTGGCGAGGACAGCATTGCTGAGCTGTGCCGACGTGAAGGCATCGCCCAGAGCGTCTATTACTCTTGGTCAAAGGAGTTCATGGAAGCTGGCAAGCGACGTTTGGCTGGTGACACAACTCGTGCCGCCACCAATGATGAGGTTCGGGATTTACGCAGGGAAGCAAGCGCGCTCAAGGAATGCGTTGCGGATCTGACGCTCGAGAACCGCCTGCTTAAAAAAAGCATGATCGGGGATGGGGAGGATATCGAATGAGATATCCCGCATCTGAAAAGCTCGAGATTATCCGGCTGGTTGAGCAATCGCATCTCCCCACCAAACAGACGCTGGACCGGTTGGGTATTCCGCGGCGAACCTTTTATCGTTGGTACGATCGCTACTTGAACGGTGGCCCTGAGGCGCTGGAGGATCAATCCTCGGCACCAAGCCGGGTCTGGAACCGTATCCCGACCGGTATCCAAGACCAAGTCATCGAGATGGCTCTGGAGCACTCCGAGCTGAGCCCGCGCGAACTGGCGGTTCGCTTCACCGATGAGAGGGGCTATTTTATCTCAGAAGCCAGCGTTTACAGGCTTCTCAAGGCCCATGATCTCATCACCAGCCCCGCTTACGTAGTGATCAAGGCGGCCAATGAGTTCCACACCAAGACCAGCCGTCCCAACCAGATGTGGCAGACCGATTTTACCTATTTCAAGATCATCGGCTGGGGCTGGATGTATCTCTCCACGGTGCTGGACGACTATTCCCGCTACATCATTGCCTGGAAACTGTGCACGACCATGCGGGCTCAGGATGTCACCGACACTCTGGACTTGGCATTAGCAGCTTCAGGCTGCGATCAGGCGCGTGTGCAGCATCGGCCGCGCTTGCTGAGTGACAATGGACCCAGTTACATCGCCCAGGAGCTTGCCGACTATATCGCAGCCAATGACATGGATCATGTCCGAGGCGCTCCGCTTCATCCCCAGACACAGGGCAAGATCGAGCGCTGGCACCAGACGCTGAAAAACCGGATCCTTCTAGAGAACTACTTCCTGCCCGGTGACCTCGAAAGCCAGATCGAGGCCTTCATTGAGCACTACAATCATAAGCGCTATCACGAGAGCCTCGACAATGTGACACCCGCAGATGCCTACTTCGGCAGAGCACCTGCCATCATCAAAAGGCGTGAAAACATCAAGCGCAAAACAATCCAGCATCGACGCTTGATGCACCATAGGCTTGCAGCATAACATCAACCGAACGACGAGCAGTGCTCTCCGCTAATCAAGGCGCAGATCTGAGCCAAAGCATCTGACGACGGACAAACTCCAGACGCAGAGCAAGATTAAAGCCTTCCCCATCTTGTGCTGTGGCAGGCGTACGCCAATCTGCCTTTTCGCCCGTCCGGTTCGACAAATGCCGTTATCGGACATCCGCCCAGAATTCCGGGCAGGGGCATCTCGCCACTTATCCAGGCGCGCTATGCCCCTGTTAACCATAAAAAATTTGCCGCTGAAAAAATTGCGCCGCCACCCTTGCGGAACAAAAGACGAACCCCTAGCTTGACAATCGCAAGGCCCAATCCCGGGTCTTTCACGCTCGGTTGGTCGCCTCGGATAAGAGAGCGGCTACCGGTTCCGTTGGCGCGGTTCCGGCAGCCTGACCACCCGTAGCCTGTCTGAGAGGTTACAAATGGCTGAGACCAATGTCGGCGCTTCGGCGTCCGCGGGCAAGCATGCCCGCACATCCTTCCACACTCTTGATCACACCCAGAAAGGCCTCGATATCGAGGGCCTCGCCCGGCACTGGGCCGTCGACTATGACGTCCAGATCCGCATCATGGGCTCGGTCTTCGATACCGGTTCGGCCGCGATCGGCGATATCATCGCCGAATTGCCCGGTCACCCGGCCCCGGCCGCCGCTGTCATGGCGCTGGTCGATGCGGGCTTTTTGAAGCGCGAACCGGGCCCGATCACGCCTCATACCCGGATCAGCCTGCCGCTGGTCGACCGCCCGGAGCCGCTGGTGCTGGAGGCGCCCGCGGGCGGTGGTGCGCCACCGGCGGGCAAGAAGGGCAAAAAGGTTGCGCCCCTTCCCGAAACCGTCGCTGAGATCGAAAGCCGCCGCGTCGCGCCCATTGTGAGCGTGGTCAAACTCGAAGATCTGCTCGATCTGCCGCGTTTCGAGGGCCCGGCGGTCTATCTCGGTCTCAAGGGCAAAATCCTTTATCCGGGCCGGACGGACAAAGGCTGGCCGCGCATCGCCGCACCCCATCTCAAGGGCTATGACAAGGTTGCGGTCCTGCGCGATGCATCGGGGCAGCTGACCCCGCGCCTCGCGGCCGTCGCCGAGCGCATTCTGGGCCTCCACGCCCAGGCCCTGCGCGGCTATCGCCTGGCCGGGTCTTTGCCCATCGGCTCGCCGGTCGGGCGCGAGGAATATATCGCGGCCCGGCTCTTTGTGGCCGAAGGTTTGATCCTGGCCCAGCGTCTGGGCTTTGGCCTTGCCGGGGTCAGCGACCAGGATTTCATGACCGGCGCCCGGGGCCCGCTCGACCAGTGCCTGGATGTCGATGCCATCCCGGAGGGGGATGAATACCACCTCTATGCCTGTGGCGTTGAGGCGCGCGCTGTGGTCAGTGACGGCGACTGGATCGTGTTGCCCGGCAGCGAAGTGCGCAAGAAACTCACGCCCACGGTTGGCGCCGTGGTCAACAGTCTGCGTCAGGAATGGCTGTTCTCCGGGGTCCTCAAGGACGAGGGCGCACGCTATCGCCTGACCGAGCCGGTGGTGTTCAACACCGGTACGGCAGCGGCCAATTTCGTGCTCGGCAGCAAGGGCCCGAACCTGGCGGCCTGGAGCGGTGACGGCTCTTCGCCCCTCGAGCGCATGCCGCAGACGCCCTGAGGCGCCCGCTTCGCCCTTTCCTTTTCCCCTTTGCACGCGGACCTCCCCAGGCGGGAGGTCCGAAGGAGCACTCATGACCCTTTCCCGCATCTCCATGCCCAAGTCGGATGACGAGCCCACGCCCAACAGTACCGAAATCCTCTCCCGGCTGGCCCTCGACCAGTTGATCACCAAGACCCTCGACGCGCGCCTTAAGGAAGAGAACCCACTCCTCGTGCTGATCGCGGTCAAGAGCCCCAGCTGGGCGCGGGCGCTTCGCGAACAGTTGACCCGCCGCTATCCCCAGACCTGCGTCCGCAGTTACAAAGGCGACAAACGCTCGGCGTCCAGCCAGGAAGAGGACCATTTGCTCCTCGCGCTCAATGACGGTCAGTCCGGGATCGGGGTCAGCACCGATATCGTGGCCCAGGTCCCCGAGGCGCTGCGCAACAGCGCCGATTTTACCCTGTATTTTGCCGGCCTCAGCCCGGTGAGCCTGCGCAAGGCCATTGGTCTTGTGACCGGCCAGCCGGTCCGGCGCCTGCCCAAGCTCCGTCTCGATGGGCTGGACCTGGCCGATCTTGCCGCAGCCATTCGTCCTGGCTCGACGCCGGCGCAGTGCATCAAGCGCCTCCAGCTCACGCTTGAGCGCAAGGCCAGTGATCTGGGCGTGCCCGATGATGCGGTGCCGGTGAGCGCATTGCCCTTGAGCCCGGAGGTGCGCGCCTGGTCCGAAGAGGTGCTGACCAGCCTGCGCCTGCTGGAAGAGGGCAAGATCTCCATGCGCCGCTCGCCCTTTTCGGTGCTGGCCGGTCCCACCGGTAGTGGCAAATCAAAACTCGCCGAAGCCATTGCCAAGGCGGCCGGCTGGCAGTTGATTCAAACCAGTGCCCAGGACTGGTTTGATCGCAGCGACGGCTTTTTGGGCGGCGTGGCTCGCCAGACCAACAGCTTCTTTCAGAGCCTCGAAAACAACCCAAAAACGATCGGATTCGTGGACGAAATTGAAGCCATCCCAGATCGGGCGACCATGGATGAGCGCAATCGGGAATGGTGGACCACGATCGTGACCGGCATTTTGGTGCAGGTCGACCGGCTGCGTCGTTCGCCCACGCCGGCTTTACTGATTGGCGCGACCAATTACCCTGAGCGAGTGGACTCCGCTTTACTGCGTCATGGGCGTCTCGGCCGCCTCGTTCGCGTTGAACCGCCCCGGGATCTGGCGGCTATCACCGACATCTTCCGCTATTATCTCAAAGAGGACTTGCGCGACGACGAGCTCCTTCGTCTCGTCCATATGAGCATGGCTTTTGGCCACCCGACCCCGGCTTCGGTCGAGAACTGGGTGGGCGCTGCACGCGTCGCGGCCATGGCGGCGGGGCGGTCCCTGACCCTGCTCGATCTCGAAACCGCGATCGGCGGCACGGATGATCGTCCCCACGCGGAACGCTATCGTGTTGCCATCCATGAGGCAGGTCACGCGGTGATTGCGGCGCATCTTGATGTGCCGATTTCTTCGGTGTCGATCATTGGCCAGCCCGGCTCTGCCGGCAGCATGCTCGCAGAGATCCGCACCACCGATCTCGACCGTCACAGCCTCGAGCATCTGGTGACAGTTGCACTGGCCGGGCGCGCCGCCGACCAGATCCTGCTTGGCTTGAGCGACGCGGCGGCAACCAGTGATCTCAAACTGGCGACGCGCCTTCTCTTCAATGCGCATTTCGTGTGGGGTCTCTACGATCACCTCACGGCGATCGAGGGCGACACCAAGGGTCCGCTTGTGCTCGACCCTGAGGCGCGGGGCGTCATCGACGCTAAGCTGCAGGAACTGCTGGTCCGGGCGCAGTCGCTGGTGGGTGAGCATCGGGAGTCCATCGAGCGGCTGGCGGATGCGCTTTTGCGGGCCCGGGTTATTTCGGGGACCGCGGTGCGCGATCTGGTGCTGAAGTCGCGGGTCTGGGGCCCCGCGCCGCGCGAAAGGGCAAAGCCGTGATCGATCTCCAGCAGATCATGGAAAAGCTCGAAGGGGCGTATTCCGACTACACGCTGCGCGGCTATCGCACGGACATGCAGCAATTTTTACGATGGTGCGAAGCGGCTGGTCACGAACCTCTGCCGGCAGCACCGGCCACGATCGTGGCCTATGTCAAAGGGGAGGGGGAGCGCTTGCTCCCCTCTACCATCAGGCGGCGCCTGTGCGGCATTGGCCGGATCCATCGCCTCATGCGCTACGATGATCCGACGCGCGATGAGGAGGTACAACTTGCGCTGCGTCGGGTTCGCCGCCAGAAGCCCGGGCGCCCGAGACAGGCACTGGGCGTTACCGCGAAATTGCGGGATCAATTGATCGCGGTCTGTTCCGACGACCTGATCGGGTTCCGCGATGAGATCCTTGTGCGCGTGGGTTTTGATACTCTCTGTCGTCGGGGAGAGCTGGTCGCTCTTCGTGCGCAGGATCTGTTTGAGAATGAGCGCGGCAATCTCTCAATTCTGGTGCGGCGGGCCAAGAA
The DNA here is from genome assembly GCF_014127105.1 of Devosia sp. MC521. NCBI lineage: Bacteria > Pseudomonadati > Pseudomonadota > Alphaproteobacteria > Hyphomicrobiales > Devosiaceae > Devosia > Devosia sp. MC521. The sequence continues at coordinate 578,514 of NZ_CP059902.1, forward strand.
TGATCAGACCGGGCAGGGGCGCATTGCGCCGCTTTCGTCAGCAACCTCCGATCGCGTTCGCGCCTGGTTGGCTCAAACTGGAATTGAGACCGGTCCTCTCCTTCGACCTGTATATGGAGAGCATCTGAAACGGCTCTACCTGGAGCCGGTGACAATTTCGCGCGTGCTCAAAAAGCTGGCGGGACGAGCACATGCCGCGGCGTCAACAAGACAGGGCGTGTCGGGACATTCACTGCGGGTGGGGGCTGCCCAGCAGCTGACGCTGGATGGACACAGCCCCTTGCAGATCATGCGGGCGGGTGGGTGGCGCTCCATGGCCGTTGTCGCGCGCTACATTGAGAACGTCGATCTCGATTTGTGGAGTTAAAACAAAAGGTCTCGTGTAAAATGTGCGCCAATTGCCTTTTCCGCACCTGTTTGTAGATAGGCCGGGGGCCCGCTGGGGTATTGTGCGCAAGATTCCATGAGCACCGATGGACCGGCAGAGCTACCGTTACCTCTTGCGCCCGCCCAGATGAACGGTCAACCACCTGGAGTGATTGCAAGCTGCGCAGCCGGTCCACTGTCCGAAAAGGGCGCACTCGCGGTTCAGAAAGCACTCGAGTCAAGCAATAGGGAGGCGGCGACGCCCTCAACTGAGGCAGCGGTGGTCGAGTGGCTGCCTCAGAATAATCGGAATGGTATCGCAGTGGCGGTAAGCAAGTCTCAAGATAGTCTCCTGGCGTCACTGGCGGGTACCGCCCAGGCAGATGGTTATACAAACGTCGACAGCTCTGAAGTGTTTGAAGCCAGCCCAGGGCAGACGTGGAAGTTTGTCGCCAGGGTTCAGGCGGATCTAACAACTGGAGGCACCGCTACAGCAAACGTGGCGGTGCTCGGTCCTAATGATAGGTAACTAGGCGAACTTGGTAGTGGGGCGAAGATTCAGCAGGGGGAGAGCGCCTCCGACTACGTTGTCACAGGCAAAGTGCCCAGTGGAGCCGTTCGGCTTCGTCCGTACCTGCAAGTCCGTTATCCTGAAGGTGCCCGGGTAGACGATACTTTGTCCTTCAGCGGTACTTTCGGCCAAACTGAGTAGCGTCGCCCGGAGCTCTCGCAATCAAACGGAACACTGGTATCTCTGCTCCACGGGCGAAGAGTGCCTGATGCTCCGTGCGTGATCCGGGTCAGCCATGTTAGACCGGTGGCCTTCTGAAATGAGCTATGGATCTTGCCTCAGTGCCCCATCAGGCGCGGGTGCTCAGTTGCGGATACTATTGAGTTGAAAGCTCGTACAAAGTTTGGCAGATAGATGTAGACAGTTTGGGTAAAAACCGCGCCTTCGGTCTAAGTACTGCTGCCGAGCGTCCGCAGCAACGGAGCCGGTACATTGTAAGAACTAAGTTAACTAGCGCTGTGAAGTTAAGTTAAATTTGGAGTTCGTAATGGGTCAAAAATCGGCAATCGTCCTTGGCGGTGGTGGTTTCATCGGTAGTCACTTGGTCAAGCGCCTAAAGCGGGAAGGCTTTTGGGTTCGTGCCGTGGACCTTAAATATCCCGAGTTCAGCGACAGCGAAGCCGACGACATGGTAATCGGCGACCTAAGAGACGCAGAATTCTGTTCGTCAATTATCGACCGCAAATTCGATGAAGTATACCAGCTCGCTGCGGATATGGGTGGTGCGGGCTACATCTTCACTGGCGAGCACGACGCCGACATTATGCACAATTCCGCCACCATTAATCTAAACATCGCGGACAAAGCACACAAGCGAAACATAAAAAAAGTCTTCTATTCGTCTTCCGCTTGTATGTATCCCGCATACAACCAAGAGGATCCTGACAATCCGAACTGCGCTGAATCATCCGCTTATCCGGCGGCGCCTGACAGCGAGTACGGGTGGGAAAAGCTTTTCTCGGAGCGGTTATTTCTAGCATACAATCGCAATCACGGAATGAGCAATCGCGTAGCACGTTACCACAATATATTCGGCCCCGAAGGCACGTGGCGCGGCGGTAAAGAGAAAGCACCGGCCGCTGTGTGTCGCAAAGTCGCTATGGCAGCCAACAACGGCGAGATCGAGATCTGGGGAGATGGTAATCAAACACGCTCCTTCTTGTACATCGACGAGTGCCTGGAAGGCACGCTTCGCTTGACACGGTCCGAATTTGAAGGGCCGGTAAATGTCGGTTCTGACGAGATGGTGACGATTAACCAGCTCGTTGACTATGTCGCTGACATTGCTGGTAAGACCCTGCACAAAAACCACATTGCCGGTCCGACGGGCGTGCGTGGGCGCAATTCCGATAATCGCTTGATTCAGGAAAGGCTAGGCTGGCAGCCGTCGCAGTCGCTGCGCGATGGGCTTGAGCGTACCTACGAGTGGATCGAGCAACAGGTTCGCCGCAACACTGCCTGACGACGGCTCAACCGGAAACTGGCTCGCCAGGTTCCGCCTCACTGTAGAAGGAGCGATCAGGCATTATGAAGATTATCGTACACGACTTTTCTGGACACGCCTTTACGTCACAACTTGCGCGCGCTTTGGCCGGAAGGGGGCACGACGTACTATATGCTTCATTTGGTGGTTTTCAGACACCAAAAGGGAAGACTACTCGGCGCGATGGCGATCCAGAAACCTTCCGGGCTAGAGAACTGGTCCTGCCAGAGGCATTCGACAAAGATAATTTGCTCCGCCGCCGACGTCAGCAGATCGCGTACGCTAGAGCTATTTCGGGTTTGGTGCAGGAAGAAAAGCCGGACGTGGTACTTTCGGCCAACGCTCCGTTGGAAGTTGCTCAGGCGATCTACCGCGCTTCCCGCAGCGTCGGATCAGCTTACGTGTTTTGGGTTCAAGACATATATTCGGAGGCGATCGAGAGAATACTATCAAAGAGGAGCCGAATTGTTGGCTATGTAGCAGGAATATATTACCGCTTTATGGAAAGGGCTCTGTTGGCCAACAGTGACGCCGCGGTGGTTATTGCCGAGGAGTTCCGCTCCGTATTTCAGAATGCGCCATGGAGCCTCGATGTATCCCGCGTCAACGTTATTGAGAACTGGGGTATAATAGCCGATGTGCCTTTACTACCCAGGGACAACGACTGGGCTAAGATCAACATGCCCGGGGACCGGCCGCGCATCGTTTACTCTGGCACGCTGGCCCGGAAGCACAATCCGAATCTACTCCTAGAGTTGGCGCGAAAGCTTGATGCTGACATATACGTGTTTTCAGAGGGGTCTGCTCCTACTGCATTAGCCGCCCAAGCCGCCCAGGAAGGACTAGCTAACCTGCACGTGCGACCCTGGGTGCCGGTCGAAGAGCTGCCAAGCATGCTGGCGGGTGCCGATGTGCTCTTTGCGCTTATTGAGCCTGATGCCGGCATATTCTCAGTCCCGTCGAAGGTGCTTAGCTATCTATCAGCAGGCCGCGCGATTCTTGCCGCTATCCCCGGGCACAACTTGGCCGCTCGCAATGTATTGCGTGAGAAAGCCGGACTGGTCAGCGAGCCAGGTGACTTAGAAGCGCTTGTAACCAACGCGAGTCGACTACTTGAGGACGTTGCGCTTCGCAAACGCATGGGGGAAAATGGCCGCCGCTTCGCCGAGCGCGCCTTCGACATAGACAACATTGCGGATCGCTTCGAAGGCCTTCTAGGCAGCTCCTGCGGCGTACGACCAGTGCAGGAGCAACGATCAAGGGTGAAGGTAGTGGCGCCATGAAGGCGCTCCTCATTGGACACTACGGCGGACGGAATTTTGGAGACGAACTCATGCTTGCGGGGTTAGTGCGGCTTCTGAAGCGCCGAGGACCCCTAGAAATTCGTATTCAGACCCCGGACGGCGCCGTATCGGCCGGGTTGCGGCAGCTGGGCGTCGAAATGGGCTACAGCAAGTCACCTATGCAGGTGCTGAATGGTATAATGTGGGCAGATACGGTCGTGCTGGGTGGCGGTACGATTTTTCATGATGCGTATCCGGACCGGCGCTATCGCCGCTACTGGGTAAATTTGGTGCTGTTTTCAGGTATTTTCGTGCTCGCCCGACTGATGAGAAGGCGTGTGTCGCTGGTTGGCATTGGTGTCGGCCCTCTGCGCCGCCGCCGAACCAAAGTGCTGACGGCTCTGCTTAAGTGGTCGGCGCATGATATCAGTGTGCGGGATAGACAATCGTTTGACGACCTGGAGTCTCTTCCCGGTTCTAGTGACAAGATAGAAATAACTGATGATCTTTCAGCGTTCGCCGACTTCGAATTGCACCACTTTTCTGGTCAAGACTCGCGCACCGTTGGGGTGAGTTTGGTGCCGCCAGATGCTGTGACGGCGAATAACGCAGCTGACGTCGAGGTGCTGTATGAGGCGATCGCCGACAGTCTCGGGAAGTCTTTGGCATCGGGCACTTTTAGTCGTGTTGTATTCTTCAGTGCAAATGTCGGAAGTGAAAGTGACACGCAAGTGGCTGACCGACTGATATCCCGGATCGCAGGTTATGCGCGTCAGGTCCGGCATGTCTCCTTTGACGGAGATCCTGCTAATTTTCTACGTGAGTTGAGCTGCTGCAGTCTGGTGATCGCTGCTCGCTATCATGTCGCAATCGCCAGCACCACACTACGGATACCTACCTTGTGGCTGGCCTATCAGCGAAAGGTAATGGATGCGGCGCCAACTTACGGCGTTGCGACTCAGGATATCTTCGAACTAGGAAAACTCAGGCTAGGTAGCCCGCAGTGCACAGCGTTTCTAGCCAGAATAACAGGCGCGGCAGAAGAGCGGATCGGGTCGTACGATCAAGACCGCCCCCTCAGAGATCCCACCAGCGCAATGGTTGGTTTGAGCTGAGTCGGCAGAGCGCCTGCAGATCTGCTCGGACGTCCCGCATGATCGTGTCCCTCGGCGTGGTGTAACTGAGGCAGGGCCTCCACGCATATCCGGCTTGGCCGGGTTGGTCAGCGTGCGGGGACTGCCGGCAGGCTGACGAGGGGATCATCGCTCAAAGGGGCGACGGATTCCAGCGTCATGTAACGGGCGCGCTGTACCGCCCACTCATCGTTCTGGTCGAGCAGGATGGCGCCGACGAGCCGGACGATGGCATCCTCGTTGGGGAAGATGCCCACCACCTCTGTCCGCCGCTTCCCCGTAAGCATTCGGTGAGGGCCGCAGAAGTCAGGGTCGCCTATGCTCACGGATGAGGTCGCGCAAGCACTCGATGCCGTATGGGGTGAAGGCCATTACGCCGTCTTTGTCGTCCAGGCTGAAGACCCAGATGACGCCATCCTCGGGCTCCATCTCGATGGCGATTTCCAAAAGCCAGTCAACGTCCTCACCGAGTTCAACGGCAACACGGTCGATGGTTTTGACGGAGCTTTCTTTGTTGAGCTGCGTAGTCATGGGTGACCCGGGTCAGTTGATGCGGTTCCTGGACTTCTCGAATCCCGCCTTGCCCTGGGCCCGGCGCCTGGCCAGTTTGGCGAGGCGCGCGGTGATTGCATCCAGATCGATATCGGTCGGATCGAAGGGGTGGCCATACCAGGTCATGACACTGGCGTGCTCAGGGTGTTTTGGGTCGGCCGTTGCGCCGAGGAACTCTTCGAAGCCCGGAAGGCCGCCAACATCTTCTGGTGGGCCCCGCCGGGCGCCCTCGATGAAGCGTGGATAATCAACGACCGGGTCTGCAACGACAACGTCCTCGACGACGACGCTATGGCGCCAGTCGTCGCCAAAGTCATAGGTGTAGGTGAAGCGGGTCTCGCCGCGGGCGAGGATGGCACCGAGCCGGGCGTTACGAGCACTGCGCATCTCGTCACCCCATTCTGGGTCGGGATAGCCATAGCGGCGGTCGCCGATCTCGAACTGGAAGAGATGATAGTCTTCAAACAGCATGACGGCCTGGATGACGTCGTGAATGGTCTTGAGGCTGCTGGTGAGCGGCACCTCGACACGCCGCCAGATGGCGGGCTGCACATCGTCGAGCTGGATGTGGAGCCGGGCAATGCGGTCGCTGTTCACGCGATCTTCCTGATCTGATGCTGGGCCGCCCAGTTCCAGGGCAACAGGTCGTCCAGCTGATGACTGGGATGGTCGGCAATACGGGCCAGAACATCGGCCAGCCAAGCTTGCGGATCAATATCATTGAGCTTGGCGGTGACGATGAGGCTGTACATGAAGGCGGCACGCTGCCCGCCACGGTCGGAGCCGGCGAATAGCCAGGCTTTCCTTCCAAGTGCGATGCCTCTCAGAGCCCGCTCGGCGGCATTGTTGGTCAGACAGACCCTGCCATCCTGAAGGAACTGGGTGAATGCGGGCCAGCGCTTGAGCATGTAGTCCATGGCCTTAGCCAAATCGTCGTGCCGCGACAGTCCAGAGCGGTGCTGGAGCATCAGGGCTTCGAGTTCGTCCTCCAATGGCGCGCTCAGCTCGCGCCTGATCGTCAACCGCTCGGGTGATGACTGGCCATTAATGGACCGCTCGACCTCAAACAGGCGATCCATGCGCTGCACGATCTCAAGGGCAAGCGGCGAGATCGGCGCCGGCTTCTTGCCGTCAGCCCTGCGCCGGGCGCTTGCCTCAATATCGGCCAGCACGAAGAAGGCGCGGCGCGCATGGCTCCAGCATCCCGCCTCGGTGATCAGCCCGGGTTGTCGGCCAGCTTCATAGAGCCGAGCATAACCGCCATAGGCGTCGGCCTGCAGAATCCCGGACCAGTCAGCCAGGTGCTGTCGTGGATGTTCGCCGGCGCGGTTGGGCGAATAGTAGAACAGCGCCGCCGGCGGGGCTGGACCACCATAGGGTCGATCGTCACGGACATAGGTCCAGATCCTGCCTGTTGCCGTCTTGCCTTTAGCCAGGACCGGCACGGTCGTATCGTCCCCGTGCAGCCGTTCGGCACCCATGACATGGACGGAAAGCCGATGGTGCAAGGGCTCGAGCACGGCCGCGGCTGCACCCACCTGGTCGGCCAGGGTCGACAGGCTCAGCGGTACGCCTTCGCGGCCATAGCGCTCGACCTGCCGGTTGAGCGGCTGATGTTGCCCGTACTTCTCGAACACCATCATCGCCAGCAAGCTTGGACCGGCCCAGCCGCGGGCCACTACATGGAACGGCGCCGGTGGCTGGCTGATCTTCTCGCAGTCCCGGCAGGCGACCTTCTCACGTACCGTCTGAATGACCTTCCACTGGCGCGGGATCACCTCGAGCGTCTCGGTGACGTCTTCGCCGACCCGGCTCAACCGGGTTCCTCCGCAGGCTGGACAGGCGCAGGGCGCAGCAATGACACGACGCTCGCGCGGCAGATGCTCGGGGAAGGGCTGGCGTGATGGCCGGCGGCGTTCAAAGCCAGGGGCGTCAGCGACTTTGCGGGCTGCAACCTGGGCCACTGCCTCATCCTGGCTGGCCGTGGCTTCCAGTTCCTCGAGCTGCAGCTCGAGCTGGTCCAGCAAACGCTGGCTGCGCTCGGACTTGCTGCCGAAAAGCTGATGCTTGAGCTTCTCGATCTGCAGCTTGAGATGGGCGATCAGGGCTTGGTCATCGGACTGTCGCGCTTGAGCGCCCAGCAGCGCGACCTCGGCTTGGTCGGCTCGCAAGGTGGCAGCCGCAAGGGCTGCCTTGAGGGCTTCCACGTCATTGGGAATGGGCGAAACGCTGGCTTGCATGACCATGATGGAATCATAGCCATCGCCAGGCGTGAAGCCAAAAATGCTCCCATTGCCGAAGAAAATACGAACTATCCCGCCCGCGTCGGGCGCCAGCTCTGTTGCGGATTGCGCCAGTCGATCCCTTCGAGCAAATAGCCCATCTGGCCGCCCGTCAAATGGACGACGCCGCCAACCGTGGAGGGCCAGATGAAGCGGCCCCGCTCCAGGCGCTTTGCATAGAGCGACAGACCCACACCGTCGTGCCAGAGCGCCTTGATCAGCGACCCGTTGCGTCCTCGAAACACGAATACGTCCCCGGCAAACGGGTCCCGCCCCAGCCCTTCCTGGATCAGGCGCGCCAATCCGCCCATCCCCTTGCGCATATCGGTATGGCCGCTGGCCAGCCATACGCGGACATCGGAGCGAACCGGGATCATCGCAGTGCCCGCAGCACCGTCAGGACCAACCGCGCGGGCGCCGTGGCGGCAATGCTCGCGGGCACGAACTTGGCATCGGACTGCTGCACGTCGCGGCGCCACTTGTAGATCAGGCTCGTCGACACATCGAACTGCCGTGCAACTTCGGCAATCACCGCACCTGGCACGAACGACGCCAGCACGATCTCTTCACGCTCCGCCTGGCTCCAGCGGCGTCGACGCTCCGAGCCCGAAATAACCGTCATGTGCATTATGCTGCGCTCTTATGTGCGTACTTATGAGCGCAGCATCAGCGCCAAGAACCATCATCGCAAGGCGGCCCCCGCCGGAGGCTTACGCTAAAAAAGGGGATGCGGACCAAAGTCTTGGCCGCTCTCGTGGTGGTTTCTCGACCAAGATCCACCTCCGCAGCAACGCTCTCGGCCTCCCTGTCGCGGTCACGCTGAGCGGCGGACAGGTCTCCGACGTGAAAGGCTACGTGCCGATCATGGACCAGCCCGGTCCGAGACTCCGCGTGCTGCTCGCCGACAAGGGATACGACGCCGACTTCATCCTGGCTGACCTGGAGGCCCGCGGCGTGGCCGCTGTCATCCCGGCCAAACGAAACCGCAAGGTTCAGCCCGTTATCGACGGCCATATCTATGCCTTGAGAAACCTCGTCGAGCGATGCTTCTCAAAGCTCAAGCACAGCCGCCGCTTAGCCACGCGATACGACAAAACCGCCGATAGCTTCCTCGGCTTCGTTCTCGTCGCGTCGATCCGGTTGTGGGTCAGACACTTTGTCCACACGACCTAGTAAGCTCAATTATTCTTGAGCGTCTCGATTGCGGCCCAAACGATTATACCATTATAGATAAACACAGCGCTCGCTGCTGTGATGGCGACCGCAAACGGCCCAAAGAGAAGTCCTGCAAAGTAAGCCGCAATGGTGGCCGGCAGAACTGTAAGCCATATGATCTTCGCTAATTGCCAATTGCGCGGACCCAGGCTAACAACAAGTCCAAAATTGGAGCCCACGGCCGTACTGGTTTGCCCGAGAGTCAGTATTAGCAACAGCGGCGCCGCGGCAATATAATGTGAGCCATACAGCCCAAGTAGCAGCTGGTTTCCGAACGAGAATATTGAAAGTACCACAACTGCGAAAATAAGCCCAGTAACGACGCCGATTCGCAACTCGCCCAGAGCGGAATGCCAATCCCGCCGCGCCATGGCCAGTGAGATCTTTGCCGCTTGAACAGGAATGATAAAGCGTTGGCTGAGGGAAGCCAAAGGTGCCAGACGACTCGCCACTGAATACAGGCCAGCAATCTCGAGCGAGAAAAGCAGGCCGACGACGAAGATGTCGAAGCGATCCAGTAACTGACCGCCCGTGTTGTTAGCCATCATCGCGAAAGAGCGATTACGCCAGCGCCTGAACGGCCGCAACGGCGCCGGTCGCATGGGCCAGCACCGCAATCTGCGGACAAGCATGGTGATGGAGATGAACTCCACTACTGTTAACAGCAATGCACAGCTGACAATAAGCCGATCTACGAATGCCGGCATAATGATCACGGCAACCACGCAAGCTACTGTCCAGACAACGTCGCGCGGCAGCAGTGACAACCGAATCTGCCCCGACGAGCGAGCGATGAATTCGCGCAGCGTGCCTATTGCCATACCGGGAAGCAGCCACAAGGCTCCAATGGCCATCGCTCCCAAGTTAGCTGAGACGCCAAGTATTTCATTGAGCTTTGCGGCGCCAAAAAGAGTTAACCCCACGATCAGGGTGGCGAACGTAGTCGCGGTGACACTGTAACGGACAAAAATATCTCTCAGCCGAGAGCTAGTCCTATCCATTGCGCCAGGTAGGATGGCTTGTGCTGCCGGGGCCGTCCCCAATGTACATGGGATTGCTAGGATTTGGGCCAGCGCCAAACTTGTTGCAAATTCGCCAAATTCAGCCGCGCTGGAGAAGCGGGCCGCAACTAGGAAGAAGGTCAAAAAAGCAACGCGACCAAGTATGACAAGTAGGGCAGAGCTGCCAAACATTTTGACAACTTTAGTAGAAACACTGCCACCCTGCGCCAGTGCGGCCTTCATCAGCATAGTGCTGCCAAATAGGCGTCTATACGCACCTTGGTGGATTTAAAATACTCGCTGGCTAAGAACCTCAACCGACCGGGTGAAATGTCGGAATGCAACTGCCAGACAGGCCGCGACCGCGTGTGCCGCCCTGTAAGTAGGCCGCAAGAGTGGTGAGCGCTCACGGCCTGTATGACTGAGATACCTTCATCCCAGTACAGCTGTGCTATCTGAAAAACCTCGCGAAGTATGCGGGAGATCGTTCCAAAGGATGCAGGGATATACTTCCGGAGCCTACCCATTTTAGTCCTGACAACGCGCAAACTAGCGTGCTCCAGCCGCTCCGAAGTGGCTAACGCATCGTTAGGTAACACCAGCACTTGCGCCCGGCCGCAAGCTTTGTGGGGCGGCGCAATATTCAGACAGAAGGAGTGCGGCCCGCCCCAAGTCGTTGATGGGAGTGGGACAAGCACAAACCTCATTGCTCCAGAACCGTGCGGATATTTTTTCGGACGACCTTCGGCACGGCAAGTGATGAAAGAGCTTAGTGCCGTCGCCGCCGCACACAAAATTGCGGAGTAAACTACTCCCTTTATGGTGCTAGGAGACCTCGGAAGTCTCAACTCAATCACTTGGATGCTGTCACGAGGTGGAGGCAAGGGTGGTGATACTCGGTGATTAAGAGGCGCGGGCATTTGCCGATAGTTGGTTTAACATTCGATATCTGAAAGGAACAAGTCGGCGGCGCGAATCCCAATCCAGTCCGTGGGCGAGTCGAGCTTAGCCAAGCGTAGGGCCGACGGCGTTCAGCTTGCAGATTTCAATCAGCGAGGTGATGAGTGCCCCATTGTTAGTGGTCCTCTCCCACTCCGCTGTAGGGGGCGCCAATTGCGGATTAGTTAGGCTTCCATTATATGCTTCTACAGGTTAATGCAACTACGCGGGGCCGGACCTGCAGTCATGTTGCAACAAGTATCGCCTCGGGCGACGAGAAGATAATAGTCCAACCCCAGTCTGGGATACCGCTCCTCTTGAAACGGGGGAAGCCAGTAGTGAGACATCCACTCAGGACCAGAAGGATTTCCTTAGGGGTAAAGCGGCTATTTGACATTGTTGTTAGCACGACTCTGCTCGTCTTGCTTTTGCCTGTGTTGATTGCTGCGTCGGTCGCTGTGCGTGCAACATCCCCGGGACCGATATTCTTTAGTCAGACCCGCCATGGCCTGCTGAGTAAACCCATTACTGTTTTGAAATTCCGTACCCTTTATTATGACCGATCTGATGCCGCCGGTGTAGTTCAAGCCCTTCCTGGGGATAGCCGGATTACTCCCGTGGGGCGCTTCCTTCGAAGGACGTCTATCGATGAGCTGCCGCAGCTTATCAACGTTCTGCGAGGTGACATGAGCTTGGTCGGACCTCGTCCGCACCCGTTCGACATGATCGCCGCCGGCGTCCCCTATGAGCGACTTGTTCCGTACTACCGGCTTCGTCATCTTGCTAGGCCGGGGTTGACGGGTTGGGCACAGGCGAACGGGTTACGCGGGCCTACTGTGGACCCCGCATTAGCCAAGGCTCGGATAGACCATGACATCGCCTACGTGCAGAACTACTCGGTGTGGCTGGACATGAGGGCGCTGTGGCTAACTGCTACCCGTGAAATCTGGCGGATGGCCGGTGGCTAACCACAGATAGTCAACCACATAGGTGGCTCGGGAAATCTGTACAGGACGAAGTGCATTTTGCCAAGATGGCTGCGAACAGGAGCAACCATTACGAGGCACTCCGACGCAACCATTCTCTGCCGTTCTAAGCGGAAGGTGGCGCTTGCTGCGGTTAGGGTGAAGGTGGCCTTTAAGGAATTGGTGCAGCAGTTTGATGTGCGTACCAACCAGATCGCGTAGTGGCGCAAACAGCTTCTGGATGGCGCGCCGCGGATGTATTTGGTGGTGAGGCGCGGCCGCAAACTTCGCCCTTGGCGGTGGATGTCAAGACCGTGCGTGCCAGGTCAGCCATCTAAACGCTTTTGCGCGGGTTCGCGAACCTGGGATCAGCCGGGGCAGCGTCTATTTCCTGCCAAGCTCCATGCTGCCCCGATGACTCTGGCCCTAATGCGCCAGATCGATGAGCTGCATCTGGATTATCCGCATGCAGGCGACCGTATGTTACCTGAACTGCTGGCAGAGAAGGCTTTCATGTGGCAGGTTGCACTTCTCGACGCGGATTGGCGTCGGGGCAATTTACCGCATGCCCGGTACCTCCAGCCCCGCACAAGATCACAAGCATACCCCTACCTGCTTTGCAGGTAGGGGGGGGACGCGTCCCAACCATGGTCTGGCACAACAATAGACACCACAATATCCCATGCGGCTCAGGTTCGTTATCTGGCACGGCTGTTGACTGGTTCAGCCGTTGGGTTCTGTGATCTGCTGCCATGGACCCGACGTGATCGGAACGGCGCTGTCGTTTAATGGCACGTCTTACCCGATCAACATCAGCTTTTTCCGGCTTTGAAAATGCTTACGACGACAATGCAGTCCTCGTTGGCACTGTAGGGCACAACGGCTTGAAACTGGGTCCGTACTGTCGGCTTATCTGAGCGGGCGTCAGTGCGCGAGGAGAGAAGTAATGTTGGATCAGGCAGGGCACAAGACGCTACTGCTGGATGCGCGGTGGTGACCATTCTGCACCAAATCGGCCGCCGAGATGATTGACTGTGATCCTCGCGGCCGAGGGCTTGGTTGTTTCTTGTTGAGGACTGGGAGCGGCCAGAAACAATAGTACCGCTACAGATAACTGTGTGCCGATATTGATATAGACCGGCTCGATCGCAAAAAGGACGAACGATGCGCCAATAAAGGCCGGGCCGATTTTTGGTCGCCATGCGACGAAGTCATTGGTGCTTGCAGAACTTAGATTGGGTGTGCGCAAACCTTTGTAGACGCAAATAAGGAGTGCGGGGAGGAGCAAGGCGCTGCCAATGATCCCTACGTCAAGCAGCATGTTGATAAACCCTGAATGCGCATTCAATGCCACTTCGTTGGTCGTGAAGGTTGTTTCCCTGGTGCGCAGCCCATACCCTACCACTGGGTTGCGCCAGAATAGGTCGATGGCTCGTTCCCAGTACTCTGTTCTTCCGGTTAGCCCTGACTCGGTACCTCGCGTAAGGTCGTCAAGAAGGAGCACCCGCTGTTCGATCCATGCCCACAAAGGCCCTCGGAGCATGTGGTCAATCAAGAAAATGAACGATGCGGCGAACGCCATCGCGCTCAACAAGCCGACCTTGAGCACAAGATTTCGGGTTGAGAACAATAGGAGGGCGAAGAAAAGGGCGGACGCGACAAGTGTCCCTCGCGATTGGCAAAACAAAATTACACCGACCCCTAGCAGGGTAGTGGCAATTCGGGTCCGGCGCCTCCCAAACATGCCAAATGCCATAGCGACAAAGGCTAACTTGGCTAGGTCATTGGGAGGGATGAACCCCAAGCTTCGCAAGCGGACGCCAAGAACAACGTACAGAACGGCAATAAACGCGAAAATGCCTACAGAGAAAAGCGCGAGGTGGCGCTCCATATCCCTGCCGGACCTCCAAAGCCTAACCATTGCGCTGAATACGGCAAGGTGAATGCAGCTAAAAAGAGCGGAATCTACAGGTGAAACGGAGAGAGGTGCCGACAGAAGTGTGTAACCGCAGAACAGCAGAAACAATCGGTGATGCGCTTGAATGGATGAAAAGCGCAGGGAGTTCAGGTAGCTACCACGCCAGAACAAAAATGCTGTTCCACAGAAAGCAAGGACCCCCGCCGCCTGATAAACCACAGGCGAACTAGAGTTTAGCGATACAAGTTGCTCCCAACTTCTGATACCTGTGTACGGCATGAACATTAGGCAATTCCATGCAAGAAGGGCAAGCATCACAACCGGCGTGGCACTGACTTTCATGCGAACTTTCCACCTTCGAGGGCTACACTTTTTGCCCTTTTCAGGCTGCTAAAATCCAACTACCAGCTAATCCCCCGCCATGCATCAGCATGGCGCACCGTGCCCCCGCTATTTTTCCAAGTCTGCTCCATGTCTTCAACCTTGCGTCGTACCCCAACGTTGACTTGGAGGGCTCATTGTCGGGGTTGGAGAGACGCGATCTCAAGTGGCGCAGGAGATCTTCCAAGTCGTCGTAAACGTCGGCTGGCGCGGCTCGGCCGGTGACGGTAATAAAGGCGAGGGCGGATTGGCTCATCTTGATCGCGCTCGCGAGTCAAGGGCGTACCGGTAGGCATGCAGATGGGCATCTACAGGGTCCTCTTTCCGAGCTAGCACAAATTCGCGGGCGGCGCGGCCGAATGCGTGCCGGTTCACGAGCACTTGACGGATGGCTAAGGAAAGGGCGCCCGCGTTCGGATTTGCTAGGCAACCTGTGTGCCCAGGACGTACTAAGTCGGGTAAGCTGCCAACATCTACCGACACCACAGGAAGGCCCATAGCCATCGCTTCCGCCGTGACAAGCGAGGCGCCTTCGGCAACTGAAGTGAGAGCAAAAACATCAAAGACGCTCATTATTGCGGAGACTGGTGCATTCTGGGTACATAGCAAAACCCGACCGGGGAACCTGTCGTTGAGAGCTTTCGCGCGAGTGACAACCTCTCGGCGGTAATATGGAACGTTTGAAGGAACATCGTTGCCAACCACCAAGAATTTAAGGTGTGGGTTCTGCGGCAGCAGCAACGCAGCAGCGTCGAGTAGCAGTTCGTGACGTTTCTGCCATGCGCGGTTCCCTAACGTGCCGACAACAACTTCGTTTTCGTCCACACCGAACTGAGCCCGCATCGCCTCTCGGACCTTCAAATCCGGGTGGAATGCTTCTGTGTTTACGGAGGCTGAAAATGGAATTATCTCGTCGGCTATGTCGTCTAGGCCACCGTGCCGGGGGATCATGCTCTTACCGGAGGTCATAACGGCGTCAGCAGTCTTGGCTACGATCCGGCCCATCAGATTGCGAACTCGCTGCGGCCCCATGGTCGAGTGCAGTTGCCACACCAATGGCACCCGTGCTTTGGTGGCGGCGATAGCCGGCTGCAAAGCAAAAAGACCAGCTACTTCCACCACATCTGCACCATGCTCCTGAATAAGCTCGGTGACTCGTCTAACATCCCGGCGGAGACCGAGTAAGTATTTGGCTTGTGTAGCCGGATTCAGGGATCTTCTAAGCCGAACGAAGTCAACGGGAGCGACCAGCGCCCCGCTCGCTTCGAGGCGGCGCACTATTTCAGGATCACTTGCGGGCAGTGCTACTATTCTTTGAACTCCTGCCGCCTTCAGGCCTGGGGTCGTCTGTTCAATCATGCCATGTAGTCCGCCCCATTGGGGGGCGAGCAAAACGGAAAGGACACGGATGGGGAGTCTCATCAATCAAAGACCTTCGGAGTCGTCGTGTTGCAATCTTATGTTCCATCACGTCGCTCTAAGCTAGCTCCGTCTACGGACGATCGCCGCCAAGGGTCTCTAGGCCAAGGTCATTGCACTGAGTATAGCGCGGCAATCTGGATGAGACGCTGGCGACAATCAGGATGAGATTCTACGTCGCGGCGTTTGTGATGTTATCAGGTTGATTGTCGCGGGCAACCTCGCCGTCTTCCTGTGATTGACGCGGAGCGTCAGTCACAGGTGTGTTCTTGATTGTCGCAAAAGATGCCGGTCTTCCCCGTTGCCGTTTAGCCTCGAGGGCCGATCGCCGCCGGTAGCTTTCGACGTTCATTTCGAAGATGGTCGCGTGATGGACCAGCCTATCGACAGCGGCCAGCGTCATGGCTGGATCGGGGAAGACCCTGTTCCATTCTCCAAAGGGCTGGTTGGCGGTAATCATGACCGAGCGTCGCTCGTATCTCGCCGAGATGAGCTCGAACAGAACGCTGGTTTCGGCCTGGTCCTTGGTGACGTAGGCGAGATCATCCAGGATCAGCAGATCGAACTTGTCGAGCTTGGCAATGGCCGCCTCGAGCTGCAGTTCGCGCCGGGCGACCTGTAGCTTCTGGACGAGATCGGTGGTCCTGGTGAAGTGCACGCGCCAGCCATTTTCGATCAACGCCAGGCCGATGGCTGCGGCGAGATGGCTTTTGCCGCCGCCCGGCGGGCCGAACATCAACACATTGGCGCCCTTGGCGAGCCAGCTGTCACCGGCCACCATGGCGACGATCTGAGCCTTCGAGATCATGGGCACGGCTTCAAAGTCGAAGCTGTCCAGCGTTTTTCCCGGCGGCAAGTGGGCTTCGGCCAGATGCCGCTCGATCCGCCGGTGGGCTCGCTCGGCAAGCTCATGCTCTGCAATGGCCGCCAGGAATCGTGCCGCGGGCCAGCCTTCGCGATCGGATTGCTCGGCGAACCTGGGCCAGAGGGTCTTGATAGTGGGCAATCTCAGCTCGTTGAGCATGATGCCCAGGCGAGCTTCATCGACTGGATGGGTATTGGCTTTCATGCGCTTTCTCCCGCCATGCCCTGGGTTCCGACCAGGACCTGGTAGCTGTCCAGACAGACGGGCTGCACCCAGACCTGGGGCAAGTCGGCGGGATCTGGAGAGAACTTTGTCCGCAATGTCGCCAGATCCGGCAGGCTACCGGAACGGAGCACCTGACCCAACTCATTGGCCAGCTCTCCTTCACAGTTGCGCTCATGGGCAAGCGCCAGGAGTTCGACTGTGATCTTGCAGGCTGGCCGTTCCGGCATCGCGGCACACAGCGCCTCAAACGCACGACGATATTCCGGTCGGGGGAAGAGCTTGTCGCGATAAACCAGGTGCAGCAGCGCCATGGGCTTCTTGCGCAAGGAGTGGATGACGTGATGGTAGTTCACCACCTGGTCATGCTTGCCGTTGGCCTGAGCGCGCCCTCTGGGCAGGGTCAGCAAATGCGTTCCGCCCATGAACACTTCCAGCCTGTCATCGAACAGACGTACCCTCAACCGGTGGCCGATCAGACGGGAAGGCACGGTGTAGAACACCTTACGCAAGGTGAACCCGCCCGTGCTGGAAACGGTGACGATCACCTCCTCGAAGTCCGTGGTGCGGCGCTCAGGCAGGACCTGCAGATGCGCTCGCTCCGCCTCGATGCCTTTACCGCGGTTCGCATTGCGGCGGCCGATGATCTCGTCGACAAAGGCGCGGTAGGAGCCCAGATCCTCGAAGTCGGGGCTGCCACGCATCAGCAAACCATCCCGGATCGCGCCTTTGAGATGGCCATGAGCACTCTCGATCGAACCGTTCTCATGGGCCACACCCTTGTTATTCCGCGTCGGGGTCATCCCATAGTGCGAGCAAAGGGCCTCGTATCGCGTCGTGAGATCTGTTCGAGCCTCGGCGTCGACATTGCGGAAGGCGGCCGAGAGGCTGTCGCTGCGGTGATAATGAGGAGCACCACCGGCCGACCACAAGGCATTCTGCAACCCCTCGGCCAGGGCAACAAAGCTTTCCCCGCCCAGAATGACATGGGCGGGTTCGAAGCCAGACCAGGGTAGGCGGAAGTGGTACAGCAGGTGATCCAGCCGCTGCCCGGCAATGGTCACACCAAGCCCACCCATATCGGTAAAATCCGAAAGCCCCAGCCGTCCCGGTTCGTGAACCTGCCGGATAATAACATCTCGCTCGGCGCCATGGATGGCGCGCCAGGCGCGAATACGACGCTCCAGCGTGCGACGGATACCAGGCTGCAGGTCGGGATGGCGGCGCAACAGTTCCTCATAAATGGCCACAGCTCGCAGCCCCGGCGCTGCCTGCAGCAACGGCACAACTTCAGCCTCGAAGATGTGCTCCAGGGGATCGGGACGTCGGCGTCCTCGGGGTTCTCGCCTCTGGGAAGGCAATACCGGGTTATGGAGCAGCCGGTAGCCTGTCGCGCGGCTTAGCCCGGCCTTGGCTGACGCCGTCTCGGTGGTGTGGTTTTGTCTGAGCTTCATGAAAAGCCTCATCTGATGATCGGTTACATGGCGCCCCGGCACAAAGGTGGTTCCCCTCCTGAAAACCACCACTGTACTGGGACGACCGCGATCACAGACCCCGAAATCGGGCAAAGCTGTTGGTACGTGCCTCCGGTCGGGCTACGCCCTGCCTGCGACACGCACCAACAGCTCCGTCTCATCCTGATTGACGCTGAGTCTCACCCTGTTTGACGCGCAGCACACTGAGCTAGCGTTTCTCCGGGCAGGGGTGAAGCACCATCCCGAGCGACAGAATTGGGCGCTCATTGCTATTGGTACTTGGCAGAAGGTCAGCCCCAAGTGTCCCTGCCTCGGCCTGATATTCCCCACTTCTACGAGCCTCCTCCCATCAACGGGTCCACCATGAGCAAGAAAGCCACGGTCGCGAACATTATTCGCGGCGCCGTTCGGAGGTTTCAGGCAGTGCCGTGCCGCAAACTCGGCGGCCACTGCGGTCAAAGAGGCCGCCGCCGTCGTGACCAACCAGACAAACAAGGGGCCCTAGTTCAGGTCCTGTGTCTGAATAGCCACTGGAGTAGCAGACGCCTTCCAATAAAGAGTTCAAACGCGATGCGGCGTGTCAGATCACCGAGCAGGGCTTTAGGGTTTCCGAGGTTTCGCAGCTCCTAGACGTGAATGCGCATTCACTGTGCGAGTGGCGCAAGAAACATGCATCGAACGTTTCAAGATTGGGGTCAGGCAGAAGAGACCCCGCAGTTAAGGCGGGACCTGGCGCAGGTCACTGAGGAGGGCGACGTCCTAAAAAGCAGGCAGTTAGCGTTTTCGTTGCTGACACGTTGCCAGAGACTTTGAGGATCGCAGAAGTACACGGCAACGTCGGCTGGAATGGTGAGCCGCCTGTGGTGCTCGAACTCCATGCCACGATCCTATCAGGGAGGTCATCAAACCCTGAGGGCTGGCGCTACGCAATCAAAGGCATCAGTCAGAAGACGATGGCGAAGTGGTTCCGGCACCCTGATCCCACTCGATGATTGCCTCCATACCTTGCAGCCGAGGATCCCGCACCTTATGCCCGGTCATCACATCGCTACTGCAAGGTGACGGCGTTTTTAGGCTCCCCGATGTGCCAGCGATAAGGTGCGGAAAGGGAAGTTGGCGTACGTAGCAAATGTGCGGTGAATGTGCCGAGGTAAGTGCGAATCACCCCATGCCTCAGCATTACGGTCAGAATGGGTACGACCAAGGCGGACTAGGTGTTCGTGGCGAGCGGACTGGAACTTGGTCCTGCAGAGGCGGCGTCTGTCCGATAACGCCCCTTGCCCGACATGCAGCTGACGTGCCGAAGTCCGACGAGCACGGGATTGCCAGGCGGGACGCGCATCCAGGCCCGCGCCGGGTCAGAATGCAATTTGGCTGTCAGCTAGGCTGTGTAGAACGAGAAGCTGGCGCACATGGCTGGTCGGGATGAGGCGGAGCGCGTTGGTCGTGTCCCGGGACGTGGTGTAACTGAGGTGGTCAAGCCGCTCGCGAGCGCGCCATTAGGAGCGCCGTAGCGAGCGAGCGGCTGGGTGGTCATCGACGGATTTCCGGTAAGGTCTGGTTGCTTACCCCAACCCTGCACCTGAAGGACCACCGATGACCGACACGATGATGAACCTGCGCACGCTGGTAGAGAAGACCCCCGACGCCGATATTCTGCGTGAGATGATTGGCTTCGCTGCCGAACGGCTGATGGAGATGGAAGTGGGTGCCGCCACTGGGGCCGGCTATGGCGAAAAGAGCGCCGAGCGGCGGGTCCAGCGCAATGGCTACCGCGAGCGGGACTGGGAGACGCGGGCCGGCACGGTCGAGCTGCGCATCCCCAAGCTGCGCAAGGGCAGCTACTTCCCGGGCTTTCTGGAACCTCGGCGGCTGGCCGAGAAGGCTCTTACCGCGGTGATCCAGGAGGCGTACATCCAGGGCATCTCAACCCGTTCGGTGGACGACCTGGTCAAAGCCATGGGCATGAGTGGCATCTCCAAGAGCCAGGTCAGCCGGCTCTGCGAGGAGATCGATGGGCGGGTGAAGGCCTTCCTCGAGCGGCCGATCGAGGGCGATTGGCCCTACCTGTGGATCGACGCCACTTACCTCAAGGTACGCAGGGGCGGCCGCATCGTCTCGGTGGCAGCCATCATGGCGGTGGGCGTCAATGCGGATGGCCGGCGCGAGGTGCTGGGCATGGAGATCGGCACCTCGGAGGCCGAGGCGATCTGGACCGAGTTCCTGCGCAAGCTGACCCGCCGCGGCCTGCGAGGCGTGAAGCTGGTGATCTCCGATGCCCATGAGGGCATCAAGGCGGCCGTCACCAAGGTGCTTTGTGCCACATGGCAACGCTGCCGAGTCCACTTCATGCGCAACGTCCTTGCCCATGCCGGCAAGAGCGGTCGCCGCGTGGCCAGTGCCTTTATCGCCACGGCCTTCGCTCAGGAGACGCCGGAGGCCGCCAGCACCCAATGGCGCGCCGTTGCCGACCAGATCCGTCCGCGGGTGCCCAAGCTCGCCACCATCATGGACGAGGCCGAGCACGACGTCCTTGCCTACATGAGCTTCCCCAGGGAGCATCGGGCCAAGCTGCATAGCAACAACCCGATAGAACGGGTGAATGGCGAGGTGAAGCGGCGGACCGAGGTGGTGGGCATCTTCCCCAACGAGGATGCCATCGTCCGGCTCGTTGGCGCCATCCTGCTTGAGCAGAACGATGAGTGGGCTGTGCAGCGCGCCAGATACATGACGCTGGAATCCGTCGCCCCGTTGAGCGATGATCCCCTCGTCAGCCTGCCGGCAGTCCCCGCACGCTGACCAACCCGGCCAAGCCGGATATGCGTGGAGGCCCTGCCTCAGTTACACCACGCCGAGGGACACGATCAGCGCGTTTCCAAAATCATTGGGTTAACTGGAGCGTCACCGTGCCCCCGGACCATTCTGGGTCTGTGTACCCGCAAGCTGCCGGCAACTTTTCCGCAACTTGCCCGGAAAGACACAAGTGCTGATTGAACACAGGACCGGAATGAAATTTCTCCTACTCAGGCGCCCGCCGCCTCTGCTTCGGTAGTCTGTTCGACCCGCTCCAGGCGGGCAGAGCACGCAGCGATGGTGATGAAACGAGATGGCAGGAACCCGTTCACCGGTTCGATTTTTCCTGTGCCCGGACGGAAGCCCGGCTGAACTTGCTTACTGGAAGGGCACCGATCGGTCATGACCTGCTGGGCTCGAAGGGGCAGAGTTCACCTGGCCGCGGACAGTTCAAGGCCCGTCTCCTGAACTCGATCGCAGGCAAGTTCGGCGGTCGTGGAAGGGAGCTCCCGAAGCGTTGGCATGACTGCGGCAGGAGGCCCCGGGGGCTTGTCTTTTTGCGGGGATGGTGGCGCCGGACCTGGTGAATTCAGGTCATGCTCCATGCCGCCGAACTCCCCGACGACATTTCCATCTCAACAGGCCGAACCGTCAGTACGGCCGGCTTGTTCACGATAGCGCACCCCATTTGCACCAAATCGCTTTAAGATGGGAAGAGGAGGGGTAGGGGGAAAACGACTTGTAGGTTTGTGCGCGAGGCATCGCTACTAAAATCGATTATGAACTGATCGTTTTCGGCGAAAGATGGTACGAGATGGCCAGTGACATTCTGACCGCTACGCACCGCAAAGTCATATGCTCACTTATTGGTTCACAGTCCCATATAGGGCATTGCAAAGTGACGCTCGTCGACCGGTGTTCTCGCGCGCATATGCAAGGTTGCTCAGTCAAAATGGCCGCTAAGCTGTTTTGGATACCTCCGTGAATTGATGTCTCGAGAACGGGCAATTCGCATGCTTAAGCTCGAGCCCCTGCCCGGCAACATTGTTCGCCGATATTCTCGATCTGGCTAGAGTGCATTGTGCGCATCGTGGGATGTTCAGTTCCGAAGCGACTTTATCCGTTGCACCTCTGCAATGTTACTGTCACAGCCTGGCTCATCGGGGTATCGGCCAGAGCTGTCTGGCCAGCAAATCTGAAGGATAGGTGTCTGTGCCAGAGCGTTGCGCTTGTTATAGACATTCGTGAGAAACATCGCCCTGTCTAATAAGAGAAATCCCACCATTTGACTTTATAGCTCAGCTACAAAGTGATGGATGCACTCAGCCACCAGTTCTGGCGATTGCACGCACATGAAGTGGCCTGCTGAAATTTCGCGAACTTCCCGGTTTGGAATTTTGGCCGTGGCGTCGTCCAGGAATGCTCTTGGAGCATGAGGGTCATACTCGCCAGCGAGTACCAACACTGGCATAGTCAAACCGCCCAAGTGTTCCCTTAGGTCTAGCTCAAGTAGCATGCGATGCGTTGCAGCATAACCGCGATGGTCTGCTCCCAGCCACCGCGAAATCACGTGTTCTTTCTGTGCGTTACTGCTCCAAAGGTGTTCTGGGAAAGACCGACCAACGACGATTTCGGCAATCTCCCGCATGCCATTAGCTTCGAGGCGATTAGCCATTTCATGCCCTGCAGCCCGACGCTCTTCCGATATGAAAAGCGCAGGCGCGGCGAGCACTAATGCTTTGACGCGATCAGGGGCGCTGAGGGCAACTTGTGTAGCGATAGACGCGCCCACCGCTGCACCCAACAAGACAATTGGCTCGGCGATTTGGTGGTGATCGAGCAGGCCAATAAAGTCGTCTGCTAGTGTGCGAACGTTGAAAGGACCAGCGACCTTCTCGGACAGTCCCATACCCCGCTGGTCTGCGCGTAACACCGAATAATGCGGGGCCAAGAGAGGGACCAAATCGTCAAAACTGTTCAGGCTGCCCCCCAACTCATGGATGAGCCCCAAAGTCACCGATCCTCCTTCAGTGAAGGTAGAGCGGAGCGCTATTCCATTGATTTGACTGAACTGTGTCGTTTCGATCATCGCGCAGTTCACCCCTTGAATGCTTCGTAGCTGTAGCCGGAAGGGGTCTTGTGGACATAACCGCAGTGCGAGTTGCCGAAGTGCGCGGGTAGCAAGAGCGTATTGTAGTCAGCAGCTTCTGCGAGAACCTTGGCGCGGGTTGTACGGGCGGTTTCTTGGTCTTCGCAATAGCGCGAGTTCCAGCTCGGGTGATAGACCTGAATAGGCTGGTGTAGGACGTCAGCGATACACATCGCCGACTGGCCCTGGCTTTGAACACGCACGCCCATTTGACCGGGGCTATGACCGGGCAGGGGGATAAGGCTCAGGCCTTCACCTAAATCCTCTGTGCCTTCAACAGTTTCGAGTAAGCCGGCATCGACCAGTGGTCTAACGCTATCGTTGTAGACTTGCCATGTGGCTGGTGGGCGGGCCGCAGCGCCTCGCTCCGGGTCGCGATGCGCCAACTCGATCGCTGATACAATGTGCCGTGTGTTGGGGAAGGTTGGCACCCATTTGTCGTTATCCAGCAGTGTATTCCAACCCACATGGTCCAAATGAAGATGGGTTAGGATCACGAGATCAAGCCGGTCACGGGTGATGCCCTTTTGTGCAAGACCTTCGAGGAACGGCGTATGTAGGCCGCCAAATCGTGGTGAAGTCGGACGGACTTTGTCGTTGCCTGCACCAGTATCGACAAGGATCGTGCGCGTAGGTGTTCGAATGATCCAGCTTAAGACGCCGACATAAAACCCATTTTCTTCAGTAAAATAGTCCGGTGTAAGCCAAGAACTGTGTCCGGCGAGGTCATCGCTAGTCATCTCGCCAAACAGTTCAGGTGGGTCGTAAACCACCAGTTCCTCTACCCAATCTATGATGATGTCGCCGACTCTAATCATCGTTTTTCCCCTTTGTTTGGGCGCCAATCTACGCAAAGGCACTCAGCTGTAACTTTGCAAGAATTGGCAACAACGTTTGCAGATTGTGCCGCTTGTTGAAGTTTCTCTACCTGCCAAGATCGCTGGCTATGACAAAAGGCCGCACCCAAGCGCCTGTCAGGGGGAATTCTATTGCAGCAGTCGACCTTTTTACGCGTCGAAGGTGTCAGTGTTCGCTTTGGTGGCATCAATGCGCTCACTGATGTTTCGCTGAACGTGCCTAAGAACCGTGTCACCTCGGTGATCGGTCCGAATGGCGCCGGTAAGACGACACTTTTTAACGCGATCTCCGGCTTTTATCCGGTGGCAAGCGGCACCATTGAGTTCATGAACAATGATCTCGTGAGTAAGCCAGCCAGCGCTCGCGCCCATTTGGGTATTTCTCGGACATTTCAGAACCTTGCGCTGTTTCCCGGCATGAGCGTTTTGGAGAATATCAAGCTAGGCGTACACCCCCACCTCAAGGCGGGATTGTTCGCGGGCTTGGTCTATTTCGGGAAGGCGCGTCGCGAGGAAATTGAAGCGACCCGCCAGATCGATGAGAGCGTGTTGGACATGCTCGATATTCGCGAATACCGCGATAAAGCCGTGTCGGGGCTTCCCTATGGCGTGCTCAAGCGCATTGAGCTGGCACGCGCACTGGTGATGAAACCAAGCCTATTGCTGCTCGATGAGCCTTTTGCCGGGATGAACCATACCGACAAGAGCCAGATGGCAGTCCATATCCGCCGTATCATCGACAATACCGATGTCACCGCTTTGCTGATCGACCACCACATGGATTCGGTCATGGCCATGTCGGACCAGATCACCGTGCTCAATTTCGGCAAGGTGATTGCCGCTGGCACGCCAGACGAGGTTCGTCGCGACAAGGCTGTTATCGACGCCTATTTGGGACAGGACTAAGCCCTGCCATGCTAGAACTTCTCGAAATCTCTATTCTCGGCTTGGCGTCAGGTTCGGTTTACATACTGATCGCGCTGGCCTTTGTGCTGGTCTATAAGGCTACCAATGTCTTCAATTTCGCCACAGGCGAAATGATGATGGCGGGCACGTATTACTTCTATTTCTTCGACGTGCAGCTTGGCTTTGGCTGGCTTGCTGCCCTGCCGATGGCGCTGCTTGGCGCGGCGATTACGGCGGTGATTATTGAGCGTTTGGCGACGCGCCCCTTGCTCGGTCGCCCGCCCGTCGTTTTGATCATGGTGACTTTCGGCGTGTCGAGCATTATGCGCGGCCTCGCCCAGCTCACCTGGGGGCCAGACGCCCGCGAGATGACTGAACTGCTGCCGCGTCAGCCTCTGTTTCTGGGCGATCTGCTTATTCCCGGTCGCCTGGTTTGGACGGCAGGGATCGTCGCTGTCATCTCCATCGGCTTTATTCTCTACTACCGCTATTCGCGCGCCGGCACCGCTATCCGGGCCGCTTCGGCCGATCAGGTAACAGCGGAAAGCGTGGGTATCGATATTCGCGGTGTTTTCCGTCTGGCATGGATCTTTGCCGGTGTGTTCGCGGCAACTGCGGGCATTGTCACCGCCTCGGTGAACGGGGTGACCCCACAAATGGGTTCGATCGCCATGAACGTTCTGGCGGTGGTGATGCTGGCTGGCATGACCAGTGTTGGTGGCGTGGTTATCGCTGGCCTTATCGTGGGTTGGCTTGAGTTTGTCGTGGGTTGGTATCTCGGCTCGTCCTGGCAGAGCTTTGTGCCCTACCTGCTCGTGCTCGTTGTGATGATGGTCAAGCCCAATGGTCTTTTTGGTGAACAGCGGGTGGAAAGAATATGAGCTCGGTTACAAGTTCTGCGGGCGCTGGCGCTACCACGCAATCTGTTTGGCGCGCCAATGCCGGTGAAATCATAAGCTGGATTGCCTTTGCTGCTATTCTGCTGCTTCTTCCGACGCTGGGCTCGGTTTATCTGACCTATATGGCGTGTCTGGTGGCCATAAATGTGCTGGCAACCGTTGGCCTGAACATCACTGTTGGTTACGGCGGACTGATGTCCATCGGCCACTCGGCCTTCCTGGGCGTTGGCGCTTATGCCAGCGCGCTGGCAACCATTCACTTGGGCACGCCGCTGTGGCTCTCGGTGATCATTGGCGCTGTGTCCGGCTTTGCCGTGGGTGTGGTTTTTGCGATACCGGCGCTGCGCATCAAGGGCGTTTACCTCGCTGTGGCGACGCTGGCGGCACAGTTTACGCTGAGCTTTATCTTCCAGCAGTGGACGGCTGTGACCGGGGGCGACCGCGGGTTGAGCCTGCCCGCGACCGATATCTTCGGTATGGGCGATCTGGGCATGTATCTCTTCGTCGCTTTTGTGACCTTCTTTGGTTGCTTGGGCGCACGGAACCTATTCCGCACCCGCCTTGGGCGCACCATTATTGCCGTGCGTGAACGCGATTATGCTGCGCAGGTTTTGGGCATCAATGTCGTCTATACTAAGCTTTTGGCTTTTGGCCTGGGCGCGGCTTATGCCGGGGCGGCAGGGGCGCTGCTCGCTGCCTTCCTGCGTCTCGTGAACCCAGAGCAGTTCACCCTTTTGGTCTCGGTCTTCTTCCTTGCGGCTGTGATTGTGGGTGGTCGTGCCTCGATCATTGGTTCGATCTTGGGCGCGATCTTTATGACGCTGGCCCCAGAGCTACTGCAGCACGCCATTGAGGTCATCGGCCCTGAAGGGCTCGACATGGCGCGCTATTCCTCGCCACTGCGCGAAATTCTGTTCGGTCTGATGATCGTGCTCTTCCTCGTCTTCGAACCACGCGGGCTCGTGGGGATCGTGGAGCGGTTGATGGGCAAGACCCAGGCTGTTGAGGCCACGACAGGCCACTAAGCATCGGCTTCGGCAACAGCCGTGGCCTAGCCTACCCAGAGCGCACATCTGCATCAGAACTTTTGGCGCTCTGGCTCACGCAAGACGATCTCTGGAGGAGAAGTTTACAATGAAAACCATGTCCCGCCGTTTGATGATGGGTCTGTCGGTTTCGGCCATTGCACTGGGTTCGGTGCTACCAAGCATGGCGGCTGAGCCGTTGAAATTCTGGATCCCGCTGGCGCTGAGCGGCCCGATCGCTGTGACCGGTCAGGCCCAGCAAGTGGGTTGGCAGCACGCTGTTGATTGGATCAACAAGGAAGGCGGCATTGGTGGCCGTCCGGTGGAAGTGTCGTTCTATGACGACGAATATAAGGTCGAGCTGGGCGTTGCTGGCTTTAAGAAGGCCGTTGCCGATGGCGACGTTGTTTTCACTGGCGGCAATGGCACCTCGTTCATCCGTGCGATTTCCCCGGAGAACAACGAGACCTATAAGGTGCTCATGGCTGGCACCTCGGGCGTTTCCGAGCTCGTGAACACCGAAGACTTCAAATACCACTTCCTAGCAGGCACCAATTATTCTGACCAAGTCGGGCAGCTGCTGAACTACATCAAGGCCACCCATAAGGGTGACGCTCCAGCCCGCATCGCTTTCATCTATTCGGGCACTGAATTTGGTCGCGATCCGCTCGAATATATGCGCACCAAGGCCGCCGAGTTGGGCATTGAAGTTGCCATGGAGTTCGAGACCAAGCTGGTAGAGGTCGACGTGACCGGGGCAGCTGTGAAGCTGCGCAATGCCAAGCCGGAATACACCATTTTCCACGGCTATGCAGAAAACGTCTGGCCAGAAATCGTCCGCCTTTCCAAGGACTACGGCATCGACACCCAGTTCATGGGAACGCTCTTTGGTTCGCACCCAGAAGTAGTGGCAACTGTTGGTGATGCGGCCAATAACTATCTCGGCGCGATCTCGGTGAACCTCTTGGTTGAGGACACCGACACCCCGATGATGAACACCATCGCGGACTATCTCAAGACCTGGGATGCCAAGCCATACACCGGCTACGCCAACGTTGGTTACATGCAGAGCTGGGCAGCAGCACTCGTGCTGCGCGAAGCCATTGGCAATGCGATGGAGAAGGATCTCGAGCTGAACGGCGAGAATCTGATTGCTGAAATCAACGCCATTCAAGACCTCGACACCGGTGGTGTGTTCGGCACTCCGATCCACTTCGAGGGCCAGCGCGTCCCCTATGGCGTGATTTACCGCTACAATGTCGAAGACGGCAAGCTGGTGGTGCGCGAGGAAACCGCTTGGTCTGAAGTCGAATAAATCGACACCAAAGCCTCGGATCGACCCTTAATCAGGGTCGGTCCTCACATTACTCCAAAAGACGGAATTTGCGATGACGGCTGCTCTTGAAGTGAGCAATCTGACCGTAACCTACGGCGCGGCGATCATCGGGCTTGAAGATGTATCGATGAGCGTGCCTGAGGGCGGCATTGTGGCTCTGCTTGGCGCCAATGGCGCGGGCAAATCCACCATGCTCAAGGCGATCTCAGGCCTGCTGCAGTTCGAAAACGGGCGCGCGACGCCTGGTGCGATACGCTACCGTGGCAAGGATATGACGTCTGCGCCCTCTTATAAGCGCGCACGGGACGGCATTTTGCATGTTCGAGAAGGTCGTTATGTCTTCACCAATCTGACCGTGGAGGAAAATCTCGACGCGGCGGCATTTGCGCGCGACACAAATCAGCCGGGCGCAAAGCGCAATCACGACGAGATTTACCACTATTTTCCGCAATTGGCGGCGCGCAAATCTGGGTTTGCAGGCTTCCTCTCGGGTGGTGAGCAGCAGATGCTGGCCATTGGTCGTGCGCTTTATGCGCGTCCAAAGCTGTTGATGGTGGACGAGGCCTCGATGGGGCTAGCGCCAAAGATTGCAGCGGAAATCTTCCAGATTTTGGCCAAGATCAATCAAGAGCAGAAGCTCTCCATTTTGGTGGTGGAGCAGAATGTTGGCCTGGCGCTGCAATATGCCTCTTACGGCTATGTGCTTGAAAGCGGGCGCATTGTGCAGCATGGGTCATCAGACCAGCTGCTGGATCGTGATGAGCTGTCCAAGCGCTATCTTGGGGGATAGTTTGTTGCCACGCTATGTGGCGACAGTGACTTAGCGAGCATCGAATAGAGAACTCCCGGCCCATAGATTTATGGGCCGGGAATTTGTATGTGCGTCTTGTCGTTCGGGCTTCTCAGCGGCTCTTGAATTCGGGTGCGCGCTTTTCAACAAAGGCGCGTTGGGCTTCCTTGGCGTCTTCGGTTTTGGAGAGGGCGACGGTGAGTGTTTGCTCGTAGCGGTAGGCGTCGCGGACGGGCATTTCTTTGACGTTGATGAAGCCCTGCTTGGCCGCCTGAATGGCGAGGGGGCTCTTGGCGGCGATTTCGCGGGCGTAGACCATGGCTTCTTCAAGCAAGCGCTCGCTAGGCACAACGGCTTCAGCAACGCCGAGGCGATACAGCTCGGATGCTGGATAGGTGCGGCCGGTGAGGTACATGGCGCGGGCGCGGGAGCGGCCGAAGTGCTCGGAGATGAAGGCAGTGCCGCCCGCTAGGCCAACGTTGACCTCTGGCATCTGGAAGCTGGCGGTTTCGGCAGCGATCATAATATCGCAGCAGAGGGCGAGGACGAACCCCGCGCCGATCATCGGGCCGTTGACAGCGGCGATGACAGGCTTGGGGCAATCGGCAACGACGTCGAAGAAATTACGAACGATGCGGTTGTTGCGCGCGTAGTCGCCAGCTCCGGCGGCGATGCCAACGCGCTCCTTGATATCCGCACCGGCGGAGAAGACGCGGCCATTGGCGGTGAGGATGATGGCGCGGACTTCGTCAAGCTCGCCGAGGGTTTCAAAGATGGTGATCAGCTCTTCGCGCATAGGCCCGTTTTGAGCGTTCACAGGCGGACGGTTGATAGTGACAGTTGCGATAAATTCCGCAATCTCAACGGTGTAGAACTGGTAGCTCATGTTTTATATCTCGCTTTGCGATCAGGACTGTTTGCTGCGTTGGGAGCGGAATGCGGAGGCAATGCTCCAAAACAAAAGGATGGCGCAGAGGATGACCACGACCTTCGTGATGCCGCTGTCGAAGAAGGTGGTGAAGCTGCCCTTGGAGAAGAGCATGGCGCGACGGAAGTGTTCTTCCATCAAGGGACCAAGCACGAAACCGAGCAGCAGCGGCGCGGCGGGGAGGTGCAGCACGCGCAACAGCCAACCAAGCGCGCCGAAGAACAGCACGATGCCAATGTCGAAGATCGAGTTGCTGACGGTGTAGGTGCCGATGGCGACGAAGACGAGAATTGATGGGTAGAGCAGGTGGTAGGGGATCATCAGCATCCGTACCCAAACCCCAATGAGCGGGATGTTGAGGAAGACGAGGATGACGTTGCCGATCCAGAAGCTCATGATGAGGCCCCAGAAGACCTGCGGCTGATCATTGATCAGGCCGGGGCCGGGCTGGATGCCGTGGATCATCAATACGCCGAGCATGAGCGCCATGGAGGCGCTGCCGGGGACGCCGAGGGCGAGTGTCGGGATGAAGGAGGTCATCTCGGCGGAGTTGTCGGCGGATTCTGGCGCCATAATGCCTTCCACAGCACCCTTGCCGAAACGCACAGGCGTTTTGGAAACGCGCTTTTCGAGCGCGTAGGAGAGGAAGGAGGCAACCGACGGGCCGGTGCCGGGGAGGGTTCCGAAGAAGGCGCCGACTGAAGAGCCGCGCAGCATGGGGAACCAAGAGCGACGCAGGTCGTCTCGGGTCGGCTTCATGGCCTTAAAGCTGGCAGATTTGCGGTCGATGTCGCCCGCTTTGATTTTGCCAATGCTGGAGATGACCTCGGCGATGCCGAAAAGGCCCATGGCGAGGGGGACGAGCCCAATGCCCTCGTATAGCTCAAGCATGTCGAAGGTATAGAGCGGGGTGCCTGTATAGACGTCGGCGCCAACGGTGCCAAAGATCATGCCCACGATAACCATCGCCAGGCCTTTTAGGGCTGAGCCATCCGAAATAGCGGAGGCGGCGATCAGGCCCAGTGCCATGAGGGTGAAATACTCTGCGGGACCAAAAGCGAGAGCCCATTTGGCGATGATGGGAGTAAAGCCCATCAAGAGGACAATGCCGACTGTGCCGCCGACAAAGGATGCCAAGGTCGTGAGGAGAAGCGCGACGCCAGCGCGGCCTTGGCGGGCCATCGGATAGCCGTCGAGGCAGGTAACGGCGTTGGCCGGGGTGCCGGGAATGTTGAGCAGGATGGAGGCAGTTCGCCCGCCGTAGCCGGTGCCGTACCAAATGCCCGCGAGCATGATGAGGGCGGTTTCTGGCGCCATGTAGAACGAGAGCGGGAAAAGCATGGCCATGGATGCCATGGTGCCGACGCCGGGGATGACGCCGACGATCATGCCGATGACGACACCAAGAGTGCAATAAAGCAGGTTGGTGGTGGTGAGGGCTGTCGCCAGACCCAAGCTGATGTTGGAAATGAGGTCCATTAGAGGGGCCACTTCAGCATGATAAGGGGGAGGCTCAGCGCCTGTTTGAACAGCAGCCAGACAAAAGCGGAGAGGACTGCGGCGATGATCGCTGGCGTGAGTTTCCAGTCGCGGCCCGGTTCGGCCAACACCGCGGTGTAGGTCAGAGCAAAGAGCGCGGGGATGGTGCCGAAGAGCGGCAGGACGAGCGCAAAGGCCACAAGGCTCAGCAGCACAAAAAGACCAGCACGGAGCGAGCTGGGTTCGTCGGATGCGTCGTCCGAAGTGTACGCGGGTGCGGGTTGGGCGGTGCGCAATTGCTTAATGGCGGGCAGGAGCAGCACGGCGCCGATGACCGCGAGTATGGTTCCCAGACCAAGCGGGAAGGCACCAGGACCGATGCGGCGCATAGTGCCCATGTCGTAGTTGAAAAGGGCCCAGCCTCCAAAGGCGAGCCCCGTGCCTATGAACAGCATGGCTGTCACAAGCTCGCGGTTAACGTCGCGCAAAGTGTCCTCCTTCGGCGCGGAATAGACGGCGCCGTTTTTGGGAACACTTGTCCGACTTGCAGTCTTGGCAGAGCAATCACCAGCTCTGCGTAGATGCTTTGCAGATTATGAAAACTTGAGTGTCGAAAACATGGGTTAGTCCTAATCACGTCCGGGCGAAAAGACCCGAGAGGAGGACATCCCTTAATGTTGAAGACCCTTACAGCTCTCAGCTTGGCTGCCGTTTTTGCGCTTCCGACAGCGGCATTTGCCCAGTTTCCAGATCGTCCGATCAAGCTGATTGTACCGTTTGCAGCTGGCGGCGGTTCGGACACGGTTGCCCGTATTTATGCGCCAGAATTGGCCAAGGCTCTGGGGCAAAACGTTGTCGTTGAGAACATCGCGGGTGCTGGTGGTTCGGTTGGCGCAGCTGCTGGCGCCGCAGCGACGCCAGACGGATACACCCTTCTGATGGCAACGCCATCGACCCAGATTACTGGCCCGCTACTGCAGTCGAACCTGCCATATGATCCAGACACGGCCTTCGAGGTTCTGGGCACGATCTTTGACTCGCCGAACCTACTGGTAGTTCCGGCGGACTCGCCGTTCCAGAGCATTGAGGACTTGGTCGCAGCCGCTAAGGATGCTCCGGGCGATATGACCTACGCCAGCCCCGGCGTTGGTTCGAGCGCGCATATGGCGTCCGAGCTGTTTAAGCTGATGACCGACGTTGAAGTTGAGCACATCCCCTATAAAGGGACGGGTGAATCCCTGCCTGACGTAATTGCAGGCCGTGTGGATTGGTCGATCGACTCAATGACCTCGATGCTGGCTTATGTTCGCACCGGGGAACTGCGCGCATTGGGCGTTTCGAGCCTTGCGAGTGATCCGCTGGTTCCTGAAATCGCCCCCATTGCAGACGTGGTCGAAGGCTTCTCAGCCACTGCTGTGAACTACTTTGTTGCCCCAGCGGCTACCCCACAAGACGTCGTCGCGCGTCTGCGTGAAGCGCACAATGAGGCAGTCAATTCGCCTGAGCTAGAAAAACGCCTCAACGATCTCGGCATTACGCTGGTGCGGATGACCCCAGATGAGCTCGACGCTAAGATCACCAATGATCGCGCCAAGTGGGGCGAGGTGATCGAGAAGGCTGGTATCCCTGTGCAATAAGCGCAGCCTGGGCGTCCGGTGTGCACAAGCCGGAGGCTCAAATTTTCCATCGAACCGCCAATTTAGGTCCGACTTTGCAAATTCCATGAAGATGTTTGCCGGTTTTTGTGCGTTGAGGCTTTCCTGAATGCCAATAGGTTCAGGGAAATAATAAAAATCCTGAGGAGGAATTATGTCTTTCCGTCTTTCTGCGGCTGTGGTCGCCGCTGCAGCTCTGTTCTCCAGCAGTGCTCTTGCGCAGGATGCTGCCGCTTATCCTGAACGTCCGGTCACTTTGGTTGTCCCCTATAACCCAGGTGGTTCGTCAGACGCGGCTGCGCGTTTAGTCGGTCAGTCTCTGAGCGAGCAGTTTGGTCAGCCATTTGTGGTTGAGAACAAGCCTGGCGCATCAGGCGTAATCGGTACCGAATTTGTCGCGAAGTCTGACGCTGATGGCCAAACTGTGCTGTTCCACACATCGGCGATAGGCATCCATGCGGCCTTCAATAAGAACCTGCCGTACGACACGACCGAAGACCTGCGCGCAGTGTCGATCGTTGCCGGTGGTCCGTTTGTTCTGGTTGCTCACCCATCTCTGCCCGCCAACACTGTTGCTGAGCTGGTTGATTACGCAAAGGCCAATCCAGGTGCGCTGAACATGGGCTCTGCCGGCGTTGGTGGTTCTGGTCACCTCATCGGTGAACGTTTCCAAGAGGCGACCGGCATTGAGATGGTCCACATTCCATACGCAGGCGGCGGTCCATCGCAGGTTGGCCTGATGGCCAATGAAGTGCAGGTCGTGTTCGACACGCTCACCGCAACTTCGCTGATCAAGGAAGGTAAGCTGAAGGCGCTCGCCGTTACTTCGCCTGAGCGTTGGATGGAGTTGCCAGATGTTCCTACTATGGCCGAAGCTGGTTTTCCTGACTCCACCGTGACCATTTGGGTTGGTGCTTTCGTTCCGAAGGCAACGCCAGACGCGATCGTTGAAAAGCTCAGCGCGGGTATCGCCAAGGCAGTTGAGGACCAAACCATTACAGAACGTCTGGTCGCTGTCGGCATGACCCCGACCGGCTCGAACCCATATGAAGCTGACGTTACCCTTGGCTCCGACATCGCGGGTTGGCAGGCACTGGCTGCGACCGGCCTGACCATCGACTAATACAGTCTCCTCCCTGGCGAGGGCTTCGGCCCTCGCCGCTCCCCGGCAGAGTATCATGTCCCCGAAATTGCGAATTGCTATTAGTGCGGCCCAGTCGGGTCCGTGGTTGATGGTTGCTGGCCTGTTTGCGGCTGCTGGTGCGGATGTTTTTATCGCGGCAGAAGGCGTCGAGGCTTTGGCCTTGCCCGAAAACTGGGTGCCGGACGCAGTGGTGACACTGCCACAGGTCTATGAGCAAGCGCGTTTTGATGCGCTAAACTTAGATATTTGGAATTCTACTCAAGCTATCGAAATCACTACACGGTTCACCCTTTCGCAGCTCGCCTCTAAGGCTATGAGCGCAGGCAATGGTGGCCTGATCATTCACGTTGTCGATCGGCAGGCGCTGATCTACGGCGGCGTGGCTGGCGTAAGTGCCCTGGCGAGTGCCGGGCTTTCGCGTGGAACAGCTCTGGATATGCGCGGTTCGGTGCGCTCCAATGTGGTGGCGACAAGTCCAGAGCAGGCTGATGTTGAGGCGTTTGTGCAGCTTGTTCTGCATCTCCTGAGCGAGAACGGAAAAGCCGTCTCCGGGCAGATAGTTTCCATCACCGCTAACCGCGTGCAGCTATTTAATCAGCCCCGGCCGGTTCGCGTTGCACATAGCGATGGGCCATGGAGCGAAGAGAGCCTCACCCAACAAATTTCGGAATGGGCAGATGATCTGCCGCGGCTTGCTCAAGGAGCAAAGCTATGAGCGTTTCGCACTCGACACTCGAAGGTAAGGTTGTTGTTGTCACCGGCGGTGGCGGCGGCATTGGGCGCGCCGTGTGTGAGCATATGGCAGGACTGGGTGCGCGGGTCATCGTTAATGATCTCGGCGTCAGCCTTGCTGGCGATCAAGCAGGCACGAAGGCGGCTGACATTGTCGTCGACGCCATCCGCGCTAAGGGCGGCGTTGCGGTCGCCAACACAATGAGCGTCACGGCGCGCGAAACAGGGCCTGCAATCGTTGAACAGGCCATGGATGAATTCGGTCAGCTCGACATTATTATCAACAACGCTGGCATCATCCGTATGTCGCCGTTTAAAGAGATGACGCTGGCGGCTTGGGAAGCGGTTTACGCCACCAATCTTCTGGGCGCGGTCTATCTCAGCCACGCGGCGGCTAAGCAGTTTGTGGCGCAGGGCAGTGGTTCTTTCGTTCACATGACCTCGGCCAGTGGCCTGGTTGGCAGCACGCAGCAGGTCAACTACGCCGCGGCAAAGTTGGGCATTGTTGGTCTCTCCACTACGATCGCGCGCGATCTTGGGCATTTGGGCATTCGCTCCAATTGCATCGCGCCATCGAGCACCAGCCGCATGACCGAGCTGACCGACAATGCCCGCAAGCATTTATTGACCCCAGAAGCCGCCGAACAGCTGCGTCTGGCTCGTCTTGCCTCGATGCCGGAAAACATGGCGCCAGTGGTTGCGTTTGTTGCCAGTGACGCTGCGCGTCAACTCAATGGGCAGATCGTCGGCGCGCGCGGCAATGAGCTTTATCTCTATAGCCAGCCCCGACTGGTGCGCGATGTGCGCAGCACTGCGGGGTGGAGCCAAGAGTGGTTCGAGGAGAACCTCGCTCAGGCGTGGGCCGCGTACCAGACCAAACTTGAAGTCATCACTGATGTCTTCTCATGGGCGCCTGCACAGGGCGCCACTTCCCGTCATTAATAACCACAAGCGAGAGTCTCTTATGGCTACCGGTAGATATGTTACCGACTTGGACGTGGGCGATGTGCTCGGTCCCGTCGAGTATACGCTGAGCTCATTCGTAATTCGCGAATATTCGCACATCGTGGAAATGCACCATGAGTGCTTCCAGGGCGCTGATGGGCTGATCATGCCACCAACGCTCATCCACCTCGATAAGCTGCGCCTTTACAATGCGGCTTGCCCAGAAGGCACAGGTCCAACTGCACGCATTCATTACGAATATGACGCCGAAGTCTTCGCGCCTGCGCGCGTTGGCGACAAGCTTAGTGTGATCGGCCGTATCAAGGACCGCTATCTCAAGAAGGGCCGAGAATATGTGCTGCTCGAGATGGAACTGACCAATGTCGAAACAGGTGAACTGCTGGTTCGATATCGCGACCAGGTGATCCTGGCCTACGCCCAAAAACCCGAAGCGTCTGCGTAAGGAGAAACTACAGTGACCCTTTCTCTCGAAGCTGGCACCGAATTCCGTACGCGTCCACGCGCGATGACCCGTGAGCGTATGCGTTGGTATGTGGATGGTCAGCCGACTATTGGCGCTGACGATGGCCGCGTGCACACCCAGCCACCAACCATCCATGATGACGACGAATATGCGATCAAGCAGGGTCTGCCCGGCATTATCGCTGATGGCATGATCTCGACAAATTGGATCCAGGGCTTGCTGATCGACGTCTTCGGCCCGCAGTTCGCTTGCCGCAGCCGTCTCTCGACCAAGTACATCGCTCCCATCTACGAAAACATGACCGTCATCGCCTGCGCGAAGGTCTCGACCGTTGTCGTCAACGAAGAAGGCAAGACCGTCTACCATCTCGACGTCTGGTGCGAAGACGAGAAGGCCAAGAAGCTGACCGTTGGTGCGGCCATGGTCGTGACCGCGTAATGTTCACGCGCTTTCACGCGGGGCAGGGATGTCCCGAGTAAGCATTTCAGAAAAGCAACTGGGGCTGGTCGGCGGGATTATGGTCGCGCTCGGCCCGCTCTCAGTTGCTATCTATACCCCCGCATTGCCCACTATCGTTGCCGACTTCGGCACGAGTGATGCGGTCGGCAAACTCACGATTTCCGTTTTCTATATCGGCCTTGCCTTGGGGCAGTTGGTCTGTGGGCTGCTGGCCGATGGGCTTGGTCGGCGCAATGTCGCCTTGGGCTTTTTCACGCTCTATGTGATTGGCGCTGTCGGCTGCCTGTTTGCACCGAGCATTGAAGCGCTGATTGTGGCGCGCGCTGTGCAGGGCACAGGAGCGGCGGCGGGATTGGTGATCTCGCGGGCGCTGGTGCGAGATCTGTTTTCCGGGCAAGCCTCCTCACGCATTCTCAATATGATGGCGATTATTATCGCCTCGGGGCCTGCCTTTGCGCCCGCTTTTGGCAGCGTGATGCTGTTGTTCGGCGATCACCAATTGCCCTTTGCCACCATGGTTGCGCATGGGGTGCTCACTCTGGCGCTGGTGCTGATTTTCATTCCGGAAGCGGTGGCCGTTGATCTCTCCCGCATTCGCCCGCTGGCGATGACGCGCTCGATGCTGATCCTGCTGCGTAGCCGGGATTTTATGTGGCCGGCCTTATGCACCGCGGGGTGCGCTGGCGCGATCTATGGGCAGGCGAGCATCTTGCCGTTTTTGCTGATCACGCAGGTAGGTGTTTCTCCGCAGATATTCGGGGCAGGGATGTTCCTGCAGTCGGGCGTCTACATGTTGGCCTCGATGTGGACGCGGTTTTTGATGCGCTCGATACCAGCCGAAAAGCTCGTGCCCTGGGGCGCTGGCATGGTCCTTATGGCAGCGGTGGCCTTGCTTTATGGGACGCTGATCGCCGAGCCGAGCTTTTGGTCGGTGATGTTGCCGGTGGCGTTTTATGCCTTTGGTTATGCCCACGCTGCGCCGGCCGTAATGACCGCAGCATTCGCCTCCCATCCCGACCGCGCCGGGGCGGCGTCGGCCCTTCATGGCTTCATGCAGATCGGGATTGGGTTCTCGATTGGCCTTTTGGCGTCGGTATTTTCGACGCCGTCAACAGCAATGGGCGTGTTGATTGGTTTGAGTATTGTTGCCGGCGCAGGCTTCGCGCTGGCTTGGTCAAGGGTGAATAATCACAAGGCAGCATAAAAAGTCGTTTGTATTCAGAAGTCTAGCGGTTTGTCTTCGTGTCTGATGGCTTTGCAGTTTTTGTATAGATCATGTGAGTGAAACGGCTGTTCCAACTGCTTTCTGAACATGGTGCAACGCGAAAGCCTTTAAGGAGGACATGTGTCGCTCGCGGCACATCGAATATGGGAGGTGCTCTATGAGCGCACAAACAGTGTCACCTTGGTCTGAAAGGATCGGGGGGCTGGTTCTTCTCATCATCGGATTGCTGGCGGTTGCGCAAGCGCAGGCCTACCCGTTCGGCACTGTGAGTAAGATGGGGCCGGGTTTTTTCCCGGTTGTCACAGGCACGGTATTGGCCGGTTTCGGCGCGTTGATCGCGTGGAAAACGCCTGATGCTGGCCAGGAAAAGGAAGGGGCGCTGATGAATTTGCGTCCGGCCTTTTTCATCTTCGCAGGCTTGTTGGCGTGGGCGCTGCTGCTCAAGCCGGCGGGGCTGGTTATTGCCACTGTCGCCATGGCCTTGCTCGCGGCCTTCGCTTACCCCAAGCCAAACCTAGTGCGCATAGCCATCACCGTGGTGCTGCTGCCGATCGTCGGCGTTGCGCTGTTCATTTTCGGCCTTGGCATGCCGCTGCGCGCTTTCCCTTGGTAGCCTGAGAGACATCGGACAATGGATTATTTTTCAGCCATCCAAATGGGTTTTGCGACGGCGTTTGAGTGGAACAATTTGGTGTTCTGCTTTGTCGGCGTGGCGTTGGGTACAATCGTTGGCCTGTTGCCGGGCATTGGTGCGCTTTCGACAATTTCGATGCTGCTGCCACTGACCTTTTACATGGAACCAACCACGGCGATCATCATGCTCGCTGGTGTGTTCTATGGGGCGCAATACGGCGGTTCCATCGCCTCGATCTTGCTGAACATCCCGGGCACTGCCACCAATGCCATTACTTGTCTCGACGGTTATCCGCTGGCGCGTGATGGGCGTGCGGGTGTGGCGCTGGCAGTCACGACCCTGTCGTCTTTCGTAGGCGGCACTTTCGCAATTCTCGTCCTGATGTTCATGGGCCCAATGCTGGCAGATGTGGCGCTCGCATTTGGCGCGCCCGAATACACCTCCATCATGGTGTTCGGCCTGATCGCCGCTTCGACGTTATCGGGTGGTTCGATGCTTAAGGGCCTCGCGATGGTGATCGCAGGAGTGGTCCTTGGCACCGTGGGCATGGACATGAACACCGGCGTCCAGCGCTTCCAGTTTGGCCGCAATGAGCTGTCGGACGGTTTGAGCATCGTCGCAATCGCGATGGGCCTGTTTGGTGTGGCGGAAATTCTCGTCAATCTGATGCGTAGTGACGGTAGCCCGTTCAAGGTTCATTCCGTGACGCTACGCTCGCTGATCCCAACCAAGAAGGACGTCAAAGAAAGCACCATGCCGACTGTGCGTGGCACGCTGATTGGCACGGTCTTGGGCATTCTGCCGGGGACGGGCGCGACCATCGCTTCGTTCATCAGCTACGCCACCGAAAAGCGCGTTTCTAAGACGCCGCAGATCTTTGGTAAGGGCGCTATGGCTGGTATTTCCGCGCCGGAAGCGGCCAACAATGCTGCGGTGCAGTCGGCCTTCATTCCGACCCTGAGCCTTGGCATTCCTGGCGACGCTATTATGGCGGTTATGCTCGGCGCGCTGATGATCCACGGCATTTCGCCGGGTCCTGGCTTGGTCAATCAGCATCCAGAATTGTTCTGGGGCCTGATCGCCAGCTTCTGGATCGGTAACGTTATGCTGCTGATCCTCAACCTGCCGTTCATTGGCGTGTTCGTGCGTATCCTCAAGATCCCCTACGACGCGCTTTATGTGGCCATGCTGTTCTTCATCTGCGTGGGCGTGTTTTCGATCCGTAACAATGTCTTCGACATTTTCCTCGTGATCGGTTTCGGCATCGTCGGCGTGTTCATGATCTTGGGCCGCTATCCGGCTGCTCCCCTGCTCTTGGGCTTCATCCTTGGGCCGATGATCGAAGAAAACATGCGTCGAGCTCTGCTGCTCTCGCGCGGCTCGTTCGACATCTTCGTCTCGACGCCAGTGTCGGCCAGCTTTGTAGTGTTGAGCGTTGTGGTGCTGGTGGCGACCGCCGGTCTGCCCATGCTGCGCAAGGGCATTCGCACGGCTTCTAACGACGTGGCCGTCGACGCTAAGGACTGATCGGACACCACTCAATTCTGGGGTGGGCATGTTGGCGATTGTGCGACGTGCCCACCCTTTTTGTTTGCACCATGATGGGGAAGAGCATGGATACGACCGCTCGCCAACAACTCAAAGACGACGTCATTCGCCTG
Source organism: Devosia sp. MC521 (assembly GCF_014127105.1). Classification (NCBI taxonomy): domain Bacteria; kingdom Pseudomonadati; phylum Pseudomonadota; class Alphaproteobacteria; order Hyphomicrobiales; family Devosiaceae; genus Devosia; species Devosia sp. MC521. Next base: position 618,685 of record NZ_CP059902.1, read on the forward strand.
CGCGGCTATTGGCACAAATTCCACGATGGCCTCCTGGAAGGCGCGCCGAACTATCTTTCGGCTTATTTGCAGTTTCAGAATGCGCCAGCGGCGGCTGGGCGTATCGAGCCGAAGGTTTGTGAGTTTATCTACATCGCTGCCGACGGGGCTGTGAGCCATCTCTATGGCACTGGCGCGGCACGGCATATTGAGATGGCGCTGGATAAGGGGGCAACTGAAGCTGAGGTGTTGGAAGTCATACAGCTGACGACGCTCTCCTCGCATATGACTATGGAAGCGGGCATGGGCGCTCTGGTGCGCCAGCTAAGCCTCGCTGGATATGCGCAAACGCCAGCGCTGAGCGAAGAGCAGGAAAACCGCAAGACAAGTTTTATCGCGCTGACCGGCTATTGGCCCGAAGGAGGCGACGCGCTGTTTGTCTATGCGCCGGACTTTATGGACGCTTATCTGCGCTATGCGGAGATCCCCTATGCTGAGGGGCCGCTGTCGCGCAAGGTAAAGGAATTCGTGCGCATTGCCATTTGCGCTTCGCCAGTCTGTCCGGAACCGAAGGGGCTGGAACGTCACATCGGCTTGGCGCTTAAGCATGGCGCAACGCCGGAGGAGATTGCTGACGTGCTGCAGCTGACGGCGGCGATTGCCATCCACACCTGCACCACCACCATTCCCCCGCTGATGGATGCGCTGGCCGCCCGGCGCGCATAAAAAAGACGGGGCGTGCCCCGGCAATCGCATTGTGATGGAGGCCCCGGTTTTGCCGGGGCCTTTGCTTTTAGGCCTGACGCAGCGGGGCGAGGAGGGCGGCAGTATCGCCGCGCACAAAACCACAGCCTGCATTAGCCTGGGCCTTATCGACCAGCGATTCAACCTCGGCAGGGGACATGCGCGCCGCCTGGAAGAGCGGGCCGCCCTTGTTCTTGGCAAAGCCATAGCCATTGGTCAGAACGACGTCGATATCGGAGGCCGTGCGCGCGATGCCTTCGGCCACGATGAGCGCGGCCTCATTGACGATGGCGCCGAGGATGGCTTGGCCGATGGCCGTCCCATCGGGGGTTGCGGTGCCGCGCTGGGCCGCGTTCTGCATGACGAGATCGGTGACGACCGGCGATGGCTGTGCCTTGCCTTTTTCGTCATAGTCATACCAGCCCGCATTGGTCTTGCGACCGAGACGACCGAGTTCACACACGGCGTCCGGCAGAGAAACGTAGCGGGTGCGCGAATCGCGCGTTGCCGCTTTGCTCTGGCGCAGACGCCAAGCGATATCGAGGCCAGAGATGTCGGATACGGCAAAGAGGCCCATGGCAAACCCGAGCTTGGTTGCGGCTGCGTCGACGTCTTGGGGTAGAGCGCCGTCATCGAGCGCGTATTCGCACTGCGCGCGATACTTGGCGTAGATGCGATTGCCGATAAAGCCTTCGCAAGGCTTGGCCAGCACGGGGAGCTTAGAAATGGTTTTGGCTAGGGCAAAGCCCGTCGCCAGAGTGCTCGCAGAAGTGGTGGCGCACTGAACCACCTCAAGCAGCTTCATGCGCGGCACGGGCGCGAAGAAGTGGAGGCCGATGAACAGCTTTGGGCGGCCAGAGGCCGCCGCAAGAACGTCGATATCGAGATAGGAAGTGTTGGTCGCGAGAACCGCGTCAGCTCGCATGACGGCTCCGAGCTTACCCAGAACCTCGGTCTTAACGGCTATGTCTTCAAAGACAGCCTCGATGACCAAATCGACGTCGCTGAGCGCCGATACGTCGTCTGCGGTTTGAAGCAAGGCGAGGCGATCAGCAGCGGTTGCCTTACCGAGCTTGCCCAGCTTTTCGACGTCCGAAAGCGTCTTGGCAATGGTGTCCTTGGCGCGGGCGATAACGGCCTCATTGCTGTCAACGAGGATGACGTTGAGGCCAGCGGTTAGGAGCACACTGGCAATGCCTGCGCCCATGGTGCCTGCGCCGACAACGCCTGTGGTTTTGACCGAGATCGGAGTGGCATCTGGATCGGCTGGAGGTTTGGCTGCGGCGCGTTCGCCAAAGAAATTGTAACGAAGCGCTGACGCTTCTTCGCCGGTGCGCAGACGCTGGAAGATCTCGCGTTCGAGCTTCAGGGCCTCAGCGACTGGTGTGGTTTTAACGAGGCGGACAGCGCGAACGGCTTCACTGACGCATTCACGACCCTTGCCCTTGGCGAGAGCAGTTTGGGCGGCGGCTTCGATGTCCTCTGCGCTTGCCGTTGGCGGGGTGAGCTGAGCGCTGAGGCGCTTGGACTTGCCGGCCACGAAGGCAATCGCGTCCGCAAGGAGATCGGTTTCGGCGACGGCGTCGATCATGCCGAGACGTGCGGCTTCAGCGGCTGCAACGCGGCGCGAGGAGGTGACGATCTCAATGCCATGTGGAATGCCAACTAGACGCGGCAGGCGCTGGGTGCCTCCGGCGCCGGGGATCATGCCGAGGCTCACCTCGGGCAGGCCGACGACGCCACTTGGAACAGCAATACGCCAGTCACAAGCCAGTGCGAGCTCATAGCCGCCGCCCAGCGCCGAGCCATGGATGGCGGCGATGACGGGGGCGTGGCACTGCTCGATGGCTGTGAGAACTTCTGGCAGTTCTGGTGGGGGCAGAGCCTTGCCGAATTCCTTGATGTCCGAGCCTGCGATAAAGCTCTTGCCGCCGCCAATGATAATGACACTTGTGACCGATGGCGTGCTGGCGATGTCGTTCAGTGCTGCCATCAGGCCCTGACGCACAGCGACCGAGCTGGCGTTTACAGGCGGGTTGTCGATGTAGATGACAGCAACATCGTCTTGGCGGTTGAGTTTTACGGCGCTGGACATGGCCACAGCACTGGCGGGGATCTGGATTTCGGTCATCATGGTTCCGGCTGATGCACTTGCTTGCATCAGCTTTAGCGCGTTTAGATGCCGCGCAAATTTGCATAATCTGCGAAGTTCTTTTGCCTTAGGCCGAAGGTTCGTGCGTTTGCCGAGAGGATGGCTCTGGTATGCCAGCTAGGGGAAAACCACTCCGATTTTTGCAAAACTATTGATAATACAAACGAAAGTGGGCGATTATGTCGCATTAGCGCTCAGCCAGTTCGGTATTGTCCCTATACCCAGAGGAGCTGCAGAGCGCGGGGAGACTATATTGCTATGAGCATCCGGCCATCTGCGCCGACGGCAGCTGTTGAGCGCCGTCGAATTGAAGACCTGCCTAGCCTGCGTGACATGGAGCTATTCGTCACCGTGGTTCAGTGCGGAAATTTCTCGGCCGCAGGTCGGCGGTTTGGTCTCTCACCGGCATCGGTGTCGCGCTATATCAATGCGCTGGAAGACCGGCTCGGGGTTCGGCTGTTAAACCGCACCAGTCGCAAGCTATCGCTGAGCGATATGGGGACGTTGTTTTACCAGCGCGCGGAGCGCATTCTCAACGATGTGCGTGACACCCAGATTGAGGTGACGCAGGAGCATGTGCGTCCGCAAGGCGTGTTGCATGTGCATTCGCGTTTGCTGGTCGGGCTGCAATATATCGCGCCCGCGCTGCCCGCATTTCTGGAGCAGTATCCCGAGATCAGCGTCGACCTGACCCTCTCGAATGAGGACGTCGACATTATTGAGAACAATATCGACGTCGATATTCGCATTGGGACGCTGGCGGATTCATCGCTGATCGCCCGTAAGCTGGTGAATAGCGAGCGCATACTCTGTGCCAGCCCAGCGTATTTGGAGGGGCGTCCGCCGATCAACACGCCGCAAGACCTGCTCGAGCACAATTGCCTGACCTATAAGATCAACCTTGGTGGGGTGAATTGGCGGTTTCTGGCGGAAGACGGCACGTTGACGGAAATTCCGGTCAAAGGCAGCTTTAGAACCAATAACGGCCCGGCTTTGCATATCGCTATGTTGCAGGGGTTGGGCTTGTCGCTGATGCCGGATTGGGCGGTTGCCAATGAGCTGGCTTCGGGCGAATTGGTGCGCGTTCTGCCGGACTACCGCATCAGCTTCACCTCGTTTGAGAACGCTGTTTACGCGGTCTACTCGCCGACCAAGCATCTGCCGGTTAAGGCCCGCGTATTTATCGACTTTTTGGCCAAGCATTTCCAATCGGTGAGCGTCTAGGCTTTACAGTTTTTGCAACTAAACTAGTCAGCTTTCGCTCATTATCTGCTGGATTTATCAATGCTAGCTCTACCCCAAACTAAGGTGGGCGTAGTGTGTCGCGCCCGGATTTTTGGGAGTGCGTCGTGGCTGGCAATGTTCTTGACGGTATTCGGGTTCTAGATTTCTCGCGTGTATTTGCAGGGCCCGCAGCCACTCAGGTCCTAGGGGACATGGGTGCTGATATTCTCAAGATCGAGCCACCCGGCGGTGACGAAGCGCGCTATTATGGCGTGACCAGGGAACGTCTCGAAAAGTTCGGTGGCGTCAGCCCGTCGTTCCTGGCGCTTAACCGCAATAAGCGCAGCCTGGAAATCGATCTGCGCACAGAGGCAGGCAAGGAGATCGCGCTTAAGCTCGCTAAGGATTGCGATGTTGTCGTGCACAACTACCGTCCGGGCGTGATGGAGCGTTTGGGCCTCGGTTACGAAGACCTCAAGGCGATCAACCCGCGCCTGATCTTTGCTGAGTTCTCTGCCTTCGGCACGACCGGCCCGCTGGCGAAGGCTGGTGCCAACGATCTGGCGCTGCAGGCGCATAGTGGCTTGATTAGCATTACCGGTGAGGAAGATCGTTCGCCTGTACGCTGCGGTTCGGCGATTGTTGACCTCCACGGTTCGCTGGCGATCGTTTCGGGCATTCTCGGTGCGCTGTTCCATCGCGTGACCACCGGCCTCGGTCAGCGCGTTGAATCCTCGCTCCTGCTCAGCTCGGCTCACCTGATGAGCTATTTCTACACTGAGTATTGGATGGATGGCGCCATGCATAAGCCTATGGGTACGGCGAACCACCTCTCGGTGCCGAACCAGGCCTTCCCGGCAAGCGACGGGGAAGTGGTGATCATCGCCTCGACCAATGACATGTGGCAGCGCCTTGTGGCGGCGCTCGGTCCGGATGAACTGGGCGGGCCAGAATTTGCTGGCGTGTTTGATCGTCGCTCCAACCGCGTGCAACTGGTCGAGGCAGTGTCGGCCATTACGCGCACCAAGACCTGCGCGCAGCTGCTCGACATTCTCGCGGAAGCCAAGGTTGTTGCGACCAAGGTCAACACCATTGGTGAAGCGGCGGATCACCCGCAGTTGGCGGCAGTTGGTGGGCGCTTGGAACTGCCGGTCGGTCAGCATCTCATCGGCTCGGTTGCTTCCCCGTTCTCCTTCTCTGACGTTGATATGTCCGAAGTCACCCCGCCACCGGCATTGGGTGGGCACATCGATGAAGTGCTGCAGGAGTATGGCTACAGCCAAGAGCAGATTGATGCCTTCCGCGCGTCTGGCGCTTTCGGTAAAATCACAGCAGCTCAATAGGTGCTTACATGACTTCTGCTCGACTCGGGTGCGTTGTTCTCGATGACTATCAATCGGCTGCGAAAGGCGCGGCGGATTGGTCCCAGCTTGAGCATGCAGTTGATGTTGAATTCGAGCAGAGGTTTATTGGCGAGCCGGAGGCGCTGATTGAGCGCCTCCAGAACGCAGATATCGTCGTTGCCAATCGTGAGCGCACGCGGTTCGACGCGGCCACTCTCGCGGCTTTGCCAAAACTGAAATTGCTTGTCACCACGGGCATGGGTAATGCCGCCATCGACATGTTGGCCGCAAAAAGCCGCAACATTGTTGTTTCAGGTACAGGCAGCGATGGTGCGCCAACGGCTGAATTGACCTGGGCGCTAATACTGGCCATGGCGCGCTCCATCGTGCCTGAAGCCAATGGCATAAGGGCAGGGGCTTGGCAGAGTTCTCTCGGCTTTGCGCTATCGGGGCGTACGCTTGGGCTGGTTGGCTTAGGGCGTGTCGGCTCGGCGGTGGCAAAGGTCGGTACGGCTTTTGGCATGCGCGTTGCCGCATGGTCGCCACGGCTTGATGACGAGCGGGCTGCTGCTGCGGGCGTTGAGCGCGCAAGCTCGCTTGAAGCGCTGTTTCAATCCGCCGACGTGATCTCCCTCCACGCGACTTTGACGCCGGAGAGCCGGGGGCTGGTTGATGCCAAGCTGCTCGGACTGATGAAGCCAAGCGCTTATCTCGTCAACACATCACGCGCCGGTCTCATTGATGAGGCGGCGCTGATCGCCGTGCTGAAGCGCGATGGTATTGCCGGGGTTGCGCTGGACGTTTTTGCGACGGAGCCCACACAGGCCGACAATCCACTCTTTGCTTTCGAGCGCGTCTTGGCGACCCCGCATTTGGGCTATGTGACCGACGTCACCTATGCGGCATTCTTTAGCCAAGCGTTGGAAGACATTTTGGCCTTTTTGGCTGGCACGCCAATCCGCGTGCTCAATTAAGCGCGCTCAAACAGCATCACGCCATCATCGCTAAAGCGGCGCGTGAGCTTGCCGCGATGCCAAAGATAATTGGCAAGGCTTAGGGTCATGCCGGGCACGAGGTCTGAGAAGCGCGACGCGGCGCGTGGCGAAAAGATCGTCTCCGACATGGTCTGAATAGTCGCCGCTTGGCTGAGGTGTTCCAGCAATGCCTGCAACCGCCGCTCATGCGCCATGCGGAGTTTTTGAGCCTGTTGCGCCAGCCCGGTGAAGGCTGAGCCGTGTCCGGGCAGCACAAGGCAGCTCTCAGGAACGGGCATGAGACGGTCGAGATAATCGAAATAGGCGCCAAGAGGATCAGCGTCGGGTGTTTCGCTCCAGACGGTGATATGCGGGCCGGCACCAGCCAGCATTTGATCGCCGCTGAGAAAGATCAAATTGTCCTCTGCGAGCAGCGAGACCCCCGCGCTTGAATGCCCGCCACCTATGATCACCGACCAGCTTCGGCCCGCAAGCTCAAGCGTTTGGCGGTCCGTAAGCACGTTGAAATTCTGGGGGAAGGGGGAAAGCATCGCATAATCGATTGGTTTCGATTTTATCCGCGTTGGCTCGTCCATTCCCATCATATGGAGGAAGTTTTGTGCGGAAGCGTTGCGGCGCTCGAGCGAGGTGCTACTGGCCCAAGTGATGTGCTGATGCTCGAGAGCGCTCATATTCAGCGCAGCGCCATATTGCAACATAAGCGGGGATGCTTGGCCGGTGTGATCGCGGTGCATATGGGTGCAGACGATGTCGGTGACATTGCCGATGTGGCCAAGCTCTGCCGCTTGCACCCACACTTGCCGCGTTGGTTCGCCCGGCATGCCGGTATCGAGGATAATCTGATCACTCTTGTCGCCGATGAGCCAAGCGTTGACCGAGGCAAAGCGCGGCATGGGGCATTCAAGCCGGGTGACGCCGGGGCGCAGAGTTTCGATATTGGTCACGGCTGGTCCGGAATGCTCAGGGGATGGTGTCAGGATAGCGCGTTGGATCGTTGGCGCAATTGATGATCTAGCGCAGCACCTTTGCAGCCGCTGACAAAGGGAAGGGCGTGGTTTGGCAAAGGCTGCGCACGAAGTCCGCCAGAGCGCGGACGCGCGGCACGCGCAGGGCCTCTGGCGTCACATTCATCCAATAGGAACGGAGAATGTTGACCTCATCAGGCAGGACTGGCGCGAGTGCTGGATAACGCGAGGCTATGAAGTGGGGCAGGACGCAAATTCCGGCATTGCCCAGGGTGGCTTCCACCTGTCCGAGAAGGCTCGAGAATTGCAATTGCGCTCTTAAGCCGGGGGAGACCTCATCGAGATAATCCAGCTCGCGCGAGAACAGCAGGTCTTCGATATAGCCGATGAACCGGTGCTTGGAGAGCGCCGCGCGCGCCTCTGGCGTGCCGTGCTCATGGAGATAGGATTTGCTGGCGTATAGGCCCAAGCCATAATCGGCCAATCGCTCAGCGACAAACCGCGGGCCGCCGGGGGTCAGCGTAACGCCAATGTCGCCGTCTCTTTGGTTTTGTGACTGGATCTGCTGGATTGGCACAAGTTGCACCGAAAGGCGCGGATTGGTCTGCGCGAAGCTGGCGAGACGCTCGGCGAGATAGAAATTGCCAAAGCCATCAGCGGTGACGATGCGCACCACCCCGCCGATGGCGCTACCGACATCGCTGCCCGCGCTTGATCGCAGCGCGAGTACTTCCATCTGTTCGGCGTGTAGCAGTAGGTCTTCCCCTGCCGCGGTGAGCGCATAGCCGTTCGTTCCGCGCTGGAAGAGCGAGCGTCCCAGTGCCTGCTCGAGCGCGGTGATCCGACGGCTGACCGTGGCGTGGTCTGCTAACAGTATACGCGCGGCCCCGCTCAGCGTGCCGACACGGGCCACTTCTAGGAAGAATTTCAGGTCGTTCCAGTCAAATCCCGCCACTCTTCGCCTCGTGCATTTCCGCACAGCATATGTTCAAAACCTCCGCTTGTGAGCAAGCATTTTCGCACAGTAACTTGCGCCTCAGTGAGGGAGTGACTGATGAGCTCTATGGAATTCGATTACATTGTCTGCGGTGGCGGCTCGGCGGGCTGCGTTTTGGCGAACCGCTTGTCGGAGAACGGCAAATACAAGGTGGCGCTGCTCGAGGCTGGCAGCAAGGACAATTGGATCTGGTTCCATATCCCGGTCGGCTATCTGTTCGCGATTGGCAATCCGCGCGCGGATTGGATGTTCCGCACCCAGCCGTCCGAGGGCTTGAATGGTCGCGACCTTGCCTATCCGCGCGGCAAGGTGTTGGGCGGCTCGTCGGCCATCAATGCTATGATCTATATGCGCGGGCAGGCGGCGGATTATAACCGCTGGCGCGAAGCTGGCTTGGAAGGCTGGGGTTGGGACGATGTTCTGCCAGTTTTTAAAAAGCACGAAGACAATTGGCGCGGTGCTTCGGACCTTCACGGGGCAGGCGGCGAATGGCGTGTAGAGCAGCCGCGTTTGAAGTGGGAAGTGCTCGACACCTTCATTGATGCCGCCGAGAGCGCCGGCATTCCGCGCAGTACCGATTTCAATACCGGCACGAATGAAGGCTGTGGGTATTTCGACGTCAACCAGAAGACGGGCCGTCGCTGGAGCTCCGCGCGTGGTTTCCTCAAGCCCGCATTGAAGCGTCCGAACCTGGAAGTTCTCACCAATACGCTCGTTGACCAAGTCATCGTTGAGAACGGCAAGGCGACCGGCGTGAGCGTACTACGCAATGGTGTGCGCGAAACCATCCGTGCCCGTCGTGAGGTTGTGCTTTCTGCAGGCGCGGTGGCGAGCCCGGCGATCCTTGAACGCTCCGGCATTGGTCATGGCGAGCATCTTAAGGCAGCAGGTATTGATGTTGTGCATCACCTGCCGGGCGTTGGCTCGAACCTCCAGGACCATTTGCAATTGCGTCCGATCTATAAGGTCCAAGACGTGCCAACCATGAACATGCTCTACCAGTCGCTGGTGCGCCGTGGGTTCATGGGGCTGGATTATCTCTTCCGCCGTCGCGGTGCGCTGACCATGGCGCCATCGCAGCTGGGTGCGTTCACGCGTTCGTCGGATCGCTATGAAACGCCGAACATCCAGTTCCACGTCCAGCCGCTCTCGCTCGATAAGTTCGGCGACGAGATGCATAAATTCCCGGCGATTACCGTGAGCGTGTGCAATCTGCGTCCGGCAAGCCGTGGCGAGGTGCACGTCAGCAGCATGGATGTCACTGCTGCGCCAGTTATTACGCCGAACTATCTTTCGACAGAGGAAGACCGTCAGGTCGCAGCAGACAGCATTCGTTGGGCACGCAAGGTCATGTCGCAGCCAGCTATGGCAAAGTACCGCCCCGAGGAATTCCGTCCCGGCGCGCATCTCACCAGCGACGGGGACCTCGCCAAGGTTGCAGGCGATATCGGCACGACGATTTTCCACCCAGTCGGCACGGCGCGCATGGGCGTCAAGTCCGATGAAATGGCGGTGCTGGACAACAAGCTGCGTGTCTATGGGGTTGAGGGCCTGCGCGTCGCTGATGCGTCCGCTATGCCATTCATCACATCCGGTAACACAAATTCTCCGACCATTATGATTGCGGAGAAGGCGTCAGAGGCAATCTTGGAAGACGCCGTCGCTTAATCAAAAAAGCGTTTGTGCTCCTAAGGCGTGCGCGAAGCTTAGAGTGGCAGAATGCTACTGTGATTTGACCGGAATGTGCCTGTATCGTCGGAGATGGTCGGGCCATTCCGTGGCTTTCAGAAGCAGTTTTAAGCTTAGAAGCGGACTGCAGGCGTTGGTCAAGTGGCCCGGCGCGTAGTCGCTAGATGCACACCGACCAAAGTTTCTCACGCACAACATGGGTGTGTGAGGTGGTTAAATAGGCCCAAGTGCTGCTACCAGTCAGTGGTGATGATGCGGTGTTATGAGGCCGAACATGCAAGCGCAGGACAAATCGTCTGCGCCGTAGCCGCAGAACAACTGCATCGTTGGTTCAAGGATGTAGTTGACGAATTCCGGTGAGAAGCGACGGAATAATCGCAGGCGTCTTCGGTGTCGAACTTTGAAACCGAGGTCAGGCCGCGCACGTTAATGCGGGCAGTCTGGGAGCTCATTTCTCGCTGCATAGTTTCAACTATGCAGCCTAAAAGAGCACGTTATGACCGCGAATTTGTTGAAACAAGAATTGGTGTAACTCGAGACGTCCCGGCCTGCCCAACCGGCGTGGCTTTACCGAGATGGGCCACAGGCTCATTGCCTGCTGCACCGCCGAGGGTAAGCCGATCGGCGTGGCGGTTATCGATCTGGACAGCTTCAAATCCGTCAACGACCGCTTTTGTCATGCCATGGGCGACGCGGTCCTCAAACGATTTGCCCGCGTTGCACAGGCTAGCCTGCGCACCAATGACGTTATTGGACGCATTGGTGGAGAAGAGTTTGCCATACTGCTGCACGGGAGCGACCCGGTAGCATCGTTCGCCATCATCGAGCGGATCAGGCGCGCATTCCAGGCAGAAGCGGAGTTCATCGAGGGCGTGCCCGTGCGGGCGACGCTCTGCGCCGGAGTGGCTGGCGCCAGTACCATGGTTTCCATGGAGTCTCTGCTGAAAGATGCCGACATCGCGCTTTACCGCGCCAAGAACGGCGGACGAAATCGAGTGCAGACCTTCACGCCGCTTGCGGCAAGCGATGGCACTATCACGCAAATAGCCTGAAAACACTTCCTCCCGACTTAGAGGGAGCAGCCAACATGGCGCTGGAATGCAATGCTCGATGTTGAGCAGCGCTCAGCTTTCGTAGGCGATCCGCTGATGCCCGCAGTCGGAACAGGCTTCGACGTGGCTATCCGGGACTGCGGTGCGGCAGGTCTCGATCGCCGACATCGAGCGGCTAAGGCTCGGATGCCCGGCATGGGCCGCGCGATAGGCTGGACCGGCAGCCCGGAAGATATCGGCGACCTGGATGGTGTGGCGCACCGGGTCAGGCGGGTGGGGGCTTGTCCTCCACAGCGCCATCAACCGGTCGAGGGGCTGGCGACCGCTTGGATCGCGCGGGTCGAGACCTTGGTGTAGAGCGCGGTGGTCTCGAGCCTGGAGGGCCCGAGCAGCACATGGATGAGCCGGATATTGACATCCTGCTCCAAGAGGTGCGTGGCAAAGCTGTGCCGCAAGGTGTGCGGGCTGACCTTCTTGCGGATGCCGGCGACCTCGGCCGCCTCCTGCACCGCGCGATGCAATTGCCGTGACGAGATCGGTTCGGTGCGCCACCTCGGAGGCGCCCAGCCCGGCGCCAAAGGCGACCCCGAGCGCGAACTTGTATTTTACGCCCGGTGCCGCCTCGAGCAGCCGGGCCGCCTCCTCGATGCCTCGAACAGGAAGCGCTAGGCCGAGACTGCACCATTGATCGTCGAGGCGCTGACGCCGTTCTCATTCTGAAAAAGCTGGTAGCGACGGAGATCGTCTGCCGTGGCCACATCAGAGCTCTGGCCCAAGAAGGCGGCAAAGGGCCGGACGTGACGGACATAATCATGGTCGCCGAAAACCGATGACCATTTCGGAGCGCAGGATGGTGGTGACGATTGCGAGGTCGGCCCGCAGCGGGGGCTTAACATGTGGAATAGCAACTGGTCTCCCGGTTCCGCGAATGGCGAACAGGCAAGGCATCAAATCTCGAGATCTGAATCTGCGTCATCATCTGGAAGATGAGGTCGAACCTGGTCCTCCTGAGGATCTGGCGCGTCGGGATCTTGATGATCGGAGGCGATCGAAGGGGAGTACTCGTTTGCTACCGGTCTTTTCGAGCTGCCGCTGCGCTGGGCATCGAGGGCGTCCAGTGTCGCATTCAGTTTTGCCCGGTGCGTCGCCCAAAGTTCTTCGGCGGTTGCGTTTCCACTCCTGGACGGTGACTTCGTTTCCCTATCCGCCGCGATTCTTCGGGTCGACATGGTTTTGGTCGAAGCGGTCTTGGCAGGCGTCTCATCGCCCTTGATCGCGTCCGCATAGACATCTGCTTGGCCGACCGCGCGCGCCACGACCTTGACCTTCCAGCCATGTCGGGCCCGGGCATAGTGGATGCGAGCCGTTTCAAGGCCAAGATGACCGGCCATGGCCGCAATCTCTTCCTTGGTCAGCCCGGCCGCCTCCCAACTGGCAATGGCGACATGGCGAAACGAGTAAAGGCTGAGCCTGCGGGTGCTTGCCTTGGCACAAGCGCGCGCCAGCGTTTCAGCCATGGCGTTGCGCCAGCGCTCGAAGCCCATTTCAGCGACCTGTCGAGCCACGAGGGCAAGCAAGGTGACCACGGCTTCCACGAAAACGGGGCCGAATTCGGACATGTCCAGGGCCCTGGTGTCGGGGTGTCTGACGGTCGCCTTCGCGTTCGGGAAGATAAGCAGATTGCCTCGGACCTCGGCGTCCAGCAACTCTTTCGGGCGGGGGCCCATCCGCGGCGCCACAACACAATAAAGGGCTGCTGCCGCCGCCATCATACTTCCAGTCTTGAGTGCGGTGCGCTTGAGCTCGGCGAAAACCCGAGCCACTTCCTTCTGGGTCGCATCCTTCACCTTTTTGGAGGCAGTGCGCTCCGGCTCCGGGCGTCCCTTGAGGCGATCAAGTTCGGTTCTGCAGAGGTCCTGCGCTTCTTCGATCTCCCGTTCGAAAAGACCGGCCGCGGTCCCGGTAAGCTTCAGGGCCAGCCCCATTTCTGCGCGATAGAGACGCACCGTCCGTGGCCGCAGCAGGTCCATGCGCCCACTTACCTCCTCCTTGAGCGCGGCGAATGGCGGCAGCGTCGGATATATCCTCGTGGCTCTGCGGATGTGACGAAGCGCTTGCCGCTCGTAAGCGTGCAAGGTTTCCCGGCTGGGCGTTTCAGCAGTCTTGCCGAGCTGTTTTCTCATGGCCCACATTTGCGTTAGTCCACGGAAAAAATACATACATATCAATGCACTAGTCAATAAGAAAAACTAACGCGGCACGGTGTTAATCGGATCTGCAAATCCGGTTAAAAATCCTCTCAAATAGGAACATCGCAGAATATAATTCCCTGAAATGAGGGGAAATCACGATAGTATGTCTTAATGGGGTGTGTTGAGGCGGAAAACCGTCGGCAGGTAACGCTTTTCTCGAACCAGGTAACGGCATTATTCGATCTGGTGGCAGAATTCTTGATATTGGTAACACCTGGTCACGAGTTACGGGCAGGTTGCCGGTAACCTGCCTGTACCCGAACGGTCTGCAGTCGCTCGCAAAACCCCGGAATATAGGGGTTTCAGGACTTTGCGCATGGGCAAGCTCAACAAAAGGGGATCTCGCATGGAAGCGGCGTCGGTGCGGAAGTTCGCGAGCATGGCCCCGGCCCGCCCGCTGTGATGATGCTGGCCGATCACGGCCGCAAAGGCGCAGAACTGTCACACGGGTCAAGGCGGGGCATTGCTGATGCTCATGCTTGGGACGCGCCGTCACCACCAGCACGCAGCTCAGTTTGTGGGGCAGGGGCGACAAGCCGGGTCGGCAAATGTCGCACAAGAAGCGTTATCGGACGTTGCCTCGGCTAAAGGGCCGTTGAATAAAGTGCGGAATTGGAAGTTGGCCCACCTTGCAGCAACAGAAGATAAGAATTCTTCACCCACGTCTTGCTCATCTGAAGACCCGCAAGAACTGGCTCGCTGAGCCTGCGGCTGCGATTGTGGTCGTCTGATTTCCGTGTTTGAGCAGATTTGGCGCGGCGTTTGGCGATCGGCGGTGCCCATTGACGGCGTTTCCCGGTCATCCGGGCAGACTCATGGCGCGGTTGCGCGCTTTTCGTGGAAGACGAGGCGGTCGAAGTTGTAGGCCAGATTGGCCAAGGTGAGTTTGGCCTCGGCCCTTGCAATGCCGATGGTGCGGATGAACAGACCGAACCGGTTCTTCTGATGAGCGAAGACATGCTCGACCCTGGCACGTATCGCGGACTTGGCCGCATTGGCCCGTGCGGTCGCGATCGGCATCGGCTTGCCCTTGGGCTTGCGTCGATGAATGCGGCTGGTCAGCATACGATCAGCCAGCCAGGCCTCATTGCTCTGTGATCTGTAGGCGCTGTCGGCCCAGACCTCGCTGCCGGTGTTTTCCCGATCGATCACATGGCGCAGCATCCGGCCGTCAGGATGGGAGGCGGAGGTCACCGCTGCAGCCCGGATGAAGCCATAGCGCCGGTCGATGCTGATGTGACTTTTATAGCCGAACACCGGAGTGGCGATCATGGGCAGGGGCGAGCCGTCTGGCCGGTAGCGCACCTTGCCGCCGATCTTGAGCGTCCAGCGGGCGTCGGTATCCTTCTGTGCGGCTTTAGCCGGCTCGTTCGGCCAGATCTCGTCAGCCGACTGGCCTGCCTTGATGGCCTCCCGCTCGCCATCGGTATTGCGCTGTTTGGGTGCGGCACCAGCGAAGCATCCACGATCTGCCCCGACATCGGGATGTAACCCTTCTTGTGCAGTTGCCAGTCGAACGCCTTCATCACCCGCTTGAGCGTGCCGGTCTGGGTCATGCGGTTGCGGAAATGGCGGATCGTGTTCTCATCGGGCGTGCGATCGCCGAGCGAGAACCCCAGGAAGCGCATCCAACTCAGGCGGTCCCGGATCATGAACTCTGTGCGGGCATCGGACAGGTTGTGCTGTGCCTGCAGGATCAGGATCTTGAACATGGCCACCGGATCGAACGGCGGCCGACCGCCTTTGCTGCCGTCACTGTAGCCAAGCCCCTCCACCAGCCAGGACCGGAAATACTCGAAATCCACCGTCCGCTCCAAAACCTCGAGCGGATCGCCGTGTTGGCTCAAGGCTTCGAGGTGATCGTTCAGGCTGAAAAGCGAATGCGGGTCCATGATGACGCTCCATGATCGGGCGACATCAATGAATCATGACTGCATCAAAGCCGCCAAGGGTTTTTGCGGACGTCCAGCTCCAGTCAGGACCGAGTATAATGAATGGAGGGCGATACTTGGCGTGAGCGTAATCACTTTTCCTCAATGAAGGCGCTGTGTCAGGCGATGAGCGCAAAGTCGTTAAGCGGTTAGCGCCGTTGCTGACGCATGGCCTGGGCCTCTCATTATCTGCTCGGCCGTAGCTTTCGACTTTGCCGTTATCGTCACTCAGACGCGGACAGCAATATCTCTAAATCTCGAACCCATATTTGAGCCACCGGTGCTGATGCAGCACTTCGGCGCTGTTAAGTCAGTCCAGTGACTTCACTGATGATTTTACTGAACGATCGGTTGGCAGGCTTTGGGAGTGCCAACCTGTTCGGAAACGCCGTCGACATGAAGTGAGCCATGTCGAATACAAGCTGGTCTCGGCGGCGCAGCAGCCGGACATGCCGTGATGACATGAAGTCTCGGTACCCTTCGGCGGTCATTATGCAGCCCAGCTGGAAGTGATCGGGAATAGGGACATGCTCAGGAAGCTTCCTGAGCCCGACCACGCGCACCGATAGCGTAGGGTAGGTGCGGCTTTGTAGAATAGCGAGGCAAGCGGGCTGCCAAGGCGCTTGCTTTATTGGGCAAATGAGCTCGTAGCCAATTCCAGATAACGCTACAACGATGGCACGGAGAGCCGCGTGCTTTACGGCCAGCTCGATACTTTCCATGTGAGTATGGTCGGTGGCTGCCAACTTCAAACGGTGATGGGTTTCCCCGATAGGAACGAGTGAAAATCTCGAGATGCTCGGGTTCGACGTTAACCGTGTCAACTCAGCGTTAGCGACATGCGCACGGAGGTTGGCTTGCCGGGTAATATTGGCAATCACGCCACTATGCGCACTCCTGGCCGCCATATCGGGAAAACGTCGGGCGGCGAGTGCGAGGAGCTTGTGCTCGTTAAAGACGATCTTTTCGGCATCAAAGCGATCAAGCCAAAGATCGAAGCAGGCGCGTGCGGTCACATCGTCACGATGCAGTGCCGCTTTATAATACGTTTGATCAGCCAGAAGCACGTTAGGATGGAGGTATGCCCTCATTGCTTCAACAGCTTCTTGCGCATGAGCGCTCGAATTGCGGTCCGTAGATAGTCGCTGTCGCGACCGATGCCACCACAGAAAGACAGGCTATTTTCGTGAATGCGCCGCATAGCGATGCTTTCCGCAGGGAGATGGAAGCGAATTCCGTGTTCTCGCGCACGGCTAAACCAATCCACCATTTCTCCATAGCCGTTTGGCATTTGTTCGACAGCGCCGACGAGGCGGAACTTTTCCGTCCAAATGGTAAGCGTTGATCGGTGCCAACCGGAGCTCTCCTGGTCGCTGTCCTTGAGATGAGTTGCGCCAAAGGAAGTCATTTTTCCAACGACGGCGTCGGTGTTTAGCGACTGGTCCACCAAGCGCGCCAATTGGCGTTCCATTTTATCCAAGGCCCAGACATCATCAGCATCAAGAAAGGCCACGACGGGCGTTTCGACGTGCTCTACCCCCATGGTTGTGGCTGGTCCGGCTCCGCGATTTTCAGTCCGGATGAGCTGTATCTTTGGGCCAAGGTTTCGCGCAATTTCTGAGGTATTATCGGTCGAACCATCATCGACGATTATGACGTGTAATGGCGGCATTGTCTGGCCAAGCACAGACTGGACAGCTTCTGGTAGAAACGCGCCGGCATTAAATGCCGGGATCACCACAGAGTAATTAGTGTCCATCGTTGACAGCCATAACCAATTGCATCGTTTCTGGGTCCACGGTGGGCAAAATGCTCGTCACATCACATATGTTAGGATTGGTCGCCTTACGCTTTGCATGGAGCAACATAGCTCGCATTGCTCCTCGGCGTACCTTAACCATGTCGCTGGTTACATTGGTCTTGTGGCGCCTATAGTAGAAAACGATGTCGTTATGGATAGCCCGATGCGGAGTGGCTTCGGCCATTCTCAGAAGGAAATCGAAATCTTCGCCATAATCTAACGTCTTGTCGAAAAGACCTATTTGGGCGAGGAAATCGGCTCGGATCACGCTGGATGAGAGTGTGATCGCATAGAGGACTGGTGAGGCGGCACTGATCGAGCCACCTGGCTCCAACATAGAGCTGGCGACAACTTGGGTTCGACCTCGCGTGAAACGGGTCTCTGGCAAGATGTCGAATTGGCTCAATGAACTATCCAGGGCTCCATCGAGATAAACGTCGTCGGCATCGAAAAAAGCAACGAATTCTGTGGCCGCGTTCAAGTGCGCCATAAGGGTGTTGCGGGCAGCGCTAACACCTTTGTTCCCGCCATGCTCGAGGATCCTGAGGTTTGGTAACTCGGTTTGCAAAACCGTCAGTTTCTCAAGCGTCGTGTCGGTTGAGCCATCGTCGCACACTACGATCTCAACAGGCATCCTTTTCGTTTGTCGCGACGCCGACAACACTGCTGCGCGGATGAATGTTTCTGCGTTATACGCGGGGATTAGAATGCTCAACATTAAAGGCTCTCCAGCGTACGCTTGAGCGTTTCGGCTATTTCTACAGGATCTGCGGAGAGGTGGATTGCATAGCACGGGAGTGCGCGCACGAGTGGCCCGCAGGCCGCAAATAAGAGTTTGTAGCCGCTATCCAGCTGCTTCAGCGTCGAAAATGTCAGGATTTTGAAGGGTTCTGCCGCTGGTATGGGCGTAACCACTGTTCTGTCCGCTCCAATCTTAGGCATGAAAATAGCATTGATAGGTACCTGGCGCGTTATCGCGGTGGCACCAACCTCTTCTGGTCTGAATACGTATTTGTTTTGCCAGTTTGGAGCGCCGACAGGTTTAATGCCCAGGCGGTCAAGCCCACCGAGGCCCTGCTTTACCGTTCGATAGGTCGCCGCTGCACTGTTCGGGGCGACAAACGTATAGTCGTCCCCTGCGGAGTTTAGTCCGTTGAGCAGGCAAGCGAGGGTGGTTCCAGATTTTCCTGCGCCACCATTTCCGACCAGAAGCGCACCCTTGTCGCCATAAGCAACGGAAGCAGCATGGACCATGGTTAGGCCTTGAGCTTCACCGATCCAATTACAGAAGCTGGAAAGCGGTGCAGTGGGCTCCCACGCCGTTTGTGCGCTGCAGCTGGGAAGAAACCGGACACCGAAACGATTGCGGATGTCAAAAATATCACATCGGCCGTTCTCGAAATCAAATTTCGCGCGCCAACCTCTCAATTGCAGGTGGTCGATGAGCGCAGGCGGAGCTAGCCCGGCCAGGTCACGGGAGATATCTAGGAAACCCGAGCCGATATGCCAGTCGCTATATTCCGCAAAAACTTGGGCAAACGGGTGTTCTTCCGTTTCGGCTTCATCAAGGCAATAGCGGGCTGCATCAGCCAGTAGTGGCCTAGATTCGCTGAAGCGGGAGGTTTTGTGCGCAACACATAGATTATGCCCCCCCTTACTCGAGCGTTGCATCTGGTTAAAACCGAAGTCGAGTGCACGCTCGATGAAGAGCTCCAAGCGCGCATAGTCGTGAGACGATGTACTCGTCATCCTTATTTTGACTTTTTGCCGGTTTGGGCGTCGAGACCGTGAATAGGGTCCGCGGCGATGAACACGGCCAAGTCGCTGTGTGCTTCGAGATGAAATTGTTTGCCGCCATCTAAAATACGCTGGCAGACGTCATCGCTTATCTCGAACACTGTTGCTGGAACTGGGCGCAATATGCCGAAACCTACAAGCTGATCGATCGTGTCGTGCATTTCCTGGCCGACGCCGGGTTCGCGGAGGTCCAAAGCTTGGCTCAAAGACTTGCTACATGCGCCCGCCTCTAGAATGTCGAGCAGCGGCGCAGTTCGTCCACCGATGTCGTAGTAGTCGCCGCTTTCAAGGTTCAGGACGACCACACCCTCTTGGAACTTCTCAGCAACCACCCCGGGGGATGCAAGCTCGTAACTCGTCATTGATTAGTACTTTCAGGCATAATGCGGGCTTGATGGAAACGCTGGCTGCCGAAAATAAGCACGGGGCAAAGTCGGCGCTGGCCGCACGTAACGCACTGATGGGTCGCAAATCAATAGCCAAATGCTTGCTGTAATTGATCGATTGGTCAGAGATAAGCTGGACGTCGCCGTTCCCAGAAGAAGGTTCGGTGGTGGAACTTGGCGTTGCCAATCAGGTGGTGGAATTGAGGTATTCCTGCCTACTTCGAGTGCAGGAGCTTTTGGACAAAACGGCTCCAGAATGCGGAGTTCAAAACTTTTCTGGTGAAGTACTTTGTTCTACCGCTCTCTAGGAAATCACGCGAAGCAAAATTGCAGGCGAGGTGCGTGATAGACGCCAGAAGCGCACCTTTTCGGCTGCGCGAGCGCAATTTGTATTCATAGATGAGTAAGCGGGCCGCGATGCTCCGATGGACTGCCGCATCGTCGTTGCGGAAGCACCAATCGGCTAATCCACGCCACGCGGTCCACAGTCGTTCAGCGCCGCGAGCATGCATGAGATCTCGCGCTTCACTCTGTTCACTCGGAGACAGTGCCGCGTATAACAGCTCGCATTCGACCAGTGATCGCATGAATAGTCCGCCGTGCATCGAGTTGCGATCATGCCTCAACGCGTGAACGACCGCTAAGATAAGCTGGTCTACCGGGTGGGGCAGGTAGGTAGACTGGAGCCCTGGCGCAAGTTCTGCTCGTGCCCAAAGATCACCAACAAGACGGGCATTTTCAACGGTAGCAGGTAGGATGTGCGGCTCAATAGCGACAAGATCTTTTGGCCGCTTGATGGGAGGAAGATGGTGCTCTCCGGGCTCAAGCTCCAAACGCGTCGGCATTGCGATTGTGGGTGCGGCCGGCTGATATCCTAAGTCAGTGAAGCATGTCAGAGCCTCTGCATCCTTAATAAGAATGTCTAGATCTGACATTGTCCGCATGCCTGCGCGGGCATAAGCCGAGCGAAAAAGCTGTATGCCGCCCTTGAGCACCAACACCGTACATTGCCGAGTGCGCAATGCCTCGTTCAATTCTATCAGTTGATTGCGCAGTAGCAGATTTTGAGACACCCAAAACGAGGGTGGCGGCAGGTTAGCTGATCCGAGCGCGCCGGCTTGTTGGAGGGCCGCGACGGCCAGCGGTAGGACTTTATTGTTTTGCGAAGCAAGGATGAGGCCGCTGAATGCCGGATCAGTGGTGCGCCATGTGGCGAGTAGGGCAGAAACATCTTCGCCTTTCGCAACACCCAAACAGAGCTCGCCGAACCTACGTGCGTCAACATCGGGCATAATCGCGAGACGTTTCCTGTTTATGGTTGTTTGGCAAGAACTTGCTATGAAAGCTGCATAGCTAATGCGTCGGCCATCTCGCAACTCGTATCATTGATTTTCGCCCAGCAAGATGACTCTTTTTGATGCCTTTTAAGAGTTTGATGGGCGCTAGCGGCTTATGAACTGTAAGGCCAACAGCCGCGATCAATTTACCGCACAGTCTGGAAGCGTTTAGTGCACCTGTTGAGAGGGCGTCGTTGGTGTCTAATCTGACAGTGGATGCGGTCGTCCAATGCTGGTGTAATCGAGACCAGCCGCCTCGACCTCCTTGCGGCGATAGACGTTTCTTAAATCGACAAATACTCGATCGCTCATGGCATTTCTCAAGCGCTGCAAGTCGAGGCCGCGGAAGGCATTCCACTCGGTGACGAGAACCAAAGCGTCAACACCGTCGGCCGTGTCATATGCGTCTGCGGCGTAATCGATATCTGCGAGCAAGGTTTTAGCCATTGCGGTGCCTTCAGGATCATAGGCTCTGATCTTGGCACCGGCATCCTGTAGTGTTTGGATGATTGCAATGGATGGTGCATCCCGCATGTCATCAGTGTTGGGTTTGAAAGTCAGCCCCAAGATGCCGATGGTTTTGCCCCGGACACTCCCACCTGCTGCAGCGATGATCTTGCGCCCCATGGCGCGCTTGCGGCGGTCATTTACCTCCACAGTGGCTTCAACGAGGCGAAGAGGGGCATCGTAGTCCTGACCGGTTTTGACGAGGGCCAGCGTATCCTTGGGGAAGCATGAGCCGCCATAGCCAGGGCCAGCATTGAGGAATTTGCTGCCGATACGATTGTCGAGACCAATGCCGCGCGCCACGTCCTGGACATTTGCACCGGTCCGCTCACACAGGTCAGCAATTTCATTGATGAAGGTAATCTTCATCGCAAGAAATGCATTTCCTGCATACTTAATCAGCTCGGCCGTACGGCGACCTGTGAACATGAGGGGTGCCTGGTTGAGATAAAGCGGGCGATAGATTTCCATCATGACCTCGCGTGCGCGTTCATCATCAAGGCCAACTACAATACGGTCGGGCCGCTTGAAGTCCTCAATGGCGGCACCCTCACGTAAGAATTCTGGATTGGAGACGACCACAACGTCGGCGTCGGGGTTGGCCTCCTGGATGATGCGCTCGACTTCATCCCCGGTGCCCACGGGAACCGTCGACTTTGTCACCACGACGGTGAAGTCCTTTAGTGCACGCGCGATATCGGCAGCAGCTGCATATACATAAGAGAGATCGGCGTGACCATCGCCACGGCGGGACGGGGTTCCGACCGCGAGAAAAACGACGTCAGCTTTCGCGACGGCTGGAGCCAGATTGGTCGTGAAGGTTAGCCGTCCAGATTTGGCATTCTGGTCAACTAAGTCTTCGAGGCCAGGCTCGAAGATTGGTATTTGACCTTTTTTGAGGGCCTCGATTTTCTTCTCATCGAGGTCGACGCAACTCACGTCGTGACCGAAATCTGCGAAACAAGCGCCGCTGACCAAGCCTACATAGCCACTACCGATAATCGCTATTTGCATTCTCGTGTGTCCACGCGAGTTTGAGTTGTAACAGCACAGACAGGCAAAATGGGGCGGCCTGCTTATTGTTTACGCCAGGTTGCACCCTTGGCTCTTCAGATGACCAGAGAATGGATGAAACACTATGGAGAGCGATGAGACTTCCACTTGCGCGTTGTTTCATATGTCGGACGTCGGTTTGTAACGCTGCAAGTTGATCACTATTGCCCTCGTCGGGGATGGCATTCATGAAATCCATCTGAGAGCTTCGGATGTGTCCACCGCTGGGATTAGGCTTCATCGACCACTCACTACAAGCTGGACGTCCGCAAAAACCCTTGGCGGCTTTGATGCAGTCATGATTCATTGATGTCGCCCGATCATGGAGCGTCATCATGGACCCGCATTCGCTTTTCAGCCTGAACGATCACCTCGAAGCCTTGAGCCAACACGGCGATCCGCTCGAGGTTTTGGAGCGGACGGTGGATTTCGAGTATTTCCGGTCCTGGCTGGTGGAGGGGCTTGGCTACAGTGACGGCAGCAAAGGCGGTCGGCCGCCGTTCGATCCGGTGGCCATGTTCAAGATCCTGATCCTGCAGGCACAGCACAACCTGTCCGATGCCCGCACAGAGTTCATGATCCGGGACCGCCTGAGTTGGATGCGCTTCCTGGGGTTCTCGCTCGGCGATCGCACGCCCGATGAGAACACGATCCGCCATTTCCGCAACCGCATGACCCAGACCGGCACGCTCAAGCGGGTGATGAAGGCGTTCGACTGGCAACTGCACAAGAAGGGTTACATCCCGATGTCGGGGCAGATCGTGGATGCTTCGCTGGTGCCGGCACCCAAACAGCGCAATACCGATGGCGAGCGGGAGGCCATCAAGGCAGGCCAGTCGGCTGACGAGATCTGGCCGAACGAGCCGGCTAAAGCCGCACAGAAGGATACCGACGCCCGCTGGACGCTCAAGATCGGCGGCAAGGTGCGCTACCGGCCAGACGGCTCGCCCCTGCCCATGATCGCCACTCCGGTGTTCGGCTATAAAAGTCACATCAGCATCGACCGGCGCTATGGCTTCATCCGGGCTGCAGCGGTGACCTCCGCCTCCCATCCTGACGGCCGGATGCTGCGCCATGTGATCGATCGGGAAAACACCGGCAGCGAGGTCTGGGCCGACAGCGCCTACAGATCACAGAGCAATGAGGCCTGGCTGGCTGATCGTATGCTGACCAGCCGCATTCATCGACGCAAGCCCAAGGGCAAGCCGATGCCGATCGCGACCGCACGGGCCAATGCGGCCAAGTCCGCGATACGTGCCAGGGTCGAGCATGTCTTCGCTCATCAGAAGAACCGGTTCGGTCTGTTCATCCGCACCATCGGCATTGCACGGGCCGAGGCCAAACTCACCTTGGCCAATCTGGCCTACAACTTCGACCGCCTCGTCTTCCACGAAAAGCGCGCAACCGCGCCATGAGTCTGCCCGGATGACCGGGAAACGCCGTCAATGGGCACCGCCGATCGCCAAACGCCGCGCCAAATCTGCTCAAACACGGAAATCAGACGACCACAATCGCAGCCGCAGGCTCAGCGAGCCAGTTCTTGCGGGTCTTCAGCTGTCTCCCATGACGATGTAAGTCCCAATTGATGTGCCAGTCTTGTGGCGCAAAAATGTACTACATGTGTGTACTACATGTGTGTACTACATTCGAAGTATTTCGGAAATTGAACTTTAAAGATTTCAATGATATAAGTCACTTAAGTATTCTAAGTGCGAATCCTAGCGCCTGACTGGGAGATGTTTTTACGTTCCTCGACCTAGTTTGATTAACTCTTGCCAGAGCGTCCAGACTAGGATTTTGACGTCGAGGGTGAGCGAGAAGTTAGAGATGTAGGCGAGGTCGTGGTCTACACGTGCTGCGGCGGATTGAGGCGTTTCTACAGGCCCCCTTAATCCATTCGCTTGGGCCCAGCCGGTCAGGCCGGGCTTCATCTTGTGACGTAAGTGGTAGTAGGGGACGATCTCATCATATCGACGCTCGTTGACCAGCATGCCAGGTACTTGTGGACGTGGGCCGATAAGGCTCATGTCACCCCGGATGATGTTGAAAAGCTGCGGTAGCTCGTCAAAGGATGTCCGGCGCAAGAAGGCGCCAAATTTCGTCAGGCGCGGGTCGCCATTTTTTACAGCCTGGAGTCCGCTATGATCGGATGCAGCCCATTCCAGGCTCCGAAACTTGTACATACGGAAGACCCTCCCGTTCAGCCCTTCTCGGTTCTGCGTGAAAAGGAGAGGGCCGGCAGACGTCGCTTTGATCAGACAGGCAATGGCAACAAGCAGAGGGCTAAGTGCAATGAGCGCCACTAAACTGATTGCGATGTCGGCACTGCGCTTGATGGCGAGCACCAGGAAATTCTGAGGGCCGACGGTGCTAACGATTGGATATCCGTCCTGGAAATCAAGGGGGAGTCCAGACTGATTCAGGCGAGATTTAAGGTCTTTTTTGATGTGGCTAGCATCGACAGAGAATGACCCTGATGAAGACTCACCGCGGAACTCGTCCGCTAGCTCTATGCTCCCAATCTCATCCCCCATGCTCTATTCCGCCCCGTTCGATACTGCGCCTAAAAAACTAGTGTTTTTATTAACCTGTGATAACAGTAGTGCTCTAATTATAGAGAGTTCAAAAAGTATATGTTTCTGCGTATTGATTCAATCTTTTTTTGGTCGTGAATTTTGGGTTACGCAATATGTGTAGAGCACTAGCGAGCAGTTCTGTGTGTGTTCTTGAGCTGGTCTTGTTGGTCGTGTCCCGGGACGTGGTGTAACTGAGGTGGTCAAGCCGCTCGCGAGCGCGCCATTAGGAGCGCCGTAGCGAGCGAGCGGCTGGGTGGTCATCGACGGATTTCCGGTAAGGTCTGGTTGCTTACCCCAACCCTGCACCTGAAGGACCACCGATGACCGACACGATGATGAACCTGCGCACGCTGGTAGAGAAGACCCCCGACGCCGATATTCTGCGTGAGATGATTGGCTTCGCTGCCGAACGGCTGATGGAGATGGAAGTGGGTGCCGCCACTGGGGCCGGCTATGGCGAAAAGAGCGCCGAGCGGCGGGTCCAGCGCAATGGCTACCGCGAGCGGGACTGGGAGACGCGGGCCGGCACGGTCGAGCTGCGCATCCCCAAGCTGCGCAAGGGCAGCTACTTCCCGGGCTTTCTGGAACCTCGGCGGCTGGCCGAGAAGGCTCTTACCGCGGTGATCCAGGAGGCGTACATCCAGGGCATCTCAACCCGTTCGGTGGACGACCTGGTCAAAGCCATGGGCATGAGTGGCATCTCCAAGAGCCAGGTCAGCCGGCTCTGCGAGGAGATCGATGGGCGGGTGAAGGCCTTCCTCGAGCGGCCGATCGAGGGCGATTGGCCCTACCTGTGGATCGACGCCACTTACCTCAAGGTACGCAGGGGCGGCCGCATCGTCTCGGTGGCAGCCATCATGGCGGTGGCCGTCAATGCGGATGGCCGGCGCGAGGTGCTGGGCATGGAGATCGGCACCTCGGAGGCCGAGGCGATCTGGACCGAGTTCCTGCGCAAGCTGACCCGCCGCGGCCTGCGAGGCGTGAAGCTGGTGATCTCCGATGCCCATGAGGGCATCAAGGCGGCCGTCACCAAGGTGCTTTGTGCCACATGGCAACGCTGCCGAGTCCACTTCATGCGCAACGTCCTTGCCCATGCCGGCAAGAGCGGTCGCCGCGTGGCCAGTGCCTTTATCGCCACGGCCTTCGCTCAGGAGACGCCGGAGGCCGCCAGCACCCAATGGCGCGCTGTTGCCGACCAGATCCGTCCGCGGGTGCCCAAGCTCGCCACCATCATGGACGAGGCCGAGCACGACGTCCTTGCCTACATGAGCTTCCCCAGGGAGCATCGGGCCAAGCTGCATAGCAACAACCCGATAGAACGGGTGAATGGCGAGGTGAAGCGGCGGACCGAGGTGGTGGGCATCTTCCCCAACGAGGATGCCATCGTCCGGCTCGTTGGCGCCATCCTGCTTGAGCAGAACGATGAGTGGGCTGTGCAGCGCGCCAGATACATGACGCTGGAATCCGTCGCCCCGTTGAGCGATGATCCCCTCGTCAGCCTGCCGGCAGTCCCCGCACGCTGACCAACCCGGCCAAGCCGGATATGCGTGGAGGCCCTGCCTCAGTTACACCACGCCGAGGGACACGATCGTCTTGTTTGGCGTTTTCACACTTCGACAGCCCAGTCAACAGTGGAGGCTGGCGTCATAATCAGTGTGTCGGGGGGTAAGAGCGCGGCGAAGTCGCTAGCGAAGTGCGAACACTTGGCTTCATACTGCGCTCTGGCCTGCGATATCAGGATTGGGGGGCAAAATGCCGGAAGACTAGCGGTGTCTACCGGCGTTCATGCGGGATTTTTGCAACGTTATGCCGTGTAGTAACCGCCGTAGCGCTTGTTATAGTAGCGCGAGCTGAACCCTTCTTGCTGGTTCAAAATTGACAGAATGACCGGCGGATAATCGCAAGCTTCCACCAAGCGTGACACAGCGCGCTTTGCTTCAGATTGATTTGTTGCTGACCAGCGCGTGACGAACAGGATAGCGTCCGCATACGGCGCGACATGCGTTCCGTCCACAACCGGGCCGATAGGCGGCGTATCTATGATGGTCACGTCAAATGACGAACGGCAAGCATCAACCAAGCGACTAAAGTCATCTGACATAACCAACTGGTCAGTCGGTATATCTGAACTGCGCGATCCGAGGAGAAGCATGGCCGTCGTCTTTGGATCGCGTACCGCCATTTGCTTTTCCGGAGAGGTGCCGAGAAGCGTTTCCGCCAAGCCGGTCCCGGGCTGCAAACCAATGTGTCGATGCAGCGATGGTTTTCTCATGTCGGCGTCGATGAGGATTGTTCGCTTCCCGCTCAATGCGTATGCGCGCGTGAGGGAGAGGGAAATGGTCGACTTGCCTTCACCCGGCGAAGTCGAGGAGATCATGATGACGATGCCCTTGCCTTCTTGTGCGGTTCCACGACGACGCACGGCATTGTCTATGCCAGAGCGAATGCGGCGCACGGCTTCTGAATAGATCGACAACGGCGCATCGACGAGCATGTCAGCCACTGAATGGCCGTCCGTTTGGTCAAGGCCTTTTTGGCGCGGGATTTCTGCCAGGACAGGAACTTTGAGTACGGACCCGACTTGATCCTCGGAAGTAAAGCCCCCCAGGTAATGCTCATAAACGAACGCCAGACCAACACCCAGGCCCAGACCGGCAAGGCCCGCCAGAAGCAGAATAAGGCGAGGATTTGGGAAGCTGGGCGCCATAGGTGCGAGCGCTGGGGCGACGATGCGACTGTCTGCAACCTGCAAATCTGCCTGCACCTGCAGATCGGAATTGCGAGCCAACAATGTTTGATATTGGGCCCGAACCAGTTCGCTCGACTGTTGAAGGGCATAAAGTTGGGTGAGGATATCCACCGGCAGGTTAGAGTCCATCAGGCCAGACCGCAGCTCGCGCCGCAAGCTATCGGCCTGCGTTTGCAGCGTCGGCAATTCTGCACGCAAAGCAGCGAGTTCAGAGCCGGCTTGCAGGCTCATGCTGGCTTCGAGCTGTTCGAGCTGTTCGCGCAGATCGATTGCGGCGATTGACCCCGAATCCGTATCCGCCAATTGGCGTGCCAGCGCTGCGCGCTGCTCATTGAGGCTGTTGATGGCATCAGACTGTAAGGTTGCGACAAGGTCGCTCCAATTACGGGTCTGTAGCGAGGCTTCCACTGCGCCAGCGAGAGTGGTTACTTGCTGATTGCGAGCGATTGTCTGAGTGAGCTGATTGCGCAGCTCTCGAACGCTCTCAAAACCTTCTTGCCCGGCCATTCGGTCAATATTGGCATTGATGAAGTCGTCAAACGCGGTTTCGCTCGCCACCAGCAACTGCTGTGTCTGTTCAAGTCTTGCCGAGATAATTTCCTGCGATGAGCTAATCGTGGAAATCTTAGAACGCAACTGCTCTTCGATATAGGCGGCTGAAAGGGCATTCGCGAGATCAGCCGCGCGCTGAGGGTCTTCGGAGGTTACACTTGCCGAGATCAGGTATGTCAGTCCGCGCCGCTGAACACGAACTGCGTTCGAGAATTTGGTCAACACCTGTTGTAGGGGATCATCAACACGCTGGGTATTATTCCCAGGCAGAAGCGAGCGAAGGAAAGCGCCTATGCCCGCCCCACTGCCGACGGTCACGCCAAACTCAGGGTCATCGATCAGGTTCTCATTCACGATTACGCTGAGCAGCACCGCGTTGGATCGGAGAATTTCCACTTCACTGTCAACACGCGCGTTGTCTGCCGATGAACTCGTGGCAGCAAAGTCCGCTTCAAGAAGATTTTTGCGGGAGGTGTCCACCATGACGAGACCGGTCGCGGTGTAGACAGGGGTCATGGCAACCAGAGCCAAAATTGCCATGCCCAGAGTTGCAACCACTGTAAGGGCGATTAGGCGAATACGGCGCCGGAGCAGATTGGCGATACCCCGCAAATCGATTTCGGCTTCGTCCACAGATACCATCCCCCATTGGTGCGCCAGTTGCGCAATATTATACGTCGGTAGAAGTGTTTAGGACGCGCGGCGGCGCGTCACTTGCCAAGCGCACAGCGCTCAGAATGCCAGTCCGGTAAGCGCCCGTATCAACGTTGATGCGGCCGCTATAAATCTCGGGTTCTGGAACAATTTCATGGCCATGCACGACCAAGGCGCCATCGCTTCGCGTGTCGTCGCGCTCGCCGGTGTACCAGAGAATATCCTTCTCTTCCTGCGCGTCTGGCGACACGCCGGGACGTCCCCCTGCATGCATAAATACGGCATGGCCGACTGAAATCGAGAGCGGTAGAGCGAAGAGGAACTTTATGTGCTCTGGTGGGAAGGACGCCTGCACCAAATCCGCAATGCGACGGGGATTGCCAATAGCGCTCTGAATTTCTCTTTGGCCGATCCCATAGCTTCCTAATGTTTCCATGCCACCAAAGCCGAGCCAACGTTCGAAAATCGTGCTATTCGACATTGCGTCGCAAAGCGTTGTTTCATGGTTGCCTGCTAGTGCGAGGCGGCTCCATCCTTCTGGCGTTCGCGAAAGCATGTGATCGATCACCTGCGCGGAATGTGGACCGCGGTCGATCATGTCCCCGAGTTGTACTATCAGCTTGGGGCCGCCAGTATTGGCCTCGTGCGCAACGATTTTCGCTTCAAGCTGCCGGAGGAGGTCGAGGCGTCCGTGAACGTCGCCGATCGCATAGATAACGCTATATTTCTGCTTAAGGACATCGCGTGAGCGAGCTGAGATTTCGCGGTCGCTGTGCTCGTTGGCAAATAGCGTGCGGATGCGCTCGAAAATCATTTCGAGATCTCACCTTGAGCTTGGCTAGTCGTAGATTTTGTTCTGAAATCGAGACCCAAGCCGACAACAAATAGCAGCATGAATACTACGCCTTGTATCTCCATCGAGAAATCGACCAGCGAATGCACACCAACGACAATGATGGAGGCGAGCGACAACGTGGGAAGCCACCAGTCATCGCGGCGCTGTGTGATGAGAATGATCAGGCGTGTGCCAAGTGCTGCAAATATTAGAAGCGGCACGCTTCCGAATATTATGCCAAGCTCGCTCCACATCGTCAGATAGGAATTGTGTGCCTTGTCCCAGATAAGGTCCGGGCTAACCGGCCAACGATGATACAGCGGGTAGACGAGCTCAAATGTGCCAGCCCCAGTACCCCAAAGCCAATGATTTTCGATCATTTGGAGTACTTGGATATAGAGCAGTTGGCGCACGTCTGCATCGACCTCGGTGCTGCCGAGGCGGTCAAGAGTGCCCCCGCCATATACAAACAGTGCGACGCCAGCGATTGCGGCAAAGGCCAGCAGGCCCAGCAACCCATTTTGTCTTTGCGCGAGCTTGGTCTTTAAGGATGCAATCAACACCACCACGGTTGCGCCAGCGATAGCAGCGCCTAGCCCCATACGTGACTGGCTTGCCAAAAGTGCCGCGAAAATAAGGATCGTACCGACGACCTGCAGCCCAACCCAGACGAATTTCTCATCGGCTCGCGGTAGACGCTGGCCGCGCTCATTTCTCCGGCTCAGTGCAGCACGCAGCGTTAATCCCACACCCAGAACAAACCCGATGGCTAGAAACGTGCCGTATGTATTGCGGTTCACGAATGTGCCGACAGCTACCCCGTGGTAGGCCCACTTTTCAAAGAACAGCAGGCTGTCGTTCCACAACGTGAGTGCAATTAAGCCGAAGACGGCGTGTGCGATGATTGCTGCAAATGCCAACTCGGCCATGACTAGGGCGCGATTGCGGTTGGCTGAGATCTGCAGCACCAGGAAGAAGAATACTACGTATGCCGCGTAATTGAGTGCGGAAAGCACAGTCACTCCGGCGGCGGCACTTAACTGAGCAACGGGGTAGGAGTTGCCGTCCACGTCGGTTAGAGCTGCAGTTCCGCCCCACATGGTGGCGGGTACGGTCTGGAAGAGAATGAAGCCACCGAGAAGCACGGCGAGAATGGTCTCTGCACCAAGCGATGAGATACCAACGCGCAATGCCTGCTTGTTTAGCAGTAAAGTGAGCGCATAGGCGAAACCTATCACACTCACCAAACCAGCATTGAGACACCAAGCGACAGGCCCGTTAGCGCCCAGTGGAATAGGGGCGGCCGCTGTGAGTAACACCAAGCAAAATGCCAGAATTGAGTTTGGTCGCGATGAGCGGATCTGAGCTGCTGTGGAAGATCGGCTGGGTGCTAGTGGGGTCGGGATGTCGGTCATGGCGCCACCATCCCAAACTCCAGCGTAGCGCGGCGGACATTGTTGAGAAACCGCGTTTGATCTTCAGGTGGAAGCTTCTCGACGATTGATGTGATCCGTTCACGGAAATCCGGCTGGGTCACATAGCGATGCGCGACTGAGGCAACCCCTCTGCGAGATTGCGCTAAGAGTTCGAGATCTTGTTCGTGTCCGGCCTGCGCTTGGGGTGAGAGCGAAGAGAAATGATCCTCCGCCAATTGCACGCGCCCCTCGGCGATCCACTGCTCATGGCGGCCGATTTGCTGCGCGCTAATTAGCGCGGCATCACCATTTTCCGTTAGAGCAAGCTGGTATGAGAAAAGCGATTTTGCGTACCACCCCAAGGCGTAACTTGGCATGGCTTCCACAGTCTGGTTAGCAATGTCTAGGCAAATGGCGCGTGCGCGCGCTGTGCGCTCTTCCGGCTGGAGCGCGCCGTAAAGCCCGCCAACAATGTTGACACAGCGGCGCAGTAGGTCGTCGGATGCACGATATGACAGGCTAGGTGAAACTTCGTCAGCGAGCACTGCTTCAAAGAAGTCTGGGTCGGGGATGCCGGCTTGTACTAAGCTCGAAAGCTCACGTTGACCGACCACAACGCTCGTAGCCAACAGCGAGCCAGTGACGAAAACAAGCATGACTCGACTAAGCATACGGCGTTTCCGAGTAGGTACCAAGTACACCCGGTACGGCAAGAAGGTAGTAAGGCAATGCTTTAGGCGTGACCGAGGCAGGCTCGATCACGCAAAGCGGGTTAAGCGTCAGATCAGTTTGGGCTGGCTGCCGACGCAACTTGAAGGACGTTCTGAGGAACGGTACCGCCAGAGCTTACAACGGTAGCGATCTGGGTGAAAGCTGCAGCCTGAGCTGGGCTAGAAGCATACTGCACCGCATTGTTAGCCGCTGCCGCTATAATGGCCGGTGGTACGGATGGCGAGCTGACAAGGGCCGAAACTAGCGTACCAACAGCAGCACTAACCTGCGCTGGAGATAGACCTTGTGCGCGAAGTGCTGCAACATAGCCGTTCTGTGCTGCAATACATGCATTGGCGCTAACCGAGCAGGCTGCAACAACAGATGCTTGGGTAACGGCCTGAGCGTGTGCTGGTACAGAAAAGGCTACGGTCAGAGCAAGGGCGGCGAGCCCGTGCTTCAAAACAGTTTTCATAAGAAACTCCTGCCATAATTTATTTCAAGCATAGCAGGCTCGAATAGATTGTCGCAACTCAAAATTCTTCGGGATCGCGCTGAGAAGCGTTAGCTGTGCTGTCAAAACGGGAGTGGCGAGTCTTAGTGGTCGGTTTTTATTGGAGTTTTCGATATTGTAACACAGTGTGAGGTGAGTGTTCTTGCTTAGGACACCCTGCATTTTATTCTTATTGGCGCACTAGCGCGATGCTTGATTGGCTCTTCTCGCGCGCGTACCCAGCGCTGAATCATTCGAATTAAATCGTGAGCGTCCTCATTGTCGGGGCCCGCATTGAGGAACTTGCTGTCGATACGATCGTCGAGCCCTATGCCGCGCGCCATGTCCTGAACATTTGCGCCTGTCTGCGCAGATGTCGGCAATCTTCGAGATCGAAGTGATTTATTCGCTATATACGCGTTGGGCTAAGAAATAGTCGCGCGTGTTGCGATATTCGGCATGAGGGCAGGGTGCGAGGATGCCGATGGTGTTGTTTGGGGCGTTGCATCCCGTAGCAGCGATACCCTCTACGCTCATCGCACGATGTCGGCGGTCGGTGCCTTCGGCTCTGCCTCAACAGGCGACGCAGGGCTTCTCAGTCCTGCGCGGTGTTGAACGGACCAGCTCTTCCGAACGACGATCAGTAGCCGTGGGTAATAAGATAGGTCAGTCCACGGCGTTGCACCCGAACCGCATCGGTGAACTTTCTGAGGACCTGTTGAAGTGGGTCATCAATGCGTTGCGTGGAGTTGTTTGGCAGAAGGGCGCGGAAGAAATCCCCGATGCTGCGGCCCCCTTCTGAAACGCCGAATTCAGCGTCATCAATAAGGTTTTCATTGACGATCACAGACAGCAGGACGGCATTGGAACGCAGGATTTCGACTTCGCTATCCACGCGAGCATTATCCGCCGACGGAGCTGTCGCAGCGTATTCAGCCTCGAGCAGGTTTTTGCGGGACGTGTCGACCATCACTAGGCTTGAAGCGGTGTAAACAGGCTTCATAGCGACTAAAGCAAGAATTGCCACGCCGAGTACGACTGCAAGTGTAAGGGCAATCAGCCGAATACGGCGTCGCAGTAGATTGGCGATACCGCGCAAATCGATTTCGACTTCGTCCACAGATTATTCCCCCAGTCACACGCCAATGGCGTTTTTTATTCTCTATGTAGCAGTAGCTTGAATCGTGCGTGGCGGCACATTCTTTTCTAGTCGAACGGCGCTCAAGATCCCTGTCTTGTAGGCGCCCGTATCGACATTGATGCGGCCAGGAAAGATTTCGGGTAGTGCCACGATTTCATGCCCATGGACGATCGTTTTCCCATCGGTTCGGATGTCGTCGCGCGATCCGGTGTACCAGAGGTAGTCGCGTTCCTCCTGAGCGCCGAGGGCAATTCTTGGGCGGCCGCCTGCGTGCGCAAACACGAAGTTTTCGACAGTCGGTGTTAGCGGCAGGGCCAGAAGGAACTGAATGTGCTCAGGGGGCACGACAGTTTGGAGGAGTTCGCTGACGCGTCGCGAGTTTCCTAGCGCACTTTGAATTTCGCGCTGTCCAATGCCGTAGCTGCCAAGGGTCTCGACGCCGCCAAACCCAAGCCAGCGTTCAAACACACGGCTGTTGTGTAGGGCTTCACACAGCGTAATTTCATGGTTGCCGACAATGGCGCGGCGATGCCAGCCTCGGGCAGGGCGCGAGAGCATATGATCTATTGTTTGAGCTGAGTGAGGGCCGCGGTCTATCAGATCACCGAGCTGCACAATGAGCTTTTGGCCCCCGATATGGTCTCCATCCGCCAATATCTTGGCTTCAAGTTGCTTTAGAAGATCGAGGCGACCATGCACGTCGCCGATGGCGTAAATGACGCTATAGGTGTCGTTAAGTGTTTCCCGGGCTCTTGGGGCTTTCGTTCCCTCAGTTTTTGGGCGGCCGAACAAAGCTTTTATTCGGTCCAACATCAATTTTTTGCCTCGCGCAAGGGGGCGGGTTCCGAACTCTTGGCACGAAAGTCTAGCCCGATCCCAACGACGAAGAGTAACATCAAGACCACGCCCTGAATCTCCATCGAGAAGTCGACGAGTGAGTGCGTCGCAACCACCACAAGTGCAGACAACGACATGGCGGGAAGCCACCAGTCCTCGCGGCGCTGTTTGATGAGAACAATCAGGCGCGCGGCGATGGTTGCGAAGATCACCAGCGGTATTGTGCCAAAAACGAGGCCCAGCTCACTCCAAAGAGTAAGGTATGTATTGTGCGCCTTGTCCCAAATGAGATCGGGACTGACTGGCCAGCGGTGAAATAGGGGGTAGACGAGCTCGAACGTTCCGGCGCCGGTTCCCCACAGCCAGTGCGCCTCGATCAGTTGCACGACCTGCGCATAGAGTTGCTGGCGCACGTCAGCGTCAGCTTCTGTACTGCCAAGGCGGTCTAAAGTTCCGTCGCCAAAAACGAAAAACGCTAGGCCCGCAACAACGATGAAAGCGAGCATCACCAAAAGTCCTATGCGCTTTCGGGCTAGGCTGGTTTTCGTCAACGTAATTATGAGGAGGACGGCGCCGCCGGCCAGTGCGGCTGCTAGTCCCATTCGTGACTGACTTGCGAGCAGCGCTGCAAGAATAAGAACCGTGCCGACCAGTTGCAGCCCGACCCATACGAATTTCTCGTCGGCTCGCGGCAGGCGCTGGCCTAGAGTGCTCCGCTTGTTCAGCGCCGCTCGAAGCGTGAGGCCAACCCCAAGCACAAACCCGATCGCGAGGAAGGTGCCGTACGAATTGCGGTTGACGAACGTCCCGGTTGCAACGCCGTGATACGCCCACCTGTCGAAAAACAATAGGCTGTCATTCCAAAGCGTTAGCGCGATTAGGCCCAGAACCGCATGCGCAATTATGGCCGCAAAAGCGAGTTCTGCGAGGAACATGGCGCGCTGACGATTAGCGGACACCTGGATGACCAGGAAGAAAAACAGCACGTAGGTGAAGAAGCAGACAGCGGAGAATATTGTCATGCCGACCGACGCGCTGATTTGGTTCAGAGCGTAATTGTTGCCGTCGATATCGACCAGCCCCACACTCCCGCCCCACAGAGAGGAGGGCAGGATTTGGAAAATGATGAAACCGCCCAAAATGGTCGACAGCAGGGTTTCGGGTAGAAAGCGTGATAGCCCGACGCGCAAGCCGTCGCCTGTGAACATCAGGGCAAGGCAGTAGATAAGGCCGATCAGGGCGACAATGGTCCCGTTGATCGACCATGCCACAGCGTTGTTGGCACCAAGCGGGATAGGGGCAAAAGTGGCAAGTGTGATCAGGCCAAATGCCAGTGCACCATTGACCGCCGAAGCGCGCGGTTGGGTCGATGACCTTGAGCGATTTCTCAGGAGTATAGTGTCAGCAAGTGTCATGGCATGACCATGCCAAATGTTTGAGTTGCGCGACGAACGTTGGTGAGGAAACGCACCTGGTCTTCCGGCGGTAATTGTTCAACGATAAGGGTTATGCGCTCGCGGAAATCAGGCTGTGTCGCGTATCGACGCGCAACTGAAGCCACGCCCCGTGCGGATTTTGCGAGCAGTTCAAGGTCTTGCTGGTGCCCCGAAAGCGCTGCGGGAGAGAGCGTCGTAAAATGGTCTTCGGCGAGTTGGACCCGGCCTTCGGCGATCCATTGTTCATGACGACCGACATGCTGCGCTTGCACCAGTGCGGCCTCGGCTGCTTGTGGTTGCCCGAGCTGGTAGGAGAAGAGTGACTTGGCATACCAGCCCAAAGCGTAGCTCGGCATTTGGGCAACAGCGTTGTCCGCGGTTTCTAAGCAATTGAACCGTGCCAATTCCTGCCATTGCTCAGGCTGGAGAGCTCCATAGAGCCCGCCTGCGACGTTGATGCAGCGTCGCAAAATGTCATCTGTAGATCTGTAGGAAATGGCTTGAGATTTATCGTGACCAAGGAGTGTTTCGAAAAAGCTCTCGTCGGTCGTACCCACCTGCATTAGCCCTGACAGCTCTCGTTGTCCCACAATCATGCTTGTCGCAAAAAGCGAAAAGGAGAGAAAGGCAAGAGTAACGCGGCTAAACATTGGGCGTTTCCGAGTAGGTACCAAGTACACCCGGTACGGCAAGAAAATAGTGATTTAGCTTGCATTTGTGACCGAGTGATTCTCGGTCACAAATTTCATGGCGCAATCAAATCAGTTTGGGCTGGAAGACGATGCGACCTGAATAACGTCTTGGGTCACAGT
Source organism: Devosia sp. MC521 (assembly GCF_014127105.1). NCBI lineage: Bacteria > Pseudomonadati > Pseudomonadota > Alphaproteobacteria > Hyphomicrobiales > Devosiaceae > Devosia > Devosia sp. MC521. The sequence continues at coordinate 655,100 of NZ_CP059902.1, forward strand.
GCCACCCGAGCTTACAACTTCCGCGATCTGTGTAAACGCGCTTGCCTGTGCAGTGCTTGCTGCATATTGAACCGAGTTCTGCGCTGCTGCGGCAATGATGGCAGGTGCGACAGTGCCCGAGTTAACCAGAGCAGCAACCACTGTGCCGACAGCTGCGCCAATTTGCGCCGGTGTCAGGCCCTGTGCACGCAAAGATGCAACAAACGCGTTCTGCGCAGCTATGCATGCGTTTGCGCTAACTGAGCACGCTGCCACAACGGAAGCTTGAGTGACAGCCTGAGCATGGGCGGGAATTGCAAAGGCTACGGTGAGAGCAAGTGCGCTTAAGCTGCGCTTGAATACTGTATTCATCGGATACTCCTGCCAGGATTTTGGGTGCATCATATCAGCAGTGAATACGTTCTAGAACTCAGATTTATCCATTTCATTGCCGGTTGGAGCGCACCCCATTTTGACCGGACAGGCGGCATAGCCGATAAGGCATAGGCATGCGCCTATGAGTACGACTATGTCCAAGAGTTCAGATGAGCCGTTTCGACGGGTCGAAGTCATCACCTCCGTGCAGCGCCGGCGTCGCTGGTCCGTTTCCGAGAAGGTGCGGCTGGTTGAAGAAGCCATGCAGCCCGGCATGAGCGTTTCCTACGTGGCACGCCGCGCTGGCATTTCCCCCTCTCAGCTCTTCGCCTGGAAGCGCCGCATGCTCGAGGGCGGCCATGCGGCTGTCCAGGCCGACGAAGATGTTGTGGGCGCCTCTCAGGTCCGCGAGTTGGAGAAGCGCGTGCGCGACCTCGAGCGCATGCTGGGCAAGAAGACCATGGAAGCCGAGATCCTGAAGGAGGCTCTGGATATCGCGCGCCCAAAAAAACGGACGTCGCCCTTGCTGTCGTGGAGCAATCCCGAGGACGATACCCCATGAGCGCCATTGCCAGAACGTTGGGCGTGTCTCGGTCTAACCTGATCGAGCGCGCCAGCAAGCCTTCAAAGCCTCGCGGACCCTATCGCAAGGCCGATGATGTGGCCCTTCTTGCCGAACTTCGCCCGATCATCGATCAACGCCCCACCTATGGCTATCGCCGCGTGTCGGCATTGCTCAACCGGCAGCGGCGTAAAGAGGCCAAACCCACCGTCAACACCAAGCGGGTTCTAAGGGTCATGCAACAGCACGGGCTCACCCTTCAAAAGCATACTGCCCTGCGGCCCACACGCACCCATGACGGGGTCGTCGTTGCCCTGCGCTCCAATATCCGCTGGTGTTCAGATCATCTAGAGATCCACTCCCGCAATGGCGAGGTGGTGCGTATCGTCTTCGTTATCGACGCCTGCGATCGGGAGATCATTGCCTGGTCGGCCGTCGCCAATGCCGGCATCTCCGGCGAGATGGTCTGCGATCTGATGATCGCGGCCGTCGAACGCCGCTTCAAGACCCTCAAGGTCCCGCAGCGACTGGAGTGGCTGTCGGACAATGGCAGCGCCTATATCGCCAGGCAGACCGCACAGGTGGCCGCAGCATTGGGCATCGACTTGCTCTTCACCCCGGTTCGAAGCCCGCAGAGCAACGGCATGTCTGAGGCGTTCGTCAAAACCCTGAAAAGGGACTATGCCTCAACCGTCATCCTCCCAGACGCCGGCACATTCCTGGCCTTGCTGCCAGGATGGATCGACGATTACTGTGAGGTTCACCCGCACTCCGGGCTCAAGTTCCGCTCACCACGCGAGTTCCTGCGCCTCAGTGCCTAAACCCAACCGCCGCCTGTCCGGTGAAACAGGGTCCACTCCACCGGTTGAATGAGTTGATCGGAATTTTCTCGTCTGATTGTATTTGTGAATATCACCTAATACGTTTCAGTTTTAGACTTGATCGTCCTTAAATTTATTTATGCAAGGATTTTTGCTGGTACATCTATATGTTTGTTTTTGCTTGATTTTTAATATTGGAGAGTGCGACTCTAGTGCCTTATGTGTCGCTATGTTTCGTGCGGGCACGCGCTATATCTTTGAGTAAGCACGTTCTTGGCTTCCGCGGGAACGCAGAGCTGCGTGGGTGGTGGAGGATGAGATGTTAAAATTGCGCCGGCCTGTGCAGTCCGTTGCGCATGCAGTTTTGGTGCGCAGATATCCATTTTGATTCCGCGATACTCTTCGCTGCGTAACCATCTGGATTGGTCGGTGGGGCGTTCCGCTCCTGCGCTTGGGCGTGTCGCGGCCATCGCTTCTTCACGGGATTGTCAGGGGTTGCGAGTGTGTTTGCGCTCTCGCAGCGCCGCCGCGGCTGTGTAAAATGCTGTCAAGCTTAGCTGATTGAGAGCGATATTTGCCTAACGAATAGTCGGAAAGCGTGGTGGGTGAATTTTTTCGCATCCCCCCCCATGGGAGCCTCTTGCTGTGCTCAGCAAATGTATGCAAGTATCCCAGCGTACACGTTGTATACAGGTATCCGTGTGTGCACAAATGGAGGGAACCCCTGAGTCTCGTCACGGAATTTGTTCGATCAACAGCAGTAGCAGCGACGGTTTGTCGTCAGCGTCTATTGCCAGTTGGTCAGGGCTGGATTTTTGACCGGTGATACTTGTGGAGGTGTGTTTGGGTCAGAGGTGGAGGGAAACACTGACGACCTGCTGGACGATGCTGGGTTGCATCGCCCGGTCATGGCTAGGCAACGGGCCACGCACTCTGCGAGTTGAACCACTCGTCTCGATCCGATTTTTACATCGTATCTGTTCTGCTGCTTCCGGGCAGGGTGCTGAGCGGTGTGTTTCAATATAGAGAATGTGAGACTATCGTGAATATCAAGACCCTTCTTCTCTCTTCTGCTTTCGTTTTGGCTGCTGCGCCTGCCTTCGCCCAAGACAAAGAAATCACCATCCAGATCTGGGGCTCGACCTGGGAAAATGGCCTCAAGGCCATTTCGCAGCAGTTCGAAGCGGAAACCGGCATTAAGGTCAATGCGGTCACCCAGTCCTCGTCGGGTGAGGGTCTCGTCAAGCTGCAGGCAGAGCGCGCTAACCCGTCGGTTGACGTGTGGTTTGCAACCAACACCATCGCCAGCGAAGCGGGCCAGGACCAGGAACTCTTCGTCAAGATCCCGAAGGACAAGCTGACCAACAGTGGTGAACTGATCCAGGGTGCGATCTCTGATGATTGGGTTGGTATTTATTACTACCCAATGGGCATCGTTTATGACGCTGACGTCGTGACCGTGCCGCCGACCTCTTGGGAAGATCTCTGGAAGCCAGAATATAAGAGCCAGATCATCGCGCCAGCGATGTCGATCTATTCGGGCTCGTTGCTGATGGTTGCAAACCAGATCAACGGCGGCACCATCGACAATTTCGATGCTGGCTTTGAAGCTCTCAAGAACCTGAACGAGAACGTTTCGCTCTATTATTCTTCGGACTCGCAGGCTCGTCAGTCGATCGTTCAGGGTGAAGGCTCGATCCTTATCGGCCAGAGCTCGCACATGAACGCGATCGCCAAGGAAGGCCTCAACATGAAGATGGTCGCGCCAAAGCCGGCGCCGATGTACTTCGACGTTATGATGATGACCAAGGGCGACAGCCAGGACGAAGCTGCGCAGTTCGTCAACTACATCATCTCTAAGGGTGCGCAGGAAGAAATGCTGGCTCGCGTCAACATGGCGCCTGTAAACAAGAATGTTGCCCTTCCTGAAGAGCTCGCAGCAGCCCTCCCAGCTGATGGCGACGGCTTTGTTATGGACGGCCGCCTCGTCAACGAAAACGTCAGCGACTGGACTGTGCGCTTTGACGAAATCGCCCGCTAACCCCTAAAGACATTTAGGTGTTGCGATAGATCAGGTGGTTCGCCACCTGATCTTTTTTATATCCCCCGTTTAGCTGCTGCCTCATGCAAAACGCTTCTCTGCTCGCCGACCTTCTTGCTCGCCCCCTTCCGGAAATCGCTGTGGCCCTCGCCAAGGGCAAGGTGTCATCTGTTGATCTCACGCGGGCCTATTTAGAGCGCATTGAGGTGCTCGATACCCAATATGCGGCCTATATCTGTGTAACGGGAGACGTGGCGCTCAAACAGGCAGCCGCATGCGATGCAGCCTATCGGGAAGGACGCATTCTCGGCGCGCTGCACGGCGTGCCAATCGCGGTCAAGGATCTGTGTGAGACGGACTTCGCTCCGACTTCAAATGGCATGGCCATTCACCGCAATCGGCAAACGCACCGCAATGCGGCAGTTGTCTCCCAGCTTTTGCAAGCAGGCGCAGTGCTTCTGGGTAAGCTCGCTATGGCCGAGGGTGCGTGCTCGACGCATCACCCGCTTATGCCTGTGCCGAAGAACCCTTGGGGTGAACAGTTTCGAGTCGGCTCATCCTCCTCTGGTTCCGGCGTGGCCGTTGCCGCAGCGCTTGCGGCGGGTGCAGTCGGCAGTGATACCGGTGGTTCCATCCGCTTCCCATCGGCCTATTGCGGCCTCACCGGTTTAAAGCCGAGCCGGGGTTTGGTTAGCGTTGAAGGCGTTTGCGCCATGGCGCCGAGCCTTGACCATGTCGGTCCCATGGCGACGACCGCCCAAGGCTGCGCTTTGATGCTCAAGGCAATGATTGGGGGCAGGGGCGAGGTTCCGGCGGTCAGCCTCGAAGGTTTGCGTTTGGGCTATAGCGAAGAGCTTCTTGAAGGCGGACTGGATGCTGAGGTTAGCTCTGCCTATCGCCGCATGCTGGATGCTGCGTCGACGGCCGGTATGGTGCTGGTTTCATGCAAATTACTGGACACGCCTGACATTTATGAAGTGTGGTCGCGCCTTTGCGCTAGGGAAGTGGCGCTAGGTCATGCCGACACTTACCCGTCCAAACGAAATGAGTATGGCTCCGCTCTCGCCGCTTTGGCCGGGCAGGGTGCCACTATCACCGTCGAACAACATAAGCGCGATAAGACGCGTCAGACGGAAATTGCGGCGACTTGGCAAGCATTCATGGGCGAGATGGATTGTCTGGCTTTGCCCATCCATGCGGCCGTCGCGCCTGTGCTGGACAATCCCCTAGGCGCGCCAAACGCGGGTGTTGATAATCCGCTTCGGTTCACGGCTCCAGCCAATGTGTCGGGCCTGCCTGCACTCGCTTTGCCGGTGCAGGTCGATCGACGTGGGTGCCCGATCGGCGTCCAGTTGATGGGGCCAATGCATAGCGATTTCGCGCTTTTGAACATCGGTGCCGAGCTTCAGCGCGGCGTGCTGCCGGCGCTTTTGAGCTGATCGCTTCAATGCTTGATTCTTGGGTCAAATTCCCGCCGATCACGATGTTCCGCCAGTCTGAGCATAATTTTCCACGCTGCATCCGGCTTGGCGGAACGCATGCGGGGCCAGCACAGCGCGCGTCTGTGCGCCAAAGTCCTTGGAATTTCGGTGAAATTTGAACGTCTGCTTGAACATATGGCGCGGGTATAGCGGCTTTAGGGGCAGTACCCGGGCGTGTCGAAGCCCTTCTGTCCACTCTTGCAACGCGCTGTTTTGTATGCTTGTATCCATGTATACAGGAAGGGAATGACGATGGGTGTCGCTACTGAATTCCGCGAAATTTTTGCGGCTAGACTCGATACGATGCTGGCGGACATCGCCGAGCTCGTTGGTGTTGAAGCTGGGTCCTACGACGTAGAAGGCGTAACGCGCACGTCGCAGTGGATCGGCGAACGCCTGAAGAGTCAGGGTTTTGAACTGAACTATGAGCAGGTCCCGGAACGCGGTGACCGCTTGTGGGCGGTTCGCAAGGGCACTGGTCAGGGTCGCTTGATGATCCTTGGTCACGCCGACACAGTTTGGCCGCGTGGCACGCTTGAATCTTGGCCATTTGCCATCAAGGGCGATCTGGCTGAGGGGCCAGGCGTTGGTGACATGCGTGGTGGCCTCGTGCTGGCGCTCAACGCTATCGATGTGGCGACCACTGCTGGTTTCGCGGATTTTGCTGAGATCAAGTTCCTCGTCGTCAGCGATGAAGAACTGGGTAGCCCGCTTTCGCGTGGCTGGATCGAAGAGCATGCACAGCAGGCTGATTGGGTTCTTACCCTTGAGCCAGGCCGTCCGGGTGGTGGTTACTTCACCTCGCGCGGTGCCGTTGGTGCGTTCTATGTTGAAGCCAAGGGGCAGACCGCTCACGCTGCAGCGAACTACCTCAAGGGTGCATCGGCAATCCGTCCGCTGGCTCAGCTGGTGCCGCAGATTGAAGCGCTGACCAATCTCGAAAATGGCACCATCGTCAACGTTGGTATCTTCCAGGGTGGAGATGCGCGTCAGGTTATTCCGGGCCACGCTAAGCTGCACGTTGATATGCGTGCGCGCACTCCAGAAGCTGCACAGGCGCTTCAGGCAGAAGTTGAGCGTCTCGTTGCCTCTGTGGCAACCGATCGTGTTTCGGTTGAACTCAAGGGTGGTTGGACACGTCCTGCATGGGCGCGTTCGGCAGAGTCCGCTGCGCTTTACCAAATCGTTGAAGCCGCGTCCCGCGAGATCGATGCGCCTTGCTTTGAGCTGACCAATATCTCGGGCGGTTCGGATGCGAGCTTCTGTGGTGCACTTGGCGTGCCAACCATCGATGGCATGGGTCCAATCTGCAACGATATCTGCTCGCGTGACGAAACAATCGTGGTGAGTGCAATTGCTGGCCGCGGTGCCGTCTTTGCTACGCTCATCTCTGAGTTGTGGAAGAACGGGCAGGGAGCAGTTAAAGGGTAAGTTCGAGCCACAAGCTCGAATGCCCCCTGTCGCGTGATGGTGGTGGCGGTTAGACAGCATCATAGCGAAGATACGGGGGTATATTGCATGACTGTGGATGCACTTGACGAGCTGGTGGGACGCCGGCTGTCGGCGGTGAGTTCAGCCGATGTGGTCTATGAACTCTTGCGGTCGCTGATCCTGGACGGGCGTTTGGAGCCCGGCCAGCGTCTCCGCGAGGTGGAAATGGCGCAGCGGCTCGGTGTGAGCCGTACCCCGCTGCGCGAAGCCTTCACGCGACTTCTCGGTAATCGTCTGCTGGAGCGGACATCATCCGGGGTGGTCGTGGCCAATGTCAAAACGGCACTTGAAGGTATTCGGGCAATCCGCATTGCCTTGGAGGGATACGCAACGCGACTTGCAGTCCCTCTGTTGGGTGAAAGCGATTTTGCGTTTCTTGAGGCGTCTATCGAACTGGCAGTGGCCTTGCCTGAAGAAGCGAGAACCGAACGCGTGCGTAACAACACTGCGTTCCATCGGAGGATTTACGATGCGTGCGGCGTTGCTGAATTGCAGAACGCCATTGAAAATTACGCCGGGTTTTTCATGAGCGAAACCAATATCGCGGCTTTGAGCCGTGAGAACACACTTGGGGCAATCGACGAGCACAGGCAATTGCTCGCGGCCATCCGAGTGCGGGACGCTGATGAAGCTGAGAAAGTGATGCGCGCGCATTTGATGCGCGGTTTCGTCATGCCTCTCGGACCTCAATAAACGACGACTGATTTATCCCGACAGCATATCTGGTGCTGTCGTCGGCGGTGAAAACTGCCGGATAAGATAAGGGTCGTGTCTGGGGCCTCGCCCGGCAAGTACTCACAGCAGGCGGCTTTGCCGCCGCCGCCGCATCGCTGAATAGGAATTGACCAAAGCGGTCTCACCCATAGTGAGACCGGTCAATTCTGGATCTTCCGACAAAATCGCATCCGCTCTGCCTCTCGTGAGGCGAAATGAACTCTGTGCTCGGGCGCCGCAATCGCCCGGACGCACCCCCCTACACTTCTGACGGAACCGGCGGCTATGGAAACTCTAAAAAGCAGTACCTTGCAACTGAGGCAGTTGACCAAGCGGTACAGCAACTTTGAAGCGGTGCGTAACCTCGATCTCAACGTGCCCAGTGGCTCGCTGCTTACCCTTCTGGGCCCTTCGGGCTGCGGCAAGAGCACCGTGCTGCGCATGGTTGCAGGCTTCTTAAATGTAACGTCGGGCGAAATTCTCGTCGACGGTCAGGACATCAGTCGCGTTGAGCCGAACTTCCGCGACATCGGCATGGTCTTCCAGAACTATGCCCTGTTCCCGCATATGACCGTCGAGTCCAATATCGCCTTTGGTCTCAAGATGCGTGGCGTATCCAAGGAAGAGCAGGCCGTTCGCGTCCGTGACGTGCTCGAAATGGTTCAGCTCACCCATCTCGCCGACCGCTATCCGAGCCAGCTTTCTGGTGGCCAGCAGCAGCGCGTCGCGCTGGCGCGCGCCGTCGTCATCAAGCCAAAGCTGCTGTTGCTCGATGAGCCGTTGGGTGCGCTCGACCGCCACCTGCGTGAAGGCCTGCAGGCCGAATTGCGCGATCTGCAGCGCAAGCTGGGCATCACCTCGATCCTCGTGACCCACGATCAGGACGAAGCGCTCTATCTGTCCGATTACATCGCTGTCATGAACGGCGGCTGCATCGAACAGCTCGATACCCCAATCGCGCTCTATGACCGTCCGCAGACCGAATTTGTTGCGCGCTTCCTCGGCGTGCCAAACATCTTCCCAAGCAAGGTCGTCTCGAAGTCAGAGGGTGAAGTGGTCATCGAGCTTGGCGGCCAGAAGGTTGTCGTTCCAACCACTGAAGCCAAGCCAGTCGGCTCTGATTGCAAGATCTCGATCCGTCCATCGCACATCGAGCTGGTGGCAGAGGACGATGCGCGTATGGGCCTCGTGTCCGTCATCAACTCGGCTCATGAGCTTGGCGAACGCATCGTTTATCACTGCGAAGTCGGTGGTCATAAGATCGAAGCCAACGCGCCTCGCACAAGCAATTCTGCACGCTTTGCTGTCGGCCAGGCCGTAAAGCTCCTGCTCGACCCAGCCCACACCATTTTGCTGAGGGACTGATGGAAAGCAAAAACGACCGCAGCAAATACCTGATTTCCCCTGCGCTGGTGATTGGTCTCTTCATCGTCGCAGCTTACGGCTATTTCGCTCTGAGCAGCCTTTTCCTCAAGGGGCCTCCAGGCACCCAGTTCGCTGGTGCCATTACGCTTGAAAATTACTGGCGCGTGCTGTCGTCTGGGTCGAACCAGGCTGTCTTGCTCACCACGCTCTGGGCGTCTTTCGTTATTTCGCTCATCACAGTCGCTGTGGCCGTTCCTATGGCTATGGTCATCGTGCGGGCGAAGCGAGAGTGGGTCGGTACTTTGATTATGCTGGCCATCGCCGTGACCTTCCTGTCCGGCGGTGTCACTCGCGCCTATTCATGGCTCATTCTCCTTGGCAACAAGGGGCTGATCAATCTTGGTCTGACGAGCCTCGGCATAATCGATGCACCGATCCGCTTCCTTTATAATTGGACCGGCGTTGGCATCTCGATTGCCCACTATCTGCTGCCGTTTGCGGTATTCACCCTGATCGGTGCCGTGCGCAATCTCAACACTTCGGTCGAAGAAGCAGCGCGTAGCCTCGGGGCCAACCGCATCGTTACCTTCTGGCGCATCACCATGCCAATGCTGTTGCCGGGCCTGATGGTGACACTGGTTCTGGCCTATTCGATCGCACTCGCTTCCTTCCTGTTCCCGATGGTTCTCGGTGGCGGCAAAGTTCGCATGATCGCTAACCAGATCTACGATCGCATGTTTGTCGAATACGACATTCCCTACGCAGCTGCGACCGCAGTGATCTTCCTTGTTGGTGCTTTTGCATCGATCTGGCTGATGACCTTTGTGTCCAAGAAAATTGAGAAGGCGGTATCCTAATGTTTAGGCGTGATCTCGAAGGCAAGTACGGCATCGTCGTCACCTTGCTGGCGATTGTTTCGACCGCTTTCCTGCTGCTGCCCGTAGTGTTTGTTGTGCTGCATTCGTTCAGCGCTACCCGCTATTTCCAGTGGCCGCCTCAGGGCTTCTCTCTGGAATGGCACTATAATTTCTACAACTCGCCCATGTTCATGGGCGCTGCGAAGAACTCGTTCTTGATGGCGCTCATCGTCACCCCGTTGAGCCTGGTCATCGGTATCCCGGCCAGCTATGCGCTGGTCCGCACCGAGTTTAAGGGCAAGGCTTTGATCCAGCAGATCATCCTCTCCCCGCTGATCATTCCGGGCGTGGTGACGGGTGTGTCCTTGCTGTCGCTGCTTTCGGCAGCTGGCTACAAAATCGGCCTGTTCGGTCTTTGCCTGGGCATGCTTGTGCTGGCTCTGCCATTCTCCATCCGCGCCCTGTCGGCAAACTTGCTCGGCCTTGATCCGCGTATCGAAGAAGCTGCGCGTAACCTGGGCGCCGGCCCGATCCGCACCTTCTTCTCGATCGTGCTGCCCCAGCTCAAGTCCGGCATTCTGGCAGCCTCGGTTTTCGTTTTCGTGGAAGCGCTCGATAACTTCTCGATCGCCGTGTTCCTCTCAAACGACAACACCAAGGTCCTCCCGGTCGCAGCCTACCAGTACATCAAGGACTTCGATGATCCGACAGTCGCGGCAATGGCAACTGCCTTGGTCGTCATGTCGGTTGTCATTGTGGCCATCCTCGAAAAAGCCATGGGCTTCCAGAAGAGCCTGCGCCTCTAACGGCGCAGCACTCTCCTCGAAATGAAATCTAATTTGCGGCCCTCAGGGCCAGTATACGGTGAATTGAAATGACTGAAATCGTCCGCATCGAGCGCCTAAAGCGCACCTCCATGGTCTCCATCCACAACGGCATCGCCTATGTCGCTGGCATGTGCGGCAACAAGGGTGACAGCATCGAAGACCAGACCCGCCTCTGCCTGCAGAAGGTCGACAAGTGGCTGGCCGAAGCTGGCACAGACAAGTCCAAGATCCTGCGCGCTGAAGTCTGGATCTCCGATCAGAAGCATTTCGATGCGATGAATGTCGCTTGGGAAGAATGGGTCGACCCAGAGAACCAGCCTTCGCGCGCTGCAGGTGTCTGCCCGCCAGCTGCTGAAGGCTACGATGTTGAAGTCATCGTAACCGCTGCGATCTAAGGGGTCTTTCCCAAATGCAAGTAAACGACAGCAGCAAGCTGACGGTTGCGGTTATTGGCGGCGGCGTGGTGGGTCTCTCCACCGCGCTGTGGCTCCTGCGCAAAGGCTGTGACGTCACTGTTATCGACCCAACGCCACCGCTTCCGGGTGTGTCTTTCCGCAACGCAGCCTCGTTCGGCAATGCGTCGACCGTGGCACCATCGGGCATTTTTCCATCGGCTTCGCCGGGCATTCTGCGTGATGTCCCAGGCATGCTGCTGCGTCATGATGGTCCGCTGACCCTATATTGGCGCGACCTTCTCGATCTTGCGCCTTGGCTGACAGCCTTCCTCTCGGCCTCGCTGCGGAGCCGTCAGGATGGCATCATCAGCGCTCTGAGCTCGCTGATGCGCGTGCTTGAAGATGGCAATGCCCCGCTCATGGACGAAGTGGGCAACGTCCGCTTCGTTAAGGGCAAGGGTTCAATCCACCTCTACCGCTCTGAAGCGGAAGCGGCGCGTGCCAAGAAGTCGAACGAACGCCGTCGTGCTGAAGGTGTTGAAGCGACCTATCTGACCCGCGACGACATCGCAGGCATGGAGCCAAACCTGGCGCCGGGCTATGTCGGTGGCACCATTTTCCCGGGCTGCTACATTATCGACAGCCCAGAAGAATATTGCCGCGGGCTAGCGCAGAACATCATCAAGCGTGGTGGTCGTTTCGTTCAGGCCAAGGCTGGCAACATCACCAGCACCGCTGATGGAGTCCGCGTCGAGGCCGGCTCTGAAACCGTCGTGGCGCAGCGCCTCGTGGTTTCCGCTGGCGCATGGTCCCGTGCCATCTCCAAGACTGTCGGCGATCGTCTCAATATGAATACCGAACGCGGTTATCATGTTGCCTTCAACAACACCGAAGGGCTGATCAACCATCCGCTGATGTATCTCTCGGATGCCTTCTTCCTCACGCCTCTGTCTCATCAGATCCGCGCAGCCGGTACTGTGGACCTGGGCGGTCTGGATAAGAAGCCAAACCCATCGCGCCTGAAGGTGCTGGAAGACAAAGCGCGTAAAATGGTGCCCGCCCTCGGCGAGCGTCAGGACACGTGGATGGGCTTCCGCCCGTCGACCCCAGACAGCATGCCCTTCATTGGTCCATCCAAGAAGGACCCGCGCATTGTCTACGCCTGCGGCCACGGCCACCTCGGTCTGACGCTCGGCGGCATCACCGGCAAGCTCGTTTCCGAAGTCCTGATGGGCGAAAAGACCAGCGTGGATATCACGCCCTTCTCCCCATCGCGTGCATTGTTCAGGCTCAGCTAATGACCTTCTCTATCGCACTTCGTTGCCCACAAACCGGTCACTTCGGCATTGCTGGCACCACTTCGTCGATGGCCATGGGCGCGCGCTGCCTGTTCGTCAATCACGACGCAGGCGCTGTGATCACCCAGCACCGCACCGATCCGCGTTTGGGCATCATGGCCCTCCGCTATCTGCGTGCAGGCCTCTCCGCTCAGGAAGCTCTCGACGCTGTCGCCACAGCACCAGGCATTGAGTGGCGTGAGCTGGCGATTGTTGATCGCAATGGCAATACCGCAGCGCGTCAAGGCAGCCATCAGGAACCAATCCATGCCAAGGCTTTCGGTCCGGGCATGGTCGCGGTTGGCAATATCCTGCGCAACGACACCGTTCCTGCAGCCATGATCGCGGCGGCGGAAGCTGCCAGCGATAAGCCTATTGCTGAGCGTCTGCTCGCCGCTCTCGACGCTGGCCTTGCCGCTGGCGGCGAAGTCTTCCCACTCGGTTCGGCGGCGCTCCGCGTCTCCGAACATGATGACTTCTGCGTGGTTGATCTGCGCGTTGATAAATCGGCCGAACCTTTGACCGATCTGCGCCGCCTCTGGGACGCTTATGCGCCCCAACAGGCTAATTTCGTCGAACGTGTGCTCAACCCCGATATCGGTGGTCGCGCCACAAACTCATTGGACATTCTGGCTAAGGAAGGGGCGCAGGCATGAAAGTAGCTGCAATCCAAACAGTCATGGGCCTGTCTCCTGAGGAGACAGTTCCGGCAGCAGAAGCAGCGATGGAAGCGGCAATGCAGGCAGCTGAAAAGCCTGATTTCCTCATCCTGCCTGAGTATTTTAGCTACTACGGCCTCGATCAAAAGAGTGCTGTGGCGCTTGCTCAGCCGCTCGCCGAAACGCCTGCTTATCGCATGGCTCAGGCCTTTGCGAAGCGTCACAAAGTGTCGGTTCAGGCTGGCACCATTCTGGCCAAGGTCGAAGGCGAAGCGCGCGTCGAAAACGTCACCGTGGTCTTTGGCCGCGAGGGTGAAGTGCTGGCGGAATACCGCAAGATTCACCTCTTTGACATCGACGATCTCGGCAATGGTCCTTTCCGCGAGTCCGACTACATCAAGCCCGGCAATGACATTGTCACTTGGGAATTTGATGGCGTCACCTTCGGTACGGCCATCTGCTTTGACGGCCGCTTCCCCGAGCTGTTCCGTGCTCTGCGCCTCAAGGGCGCTCAGATCATCACGCTTCCAGCCGCTTACACCATGATCACCGGCGAAGCGCATTGGGAACTCTTCGCCCGCGCCCGTGCGGTTGAGACCCAGTGCCATCTTATCGCATGCGGTCTCGGTGGTTCGGTTGTCGTCGATGGCGAAACCAAGAGCTCTTACGGCCACTCGGTCATCGTTGACGCTTGGGGCACTGTGCTCAAGCGTGCGGGTCACGGCCCGGAAACGCTGACTGCCACCCTCGACATGGCACAGGTGGAAAAGCTGCGAAAAGGCATCCCGGTGATCCGTCAGCGTCGTCTCGTCGGCGAAACGGTTACCCCCGCCAACTAAGCGGTCGACAGCCACTCACAATCATTGCGCCACCGAGCCCCACGGCTCGGTGCATGGGAGAGCTTTTGCATCTGCTTCTCCCGAAGCCTGAAACAATTGGGGCTAGTGCCCAGCAAAAAAGGTCTTGAGATACAATGGAAAAGGTAAACACGATCGTCGTCGGCGGCGGCCAGGCTGGCATTTCGATGAGCGAGCACCTGACCAATCTTGGCATTAGCCACGTGGTTCTGGAAAAGGGCCGCGTCGCTGAAAGCTGGCGCACCGCTCGTTGGGACTCGCTGCGCGCAAACGGCCCGGCTTGGCATGACCGTCTTCCGAGCAGCAAGATCGAGAGCGTTCCACAGGACGTCTTCACCCCCAAGGACAAGCTCGTTGAATACCTCGTCGAGCATGCGGAGCGGAACAACGCGCCGATCCGCACTGGCGTTTCGGTGATCTCGGTCACCAAGCTCCACAAGAAGCAGGGCTACCACGTCGTCACCTCCGATGGTGAATACGAAGCCATCAACGTTGTTGCCGCAACTGGCGCTTTCCAGACCCCAGTCTATCCAAAGATGGTGCCAGAAGACGCGCCAGTCATGCAGATCCACTCGGTCAACTACCGCAACCCAGACCAGCTGCCAGAAGGCGCAGTGCTGGTGGTTGGCGCGGGCGCGTCGGGTGGTCAGATCGCTGAAGAACTCGTTGCCGCGGGCCGCAAGGTTTACCACTCCATCGGTCGCCACATCCGTCCGCCACGCTTCTACCGTGATCGTGAAGGCGCATACTGGACTGGCGTTCTTGGCCGTTGGGACACCGTCAATCGCGATGTGAAGCGCAACATTGCGCTCGCCATCTCGGGCGTCCACACCAAGATGCCAATCGACTACCGCCTGCTCGCCTCCAAGGGCGCAGTGCTCGTCGGTCGTACCGCCAGCTACGAAAACGGTAAGCTGACCTTCTCCAACGATCTCGCTGACAATATCGAGTTCGGCAACAACAGCTACCTCGATACCCTGAACGTCATCGACGCCTACATCGAGAACAATGGTCTCGATCTTCCAGAATATCCGGAAGCCCGTAACCTGCTGCCGACCACGGAATATGAAACCAACCCAATCCTTGAGCTCGATCTGGCAGAAGCCGGCATCACCTCGATCATCTGGGCGTCGGGCTTCAAGCGTGACTACAGCTGGCTCCAGGTTGATACCTTTGAAGAAGACGGCACGCCAATCCACGACATGGGTGTTGGCAAGCAGCCAGGCATCTACTTCCTCGGCCTGCCGTTCCAGACCCGTCGCCGTTCGAGCTTCCTCTTCGGCGTTTGGTACGATGCCAAGTATGTCGGTGACTACATCGCCATGATGCAGAAGTACCACGACAAGTATAACGTCTAAGACTTCGGAACATTCTCATCCCGGCGCCACGTGGTGCCGGGATGTTTTTTTGTGGGGGGGCGCGTCGGCAGCGGGTCGCGCGTTTAGTTACCAATAACCTCAGCATAAGTGCCTTGGCGGACGATCTGCCCTTTCTCCAATCGCACGATGACGTCGCAGTTCTTCAGCGTTGTCAGGCGGTGCGCGATAATGAGAACGGTGATGTCGCCATCGATGGCAGCAATTGCATTCATCACCAGCGTTTCGGTCGCATCGTCAAGCGCGCTGGTCGCCTCATCCAAAACCAGTACGTCAGCATTTTTGTAGAACGCACGCGCCAGACCAATGCGTTGACGCTGGCCTCCAGAAAGCCGGACCCCGCGTTCGCCCACGTGCGTGTCATAGCCTTCGGGCAATTGCTGCACATAACTATCGATCTGCGCGCGTTGTGCTGCTGCGCTGACACGGGCCATGTCGATCTGATGGCGCTCACTGCCAAAGGCGATGTTTTCCGCAATGGAAGCGTCCGTGAGGTAAATGGACTGCGGCACATGCGCGATGCGTGACTGCCACGCGCGACGATTGCTGTCACTCAGCACCTGGCCTCCAACGCGGATTTCGCCGCTCGTCGGGTGCAAGAGGCCCATGATCACGTCGATCAGCGTACTCTTGCCACTGCCAGTTTTGCCGATAAAGCCAATGCGCGACCCCTGCGGAACGACAAGCTCAATATCACGCAGAATAGCCGCGCCATCTGACTTATAGGCGAACCCAACTTTGTCGAGGACAACCACCGGCTGTGAAGGCGAAGCAGAAATCGCGCGTTCCGCCGCGTTCGGATCGATCTCGGTTGGCATGGGCAAGTTGAGAAACGCAACGACGTCCGAGACAATGGCCTTGCTGGCGCTCAGCGACGACCAGGCGAGATAGGCCACTTGCAGCTGCGGAAGCATGCGCTGTGCGCCCAACGCCAGTGCTCCCAATGTAGGGAGAGCCACTTCGAGCCCCTGCGTGCTCTGGATCCACCACGCAAGCACGACCATAACCAACATGCCCGCACCTTCGATGAGGTAACGGGGGGTGCTGCGGATGAAAAGGTTCGTCGCCAGAGCGGTGCGTTGCCGGAACGTCGCGGTGCGGAAACGCTTGGTATACATCCCCTGTGTGCCATCGAGCAGAATGTCGCGAATGCCGCCCAGTCCTTCTTGCAGGATTTTGACGCGTTGCGTTTCCGCTTCCGCTTCTATCCGACTATTGGCCTCCAGCAGTTTTCGCGTGGTCTTCGTCACCACCACATAAAAAAGCCCAATCGACACCGCCGCGATAAGCGCCGTCGTGACGTCAACCGTGATCAGGGCAGCAATGATCCCAATGCAGATGATCAAGGCCACCATGCCTTGCATGATCGGGGATAGAACACTGGTGATCAGCAGATTGACGCGGCCGATCGCGGCAATGATTTCACTGGAATTGCGCTCGACGTGAAACCGATAAGGCTGATGCAGGGCGCGGTTATAGACCTCGTAGCCGAGGTCAGCACCGGCAGCATAAGCAAAGCGCGTGCTGACCCAAGCCAAGAGCAATCGCAACAGTGTGGCGGTTGCGATGATCGCAGCAAAACCGAAGGATATTTGGGTTGGGCTGAGACCACACACCACGCTGAGAGCGCTACACTGTTCGCTGCCGCCTGTCAGAATGGCGAGAAAGGGAATAATGGCCCCAAGCGTCGCCATTTCCGCAAAAGCGCCCACGAGCGAGAGAAGAAAGACCAGAACGAGCTGAACACGGCGGCGTGGGCTCAAAAAGCTCAGGACGCTGAACAACTCCTGGCTGATACTAGAGCGGCTAGTGGCTTTTGGGGGCATTGGCTTCCAAGTGCGACGGCACGACTGTGGCCCGCAAAGAGTATGTGGGGCCACTTGGAGTCGTGCGACAATCTTCAAGCACCAATAGCACTTGAGCGTCAAACGCCGCAACAAAGTGGAAAAGCCGCACTGCAAAGCAATGCGGCTTCATATTTTTAGCGGCGGGCGCCCGGTGCTGCGGCCTTGCTGCCTGCGACGGCGAAGGTGAAGGCAAGGTATGCCGCCAGCGTCGATGTCATGTCCTTGACGTCCATCATCGGGTTGACCTCGGTGATCGCCATTGCCGAGCAATAAGGCGCGAGGCGTTCAACAAACTCAAGGCCCCAAGCCGACATGATGCCGCCCGGTTCATGCGCCCCTGCGCCCGGCGCGAAGGCTGGGTCGATCGCATCAATGTCAAACGACAGATACAGGTGATCAGCGCCTTCAACCTGCTTGAACACCTGCTCAAGCGTGGCGTCGACGCCCTGCTTGAGGACTTGGCGGGCAGAGATGTGAGCCAGCCCGTGGTCAAACTTGAACTGCCCTGAGGATGGGAAGTTGAAGTGGCGCTCGCACACCTGAATGCAGTCAGCGGCCTGAATGCGGTCGAGCTCAAGCGAACGGCGCATGCCGCTCGACTGGCTCAAACGTCCCTGCGCATCACTTTCGTCCATAAGGTCGAGGTGCGCGTCAAAATGGATGATACCGATACGACCGGGTAGGGCGTCGTGGACGCCTCTGACGACCGGGAACAGCAAGCTGTCATCGCCGCCGATAACAATCGGCACACGCCTGTTGCGGATAGAGCCCGCGACAGCCTCGCTCACGCGGTTGAATGTTGTTTCCGTATCCGCATGAGCGATCTGAATGTCGCCACGGTCGACGAGCAGATTATCACCAACGGTTTCAATCTGATTGGTTTCGAGCCGGAAGATGCGACCATCCTGAATGCGCATATTGATCCAGCGCGCCGCCTCGCGAACCTTCGCTGGGGCATAGCGCGAACCCGGCCAACCGAGGGATGCCTCGCCATCAAACGGTGCGCCCCAGAGATCGAAGCCGCGCAAATTCTGATCACTCATTCTGATACTCTTGTGTATACACTCAGGCGCAGGACCAGATGGCCGTGCCTGCTTGGTTCGCGGTTCGCAGGGTGAACGAAGCTCGCACAGGATCACTCAGCGGCAATTTGCGGCTGAGAGGTTTCGTATTACGAAACTTTTTTGCGCTGAAAGCTTGACAAGATCAAGGCTTTTGCGGCCTTACTTGGCTGAATATGCGGCTGGTTTGTGCGTTTGCACGCTTTTCATGCACATTGTTCGAATTCAGGGTGAACCTATAAGGTTCGTCAGGGTAAACCTTTTTGGTGCGTGATGAGCGACGAAAACACAGAAAATGACGTCCCTCCATCGACGGATGCCGCTGATGTTCGCGTCGGCAGCCGCCTTCGTGCGTTCCGCAAGTCCAAGGGACTGACCATTGATGACGTCGCCCAGCGCGCTGGCGTCACCAAATCCTTCATTTCCCGGTTTGAGCGCGACGAAGTGCAAGCCTCGGTCGCCACACTGCTACGTGTTTGCGACGTGATCGGCGTCAAGCCCGGCGAAATCTTCGAGCCCCCCGCGACGAGCTATGTGCCCAAGGGCGCTGGCGTGCCGATCAGCCTTGGCGGCGAGAAAATGCGCGAATACCTCGTCAGCGGCGCGAGCAATGAGCATTTGATGGCGCTCTATTCGGTGATTGAGCCGGGCGGCGGCTCTGGCCACGAGCCTTATGCGCTCAAGGCCGCTGCGGATCTGGTGCATGTCCAAACCGGCCAATTGCGCATCGTCATCGGCAGCGAGGAATATCTCCTCCTCCCCGGCGATACGCTGACCTTCCCGCCCACCATCCCGCACACTTGGGAAAACCCGTCCAAGACTGAAACCTGCACGGCCCTTTGGGTTATTGTGCCGCCGCCAGCGTAATCTTCGGGACACCACGGATACTCTCTATGACCAAGCTGGCTGTCGCCAACATTCATAAACGCTACGGCGATGTTGACGTTCTCAATGGTGTGAGCTTTTCCGCTGCGGCCGGAGAAGTGGTCTCCATCATTGGCTCGAGCGGCTCGGGCAAGAGCACGCTGCTGCGCTGCGTCAATTTTCTCGAGCAACCCACGCGCGGCGAAATCGCGCTCGACGGCGAAGTGCTCAAGACTGTCGCGGACCGCAAGACCGGCAATTTGAAGGCCGCTGATAGCGCCCAGCTGCAACGCATTCGCGCGCGCCTTGCCATGGTGTTCCAGAATTTCTGCCTCTGGCAACATATGACGGTCATGCACAATTGCATCGCCGCGCCCATGCATGTCTTTGGCCTCAGCAAAGCGGAAGCGGTTGAGCGCGCCCGGCTCAACTTGGCCAAGGTCGGCCTTGGCGATCAGTTCCATGATCGTCACCCGGTCCAGCTTTCTGGCGGACAGCAGCAGCGCGTCGCGATCGCGCGGGCGCTCTGCATGAACCCCGAAGTGATGCTGTTTGATGAGCCGACATCGGCGCTTGATCCCGAATTGGTCGGGGAAGTGCTGCGGGTCATGCAGGACCTGGCCGAAGAGGGGCGCACCATGGTTGTGGTCACCCACGAAATGGCCTTCGCCCGCAAAGTCTCAAGCCAAGTGCTCTTCCTCCATCAGGGCGTGATCGAAGAACAGGGGCATCCAGAAAAGGTTTTTGGTGACCCTGAAAGCGAGCGGCTCAAGCAGTTTGTGGCCGGACGGTTTTAGGAACACGGCGCGTTACCGGTCAACGCGCCTCCGCTGTGCGGACAGATACGCCGGACAAATACAAGGACATCCAGAATGAAGAAGTCCCTCTTTACCGTTGTCGCTGCAAGCGCGTTCGCCTTTGCCAGCGGTGCTATGGCCCAGCAGATCACCATTGCCACCGATGCGACCTTCCCACCCTTTGAATCGATCGACTCGACCGGTGCGCTGGTCGGTTTCGACATCGATCTGATGGAAGCGATTTGTGAAGCTGCAGCGCTTGATTGCAACATCATCAATGCCGCTTGGGATGGCATGTTCCCAGGTCTTCTGGCTGGCAAGTATGACGCGCTGATCTCCTCGCTCACCGTCACCGACGAACGCCGCAAGACCTTCGCTTTCTCCGATATTTATTCCCGCCCAACCTTCCGCTTTGTCGCGAAAGAGGGTGCAGGCCTCGACATTTCCGATGCAGGCCTTGCAGGCAAGACCGTTGCGGTTCAGACCGGCACTCCAATGGATGCCTTCGTCTCCAAGACTTTCCCGTCGGCGAACATCGTTCGCTATGACGGCGGCTCGGCCCCTTACCTCGAACTCACCGCTGGTCGTGCAGACCTGCATATGAGCTACGAAGCCCAGATCATCGCCTCCTTCCTCAAGGACGAAAGCGGCGCAGGTTTTGAGCTGGTCGGCCCATCCTACACCGGTGCCGATGCCCCTGAGTTCGGCGAAGGCGTTGCTATTGCGCTGGCACCAGACAACACCGAGCTTCTCGCCAAGATCAATGAAGGTCTGGCCAAGGTCGTTGCCGATGGCACGCTCGCTGCCATCGAAACCAAGTACCTCACGGTAGAGTAAGCCTAAGTGATCCAGGACTACATTGTCACTGTACTGGCAGCAGGCCTCGTCACCATTCAGGTGGCGTTGGTTGCGCTTGTCATCTCTGTAGTCCTGGGCATGAGCTTTGCGCTGTGCAAGCTCTCCTCCAACGCGGCTCTGCGAGGCGCGGCGGAAGTTTACACCACCATCGTGCGCGGCATCCCAGACCTCGTTCTGATGCTGCTCATCTACTACAGCCTGCCCGCGCTCCTGATGATGATCGCCAAGAGCCTTGGCATTCGCACCTATATTGAGTTCGACTCTTTTGTGGCCGGTGCCGTCACGCTCGGCGTGGTCTCCGGTGCTTACATGACCGAAACCTTCCGCGGGGCCATTCTGAACATCCCAGAAGGCCAGATCGAGGCCGGGCGTGCCTTTGGCATGGGGCCGTTCAAAATCTGGCGTTCAATTGTTCTGCCGCAGATGGTGCGCCTCGCCATTCCGGGCTTCACCAATAATTGGCTCGTCCTTTTCAAGGCAACGGCTCTGATCTCGCTGATCGGCCTGCAGGACATCATGTTCCGCGTCAAAGGCGCGGCTGAAGCGACCCGCCAGCCCTTCACCTTCTATCTTGTCGCCTGCGTTTTCTATCTCACGGTCGCAGCGCTATCCCTTCTGGTGCTCCGCTACGTTGCCAAGCGTGCCGACATTGGTCAGAAGCGAGCATAAGCCATGAATTTTCAGCTCATCTGGGACAATCTCGGCTTCTTCGCGCAGGGTGCGCAGCTCACGATTTTCCTCACCATTGCGTCACTGGCTTTGGCATTCGTCGCCTCAGTGCCGCTCGCCTTAGCGCGCAATTCCGCCAATCGATATGTTTCGGGCGCCGTTGCGGGCTACACGCTGCTTTTCCGTGGCACCCCGCTCTTGGTGCAGCTGTTCCTGATTTATTATGGGCTGGCCCAGTTCGATCTGGTGCGCGAGAGCGTCCTCTGGCCGTGGCTGTCCAGCCCGCTGATCTGCGTGATCCTCGCCTTCGTGCTGAACACGACCGCGTATACCACCGAGATTTTCGCAGGCAGCCTGCGCCACATTCCGGTTGGTGAAATTGAAGCCGCAAAATCTTTCGGCATGCGCCCGCTCGCCATGACGCGACACATTTTGCTGCCGGCCATGCTGACACGTTCGCTGCAGCTCTATGGCAATGAAACCATTTTGATGATGCATGCGACCTCGCTCGCATCCACGGTTACTCTGCTCGAGTTGACCGGTGTAGCGCGCAATATCTCGCTCAACCGCTACGTTATGCTTGAGCCCTATGTCGCCATCGGCGTCATTTACCTCGTCCTGTCCCTCGTGCTCGTTGGCATCTTCCGCTTCGCCGAACGACGTTGGGCCAGCTATCTCCGTCGCGATCAACAGTCGGCGCGCTAAGAGCGCCTCAAAGGTTGCGCAACAGTCAGGTTCGAAGTGGGTGCTTTCCGGAGCAGTCTCGAACCCTTAGAGCAGGAGGCTGCCCCTTGCCTCCTGCTCCATTCTTTTTAGCCTGAGCGATTGCTCAAGCAGTGGTGGGGCGGGCCACGGTCAAATAGCGCATGGGGATCCGCTTGCTGGTCGCCTGCGGGCCTTCGAACTCAAACGGGTCGTAGAAAACAGCATTTTCGGCATCATAGAGCATGAAGTGATCGTCATGGACGTGGACGATTGCAATGCCCCGAACCTCATCCCAGCTCGTACATTCGACTGGCGTGCCGAACTGCCAACCGTCTTCGCCCAAGATGCGGATGAGATCGTCCCAGGTCGAGCGGCGCAGATCATTCTCGCCCCAGCCGATGCGAGCCATAATCTCGTCAAAGGGTCGTTCTGTCAGCATTTGCAACACCACCCCGCCGCAGCCATCTTCCCGCGGACGTTGGGTGATAAAACGCAAGGCGAAGGCGGCGGTTGGAGCGGTCATACTAGTCTCGTGTAAACGACGATATTTCCTTCGCTTTTCGACGCTCGCCGGGACGAGGTCAAGCGCCCCGCGCAGTGCTAGGCTGCTGAGGCCACGGCCTGTTTGTCGCTTTTATCCTCCAACGATCCGGCCGTGAGCCAGCCAAGGGCAAGCGGGATCAGCAAGGCCGCAAATGCCATGCGTACGCCCAGATATTCAGCCAATAGCCCTGTGAGCATTGGGGCCACCAACATGACCACTTGGATGATGACACTCAGCGTCGCCACGTTTTGCGACGCAGGGGCATTGCCCAATCGCGCTGCAGCCGAAATGGATAGCGGGTAGATGACACAAATCC
This sequence comes from Devosia sp. MC521, assembly GCF_014127105.1. NCBI lineage: Bacteria > Pseudomonadati > Pseudomonadota > Alphaproteobacteria > Hyphomicrobiales > Devosiaceae > Devosia > Devosia sp. MC521. The sequence continues at coordinate 677,898 of NZ_CP059902.1, forward strand.
CCGCGCCCAAAATCGCAAAGCCCGCAAGCACCAATCCCGGGTGCGGCGCAAGACTGACCACTGTGAGCCCAATAATGGCGACGGTGAGCAAGGTGCGAGCGACCGGAACTGGTCCAAACTTATCGATATATCGGTCAGCGATGAGCCGGCCCAAGGCCATCGTTCCAACCATGGCCGGGAGCGCGGCTGATTCAAAAATGGCAGCGATCTCGAAGGTGTCGCGCATCAAAATGGTCGACCATACCCGGGCAGACCCCTCGATCAGTTCTGCTCCAAGGCCGACAGCAACCAATGCCAACAGCACTAAGCTCGGCATGGCAAACCGCTTTTTCTGTGCGGTCGGCGCATAGGCGCGCGGCGGCGCGGGTTCAGACTTTGCTTCGAGAACAAATATTGCAATCAGCGCTAAGGGAATAATGCTGCCCAAATGCACAAGGGCACTGATGTCCGCGCCCCGGATCACGCCACCCACGGCTGAGGCCCCGACATAGGCGATGCTCCACGCACCGTGGCAGCTGTTCATGATGCGGCGGCCCATCTGCGCCTCAACACGGTCCGCTTCGACATTCATGGCCATTGCTGACATTGCCGAACCAAAGCCATGCACCGCCATCAGGATAAAGAGCGGGATCACACCGGGGATCACCGCCATAGGCGGAATCGCGGCTAGGCACAGGAAGAACCCAAGCAGGGTCACAGCTTTGGTGCCGAAGCGCTCAATGGAGCGGCTGAGTATTGGAAAGGCCAGCATCGAGCCCAACGGCGCGCCCATCAAAACCAGCCCGAGTGCCGCGTCGCCCATGCCATTGGCCAGCTGTATGTCGGGGATGCGCGTATGGAGCGTGGCATTGCCAAGGGCATGTAGGGCGAAAACCGCCGTAATCTGGGCTCGTAGGCTTATCATCGCGTCACTGTTCAAATAGCAGTCATTTGAAAACTTACAGTAACCGGTTACTGTAATTGCTTCAACTCGCTATCTCTGATGTTCTGGCGACCATGGAACTGCGCAAAAAAATCGGTATTCGAGACGTGGCAAAAGCCGCGGGTGTCTCTGTGGCAACGGTTTCCCGCGTCTTGGCCAAGGCCGATTACCCCGTCACGGAAGAAACCCGAAAACGGGTTACCGACGTCGCGACAGCCATGGGTTATGTTCCAAACCTTCTCGCCAAGACCTTTGCGACCTCGCGCACCGATACCATTGGCGTCGCCATGCCTGTGCTCAATGCCTATTACGCCAAAATGCTGGCGGGCATCGAAGGCGCGGCCACCGAGGCGGGCCTCTCCATTCTCCTGACCATTGTCGGAGCCAGCGATGAGCGGCGCGAGTCCGCGATCGATCAGTTCGTGGCGCGCCAGTTGGATGGCGTGATCATCTGCTCCGGTGCCAAGGACGGCCCCCTCCGTCGCGCCCCCGAACAAATGGGCGTGCCCGCCGTGATCATCGGCCAGCAACCCTCCGAGGGTTATGTCACCGTCACGGTCGACAATCGCCGCGCCAGCTATGAGGCGACCGATCACCTCGTCTCGCGGGGCAATCGCACCATTGTTTTCCTCACCAGCAATAGCGATTGGCCAGACTTCCGCGACCGCCTTTATGGGTTTCAACAGCGCCTAGCTGAGGAAGACCGTGTCACAGGGCAGGTTATTGAGGGCGTCTATGATGAGGCCCAAGCCTATCGCGCTGTGACCAAGCTTGTGGCCGAGAAAACCACAGCAACGGCCATTCTCGCCGCCACCGATCGCCAAGCGCTGGGGGCTATGGCCGCTTTGGCCGACGCGGGCTTGCGCGTGCCCAGCGACATGGCGGTGGTTGGCTTTGACAATTACCACACCTCCGAATTCGTCCGCCCTTCCTTGACCTCCGTCGACATGCCTGCCGATGCTATGGGCGCAAAGGCGGTAGAACTTGTATGCATGGCAAAAACGTCGGGCGCTGAAAAAATGGCGAGTGTAGTGCTGGAGCCCCGGCTTTTTATCCGTCAATCCTCGGGCAGCTTTGATAACGCAGCCCTGTTGGCGCAGTCTGTTAAAAGCCTCCCCTCGGCTTGATTACTGCACACCATCCCGCCTATTCCTATGGCCGCGCACTGAAGGCGCGGTTAGTCGAGGAACGAGATTGATCGAATTGCGCTCGGTCTCACACCGCTTTGGCGACGTCGCCGTGCTGTCGGATGTGAACCTTACTCTATCGGAAAAGCGCATCGCCATCGTTGGCAGCAACGGGTCGGGCAAAAGCACCTTCTCGCGTCTGCTCAATGGCCTCGTTATCCCCACTGGCGGCACTGTCTCACTCGATGGTCTATCGACGGCCAAAGACAGCAAAGCCATTCGCCGCCGCGTCGGCTTCGTCTTCCAAAATCCCGACAATCAGATTGTCTTCCCCATGGTGGAGGAAGATCTCGCCTTCGGCTTGAAAAACCTCAAGCTGCCCAAGAATGAGGTCACAGCGCGCGTCGATGCTGCGCTCGATCGATACGGCTTGGGCGAACTGCGCAATCGCTCAGCGCATTTGCTCAGTGGCGGACAAAAGCAAATGCTGGCCATTGCCTCCGTGCTGATCATGGAGCCCGAGATCATCGTCTTTGACGAGCCGACAACCGCGCTCGATCTGCGCAACAAACGCCTCATCTCGCGTTTCATCGCCGAGCTGCCCCAGCAAACCATCGTCGTCTCGCATGACCTCGATCTCCTCGCCGATTTTGATCGCATGATCGCCTTTGAAGCGGGCAGGGTGGTACTTGACGGTCCCCCGCGTGAGATCATCCCGCGCTATGAGGAGATGATGGCGTGAGCGTTGGCGTCTACGTCCATCAGCAATCCCCACTTCATGCGCTCCCGCCCGGCGTAAAGCTCCTCGCGCTGGCCCTTGTCAGCACCGCTTTGGTGCTCACGCCCAACATCTGGCTACAGCTCGCGGCTGTGGTCACAGCGCTGCTTCTGTTCCGCCTCGCCAAGCTTGATTTGAACCTGGCGTGGCAGCAAATCCGTCCTGTCCTGCCGATCATTCTTATACTGCTCGCCGTCCAATGGTTCACCGTCGAGCCGGTGTCGGCGCTCTCGGTCGCCTTGCGCTTGTCGGCGCTTGTTTTGCTCGCCGCTTTGGTGTCCATCACCACCAAGGTCAGCGCCATGATCGAGGCCATCAGCTGGGCCGTGCGCCCGCTCGCCTATCTGGGCATTAGCCCCACCAAAATTGGCCTCACCATTTCGCTGGCCCTGCGATTCATTCCCCTGATTGCCGAACAACTCGAAGAGGTGCGCGAAGCCCAACGCGCCCGTGGCCTAGAGCGCAATGTGCTTGCACTTGTGGTGCCGCTTCTGGTTCGGACCCTAAAAATGGCAACCGAGATCGGTGACGCCATTGAAGCCCGGTCATTTGATCCGGACGATGCCAAGAGCCCGAAAGATCTGTTTTCGCGCCTGCGGCCCCCTCCCAAGCCATAGGAAGACCATGAACACTCGAGATCTCGCCTATATTGCCCTCTTTGCCGCAATCGTTGCTGCCCTTGGCATCATTCCGCCCATTGCTTTGCCCATCGGCGTGCCGATCACGGCGCAGGCCATGGGTGCGATGCTGGCGGGCTCTATTCTGGGCGCCAAGCGGGGCGCGCTGTCGCTGGTGCTGTTCACAGTTCTGGTCTGTATCGGCCTGCCACTGCTTTCGGGCGGTCGCGGTGGCTTGGGCGTCTTGGCCAGCCCAACGGGTGGGTTCTTCCTCAGCTGGATCCCGGTCGCCTTCCTCATTGGCTTCCTCACCGAACGCGCTTGGGGCAAGCTCAATTTCCTCAACTTATTCGTGTTCTGCGTGCTCGGCGGCGTTGTCCTTAGCTATGCCATTGGCACCCCGTGGATGGCCGCAGTGGCTGGCATTGGCCTCGATAAGGCGCTGATGGCGATGGCAATTTACGTGCCCGGCGATTTGCTCAAAGCCGGTGTTGCCGCCGCCGTTGCGCTCACCGCCAAGCAGTCCTACCCGCTTATTACCGCTCGCTAATCTTGTCCTCGGTGACGACTACGGGCTAAACCCCGTTCAAAGACAAAGGCTTTGCCAGAGCGATCCGGCAAAGCCACCTGCGCTCTGGCGCATATTCTGAAAGACACTCCCTTGACCACCATGACCGATCCCCACGCCATTTTCGCCGCTGCCATGGCGGAGCCTGAAAACCAGCCGGAAGTGGCCTATGCTGCGCTCCATGCGCTTGCCAACACTTTGGTCGGCACCACCATCTTCACCATTCTGGCCTTGGACCACGAAGAAGGGCTGATGTACCGCGCCTATTCCGACACGCAGGACCTCTATCCAGCGCCAGGTGTCGATGAGATCGGCGATAGCATCTGGGAGCAGACTCTGATCGAAAAGCGCGAAGCGCTGGTGCTCAATTCTGCTGACGAAGTGGCGTCTTTGCTCCCTGAGCACGAGGCCCTGTTCGCGCGCGGCGCCAAGTCCATGCTGAACCTGCCGATCGTTGTCGCTGGCACCACTATCGGCACGCTCAACATGCTCAACGTCGAAGGCCACTTCACGCCAGACGTGGTGGCCAAGGCCTATGCGCTCAGCGCCGCAGCAGCCGTCGTCCTCGTGCTCTCCTAAGAGCGTTTCGAGATCAAATAAAAAGGGCGGGTGTCGCAACACCCGCCCTTTTTGTTTACTTGAGATAGATCCCAGGATCGTCGGTGATCACCCCGGTAAGGCCCGCGCGCCAGAAACTGGCAAGCTCCACCGTGTCATTGCTCGTCCAGGCACGAACCTTGATGCCCTTGGCCGAGGTCTGTTCCAAGAGCCCAATGCTGAGCCCCTTGAAATGGGCATGAATGGTGGTCGCCGGAATAGCGGCGAGCAGCGCTTCCCAATCATCCGGAATGCGGCCCCAGAGCATGGCCAGTTCCAGTTCTGGCATCAGCTTATGCATGCCCTTGAGGCAATCAGGATCAAAGCTCGAGATCATGATCTGCATGTGTGCCGGACGCTTAGCGAGCGCTGCGGCAACAGCGGAGGTGAGCTGCTGCACCGATTGGTGATGCGGGTGCTGCTTGATCTCGACATTGATGTTGAGACCAAACTCACCCAGCGCCACGATCACCTCATCCAGCGTCGGGATCTTTTCGCCCGCGAACTCGGCCCCAAACCAGCTGCCACCACCGAGGGTTTGGATGTCTGCAGTGCTCAGGGCACCGAGATTTCCGGTGCCATTGGTCGTGCGATCGACAGTATCGTCGTGGATGACGATCAGCGTGCCGTCGGCATTGAGGGCGACGTCGAGTTCAACCCACTTCGCCCCATCTTCTGCGGCACGGCGAAAGGCCGCGATGGTGTTTTCCGGCGCGAGCGCCGAGGAGCCGCGGTGGGCCTGAACTTCTTCGCGAATGGGGCCGGTTGGAAGCGTATTGGTCATTAGGCAATCTCAACTTGAGCAGAATGGGACGACTGCGTCTGCGTGGCTGGTGCGTCGTCCGTACGGCGACCTGTGGCAGAGCTATAGGGGTGAATATCGGCGGTGCGGGCGAACACGGTCATGCTCGTACCCTCGGCGATAGCCGGACGGCCTGCAATTGTGAGAATGATCGATTGCTCAGAGTGCTTGAGTTTGAGGTGCAAATGGCTTTCGCCGCCAATCGGCTCCATCAGCTCAGCGACCACGTCAAAACTCAAATGCGCCTCAGTCGGGCGTTCGAGCGTGAAGACATCGGGGCGAATGCCCAAAATGTCCGTCCCCTCAGGGAAGGCACGCAGCGCCGAGAACGAGTTCAGCGCGCTCGTCGAGATCAAATTCATCGGCGGAGAGCCGATAAAGCTGGCAACAAACAGCGAGGCAGGGCGGTCGTAGATCGCAGTCGGCGTGCCCACCTGTTCGATCCGGCCACCGTTCATCACTACGAGCTGGTCTGCGAGGGTCATCGCTTCGAGCTGATCGTGGGTGACATAGACGCTGGTGGTTTTGAGCGAACGCTGCAGACGACGGATTTCGATGCGCATTTGACCGCGCAGCTTGGCGTCAAGGTTCGACAGTGGTTCGTCAAACAGAAACGCCTTAGGCTGACGCACGATGGCGCGGCCCATTGCGACGCGCTGGCGCTGACCGCCCGAAAGCTGACGCGGCTTGCGATCGAGGAACGGCGTGATTTCCAGAATTCGCGCTGCCTCGGCCACGCGACGGTCGATTTCGTCACGCGGGGTTTTGCGGTTCTTGAGGCCGTATTCGAGGTTCTGACGCACACTCATATGAGGGTAGAGCGCGTAATTCTGGAACACCATAGCGATGTCGCGCTCGGCGGGCTCTTTCTGGTTCACCACCTGATTATCAATCGAGATGGAGCCTGAGGTGATGCCTTCAAGACCTGCGATCATGCGCAAGAGAGTGGACTTTCCGCACCCTGATGGGCCGACGAGAACAACCATCTCGCCGTCTTTGATCGAGAGATCGACGCCGTGGATTGCGGCGACATTGCCCGGATAGACCTTACGAACTTCTTTGAGCTCAATACCAGCCATTTCGATTATTTCTCCGTGTCCACGAGGCCCTTAACGAACAGGCGCTGCATGAAGATAACAATGAGGACGGGGGGAAGCATGGCCAGCACGGCCGCGGTGATGATGAGGTTCCACTGTGGGTCGACTTCCTGCGCCCCAGCCATTTGTTTAACGCCCATCATCAGGGTGAAATGCTCTTCGCGTGTGGTGACGAGCAGGGGCCAGAGATACTGCACCCAGCCGTAGATGAAGAGGATGATGCAGAGCGCCGCGATATTGGTGCGCGAGAGCGGCAGCAGAATATCGATGAAGAACTTGATCGGCCCTGCGCCATCGACGCGTGCAGCTTCCATCAATTCGTCCGGCACCGTCATGAAGAACTGACGGAACAGGAAGGTCGCGGTTGCCGACGCGATCAGGGGAATGGTCAGGCCAGCGTAGCTGTTGAGCAAGCCAAGGTTTGCCACCACTTCATAGGTCGGAATGATGCGCACTTCGACCGGCAACATCAGCGTGACGAAGATCAGCCAGAAGGCCAGAACGCGGAAGGGGAACTTGAAGTAGACGATGGCATAGGCGGAGATGATCGAGATCACCACCTTGCCCACCATGATGATGAAAGCCATCATCGTGGAGTTCCAGACCATGGTCCAGAATGGCGGCAGGCCCGGCGGATCATAGGTCCAGACAGTGACCAGATTATCCCACAAATGCCCGCCCGGCAGCAAAGGCGCTGCCATGTTCAGCGTGGCCTCGTCGTGGGTCGACGCGATGAGCGCGACATAGACAGGAAAGGCGATGATCAGCACCCCCAGCACCAAAACGAGGTGCGTGAGGATGGTGAGAAATGGACGGTTTTCGACCATGAGTGGGCCTTAGTACTGCACGCGGCGTTCCACGTAGCGGAACTGCACGAAGGTGAGGACAATAACGAAGAGCATCAGGACCACGGACTGCGCAGAAGAGGAGCCCAGGTTGAGACCGATGAAGCCGTCGGCGTATACTTTGTAGACCAGCGTGTTGGTGGCCTGGTTTGGCCCGCCTTCAGTGGTCGACGCGATGATCGCGAAAGTGTCGAACATCACGTAGTTGATGTTGACGATGAAGAGGAAGAACGTGGTCGGCGAGAGCAGCGGGAAGATAATGGTCCAGAACCGCTTCCATGGGCTCGCACCATCAATCGCCGCAGCTTCGGTAAGCGCGTGTGGAACCGACTGCATGCCAGCCACGAAGAACAGGAAATTGTAGGAAATCTGCTTCCAGCTGGCAGCGATGATCACCAAGGTCATGGCGTGATCGCCATTGAGTGCAGAATCCCAATCAATCCCCACATAGCGCATGAAATAGGGAAGAATGCCGGTGGCGTTGTTGAACAGGAACCACCACAGAATGCCCGCAACCACGGGGGCCACAGCATAGGGCCAGACCAGCAGCGTGGTGTAGGTCTGTGCCGAACGGATAACGCGGCTGACGGCAACGGCCAGGATCAGCGCAAAGCCCATCGAAATGGCTGTAACCGATGCTGCAAACAGCGCCGTGCGGCCGATAGAGGCCAGATAGAGCGGGTCGCTAAAGAGGCGCGCATAATGCGCTAAACCGACGAACTTGGTCGAAAGCCCAAATGGGTCAGCGCGTTCGAAAGAAGATTTGACGGCCTGTGCCGCCGGCCAGATGAAGAACACTAGCGTGATGATCAACTGTGGGGCGACCAGTAAGAATGGCAGGCCCTTATTCGGGAATGTCGTACGTTTTGTTTCCATCGTCCGCCGTATCCGCAAAACAAAGAAAGGGCCGGTTTTCGCCGGCCCTTCCGGATTAAGACTGCTTACTGATTGGCAGATTCAAATTCGCGAAGGATGTCGTTGCCGCGGGCAACGGCGCTATCAAGCGCTTCCTTGGCAGACTTCGAACCATTGAGAACGGCCTGGAACTCTTCGTCGATCACGGTACGGATCTGCGGCATGTTGCCGAAGCGAACGCCCTTCGAGTTTTCAGTCGGTGGGTTGAGGTTGATCTGCTGGATAGCGATGTCCGAACCTGGGTTTGCGTCGTAATAGCCCTGGCTCTTGGTCAGCTCATAAGCGGCCTGAGTGACAGGCAGGTAACCCGTTTCCTGGTGGAACTTGGCCTGAACTTCAGCCGAAGAGAGGTAGTTCAGGAACTGCGCTACGCCCTTGTATTCAGCGTCTTCGTGACCAGCTAGGGTCCACAGAGTTGCGCCACCAATGATGGAGTTCTGCGGTGCGCCGTCGACGTCGTCAAAGTATGGCAGCATGCCGAAGCCAACTTCAAAGTCCTTGGCATTGGCGAGAACGCCAGCGCGGGAGGCCGAGGAACCCATGAAGATCGCACATTCGCCAGCGTAGAAGCGTGGCGCATTGTCCGAACCGCCGCTGGTACCACCGTACTGGTAGATGCCGGTCTTCTGCCATTCAGCCAGCTTTTCCCAGAGGCGAACGGAGAGGTCGTGGTTAAAGGTCAGTTCGGTGCCGAGACCACCAAAGCCGTTTTCCAGCGAGCCGTATGGCACGTTGTGCAGCGACGAGAGGTTTTCGGTGCCGATCCAGGTGGCCGAATAGCTGATGGCCGTACCGCACGTGGCAGCGCCCGATTCAACGATCTTCTTGCCGAAGTTTTCGATATCGGCCCAGGTCTTTGGCGCGACGTTTGGATCAAGCCCTGCCTTCTCGAAAGCGGTCTTGTTGTAATAGAGAATTGGGGTGGAGGAGTTGAACGGCATCGAAAGCATATTGCCTTCGGTGTCGGTGTAATAGCCGGTCACGACTGGCAAGAATGCCGATGGATCGAAGTTCGAGCCATGTGCTGCCATCAGTTCGTAAACGGGCAGAACAGCGCCCTTGGCAGCCATCATGGTGCCAGTGCCAACTTCGTAAACCTGCACCAGATGCGGCTGCTCGCCAGCGCGGAAGGCGGCGATGGTGCTGATCATGGATTCTTCGTATTCGCCACGATAGGACGGAACGACCTTAAATTCGCTCTGGCTGGCGTTGAAGTCTGCAGCAAGCGCTTCCACGCGTTCGCCCAGTTCGCCACCCATGGAGTGCCACCAGTTGAGTTCGGTCTGCGCAAAGGCAACCGAGGTGCTCAGGGCAAGGGTGATAGCGGCAAGTGCCGCGCGGTTCATCGTCTTCATCTTCTGTCTCCCATAGGACAGGTCAGCATCGACCCAAGTCCCGCCAGACTGGATTTCGTGAACGACATTTGAGCTGCGGATTTTTCCGTTTCAGCTCACCGAATTTGGTGTCGTACCCGCCGACGTTTTCTGCGGGCATGGCTCCTCTAACGATGCTGCTTGACGCTTCCTTGAAGCTTTGGTGACGTTACCATGACAGTGCACAACCATCCGTCGCAGCTGTGTTTGTGATCGAATATGGGGTGCCGGACGCCGCGGTGGTCTGGATTACGCTGCGGACTCTTGCGGCGCAGGCAAACCCATGTCACACGCCGTAAGCATCGGCCGTGCCTTATAGGGAAGTCGCCAGCCTCTCATGATCACCTGTTTCGATATTGGCGGCACCACGATTAAGGCCGCAGTTGCCCACAGTGCGACAGACATTGTCTCGCTCGGTCGCGTCGCCACACCAGCGCACGACTTTGACGCCTTTGCCGATGCCATCGCGGCACTCATCGCCCAAGGCGGCGCACCTGCAGGGGCGGCCATCGCCATTTCCATTGCTGGCGTCGTTGACCCGGCAACCAATGTCGCCACGGTTGCCAATATCCCGTGCATCAACGGTCGTGCCCTCGGGCCAGATCTCAGTGCCAAGCTCTCTCGCCCCGTCATCGTCGGCAATGATGCAGATTGTTTCGCCTTGGCCGAAGCCCATGCGGGCGCGGGCAAGGGGTTTAACGTCGTCTTCGGCGTCATTCTCGGCACCGGCGTCGGTGGCGGCATTATTGCCGATGGACGTCTCATTCGCGGTGCTGGCGGGTTCTCTGGCGAATGGGGCCACGCCACCATTGTCCAAACTGAAACCCAGGCCTGGCCGCACAAAATTGCGCATATGGCGTGCGGTTGTGGCCAGCTTGGCTGCACCGACACTATCGGCGGCGCCCGCGGTTTGGAGCGCCTTCATGCCCAAATCCATGGCCAAACGCTCTCGAGCCTCGACATTGTCTTCGCATGGGGGCAGGGCGATACTCAATCAACCCGGACCATGACGCTTTACACCGAGCTCCTTGCGGCCCCGCTCGCCTTGCTGGTGAACGTGCTTGGCCCCGACATTATCCCCGTCGGCGGTGGCCTAGGGAATAGTCCCGAGCTAGTGGCAGCGCTTGACGCCGCCGTTCGCCCGCGCATTCTGCGCAAGCTTGACCGACCACTCATCGTTCCAGCCCAACTGACTGTCGATGCAGGCCTCATCGGCGCTGCAAGCTTGGCCTATTCGGAGGGCGTGGTATGACCTTGCTAGAAGTTTGCGTTGATAGCCTCTCGGGCATTCAAGCGGCAGTCGAAGGCGGCGCTGACCGCATCGAGCTCTGCTCGTCGCTCGAATATGGCGGGCTCACGCCTTTTGCTGGCTTGGCGAAACTGGCATCGAGCACGCCGATCCCCGTCCGCATGATGGTGCGTCCCCGCGCCGGAGACTTCGTCTTCGACGATTACGAGCTGGCCATTATGATCAGCGATATCGAAACCGCCCGGACCAATCATCTCGGCGTTGTCTTGGGCGCCAGCCTGCCCAGTGGCGCGCTCGATATGCGCCGCCTCGAAATCCTCTGCCAGATGGCGGGCGACACGCCTCGCACACTGCATCGCTGCGTCGATCTCGTGCCTGATGTTGAAGAAGCCGTCGAACAGGCCATTGCGCTCGGCTTCGATACGATTTTGACGTCAGGGCGTCAGCTTTCCGCTGAGGCTGGCATTGAAGACATCGCCAAGATGCACGAAGCCGCCAAGGGGCGGATCACCATTATGCCGGGTTCAGGCGTGTCCTCGGTCAATGCCCGTCGCATTCTCAATCGTGTGCCGGTGTCGGTTGTCCACGCCTCGTGCTCGGAGCGCGCTCCGGCAGAGGACACGGAAGGCGCGAAGCGCTTGGGCTTTGTCAGCCCCAACCGCCGCGTCACCTCCCGCGATAAAGTGCTCGAACTTCGAGCCGTCCTCTCAGCGCACTAAAGAGCGCGCTGAGACCACTTCATTTCTGGCGTATAGTCGAAATTCTTGTCGAACGGATAGGTCGGGCGCGGCGTATGATTGCGCTCGGTGCGTTCCACAAACTGGTCGACCACGCCGGGCGACAGCGCCATAATCCCCGGATTGGCGACGGGGCCCAGCTCCGGCGACAGATAGCCCGACTTCACCACCACAATCTTGGCCGACTTCGGATCAAGCCCAAGCTTGGTGAAGTCGATGATGTTGTGGAACGGGCGACGGCGAATGCTGAGTACCAGATCGATCCCACCGATGGTCACCACAGCTTCGCGCAGTTTGGCGTCGTCGGTTTCCAGCAAGAATTTCACAACCGCTTCCGCATCGACTGGCGTACTCGCCGGATCAAGGCTCGCGCCGATGTGCAGCTGGACCTTGGCCCCGACACCTGCCGCATAAGCTGCCTCGGTCGCGGCCTTGTCGGTAATCCCCGCAAACACCACGCCCTGAGCATTCTGCTTGATCAACTCAGCCAAAACCTCGGCACGATCCGATACGCCACCCCCGGTTGGGTTGTCGCCCGATTCTGCCAGAACAACTGGCGCGGTGGGGCTCGCAATGGCCTTGGCGACGCACTCTTCGATCGAGCCCACCTCCATGCCAAACACAAACTCCTCGCGCAGGTCCCAGTATTTCTGCGCCAGCGATTTCGCTGCGACTTCCAGCACCGCCTTATCCGTGCCCGTCACAATCGCACAAGCGGTCGAACGCGGCTCGTCCGCCCACACATAGCCCACTTGGAACGACGCATCCCAAATGCCCATCGGCTCTTCGGTCTCGTGGATAGTGGTGTAGAAGGTGCGCGCAGGCTCATCCTGCGTTGAGGTGCGTTCGCCTGGCAGGAGCACCGGAACCTTCACCCAACCCAGCACAGGCTTTACGCCCGTCCGCAGCGCCCGCACCAGCATGGTCACAGCCCGGCGCATCGTGTCCTGTACGTCGATATGTGGGGCGGTGCGATAGGTCGAAAACATGTCGAGATTGTCGATGATTTTCTGGCTGACATTGCCATGCAAATCATAGCTTGCGGAAATCAGCACATCCGGCCCGACCACCTCACGCACTGCGGCGATGAAATCGCCTTCGGCGTCGAACATGCCCTCAACGAACATCGCTCCATGCATTGGCAGGTAAACGCCGTCGACGGGCAGCGCAGCCTTAATCCCCTCAAGGATTTCGGTCTTCCATGTTTCATAGGTGTCGCGGGCGACAGGGCCGCCAGCAATGGCGCGGGCGTGGAAAATGGTGACGAACTCAGCCGGGAAATGCGTCAGGAAATCAAAATAGATGTCCTTGAGCATGGCCGGGCCCTGCAGCGTGCGGAAGTCGGCCTGCCGGTTCAGAACCGGATTATAAGTGCTGCATTCGATGTGCAGGCCCGCAACAGCAATACGCATGGCTTTTCCTCCCTTAGGTAGAATGCACTGTCGAGCGCTTCTCAAAGCGCCTCGTCAGAATGAGGCTGATGATGAAGAACGGCAGGGCAAAAGACGATGCCGAACAATTGTGTGTGGTTTACTTTCAGTGGCTCGGCGTCCCGCGCTCATGCCGTGAGCGCCGAGCGGAACGATTGGAGTGCGCTGATTAAACCGGCTTGCCCATTGGATAGGGCAGGTAGCCAACAAAACCTGTGAGCTTCCACTGGCCTTCGACTTTGCGGCAGAAATAGACGGTCTGCCAATTAAGGCGATCAACCTCACCATCGGCGCGCTTGATCTCGCCATCAAACTTCTTGTGTGCGATCGCCCGCTCGCCGCTGATTTCAATTTCAGTCAGGCTGGTGGCGCGGTGAATACCGGTTTCTTGGTCTTCGGCATAAACAACCGACTGACCTTCGCGCGCCTGCCGAAGCCATTCATCACGATAAAGCTCAAGGGTCGGATAGCTGATCGTCCAGCCGTCTGGATTGTCCTTGCCATTCCCGTTGACGCCGATGAAATCAGTGGTGACGAAGTCGTCTTCCACCATCGACCAATCGGCCTTAACATAGGCCTCGATATCGCGCGGAACCAGCATGGTCCAGATTGCACTGCGATCAGGATCGTTGGGAAATGGGTTCTGCGACAGGGACATTATACTCTTGCCATAGCGGTTGAGGGACGTGCGTCTTCTCTGTTAAAAATTTTCAGTCATCGACAGGATACCTATTCCCTCTGAAAGGGTTAGGATGATGCCAATCGCATGACTGTGCCTCCGCATTTGTTTCTTGTCTACAAGGATTGTGTGAGCAACGCGCCTAATTCTTAGGCTAAGTTGCAGTTATACAAGCACAACTGGCGGAATACCGGGCGGTTCAGATTGGTATTATTTTCAACCGTAAACCCAGTTGACAATCCTTACCCTCGCTGACTAGTCTTGAAAATCGTTTACACAAATCTGGTGGGCTGAGGGGCTGACCGGAGAACGATCAGGGTAGGGAATTCAAAGTATGCGCGTAGGTATCGTCGGCCTCGGTTATCGGCTGGGTTATCTCTCCAGAGTATTCACTCTGGCTTCGTCCGAATTTGAGATCGTCGGATATGTGGACCCTGCTCCTGCGGGCCTTCCCTATACACAAGAACATGGCGTCAACGTCGGCCAGGCCTACGACAGCATCGAAGACCTGATCGATCAGGGCAATCTGGACCTGCTGATGATTGGTTCGCCCAATCACACCCATCTCGACTACATCCGCATCGGTCTCGAGCGCGGAATGAAAATTTTCTCTGAAAAGCCAGTGGTGACCTCGGTCGAAGACACGATGGCGCTGGCCGAGCTGATTGCTCAGTACGGCTCAGACAATGTCATGGTTGGTCTGGTGCTGCGCTATGCGCCCCTTTATGTCGACCTCCGCCGTGCGCAGGCCGAAGGCCAGCTGGGCAATATTGCGTCCATCGAAGCGTCCGAACATATTCCGCCCTATCACGGTGGCTTCTTCATGCGCGATTGGCGTCGTCACGGCAAATATGCTGGCGGCTTCATGCTCGAAAAATGCTGCCATGACATTGATCTCTATAATGGCGTCATGGGGTGCCGTGCGCGCTACGTCTCCAGCTTTGGTGGCCGTCGCAGCTTCACCCCGGAAAACGCTCCGCAGAACGCTGGTATCAACGATCTTGAGGTCTACTACCGCAAGCCTTCCGGCTGGGAAGCTGGCGACAGTGTTTTCGATACTGATGGTGATCTCATCGACTATCAGACCGCCATGGTTCAGTATGAAAATGGCGCGGCCCTGAGCTTCCACACCAACCTCAACGTGCCCCATGACTTCCGTCATTTCGCCGTCATCGGCGCTAAGGGCATGGCTGAAGGTGATTTCGTCCGCAATTACTTCCAGGTCACCGATGCGCGCACCTCTGAGCGCCTCATCGACAAGGAATACATCGTCTCTGACCTCTCCTCGCACTACGGTGCCGATGAGCAGATGGCAGTAGACATTCTCAAGCATTGCTTGGAAGGCGCGCCGCTCCCGGTTTCGGTAACTGACGCTCTTGAAGCAGGCTTGGTCGCTTTGTGCATGGACGAAGCGATGAATACTAAAACCGTGGTCGATATGGCCCCGATCTGGCGTCGTTTCGACGCCGCTCTCGGCAACGACGCGTAAGGAGAACGCCATATGACCAGTACCCGTAGCGCAACCCTCTTCGCTCTGGCACTGCTGGCCCCGGCGTTGATCTACATTTTAACGATCGTGGCTTACCCGCTGGTAGACACGATCGTCCTTTCCTTCACGAACGCATCGTTGAAGGCGAGTTATGATTGGGTCGGCTGGGCCAACTACCAGCGCATCTTTGGTGCGGGCAATTTCACTGAAGTCATCATTCGTACCTTCATCTGGACCTTCTTCTCGGTGTCCATCAAGATGATCGTCGGCATGTTTGGCGCGGTACTTTTGAACGCCGCCATCCCGGGCCAGACCTTATTCCGTATCCTCACCATGCCGCCTTGGGTTGTGCCCATGTCGATCGGCATCTTTATGTGGGGTTGGATGTATAACGGCCAGTTCGGCATGATCTCCGGTCTGCTGCAGAACTTCGGCCTGACCAATGGTCCGATTGCCTTCCTCGCTTACGGCGACACAGCATTCTGGGCAACAATCGTCACCGACGTTTGGATCGGTGTGCCGATGGTCACCATCTATTTCCTCGCGGCAATGCAGTCGATCCCGAAGGACCTCTATGAGGCCGCGTGGTCCGACGGGGCAGGGCGCTTCTACCGCTTCCGCCGCATCACCGTTCCAATGATGATCCCTGCGATCATCACCATGAGCTTGCTGTCGCTGATCGCAACCTTCAATTCGTTCGACATCATCTGGATCTTGACGCAGGGCGGTCCGTCCAACTCGACGACCACAATGATCATCGACACCTACAAGACTGCAATTGGTAGCCGCAAATACGGCGAAGGCGCAGCGCGTGCTGTGGTGATCTCTATCTTCGTGATTGCCTTCTGCCTCGTCTACTTCCGTGCCGTTCGTAAGCTCCAGCAGGGAGAAGCCAAATGAGTGACGTCGCTCGCACCACCGAAGTCGCGGCTGTCGACAGCCCTGCAACCGTCAAGCCAAAGCGTGTAAAACTTCGCTCTTCAAAGCCGATGATCGACCGCTACAAATGGTACGAGATCGCGTCGCTCTACGCTGGTATTGCCGTGTTCTTGTTCTTCGTCCTGGCGCCCTTCATTGAAGGGTTCCTTGTCTCGCTCAAGCCGCTCTCGCAGCTGTTCTCGACGCCGTATAGCTTCATCCCGAAGAACGGCTCGTTCGACGCCTACTTCACCATGTGGAAGTCTGTGCCGGCCCTAGGCATGCACATCTTCAATTCGTTCTTCATCTCCACAGTCGTCACCATTGTGGTGATCGCGGTGGTGGTGCCTGCGGCCTATGCCTTCGCCCGCTTCCCGTTCACCGGGTCGGCAATGCTGCTGGGTGCGTTCTTGGCCGTGAACATGTTCTCGGGTGCAGTTCTGCTCATCCCGCTGTTCCGTCTGATGCGCGGCCTGGGCCTGCTGAACACTTACTGGGCGATGATTGTGCCGGGTGCGGCCTTCCTCATCCCGTCCTCCATCTGGCTGCTGCGTACCTATATGATGCGCATTCCCAAGGAGCTGGACGAAGCCGCATGGGTCGATGGCGCAAGCCGTCTCTACACCCTGCGCCGTGTCATCCTGCCATTGGCTATGCCGGGCATTGTTGTGGTCGCCATCATGACCTTCATCGGTGCTTATGCGCAGCAGTTCATCTTCGCGCTGACCTTCAACTCCAAGACCGAATTCATGCCGCTGCCAGTTGGCCTCTTCGCCTTCTTCGGCAAGCAGGAAGTCATCTGGAACGAGTTGATGGCTGCGTCCTTCATCGGAATTCTGCCGGTCATGATCGTCATCGTGTTCCTGCAGCGATATCTCGTCGCCGGCCTCACAGCTGGTGCCGTGAAACAGTAACTATGGGCGAAGGGGCCCATTTTTAAGGGAGACTAATATGCTGAAGACATCTGGTTTGCTTGCTGCATCCCTGCTGGCTGTGGCCGTTGCCACACCCGCTGCCTATGCGCAGGACAAAGAAATCACTTTCATCAACTGCGGTGACGAACTCACTGAAGGCTATGCTGAAAGCTTTGCTGAGTGGGAAGCTGCCAACCCAGGCTTCAAAATCGTTCCGGAAATCGTTGGCTGGGGCCAGTGCCAGGACAAGGTAACCACGCTTGCTGCTGCTGGTACCCCAGTTGCTATGGCTTACGTCGGTTCGCGCGCTCTCAAGCAGTTTGCTGACAACGACCTCATCGTCGAAGTCCCAATGACTGAAGAAGAAAAGGCGTCCTACTACAACTACGTACCGGACACCGTAACCTTCGACGGCACCCAGTGGGGCGTTCCAGTCGCGTTCTCGACCAAGGCTTTCTACTGGAACAAGGACCTGTTCACCGCAGCTGGCCTCGATCCAGAAACCCCACCGAAGACTTGGGAAGAAAAGATCGCTTTCGCTAAGCAGATCACCGAAAAGACCGACGCTGCTGGCTATGGTCTGGTCGCCAAGACCTTCGACAACACCATGCACCAGTTCTTGCACTGGGTTTACACCAACAATGGTTCGGTGATCGATGCTGAAGGCAACATCACCCTGAACTCGCCACAGGTTCTGGCCGCTCTCGAAGCGATCAAGGCAATCGTTCCTTACTCGGAAGAAGGCCCAACCGCTTACGAACAGAACGAAGTTCGCGCGATCTGGCTCGATGGTGGCGTTGCCATGATCGAAGCGTCCCCAGGTGCTGCAAACCTGGCGACCGAAGCTGGCATGAACTGGGGTGTTGCTGACCTTCCACGTGGTCCAGACGCACAGGGTCCAGGCACGCTCCTGATCACCGACGCTCTTGCAATCTTCAAGGGCACCGGTGTTGAAGAACAGGCTATCAGCCTTGCCAAGTTCCTCACCGACGGTGAACGCCAGTTCGCAGCTGAAATGGCTCAGGGTCTGACCCCACTGCGTCCACTCCAGCCACAGACCGAAGAAATGGTTGCTGCCAAGCCATACTGGAAGCCATTCCTCGACGGTATCGAGTTTGGTGGTCCAGAGCCTCTGTTTGCTGACTACATCGGCCTGCAGAACGTCATGATCGAATTGGTTCAGTCGGTTGTCACCGGCGCTGCTGAGCCAGCTGCGGCCCTCGAAAAGGCTGCCGGCGAACTCGAGCAGTACAAGTAAGGTCTGTCCGACCTAGTCGCCGCCCTGCCAACCGGGGCGGCGGCACCCAAGAGAGAATAATGCCGTCGGGAGCCGACAACCATGTCGCAGTTGAGCCTCAAAAACCTCGAAAAGTCCTTTAATGAAGCACGCATCATTAAAGGCATTGATCTGGACGTCGCCGAAGGCGAATTCGTGGTCTTCGTCGGCCCATCTGGTTGCGGCAAGTCCACGCTCCTCCGCATGATTGCGGGCCTAGAGGACGTCACCTCGGGCTCCATCGAAATTGGCGGTAAGCCCGTCAACGATCTTCCCCCGGTTCAGCGTGGCATTGCCATGGTGTTCCAGTCCTATGCGCTCTACCCGCATATGTCGGTGTATGAAAACATCGCCTTCCCGCTGCGCGTTGAAAAACTGCCGCAGGCCGAAGTCGACAAGCGCATCGCCGCCGCCGCCAAGGTGCTCCAGCTGGAAAGCCGTTTGCAGCACCGTCCGGGCCAGTTGTCTGGTGGTCAGCGCCAGCGCGTTGCGATCGGTCGCGCGATCGTCCGCCAGCCTAAGATTTTCCTCTTCGACGAACCGCTCTCCAACCTTGACGCAGCGCTTCGTTCGGAAATGCGTATCGAGCTTATGGAGCTGCACAAGCGCCTCGGCTCGACCATGATCTACGTGACCCACGATCAGGTTGAAGCCATGACCATGGCCGACAAGATCGTCGTCCTTGATCACGGCAATATTGCTCAGGTCGGCTCCCCTCTCGAGCTGTACCACAAGCCTGACAATCTCTTCGTGGCTGGCTTCATTGGCTCGCCCAAGATGAACTTCATCACCGGCAAGGTGACCTCGGCCGATGGCACGACCGCTCAGGTCGATCTGGGTGCTCTGGGCACCATCGGTCTGCCGCGCACCAGCACCGCGATTGTTGGCCAGCAGGTGACCCTGGGCATTCGTCCTGAACACCTCAAGCTCAATGGCGGCGATTTCAAAATCGAAGTCACCCCGAGCATTGTCGAACAGCTCGGTATCCACTCGATTACCTATTCGACCCTGCCAGCCGGTGAAAACTTCATCGGCCTCTTCGAAGGCAATCCGAACCTGGCCGATGGGCAGAAGGTTACACAGGGCTTCGATTTGGCACAGGCTCACCTGTTCGACGCCAACGGTCTGGCTGTGTACTAAGCCGCTACGACATTAGCGGGGTAAGTTCATGCTGGACCTAGTGGGAATGCTACAGACCGAGAAGGATAGTTTCACACGCTCAGAGCGCGTGTTGACAGATATCGTTCTTGCAGACGTCGATGGCGCTCTCAAAATGTCCATCGTGGACTTGGCCGCCCAAGCTGACGTGTCGCCGCCAACGGTGACACGTTTCTGCCGCCGCCTCGGCTGCGACAGCTACGCCGATTTTAAAGTCCGTCTGGCACAGTCCCGCTTCGTCGGTCAGCGCTATTTCGCGCCCTCATCTGGTCCGTCCAGCGTGCGCGAAATCGCCCAGGGCGTCATCAACGGCATTCAATCGACGGTTTATGACACCTTCGAGACCTGCGATTTCGACGCCATCGATAGCGCTGCCGAAGCCATTGTACGGGCCAGTTTCGTCATGACCTTTGGCTCCGGAGGCGCGTCCTCCATGCTGGCCACGGAAACCGAAGCCCGCTTCTTCCGGCTGGGTCTTAAGGTGGCATCCTCGGTTGACCATCAAATGCAGATGATGCGGGCTGCCTCCGCTCCAGCGGAAAGCGTGGTCGTCGCCTTTTCGCTCTCGGGCAATAACATGCCGCTGGTCAATGCGATCTCGGTGGCCAAGGAATACGGCGCGACCTGCGTAGTGCTCACCCGTGCCAATTCCCCCATGGCCGCGCAGGCCGACATTTTCGTGCCTGTAACCTGGCGTGAAAATCAGGACATTCTCCGCCCCACGCCGAGCCGCTACTCCTTCCTGGCCGTGCTCGACATTCTCTCCCAGACCGTCGCCGCCCGCCTCGGCCCGCAAGCCGTCGTCAGCATGCGCCGCATTAAGCACCAGTTGGTCATCCACCGCGACGGCGACGACGCCCAACCGCTAGGCGACTAACGCTCCTTACCCGTCTCTTTCTCACCTCTCCCTTTCTTACCTCTCCCTCTGGGGGAGAGGTCGGCCGCAGGCCGGGTGAGGGGGCCTTCAGCCCCTACACAACTCCTCGTACCCTCCACTCCGTCATCACCCGACTTGATCGGGTGATCCAGACCGTCATCGCAACGAACCAGATCGCCCTCCAAGTCACCCAGCGACGGCGCCACGCGAGCACACCTCTTACCTCTCCCTCTGGGGGAGAGGTCGGCCGCAGGCCGGGTGAGGGGGCCTTTAGCCCCTACACATACTCCCACGCCCCTCCACCCCGTCATCACCCGATTTGATCGGGTGATCCAGACCGTGCCCGCGACGAACCAGATCGTCCGCCAAGCCAGCCCATGCCGGCGCCACGCGAGCACACCTCTTCACCTCTCCCTCTGGGGGAGAGGTCGGCCCAGAGGGCCGGGTGAGGGGGCCTTCCCATCCCCGCGAACTCCCCCCAAAACAAAAAAAGCGGGGCCAAAACCCCGCTTCTCAATTCAATAAAACCGCTGCTTACGCCCAAGGATTGGCCACCATTGGCCAAATGTCCTTACGCGCCTTGCGGTAGTTGGTTTCAGCTGGCTTGTTCGGATAGGGTTTCCCCGCCGAGCAATAGATGATCTGCGACGCTATTCTCGAAAAACTGTCGTAGAAATGGTTGGTCGACTTGATCAGCAGATATTTCTGCTTGGTTGGGTCAATTCCCATCACCGAATAGAGGCTCGGGTCAAAGCTCTGCGCGCGGGTCGAGTTGAGGATCACATCGATCCCGTCGAAGTGGATCCAAACGCTATCGCCAAACGGCGCGAAACTATCGCCGAACTTCATCTCGGCATTGCGCACGAGCTTCTTCACCGTCACCGTGCGGTCAATAGGACTGCCTGTAAACGGCGCCGATTTTGCCCCAAAGCGCAGGGGGATTTCTGCCCCTTCGCCCGCTGCAAAACAAATCTGCACCGCAATCGGGTCCCAGATTGTGCCCACAGCAAGGCCGGTTGCGCCCTGCGCCATGAACTCTTCCAAGAGCAGGGTCGCATCGCCCGAAGTGCCGCCGCCCGGATTGTCCCATACGTCGGCGATCACCACTGGAAACTGCGTTGCAGCAAGCGCCTGCGCCACGGCAGTCTTTTCGTCCACCTGGCTGACCATGAAGGTGCCGCGCAGATCGAACAGTTCGCGGCCGATCTTTTCGGTCAGTTCCGCGCCGAGGGCGGGATTATTGTCAGTGATGGCGACAACCTTGGTGCCCATTTCCGGCACGTCGCCTGCCATGAAGCCATGCACGACCGAGAGCGAGAGCAGACCGGGAATGGTCTTTTCCATCTCCATCATGCGGTCAACAATGCCGCGCATCGGCTGCTTTGAGGTTGGGAACACATCGATCATGCGGCAATCGAAAATGCTCATATGGGGCGTGACTTCGCCCTTGAGCGCCTTCACCGCGATGTCCCAAAGGTCTCGCGCGCGATCAACGAAATCAGTGTGCGGGAATTCTTTGAAGTAGACGAAGAAATTGGCCTGCGCCGCACGCTTGGCGGTGAGGTGGCTATGCGGATCAAGCTCGGCGCAGATCAGCACGTCTGGCCCAACGATTTTGCGCACACGGAAGAGGAAATCGCCTTCCGGGTCGTCATAGCCCTGCGCCACCATCGCGCCGTGCAGGCCAAGCACCAGACCGTCGAGCGGCAGAGCGGCTTTAATCTGCTCCAGAATTTCGTCGCGCAATTCTTCATAGGTGGCGCGTGCCACCATGCCAGCCGGGTCTGCCCAACTGGCCGAGCCCTCAATCAGCGTCCAGCCTTCGCGCGCGCACACTTCACGGCCAACAGTGATCGGTGCGCTGCACAGTGTAGGCGTCGCCGGATGCTCACCCGGTTTTGCATAAAGTGATGCTTCGAAAGCGCGCTTATCGACGGCGATGGGAGAAAAAGTGTTTGTTTCGGTCGCTAGGGCCGCAGTGAAGAGGCGCAATTTTCTATCCAAACTTTGGTCGCGCTGAGGTCTTCAAACGCTACACCATGTTTTTGCGCTGATCACGTAAGAAATTTACATTCTGAGTTCGATTTTATCGCCGCAGATGCGCAATTGCCGTTATGCTGCCTTCAATAACGAAATTCCGTTACATAAAACCCGTGTTTTGGAGGTGCAGAATGCCGATCAAGCGTTATGGAGCCGAGAAAGCAGGCGCTGGTGGCCAGAACTTGCCATTTGCCCGCGCTGTTGAAGCCAATGGCTTCCTCTTTGTGTCTGGCCAAGTGTCGATGAAAGATGGCGAAATTGTTGGGCATGGGATTGTCGAACAGACCCATCTGACCATCAAGAACCTCATCGCGATCCTCGAAGAGGCTGGCTACGGCCTTGAGCATGTCGTCAAGTGTGGCGTCTGGCTCGATGACCCGCGCGACTTCTGGAGCTTTAACGCGGTTTACAAGAGCTATTTTGGCGAACATCCGCCAGCCCGCTCCGCCGTTCAGAGCCACATGATGGTCGACTGCAAAGTCGAAATCGACTGCATCGCCTATAAAGGCCCATAAGTTAAACCGAGACGTCTCCCATGCCCCAATCGCCGTTTCGCCTTGATGGCAAAACCGTTCTGATTTCTGGCGCTGGCGGCGGCATTGGCCGCACGCTGGTGCAGATTTTTGCCGATGCTGGTGCCAAGGTCATCGGTGCAGACCGCACCGCCGCAGATCTGGAGGGCCTGCCGATTGCAGGTTCGGTCCTGTTCGATCAGGCCGATGCCAAAGCCACGCGCGCCGCCATCTCCGCCTATCTGGAAGCCAACGGCCCACTCGATGGTGTGGTCGCCAATGCTGGCTTCACCCGCGCTGAACACTTTGGTCATCTCAATGATGATGTTTGGTCCAGCGAAATGGCGATCAATCTCAACGGCGCTTATGCGCTGGTTGACCCGATCACCGAAGCCATGGCCTCGGCCAACAAGGGCAGCATTGTCTTTGTCACCTCGGTCAACGCACTAGGCCATTACGGCAACCCGGCTTACTCGGCGGCCAAGGCTGGCCTTGTCGCCTATGCCAAGGGCATTGCTGTTGAATATGGCGAGAAGAATGTGCGCGCCAATACCGTAGCGCCCGGTTCGGTTCGCACCCCGGCCTGGGATCATCGCCTCGCGGCCGATGGTACGCTTTTGGACAATGTGCTGCCGCACTATCCGTTGGGCCGCATGGTCAGCCCAACAGAAGTGGCTAATGCTGCGCTGTTCTTGATTTCCGATGCTGCATCGGGCGTCACCGGCGTCACCATTCCTGTCGACGCCGGTCTAACCGCAGGCAATCTGCGCTTTGTGGATGAGGTCCTGCGCGGTCGCTGACGCTTAGCGCGTCAGCCCTCGTGCATCCACCTTCCACTCACCAATCACTTGGCCGCCTTGCACAATCGTGAGGCGGTCATGCAGGTTCACAACCGGACAGACGTGGTTCGGTACAATTTCCAGCACTTCCCCAACCACAGGTTTTGTCGCGCAAGCTGAAACGTCGAGCATGCCGTGCTCTTCGCTGATGCGCTCGATGATGGCATCTGGATATCCAAGCACTAGGCCGTGGCCCTTGGCACTGCCACCCGCCATGTCGCTGGTAAACGTCTTGCTGCCAGCATCGATAATGGCGCGGTCTTCCGTCGGGCGGCTGACGACTGTCGCGTAGAGATGCAAAGCGGTCTCTTCAAGCGTTGCCGCGCCTGCTTCCATAATCATGCGGTCGTTGAAAATATACGTACCGACGCGCAATTCGGTTACGCCCGCGCTCTTGTGGGTCCGGAAAGCGCTCGGCGTGCCGCCGCTCGAGACCGTGCGAATTTCAAGGCCCTTGTCCGCGAACTGCTTCTTAGCCTCTGCCACGAAGGGCGCGGTCTGCTCCGTAGTCGGGTAGGTCATGAGACCTTCGAGAACAAGGTTCTTCTCCGCCGCGACCGCGACCGCCAAAGCCGTGGCCTGTTCCACGGTCTGCACGCCCGTGCGCTTCATGCCGCTATCGAACTCAACGAGAATCTTGATCGGCTTTCCCGCGACCTCGGCAGCAGCAGCAGCGGTCTCAATGCCCTCGACACTATCAACGGCGACGGTCATGTCCGCGCGCTTTGCCAGTTCAGCCAGGCGCGCTGCTTTAAACGACCCGATCTGCGGATAGGAGATCAGAATATCGGTGATCCCCGCATCCGCCATCACTTCGGCTTCCTGCAATTTTTGGCAGGTGATGCCAACAGCGCCGAGCTCCAATTGGCGTTTCGCCAACTGCACGATCTTATGCGTCTTAATATGCGGGCGCAGTTTCAACCCATGCGCATCGGCATAAGCCTGCATCTTGGTCAGATTGGCATCAACGCGGTCGAGATCGACAACGGGGGTCGGCGTTTCAATAGTGAGCACGATACACTCTCAGCATGAACTTGGGTTGGCCAAAACTAACCTGCCTTGGGTGTGCCGTCAGCCTCAAACAACACAATAGTGCGGGTTGTGCCGATTTTCATTCCGACTTGGATTCTTGAAAATGGGCCGTTCATTTTCCACGCTCAGCGGCGATCAGTTACACCAAAACGGCGGAACGATGTGAATGCGACGCCACGGCCCCGAAAATGCACCAAAGTGCCCAGTGAAGGCCTACCCGCAGGCCCTTAAGTGCCAGCCAAATGCCACTCAAACGCCCAAGAGTTACAAGACTAGAGACACAAAACCTGAACCGTGGAATATGGCTATAAGTCAAAATGGGAGGGCGTCATGACCAAGGTTGCAATCGTCACTGGTGGCGGAACGGGGATCGGCAAGGCAATCGTTAAGTCCTTGCTTGCAGATGGTTTTTCCGTCGCCCTCTTCGGTCGTCGCTTAACCGTCCTAGACGAAGCCGCGCACGAACTCGACCCGAGTGGCCAGCAGACTCTCACCGTACCAGTCGACATCGGCGACCGTGACGCCGTCGAAGCAGCCTTCCAAACCGTCATCACCCATTGGGGCCGGCTCGATCTTCTGGTCAACAATGCCGGCATGGGCGCGCCACCTATCCCATTGGAAAATCTGACAAAAGAACAGTGGCGCAATGTCGTGTCTGCTAACCTAGACGGGGCATTTTTCTGCACGCAGTTCGCCTTTAAGCAGTTTAAAGCGCAGTCCCCACAGGGCGGCCGGATCATCAACAATGGCTCCATCTCAGCCACAACGCCCCGCCCGAACTCCTCGCCCTATACCGCTACAAAACATGCGATTTCCGGCCTGACCAAGGCTTCCTCGCTAGACGGTCGCGCCTTCAACATTGCGGTTGGACAAATCGACATTGGCAACGCCCAGACCGACATGACCAAAGCCATGACCACCGGCATTTTACAGCCGAATGGCCAGACCATGGTTGAGCCAACAATGGACGTCGAACACGTCGCTAAGGCCGTGAGCTACATGGCAAATTTGCCCCTAGACGCAAATGTACTCACCATGACCGTAATGGCCACTACAATGCCATTCGTAGGGCGTGGCTGAGGGCTGTAACTTTGACCGATCCGTATTTTGTTGACGGCGATCCTCGCCGACCAAGCAACGCGCGAGGCTTCCCCCGCGCGTTCCTAAATTTTATTCGGCCATTGGGCGGATGAAGTGGTTCTCGGCAATCTGGTGAATATTAGATTGGGGCAGGGCGGAGCGACGGCGAATGTCTTCGATCTGTTCTAGCTCACCCGGTTGCGCCGCATCGAAGCGTCGATCCGGGTCCGGCACCGCCGCCAACAAGAGGCGGGTATAGGGGTGCTGCGGATTGGTCAGAACGCTGTCGGTTGCGCCCCATTCGACGATCTGCCCCGCATACATCACCATGATGTCCTCGGCGACAAAACGGGCAGTGGCGATGTCGTGTGTGATATAGAGAAGAGCGAGATTATCGTTCTTTTTCATATCGTTAAGCAAGTTTAACACGCCAAGGCGCACCGATACGTCGAGCATTGACGTTGGCTCGTCGGCAACGATGACCTTGGGGTTCACCGCCAAAGCGCGGGCAATCGAAATACGCTGACGCTGACCGCCCGAAAGCTCGTGCGGATATTTCTTCATCACCAGCTCGGGGTCGAGGCGGACGCGACGCAGCAGCTCTTCGACCTTCTCGTGGCGCTGCGCCTTATTGAGCTGCTTCTGATGCAGTTTGAGCGGGCGCTCGAGATGGTAGAAAATTGTATGCGTTGGGTTCAGCGACGAGAATGGGTCCTGAAACACCATCTGCACCGAAGCTCTGTAGTCCTTGAGCGCCTTGGTATTGGCCTTGCCGAGCGGCTGACCATTGAACATCAACTGGCCCTCCTCTGGCGTATACTCTCGCATGATGAGGCGTGCAGCCGTGGTCTTGCCGGAGCCGCTTTCGCCCACCAGGGCGAGGGTGCGACCGGCATGAAGGCCAAAGCTGACCGAGCGTGCGGCATAGACCGGATTGGTGGCCCGACCGAAGACTTTTGAGACATTGTCGAGGGCGAGAACTGGTGACTGGCTCATGCCGATGCCTCCGGGCGGATTTGCTCGCCATGGAGCTTGGGCATCGAGGCCCAGAGTTTCTTGGTGTAGTCGTGCTGGGGCGAATTATAGATCGTCTGGCTGTCGTTGCATTCGACCATCTCGCCACTGAGCATAATGCCAATGCGATCGCTGACCTGCACCATCAGCCCCAGATCATGGGTGATGAACAGCACGGAAAAGCCCAAGCGCTTGCGTAGTACGTCGATGCGCTGAAGGATTTCGCGCTGCACCACCACGTCGAGCGCTGTCGTTGGCTCATCCATGATCAGCAGCTTTGGATTGAGCGACAAACAGATAGCAATAACAATACGTTGGCGCATGCCGCCCGAACATTGGTGCGGGTAAACGTCGAGGCGATCCGGCGAAATGTCGACCAGCTTGAGCAGTTCTGCTGCCCGCTCACGGGCTTCGGCGCGGGTGACCTTGGTGTGAGTTTTCAGCACATCGTAGAACTGGTCTGCGATGGTCAAAACCGGATTGAGCGAGTTCATCGCGCTCTGGAACACCATGGCCACTTCGCGCCAACGGAAGCTTTTCAGCTCCTTGTCGTTGAGCTGCAGCACATCGCGGCCGCCAACGATAATCTCACTGCCCTTACGGATCAGGGCCGGGGGGCGATGCAGGCGGCTAATCGCAAAAGCGATCGTGCTCTTGCCGCAGCCGGACTCTCCAGCGAGGCCAAAAAACTCGCCCGGTGCGATGTCGAAGCTGACGTCTTTAACGGCGCTGAAATTCTTGTCCGCGCCAATATAGTCGATGTTGAGGTTACGAACTGAGAGAACGGGATAGGTCATAGCTTGCCCTCTCCAAGACGGACCATTCTGGTCCAACGTGTCAGCATGCCCCCGGTGCGCAGACGCGGATTGGCGATCTCGTCGATGGCGAAGTTGATGAGCGCCAAGCTGAGGCCCAGCACGGCCAGAGCAAAGCAAGGCGAGAGCAGGTCCCACCACGCGCCAACTGACAGCGCCGAAGCGTTCTGCGCGTTGAACAACATGATGCCCCAAGAGACGGTATTCGGATCGCCAAGGCCGAGGAACTCAAGGGTAGCTTCGGTGATGACGGCGTAAATAACCGAGCCGATGAAGTTGATGCCAACAATGGAGATCAGGTTCGGGAAAATCTCGAGCGCCATGATGCGCCATGCCGGTTCACCGAGCATTTCGGCGGATTTGACATAGTCGCGCTGGCGAATGGAAAGGGTTTCCGAACGGGTGACCCGCACGCCCCAGGCCCATGAGGTAACCCCCAAAATAAGGGCGATTACCAAGGGGCTAGCCTGACCAATGAATGCGGCCAGAACCAGCAACAACGGCAGGTTGGGAACAACGAGGACCATGTTGGTGAAGAAGTTGATCACTTCATCGACCACACCGCCCTTATAGCCCGCAATAATGCCCAGCACGGTGCCAATCACGGTGATGAGCAGACCTGCGCCAAAGCCCACGGCGAGAGAAACGCGGGCGCCATAGATCAGGCGGGTGAACACGTCATGCCCAAGGCGGGTTGTGCCCAGCCAGTGGTCCGCAGAAGGCGGCTGGTGCGGACGGCCAACGCGCTGGGTTGGGCTGTATTCCGTTAGGAACGGCGCGAAGATCGCGACGAGGATGATAAGGAACAACAGCGAAAGCCCAATCACGGCTTTCTTGTTATGTTTGAGTTGGTTGAGCAGGTCCATGACTTACGCCTTCTTCAAGCGCGGATCGAGCAGGACATAGCTCAGATCGACGACAAAATTGGAGACCAGCATTGCGGCGGTCATGATCAGCAACTGCCCTTGGATGACGGGATAGTCGCGAGCCAGAATGGCTTGGTAGAGCGTGTTGCCGAGGCCGGGGTAGTTGAACACCACTTCCACCACCAGCGCGCCACCGAGGACTGTGCCCAATGCAATGGCAAGGCTCGATACGGTCGGCAGCAGCGCGTTACGCGCCGCGTACCAGATCATGACGCGATTGTCGGAGAGGCCCTTGGCGCGACCCATGACGATGTAATCTTCGCCCAACAGGTTGATCATATTGTTGCGCATGGTCACGGCGAAGCCGCCGGTCATGACGAATAGCATGGTCAGCAGCGGCAGAGTGCCGTGACGAATGACGCTCCAGATATACTCGCCGCTAAAGGCGGGATCGAGCATGGGGTCTGCAGCATAGCCATTGGGGAACCATTTCAGCGTGTAGCCAAAGATGAACAGCATCACCAGCGACACCACAACGGCCGGAACCGAGCTGGCAAAAATCGCCAGTAGGGACACGAAGGAGTCGAATATCGTGCCACGACGCCAAGCGGCCATAACACCGAGCAAGGTACCCAAGACGAACGACAGAACGGTGGCGAGGCCCATTAGCCCCAGCGTCCAGACCAGAGCGCGCATCAGCAGCTCTGTCACGGGCAGCGGGAAAAACTTGATCGAGCGGCCGAGATCGCCGGTAAATACGCTCTTGAGATAGGCCAGATATTGCTCGCCAATCGGCGCATCGATGAAGCCAAATGTCAGCTTCAGAGCGTTCAGATTTTCGAGGCTGAGTTCAGAACCCGCGCTCGCAAACATGATCTGGATAGGATCGCCGGGCATAAGGCGCGGCAGGAAGAAATTGATTGTCGCAGCAACGATAAAGGCGGCGAAATAGAATGCGAGCCGCCGAAGCAGGAAAGCCATCAGCTGTCATCCCTTCTGTGTCCCGCGCGTTCCGCCGCGGGGGTCGGGAGAGCGTCGTTCAACGCCCTCCCTTTTAGTGGTGATTACTGAGCGACCGGGTCGAGGTCGAGCAGCTGCAGAACACGCGCCGGGTTAGCGTTCGAGACAACAGGCGAGTACTTCGGATTTTCGGCATCAGCCCAACCCGTGAAGCGCTTGGTGTTGTACTCGTAGAACGATGGGCTGTTGTAGAGCGGCACGATTGGCAGCGCTTCAGCAATGATCAGCTGAATCTTGTCCATCGCGGTCTTACGAGTGGCCGGGTCCTTGCTCTGCTTGTATTCAGACAGGAGCTTGGAAACCTCTTCACTCGACCAGTGTGGTGCGGTGAAGCGCGACTTGCCGAAATCATCCGGGTTGTAGGAACGGATGTACGGGAAGTACGGGTCGGCAGCCGATGCCAGTGCGTTCAGCGTCATGGAGTATTCGCCCGAGATCAGCGCTGCGGTCCACACGGCGGCTTCTGGCGTGCTCATCTTCACGTTGAGGCCAGCCTGCTGCATGGTTTCCATGGAGATCTGAACCGCGTCGATCCAGTCGGTCCAACCGTTTGGCACCATGAAGTCGATTTCGAGCTTGGAGCCATCCGGATTGTCACGGAAGCCATCATTGTCGGCGTCAACATAACCAGCTTCGTCCAGAAGAGCGACGCCAGCGTCATAGTTGAATTCGCCGTATTGGCCGAACTGTGCCTTCACTTCCGGATTGCCGAAGGACGCATAGAGTTCGCCTAGGCCCGATGGATCGCCATTGACCAGCGGATAGCCATAGCCAGCGATGTCGACGATGGTCTGACGGTCAATGATCATGCTCAGCGCACGACGGAAGTTGACGTCGGTGTAAGCCTTACGAGCGTTCTCGTCTGGCGAAACCTGGCTCATCTGCAGCGAGACGAGGCTCGATGGGGTGAACCAATATTTGTGGTGTTCCGGGTCCTTGGCAACAAAGGTGTTGTCGATGTCCGGGATGAAGCTGGTTGCCCAGTCGAGCGAGCCTTCAGCGAGAGCCGCGAGAACCTGCGGGTTGTCGGCCAGCTGCGGCATGCGCAGGCAGTCAACGGCAAGGTTGTCATTGTCCCAATAGTGCGGGTTACGGCACTGTTCGTAGACGTTCGGGGTGAAACGGGTGATTTCGGTCATTGGACCGGAAGCCACAGGGGTTTCATTGGCGAAGGTCACCGGATCTTCAATCGACGCCCAGATGTGCTCGGGCACGATCGGCATGTCGACGATGGTGTTAGCGATCAGCGAGTTGGCTTCCTTGAGGTTGAAGCGAACGGTGCGATCATCGACCTTTTCAACCGAGTTCAGCTGCTGGGTGACCGAGATGAAATCGAGAGCCGGGAACTTGGCGATATAGTCATAGGTGAAGATGATGTCGTCAGCAGTGAGGGCTTCACCGTCCGACCACTTGAGGCCTTCACGCAAGGTGAAGGTTATCGACATCAGATCGTCAGCCAGCTCAAAGCTTTCGGCAAGACGGAAGTGCGGCTCGTTGCCGTTCAGGCGATTAAATACCACCAATGGCTCATAGATGAAGTGGAGCGTGGTGAAGCGGGCAGATGTCTGACCGAATGGATTGAAGTTGCGAACAAAGGTTGTCGTCTGTTCCGACGAGATGGTCAGCACGTTCTGCGCAAAAGCAGGCGCAGCCATGGTCAACACTGCTGCGGACGTTGCCGCGAGAAGCATGAGCTTCTTCATTTTCAGTCTCCTTGTTTGGCGGCTCGCTTTAGGCGATGCCACTCTCCCTGAAAATTTCTTCAACCTCGGCATGGAGCGCTTGTACGTCCACGCGAGTAGTCCCCAGTCTGGCTTCGGCGCGAGCAATGCGCTTCAGACTTACCTCGCTCAACGGACGAGCAGCTTTGCATGCAGCTTCGCTTTGAGAAAGGTCGCCCTGACTGTGAAGGGCGATATCGTAACCGGCATCGAGCGCGGCAGTGACGCGACTGTCCCATGTGCCTGAGAGGGCGTCCATGGTGAGGCAGTCGGTGGTCAGAACGCCGTCATAGCCGAGAGTATTGCGGATGAGATCACAGACTTTCGGCGAGATTGACGCCGGCAGGTCTGGGTCAATCCTGGTGAAAATCAGATGCGCGACCATGGCCCAAGGCGTGTCCTTGAGTCGCATAAAGGGCAGGAAGTCTGTACCCATGAGATCGGCCACATCGGCATGCACCACGGGCAGATCGTGGTGCGGGTCGACCTCAACGCGGCCATAGCCGGGGACATGTTTCATGATCGGCATAGAGCCAGTCTCGAGCAGCGCATCGATAGCGACGCGCCCGAGAACGGCGACGATTTCCGGATCAGAGCTGAACGTGCGCGAGGAAATGATGGCGTGCGTCCCGGCGCGAGCGAGGTCGACCACGGGGGCCGTTCCGGAGCCGATATGCATTTCGCTCATCATCGAGCCCATCGCTAGATGGGATTGACGCAGCGCATGCTTGGCTAGGTCCAAATCTATTTTTGCCAATTGGCCGAAGTGACCTAGCGGACGGAATAGGGGCCAGTTGCCATTGTCGAGGCGCTGCACGCGCCCGCCTTCCTGATCAATATAGACCGGAGCATTGTCGCGCCCAACAGCTTCTCGGAACTGGGCGACGAGACGGCGAACCTGGTCATTATTCTGCACATTGCGCTTGAACAGAAACAGGCCAAACGGATTGGCTTCTTTGAAAAACGCGACCTCATTTTCCGACAACTCAGGGCTGGGCATGCCAACGAAAAGTGCGAGTGGAGTTGAGGTCGACATAGATACTAGTCCTCGACGAGCGGCTTCTTAATCCGAAGCAGCCCTTGGTAAATGTCTTCGTTGTCAGAGGGGATGGGTAGGGCGCCTACCGCATTTTTATAGAAATCGATCGGTCCAGCCGAGCCAATCACCGCATAGGCGTAGCCTTGGGCTTTCATGGCGACGAGTGTGCGATGGAATAGCGCGAGGCCAATGCCTTTGCCGCGCTGGCTTTCGTCAACGCCCGTTGGCCCAAAAAAGCCCTTGGCGGTCGCATCGTAGCAAGCAAAGCCGACGAGCTTGCCGTCAACAATAGCTACGAGGCACCCCGGCGGCTGATGCGCCATGGCCACTGTCAGTTCACTGACCCAGTATTCAGAAAAATGCTCACGCACCCAATTCTGAATAATATGCATTTCCGGGGGCAGGGCGACCCGAATGGTCGCCTCCACACCCGTAGTGCGCTCGCCAAGCTCTTCTAGTTTGCGACTATAGAGGTTGACCAGAAGGTCCATTTCAGTCCGCCTTGTTCTCGCTGACAGCGCGACGGAGGAAGCCATCTGCACTTGTCAGAGCAGTTGTCGCTGCATCCTTATCGAGGCCAGTAAGGGCCATCAGAATAGCGAGCTTAACGTTATTGCCTGAACGGTCGAGATAAATTTCAGCTTCGGCAGTATCGAGGCCGGTCACTTCGCCGATGATACGCACCGCACGGGCAGCCAGCTTTTCATTGCTCACTGACACGTCGACCATGAGGTTTTCATAGGACTTGCCGATACGGATCATGCTGGCGGTTGTCAGCATGTTGAGCACGAGCTTCTGCGCGGTGCCCGACTTGAGACGGGTCGAACCGGTCAATGATTCTGGGCCAACCAGCGGCGAGATCGCGATGTCAGCCATGTTGGCGATTGGCGAATTCGGATTGCAGGTGAGCGAAACGGTAACGGCACCGAGCGACTTGGCATAATCCAGCGCGCCGATAACATAAGGGGTACGGCCGCTGACGGCGATGCCGACGACAACATCATTGGCAGTGGCGTTCACACGAACGAGATCGCGCTGACCTTCGCTGCGATCGTCTTCCGCGCCTTCGATGGGATAACGCAGGGCAGTGTCACCACCCGCGATAATGCCAACCACCATAGTGTCCGGCACGCCGAAGGTTGGTGGACATTCAGAGGCGTCGAGAACACCAAGACGGCCCGAAGTGCCTGCGCCCATATAGATCAGGCGCCCGCCCTTGCGGAACGCATCAACAATGCGATCAACGGCTTGGGCGATCTGTGGGAGTTCGTGTCGTACAGCTTCCGCAACCTTTGCGTCCTGCGCGTTCATCGCGGCAAGAATCTGCTCGGTCGACATCAAGTCGATCTGCATGGTTTCCGGATTGCGAGCTTCCGACACGAGGTGCTCAAGTTCTGCAATTAGGGTGCTTTTGGACATCGTGCCTTCACTCATGGATTGATTTGATGCTAGGAGCGAATATTCCGGCTGTCAATCAAACTTGGAATTATGTATTCCATATGTGGAAACGATGATCGTGGGGAGCGAGCATGTCAGTTCTCAGGTTGTTAAGTGCCCATTTGGACACGTTAACGCAGGCTGATCGGCAGATCGCACAATTCATTATAGACCAGCCTGAACAGATGTTGGCGCTATCCTCTTCAGGCCTAGCGGAGGCAACGGGGCGTAGCCAATCCGCGGTCGTTAAGTTCAGCCAGAAACTCGGCTATTCCGGTTATCAGCAGCTCAAGTTGGCGGTGAACAAAGCCAAGGCGATGGAATGGCAGGCGCCCGGTGGCGTCATCCACGGTTCGATCGATTCTGCCGATAACTACATGACTATTTTGCAGAAGCTGATCGGTTCTAAGCTTCTGTCCATGCGCGAAACCACGGCCGCAAACTCCGAGCAAACCATTGATCTGGCGCTTGAGGCTTTGCATGGCGCCAACCGCATCCAACTCAGCGGTGTTGGCGCATCTTCCCTTGTGGCGCGGGACTTTTCTTACAAGCTGATGAAGCTTGGACGTGTCGTTATGCTCGACAACGACACCCATATTCAGCTGGTGAACGCGGCAAATCTCACAAAGGACGATGTCTTTGTGGCGCTGTCCCATTCCGGCCGTAGCTTGGAAACCCTGCGCACGGCGGAAGTTGCCAAGAAACGCGGTGCAACGGTCATTTCGGTGACCGGCCTGCAGCCAAACCCACTGATCGATCTGGCCGATATTCACCTCTTTACGGTGGGTGATGAAGAACGCGTGCGCTCGTCAGCAATAACCTCGCGCGACGCCCAATTCATTCTCACAGATATGCTTTTCATCCTGCTGTTACGCCGCCAGCCAGGATCGACCGATTACATTCAGGGCAGCGAGTCAGCCGTGACGATCCTTAAAGTCTGAACTGTCGGAATTCGTCGTCTGGGTTGTAATTTTATATTCTTGACACATGTGGGTTTGTGGAATTTACTATTCCAAGATCACATGTCCTAAGTAGGACGTTGAAAGACCCGGGAAGTCTTTCTGAGGTGTAGGGGAGATTTAACGTGGCTCAACTTTCGCTACGTGGCATCAAGAAAAGCTTCCGAAGCGTTGACGTCTTGCATGGCGTTGATCTTGAGATTGGCGATAAGGAATTCGTCGTCTTTGTCGGTCCCTCGGGCTGCGGCAAGTCAACACTCCTCCGTTTGATCGCTGGTCTCGATCCGCTCACCGGCGGTGACTTCTATCTCAACGGCCAGTTGATGAATGACGTGCCTCCGTCCAAGCGCGGCATCGCCATGGTGTTCCAGTCCTATGCGCTCTACCCGCATATGGATGTTTACGAGAACATGGCCTTTGGCGCGCGCCTCATGGGGCTAAGCAAGGAAGAAGTCGAAAGCCGCATTGCAGAAGCAGCCCGCATGCTGCGCCTAGAGCCGCTGCTGAAGCGCAAGCCGCGCGAACTCTCTGGTGGTCAGCGCCAGCGCGTCGCTATTGGTCGCGCCTTGGTGCGTAAGCCAAGCGTCTTCCTGCTCGATGAGCCACTTTCTAACCTTGACGCGGCGCTGCGCTCGGAAGTTCGCCTCGAGATCGCTCGTCTACATCGCCAGATTGGCGGTACGATGATTTACGTGACCCACGATCAGGTTGAAGCGATGACGCTCGCCGATAAGATCGTGGTCATGAACGCGGGTCGTATTGAACAAGTCGGCTCCCCGCGCGAGCTGTATGAAACGCCGGCTAATACGTTCGTCGCGAGTTTTATTGGGTCGCCGCGCATGACGCTCGTTGACGTGGTGCGCGCCGGGGATAGGCTTGAGCTCGCCGGGAATGGCGGCTCCGTCTCTGTTGGTGAGCTGCCCGCGGGCGATGAGTTTAAGCTGGGCCTGCGTTCTGACGCTGTTGGTCTCAGCCGCGATATCACAGCTGCGGGCTTTGCCGCGCACGTGGTTTACACCGAATACCTAGGCGACAACGCCTATGTGTATGTCCGCCTAGTCGATGGCACCCTGCTGGCTGCTCGCACCGGGCCGGACGATCTCTATCAGCCCGACACCGCAGTAACCGTGACGGTGCTGCCTGGTAGCGCGCATCTGTTTTCCGCAACGGATGGTCGGCGCATTTAGCTCCGGCCAAGTACCATTTTAGTAGGTCGATTTCATTGGGAGGGAACTCATGAAGACCAATATGCTCCGCATCGGTTCGGCACTTGCCGCCATGCTGATTGCTGCCCCGTCTTTCGCTCAGGACCTGACATTCTGGTCCTGGCGCCAGGAAGACAAGGCCGCTTACGAAGGCTTTATCAAGACCTTCGAAGCCGCCAACCCGGGCATCACCGTCAAGTTCGAAACTTTCGAAGCGACGAACTACAACACCATTCTCGCCACCGCACTGGCTGGCGGCACCGGTCCTGATATTGCTCAGGTTCGTGCCTATGGTGGCCTCGAAAACCTCGCAGTGGGTGGCTATCTTGAGCCGCTGACCGTTGAGAACGTTCCTGCGATTGCCAACTTCAATCCAGCCGCTCTCAAGGCTGAATCGATGCGCGCTGACGGCACTCTGTATGCGATCCCATTCGCATCGCAGACCCAGCTCGTCATCTACAATAAGGCGATCTTCGACCAGCATGGCATTGCTGAACCGACCACTTGGGAAGAGCTGATTGCTGCTTCGCAGAAGCTCAAGGACGCTGGCGTTATTCCATTCGCCAACGGCACCGCAACGGCTTGGCAGAACGAAACCGTCACCTTCGGTCTTGGTTCGACCCTGTTCGGTCGCGCTTTCTATGATGAGCTGGTCGCTGGCACCACCGACTTCAACGATCCGCGCTTCACCGGCGCGCTCGGCGATATCGCAGCACTCGCCAAGGACTATTTCCCAGAAGGCTTCATCGGTCTCGACTATCCGTCGATGCAGCAGCTCTTCGCTTCGGGCATGGCGGCAATGTTCGTCGGTGGTTCGTATGAACTCTCGACCTTCAAGACCATGAACCCAGACATCCAGACCGGCATGTTCGCCGCTCCGGGCAAAGCCGCTGACGACGAAAAGCTCGTCGCCATTTACTTCGACGGTGGCTATGCCATCAACGAAGCTGGCAAGAACAAGGAAGCATCCTTCAAGTTCCTCAACTACCTCGCTTCGACCGAATTCGGTCAGGCTATGGCTGATGAGCTGAAGACCCTTTCGGCTGTTCCAGGCGTGAAGTTCGAAACCGAAGATCTGGCTGAAATCAACGAGCTTAACCAGAACTCGATTCCTTACCTGATGCTGGCACACTTCCGCTTTGGCGAACCTTCGGGTTCGGTCCTGATCCAGGCCGAAATGCAGAAGCTGTTCTCGGGCGAAACCACTCCGGAAGCTATTGGTGAAGCGCTCACCACCGGTCTGGCTGCTTGGTATGAACCGTTCAAGAAGTAACTCTTGATCCCTCGCACCGAGGCTGTGCCTCGGTGCATCGGCATGCACCTGCCCTTCCTCTCCCGCTGGTCGGGGGAGGCAGGGCCAGCGCATAGAGCCTGACTATTAAGCCCAAGCGAGCACCAAAATGCCTCAACTCCGTATGACCGGTCGCGGTCTCTGGATCACCATGCTGATTGTGCCGCCGCTGGCTTTCGTGGCGCTCTTTATCGTCTATCCAATTCTGTCCGCCTTCGCCTATTCCTTCTTTGATTGGCAGGGGCTGAAGCGCGGCGACTTCGTTGGTCTTGAAAACTTCCACACGGTGCTCTTCGTCGAGCCTTACCGCAGCTGGACAATGAATGCCTTCAAGAACAACGTCATAGTATTCTTCGCGCTGATGGTGCTGCAGAACGGCTTGGGCTTCATCCTCGCCTATGCGCTATGGCGTGAACTGCCCGGCGCCCGCTTCCACCGGATCGCCGTCTTCCTGCCCGTGGTGCTCTCGACCATTATCGTGGCTTACCTCTTCAAGCTCTTCTACCATCCAATGTTCGGCGTGGTGAATTTGACGCTGAAGTCGGTAGGATTGGGCTGGTTGGCACAACCCTGGCTCGGCCAGTCGGGCACGGCCCTGTGGTCGATCATTGTCGCGCAGGCATGGCATATGGTTGGTTTCCCAACGCTCGTCTTCCTTGCGGGCATGCAGCGCATTCCGGGCGAAATCCTTGACGCCGTCCGCATGGAAACCGAGAGCGAATGGGTGAAGATCACCAAGGTCGTGTGGCCGCTGGTCGCGCCATCCGCGACAATCGTTTTCACCTTGCTCTTCGTGGGCGCATTCAACTGGTTCGAGCTGCCCTACATCATGGCAGGCCTTGATGGGTCGCCGTTCGGTTCCTCGGACGTGCTCGGCCTCTACTTCTACCGAACCGCCTTCGGCAACGTCTCTGCCGGTCAACAGGACTTTGGCCTTGGCAGTGCGCTGGCTGTGCTCATCTTCGTCTTTATTGCGGTCGTGGCTGCTGTCATCACCACCCGCCTGCGCGCTCGTGAGATCCAGATATGACCTCTGCTTCCGCTGCTGCCGATAACAAATTCTATCAGCGTAAGGGCCTGCTCGGCACCTTGGGGCGTGATGGTCTGTTGCAGGTCATTCTGATCGCCAACACCATCATCATGCTCGGACCGATCGTCATCATGGTCTTCTCGGCGTTCAAGACGACGCCGGAAATCTTCAAGTCGCCTTATGCTCTGCCGGACTTTGGGCAGATCGCCAATTTCATGAAGATTTGGACGCAGACCAATTTCCTGCGCTATCTGATGAACTCGTTCATCGTCACCGGCTCGTCCATGGTGCTGATCCTGACGCTCGGGACTATGGCCGCCTATGCGCTGGGGCGCTATCAGTTCAAAGGCTCGACCTTTATTCTGATGTTCTTCCTCGCGGGCCTGACCCTGCCGCTGAAGCTAGCGATCATTCCGCTTTTCATGTTGTTGCGTGATCTGCAGATCCTCAACAATCAGCTCTCACTGATCTTCGTCTATACGGCGATGGGTCTGCCAACGACCATCTTCATTATGACCGGCTTCATCCGCACGCTGCCCAATGAGCTCGAAGATGCCGCCCGTATGGATGGCGCTTCGGAAGCGCGGATCATGTGGTCGATCATGCTGCCTCTGGTGCGTCCGGCAATGGTGATCGCTGCCATTCAGAACGTCGTGCCAATCTGGAATGACTTCTTCTTCCCGCTGGTCTTTATCCAGAATGACGATCTGAAAACCCTGCCGCAGGGTCTCACCACCTTTATGGGCGAATACACGACCGATTGGGGTGTGCTCTTCGCGGGGCTGACCCTCTCCGCTGCGCCGATCATTCTGATCTACATCATTCTTTCTAAGCAGTTCATCGCTGGCATGACTTCAGGCGCGGTTAAATAAGTGCACCTTCCAAAAGGCCTCGTCGTTTCTTGCCAGGCGCGTGCGGATAATCCTCTGCACGGGGCTGTCTTTATGGGCGCTATGGCGCTTGCGGCTCGCGACGGTGGTGCTGTCGCGGTGCGAGCCAATGGCCCGGCCGATATTGCGGCTGTCAAAGCTGCGGGTCTGCCGGTGATCGGCATTCACAAGGTGTTTGCAGACGACCGCCCGGTCTACATCACTCCTAACTTCGAGGCCGCTGCGGCTATCGTTGAGGCGGGGGCGGAGGTTGTGGCGCTCGATTGTACCGAGCGCCCGCGTCATGGCGAACATCCTAGTGTTCTCATCCGTCGAATTCGGGACGAGTTAGGTGCCGAGGTCTTTGCCGATATTTCGACGCTGGATGAGGGACTGAAGGCGGCAGATTGGGGGGCGACTTATCTCGCCACCACGCTTTCTGGGTACACCGAATACACCCAGCCTAAGCCAACTGAGCCAGACTATCGGCTGCTCGAAACATTGGCGGCCCAGCAAACGCTTCCGGTGATTGCCGAGGGGCGCTACAACACACCTGACCTCGTTCAGCGCGCCTTCAGCGCTGGCGCTCACGCAGTTGTTGTCGGCACCATGATTACCAATCCGCGCGAAATTACCCGAGCCTTTGTTTCCCAAGGCGTCCCCACATGAGCACTGCGGTGCACCTGGGGCTGGACATTGGCGGCACGGCCAGCCGCTGGGTCGCCGTGAATGAAACCGGTGTTGAAGTAGCGCAGGGCAAAACTTCCGGCGCGACGGCGCATCTGTTCAACCCAGCCGAAAAGCTACGGATCACTGCTGCCTTCGAAGCTATAACTGCCGAGGTGACAGCTGCTGGATATGCGGTTCAGTCGCTGACGGTCGGTATGACCGGTTTTGGCTCGGCAGTGCGCGACGATATGCTGGTGCTGGTCTCTGGCATTTTTGCGCTACCCAGCGACGCTATTGTGCTGATCGACGATATTGTGCTGGCCTATATGGGGGCGTTTGCGCCGGGTGAGGGGCACCTCATCTCTGCCGGTACCGGCTCGATTGGGGTGCATATTGCGGCAGGTGACGCACCCAATATTCGCGTTGGTGGTCGAGGCATCCTCATCGATGATGGCGGGTCGGGCAGCTGGATTGCACTGCGTGCGCTTGATGCGCTCTATCGCCAGATCGACCGGCTCGGTCCTGCGGCTGAAGCGAGCCCGCTCGGCAAACGCATGTTCGAGCTTGTCGGCGGGCAGGGCTGGGACTTTGTTCGCAGCTTTGTCTATGCCGGGGACCGTGGCCGGATTGGCCAATTGGCCGTCGGCGTGGCGCGGGCGGCCGATGACGGCGATGAGATTGCGCGGGGCATTCTCGTTCGTGCGGGGCAAGAGCTTGCCGCTTTGGGCGAGGCGCTCATTGCGCGGGTAGGTCGTAGGCCTGTGGGCTATGTTGGCGGCGTGCTCAATTTGCACCCGATAATTTTCGACACCATCCGCGCCTCGCTGCCCGGTTCCGATGTCACGCGTCTTGAGACCAATGCGGCTTTGACGGCGGCGCGGCTGCAGTCAAGTGGTGATGCTGCGTGGAAAGCGACGCTAACGCATAAGCCGACGCTCGGTTAGCCCCAAGGCCCCGGCGTGGTGTTGCTTGTTGGTGCGCCTTGCGGCACGGCGACAACGCTGACGGCGCAGATGGCATTTCGACCGACATCAGCGAGCATAAAGAACTCGGCCATTTGCGAGCGCAATTGCTCGTCGCCCTGGCCGAGGTTTTCAATAAGCGTGAGGATCGAACGACCAAAGCCATTGGCGGTGAGAAGTGATGCGAGCTTTTGGCTGTCGCTGCCCTCGCCAAGGGCGAGGATCAGGCGCGCGCCCGGTTCGACCGCGCTGAGGGCTGTTTCTACAGCTTGTGCGCGGAGATCGAAGGTTTTCACCTCATCCAGGTCCCACACGAGCTTTGCGGCAGCGAGTTCAAACAAGCCCCAACTCCCGGGCAGATGCAATAAGAGCATCACTGGCGTTGTCGATCATTAGCACAGAATGAGGCGCGAGACGGAGAGCAGGGATAGAGTCCGCGCTGGCCGCTTGGGCGAGATTTTGTAGGGCGGATACCGGCACACCGTCTTTGGGCAGGCGCAGCGCAAAGCTCATATCGCCACTGCGGAGTCCAATGCGACCGAGGCGTGGGGCCTCTGTGGATGTTGTTCTGGCGGAATAGGGCACGAAGAGATCGCTGGCGCGGGCCTCGGGGCCGAGAGCGGCGAGGGCGCTGAGCAGAGCCAGAGTTGTCGACACCGCAGTATCGAAATCCACGGTTTGCGGTTTGCCGCCGCCAATGGTGACGGCCCAGAGATCATCGTTCTGCGCTGTAACTCCTACATCGGCGTCGAGGCCATCAAGCGAGATAGCGCCCTTGCCGTCAACGATGAGGTGAACCGTATTGCCGAGGCGGGCGGCGAGAGGCGCAGTGCGCTCTTTTAAAACAGCGACAAGGCGTGCCGTAGCAGGCGCTTCGCTCGCGTCAAGGCCGAGCAGGGGGCTGTGATCGGCGAAAAAGGCGGGTTCGGCGTCGACGGTCGCAAGAATGGCGTTGCGAATGTCTGGGGTGAACATCTCGGGCGAGAGGCCGGAGATTTCCAATGTGCCGCGCGAACAAATGCCAATGCGGGCGTCGCCTAGGGGGAGCAAAATCTCGCTGAGCTTTGAGACCTGTACTGGCGTGAGTACGTGGCCAGAAATGGGCAGGCGAAACAGCAGCCCGTCGGCTGTGAGCAAGGGTTTGAAAATGCTCGGATAGTCGCCACGTTGGCGTGCATCTTCTGGGCTGGTGATAAGTTCGCTAATGGCCATGGGCGCGTCATAGCAAGCTTATTCGGCCAACACTACTGCGACAGTACACTCACTCCGCGTCGTCTTTGACCGCTTCCATCGAGACATGGGTGGAGGTTTGCGCGACATGCGGAAGCGCCGAGAGCTTTTCGCCCAGAACTTCGCGGTAGGCGGCTATGTCCTTGGTACGGACTTTGAGCAGATAATCAAAGCTTGAGGCGATCATATGGGCCTGTTCGACCTCGGGGAGGGCGCGGACCGCTTTGTTGAAGGCTTCGAGCGCCGCCTTGCGCGTATCGCTAAGTTTGACTTCGACAAAGGCAACGTGTGGCAGACCGAGGCGTTTAGGATCGATCACCGCGCGATAGCCTAGGATATAGCCTTGTTCTTCGAGCCGTTTAATTCGGGCCTGACACGGAGTCTTCGAAAGGTTCACCCGGCGGCTCAGCTCGGCCACGCTGATACGGCCGTCTTTGCTCAATTCGTCCAAGATCTTACGATCAGTCTGGTTGATTGGACTATTGATGGCATCTTTCATGGGTGATTGTCCTGCAGTGTGGCTCAACAATCGCACGTATGTCGCGAAAAATCCATATCATCAGTGAAATCGCCTAATCGCCTTCTGGCAATATCATCCGGATTTCTTATTAGGGTCTCGCCCCATGGTTTCCGCTTCTGACGCCCGTCGCGCTCTGCACGAACGCATTTACGCTGACGAGTCTAGCCTCGTCCGCTCGCTGATCACTGCCACCGAATTTACTACCGAAGATCGCAAGGCGATTTCGGCCCGCGCGGTAGAACTGGTGGAAGCGGTGCGCAGCGGCGCAAAGCTCGGCCTGATGGAGAGCTTCCTCTCCGAATACGGTCTCGACACCGAAGAAGGCCTAGCGCTCATGTCCATGGCCGAAGCGCTATTGCGCGTGCCGGACAATGAAACCGTTGACGCGCTGATCCAAGACAAGATCGGCGGCGCGAACTGGGCGAGCCACTTTGGGGCGTCGGAAAGCAACCTCGTCAATTTCTCCTCTTGGGCGCTAAATCTCACCTCGCAGGTTCTCGGTCAGCCAGAAGTTGGCCCAACCAATGTCATCCACCGTGTTGTAGCACGTCTGGGCGAACCGGTGATCCGTACCGCTGTTCAGCAGGCGATGCGTATTCTTGGAGGTCAGTTCGTCTTCGCCCGTTCGATTGACGAAGCGATTTCCAATGCTAAGAAGCCAGAAGCTCTGGGCTATCGCTATAGCTACGACATGCTGGGCGAGGCGGCCCGCACCGCGGAGGACGCCAAGCGCTATTTCGATGCTTATATGCATGCGATCACCTCGCTGGCCCCTCACTGTGTCCACGGTTCAGTTCGCGACAATCCGGGTATTTCGGTCAAGCTTTCAGCGCTGCATGCGCGTTACGAAGTGGCGCAGCGCGACCGCGTAATGACCGAACTCGTCGATGCGACCCGTAAGCTCGCCATTGTCGCTGCGAAGGCTAACATGAGCTTCAACATCGACGCGGAGGAAGCGGATCGTCTCGATCTGTCGCTCGACGTCATCGAAGCTGTTCTGGAAACTCCAGAACTGGCGGGCTGGGATGGTTTCGGCATTGTCGTGCAGGCCTATGGCAAGCGCGTACTGCCTGCCATTGACTGGCTCGATGCGCTCGCCGAACGCCTTGGTCGCCGTATCATGGTCCGCCTCGTTAAGGGCGCCTATTGGGACGCCGAAATCAAGCGCGCGCAGGTGATGGGCCTTGAAGGCTATCCCGTGTTCACGCGCAAGGCCGCTACGGACGTCAGCTATATGGCTGCAGCGCGGAAGCTGTTTGCCTCCAAGAACATCTATCCGCAGTTTGCGGGCCATAACGCACACACCGTTGCCGCTATTCTACACCTAGCGCAGGCAGCTGGTCGCAGCACCGACACTTGGGAATTGCAGCGTCTGCATGGCATGGGTGATCAGCTCCATGAAGTCGTGCGCCAGCAGCACCAGACGACCTCGCGTATTTACGCACCAGTCGGCCCACACAAAGACCTGCTCGCCTATCTCGTTCGCCGTCTGCTCGAGAACGGCGCG
Organism: Devosia sp. MC521; assembly: GCF_014127105.1. Classification (NCBI taxonomy): domain Bacteria; kingdom Pseudomonadati; phylum Pseudomonadota; class Alphaproteobacteria; order Hyphomicrobiales; family Devosiaceae; genus Devosia; species Devosia sp. MC521. The sequence continues at coordinate 721,923 of NZ_CP059902.1, forward strand.
AATGGCTCGTTCGTCTATCAGATCGCCGACAAGGACATTCCAGCGACGACCGTTGCCGAAGACCCGATTGCTAAGCTCGAAGCGCTCGGCGACCAACTGCACAATGCAGCGATCCCAATGCCGGGAGATATCTTCCCCAACCGCGCTAATTCCCGTGGCTATGACCTGACCGACCCAATAGCTTTCGGTCAGCTCGATGCAGCACGCGAAGCATTCCGCACCCATCAGTGGGTGGCGGCCCCTTATGGCGCGATGAGCCGCGCGGACACCGCTGCAAAGCCAGTGATTAACCCTGCAGACCACAGCGATGTGGTTGGCACAGTGATTGACGCGACACCGGAGCAAGTGGCGGAAGCGGCGACCTATGCCGCTAAGTCCAACTGGGCACAGGTGCCGGTCGCAGATCGCGCTGCGGCGCTGACCCGTGCGGCAGAACTGTTTGAGGCCAATACGGCAGAATTCTTTGCCCTGCTCACCCGTGAAGCCGGCAAGAGCTGGAATGACGCGATCGCGGAAGTGCGTGAAGCAGTCGATTTCCTCCACTATTACGCAGCGGAAGCGAAAAACCTGAGCGGCGAAGCCCGTGGTCCGTTCGTGGCGATTTCGCCCTGGAACTTCCCGCTGGCCATTTTCACCGGCCAGATCGCGGCAGCTCTCGTCGCCGGTAATCCGGTTCTAGCAAAGCCTGCGCCGCAAACCCCGCTGGTGGCTTACCGTGCGGTTGAGCTGATGCGTCTCGCGGGTATTCCGGTTGATGCTCTGCAATTGCTGCCGGGTGGTCCGGACGTGGGTGCGGCTCTGACCTCGAACCCAGATGTGAAGGGTGTTGCGTTCACTGGCTCGCTGCCAACAGCCAAGCGCATCGAAAGCTCGATGGCGGAGTACCTCGACCCATCCGCGCCGCTTATCGCGGAAACCGGTGGTCTCAACGCTATGGTTGTGGACACCACGGCGCTGACCGAACAGGCGGTGCGCGACATCCTCGCTTCGGCCTTCCAGTCGGCTGGTCAGCGGTGCTCGGCCCTGCGCATTCTCTACGTTCAGGAAGACTGTGCGGACAAGACCATCACCATGATCAAGGGGGCGATGGATGAGCTGCGTCTGGGCAATACCTGGGACATTGCCAATGACGTTGGCCCGGTGATCGATGCTGCAGCAAAGGCCAAAATCGATGCTTATGTGACCGAGCGCACGGCCAATATCATCCACCAGATGAAGGCTCCTGGAGGCGGGACTTTCGTGGCTCCGACCATTTTGAAGGTCGGCGGTATTGAAGACATGCCTGAAGAAATCTTCGGTCCTGTGCTGCATGTCGCGACCTTCAAGGCCGAGGGTCTGCCCAAGGTGATCGAAGCGATCAATGCATCGGGCTATGGCCTGACCTTTGGTCTGCACACTCGTATTTCGACCCGTGTGAAGTCGATTGCGGAGCAGGTTCATTGCGGCAATATCTACGTCAATCGCAACCAGATTGGTGCGGTCGTAGGCAGCCAGCCGTTCGGCGGCGAAGGCTTCTCGGGCACAGGCCCCAAGGCTGGTGGCCCGAACTATCTGCCACGCTTCACCAAGGGTGCGGGTGCATTGCAGACGGCAGCGATCGAGTTGCCTGGTCCGACGGGTGAAACCAATACGCTGCATGCCTTCCCGCGTGGTGTCTTCCTCGGTCTTGGACCAACGGACGCCGATATTGCGGCGCAAAAGGCCATGGCAGAAGCAACTGGCTGCGTGTTCTTTGCCGACAAGACCGAAAAAGACTGGCGTGCTTGCGGCGAGCATTTCGACGCAATCGCTTGGTTCGGTGACGCCGACACGTTGCGTACGATCCGTCAGGATCTCGCCAAGCGCCAAGGCGTGATTACTCCGCTGCTCACAGGCCCGCAGGATATCGTGCGCTTGCAGCATGAGCGTCATGTCTGCATCGACACCACTGCTGCTGGTGGCAATGCGACCTTGATGGCTTCCGCGGCCGTCTAAACGAGCTTCAGGTTTCGACCTGCGAGGCCCTCCTGTGCTGACCCACGGGAGGGCCTTTTGGTGTGTGGAGCAGGCGTGACGACGCAATTATGGATGGCAGGCACAAAAAAAGCGCCCCCAAGGGAGCGCTTCAAATTTCGTGTGCGTAAGGCCTTAGAGCGTCGTGGCGACCAGTACAGCGAGCTTGGCTGGGGTGCCGAGTACGTTGCGGATGGTTTCAACCTTCTCGGGTGTGAAGTGCCCCTCAACGTCCAGCATGTTCATGGTGCCGATGAGCTTGTCCTTGACGATAACCGGATAGTTCACCACCGAATGGCAGCCCAGCGCGTTGATGGTTTCGTGGTCGAACAGAACCTTGGCGATGTCTTCAATGGTGTTGGCGACATAGCATTCACGCTTGCCATGGACGATGTCGAACCACGGACCATAGTTCAGCGGCTTGGTGCCAGAAGTTGGATAGGTTTCCGGGTGGCTGGTGTAGGCGCGGCGGGAGACCTCGAGGTCCCAGTCGACCAGCATGACGGTGAAGAGCTTTGCGCCAACAACGTCACGCACCAACGTCTGCAGAGCCGAGAAGGCGTCGTCGGCAGTGGTTGCCTTGGCAATAGCGGCGTCGAAGGCCACAAGAGCTTTAGTATGGTCAGTCATGTCTCAAAATAGTCCTGAGATGCGCCCTGGAGCAGGGCAGGGAAAGGCCAATGGTCGCGCCTAGTGGTTAGCGGCCATCAATTCGCGCGAGTAGGGTTCTTTCAGCTCGCCGCGCTTAAGATCTGCGACGTCAGCAATCTCGACAATCCGACCCTTCTGCATGACCGCAAGGCGGTCGCAGAGGAAGCTCACCACCGGCAGATTGTGCGTCACCATGAGATAGGTGAGGCCCTGTTCCTTACGGAGGCGCTTGAGCAAATTCAGAATTTCAGCCTGAACGGAAACGTCCAGCGCCGAGGTCGGCTCATCGAGCAGCATGACTTTGGGTTCGAGCATCAAAGCGCGCGCAATAGCAACACGCTGGCGCTGACCACCCGAAAGCTGGTGCGGGAAGCGGAAACGGAAACGCTTGTCGAGACCGACATTGCGCAAGGTTTCTTCAACGCGCTCATCGCGATTGCCAATACCGTGAATGGCCAGAGGCTCAGTGAGCACATCGTCAATGGTCTTGCGCGGATGCAGCGACCCATATGGGTCCTGAAACACCATCTGGACCTGACGCGACACGCTGCGGTCAATGCTGTGGCTGCGCGGCTTGCCGAGCACCGAAATCTCGCCGGTCCATTCTGGTGCAAGACCAGCAATGGCGCGCAAAATCGTCGATTTGCCCGAGCCACTTTCACCGACGAGGGCAAAGCTTTCGCCCTCAGGAATGGAGAGGTTCACCCCATGCACGACCTTGCTGTCGCCATAGGAAATGTCGAGGTTTTTGAGTTCAATCGCGGTCATGTGCCAGCCCATAGTGTGCGGTCGAGCACAGGAAGTTCGTCACGGGTTTCGTTGAGCACCGGCATGGCGGCCAGAAGGCCACGCGTATACGGATGCTTGGCATTGTGCAGCTCGCTGGCGACGCATTCTTCAACAACCTGGCCCGAGTTCATCACAAGGATGCGGTCGCAATAGCGGCTAACGAGGTTGAGGTCGTGGCTGATTAGGATCAAGCCCATGCCCTTGCTGGTGACAAGGTCATCGATGATATCGAGCACCTGAGCCTGCACTGAAACGTCGAGCGCCGAGGTTGGTTCGTCCGCAATCAGCAGTTCAGGTTTGGGGATCAGCATCATGGCGATCATGATGCGCTGGCCCATGCCGCCCGAGACTTCGTGCGGGTAAAGCTTAGCGACGTGTTCTGGATCGTTGATACGGACAGCATGCAGCATTTCGATAATGCGTGCGTGAACATCCTTACGCGGTAGCTTCTGGTGTGTGACCAAAGCTTCGGCGATCTGATCGCCCACGGTCATGACCGGGTTGAGCGAGAACTTTGGGTCCTGCATGACCATGGAAATGCGGGCGCCACGAATGGCGCGCATCTGCTTGTCGGACTGGGCCATGAGGTCGATGCCATCAAACTCAAGCTTGTCGGCAGTGACCTGACCGGGCTTGCGGATCAGCTTGAGGATGGAGCGGCCCGTCATCGACTTGCCCGAACCACTTTCGCCCACGATGCCCAGCCGTTCGCGGCCAAGGTTGAAGGACAGGCCCTTCACCACTTCGACGCGACCGGTATTGGTGGGGAAGCTGACGCGCAGGTTTTCAACTTTGAGAAGAGTATCCATTAGCTCTTACCCTCGCTCTTGGGGTCAAGCACGTCGCGCAGACCATCGCCGAGGAAGCAGAAGCCCAAGGAGACGATGATGATGGCGAAGCCTGGCATGGTGGCAACCCACCACTGATCGAGAATGAAGGTACGGCCACGCGAAATCATGGCGCCCCATTCTGGAAGCGGCGGCTGTGCACCAAGGCCGATAAAGCCAAGACCGGCAGCGGTAAGGATGACGCCTGCCATGTCGAGGGTGACGCGAACGATCATCGACGAGGTGCAAAGCGGCAGGATGTGCTTGACGATCACACGGACTGGACCACCACCGGATAGGCGCACTGCCGAAATGTATTCGGCATTGCGAATGGTGAGAGTTTCAGCGCGCGCGATACGGGCATAGGCCGGCCAAGCAGTGATGGCGATGGCAATAATGGCATTGTTGATGCCAGGGCCAAGCGCCGCCACGAAGGCCAAAGCCAAGATGAGCTTAGGGAGCGACAGGAAAATGTCGGTGAAGCCCATGAGGATTTTGTCGACCCAGCCGCCGAAGTAGCCAGCAATGGCGCCGACCAAGAGACCGAGTGGAGCCGAGATCAGCGCCACCAGCATGACGATGGTGAGGGTAATCTGCGAGCCATAGACGACGCGCGAGAAGATATCGCGCCCAAGCTCATCGGTGCCCATCCAGTGGTCACCCGAAGGCGGCAGAAGACGATTGCCAAGGTTTTGGCCGGTTGGCGAATAGGGGGCAATCCATGGCGCAAAAGCTGCGGTAAACAGCAGCACCAGAATGATCACACCACCCAGAACCGAGAGGGGATTGCGCAGCAGAGCGGTGAAGACGCGATAGGCGCGACCCACATTGGCCTGAAGCTTCGAAGTCGGGGAATCGGCAAGTAGCCAATCACGAGTGGTCATGAACGGGCCCTCGGATCGAGGACGCGATAAAGCACGTCCGAAACTTTGTTGATGACGATGAACACGGCGCCGATGACAAGGGTAGACCCCAGCACAGCATTCATGTCGGCGTTGAGCAGTGCAGAGGTCAGATAGTTACCAATGCCGGGCCAGGAGAACACGGTTTCGATCATCACCGAGCCTTCAAGCAGACCCGCATAGGACAGACCAATAACAGTAATCAGCGGCACGAGAATGGGCTTGAACGCATGGCGCCAGATGACGACGCGCTCCGGCACACCTTTGACGCGAGCCGTGGTGACAAACTCCTGGCTTAGCTGATCGAGCATGAAGGAACGCGTCATGCGGGCGATGTAGGCGAGCGAGAAGAAGCCAAGGACAGACGCCGGGAGAATGAGGTGAGAAACCGCATTCCAGAAGATGTCGAAATCGCCGGAGATGACGCTATCGATGAGGATCATGCCAGTGATCGGGGGCACTAGACCATCATAGAAAATGTCCAATCGGCCCGGACCGCCAACCCACTTCAGGTGAGCGTAGAACAAGGCAAGGCCGACGAGACCGAGCCAGAAGGCCGGAACGGAATAGCCCAGTAGGCCAATGACGCGGATGATCTGATCAATCCAGCTGCCCTGCTTGGCGGCAGCTGTGACGCCAAGCGGCACACCCATAGCAACGCCAATGAGAATGCCCAAGGTGGCCATTTCAAAGGTCGCGGGGAAGAAGCGGCTGATGTCGTCAGCAACGTCACGACCAGTGGACACCGATTTGCCCAGATCGCCTGAGAAGACATTACCGACATAGGTGATGAACTGCTGCCAGAGCGGCTGATCTAGCCCCATCGCAATCTTGGCGGCGTCGTATTGAGCCTGCGTTGCACGGTCACCGACGACTGCCAGAACCGGGTCAATCGGGATCACACGGCCGATAAAGAAGGTTATCGCCAAAAGGCCAAGAAAAGTGAGGAAAAGAGTTATGACAAAGCCGGCAACCGCCGAAATCTGACGCTTGAGGCGCCGATTCCGGTTTTTGTTCGGGCTTGCCGATGGTGTCGATGTTTGGTCGAGCGCCACGTAATTTCCTTTATTAGAAACAGCAATTTAGCACCGCAAAAAAGTTCATTTTGCGGTTTCAATGGCTGCAGATTTCGCTTTCACCATACTAGCAATTTTGCTTATATCAAAAAAATTTTGGTGGGATGGGTATGGCAGAAGCGGTCGCGAAAGTGAACCAAGCGGATCACCCGAAGGTTGGTGCACTCATTCGCGCACGCCGTCGTCAGCAGCATTTGACCCTTGTGGAACTAGGGCAGGCCGCTGAGGTTTCGGTGGGCTATTTGAGCCAAGTCGAACGCGACCATGCGACGCCATCTTTGGGAACCTTGGCGCAGATCGCGCGCGCCCTTGAGGTGCCAATCGACTACTTCATCTCCGCTCCCACGACCGCCAACGCTTTGACGCGGGCAGGGGAACGCAATCGTTTTTCGGTCGACGGATCCTCGGTCGTCTACGAACGGATCGGCGCAGACTTTCCGGGCAATCAATTGTCTAGCTTTTTGCTGACTGTGCCGCCGGGCTATCGCTCCGAAACCGTTGCCCATGAGGGCGAAGAACTTATTTTTGTACTGGAAGGGTCAATCACTCAACGCCTCGATGGCGAAGACATGGTGATGAGCGCGGGCGATAGCCTGCATTATCGCGGCAACCTTCCGCACTCGTGGTTCAATTTGTCCGATCAGCCGGCGCGTCTGCTGTGGACGGGAACCCTTACACTCTTTCGCTCAAACGCCGGCCCGCGCGCTGGACAGAGCACAACCAAAACCGGCGCAAACAAGCCGGCTCGTAAAATAAACCCTAAGGAGAAACGCTCATGAAGCTCTTCCGCGCTGCCTTGCTGGCGACTGCGCTCACCCTGCCTGCGGCAGTTGGTGCAAACGCAGCAACCCCTGCAAACGCACTGGTCATTGCCCAGAACATCGACGATATCGTCGCGCTGGACCCGGCACAGGCCTATGAATTCTCGGCTGGCGAAATCAACGCCAACCTCTATGACCACCTGGTGCAGTACGCAGCAGAAGACACCACGGTTCTCGCACCGGGTCTGGCGTCCTCTTGGGTTGCAGACGAAGCGGCAAAGTCGCTGACCTTCACCATGCGCGAAGGCGCAACCTTCGCATCGGGCAACCCTGTCCGTGCAGAAGACGTGCACTACACCTTCAAGCGTGTTGTGACCCTCAACAAGACCCCGGCGTTCATTCTGACCCAGCTCGGCTGGACCCCAGAAAACATCGACGAAATGGTCACTGTTGACGGCAACACCGTTACCGTTCGTTGGTCGGGCGACTTCGCTTCGGCATTCGTTCTCAACGTGCTTGCAGCACGTCCGGGCTCGATTGTTGACCAGGTTCTCGTCAGCGCCAACGAAGTTGACGGCGACTGGGGCAATGCTTGGCTGAACTCCAATTCGGCTGGTTCGGGTCCATTCGTTCTGACCGACTACCGTGCGGCAGAAATGGTCCGTATGCAGGCCAATGCCAATTACTGGGGCGGCGCTCCGGCCATGGAACAGGTCATCATCCGCCACGTGGCTGAAGCCGCAACTCAGCAGCTGCTGCTGACCTCGGGCGACGTTGACATGGCCAAGAACCTGACCCCTGATCAGATCGGTGGTCTGGGCGATGCGGTTAAGGTTGAGACCTATCCGCAGTCGGCTGTTCACTTCCTTTCGTTCAACCAGAAGACCGAAGAGCTGACCAACCCAGCTATTTGGGAAGCTGCGCGTTACCTCGTCGATTATGACGGCATGACCCAGACTTTCCTCAAGGGTCAGATGGAAAAGCACCAGGCCTTCTGGCCAAAGGGCTTCCCAGGCGCTCTGGAAGACACCCCGTTCACCTACGACGTTGAAAAGGCTAAGCAGATTCTGGCTGACGCTGGTGTTGCAACGCCGCTCAACGTGACGCTCGACGTCATCAACTCGGCGCCATTCACCGACATCGCGCAGTCGCTGCAGGCTGGTTTCTCTGAAGTTGGTATCAACTTCGAAATCCTGCCAGGCACCGGCGCTCAGGTCATCACCAAGTACCGTGAACGTACCCACCAGGCGATGCTGCTGTATTGGGGCCCAGACTTCATGGATCCGCACTCGAACGCTAAGGCGTTTGCGTACAATTCCAACAATGCCGACGACGCATACGCAGCGACCACCACTTGGCGCAATGCTTGGGCCGTTCCGCAGGAAATGAACGACAAGGTCACTGCAGCTCTTGCTGAAGCTGACATGGACAAGCGTAACGAGATCTACCTCGACCTGCAGAAGCAGGTTCAGGCAGATGGCCCGATTGTCATCATGTTCCAGGCAGCCCTGAACATCGGCATGGCGAACAATGTCAACGGTTACGTCAACGGTTCGAACTCGGACTTCGTTTACTACCGTCTCGTCACCAAGAACTAAGTTATTGTGATGTTTGTCTGATTGCTTCCGCCTCTCCCCAGCAATGGGAGGAAGGGGCGGGAGCAGCTAGGCCCAAAAGACAAAAAACCGAAGCCGGCCGCGTGCCGGCTTCGGACCTCTTAAACCTGCAGGATTTGCATCATGAACCCCATTCTCGCCGCCCGCCTCGAAAAGCTGCGCGAGCGCATGGCCGCCACTGCCACGGATCTCGTGGTAATTGGCCCATCCAGCCATATGGTCTATCTGGCCGATCTCTCGCCGCATGGCGATGAGCGCCCGGTGATGTTGATGGTGAGCCAGAGTTATGCCGGGTTCCTCATGCCTGCGCTGAACGCCGATGCGGCGCGTCAGCACACAGATTTACCGTTCTTCCCCTGGTCAGACGCTGAAGGCCCGAACGCGGCATTGGAGCAGCTGCTGGACGCCACCGGCATTGACCGCAGCGCACCATCGGTTGTGCTTGACGAAACCATGCGCGCGGACTTCGCGCTGCTGGTTCTCGACGCGCTGCCGGGTGCAAGCCGTCGCTTCACTGCGGATACTGTCGGCTATCTGCGTTCGCGCAAGGATGCAGCCGAAGAGGCCGCAATCAAGGCCTCGCATCTGCTCAATGACCGTGCCGTTGAAGCTGCCTTTGCTCAGCTCAAGGAAGGCATGACCGAGATCGAAGTCGCAGACTTCATCAAGGGCTACTATAAGGCCAGTGGTGCTGAAACCGTGTTCTGCTCGGTCTGCTTCGGCCCAAACGGCGCCTTCCCGCACCACCATACCGGCGACACCAAGCTCAAGGCTGGGGACGCGGTATTGATCGACACAGGCGGTCGTATTGGCGGCTATCCTTCCGACATGACCCGCATGGGCTTCTTTAAGTCCAAGCCTGAAGGTTATGACGAGATCCACAATCTGGTCGATACGGCTGTGCAGGCGGCGCTCGCGGCCGCCGTACCAGGCGTTCCAGCCAGCGCCGTTGATAAGGCAGCACGTGATGTTATCACTGCCGCCGGGTACGGGGATAAGTTCCTGCACCGCACTGGCCACGGCTTGGGCATCGACGTGCACGAAGCGCCTTACATCACCGGCGCGTCGGAGACTATTTTGGACAACGGCATGGTGTTCTCGATCGAGCCGGGCATCTATCTGCAGGGCCGCTTCGGCCTGCGTCTTGAGGAGATTGTCATCATCCGCGATGGCAAGGCCAAGATCTTCTCGGAAATGGCGCGCACCGCCGTTGCTGCGGGTTAAATCTGCCACACAAACCGGGTGTCTACGACTTTGGTCGGGGACACCCTTGCTTACATCAGAGCGAAGTTATTGACACCGCTGCGAGCGTGACCCATTCAATGGCGGTCTTCAGAGACATCTGATGACCCGTTTCTGCTCAAGCCACACGCCTTCTGCGACTTGGGCTCGTCCGTGTTGCAGCGCGTTCATTGCGCGCCCGAATAGAGATTTGTGTTTGCTATGACCAAGCCAGAATTCCGCGTTTTTAACTCGCGTGAAGAAGTTGCCGCTGCTGTCGCCCGCCACCTCGCAGAAACCCTGTCGGCAAAACCCGCAGCAACCTTGGGCCTAGCAACTGGCAAGACCTTTATCTCGATTTATGCCGAGGTTGTTGAGCGCTTTAAAAAGGGCGAGATGGCCTTTGCTCAGGCCGCGAGCTTCAATCTCGACGAATATGTTGGCCTGCCTGCAGGTCACCCAGCCTCGTTCCGCAGCTACATGGAAGAGCATCTCTTCCGTCACGTCGACCTGCCTGCTGCGGACGCGCATCTGCCGAGCGTTGAAGGGGAAGTCGAAGCCTCCTGCGCCGCCTACGAAGCCGCTATCACTGCCCGTGGCGGCATTGATTTGCAGCTCCTCGGGATTGGCCAGAACGGTCACATCGGTTTCAACGAACCCGGTTCCGCTTTCGATAGCCGCACCCGTCAGGTTGAGCTGACCCAATCGACCATTGAAGCCAATACTTCGGACTTCCCTGCTGGCGAACTGCCGCCGCCAAGCGCTGTGACTATGGGCGTGGGTACCATAGTCGATGCCAAGGAAATCGTGCTGGTGGCGCTGGGCGCCAATAAGACCGAGGCCCTCAAGGCCGCGTTTGCATCGGCACCGAGCACTGACTGCCCTGCCTCGGCTCTTCAGGCCCACGGCAAGGTCGTGGTCTATTGCGACGCCGCTGCCAAGGGCGACATCGAAGGCTAAGTTTGCCTGACGACTATGATTTTGAAGGGGCAGGGGGAAACCTCTGCCCTTTTCTTTGGGTGAAACTACCTCGCCTCGAAGCGGGTGGCGCGATGGGCGAGCGGAGCGGTGTTGCGAACGCGGCGGAAAACCTTGGAGAAGTAGTTTCCGTCGGCAAAACCAGTCATGGCAGCGATGTCGACGACGCTCATTTCGGTAGCGAGCAGCAGGCGTTCGGCGCGGGCGATGCGGCGTTTCAAAACGTAGTGAGAAGGCGGACTGCCGACTGTCTCGGTAAAGCGGCGTACGAAATGGGCACGGCTCATGCTGGCAATGGCGGCGAGGCGCTCGACGTGAAGCGGCGCTGAGATATTGTGCTCGATGTAGCTAAGCACCCGCTCGATGGCAGCGGGATGAGCAGCGGCGGCGGCGGGTAGGGCGCTAAACGCGGCGTCGTAGAGCGTGGTCAGGGCGGCGTAGCCGAGGCTAGAGGCTTTACCCGCGCTCATGGTGCTGTCGGTGAGACAGGTACGTGTAGCGGCGGCAAGCGTATCGACCTCAGCTTCACTCAGACTGAGCACGGGGCCGGCCGTAGCCAAAATATCGAGGCTGAGGCGCATGGCCTCGCGCCCACTGATCAGCATCCAAAAATACTCCCAATGCCCGCCTCGCTCCAAAAAATAGCGATGCTCATGGGGCATGGTCACCAGCATGGTTTTGCCCGGCGTCAGCTTGTGGCGCACGCCAGCATAATCGAGCTGACCTTCGCCTTGTGTGGTGTGTTGCAACACAAGGAATGGCGCGCTGCCACGCTTCATTCCATCCCACGAATAGTGCTCATTTCGGCGCTGCTCAAAGCCTGCGCTGACGGTCATGCAATGCAGATGCGCTGCCCCTCGCGGAGGCTGGATATGCTTGAGATCGAACCCATGAGCAACGAGACGGGAGAGCACAAAATTACCCCTATTCGCACAAGCTTTCTCTACACCAGATAGTGGGAACTCGCTAGCTCTAGTGGCAAGGCGCAGGTTTTGGCGCTTGGGAGGAAGTTATGTCGTTTAAGGTCACCGTCATTGGAGCGGGCTCGGTCGGGTTTACCAAAACCCTGATCTCCGACCTGCTGAAAGTTCCAGAGTTTGTCGATTGCGAGTTCGCTCTGACCGATGTTAATCCGCACAATCTCGATATGGTCCGGCAGATTATCGAGACGATTGTCTCGGTCAATAAGCTCCCGGCCAAGGTGACGGCGACGACCAACCGCCGTGAGGCAATTGCCGGTGCGCGCTATGTGATGAGCTGCGTCCGTGTCGGTGGGCTTGAGGCTTTTACGCACGATATCAACGTGCCGCTCAAGTATGGCGTCGACCAATGCGTGGGCGACACCATCTGCGCCGGTGGTATTCTCTACGGCCAGCGCAATATTCCGGTCATTCTCGATTTCTGTAAGGATATCCGCGAAGTAGCGGAGCCGGGCGCGCTGTTCCTGAACTATGCCAACCCTATGGTGATGAACACTTGGGCGGCAGACCTCTATGGCGGCGTCAATGTCGTGGGGCTGTGTCACGGCGTGCAGCATGGGGCGCATCAGATCGCCAATGTTCTGGGCGTGACGGACGACGAACTGGACTATGTCTGCGCCGGGATCAATCACCAGACTTGGTACATCGATGTTCGCGCCAAAGGGCGGAAAATCGAGGCGGATGAGCTGATTGCTGGCTTTGAAAAACACCCTGTGTATTCAAAGCAGGAAAAGGTCCGCATCGACGTCCTCAAGCGGTTTGGTGTCTACTCAACAGAGAGCAATGGCCACCTTTCGGAATACCTGCCCTGGTATCGCAAGCGCCCGGAAGAGATCAGCCGCTGGATCGATATGAGCGATTGGATCCACGGGGAAACCGGGGGCTATCTGCGCTATTCAACTGAGCGCCGGAATTGGTTTGAAACCGATTTTCCGATGTTCAAGGAGCAGGCCAACAAACCGCTCTCGGAGCACAAACGCACCTCCGAACACGCCAGTTATATCATTGAAGCAATGGAAACTGGCCGCACCTATCGCGGGCATTTTAACCGCCGCAACAATGGGATTATTACCAATCTCCCCGCTGACGCGATTATTGAAAGCCCGGGTTTCGTAGACCGCTTCGGCATCAATATGGTGGAGGGGATAACTTTGCCAACTGCTTGTGCGGCCACATGTTCTGTCTCCGTGTCGGTGCAGCGCATGTCGGTAGAAGCAGCGATGACGGGCGATCTCAACCTTCTGAAATTGGCAGTGTTGCACGACCCACTCGTTGGCGCGATTTGTACGCCGGACGAGGTCTGGGCCATGGTCGACGAAATGGTCGTCGCTCAGGCTCAGTGGTTGCCGCAATACGCCGATGCTATCCCAGCGGCGGCTGAACGCGTGGCGAAATCCACGGTCAAGACACGTGACTGGGAAGGGGCGGCGCGCAAGCGTGTCCGCTCCGTGGACGAACTGCGCGAAATGCGTGGTGCGCACCACTAAGACGACGACTTCCTCTGTTCCTCAAGACGCCCCGTCCTCCCGGCGGGGCGTCGCCTTTTTGACTAAGCCGCGATTTCAAACGCCGCACGCACAAGGCGCTTGGTGTAATCGGTCTGCGGGTTCAACAGCACTTCATTGACCGGGCCTTGCTCCACGATTTTTCCGTTTTGCATCACCATAACCCGGTGGCAGAGAGCGCGGACAACTTTTAGGTCGTGGGAGATGAAAAGGTAGGAAAGGCCGCGTTCGTTCTGCAATTTGCGAAGCAGTTCAATGATTTGCGCCTGCACCGAAAGATCGAGTGCGGAAGTGGGCTCGTCGAGGAGAATGAACTCCGGCTCGAGCGCGATGGCCCGAGCAATGGCAATACGTTGGCGCTGACCTCCAGAGAACTCATGCGGGAAACGCTGGAGGATGGTGTCGGGCATGCCAGCGTCGCGTAGGGCCTGCCGCACGCGGTCGAGCCGCTCCGTGCGATTGGCGCCTATGCCATTGACGATCAGGCCTTCTTCGATGATCTGGCCGATCGACATGCGCGGGTTGAGCGATGAGAACGGGTCTTGGAAGACGATCTGCATACGCGAGCGCAGCGGTCGCATGCCGTTTCGGTCTAGCCCGTCGATCCGCTGGCCGTCGAAGGTAATCTGGCCGCCTTGATTGCCGATGAGTCGCACAAGAGCCTGACCAAATGTGGTCTTTCCCGAACCGCTTTCGCCAACGATACCAAGGGTTTCATGGCGCATAAGTTTGATGTCGAGATTGTCCACGGCCTTGAGCTCGTAGAACTCGGCATTGAAGAGCCCGCCGCGCTTAAGCGTGAAGCTGACCTTCACATTTTGACCTTCGAGCACGGTGTCATGCGCGCCGTCTGGGAGCGGCTCAGCGGTGCCCTTGGGTTCGGAGGCCAGCAAGTGCTGGGTGTATGGGTGTTGCGGGTTTTGGAACAGCGCTTCAGTGGCGTTGTGCTCCTGCACACGACCGTTCTGCATCACATAGACATAGTCTGAGAATTGCCGGACGATGGTCAGGTCATGGGTGATGAGGATCACTGCCATGCCGTACTTGTCCTTGAGGTCCTTGAGAAGATTGAGGATTTGGGCCTGAACGGTGACGTCGAGCGCGGTGGTTGGCTCGTCGGCGATAAGAATGTCCGGGCGATTGGCGAGAGCCATGGCGATCATGACGCGCTGGCGCTGACCGCCCGACAGCTGGTGCGGATATTGTTGGAGGCGAGCCTTGGGATCAGGAATTTGGACCTCGGCCAGCAAGGCCTCAGCCCGGGTCATTGCCTCTTTGCGGGAGACGCGATTGTGCAAATGGATCACTTCGCACAGCTGCTGCCCGATGGTGTAAACGGGGTTCAGGGAGCTCATAGGCTCTTGAAAGATCATGGCAATATCATTGCCGCGAAGTTTTCGCATCGCCTTATCGCTCATGGCGACAATGTCTTTCCCCGCCAATGTGATGCGCGTTTGGGGGAGAATGCTGGCGCGCTTGGTGAGGAGCCGCATGATGGTGCGGGCGGTTACGGATTTGCCCGATCCGCTCTCGCCCACAATGGCGATGGTTTCACCCTTGTGGAGCTGGAAGGACACGTCGCGGACAGCGTTGACGATGCCATTTTCGACTTTGAAATCAACGCCAACGTTGCGAGCGTCGAGGATGAGCTCACGTCCATGTTGGCCGAGGTCGAGGCGTTCGGCGGGAGCGAGATTTTCTTGTGTCATGGCGCGCTCCTCAATAGGGGTCTATGGCGTCGCGCAGGCCGTCACCCAACGCGTTGAAGGCAAAAACGGTAACAAGAACAAAGCCTACCGGCGCAAGGATCCACGGGTAGGAGCCGATGACTGAGAAGGCACCGGTGTCTTGCAGCATCAGCCCCCATGAGATGAGGGGCGGCTTCACGGCAAAGCCGAGGAAACCCAAGAAGCTCTCCAAAAGCACCACGGTCGGAATAGCCAGCGTCACCGAAACAATGATGTGGCTCAAGACGTTAGGGAGGATATGGCGCAGAATGATGCGCCGATCCGTAGCCCCAATTGCGATTGCCGCGCGGACGTATTCGATGCGGGCCAGCGACAGGGTTTTGGAGCGGACTTCACGCGCCAACTGAGCCCATCCTAACACCGACATTACAAAAATAACGAATGATAAGAATAGGTTAGATGGCGCTGTGACCGGTATTAGCGAGGTCAGCGCCAGATAAAGTGGCAGCTGGGGGAAGGCAAGAACGAACTCAACAAAACGCTGCAACCACGCATCCAGCCGTCCACCGATATAGCCGGAGGTAATGCCCACCAGCGTGCCCACTGTTGTCGTGAGTGCGACCACTGCAAGGGCGATCATAAGCGATATTCGGGAGCCGAGGATACCGCGGGACAAAATATCTCGGCCCATGCGGTCTGTGCCCAAAAGGTGGAGCGGGCGACCGTCGGTTGAGCCAAAGAAATGGATGTTGGCAGGGATGAACCAGAGCATTTGGTATTCATACCCCCGGACGAAAAAGCCGGTGGGCGTTGGGTCGTCCTTCACCGCGCCGGTGAGTGGCTGATAGGTGACTGGATCAAATTCGCCAGTGTCGCCAATGGGATAGACCCAAGGGATTAGACTGAAATTGCCGTTTGGATCTTCAAAGGCGATGAGGTCTGGCGGCGCAAAGGGGAGGTTGGCAGCCTTGGGGTCCATGGGTGCGAAGAAGTCGGCAAAGACCGACATGATCAGCAGCATGCAGACCAAAATCAGCCCGATCATCCCCATGGTGGAGCGACGAAAACGCCGCCAAACTAGGCTTGCATAGGTCTCGTTGTCCGAGCCGTGACGGCTCGCGACGATGGGCGTTTCATTGGCATTTTCGGGGCCAGATTGGTGCATCTGGCTGGCATTTTTGGGCGCGTCGTGGGGCGTGCCGTTGGCATTGGTGGTGTCGGTCATTCTGCACGCCCTCCCAGACGAACACGCGGGTCGAGCGCAACCAGAAGAAGGTCTGAAATGATGTTGCCGATGATCAGGGTCGTGGCGAGGACGAGCATGAAGCTAGCGGTGACGAAAACGTCGCCAACGCCCATGGAGCCGACAATGGCCGGGCCGACCGTTGCGAGGCCAAAGACGATGGCGACCTCGATTTCACCGGTGAGCATGTAGGGCAGGGCGACGCCCTGATACGCGATGAGCGGGTGGAGCGCGTTAGGGACCGCGTGCTTCATGATCACTGCGCCCTCGGAGAGACCCTTGGCGCGAGCCGTCTCGACATATTGGGCGTTGAGAACGTCCAGCAAATTACCGCGCATGACACGCATGTTGTAGGCGAGGCCGCCGAAGGTGGCGACGAAGATCACCGGCCAGACATGCTGCACCAGGTTGACGAACTTGTCCCAGCTCCATGGCGCGCCGCCATAACGGGCAGAGAAGAACATGCCGACTTCTGAGACGTTGAGCTTAAAGACCAGCACATAAAGAATGATGATGGCCATGAGGAAGCGCGGCACGGTCATGCCGAGGAAGGAGATGATGCCGAGGAAGGTGTCGGTCCACGAATACTGGCGGGTCGCGGCGATGATGCCGAGGCCGATGCCGAGGAGCGAAGCGAGGATATGGCAGACCAGCGCTATGGCAATGGTCGGGGGGAGGCGCTCGGCGATCACATTGCCGACGGGCTTATTGTAGTAGAGCGAGTGGCCGAAATCGAACCGGGTGATAATGCCGGTGATCCAGCGGAAATACTGAACGATGATCGGATCGTTGAGGCCGTTGGCCTCTCGATAAATCTCTGCCTGCGCCTCGGCGAGGTCGGGCCGAACCCCGCCCTGATTGATGAGCATGGACTTGATGTAGTCGGCATAGTCGCCGGGTGGAGCTTGGATGATGGCGAATGTGACGATGCTCAAGAGGAGGAGGAGCGGGATGGCTCCCAAGATGCGCATCATAAGGAAACGGAGCATGCATGGCCTCGCTGGGCTGAGGGGCTAGGCCCCTGTCCTGACCCTTGGGTCAGACACCGGTCTCGTGGGGTAGAGCGGCGCGCGTTTAATGGGATAAAGGCGGTGAAGGGTGGCGGTGGGCCACCCTTCGATGTTGCAATCAGACGGGACCGGCAGAGCCTGGTTCGCCCGGTAGCGTTTCTGGATGCAGCTCGTGGTCAGCCTGCTTGTCCGCTGGGACATAGAGGCGTTCACGGATGACGCTATCTTCAGCCCAGTTGAACATGAAGATTGGCGCACCAGCGGGGATATTGGCGAAGCGCTTGTTGATGATCAGCGCACCCGGATATTGGGTGAGGCCGATAGAGTAGACGTTCTCTGTGTAGAGCCTCTGATACTGCTTCATCAGCTCGGCGCGTTCAGCATTGTCATTGGTGGCAATGAACTTGTTGACCACTGAGACGAGCTCTTCTTCGAATGGCAGCAGATCGAGCGTGCCATCGGTTCCGCCACGGTGGAATGGATGTACGCGTGGGCCTGTAGGAGCAAGTTCGGCCGTATTCTGGACGATCGAGACCATCGAAGCGCCCTGACGATTGACCGCCCAATCAAATTGACCTGCGGCGGCGGCATCGTCACGGGCATTGCCCTGCTGGAAATTGGCGATGACGCGCAGACCGAGCGGTTCCATCATCGCGATGACGCCTTCGGCAAGATTGGTGTCGGTGCCATAGTCGGAGTTGGCGAGGAGGGTGATTTCCACGTCTGCGCCGTTTGCAGTGTCGGCTGGGAAGTTACGGACGCCGTTGCCGTCGGTGTCGACGAGGCCGAGACCATCGAGCAGCGACTTAGCAACCTCGAGGTCATGCGGATAGTAGACGGTGGAGGCTGCGTCGTAGAAGGACGTGCCGGCATAAAGCCCACCGGGATAGATGGCGGTGAACGGACCGCGGACGAGCGATTCACCAAGACGTTGACGGTCGAGGCCGATCGAAATTGCCTTGCGGAAGTTGAGGTCGCGGTTGAGTTCGCGGACGGCCTGTGCGCGGGTATCAGGCTCACCCCATCCATTGCCGGAGAGGTTTGGCTGGAGCGCATAGCCGATTGTGCGCGCGCCGAACTGGAGACGCGCTGGTGCGGTGTCTTCAGCCGAACGACGCAGCGATTCAACGTAGTTTTCGGCCTGTTCAAGGTTGGAGAAGTCGCCCGAGCCAGCAACAGCCTGCACGTCACGATCCGACCAAGTCGAGAGGCGGTAGTGCATTTCGTTGAGGTAAGGGAGCTGGTTCCCTTGATCGTCGACCTTCCAATAATAGGGGTTACGACGCATGACGACGATATCGTCTGGGCGATATTCAACCACAGCCCATGCGCCCATCGAAGGCATGTTCATGAACTCTGGCGGGAAGGCGTTTTTATACTGCTCGTAGGTGTTCGAGGAGTATTTTGGATGCTGCGGCTTCTGGATATGCGCAGGGCCGGGGCAGAAGGTGCCATAGGCCATGGCCCAGAGGTACTGCTTGGGGAAGGCTTCCTTGAAGGTCCATTTGACGGTGTAAGCGTCAATGGCTTCTAGCGTCGTGCCGACACCAAAGGTTTCGGGCGTTGCACCATTGAGCGGGGAGACGTTTGCATCGAGAACGTGATCTTCCCAATAGAACATCAGGTCTTCGCTATCGAAGGGGTCGCCATCAGACCATTTCGCGCCTTCGATGAGGTGCATGGTGAGGGTGTGACCGTCCTCTGACCATTCCCAGCTCTTTGCCAGGTTCGGCATGGGTTCAAGCTCTTCGGCCTTAACCGTGAAGAGTGGGCCTGTGCGGGTCAGACATTCGGAAAGACCGATGTCGATGCCGCCCCAGCCCTGAGCTTGGCCACCGATGTAGTTCCAGCCTTCTGGGCGGCCGCCGATGACGTGGCGCATGACGTCGCCGTAAACGCCAACGCCATCCGGCATGTTGGCCGTTTTGTAAACCAGCGGTTCCTTGGGGAGACGCTCGGCGACAGGCGGCAGCGTGCCAGCTTCGACGAATTTCTTGGTGACCCAATCGGGCTCGTTATATTTATCGAGCGCACGGAACTCCTGAATGTCAGACAGGCTGACAAAGTTGGGTTCACTTTGCGCTGCAAAGTCTGGTGGTGCTGGCAGAGCGCCAGAATGTTCTTGAGCAGTTAATGCAGTTAGCGATACGGACAGCAGTAGTCCTGCCCCGCTAAGGGCATAGATATGCTTTCTCATGATTTCCTCCCGCGATGCGAAGACAGCGTGACGCTCTCGGGTCGGTTCTCCTCTTCGACCCTGAACTTCGCTCGGACAGAAAGCCTAACTCTTGCGTATGTTGACGCAATCCGGAATAGTAATGGATAGTTTCGGGTTTCTAAGAAGTCTGAATAATCTATGACGCCACAACAGATTACGCCATCACCGGGTCGAGCAGCAGGTCTTGCGCCGC
Source organism: Devosia sp. MC521 (assembly GCF_014127105.1). Taxonomy (NCBI): domain Bacteria; kingdom Pseudomonadati; phylum Pseudomonadota; class Alphaproteobacteria; order Hyphomicrobiales; family Devosiaceae; genus Devosia; species Devosia sp. MC521. The sequence continues at coordinate 741,573 of NZ_CP059902.1, forward strand.
GCCCAACGCCACGATCCGATCGCAGCTTTTATGCTTCGGGCAAAGCTTTCGGGCGCTTTGGTATTCGCTCTTTCAAGCCGCAGATTATGGCCGAACCCCACACTCATGGCCATATCGAGTTTAATTGGCTAACGGGCGGTTCAATGGACTATGTTTTCGACGGAGGGCCGCTGACCGTCGGGCAAAATAGGCTGGTAGCGTTCTGGGCGGGGATACCGCATCAGACGGTCGGGTTGACCGGAACGGACCTAGAAAAGCAACTCAATATCTACCTGCCGATGGATGCGTTTTTGGAGATGCCGCAATTGGGGCGGCTGACCGAAACGCTCATGGGCGGTGGAGTGATCCAGCTTTCGCCCGACTGTATCGGGCTTGAAACACTGGAGCGCTGGCATGGCGATTATCGCTCGGGCAACGCCTTGCGCTCCGATCTTGTGCGCTCTGAGATCGGTACCATGTTTCGTCGTGCCGCAATTGTGGGCTGGGACACGCTGCTGCCCGCTTGGGTGGAAAAGAGCTCGGCCCGCAGCCGGACGGCGAGCCCGGTGCGCTATGTGGTGCGCATGGTGCGGCACATTGTTGAGAATATTACCGATCCGCTCAGCGTCGACGACATTGCCAAGACCGTGGGCCTGCATCCGAACTACGCCACCAACCTCTTCACCAAGGTGATGCATATTTCGATCCAGAAATTCGTTATTCGAATGCGGCTGATCCGGGCGCGCAGCTTGTTGTTCGATACCGACATGGCGGTTGCCAATATTGCATTTCAGGCCGGGTTTTCGAGCCAGACGCAGTTTTATGAGCATTTCCGCAAGGCGTATGGGATGACCCCGAGCCACATGCGCGAGAACCGAATTTTTTAGTGTTTCGGCCGGGTGACGGAGTTGCGGACGATGAGCTCGGCGCGCAGGAGGATTTCCTTTTGCTTAGGCCGCGCCTCGCTCAGTGTTTCCAGAAGTAGACCCATGGCGGCTTCGCCAATGGTGGAGCGCGGCTGCTTCATCGTCGTGAGCGAGGGGGCCATGAAGCTGGCAAAGGAAATATCGTCGAACCCCATGACCGAATAATCCTGCGGCAGGCTATAGCGGCGGGTATTGAGGCAGATGGTGACACCCAAGGCAGTCGCGTCGTTGACGCAGAAAAAGGCGGTGGGGAGGATGTCGCGCACGAACATGAGTTCGGCCGCAGCGCGACCGCTCTCGGTGGTGCCGTCGCCATCCATGATGAGTTTGGGCTCGATCGGAAGGCCCGCAGCAGTGAGCGCGGCGCGATAGCCTTCTTCGCGAAGGCGACTGGTTTCACGGCCCGATTTCCCGACGAAAGCGATGCGCTTGTGGCCCTGGGCGATGAGGTATTCAACTGCGACACGCGCGCCCTGAAAATTATCGACCCCGACGAAGGGAACATGTGCGCCAACCACCGGCTCGCTGACGGCGACCATGGGCGGGAGGCGCGAGACTTCTTCGGTCTGGGCGTAGCCATAGGGCAGGTGCCCGGTGAAGAGGATCAGCCCGTCCGCCTGGTTTGAACTGATGAAGCGCAGATAGTTGGCTTCACGCGCCGGGTCGTTCTGGGTATTGCCGATGAGCAGGCCATAGCCGCGCTTGCTGGCCTCGGTTTCCAGACCAACAAGAATGTTGGAGAAATTCGGGTCGCCAACGTCGGGGGCGAGAATGAGGATCATATTGGAGCGGCGCATGCGAAGGGAGCGGGCCATCGCATTGGTCGTGTAGCCTGTCTTGGCGACAGCTTCAGTGACCTTCAGGCGAGTCTTTTCTGCGACCTTGGTGGGTTCATTGAGAGCGCGGCTGACAGTGGCAATAGACACGCCTGCCATGGCGGCGACGTCTTCAATAGTTGCCAGCTTGGTCTGCTGCACGTTCTCTAAACCCTTGCACAACGGACTGGATTCAAATCCAGCACAAAGCTCAACAGCGGTATAGGCGCCTTGCTAAGTTGCATAGTCATTTGTGCAGACTGTAAACCTTTACATACCTCATGAAAAGGTTTACATCACTATTCAGTCAATGAGTGCCAAAGATGCACCGTGGCGGGATGGAGGAGACAACGATGCAGGGTGAAGCCCAGTCATCGCGGCCGGTCTTGGCGGCTCATCGCGTTTCGAAATCATTCGGCGATGTGCCGGTGCTGTTCAGCATCGACTTTGATATTCGTCCCGGTGAAGTGCACGCTATTATTGGCGAGAACGGCGCGGGAAAATCCACGCTGATTAAGATCCTGTCGGGCATCGAGCAACCAACCTCCGGCACGATCGAATATCTCGGCGAAACTGTGGTGCTGCCTCCCAATGGAGAAGCCGCAGCTCTGGGCATTGTGGTCATCCACCAAGAGCTCTTGCTGGCTGAGCATCTGACGGTGGCCGATAGTGTCTTCCTCGGGCGCGAGCTGAAGAGTGGTCTGTTTCTCAACGCCAAGGCGATGCGCGAGCAGACCCAAGCCATTCTCAATACACTGCATGTGAACATTGATCCGGACACGCGGATCAGCGCGCTCTCGGTTGCCGACAAGCAAATGGTGGAGATCGCCAAAGCGATTAGTCGTGAAGCGCGCGTGCTGATTATGGACGAGCCGACGGCTGTCCTGTCCGTGGGCGAAACGGCAACGCTGTTCGAGCAGATCCGCCGTCTCACGGCCAAGGGCGTGGCAGTGATCTTTATCTCCCACAAGCTCGACGAAATCATGGAGCTGGCACAGCGGGTGACGGTGTTGCGGGATGGGCAATTGATCTCCACCGTTGGCACCGAAAACCTCACGCCAGATGCGATTGCGCAAATGATGGTGGGGCGTGAGCTCTCCAATCTTTATCCGCCCAAGCACGAGCCTGATGTCGATGCGGAAGTCGTGCTGTCCGTCCGTAATCTGGCGGGACCGGGCATTGGCAGTACTTCCTTTGACCTCAAACGCGGCGAAGTTCTTGGCTTTGCCGGGCTAATCGGGTCGGGACGCACAGCGATGGCCGAGGCCCTGGTGGGATTGACCAACAAGACCAGTGGCGTGGTGCGGTTCGACGGTGAGCTGCGGGACTTCGCCGATGTCTCAAAATCGGTCGATGCCGGACTGGCCTATATGACCAAGGATCGTAAGGGGAAGGGGTTGCTGCTCAACGCGGGATTGCAGCCCAACCTGACCTTGCTGACGCTGAAAAAGCACCTCAAAAACTGGTTCCTCAATAATAAGAGCGAAGAAGAGGCGCTGGCGCGCGCGACGCGCCGTTTCGACATTCGCGCCCGTGATCCCTCAGTACAGGTTGGCAAGCTTTCCGGCGGCAATCAGCAAAAGCTGATGCTGGGCAAAACCATGGAGAGTGACCCGCAGATCGTCATTATGGACGAGCCAACGCGTGGGATTGACGTCGGTACCAAGCAGCAAATCTATCACATCATCGCCGCGCTGGCGGCCGAGGGGAAATCCATCATCCTGATCTCATCGGAGTTGCAGGAGGTGATCGGCCTTAGCCATCGGGTGGTGGTGATGCGCCAGGGGCGGATCGCTGGGGTTTTGGAAGGCGCAGAAATCACCGAGGGCGAAATTATGCGTTACGCCGCGGGCATTAAACAGGGTGGAGAGCATGACCGTATCAGTGCCTGAAGTGGCGACCAAACCCGCAAAAGGGTTCAGGCTGGATCTCAAGACGCTCGGGCCGCTATTGGCGCTGATCTTGCTGGTCATCCTTGGTTACGTGCTCAACCCGCTGTTTCTGGCGGAAGGCAATATCACCAATATCCTGACCCGCTCGGCGTTCATCGGCATTATCGCGGTGGGAGCGACCTTCGTCATTACGGCAGGCGGCATCGACCTGTCGGTTGGCTCGATGGCGGCTTTTATCGCTGGTGTGATGATCATCATCATGAACTGGACCGTGGCCAGCATGGGCGCTTCGGTATGGACCGTGCTCATCGGCATTGGCTGCTCGATTATTCTCGGTGTTGGTGCGGGGTTCATCAACGGCTTCCTGACGACCAAGGCCAAAATTGAAGCCTTTATCGTGACGCTCGGGACGATGGGGATTTACCGCTCGCTGGTGACCTATTTCGCCGATGGTGGCACGCTCTCGCTCAACTCCGGGGCGCGCGAGATTTACCGCCCGGTCTATTACGATAGCTTCCTGCGCGTGCCCTATCCGGTCTGGGTGTTTATCGCCGTGGCCATTGTTGGCTGGGTGCTGATGAACCGCACCGCTTTTGGGCGCTATTGCATGGCGATCGGCTCGAACGAACACGTGGCGCGCTATTCGGCTATTAAGGTCGATCGGGTGCGGACCTGGACCTATATTTTGCAGGGCCTCTGCGTGTCGCTCGCCACCATCATCTATGTGCCGCGTCTGGGCTCGGCTTCGGCGGCGACGGGTGTGCTGTGGGAATTGGAAGCGATTGCCGCGGTGATCATTGGTGGGACCATGCTCAAGGGCGGGTTTGGCCGGGTCGGCGGCACGGTGATCGGCGCGCTGATCCTGACCTCAATCGGCAACATTCTCAATCTGACCGAGATCATCTCCAACTACCTCAACGGGGCCGTTCAAGGGGTGATCATCGTTGCCGCAGTTTATCTGCAGCGCGGGTCGTTGAACACGCGTCGCAAAAAGGCGGCGGAATGAATTCCGCGCTCAAAAAAGCGCGGTAGCAAGGCGTGAGGAGCGCCTTTAACAAGGGAGAGTAGAATATGACTATTAAGGCATTGGCACTGGGCCTGTTGGCCACCAGCATGCTGACTGGCGCGTCTATCGCTCAGGAGAAAATCAAAATCGGTGTCTCCATCCCAGCCGCCACCCACGGCTTTATGGGTGGTTTGAACTGGCATGCCGCTGAAGCGGAAAAGCGTCTGGAGGCAGCGCACTCCAACATCGACATTATCATCGTCACGGCTGACGGCCCGGAAGATCAGGCGAGCGATCTTGAAGATCTGGTTTCGGTGCAGCAAATCCAGGCGCTTGTGGTTCTGCCGTTTGAATCCGAACCCCTGACCGAGCCTGTTCGTGCGGTAAAGTCGACGGGTGCATTCATCACCGTGGTCGACCGTGGTTTGACCGATCCGTCCATTCAGGACGTCTATGTTTCGGGCAATAACACCGAAATGGGTGTGAACTCTGCTGAGTACATGAAGACCCGTCTCGGGGAAGGCGACAATATCGTCATCCTGCGCGGTATTCCGACCGTGCTAGACACAGAACGTTTTGACGCTTTCATGGGCGCCATTGAAGGTACGGGCATCAACGTGCTCGACAACAAGTTCGCCAACTGGAACCGCGACGATGGCTTTGAAGTGATGCAGGACTTCCTGAGCCGCTTCCCAGACATTGATGGGGTTTGGGCGCAGGACGACGACATTACCCTAGGCGTGGTCGAAGCCATCAAGCAGGCTGGCCGCGAAAAGGAAATGTTCGTTGTCGGCGGCGCTGGCATGAAGGAAATCATCAAGGGCGTGATGGACGGCGACGAACTCGTTCCTGTCGACGTGCTCTATCCGCCAGCACAGATCGCGACCGCTATGGACGTGACTGTGGCGCACTTCACCTCCAATGGTCCAGTAACGGGCAGCTATATTCTGGGCTCGCCTCTGATCACCAAGGAGAATGCTGCGCAGTTCTACTTCCCAGACAGCCCATTCTGATCGGTTATCCTCCCGGGATGAGAGAAGGGGCGCTTGCGGGCGCCCCTTTTTGTTTGCGAGTTAGGCCGCTTCGGGCGTGTAGCCGGCCTCGCGAATGGCCTCTTCGCCTTTGGCCTTGTCACCAGAGAAGCTGACTTTGTGGGTCGGAACGTCTATCTCAATGGCGCTGCCGGGAAGCGCCTCTTCGAGCGCTTTGCGGATGGTGCCAGCGCAGTGACCACAGGTCATGTCGTTGACTGTGAAGGTGGTGGTGTCGCTCATCTTCAGTTTCCTTTGTGGGCCGGAACGCCAGCCAAATCATCCAGAATGGGGCAGTCGGGGCGGTCGTCGCCGTGGCAGCAGTGGGTCAAATTGGTCAAGGTTTTGACCATGCTTTGCAGCTCGGTAATCTTGGTTTGCAGCGCATCAATATGGCTGGTGGCAATGGTTTTGACCTCAGCGCTGGCGCGGGATTTGTCGCGCCAGAGCGACAGCAGTGTTCCAGTTTCTTCGACCGAAAACCCGAGAGTGCGGCAGCGTTTGATGAAGCGCAGGACGTGGATCTCATCTGGGCTATAGACGCGATAGTTACTGCCGGTGCGCTTGGGCGCCTGCACCAGTCCGATTTGCTCATAATAGCGGATCATTTTGGCGGTAACGCCGGAATGCTCGGCGGCTTGTCCGATGTTCATAGGCTTACTCCGGAAAGTGTTCTCAGGCGCTGGGCATTGGCGATGACGAAGACCGAGGACAGCGCCATCGCGCCCGCGCCGATCATGGGTGAGAGCAAAATGCCAAAGCTGGGGTAGAGCGCGCCCATTGCGACGGGGATGAGCACGGCATTGTAGCCGAAGGCCCAGAAGAGGTTCTCCCAAATGTTCTTGAGCGTGGCTTTGCTGACTGTGATGGCGTCGACGACGCCTTTGAGGTCGCCGCCCAAGAGGACGACATCGGCGCTTTCAATAGCGGCGTCCGTGCCCGAGCCAACAGCCACGCCAATGTCGGCTTCAGCAAGGGCGGGGGCGTCGTTAATGCCATCGCCGACATAGGCGACGATTGTCCCGGAGGCCTTCATGGCCTTGATGGTGGCAACCTTGTCGGCGGGCAAAACCTCCGCGTGAACCTCATCAATGCCTAGCTGGGTGGCAATGGCTTGCGCGGTGACGCGATTGTCGCCCGAAATCATCGCGGTTTTGAGGCCCTGCTGGTGTAAGGCGGAGATGACCGCTTTGCTCGACGGCTTGATCGGGTCGGCCACGACAATGGCGGCGGCGAGCGTTCCGTCGACGGCGAGGAAGACCGGTGTTTTGCCCTGTTGGGCGAGATCGTCAACCAAGGCTTTGGCCGATGAGAGAGCTATGCCGGTGAGGAGTTTGGACGAGCCGACGCGCACCGCGCGCCCGTCGATGGTGGCCGTGATGCCGCGCCCCGGATCGCTGTCGAAAGCCTGGATCGTGGGCAGGGTCAGGCCCTCGGCATTGGCAGCCGAAACGATGGCGGTGGCGATAGGGTGTTCGGAGCGGGCTTCAGCGGCAGCGGCCAAGGAGAGGGCGGTGGCGCGATCGAAGCCATTGAAGGGGATGAGGTCAGTGAGGACCGGTTTGCCGAGGGTGAGCGTGCCGGTTTTGTCAAAAGCGACAATGCGCGCGTCGCGCAATTGCTGGAGGGCTTCGCTCTTGCGGAACAGCACGCCGAGTTGGGCGGCGCGGCCCGTGCCCACCATGATCGACATTGGGGTGGATAGCCCCATAGCGCAGGGGCAGGCGATGATGAGCACGGCGACGGCATTGACCAAAGCGAAGCTGAGGCGCTGCTCGCCGCCAACGATCATCCAGAGCGCAAAAGTGATGAGCGCGAGACCGATGACGACAGGCACGAACCAAGCGGTGATTTTATCGACCACGGCTTGAATGGGGAGTTTTCCGGCCTGAGCGTCTTCGACCATTCGAATGATATGGGCGAGCATGGTATCGGCGCCGATTTTGGTGGCGCGAAAGCGGAAACTGCCGGAGGTGTTGAGCGTGCCGCCGACGACAGCGGAGCCAATGCGTTTGGCGACGGGCAGGGGTTCACCCGAGAGCATGCTTTCATCGACATGGCTTTGCCCGTCCACAACCTCACCATCGACGGCGATTTTCTCGCCGGGACGGACTTCGATAATGTCGCCCACGCGCACATCGGCAATGTCGATTTCATGCAGCGCGCCGAAGCGTTCGACGCGAGCGGTTTTGGCCTGCTGCTGGACGAGGGAGCGAATGGCGGCACCCGTGCGCCCTTTGGCTTTGGCTTCGAGCCAGCGGCCCACAAGGATGAGCGTGACGATGACGGCGGCGGCTTCAAAATACACAAAGCGCGTTTCGGCGGGCACAAGTCCGGGCGCGAAGGTGACGACGCTGGAATAGAGCCAAGCTGCGCCTGCGCCGAGAGCGACCAGCGAGTTCATTTCCGGCGCGCCACGGAAGAGGGCGGGCAGTCCGTGGCGGAAGAACCTTAGGCCCGGCACGAAGAGCACGAAGGTTGCGAGGGCAAAGTAGACATACCAAAGCGTCTGCATGGGAACGATGCCCATCAGCCAGTGGTGAAAGGGCATGTGAAAATGCCCAAGCATTTCAAGAGCAAAGAGCGGTGCTGTGGCGATCGCTGCGATTGTGACATCGCGCTTGAGCACGGCTGCGTCTTCGTCGTGGTGGGAGTGGGCGCTGGTGGGGGCTTGCTCGGGGCGCAGGGCCGCCTCGTAGCCGATCTTTTTGACAGCCGCGATCAGCGCTTCGGTGTCGCCACCGGAAATGCGGGCGCGTTCGGTTGCGAGGTTGACAGTGGCGGCGTCAACACCGGGAACTTTAAGCAGAGCTTTTTCAACGCGAGACACACATGAAGCACAGCTCATGCCGGTGATGTCGAGCGTTACAGGCTTTTCGGGATGTAAATTCTGGACGTTTGTCTGCATGTCAATGAACCTCGCCCTGAAGCATATAAAGGTTCCAATGATGGTAAGGTCAAGTGGCCTGAATGTATTAGTTTGCCCAATGTTGGTCTGCGACCGGTTGGCACAGCGTCATTTATCGTTCTTATAGTTGTGTGGGGGCGGAGCTATAAAAGACTCTGTAGAGGGGGCGTGGACATGCAAACGGTTCGGAAAGATATCCATAACTCGGAGATGCCGGTGCTTTGCCAAAGCTGCGAAGCGCGTCACCAAGGCATTTGCGGGGCGCTCAACGCCGAACAACTCTCTACACTCTCCCGCAGCACACGTCGCGTTCGCAAGGACCCGGGCGACCCCCTGATGGCCGACGCCGAGCCGATTGAGGCGTTCGGCAATGTGCTGCGCGGGGTGATCAAGCTGACCAAGGTTTTGGAAGATGGACGCCAGCAAGTGGTGGGGCTGCAGTTTGCGCCTGATCTGTTGGGCCGCCCCTTTGCTACCGAAAGCCGGGTGAGCGCGGAAGCTGCCTCCGAAGTTGATCTGTGCATGATCCCGAAGTCGGCGCTGGAAAATCTCATCCAACAGAGTGCGCCACTTGAGCATCGCATCATGATGCAGGCGCTGCGTGAGCTGGATGAAGCACGCGACTGGATGGTGACGCTGGGCCGGAAAAGCGCGGCAGAAAAGGTCGCGAGCTTTTTGTACTTGATCGCGACCCATATTGACCCGACCGATGATCAGGATGGGGCGCAGTTTGATCTGCCACTCAGCCGCGCCGATATTGCCGACTTTTTGGGGCTGACGATCGAAACCGTCAGCCGCCAAATGACCAAGCTGAAAACCGAAGGCGTTATTGCCGTCGAGCACTATCGTACGATCCATGTGCCCGATCTGGCTTTGCTCCGTCTGCGCTGCGGCTAAACCAACTCACCATGATTGAGCGTGAGCACCCGATCCACCGTCCCCTCGGGAATGGTGGCGTGGGTGACGAGCACGACTGTGCGGTCGCGCGTTGCCTGCGCAAGCACGGCGAAGAAGGCTTCCTCGGTTTCACGGTCAAGCGCATTGGTTGGTTCGTCGAGAAGGAGCACCGGTGCGTTGGACAACAGAACACGCGCGAGGGTAAGGCGACGCGCCTGACCCATGGAGAGCGTGCGGCCCGCTTCCCCGATGATGGTATCCAAGCCCTTGGGTAAGCTGCGGACATGATCATCGAGCTGCGCCTTGGCGAGGGCCGCCCATAGATCGTCCTCGGACGCCGTATCGCGACCAATGAGAAGATTGTTGCGAATGGTGTCGATGAACACGGGGCTGTCTTGGCTCAAAAGCGCGAAATGGGCGTGAACGTCCCGCGTGGCGAATTGATCGAGCGCGATCCCGCCGACCGAAATACTGCCTGAGGTCGGTTCGACCAAGCGCAGGAGTAGGCGCAAAAGCGTGGACTTGCCGCCGCCACTGGGGCCAATGACAGCGATGCGTTCGCCGGGCGCGATGGTGAGATCGATGTCGTTGAGAACCGGCTGGTTTGCTCCATAGCTGAAGGAGAGGCCCGTCAGAGTAATCGGGGCGTCGTTCGGCCATGCTTTGGGCACTGCCGGTTCGGCAATGGGCATATCGATATTGGCGAGGGCCTGTAGGCGCTCGGCAGCAGCCATGGCGGCCGTGGCCTTGGAGGTGCTGCGAATGATGACATTGGTGGCCTCAAAGCTGCCGATGACGGCAAGCAGGAGGGCAGCCATCAGCGGGGCGTCGATCGTGCCGGCTTGTAGTGCGACGAGACCGAACCAAAGCGTGCCGACAAGCGCGAGACCTGCCGCGATCTGGACGGCGAAGCTGCCGGAGGTGGTGTAGAGGCTGAGGCGCCGCTTCAGCGCGCTGGCTGTGGCGGCCGCTTCGGCGAAGCGATCCTGTGTCGTGCCAAGCGCGCCGAGCACCACAATATCAGCATGGCCGGACACAGCGTCGAGCACATTCATGCGCATGGCGGCGCTGGCTTCAACACTGGCACGACCGGCGCGGCGCGAGAGAGTGATCATGGCAAGGGGCACGAGTAGGGCTGCTGCGGCAATGCAGAGCCCATAGATGAGCGCAGCACCGGGCAGGAACAGCGCCAATATGACGGTCATCACCGTGCCTACGAAGAGCGCTGCGACCAGCGGGCCGATGCCGACGAGAAAGGCGGTGTCCAGCGCATCCACATCGGTGGTGAGGCGGCTGACGAGATCGCCATGACGCAAGGAGCGGTCGGGCAGGGGCAGGCGGGGGAAGAGGCTGGAAAAGAGCCAGCCGCGTAAATCCGACAGCAGCTTGAGGGTGGCATTGTGACCAACGAGGCGCTCAAAATAGCGCGCTAGAATACGCACGAAGGACAGTGCGCGAATACCGGCCGATGGCACGAACAAATTGAATGCCAGACCAAGCGTGGTCAGTGATGTGGCGGTGATAAACCAGCCGGACACGCCGAGCAGAGACACGCCCGCGATAAGGGTGACGAGCGCCAAGAGTAAGGCTGCCGAAAACGACTTCCATCGCTTCAGGAAGAGCGGGGCGAAGGTGAGGATGGCTTTCATGCGACGCCTTTCGCGCGGGCGGAGAGCGGCGCTTCAACAAGACCCGTGGGCGTGACGCGCCACGCTCTATCGAGATTTTTAGCAACGGCAGGCGAGTGCGTCGCGACGATGAGGGTGCGGCCGCGCGCATAGCGGGTAATGGACTGAATGATCTCTTGCTCGAGCGCCGCATCAAGGTGAGCGGTGGGCTCGTCGAGGATGATCAAGCCAGCATCGCGCAGGAAGAGGCGCGCCAGCGCGACGCGCTGTGCCTGACCACCCGAAATGCCTGCGCCGTCTTCGCCGATGATGGTGTCGAGACCAAGGGGCAGACCCGCCGTGAAGCCGAGGACACCAGAGAGTTCGGCGGCCTTTTCAATGTCGGCGCGGCTGGCGGCAGGGCGGCCTAAGGCCATGTTGTCCGCAAGCGAGGCGTGGATGATGCGTGGCTTCTGCGTGAGGATAAATGTGCGGCCGCGCAGGGATGGCTCGGACCACTCGCTCAACGGGCGGCCATCGAGCAGAATGTCGCCTTCGGCGTCGCGCAGGCCAACAAGGGCTTCGAGCAGGGTCGACTTGCCCGAGCCACTGGGGCCGAGGAGGGCAATGTGCTGGCCCGGCTCGACGCGGAGCGTGACGTGTTCGATGACGGCGCGCATGTGATCGGGTGTGCGCAGGGTGACGTTGTTCGCCTCAAGGGCGATGGGCTTGCCGGGGAGGGGCGCGTTGTCCGTGTGGTCGACGCGCTCGTCTGACAAAGTACCGAGATTGGCTTCGATCTCATTGAGCGCAGCCTTGGCCGAGGCACGATCATGATATTGCGCCGCCATCACACGCAGCGGGTTGTAGACCTCTGGCGCCATCAGCAAGAGGAACATGCCCAGCTGCAAGGTGAGGGGGCTCGTGCGCAGGTGGAGATAATCAATGAAGGTGAGGCCGACATAAAGCGCAACGCCCGCGACGCCGAGAGCGGCGAAGAATTCGAGGACGGCCGACGACAGGAAGGCAATGCGCAGGACCTTGAGCGTGCGCTGGCGCAGCGCTTCGCTGGCGGAGACGATGCCTTCGGTTTCAGCCTCTTCGCGGCCCAAGAGCTTGAGGGTGAGAAGACCACGCAGGCGATCGCTGAAACGGCCTGAGAGGTGGCTGAGGGCTTTGGCCTGACGGTCGGTCGCGACCTGCGCGCCCCAGCCGACAAGGGCCATAAAGATAGGAATAAGCGGCGCGCTGACGAGGAAGAGCACGCCCGCCACCCAATCGATGGGTAGAATAATCGCGCCAAACACCAGTGGCAGCACGATGCCCTGTGCCGAGGCGGAGATGTAGCGCGCAAAATAGCTTTCTAGCGCTTCGACCTGATCGACAATGGAGGCGGCGGCAAGGCCAGAGGCGGCAGAATTGGCCGCGCGAGGCGGTTTTGCCAGAAGCTGGCTGAAGAGCGTCTGACGGAGGTGAAGCTTGATCCGTTCAGCCGCGATGATTCCGGTGTGATCGGCGATTGCCGAAAGCCCTGCACGGGCCAGAACTATCCCCAGAAGAATGAAAATTCCTGGTAACAATGTGCTGATCGGTGCGACATTTTCGATGGCCTGACCCAGGGTTGAGGCCAAAATCCATGCCTGCCAGACCAGTAACACCCCTGCCAATATGGGTGCGGCGATAGACAGCCAAAGCGCTGCTCCCCCCTGTGTTTGCAGGAGTTTTAACGTGTGCGAGACCGAGTTTTCTGGCCGGCGTGCGCTGGGAGGGGAGCTGCGGGTCATGCGTTTGAACATACACGGCACTTTTCGGGGAGCATTGATCTGAATCAAGGTGTCAGATTTTAGATGCGTTACAGGACAGGCATTGGCGACCTTGCTTCCGGCCGCCCTAACGAAAGGCAACAATGCCATGATCGACATGTTGGTCGTTGACTTATCGCGATGGCAGTTCGCTGCCACCGCCATGTATCACTTCATATTTGTTCCCCTGACGCTCGGGCTCTCTTTCATGATGGCGATCATGGAGAGCGTGTATGTCATGACTGGCCGACAGGTCTGGCGCAAGGCTACCCTGTTCTGGGGCACGCTTTTTGGCGTGAATTTCGCCATGGGCGTGGCCACCGGTGTGGTTATGGAGTTCCAGTTCGGCATGAACTGGAGCTATTACAGCCATTATGTCGGTGACGTGTTTGGGGCGCCACTCGCCATTGAAGGCCTGATGGCCTTCTTCTTGGAAGCGACCTTCATCGGCCTGTTCTTCTTCGGCTGGGATCGTCTGAGCAAGGTGGGTCACTTGGTTGTGACCTGGCTGACCGCAATTGGCGCCAATTTCTCGGCGCTCTGGATCCTGGTTGCCAACGGGTGGATGCAGAACCCGGTTGGGGCCAAGTTCAATCCTGACACCATGCGTATGGAAGTCACCGACTTTATGGCGGTGATTTTCAACCCAGTGGCGCAGGCAAAATTCGTGCACACGGTAAGCGCAGGCTATCTCTGCGGCGCCATGTTCATTCTCGCCATTTCGGCGCTGTTCCTTGTGCGGGGCAAGCATGTCGAATTGGCCAAGCGTTCCGCTGTTGTGGCGGCAAGCTTTGGTTTGGCCTCGGCGCTGTCGGTGGTCGTGCTCGGTGACGAAAGCGGCTATGTCGCGACGGAACACCAGCACATGAAGATCGCTGCACTCGAAGCCATGTATGAAACCGAGCCGGCTCCGGCTCCGTGGTCGATCATCGCCTTCCCCGGCTCGAACGGCGAAGACGTTGGCTTCCACATCTCGGTTCCGTGGGTTGGTGGTCTGATCACGACGCGTTCGTTCGATCAGCAACTGCCGGGCATTCACGAACTGGTTGAGCGCGCCGAAGATCGTATCCGCATGGGTCTGATCGCTTATAACGCGCTGGCTGAAATTCGCGCCGACGGCGCGAACACCGATGCCCGTGCGGTCTTTGAAGAGACCTGGCCGGACCTTGGCTATGCTCTGCTGCTCAAGAAGTATCGCGTTGATGTCGAGAACGCGACTGCGGAAGAAATCGCGCTGGCTGCTGCCGACACCGTGCCAAGCGTATGGCCGCTGTTCTGGACCTTCCGCATTATGATGGGTCTCGGGTTCTTCTACATCGCCTTCTTCGCGTTGTGGTTCTACCGCGCGTCGCGGGGTTGGATCGACACCAACAAGCCGCTGCTGTGGTTCACGGTGTTCATGCTGCCAACGCCTTGGATCGCGATTGAAGCAGGCTGGTTCATCGCCGAGTTCGGCCGACAGCCTTGGGTCGTGGAAGGGGTTCTGCCCACATTCTACGCCGCCTCGGGTCTGAACGTGCTCGACCTAGTCCTGTCGCTGAGCTTCTTCGTGCTGCTCTACAGCGTGCTCTTGGTCATCATGATCATTCTGATGGTCAAAATCATCAAGGCAGGTCCGAAGGATCAGCTCTTCACTCCGGAAGAAGATGAGGACTACGTCATGGCTGCCCTTCCGGCGACCAAGGAAAACAAGGAGATCGTCGCATGAGCTCGATCCCTCTCGACTACGAAACACTCCGCCTGATCTGGTGGGTACTGCTCGGTGTGCTGCTGATCGGCTTTGCCGTGATGGGTGGCCGCGACATGGGGGTGGGCACTCTGCTCCCCTTCGCTGCCAAGAGCGATGAAGAACGCCGTATTTTGCTCAACCTGATCGGCCCGACTTGGGAAGGTAATCAGGTGTGGTTGGTTCTCGGTGGTGGCGCGATCTTTGCCGCGTTTCCTCCACTCTATGCGGTGAGCTTTTCGGGCTTCTACCTTGCCATGCTCGTTATCCTTCTGGCGCTGATCCTGCGTCCAGTGGGGTTCAAGTTCCGTGGCAAGATCGATAACCCGACTTGGCGCGCTGTGTGGGATTGGTGCCTGTTCATCGGTGGCTTTGTGCCAGCGCTGATCATGGGCGTGGCGGTGGGCAATGTGCTCTTGGGCGCGCCATTCCACTTTGACGACACCATGCGCATCTTCTACACGGGCAACTTCTTCCAGCTGTTGATGCCGTTTGCACTGCTGTGCGGCCTAGTCAGCGTTGGCATGATCAGTGCGCAGGGCGCGGCTGTTATTGCCGGACGCACCCAAGGGGCAATGGCAGAACGGGCGCGCATGTTCGGGCTCTATGCTGCTGTTGGAACACTGGTGCTGTTCGCGCTGGGCGGCTTCTGGGTTGCGTTCATGAGCGGCCATGTGGTGACCAGCGTGATTGACCCGGCAGCGCCGATCAACCCGCTCGCCAAGTCGGTTGAGCTGGTGCAGGGCGGCTGGATGCTGAATTACAGCAAATATCCTTGGATGGTGACTGCGCCGATTCTGGCCTTCGTGGGTCTGGTCGTGGCGGTGCTCGGTTTTATCGGCCGCAAGCATTTGATCACGCTCTTGGCAACGAGCGCGGCGATCTTCGGGATCATCTCGACAGCTGGTGTCTCGCTGTTTCCGTTCCTGCTGCCGTCCTCGACGGTTCCAGGCTCGGGCCTGACGCTGTGGGATGCATCGTCGAGCCATCTGACGCTCTTCATTATGCTGGTTGCGACCGTTATCTTCCTGCCCATCATCGTTGCCTACACCGCTTGGGTGTTCCGCGTGATGCGTGGTCCGGTTACGGCCGACAATCTCACCAAAAACCCCAACGCCTACTAGGAGCAGTCGTATGTGGTATTTTGCATGGATCCTCGGCCTCGGCCTGGCCTGCGCCTTCGGCATCATCAATGCCATGTGGTTCGAGATGAAGGACGACATTCGCGTGGCCCGCGCTGCGCGCATGGCTGAGACGAAAAGCGAGTAGGCAGGTCTAACTATCTGCCTGTAAATTAAGCAGGGCCGCACATCATGCAGATGATGTGCGGCCCTTTGCTATGGCGATTAAGGCGGGCTGCCTCATTTTTGCCGAGTTTCGCTGGGTTTTTCGAATTTACCCTTGCTTAACCAAGATTGCCCCATCACTTGCATCTAGTGCATAACGGATGTGCAGATTGGCCATCTTCTAATCACTACGACTTAGGTCTACATAGGGGTCATCAACCGAAGGGGAACCGAAATGAACATCGCAAAGAAGCTTTCTGACTACGCCCGCTACCAGCGCACTCTGCGTGAACTGAACAGCCTTGACAGCCGTCAGCTGAACGACCTGGGCATCACCAAGGGTGACATCAAGTCGATCGCACGCGGCACCTACGTAGCCTAATAAGCGAACGTCTCGGTCGCCCAAGGCGGCAGAGAAAAGACTATCCGATGAAGGCGTCCTGCAGGGCGCCTTTTGTCGTTTCTGGGGGTGGTCTAACGTGTCAGATCGGCGGTGACACAGTTGAGCGCTGAGACGAGATCATCGGGCTTGATGCGGATCTGCAATCCGCGCTGACCGCCATTGAGATAGATCTCGTCGTAGAGCGTTGCCATTTCATCAAGCGCCGTCGGCACCAGCTTGCGCTGGCCCAAAGGGCTAATGCCGCCGACCGTGTAGCCGGTGAGGCGCTCGGCATCGACGGGTTTCATCATATGCGCCGACTTGCCACCCAAAGCCGCAGCCAGCTTTTTCATATTCACTTCTTCATCCGAGGGGACGATGGCGCAGATTGGCTTGCCATCGAGCTCGGCCATGAGCGTTTTGAACACTTCAGCCGGTGACACGCCCATGGCTTCGGCCGCCTGCAAGCCCACGCGTTCCGCATTTGGGTCGTAGTCGTAGGTCGCGAGTTCAAAGGAAATGCCGGCTTTGGTGAGAGCGGCAGTGGCGGGCGTGGTCTTTGACATGGCCGTCGGCTGAGATGAGAAAGCGAAACAGTGGCCTCACTTTATGCGATCGGGGGGAATTGGCGAGGGGTTTTCGGCACGCTCATCCCGGATGGCGTCGAGCCCGATATCGCGGCGCAAATGCGGTGATAGAGGTTCAGAGGACATGTAGAGCGGGCCGGTGCCGCGCTTGCCCCAAGTATTGATGAACAGCAGTGCGGGAAGTTCGAGCAGTGCAAATGGAAGCATCAGAACATATCCTTGCCTTATGTCTTTGATTTGGTCATGCTCTGCTTTAGCGCGAGTATATCGCGATTTTCCAATTGAATGCCGGTGGGAAGGTATAAGGTGAGATTATGTCTGATATTCCGCCTCTGACCTCCGTACGGGCTTTCGAGGCTGTCGCGAGACAGCTCAGTTTTACGCGCGCCGCTGCAGAACTGGGCATGTCACAGGCGGCGGTGAGCTATCAGATCAAGCTCTTGGAGGAGCGGATTGGCGCAGCACTATTTGTGCGAAAAGCGCGGCAGGTGGAGCTGAGCGAAGTAGGGCAGCGCCTCGCGCCGGATGTGCTGCAGGCCTTCGATATCCTGCGCAATAGTTTTGTGCAGACGCATCAGCATGTCAGCGGGACATTGGCCATATTGTCTCTGCCGACTTTTGCCACGCGCTGGTTCGCCGCCAATATCGGGCTGTTTCAGGTGGCTCACCCCGACATTGCTGTGCGGTTCAACAGTCGGGTGGAGAACGTCGATTTCCAAAAAGACATGTTCGACGTCGGCATAATTGCGTCTTGGGGTGAGTTACCGGAGGGCGTGGTTGGGCACGAGCTGTTGCGGGCGGAGTTCACGCCGATTATGAGCGGTGACTTCATCGAAAGGCATCGCATTCGGGAGCCGAGAGACCTGCTCCGCGCGCCAGCGATTTCTCCAAGTGACCAATGGATTGGTCAGTGGTTCGCGATGATGGGCATTGACGACTATCCCGCAATGGCCCGGGGCGTGGTGACACTCGACACGCAAGTGTTGGAGGCGGCAGCGGCGGGGGCAGGGAGAGGCTTTGCCATGATTACGCCGGCGCTATTTCGCGATGACTTGGCGAGCGGGCGACTGGTACAACCCTTCCCCGAACTGGGCTGGGACGGGTGCACCTATCAGCTGGTCTATCCGCAGTCGCGACGAAATTGGACCAAGGTGAAGGTGTTTCGAGAGTGGATATTGGAGGCAACGTCGGTTTTGAGAGCTTAGGATGCTGCTGGCAGGCGAGGGCGTCGTTGTGCAGCACCAAGCTCGTCAGCCTCGGCGCAGAAACGCCAAGTTCGGGCCCGCTCGATCTTAGGTGGAATGCTGACGTAGGCTGTCTCTGACGCGCATAATCTATGCGTGAGGGAGGGCAGGGGTATGGACAGCGAAGAGCTTAATAGCATCATCGTTCGGGCCAAGGCTGCAAGCTATGTCGGTGGCGGGGCAAAGGTGACGCCATCTCGGCAGGGCGCAAACGAGATCGCATGAGAGGAGGGCGATTGGCGCTATCTTGATAGCTATTTCGGCGAACAGATTTTCTGGGGCAAGAAGTGCTCTGGCACCGCAATGAGCCGGTCTGGGCCATGAACTACTAAGGCTATATAAAGCGGCCGGATTTGATCGACGCAGGGCAGGCAGGCGCCATCATCCAAGACTCCTTATCGGCGCTCTACCGCAAAGGGCGGTTCCTCGGTGGCTTTGTCTGGCTCAGTGGCGGCTGCACCTATCAAGATCGAAACGACGGTGGGCCGGAGCAGTTTCGCGGGCGCGAGGCTATTCTAGTCGGTGGGGTGGAAGCCTATGCGCTGGAGTATTTTGGCGGGCTGGTGAAGGCCTAGGAGTGCCCCCTCCCCTTGGGCAGGGGGAGGGGAAGACCAAGTCCGGTCAGACGATGCCGCTTGAGCCGGCGGCGATTTCCGGGCGGATTTCGGCGACACGCTGGCGATAGCCGGAGGCACGGTAGGTGGCGAGGAGATCAATCGCGCCGCCTTGTTCGTAGCGCGCCATGGCGAGGATCGGCTCGACATCGGTGCGATAGGCCAGGCGCAGGGCTTGGGTCGCGCCGAGGGCGTCATTGCCGTGCTGGGCTTCGGTCAGGGCCTTGCGATCCACAAGCAGTGCTTGCGCATAGGCGCGCTGCACATCCGCGGCGGAGAGCATCAGGCTTTCGATCGGATCAGTGACATTGTGCGACTGGTCGAGCATGTGGGCCGGACGGAAATCGGAATATTTCTCTTCGGCGTCCACAAGCTCGTTGAAGACGAGGAACAGGCGGTATGGGTCGATGGAGCCCGCATCGAGATCGTCGTCGCCATATTTGCTATCGTTAAAGTGGAAGCCGCCGAGCTTGCCGAACTGGGCAAGGCGCGAGACGATCATTTCAATATTCACGTTGGGCGCATGGTGGCCGAGGTCGACGAGGCAATAGGCCTTGTCGCCCAACTCCTTGGCGATGAGGTAATTGGTGCCCCAATCCTGCACGACGGTCGAATAGAACGCCGGTTCGTACATTTTGTGTTCGGTATAAACGCGCCAATCCTCGGGGAGGGCCGCGTAAATCGCCTTCATTGAATTGAGGTAATGCTCGAACTGATTGGCGAAATTGACTTGGCCAGGGAAGTTGGAGCCGTCGCCAATCCAGACGGTGAGGGCCTTTGAGCCAATGGTTTTGCCGATCTCAATGCATTCGAGATTGTGCTCAATGGCCTGATTGCGGGTGGCGGCATCGGCGGCAGAGAGAGAGCCGAACTTATAGCTCTGCAACTGCCCGGCGGCATCGGCAAAGGTGTTGGAGTTCATGGCGTCAAAGCCGAGGCCAAAGCGGGAAGCGGCTTGCTTGAGACGGTTTGGATCGGCCTTGTCCCATGGAATGTGGAGCGAGACGGTGCGAGTTGCCTGGGTGAGCTGGGCGATAACCGAGCAATCTTCGATCTTGTCAAAGATATCGCGTGGTTCGCCCTTGCCGGGGAAGCGGGCAAAGCGGGTGCCACCAGTGCCAACGCCCCATGAGGGGACGGCAACGGAAAAAGCGGCGACTTTGGATTTAATCGCGTCGATGGAAATGCCGCGACGGTCAAGGCGTTCGCCAAGGCTGTCGTAGTCATTGCGCAGATCAGTAGAGCGCTTGGCGTTTTCGGCTTCGACGGTCGAAGCGGCGATGAGTTGTTCGGTCATGTGTTTCCTCCCTTGCGGCCTCTCTCCAGCCGCGGGGGTTTACCCCCACCCAACCTCCCCCTGTGAGGGGGAGGGGTTGTATCGAGTTTTGTTGCTGACTCTTGGAGCCAAGCTTAGCGCGGGAACGATTGGGCGTTGCCCGCGTCGACGTTGAGAATATTGCCAGTGGATTTGGCTGAAGCGTCTGAGGCGAAGAAATAGATCGCTTCGGCAATGTCTTCGGGGAAGACGGAGCGTTTCAGCATTGAGCGCTGGCGGTACATTTCCTCAAGACCGTCCTTGTCGGTCTTATAGGTCGAGGCGCGCTGTTCGAGCCATTCGCCAGCCCAAATCTTCGAGCCACGCAGAACGGCGTCTGGATTGACGACGTTGACACGGATCTGCGCTTCAGCGCCTTCGAGCGCGAGGCAGCGGGCAAGGTGGATTTCGGCGGCCTTGGCGGTGCAATAGGCGGCTGCGTTTGGCGAAGCGGCGAGACCATTTTTGGAGGCCACGAAGATGACGTTGCCGCCGATTTTCTGCTGACGGAACAGCCGGAACGCTTCACGCGAGACGAGGAAATAGCCAGTGGACAGGATGTCCATGTTCTTATTCCAGAGCTCGAGGGACGTGTCCTCAATCGGGGCGGAAGAGGCAAGGCCGGCGTTCGAGACGAGAATGTCGAGGCCGCCAAATTCGACCACGGCATGGGCAAAGCCTGCAGTGACCTGTTCTTCGCGTGTGACGTTGATATTGACCGGGCGGACCACATCGGCGCCGAAGACGGACGAGAGTTCGGCAATGGCGCTGTCGAGTGCGGTCTGGTCAATGTCAGCGAGGACGACGCAAGCGCCTTCGCGCAAGAGGCGAATGGCGGTCGCCTTGCCAATGCCGCCTGCGCCACCGGTGACGAGAGCGATCTTGCCAGCCAGCGACTTTGGCTTTGGCATACGAGCGAGCTTGGCTTCTTCAAGCAGCCAATATTCGATGTCGAAGGCTTCCTGTTCCGGCAGGCCCTGATAGGTCGAGATGGTGGACGCGCCGCGCATCACATTGATGGCGTTAACGTAAAACTCGCCGGAGATGCGGGCTGTCGCCTTGTCCTTGGCGAAGGTGAACATGCCAACGCCCGGCATGAGATAGACGACCGCGTTCGGGTCACGGATGGCGGGCGAGTTGTCGTGCTTGCAGCGCTCGTAATAGGCCGCGTAATCGGCGCGATAGGCCGCGATCTGATCGGCAAGACCGGTGATGACCGCATCAACGTCCGGATTGGCCGGGTCGAAATCGATGACCAGCGGACGGATTTTGGTGCGCAGAAAATGGTCAGGGCATGAGGTGCCGAGCGCCGCCAGAGGCCGCAAATTCTTGGAATTGACGAATTCCAGCACGGCGTCGCTGTCGTCGAAATGGCCGAGCTTAAAACTGTCCTCAGAGATAAAGCCGCGAATTTTCGGCATCAGCTTGGCGGCGATGGCGCGGCGCTCTGCGGCGGGAAGGGAGCTAGTGACAGCGCCACCAAAGATCACCTTGCCGGCAGTCTGGTTTTCAAACCACTCGATTGCCTGATTGATAATGGCAATGGTGGTTTCGTAGCAGCTTTTTGGATCGTCGCCCCAAGTGAAGAGGCCGTGGCTTTCAAGGATGACGCCCTTAGCGAAGGGGTTTTCATGGCAGAACTTTTCAAGCCATAGGCCAAGCTCGAAGCCCGGCTTTTTCCAAGGGAGCCAGCCGATGGTGTCGCCAAAGATCTGCTGGGTGAGTTCTTTGGAATTGCTGGAAGCGGCAATGGCGATGATCGCATCGGGGTGCATGTGATCGACATAGGGGCGCGGCACATAAGCGTGGAGCGGCGTGTCGATGGACGCGGCGCGCGGGTTGAGATTGAAGGTGGCGTGGGGAAGATAGCCGACCATCTCGTCTTCATGCTCAAGGCCGCGATAGAGCCCCTTCAGAGCGCGCAGCTTTTCCATATAGAGGGTCGAAAAACCATCGAGCTTAATGGAAGCATTGTCGCCACCGGAGCCCTTGACCCAAAGCACTTCAACGGTCTCGCCTGTGAGCGGATCTTTCTGCCAGATTTTGGAGGACGTATTGCCACCACCGAAATTGGTGACGCGCTTGTCGGAGCCCAAGAGATTGGAGCGGTAGACCAGACGTTCTGGCTCGCTCAGCGATGCGGCTTTGGCATCGTCCCATAGGTTTTCGAGGCGCTTCGGCACAGTGGACATGGCAATTTCCTCCCCAGAAGCGGCCCTTTCCTATGAGCCGCAATTCTCTTCAACTCGCTTCCGTGGGCATAACCCGTAGATGGACGCATTGTTCGCCGCAGAGCGCGGTCAGTCAGGGGTGAAAATAGTTCACCAATCCTGCAAGGTGTCAATCAGCTTCGATCAGAATCTTTCACGTGTGAATGGAAATGATCGAAACCTTGCGAATGATGATTGACTCTGCTTGGAAGAGGTGGAAGCACTAAGGGCAGGGAGAAACAACTTGCACGAAACCGAACGCCATCGCGTTATTCTGGCTGCTGCGCAATCGCGCCCCGTCGTGACGGTGGCGGAGTTGTGTGACATTACCGGTTCGTCGGAAGCGACGATCCGCCGAGATATTGCGGCGCTGGACGAGCAAGGCAAGTTGCGCCGGGTGCGAGGGGGCGCGGAAGCGCTGACCCCGCCAGCACAGGGTGGGCTGATGGGCCGCCCATTCTCGGTCAATGAAACGATCAATATCGCGCAAAAGCGCGCTATTGCGCGAGCAGCGGCAGAGCTGTGCGCCGATGGCGAGCCGGTGATTATCAACGGTGGCACGACGACCTATCAGATGGTGCATTATCTGATGGAAAAGCGGCTGAGTGTGTTCACCAACAGCTTCGCCATTGCCGAGTTTCTCATCCACAATTCGCGCAACTCGGTCGTCATTCCGGGCGGCACGATCTATCGCGAGCAAAACGTCATCCTGTCGCCCTTTGGTGGCGTGGTGGCGAGCCATTTTTACGCCAAGCGCATGTTCATCGGCTGTCAGGGGATCGGGTCACATGGCCTGATGGAGGCTGACCCCATGGTGGTGCAGTCGGAACTGGCGCTGATCGGGCAGGCCGACGAAGTGATCGTTTTGGCCGATAGTTCGAAATTTTCGGGTCGCTCGAGCCTCATTCTTTGTGGGCTCGACCGAATTTCTACCGTCATTACCGACGGTGGGATCCGCGACGCAGATCGCCTGATGCTTGAGGAAGCAGGGGTGAAGCTGGTGATCGCGGATGCGATGGGACAGGCGGAACCGCAGGGGGACGCGGCCTAAGCCCAAACACAGACTAGGTTTTCGTTTCTGGGAGGAAATAATGAAGCTCTGGACTCTTCTTGCAGCAACAGCTGCAACCGCTGTGATGCTGGCCGCGCCAGCCATGGCACAGGATAAGACCCGCATCGCGCTGGTCGTGAAATCGCTCGGCAATGGCTTCTTCGATGCCGCTAATAAGGGCGCGCAGGAAGCTGCCGCTGAATTGGGCGATGTGGAAGTGATCTACACCGGCCCAACGGCTGCAACTGCTGAAGCACAGATCGAAGTGGTCAACTCGCTGATCGCTCAGCAGGTTGATGCCATTGCGATCTCGGCCAACGATCCGGACGCCCTCGTTCCAGCGCTCAAGCGCGCTATGGAACGCGGCATCAAGGTCATTTCGTGGGACTCTGGCGTTGCTGCAGAAGGCCGCCAGATCCACCTCAACCCATCCGACGTTGGTCTGATCGGGGAAACCATCATCAAGCTGGCGGCAGACTTCCTGCCTGAAGGCGGCGATGTTGCGATCCTTTCGGCGGCTTCGACCGCGACCAACCAGAACGCATGGATTGAAGCGGCGAAGGCAGCCATTCCAGCCAAGTTCTCCAACATCAACCTCGTGGCCACCGTTTACGGCGACGACGACAGCGTGAAGTCGACCGAAGAAGCGCGTGGTCTGATTGCAGCCCATCCGAACCTTAAGGCGATCATTGCACCAACTACCGTTGGCGTTGTCGCGGCGGCTCAGGTGGTGACCGACCAGAATTTGATCGGCAAGATCAACGTTACTGGGCTGGCGCTGCCAAGCGAGTTCAAGCAGTTCATCGACAATGGCGCGAGCCAGGCGGTGGCGCTGTGGAACCCAATTGATCTGGGCTATTCGGCAGTGATGCTGGCGGATGCCTTGGTTGATGGTGCTGAAGCCAAGCCGGGCGCGACCTTCTCCATCGGCAAGGTGGGTGAAGTCACGCTCGACGACACCAACTCCGCTGCAATGGCCGCGCCGTTCCAGTTCGATAAGAGCAATATCGAAGAGTTTTCGAAGATCTACTGACCCCTTCCTAGCCTCCCCCTGAAACAGGGGGAGGGACTGGACTGGTGTTGGGAACGCGATCTTTTCAAGACTACAGAACGTGCTCCTCCCCCGCTTGCGGGGGAGGCAGGGTGGGGGCGTCAGCTTTACTGGCAAGGCCCCCTCACCCCACCCTCTCCCCGTAGGGGTGGGGGAGTTGCATCGAGCATCTGGAAGCTATTGGGATACGCCGGTCGATCACCCCACCCTCATTCCCTCCCCCTCAAGGGGAGGGAGGCATATCGAGCTTGTGATGAGAGCGGCGCGGGACAGTGGCGCCAAGGATCAAGAATATGAAAACGCCCATTCTCACTCTTGAAAACATCTCGAAAAGCTTTCCCGGTGTGCGGGCGTTGCATGAGGTTTCGTTGGAGCTTTATGCCGGTGAAGTGACGGCGCTGATTGGCGAGAATGGCGCTGGAAAATCGACGCTGGTGAAAACCATGACCGGGATTTACCAGCCGGATGGCGGCACTATTTCAGTCAATGGCAAGGCGGTGACCTTGCCGACGGCAGTGTCGGCCTCGGCGGCGGGCATTACCGCAATCCACCAAGAAACCGTGCTGTTTGATGAGCTGACGGTGGCGGAAAACATCTATCTCGGCCATGCGCCCAAGACGCGCTTTGGGCTGATCGATTGGGCGACGATGAAGCGCGAGGCGCAGCTGACGCTGGACTCTATGGCGGCAGGGATTGATGCGACGACGCCGCTGAAGGAACTCGGCATTGCCAAGAAGCATCTGGTAGCGGTGGCGCGGGCGCTGAGCGTCGAGGCGCAAGTGGTCATTATGGACGAGCCGACCGCGGCGCTAAGCCAGAAGGAAATTGAAGATCTTTATGTGCTGATCGAGCTTCTCAAAGCCGACGGCAAAGCGATCCTCTTCATCTCGCATAAGTTCGACGAAATTTACCGCATTGCGGACCGCTACACCGTGTTCCGCGATGGGGAAATGGTGGGCAAGGGGTTTATCAAAGACACCCCGCAAACGGACATCGTGAAGATGATGGTGGGCCGCTCGGTTGACCACATTTTCCCGGCTCGGACCGCGCAGTTTGGCGAAGCGGTGCTGGCTGTGTCGGGGCTCTGCCACCCGACCGAATTTCATGACGTCAGCTTTGAGGTGAAAAAGGGCGAGATCCTCGGCTTTTACGGGCTCGTCGGGGCTGGGCGCTCTGAGGTGATGCAGGCGGTGTTCGGACTGACCAAAACCAGCGCCGGGAGCATCAGCCTAGAGGGCAAAACACTCACGCCAAAATCCCCCGCCGACGCGGTGGAGGCCGGGATTGTTTACGTGCCTGAGGAGCGCGGCAAGCAGGGCGTTATTACCGGCGAACCGATCTTTAAGAATGTCTCGCTGCCAAGTTTGGACAAGACCAGCCGCAGCGGATTTCTGCGCATGGCGGAAGAGTTTGCGCTGTCGCGCACTTATACAGAGCGGCTTGACCTGCGCGCCTCATCGCTGAGCCAGAATGTATCGACCCTATCGGGTGGAAATCAGCAAAAAGTGGTGATCGCCAAATGGCTGGCGACGCTGCCGAAGGTGATCATTTTGGACGAGCCGACCAAGGGCATCGACATTGGTTCAAAGGCGGCGGTGCATGAATTCATGGGCGAGCTGGTGGCGCAGGGATTGAGCGTCATCATGGTCTCGTCCGAGCTGCCCGAAGTGTTGGGCATGAGTGACCGGATCGTCGTCATGCGCGAGGGGCTGGTGGTCGACACGCTGGTCAATGTTGGGTTGCAACCGGAAACGCTGGTGCGCCTGGCCGCCGGTATTGCTGAGGAGCAGGCGGCATGAAGAGCCTTTTCAAACACCGCGAAATCTGGCTGGGGCTGGCAATTGTCGCCGTGATCTTAGCCGTGACACTGCGCTTTCCGCGCTTTGCTGAGCCGAGCTTCTTGCTGACCGTCTTCAACGATACGTCCATTTTGATGATGTTGGCGCTGGGGCAAATGGCGGTCATTCTGACCCGCTGTATCGACTTGTCGATGGCCTCCAATCTGGCGCTGAGCGGCATGATTGTGGCTATGGCTAATGCGGCTTTCCCTTTTATTCCAGTGCCACTGCTTATTCTAGGCTGCGTGGTTGTTGGCGCTGCGATGGGAGCGTTCAATGGGTTGCTCGTCTGGAAGCTGAACATTCCGGCCATTGTTGTGACGCTGGGAACGCTGACGATTTTCCGCGGGATGGTCTTCGTCATTTCGGGCGGTGCTTGGGTGAACGCAGCGCAGATGAGCCCAGACTTTATCCAGCTGCAGCGCAGCGTGTTTCTGGGCCTGCCGGTGTTGAGCTGGTTTGCGATTGTGGTGGCGGCGCTGGTCTATGTGTTGATGACAAGGACCCCGCTGGGCCGGGCGTTCTACGCCATTGGCGTAAATCCGACGGCGGCGGTTTACACCGGCATCGATGTCGGCAAGACGAAGTTTTATGCCTTTGTGCTGGCCGGGGCGATTTCGGGGCTGGCGGGCTATCTCTGGATTTCCCGCTATGTGATCGCTTCGGTGGAAGTGGCGAGCGGCTATGAACTCAACATCATCGCAGCTTGTGTGATCGGCGGGGTGTCGATTGCTGGGGGAATTGGCACGGTTGGTGGGGCGTTGTTGGGGGCGCTGTTCCTCGGCGTCGTCAACAATGCGCTGCCAGTGATCGGCGTGTCGCCCTTCTGGCAAATGGCGATTTCCGGTGCGGCGATCTTGCTGGCGGTGGTGCTCAATGCGCGTGGCGAGCGGAGCAAGGGCCGGGTGATTTTGCGGGGGGCGTAGTTACCCCCACCCCGGCCCTCCCCTCAAGGGGGAGGGAGGTTTGGCTGGTGGGTGCTGGGAGATTGAGTTTCGGGAGGAAGAGATGACAGACATAACAACAAGACGCCTCCCAGACCGCTTAGGGAGTTCTTGGAAGGCGGGGGTGTTGAGTTGGGAGAGCTTGCTGGTTCTCGTGGCAATTGGGATTTTCATCGCGAATAGCTTTGCCTCTCCCTATTTCCTCAACGCCTGGAGCCTCTCGGACCTCACGTTCAATTTCACCGAAAAGGCGCTGATTGCGCTGGCGATGGCGCTGCTGATTATCGCTGGCGAGATTGATCTCTCGGTCGCCTCCATCATTGCCTTGTGTTCGACGCTGATGGGGCTGGCACTGCAATTTGGGGCGGATACGCCCGTGTTGGTGGCGGTGGGTGTTGCCGTTGGGCTGGTCTGCGGCTCCTTCAATGGCGTGTTGGTCACTCGGCTGAAACTGCCTTCCATCGTTGTCACCATCGGCACGATGAGCCTGTTTCGCGGGATCGCTTTCATCGTTCTTGGGGACCAGAGCTATAAGGGTTATCCGGCCAGTTTTTCGTGGTTCGGGCAGGGATATGTCTGGTGGGTGATCTCGTTTGAGCTGGTGTTGTTCGGCGTTTGCGCGGTGATTTTCTATGTGCTGCTGCACAAAACCAATTTTGGTCGGCGCGTCTTTGCCATTGGCAATAATGCGACGGCGGCGCAGTTTTCCGGCGTGCGCGTCGATCGGGTGCGGTTCATCCTCTTTTGCCTCACAGGCCTGATGAGCGGCATTGCGGCAGTGTTGTTGACCGCGCGTCTGGGCTCAACGCGGCCTTCCATCGCGCAGGGCTGGGAGCTGGAAGCGATCACCATGGTGGTGCTGGGAGGGGTGTCGATCCTCGGCGGGGCCGGATCTATCCTTGGTGTGGTGATTGCAGCGCTGATTATCGGGCTGGTGACATTTGGGCTCGGGCTGCTCAATGTGCCCGGCATTGTCATGAGCATTTTTACTGGTGGGCTGCTGATCGTCGTGATCGCCCTGCCAATTCTCTATCGGATGATGAAGGAGCGACGGGCGTGATTACGGACGCGGGATATGAAAAACACGCTTTCAAGATGAAGCTCAATCCGGGCATGGAAGCGGAATATAAGAAACGTCACGACGAGATTTTTCCCGAGCTGGTGGACCTACTGCACGAGGCGGGGGTGAAGGATTATTCCATCCATCTCGACGAGGAGACCAATACGCTCTTTGGCGTGCTGTGGCGTCGCGTCGATCACACCATGGACGATCTGCCGAATACGGCCGTGATGCAGCGCTGGTGGGCGCATATGGCCGATATCATGGCCACCAATGAAAAGAATGAGCCGATCTCGGTGGATTTAAAGCCAATGTTTTGGCTGCGGTAAGAACAAGGCCCCGGAGATGATCCGCGGCCTTTGCATTTGGGTCAGTGGCCTTCGTGCTTCTTGCGGACGGAGCGAACGGAGAGCCAGACCAGCAGCACAACGAAAGGCGCGAAGATCGAGAGCGCCATCGTTTTGTCGATGTTCCAATGATAGAGCGGACCGCCCAAGAGATAACCGACAATGCCGAGCGCGTAGTAGCTGATGGCGATGGTCGAGAGACCTTCAACGGTGCGCTGGAGGAGGAACTGGCTGCGCGCGGTGCGGGCGATATTGTCGAGCAGCGAGGCATTTTGCACCTGCATATCAACGCCGATGCGCACGTTCAGCAGGCCAATGGCGCGTTCGATCTTTCGCGATAAGACGCGCAGGCGTTGCTCGATGGCGGCACAAGTGGCCAGACCTGGCTCGACGCGGTTGGCGATATAGCGCGACAGGGTAGAACCCTTGTCGGTGCCACTTTCGCGCAGACCTTTGAGGCGCGAATTGAGGACTTCGCCATAGGCGCGACCAGCGGCAAAGCGATAGCCAAGGCGTTCCGCCATTTGGCCCGAGCGCACCGACAATTCATGCAGACCGTGGAGCACGCCCTTGGCACTGGCGGGATCGACCACTTCAGACAGCGAATTGATGACGCTCGAGAGTTCGCTCTCCATGCCGCGCAGATCAGGCGATGCGGCGCGCGCGAGTGGCAGGCCGAGCAGCGCTATGGCGCGATAGGTTTCGACTTCGAGCAAGCGGCGGGTGAGAATGGAGCGGCGCAAGGGCGTCAGCGCTCCCGCCGCAAACTCGATGCGAGTGAACTTTTCGGCATCGGGAATAAAGTCGGTCACGACTTGCGCTTTACCGTCTTCAACGTTCGACAGGCAGAGGCTGGCAAGCGAGAAGCCCGGGATCAGGCGATCGGGAATGGTGTGATCGGCAATGACGTCGATACGAACCGCGCCAAGCAACTGGCCTTCGCCAATAGCCTCAAGGCCAATGTCGTTCGGGAAATTATCCGCGCCGGTCAGACTATCGCGCCATGTGATGGTGACGAACTCTGTATGAAACTCCCAGGTGACAGAGCGGGTGGGCGTTTCAAAGCTGTATTGACGGCTTCCTGCCAGTTCGAGTTCGACGCCCGACGCGAGGCGGAAATCGGCAAATCGCAGGAACGCGCGCTGCATAGCGCCCGGCTCGCCCGGCATGACCAGAACCAAGCGGCGCAAGCGGCATTCGGATGGCAGGATTTCGACTGGACGGGCGTGAACCTCGTCCATAATGGCGTGACGATCCGGGTGGTCGAGCGGAATAAAAGTCATAACTACAAACTCGTCTCGGCGAATTGCCAAGGCGCAAGAAGGCGCGAGTTATGCCTTTGGCACAATGAGGCGAATGCGCACAAGAGGTATGCAAGTTGGGGCTGCGTTCCCTCACCCTCAATCCCTTCCAACGAGGGGAGGGAGGTCGGCTGATGCTGGGGGAGAGGCCGAAAAAACATGAACCCAATCTGAATGAGGGGATCAGGCTGAGTTCAATTGGGAGAAGCTAGTGTCATCTCAACGCTAGAGATCACCGAGAGGAGACGGCGATGAACAAGGCACAGGAAAAGGTTTTGATGGCATCGCTCTGTGGCCTCGTATTGGTCGCAGCAGGAGCCTTCGCGGTCCAGCCAGCAATGGCTGCCGGCTATCATGTTCAATCGACCGCTCAGGTGAGTGGTGTGGCCAGCTGGGATAATCTCAATATCCGCAAGTGGCCGGCGTCCTACTCGCAAAAGATTAGCGCAGTTCCAAACGGTACGGATGTTTGGGTCGAGCGTTGCATCGACAATTCTGCCAAGAATTCCGCCGATTGGTGCCTTGTGGAAGTTTATCATATGCGCGGCTGGGTGAACGCCTCTTACCTCACCCCCACGGATCAGTGGTTCTGATCACAAGCTTTCTGCCTCCAACCCATGCATGTTGACTTTTCCGGTTCGGCGCTGTTCCTCCAAGACAGCACGAACCGGAGTTTTTTGTTATGGACGCAAACCCCATTCTCGCCGAAGTCCTACGCGGCAACTGGGTTGAGAACCGTCATCGCGGCGCGTTCATCATTGTGGATGCAACAGGCAATGTTATCGCCTCTGGTGGCGATGTTGAGCGTCCAATCTTCCCGCGTTCGGCTGTAAAATCCATGCAGGCGCTGGCGATATTTGACCAGCATGCCATCGAAAAATTCCATCACCGTACGGAAGAACTGGCGCTGGCCTGTGCTTCTCATCACGGTGAAGACGACCACACCTCCAATGTCAGCGCCTTCCTCGGGCGCATGGGCCTGAGCGTTGCTGACCTTGAATGTGGCGCGCACATGCCGACCAATGACGCGGCGCGTGACGCGCTACGTAAGGCGGGCGAAAACCCCAGTGCGCTACACAATAATTGCTCGGGCAAGCATTCGGGCATGCTCAGCGTGGCGCTGGCCATGGGCGTTGATCCGCACGGCTATGTCGAACGCGAACACGCTGTACAGAAGGCCGTGCGCAAAGCGGTTGAAACAGTGATCGGCGAGAGCCTCACCGAAGATCGCTGCGGCACGGATGGCTGCTCGATCCCGACCTGGGCGGCGCCGCTGCGGGCTTGGGCGACAGGCTTTGCTAAGATGGCGACGGGCGAGGGCCTGCCGAGCCATTACGCTGAAGGTGCGCAAGCGCTCTTCAATGCAGCGACCAAGCATCCGCACCTCGTGGCGGGCACAGGGCATCTCGATACGCTGATCATGAACGCCTATGCGGGTGAGCTGATGCAAAAAGGTGGCGCGGAAGGCGTGCAGTGTGGCGCGATCCGCTCCAAGGGCTGGGGCTATGCGCTCAAGTGTGACGACGGGAATATGGCTGCGAGCCACGCGATGATTTCGGGACTGCTGCTGAAGTATGCTGATCCGAACGACGCCCAGCGCGCGGTGCTGGAGCAGTTTGCACGCCAGCCGATCAGGAATGTACGCGGTACGGTCGTGGGCGAGATGAGGGCGGTCGACGCGTTCTAAGGCGTCGGCGCTGGTTCTGGCGTTATCGCAATATAGACTACGTCCAATGGCAGTGGGGTGCCGATTGCATCGGCACCGAGCCATATGGAGCCACTGATATCTTCGACCTCAAGATATTGGCCACTATATTGATTGATTGCGCCAGCATCCTCGATGATCACTGTGCGGGCGCGCGTGGTGAAACCGTCGCCTTCGATCACGTAAACGCCTGGAGGGCAGGGCGCGCGCACGCACATCACAGGCCGGTAATCGACCAGCATTGGGCCCGAGTAGTCGGGTGCGCGTTGGTCTTGCAGCGCATCTCCAAGGGCTGGCGAAACCAGCAAGGCGGCGATGAGTGGTGTCATGATGTGGCGCATTCGTCCCTCCATGTAAAAGCTCTATTGGTAGGTCGCTGAACTGGAGCTGAATGCGACGGCCGTCATGCGGTCTCGTGGCGATACAAAGCCTGAGACCTGACGGTTCGTGCTTGTGAGCGCGCTGCGAGCGCGGCTATATGGATGTATTGAAGATTAGGAGGTTGGCTCATGCTCGTTGACGGCAAAATCTTTCTTGGTGTGAGCGATAGGCCCGAATATCTCAATCTCAAATATGGCAATCGCCACGGGTTGGTGACCGGCGCGACGGGCACGGGCAAGACCGTCACCCTGCAGGTGCTTGCCGAAGGGTTTTCTGCCGCGGGCGTGCCGGTTTTTGCGGCCGACATTAAGGGCGACCTCTCGGGCATTGCCAAGCTTGGCGTGGCGCAGGGCTGGCAGACAGCGCGGGCGACCGACATCGGCTTTGATGACTATGTCGACGATGTCTACCCGACCATGTTCTGGGACCTCTATGGCAAGCAGGGCCACCCGGTCCGCGCGACGATTTCGGAAATTGGACCCGTGCTGCTGGCGCGGATGCTCGACCTCAACGACACCCAGGAAGGCGTGTTGAACGTCGCTTTCCGCGTGGCCGACGAAGAAGGTCTGCTGCTGCTTGATCTAAAGGATTTGCGGTCTCTGCTGGTCGAAATTCAGGGCCGCGCCAAAGAAATTTCGGCGCGTTACGGCAATGTGACGACGGCTTCGATTGGCGCTATTCAGCGTTCGCTGCTGGTGCTGGAGCAGCAGGGCGCGGACGATTTCTTCGGCGAGCGAGCGCTTGAAATCGCCGACCTGATGCGTCGTGATACCGATGGGAAGGGCTTTATTTCAGTGTTGGCGTCGGACCAGCTGATGAAGGCCCCCAAGCTTTACGCAACCTTCCTGCTGTGGCTGCTCTCGGAACTCTTTGAAGAGCTGCCGGAAGTGGGCGACATGGACAAGCCAAAGCTCGTGTTCTTCTTTGACGAAGCGCACTTGCTGTTTGACGGCGCTAACAAGGCACTGATCGACAAGGTCGAGCAGGTTGTCAAACTCATCCGCTCCAAGGGTGTGGGCGTGTATTTTGTAACGCAGAACCCGGCCGATATTCCGGAAAGTGTGCTTGCGCAGCTGGGCAATCGCATCCAGCACGCGCTGCGCGCCTATACCCCGCGTGAGCAGAAGGCCGTGCGCGTGGCCGCCGAGAGCTTCCGCCCCAACCCAGCGTTTTCGACCGAAGCGGTCATCACCGAAATGGGGATTGGTGAGGCTCTGGTTTCGGTGCTGGAAGACAAGGGTATTCCATCGATTGTTGGGCGCACGTTGATCCGTCCGCCGAGCGCGCAGGTGGGCCCGCTAACCCCGGCAGAACGCGACGCAACCATCGCCAATTCGCCCGTGGGCGGGATCTATGATTCCGTGATCGACCGCGAGAGCGCTTATGAAATCCTCAACAAGCGCGCGAGAGAGATTGAACTGCAGGAAGAGCGTGCGGCCTACGAGGCAGAGCGCGAACAGGAACTGGCCCGCCAGGCCAAGGAAGAACGCGACGCCGCGCCGCGCCGGTCGACCCGTCAAAGCCCCACCGAAGCTGCTGCGACGAGCTTTGCCCGCACCGTCGCCAATACACTTGGCCGCGAAATCGTGCGCGGTATTTTCGGTTCGTTGAAGCGCCGTCGATGAGCTCAAATATGACGCCTACACTTGCCGTTTTTGCTTCCGATCGTGGTCCGGGCGATCCGCAGCGCGCCTCCATCATGAGTGAGTTTGGTCTCGTCTTTGCGCGGAAGGGCGCCAAGCTGATTTGTCTGGCCGAAGATGGCATTGTGCCCGTTCCGCTGATCACCGCCGCACGCGCTGCGGGGGGCGTGGTGGAAGTGTTGGCCGATGCTAGCGTCACACTGCCACCAGCCTTGGCTGACGTGCCGATTAGCGTCATTCCCGATCAGCGTGAGCGCCATGCCGCTTTGGCGGAGCGGACGCAAGCGCTGGTCGCGTTGCCGGGCTCGCTCAGTTCAGGCCTTGCTCTGTTTGGGGCTTGGTCGAGCCAGCACAATCGCCCGGTTATTATGCTCAATCACCATCGGGCCTTTGAGGTGATCCGCGGCTTTGCCAACGACGTTCTGTCTCATTCGGTCAAGAATTTCGACCGCAATATTCAGTTTGCCGAAACGGTTGAAGACCTGTGGGGGAAGACCGTTTGGGCGCTGGAACAGCGCCGCTAACGCTCTTTCTCTAGTCGTTAAAAAGCCCCGCATAGGAAAGCTATGCGGGGCTTTTTGGTATGTTAGCGCGTAAGAGGCTTAGAAGCTGGCGCTGGCCTTGAGCGAGAGGCTCAGGGAACGGTCGGACGTGCCGATGCCCGAATAGCTGGCGCTAGCGCCGAGACCGAAGCCGTTGGCGAATTCGAACTTGGTCGCAGCTTCAATGGCGCCCGACAGCTGAGACTTGTCGCCAAGGGTCGACTTGAGGTCGGCATTCAAGCTTGCCGAGCTGGTGATGCCATCAGCCGTGTGGGCGAGGGTCACGCCGGGACCGGCGAAGACGACAGTCTTGGAATAGGTTTCGCCCGCGACGTAGCCACCGTCGGTGTAACCATTGGTCCATTCAGCGGCGTGGGTCAGGCCCGCGCGCGGCGTAAAGCGAATGCTGTCCTCGCCGAAAACGCCGTTGAGCGTGGCATTGAAGTAAGCACGTGTTGCATCGGTGGTCGCGTCGAGACCGCCAAAGGGCACTTGGCTGGTGTACTTGGCAGCGCCAACCGCCGCAGTCACATCGAGCGAGAGCTGCTCAGTCAGGCGGGCGGTCATGTATGGGCCGACCATCACGCCATAGCCGTCGACAGTGCCATACTCGGTCTTGAACTCGTTCAGCTTGTCGATCGACACGAATGCACCCACGAGAAGGGATGAATTCACGCGGTAATCGACACCGGCAGCGCCCAGAACGGCACGACCGGAGCCCTTGTTGCTTTCGAGATAGCTGAACGATCCATCGACCCAAGCAGCGAATGGGTTGTAGCTCGGTGCCGCGGCCTGCACGGCAGCAGCAGTTGCGGCAGCGCTTGGGGAGGTGGATGCGATGTAGCTGAGCATCTCACCCTGGGTGAGGCCGGTGTCGGTGGAGCCGCCGACGAGGCGCGCGAGGCGCTGCTGCGACGAGATCAGGCTTGCACCCAGAATGTCCGCGTGGCCCGCTGCAAAGGTCTCTACCGAAGAGCCGAAATCTTCGTGGCTATAGGCGGCTGCATAGGCAGAGGTTGTGACGGTTGCCGTGAGTGAGAAAGCGAGAAAGGCGAGGCGGGTAAAGGACATAGGGCGCTCAGAATAACACTGCGAGATGCAGCTTGGACGTGGTGTCAGCGCTAACAGAGCCGTGTTTGCCGAGCAATCTCATGGTTAAGAATCAGCAAAGATATCCCCGCCGAAGCGGGGATACTTGAGCTTAGAAACCGGCGCTGGCTTTGAGCGAGAGGCTCAGCGTTTTGGCGCTGGTACCAATGCCTGCCCAATTGGCGCGGGCGGACAGATCAACGCCATTGGCAAAGCCGAGTTGAACAGCAGCTTCCAGAGCTGCTGTGAGCTGTGCCCCATCCCCGAGCGTGGTGTTGGCATCGGCGCGTAAGGTTAGGGAGCGAGTGATATCGCTATCATGGGCGGTGAAGGTGACGCCGGGGCCAGCAAAGACGCTGCCTGAAGTGCTTGAGGTAGCATCGGTCCAAGCGCCGTTATGGTCGGTGTAGCCAGCAGCCCATTCACCGGCATAGTTGAGGCCTAGGCGTGGCGTGAAGCGAATGGCTTCCTCGCCGAACTGGCCTTCCAAGGTAGCGTTGAGATAGGCGCGGGTGGAATTGAAATTGTCCTCGCCGGAAGAATTGCTCTTCTTGTTGGCGGCCGTGCCAGCGCCTGCGGTGAGATCGAGATATAGCTGATCGGTCAAACGGGTGGTGAGGTAAGGACCTGCCATCCAACCGGTGCCTGAGAAGGTGTCGGTGGCGGTTTCAAAATTGTCCAAGCGGTCGATGCTGACAAAACCACCGACGAGAAGATCAGGGGTGAGGAGGTAATCCGCGCCAATGGCTGCGGAGGTCGCGCGACCGTTCTGGCCACCAGCTTCGAGTAGCGAGAACGTGCCCTCCAGCCAGACGTCATATGGGCTTGTGCGCATCTCGCCGGATTGATCGACATCGGCAATGGCAGAGAGCGAGGCAGAGACCGGCAGGCTGCCGGTGGCGGCGAAGGAAGAGACGTAATTGAGCACGTCGCCGCCGTTCATGTCCGAGCCAGTGCGCTGACCATTGAGGCGCGAAATGCGCTGACCTGTCGGACGGATGGAGTTGCCGAGCAGGTTGATGCGATCGGTGAGATAGCTTTGCTTGGCCTGTTGTCGCGCGCCAAAACCCGCCTCTTCAACAGCACAGGTGCTGTCGAGCGCACTGAGCGTGAACGTGTTGAGCGTTTCCATGGTGCTTAGCGAGGTGGGCAGGGTCTGGCCCATGGAATAGCGGGTTTTTTCAGTTGTTCGATCCTGCAAGTATAGGGTGAGGGGCGCGGTCGAGAATGGGGCCTGCAGATAGAAAGCGACCCATTTGGTGGACTGATATTGGGCGGTATCATCTATGGAGCGCAGGATCTTATTGCTGCTGTCGACCAAATAGATGCTGTAGTCGCTGTTAAGCGCTCCCAGCTCGGCCGAGACGGCTAGGCTGATTTGACCTGTGGCGCAGGAGCCTGAATTGAGCGTGACGGTTGCTGATGTCGGGATAACTGCATGCGCTGTGCCGATGATAGCGCTAGAGGCGAGCAGTGTGGCAAAGGCAAGGCGGGTAAAATGCATCTAATATCTCAGAACGTGACGGCAGCAATGCCGCCAGAAATAGTGTTCTAAGTATTGTTAATCAACGAAAAAACGAACGTTGGTGCAGTTAGGAATGAGCGCGGCCGAGTTGGTGACTGGAAGATGTGGGATGTCACCAATCTTCGCGGTAATAGCCCAGCTTTATACTGTCGGCTGCGGGGCTTCGAGGCTCACACGGGGCACGAAGGGCACAATATTGTCGCTGAAACGACGGGTCGGGTGCACGTCTGGCTCGGGTAGAATGCCGCGGCGGTCGGGGCCAAAATAGCCGAAGTCAACCGTGCCAACGACGTCGTGCTTGAGAAGGCGCTGCTGAACGCGTTGTAGCAGGTGCCGGGGCGACATGGGCTTAACGACGACCTCATCAATGCCAGCAGAGACCGACTGCTCGCGCGTGTCGGGGGTAATGCGGCGGGTGAGGGCGATGACCGGCAGATCGCGGTTGACGAAGCTTGGGTCTAGGCGAATGGCCTCTACCATTTCATAGGCAGGGCGACCATCACGGTCGAAATCCACCACCAGCAGATCAAGCGGGGCAATGCGCATATAGGCGAACAGCTCAATGTCGCTTTCGAATGTGCGGACGCGC
Source organism: Devosia sp. MC521 (assembly GCF_014127105.1). Lineage (NCBI taxonomy): Bacteria > Pseudomonadati > Pseudomonadota > Alphaproteobacteria > Hyphomicrobiales > Devosiaceae > Devosia > Devosia sp. MC521. Next base: position 778,866 of record NZ_CP059902.1, read on the forward strand.
AGGCGCGAGTCACCGGCCAACACCATCGCCAAAACAGCGGTAAGTGCGGGGGTGGCGGCCAATATAGCGACTGTCTTGCCTCGAGCGACCAAGAACGATTCCTTCTTGCGTTAATGCATTGTTAACACGCAAGGATGAGGCAAAGAAGCAGCGCGGGCATACGTTAAAGGATTGGCTGTAGATAAAGAAAAACCCGCCGATCCGAAGATCGACGGGTGCGCGCAAAAACTCTTTTCAGAGTAATGGCTTAGGCAGTGGCTTCTTCGAACATCTTTTCTACGTGTTCCCAGTTCACCAGGTTGTCGAACCAAGCTTCGAGGTACTTTGGACGCGCGTTGCGGTAGTCGATGTAATAGGAGTGTTCCCAAACGTCGACACCGAGCAGTGGCTTGCCGCCGTGTACGAGTGGCGATTCACCATTGGCAGTCTTGGTCACTTCCAGCTTGCCGTCCTTGAAGGACAGCCATGCCCAGCCCGAACCAAACTGGGTGGTGCCAGCAGCGATGAAGTCTGCGCGGAACTTGTCGAAGCCACCGAGGTCGCTGTCGATTGCTGCCTGCAGCTTGCCTGGGAGCTTGTTGCCGCCGCCGTTTGGCTTCATCCAGTTCCAGAAGTGAACGTGGTTGTAGTGCTGACCAGCGTTGTTGAACAGACCAGCGTTCTTGCCGAAGCTTTCACGAACGATGTCTTCAAGTGGCAGGATTTCCAGACCCGAACCTTCCAGCAGCTTTTCGCCGTTGGTGACATAAGCTTGGTGATGCTTGTCGTGGTGGAACTCAAGCGTCTCTGCCGACATGTACGGGCCCAAAGCGTCGTATGCGTAAGGCAGTGGCGGCAGGGTGAACTTGGTGGTCATAAAAGCCTCCGTTGAGTGTAATCGTAATCCGATGGCGACGCCGAATTTCGACTGACCTTATATCAGCCTGAAGCGGCACAACAATGTTGTGAAATAGACTATTCGTCCATTCCGACCGACTTAATCGCAAAGGCATAGCACTCGGCGGTCTCTTTGAAGCGTTCGAAACGCCCAGAGGCGCCACCATGTCCTGCCCCCATATTGGTCTTGAGATACAATGGTGCATCGCCCAGCTTGGTTGCGCGCAATTTGGCGACCCATTTGGCTGGTTCCCAATAGGTCACGCGTGGGTCGGTGAGACCGGCGAGCGCAAAGAGCGGAGGGTATTCCTGCGCGGCGACGTTCTCATAGGGCGCGTAGGACGCAATGCGCGTGTAGTCTTCTTCGGACTCGATTGGGTTACCCCACTCTGGCCATTCCGGCGGGGTGAGGGGCAGGGTGTAATCGAGCATGGTATTGAGGACGTCGACGAAGGGCACGTTGGCGATGACGCCTGCCCAAAGGTCCGGGCGCATGTTGGCGATGGCACCCATCAACATACCGCCAGCGGAGCCACCTTCGGTGACGATCTTGCCAGCTGAGGTATAGCCCTCAGCGATCAGCATTTCTGCGGAGGCGATGAAGTCGCCAAAGGTGTTGGTCTTGTGTGCGGTCTTGCCGAGGCGATACCAGCGATAGCCCTTTTCCATGCCGCCACGGATGTGGGCAATGGCATAGACAAAACCGCGATCGACCAGCGAAAGTTTTGAAACCGAGAAGGCCGCAGGCATGGACATGCCATAGGCGCCATAGCCGTAGAGCAGCACTGGGTTGGAGCCGTCGAGCTTGAGGCCCTTGCGGTAGAGCAGGGTAACAGGAACCTCTTCGCCGTCGGCAGCCTTGGCGAAAAGACGCTTGGTTTCATAGCCTTCTGGGTTATGGCCAGAGGGGACTTCCTGCGTCTTGAGGAGCGCGCGCTCGCCCGTTTCGAGGTTTACGTCGAAGAGCTGCTGCGGTGTCGTTGGGGAAGAATAGGAGAGGCGGAAGACGGCGGTGTCGAACTCGTAGCCCGTCGCCATGCCGAGCGAATATGCGTCTTCATCAAAGCCGACGATCTCTTCCTTGCCGGTACGTAAATCGCGGGAGACGATGCGCGGCAGACCATCTTCGCGCTCAAGTCGGAGCATGTAGTTTTTGAGAAGGGCGACGTCGAGGACGAGAACACCTTCCTTATGGGGGACGAGATCGGTCCAGTTTTCTGGCGCCGGGGCGTCTGCAGAAACGGTAACGATTTTATAGTCTTCGGCCCCGTCCGCATTGGTGCGGATGTAGAGCAGACCATCGCGTTCATCGACTTCATATTCACGACCAACCACGCGCGGCGCGACGAGGATTGGGTCCCCGCCGTTTTCCGCGTCGATCAGATAGACCTCGCTGGTCTGGTGATCATGGGCGTCGATAATGAGGAATTTTTCCGAGAGGGTCTTGTCGATGCCGACGAAAAAGCCCGGATCTTCTTCTTCATAGATAACGGCGTCGCTGTCCTGCGCCGTGCCGATGATGTGCTGGCGGACGCGGAAGGGGCGGTGGTTATCGTCGTATTCGACGTAGTAAATCGAGGAGCTGTCATTGCTCCAAACAAAGCCGCCAGCAGTGTCTTTGATGACCTCGTCGCGGTCCACGCCGGTGGCGATGTCGCGCAGGACGATGTCGTAATATTCCGAGCCCGCGCGGTCCGCCGCCCAAGCGAGAACGCTATGGGTATTGTCGTGAGATGCTCCGGCAAAACCGAAGTACCCTTCACCAGCTTCAGCATTGCAATCGAGCAGGATTGTTTCTTCGCCACCCTCACGTGGGGTGCGGACGATCAGCGGGTATTGCTTACCCTCAAGCATGCGGGTGTTGTAGGCGTAAGGACCATCTGGAGACGGCACGCCGCTGTCGTCTTCCTTGATGCGGCCTCTGATTTCCTTGAAGATTTTATCGCGCAGCGCCTCGGTGGGCTTGCCGAAATGGGCTTCGTAGTAAGCGTTTTCGGCGTCAAGATAGGTGCGGATTTCACCGTCGAGTGCCGATGGGTCCTGCATCACCGCCTGCCAGTTTTGAGCGCGAAGCCACGCGTAATGGTCTTCAACGGTGACACCGTGATGCGTGTGGCTATGGAAAACGCGCTTGGCGACGGGCGGTGTGAGCTCAGTCATGATCTCTCCAATGGGCCTGCGATGACATGCAGGTGAAGTGACATGGAGATAGGACGCCCCGTCGGGTTTTGCCAGCCCGGAATACGTTGAAAAGCGAAACTGGCGTACCGGCGGGGACGGATTTTGCTTGTGACAGTCCAGTCATTCTTTAAGGTCCGAATCTCGCGCGCAATAAGAATCGAACTGTTGATAAGAGGCGGTCCGCTTGGAGCTCGATACTCAAGACTATGTTGGTATGGCCGCGATCGCGCCTTTTGTTGCAGCGGTATTCGCGCCACTGCTCGGGCGGTTGTTCGGTCATATTAGTGGTTTGGCTCTGGCACTCGTCCCAGCTGCGATCTTTTACTATTTGACCGGCTTCGCGCCAGCGGTGGTTAATGGCGAAACAATTGCCACCTCGCTGGACTGGATTCCGGCCTATGGGATTGGTTTGAGCTTTTTTGTCGATGGTCTGGCGCTGGTCTTTGCACTGACCATTTCGGGCATTGGAACGCTCATCATTCTCTATGCCAGCGCTTACCTCAAGGGGCATGAACATCAGGGGCGTTTTATTGGCTTTATGCTGGCTTTTATGGGCGCCATGCTGGGCCTCGTCTTGGCCGATAGCCTGCTTGGGCTATTCGTGTTCTGGGAGCTGACCTCGATCACCTCCTTCTTGCTGATTGGGTTTGATCATAAGCGCCAGGCGGCGCGACGGGCGGCAATTCAGGCCCTGGTGATCACCAATATCGGCGGCATGTGCCTGCTCGCCGGGGCGATCCTCGTCTATGTGCTCACCGGCACTTGGGAGATGAGTGCTGTGCGCGGCATGGGCGATGTCCTGCGCGAGCATTCGCTCTATCTTGTCGTTCTGCTGTGCTTCCTCGGGGCGGCCTTTACCAAGAGTGCTCAGTTTCCGCTGCACTTCTGGTTGCCCAACGCTATGGAAGCGCCAACGCCGGTGTCGGCTTTCCTCCATTCTGCCACCATGGTGCAGGCGGGGGTATATCTTCTCGCCCGCATGACCCCAAGTCTTGGCGGAACAGCGGAGTGGATGAGCATTCTCACCATTTTTGGTGGTATCACCCTGTTGTGGGGTGCGCTGGGCGCGATCAAGCAGACCGATCTCAAACAAATCTTGGCACAAACCACCATCGCATCGCTGGGTGTGCTGGTCCTGCTGCTGGGCCTTGGCTCAAGCTATGCCGTGGCCGGTGTCGCCGTCTATTTCGTGGCGCATGCCTGCTATAAGGCGGGCCTGTTTATGGTCGCGGGCGCGGTGGATCATGAAACAGGTACGCGCGAGATCACCGCCCTCGGCGGCTTGCGCAACGCAATGCCTGTGACTTTTGCGGGCGCTGTGCTCGGCGCTCTCTCGATGATCGGCTTGCCGCTCACCCTTGGCTATTTCGCCAAGGAAGAAATGTATGCGGGGCTCCTCTCTGGCGAGTGGACAGTTTTGCTGACGCTGGCGGTGCTGCTGCTTGGCAATGGTCTCTTGGCGGGTGTGGCAATGATCGTGATGATCAAGCCGTTCATGGGGCCACAGATCGATACGCCCAAGCATGCGCACGAGGCTCCGATTGCTATGCTGGTCGGGCCGGTTTTGCTCGGCGTGATCGGTGTGCTGCTTGGTGCGATGCCGGGCTTTGTTGGTGCCAATATTCTGGAGCCCGCTGCGAGCGCCATTCGCGGAAGCGGTGTTGAAAGCCATTTGTCTTTGGCGATCGATGTCACCTCGCCGTTGGTCTGGCTCTCGATTGCCACTTGGGCCGTTGGTGTGGTCGCCTATCTGCAAGCCAATCGTTTGCGCAGCATGCTTCGCAAGTTTGACGCGGCAATTGGCTGGACGGCAGACACTGTGTTCGATCGTGTCATGTTCGGCCTCATTCGCTTTTCGGCGCGGGTGACGCAAACCCTGCATCACGGCAAGCTGGAGATCTATCTCGTCGTCGTCTTCTGCGCCTTGGGGCTGGCCTTGTTTGGGCCGATGCTGGCTTGGGGCGGGTTCGACTGGCTGGTGCCGACCCGTGACTTGGGTGACTGGAGCCAGCGGCTTGTGCTGCCGAGCCTCCATTTTTACGAGTGGGCGATTTTCATTACGGCGATCATCGGGCTGGTGGCAGTGCTGTGCGCTCCGACGCGCCTCGTCGCCATTCTGGCGCTGGGCGTGCAGGGCACGTCGGTTGCGCTGATCTTCCTGATCTTTGGTGCGCCGGATTTGGCCTTCACCCAGCTGATGGTGGAAGTGCTTTCGGTGGTAGTGCTGACCTTTGTCATGAGCCGTCTACGGCTTGATGTGAAGGATCATCGGCCGTTTGAAGACTGGGCGCGCGACGGCACGATTGCCATCATTTGCGGGGCCGGGGTGAGTCTTCTCTTGATGCTGGTGCTCAACGGCGAGTTGAACACCCGTCTTTCGGACTTCTTCATCCAGACCAGCGTGCCGATTGCCCATGGCCATAACATCGTTAACGTCATTCTCGTCGACTATCGCGGCTTTGATACCCTGGGTGAGATCGCTGTGGTGATGGGCGCAGGCATGGCCATTCTGGCGCTGCTGCGTCGCCCCAAGAAAGAGCCTGTGGCGAAGAAGACTCCAGTGCCGCGCAAGGCCAAGAAGGTGACGCCATGAACACCGTCATTTTCCGCACGCTTGCGCCGCTGATCGTGGCGACCATGTTGGTCTTCTCCTGGTACATTTGCCTGCGTGGTCACAATGAGCCGGGCGGGGGCTTTATCGGTGGGTTGATCGCTGCGTCCGCCATTGCCGTTTACGGCATGGCTGTGGGCGTGCCGACGGTACGCAAAGCGCTGCGGCTTGATCCGCTGGCCTTCGCCGGGATTGGCGTGCTGCTGGCGGGGGCCTCGGGCCTATTGAGCGTCTTTATCGATGCGCCGTTCATGACCTCGATCTGGTGGTTCATGAGCGTGGGCGGCAATGAGGTGGCGCTATCGACGCCAATGTTCTTCGATATTGGCGTTTATCTCGTCGTCTTCGGCACGATCTCGGCCATTTCGCTTTCCCTTGAAAGCGACCGTGAGGAGGACCTGTAAAATGGACTATATTCTTGCGGGCCTCGTCGGGCTTTTCATTGCGCTGGGGGTCTATCTGCTGTTGTCGCGTTCGGTGATCCGGATGCTGATCGGCATGACCATTTTCGGCAATGGCGTCAATTTGCTGATTTTCACCAGTGGTCGTGTGACCCGCGAAGTCGCGCCGATTGTGCCTTGGGGACAGAGCGTGCCGGAGGGCGTGATCGCCAATCCATTGCCGCAAGCGCTGATCCTGACGGCCATTGTTATCGGCTTTTCGATGTTCGCCTTTTTGCTGGTGCTGGCGTTCCGCGCCTATCAGAGCCTTGATGCCGACAATACTGACACCATGCGCCTCGCCGAGCCGAAAGACGCTCCGCAGCCGCCGCTGAGCTATTGATCCGATGGCAAGTCCTTCTACCTCTCCAGTCGATACCACGGGCGCAATGATCGAAATGGCGACGCCACTTGCCGATTGGGTGCTGGTGCTGCCCGTCGCTCTGGCACTGATGGGTGCTGCTGCGCTGTTGGCGCTGCGTCAGATCAATAAGGCGCCGCTGATTGGCGCGCTGATCATCGTCGGCGTGATCATCGCCTGCGAAGTGCAACTTCTGCTCGACGTTGTGGCCAACGGGCCGGCGAGCATGACCATGGGCAAGTGGTTCCCGCCTTTCGGGATTGCTCTGACGGCAGATCTGTTTGGCGCGACTTTCGCGCTGGTCGCTTCCATCGTCACCTTCGTGGTGTTGATTTATGCTGAGGCCGACCGAGCGGAAGCGGACAGTAAGGACGCATTCCATTCGCAGGTGCTGCTGTTGCTCGCGGGTGTGACGGGGGCGTTCCTGACCGGCGACCTCTTCAATCTCTATGTCTGGTTTGAAGTGATGCTGATCGCGTCCTTTGGCCTTTTGGTACAGGGATCGCGTCCGCTTCAGCTCGATGGGGCGATTAAATACGGCTTTCTGAACTTCCTCGCGACGACGCTGTTTCTGCTCTCGCTCGGCCTGACCTATGGTTCGGTCGGGACGCTCAATATGGCTGATATTTTGCTGCTGGCGCCCAGCGCGAATCCGGCCGCTATGGCGGGTATCGCTGCGCTGCTGCTCTTGGCCTTCGGCATGAAGGCGGCGGCGTTTCCGGTCAATGCGTGGCTTCCGGCGTCTTATCACACGCCAGCGCCAGCCGTGTCGGCGCTGTTTGCTGGGCTCCTCACCAAGATTGGCGTCTATGCGCTCATTCGCTCGTTGGTGGCCGTGTTGCCGGGGAGCCGCGAGCTGCTCGAGCCGGTCATTGCCGCGCTGGTCATTGGAACGCTGCTGGTGGCTCCGCTCGGGGCGATTGCCGAAACCAATTTGCGGCGGGCTATTGGATTTTTCGTTATCGGCGGGATTGGCGCGGCCATGGTCGGCCTGGCTATTCCAAGCGAGACGGGTCTGGCCGGATCAGGCCTCTATATCGTCCACGCCATTTTGACCATGACCGCACTCTACATGGTGGTTGGCGTGATCGAGAAAGTGACGGGGCAGACCAATACGCGCAAAATGGGCGGGCTTTATGCCAAGCATGCGCCGCTGTCGGTGTTGTTTCTTGTTCTGGTGCTGGCCGCAGCGGGCGTGCCGCCGTTTCTTGGGTTCTGGCCAAAACTTCTGCTTCTGGAAGCCAGCTTTGCAGATGGCGTCGCGGGCGAGGGGAGCTGGGTGGGCAATTGGTTGCTGTGGTCGCTGCTGATCAATGCTGTGCTGACTTTGATTGCGGGTACGCGCCTCTGGGCCCATGTGTTCTGGCGCAATGGACCGGAGGGGGAGACATCCGAGCATGTGAGCAGCACGGTGCTGCCGCTTGGGAAGCGCGGGCAGATTGGCCTTGGCGCGGTGGGCGGTCTTACCGTGGCGATCATCTTGCTGGGCCTGTGGCCGGGCCCCCTGATGGCCAATATTAAGCAGGGCGCGGCCGACATCGTTGACCCAAGCCGCTATATTGCAGCCACCAATCTGGCAGAGGACGGGAAATGAGTACTGTCGCCACAATTATTGTCATGGCCCTGCTCTGGGCCGGGATAAACGGCAATTTCACTCTCGCCAATCTGCTGTTCGGCGCGGTGATCGGGCTGGTGGCGGTGCTGTTGCTGCGACAGAACTTGTTTAGCCCCGGGGTGAGCAAGCGGGCGATGCGCATCGCTCGGCTGGCCGGGAGCTTTGCCTATGAGCTTATGGCGAGCGCTGTGAAGGTGGCTGTACTGGTGGCGCGGCCTGACATGCACAAAGTCATTCGTCCGGCCTTTGTAAAAGTGCCGCTGACTGTGACATCTGAGGCTGAGATTACAATCCTAGCCAATCTCGTGACGCTGACGCCCGGAACACTGAGTGTTGATGTTTCAGAGGACAAGAAGTTTCTCTATGTCCACACGATTAGCCTCGAGAGCCGGGACGCGCTCATCGCTGAAATTGCCAATGGCTTTGAGAAGCAGGTCAAGGAGGTGTTTCAGTGACACCCGAAATCGCACTTGATTGGGCAAGTCTGATCGCGCTGACGTTACTGTCTATGGCGTTGCTCTTGTCTGTTATCCGTATCATTATTGGGCCAACACTAGGCGATCGCGTGTTGGCGCTCGATTTACTAACAGTTATTGCGATGGGCTTGATTGCCGCAGTGGCTGTTCGGACGGGGCTGATGCTGTATTTGGATATAGCTATCGCGGTCGCGCTTTTAGGCTTTCTCGCCACTATTGCTCTGGCGCGATACATCCTGATTAAAGCGGGGCAGAAATCACGTATTGGACAGGAAGTTGAATGATGCTGTCTCAGCTTCTAATATATTTTGGATGTATTGTTCTTGTTTGTGGTGCGGCATTTTCCTTTTTAGCCGCTGTTGGCGTCTTGCGTCTTCCCGATCTTTATACAAGAATGCACGCGGCGTCTAAAGCAGGTGCGGTCGGTGGCGGTTTGGTGTTGCTGGCCGTTGCTTTTTTAAGTCAAGACGTCGCAGTCTCATTGCGGGCCTTTATTGGAATTAGTTTCTTACTGCTGACCACTCCGGTGTCAGCGCATTTATTGGCGCGTGCCAGCTACTTTGCCGGTCACAGTCCAAATAAAAACACGATACTCGATGAATTTGGCTCAGCGCGCGAAAAATCTCAGGATCGATAAAACGCGACAATACGTTCATCTTCCTGCTGCTTGCGGGGGTTGCGCTAGCTAGTAAACGGTTTTAACAGGTGAAGTATGACGGGTCTGCCCCTGACACCGTCCAAATAGAATAATAATCGAAAGGTTGAAAAATGAACGACGATACCGGCTCGTTCGTCAGTGCTGAATCTGACTTGGTTGAACTCAGCACCGAAATCGTCTCTGCATACGTGAGCCACAATGCTGTTAGCCCCGGTGATCTGCCGCGTCTAATTTCTGATGTTCACAATGCTCTGCGTACACTGCGCACCAACGAACCTGCTGTTCAGGTTGAAGAGCTCAAGCCAGCTGTTCCTGTTCGCAAGTCTGTTAACAACGACTACATCATCTGCCTCGAAGACGGTAAGAAGTTTAAGTCGCTGAAGCGCCACCTGCGCACCCACTACAACTTGTCGCCAGAAGAATACCGCGAAAAGTGGGGCCTGCCTGCAGACTACCCAATGGTCGCTCCAAGCTATTCGGCAACACGCTCGAAGCTGGCGAAGGACAACGGTCTGGGCCGCAAGGCTTAAGTTACTGTCCTGAAATAAGAATTCTGTAAGTGGCCGCTCCTTTGGAGTGGCCATTTCCTTTTGTAATTTACTCTCTTTTGCCGAACTTATCCCCGCTCGCTAGCTTTGCTAGATTATTAGGACTATCGTCCTAGTAGTTATCGGAAGCTAATCATGCACTCATTGAGCGTATCTGCTTCGGATTGGGCAAATAACTTAGTTCACATCGCGCCACGCGATCTTTCTGTAAGGCGCATCGTTGAACTGGTCGCTCGCGAGAAGCGCACACCTATTCGACTGCTAATAAACAAATCCCGTTGTCGAGCTGAAACTGCATTTGCGCGGCAACTGGCGATGTATCTGTGCCATGTGTGGCTCGGGCTGGCCTTGACCGCTGTGGGGGCGGCATTTGGGCGGGATAGGACCACTGTCTCGTATGCCTGCGCTTTGATCGAAGATATGCGCGATGATCCGGCTTTCGAAACGGAAGTCTTTCGGCTGGAAAGCTTGATTGAAGGGGCCGGGGCATGAGCGGGGCTCTGCCGGACCCGATCCTTCGGCTTGCCAAGGGCAGCGGCGCGCAATTGTTTTTACTCGACCATCATGTGGAGGCGGCGCGGCGGTTGACTGCGCTGTTTTGGAGAGCGCGTCTCAACCAGCGGGTGACCATGTCTTATGACCCGACGCGCATTGGCAATAAAGCAGGCGGTGCGCCGCAAGGAGATATGGCGCTGAGTGCGGCCGAAGCGCGGGCACAGTTAAACCGGCTGGCGCAAACACTCCCGCGGGACTGCTGGGCGGTGCTCAGTGACGTGTGTTTCTATCAGCTCGGACTGCAAGATATTGAAACGCAGAGGCAATGGCCACGTCGGGGCGCGAAGCTGGTGCTGCGGATCGCGCTTGAGCACCTAGCGGAGCGCTGGGGGATCAATGCGCGGGCTGTCGGTGAGGGGCAGGGGGTGAAGGGCTGGTTGCTTGAGCGGCCCGCGATGTTCCCGGACTGAGGTGTTGCGGGGCAATTCAACCTAGTACGCGACGCGCAGATGCGGCGATGGCGTGTGAGTTTGCCGAAAAGCCGCTGATGCAGCGGCTTCGGCGGTTTGGCGACTTAGGCAGCTTGCGCTTGAGCGCGGATGCGATTGACCATCGATATCAGGCCATTGCTGCGCTGGGTGGTGAGATGCTCACGCAGGCCCATCTCGTCAAAGATAGCCATCGCGTCAGTGGCCGCGATTTCCGAAGCCGGGCGATCCGAATAAAGAGCGAGCAGCACAGCGACGAGGCCCTGAACGATCATAGCGTCGCTTTCGCCCTTGATGTGGAACACCGGGCCAGCATCGGACGGGGTCTGCTCGACGGCGAGCCAGACTTGGGCCACGCAACCGCTGACCTTGTTCTCGGGCACACGCTGGGCGTCGGAGAGTTTGGGGAGGGCCTTGCCGAGCTCGATGATATATTCGAACTGGTCTTCCCAATCGTCTAGGAAAGACAGGTTCTCGGCGATTTCCTGGAATTTTTGAGGCTGGGTCATAAAGCACTATCTAAGAGATGGTGTGCGCGAGCGCCAGAGCCTCTTGTAGAGATTAGATGAGATCGGCAGGGCGCGGAACGGGCATGGTGACGGTGACGAGCTTGCCGGCCGCCGGCAGCTCTTCGGGCAGGGGCGGCACTACCGAGTTTAGAGCGACAGTGGCGACGGCTTTGCCCGTGACGCATTCCCAAGAATCGCAGGGAATTGATTCTACGCCCTTGGCGACTTGGGCGGTGCCGACAGCGACAGCCTGTGTTGCAGTCGCGGTGGCGCGATCCCTCAATTCAGCGCTTGGGGCGATGATGATGAAGGCCAATGTGAGCCAAAATGCGCAGCGCAAAAGGAACATGATCGCCAATCCCCCTAGGGAATCCGTAGGTTAGGCGCACCCTAGCGCGGATTAGCTACAATCTGTTGGACCTTTTGTAGAAAGGTTGAATCAATTGCGACCACGGGGGGTGCCTTGGCAATAACCTGTTTACGCTGTTTTTTGAAACACGGTCGAAACTCCCCATAAAGCGTTAGACGCCCCCCGAGTTTAAACCTGCATTAGAGGTTGGCGGACGAGGTTGCTCACATACGAGACCCGATCAGTCGGGCGAGGGCGGCAGAGCCCACATCTGAACCCAACAGTTCAGACAGGCGTCGGTAGTGTGAGTAGTGTGTTGATGCGTAACTTCAGTCTCTTCGGAGCCAAATGGGGCAATACCCTTGCCTCGCTGGACACGGGTAGTTTCCCAGAAGTCATGCGCTTGCAGGCCATCGGAAATACCGCACGCATTTTCATCGTCGTTGCCCTGGTCGGCATGTTCCCCGCTGTTTACGGCCTTGTGTCGGGCTCGGGCGTTGCCTTTATTCTGGCGGCAAGCGTGCTGGCAGGTGGTTTGATCGCGCTCTCTATGGTGCGCGCGGGCCGCTATGACGCCGCTGCTGCTGCCAATGTTACAGTTCTTATGGCCTCTGGCCTGGTGCTCTCCGTTGCCGATCGCGCCTTGGTCGACGCTGGCCTTGCGGTCGCGCTGCTCGGTCCGATTCTGGCCGTACTGACCACCAAGACGCGTCTGCGCGTTGTCAGCTGGATCATGCTGGCGCCAATTCTGATGATCAGCATCAGCGCTTCGCTGCTTGGCCTGCCGCGCGTTATGGACAGTGCACTGGCGTTGCAGATCGCGGGCATGTTGGCCTTCGTTGTGAGCTGCGGGATCGTCACCTATTCGGCGCACTGCGTCAGCCAGCGGGCTGACAGCCAGGAAAAGGCGCAGATGAACGCATACCGCCATTTGGTGGAGCATGTTCAGGACGCCGTGCTGCGCTTTGGCACTGACGGCATCGTGCTGCTTGCGTCGCGCGCTTCGGAAAGCCTGTTTGGTTGCCCACGCTATCAGATCAGCGGTCGTGGCCTCGGCGAGCGTCTGCATGTGCTGGATCGCCCTGTATTCCTGACCGCATTCGCCGATGCTTCTGAAGGCAGACGTAGCCGCACGATTGAAGCGCGTGTGCGCCAGGAAGACCCACGGTCGAACTCCAATGTGCCGCGCTTCGTGTGGTGCGAAATTCAGCTTTCGCCCATTCTGGAAGAAGAAGCTAAGGCTGGTCGTCACGATGTTATTGGCTTGCTGCGCGATATTACGGCGCGCAAGGATGCCGAAGTGACGATGAGCGAAGCCCGTCGCGCTGCTGAAGATGCCTCGCAAGCCAAGTCGCGTTTCCTCGCCACCATCGGGCATGAACTGCGCACGCCGCTCAATGCTGTGGTCGGTTTTTCGGAAATGATGACCTCGGGGATCGGTGGCGAGCTTTCGCCTTCGCATATGGAATATGCGACACTGATCAAGCAGAGCGGTCGTCACCTTCTCGACGTGGTGGGCATGTTGCTCGACATGTCGCGTATCGAAGCGGGCAAGTTTGAAATTCATGCCGAGCCGCTGGTTCCGGCAGAGATTGTTCCGGCTTGCGTGTCCATGGTCGACACAATGGCTCAGGAGCGCCGCGTCTCGCTGCGTACGGATGTGGAGCAGGGCCTGCCGACGCTGCACGCTGATGAGCGTGTCTGCCGCCAGATTCTGATCAACCTCCTCTCTAACGCCATAAAGTTCAGCCATGAAGGCGGCGATGTGGCGGTGTCCGTCAAGCGTCAGGGCCAGTCGATCAATATCTCGGTTCGAGACAATGGTATCGGCATGGCACCAGCGGCACTCGCCCGCATTGGCGAGCCTTTCTTCCAGGTGCAAGATGGCCTGAACCGCACATACGAAGGCACGGGGCTTGGCCTCTCCATCGTTAAGGGAATGGTCGAACTGCACGGGGGCACATTACGTGCCATGTCAGAGATCGGGGCGGGGACGACGATTACCGTTCTCCTGCCGATCGCAGGACCAAATGGTGGCCTTGAAACCGCCGAAGTCCTTCCTCTTCATCGTGAGCCACAGGCTGCATCCACACTCTCATGGCCAAGCGAAAAAAGAAAAGCACAATGACAACGAACACCCTTTCCCAGCTTCCGCTGATGGCGGGGAGCGTTGTGGTTACGACCTTGACCAAAGCTGGTTATTGGTCGTTTGACCGCTATATGCGCGCGCCATTGGCATCCACGGCTGTTCTTGCCATGGTGACCCTGTCGGCAATGGCGGGCAGCAATGCGCTGTTCATGCAAACGACCGAACATCCGTCGCCATTTTTCGTGCAGACCAGCCAGGTCAATGCCGTCATGCCGACGCCTGTTGTCGATCGACCTGCATTGGAAGAGGTCGCGCTCGCGCCAGCACAGCAGACTGTTCTGACCCAGCCGACGCAGACCCCAACCTATGCCAGTGCGCCTGTGCAGAACGCGGTGCCGGACGAGCCAGTGGGCAATGCGCAGATGTTCGCCGTGCAGAAGAAGCTGGTCGAACTGCAGCTGTTCGCTGGCAAGGTCGACGGCTATTACGGCCCACAGACCGCCGCCGCTATCCGCCAGTTCCAGAATCGCAATGGGATGAACCCAACGGGTTCTGCTGACAAATCTGTTGTCGATGCTATTCTGAATTCTGATGCAGCAGGCCGTGTGTCTGGTGCTCGCTCGCAGCCCGTGCAGGAACAGGCGATTACGACGCCAATCCGCACGCCAGAGCCAGTGCAGCAGGTCTATTATGCGCCAGCGCCAGCACCTGTGCCGGTGGTGCAGCCTGCGCCGCAGCCAGAAATGATCGCGCCGCCTGTTCAGCCGCAGGCTGTCGTTTTGCCACCAATTGCGCCGCCGACGCCGGAAGTCGCGCCTGTGGTTCAACCGCAGCCGCAAGTTGCGCATGCCGCAGCGACGACAATCGATGGCATTTTGGCCAATATGAGTTCGCCCGAAGCTGCGCCAACAACGCCGACTCCATCGGTTGCGCTGATGGCTCAGCCAGTGGTCGCATCAGCGCCGCAGCCCGCACCGACGCTTGTCGCGTCGCTAGAGCCTGCTCAGCCGCCAACTCCAGTTGCGGCTCCAGCACCTGCTGCGACCGCGACGCCGGTTGCTGAAACCGTGAAGGTTTTGCCTGCGAACGACGCAGAACTGGTGATGCAGATCCAGCGTGGCTTGGCCAGCCTCGGGTTCTTCCGAGCGCCAATCGACGGCAAGCCGGGGCCGGAAACGGCGCGCGCGATCCGCGAGTTCGAGAACTTCCATCGCTACAAGATGACCGGCCAGGTTCAGCCTGATCTGGTGGATCTGTTGGTGACTGCGGGCGCGACGATCTAAGTGGGACGCCTCAGAAGCGATCTGTGGTGCATGGCGTTTGTGCGCCGCCACAATGATCTGGGCAATATGTGTGTGCTTGCGCGGCGAGGGGACCCCATCGCCGGGCAGGTTTTCATCGAGATCGATCATCTCGATGGAACACGGAGCCTGTTTACGCCCGCGCCCATGCTGAGCGCTGGAGATGGGGCGGGGCTGGTGTTTCAGCGCCGCTTTTCCCATGTGGACCTGCTCAAAGTGCGTGATCGCATCAACCAAGAGACTGAGTTTGACCCCGATCTCTGGGTAATTAGCCTTGATATGCGCGGGGATGACCCGGGTATTGATATCGTCGAGCCGCGTTAAACGGCGCGACGAATACCAATCTTGGCCAAAGCGTCGATTGCCTGATCGACAATGGCATTGTGCGCAGTGGCCAGCTTGGCGGTCCGCTTGCTGTCCTGATTGAGTGGCACGTATTCTGGCTTGGTCAGCTCCAGCAGGTTCACTTCACCACGCCAAGCGCTCATCAGATAGGCCATGGAGGCCGGAGCGATGTCGTTGAACAGGATGGCAAACTCGGCCAGCGACTTGGAACGATCACCGTCCTGGCTGGTGGCGTGGATCAGCACTTTCAAGCCATCGTAAGACGTCGCACCAAAAGCGCGCAGGATGACGAAAAGCGATGCGCCGGTCACGTCGTGGGCGATCTGGCCGCACCGCACTTCATCCAGACCCGTGATCTGCGACAAGAGCTTGGTGACTTCGGGGCGACGGTTCTCGGTGAAGAGTTTCATCAGCGCCTTGGTTAGATCAGCCGTAGCGACGGAGAGCTGCTCAATGGTGCGGGCGATTGGAGCCACTGGGGTAGAGCGGTGGGCAAAAGAGCGAATGACCTTGATGCGGTTTTCATCGGAAAGGTCAAAGAAGGCCGGTGCGAGCAGGCCAGCGTCAAAATCTTCGCGATTGCCGAGAGCTTCTGCAACCAAGTGATCCATGGTCGCCGAACGGGCCAAGGCGCTGACAAAAGCGCCCTTTGGCACAATGTGCAAGTTCGCTGCGAGCGCGCGATAAACTTTGCGCGAATTCATCTGGAAGAGCTTGGACAAGACAGCGTCGGTCATGTCGCCACGCGTGGCGATGGCTGCGGCTGCCGGTGCACCGAAACGCTCGAGCAGGGTGAACATGGTCTGTTCGGACAGCTCTGGCGCGCTGCGCAGGAAATCAATCAGATCGTCGCCAATGTTCTCGATGACGAGGTTTTCGAGCATGGGAGACAGATGTTCGGCGCGCCCGAGAAGGGCTGCGGCCTTAGAACGAGCCTGATCTGTCGCGGCCGGGAAGAGGCGCGCTGCCAGAGTTTCAAACTGTTCCATTTCGGGAATGGTTGGCTTGCCGCGGCGGGCGTATGCATCACACGCGGCGATGAGCAGCGTGTTGGTGCGATCGACACCACCCGTTTCAATCAGAAGCTGAAATGTCTCGTACGGCTGAAAACCAAGCATTTGCGGCGGAACCACTGAATCACAATTTACATCAAAACCGATGCTGACCCACCATTGCTGGCAATTCGTTAATAGGCTGTTAACCTTGACGATCTCTTAATGGCATTTGCGCGAGGGGCGTCGCGCAGGACGATCAACTTCCAACTCGCTGCCCTCACTGGAAAGGGGGAGTGGCGCACAATGGAGGCCATTTTGGCTGATGTGTTGCATATAGACGGGCGCAGAAGGCGCCAGACTAAGCCACAACTGAAAAGCGTTGACGCCCAGATATTACTGTTTACTGGGGTGCGCTACGAACGCGGCTCTTTAACACCTGAAACGAACCTAGATGCCAAAAGGCGCAAGCGAAAGCGCGGATAGAATTTTTAGAATCGGCCAGCGGTTAGTCCTTGGCGCGATTGTGGCTGCGGCTCTCGCCGGTTGCGTTGCGCGACCAGTGAGCGACTTCGGCCGGGCGCGGCCAAGTTTTACACAGGATACGGCAATGCCTGCTGTTGGTGGTGTGATTGCTAAGATCCGCAAGGAGCCGGTGTCCAACTTCAACATGACCGACCAAGAGCGGGAAATGCATAACCGCACTTGGCGCTTCGTCACGGCTGCGCACAGCAAGGATTGGCTGTTCGATGGCGCGGTGGAGTTGCAACGGACACGGTTGAGTTCGGCCACCGACTTCCGGTTCACCGAAGAACGCTATTACAATTGGCTGCGCAACGAACAATACAACTCGTCGCGGACCCGCTATTCCACCGTTGGTCGGCATATTCTGGCCGATCTCGATACGGTGAGCAGCACTTTCGCATCGATTTGTGCCGTGGTGGAAGTCGATCGCCAGCGCCAGATTGCGGCGTCTAGCCTGCCAGCGGTTGGGACCGATGTGCGCACCAATATGCAGGCGCGCAAAACCGAAAACGATTGGCATATCGACTGGTTCGTGCGGGCACTGAATTATCGCTATCTCAGCTATTCCTATGCGCTTGATCATTTGCTGGTGGAAACGCCGCATGAGCAATCCATGGGCGTCGATGAGAACCTGCGCAAGCTCCGGCCTTGGGTTGACCGGGCCAACCGTCATGACTTCTGCGGTGATGGTGGCAATGGCGCCAATCGTGGGCCAAGCTTCACAATACCGTCGCGTTATCAGACTATGGCGATTGATCGAGAGAACATCGTTCCGAAATGATGTGAGCACGGGGTGGGCGTGACGACGGAGAATAAGCGCGGAACGCCTGCCGAAGTCTTTTTCACATTTCTCAAGCTCGGTGTGACCAGCTTTGGTGGGCCTATCGCCCACCTTGGCTATTTTCGCGATGAGCTGGTGACCAAGCGAAACTGGGTGAGCGAGAGCGCTTACGCCGATCTGGTCGCGCTGTGTCAGTTTCTGCCCGGACCAGCATCGAGCCAACTTGGCTTTGCCCTAGGCTTGCAACGCGCGGGGCCTCTCGGCGCATTGGCGGCCTGGGTCGCTTTCACCCTCCCATCCGCAATTCTTCTTGTGCTCTTTGCGCTCGGTGCTGCCGCGTTTGAGGGGCCGCTGGCGCAGGGGATTGTGCATGGGCTCAAACTCGTTGCTGTCGCTGTGGTGGTGCAGGCGATTTACGGCATGGCCAAAAGCCTGACGCCGGACCTGCCGCGCATCGCCATCGCAATGGGTTCGATTGTACTGGTAGTGCTGATTGGCGGCAGTTTTGGGCAGATGGCGGCCATCGGGATGGGCGGGCTGCTTGGGCTGGTGATCTGTCGTCATGTTGCGGGCAAGGGGGGCGACGCACTACCGCTGGTGTCAAAGGGCGTTGGTATTGGGGCGCTGATCGCCTTCGTCGTGCTGTTGGTTGGCTTGCCGCTTTTGGCTGGGGCAGGGGGCGGCGTAGCGCTGTTCGACGCGTTCTATCGCGCGGGGGCGCTGGTGTTCGGCGGCGGGCATGTGGTTTTGCCGTTGCTTGAGGCAGAGGTGGTGGGCTCTGGCTGGGTCAGCAAGGATGCGTTTCTCGCTGGTTATGGCGCGACGCAAGCCGTGCCCGGACCGCTCTTCACCTTCGCGGCTTATCTGGGCGCCCTAAGCCATGGCGTGTCGGGTGCGGCCATTGCGCTTGTGGCGATATTTTTGCCCGGCATGCTCTTGCTGATTGGAGTTTTGCCTTTTTGGGCGGCGCTGGCAACAAAGGCACAAGCGCGAGCGGCTATGGCAGGAGCAAATGCTGCCGTGGTCGGTTTGCTCGCCGCAGCCCTGTACGACCCGGTGTTTATCAGCGGCGTCGGGAGCTGGCTGGATTTCGCGCTGGCGCTGATCGGCTTTGCGCTATTGGTTTTTGCCAAAGTGCCGAGTTGGCTGGTCGTGCTTGGACTGGCTACGGTGTCGGGCGGGCTGGCGCTGCTTTAAAGCGCGAGAATGCGTTTGGCGGCGCGGGTGGAAATTGCGGCAAGGGCAGAAAAATCTTGCCATTGGGCCGCATGAACTTCGTCCAGCTGGGCCGTCAGAGGCTGGTCAGCACTGGCGACAAACACATATTGCAAATCATGGTGGACGTGGGGCGGTTCATTGCGCGCGGGCTTTCCGGGCACATCGTGACTGTCGATAACGAGCGGGAGATCGCCTTTGTGCCATGGGTGAAGCACTGCGCCGATAACGCCGGTCTCTTCAACAGCCTCACGCAGAGCCGAAGCCCAGAAACTGTCGCTGGGTTCATAATGCCCGCCGGGCTGCAGCCAACGGCCGATGGTGACGTGATCTATGAGTAAGATCTTGTCCTTGGCCGGCGAGATCACCAGCGCGCTGGTGGTGATATGGCCGGGGAAAGTATCACGCAGATCAAGGCGGTGGTTATTGTCCATCTGCCAGCGGAGCAGGGCGAGATGTTCACCGGGCTCGGCAACATCGGCACGATACCGCGTAACTACGGCCGACAAGTGTGCGTGGAAAGTCTCTGAGCTCATCATGGGCGAGGGCCACAGCTGACGGCGGCGAGGGCAGCCTCAAAGCGGGGGCGCATAACGTCATGCGGCGGCGCGGCGCGGACGACGACAACCGCTTCGTTATGCGCCATCTCTACAACCAAGAGATTGGGTGACACTTCAATCTGCTGCTGGGCGAGGAGTTGGGTTTGGGCTGAGTTGAACATTCCGAGCTCAATGGTCTGCCCGATGCCATCGCGATTGGTCGTCGAATAGGTGATGATGCCATCCGAATTATAGACGGCGACCGACCAGAATGCGTCGGGCAGCGTGCCTTGCACGAAGGCGGGCGCCTCATTGATGTCGATTTTGCAAATGCCGTAGACGAGCTCGGGATCGAGCTGCAATGGGTTGTCACCACCAGCCGTAATGGCAGGTAGGACGAGCATTGTGTGATCGGCATCGAGGGCTGAAATACGGGTCCAAGAGGTGTTTTCGGCCAGGCTTGGCAAGGACAGGATCACCACAATATGGATGATGCCGCCCAGAATTGCGCCGCCTAAGAGCCAGAGAAAACTGCGGATCACGGGCAATGCTCCTCGGTGATGGAGGGCATGACCGTGTCATTGGTGAAGCCGGAAAAGGCCGTGGTGTCATAGAGCGTGAGCACCAGCTCGTATTGGCCGCTGCCGGCGAGTTCAAGCCAGTTCATCGGCATGACATGTGGGCCGACATAAATCCGGAAGCTGCGATCGTTGTCGCGGACGAGCTCGCTGGAGCGCAAGGCAAGGTCTTCGCCTGGTGCGGCCAGATTGCGCCAGTCGCTGTCGACGGCAGACAAAGTCCAAAAGCTCGAAATCGGAACGCGGCCAGAGATGCGGTAGGTGCAGCTGAGATCAAGAGCCTTGCCAGCGCTGTCCGTTGCGGCGGTGAAACGCAGGCCCTCGCTGCGGCCGAGTTGCAACGCGCCTTCGCGCGCAATCTGGCTGCGCGTATAGGGATGGGGGTTCGGCACGCCGACATCTTGCCAGGTGATCCAAGGGCCGAGCATGTTTGCAGCGATGAACCGGCCATCGGTGAGGGCGTAGTAGCTCAGGCCAAAGCCAATGCTCAGCGCGACGGCGATAGCAACGAGGAGGCGGAGGACAAAGGCCACGGCGCTCAGCTCATTCGCAAATAGGGCATGGGCGACAGGAACCGAAGCTGTTGCAGACTAGGAAGTTGTAGCAACCGCGCGGCTGCTTCGGAAGGGGCGAGGGGATGGAACCGTTGAAAAGATTAGGGCAGCCGAAGCTGCCCTAATCACCCCATGCACGGGAGGAGGAACTCAGAAGTGGAAGTTCACACCAGCTTTGATCGCGTGGGTGTGGTGAGTGAACTCGACATTGCCGCCGTTGGAGTAGGTGCCGGCCCATTTGCCAAAGTCTGAATAAGCGTATTCTGCTTTCACAGTGACGTTGTCAGTGACAGCCATTTCGACGCCAGCGCCGACAGTCCAGCCCGTACGACTGGTACGATAGTCAACTTGCCAAACGCCACTTAAGTCGTGAATTGGGCTGTAGAAGTCCGTAAAGGCGAGGCCGCCGTGTGCATAGACAAGAACTTGGTTGAACGCCACACCAGCGCGGGCTTTTATGGCGCCCTGCCAATCAGATCTGATGGTGACGATGTCAGTGCCTAAAGGAACCGTTGCGGTCCCTGAGAGGCCAGGCCAGAGGATTTCTCCTTCCAGTCCCAATACAAACTGATCAAACTGGCCGTTCACGCCAGCGGTTATGCCGAGTAGGCCGCCCGATGGGTTAGTAGTTGTAGTGGTGACAAAGCCGGTCGGATCTATAATTTCACTACGCCCCCACACATAGCCTCCCACCGCGCCGGCATAGCTGCCGGTCCAGTCAAAGCCAGATGACGTGAAAGCTGGTGGGGTGGTGGCCGGGGTGTGTAAGTCTGAAGCAAAGGATGTGTGAGTCATTGCGGTAATAGCTATTGCTACAATAACAAGTCTATTTGACATTTTGGCCTCGCTTGTTTCTTGTAGTACTGAAGTAACCGGATTCTATATAGTTTTTCAATAGGTGTTATCTCTGATTAATTGGGTCTTGATGTTTGTGATTTATTGCGTCGATCTTGTTTTGAAATAAACCGCTCCTCTGTGAGGCGTGATGATTTGGGTTAGAGAAATGCTCTGCGCGACGGTGGGGCGGAAGGCTGTAGCGCTCAGGTCAGTGCAAATAGGGCTGGGTCACCGAAGCGCCGAAAAGGTTAGGGCAGCCGAAGCTGCCCCAACTACCCCATGCACGGGAGTGGAAACTCAGAAGTGGAAGTTCACACCTGCTTTGACTGCGTGGGTGTGATATTGGAAGTCGGTGCTACCGAGGCCGTTGGAGACCGTTCCGGTCCATTTTCCGAAGTCCGAATAAGCATATTCAGCTTTAACGCTGACGTTTTCATTGATCGCCATTTCGACACCCGCGCCGACTGTCCAGCCGGTGCGGCCTGTACGATTGTCTCCGCGGAAAACTCCCCCGCCAGTGTTCACAGAAGCGCTATAATCGGCGAAGGCAAAGCCGCCGTGCGCGTAGACGAGGACCTGATCGAATGTCACGCCGGCGCGGGCTTTGATAGCACCTTGCCACTCTGATTTGATGGTGGCGACGTCTGTGCGATTTGTAATTGTACCGGTGCCTTTTACGCCAGACCAAAGGACTTCGCCTTCGAGCCCGAGGACGAACTGGTCAAACTGAGCATTCACACCTGCGGTGACGCCGATCTGACTGCCAGACGGGTCAATAGTCGTGGTGACGGCGCTGCCGGTAGTGCCGGCGACGCTACGTCCCCACACATAGCCGCCGACGGCGCCGGCGTACATGCCGGTCCAGTCAAAGCCAGATGCGGTGTAAGCTGGACGTCCGCAAAAACCCTTGGCGGCTTTGATGCAGTCATGATTCATTGATGTCGCCCGATCATGGAGCGTCATCATGGACCCGCATTCGCTTTTCAGCCTGAACGATCACCTCGAAGCCTTGAGCCAACACGGCGATCCGCTCGAGGTTTTGGAGCGGACGGTGGATTTCGAGTATTTCCGGTCCTGGCTGGTGGAGGGGCTTGGCTACAGTGACGGCAGCAAAGGCGGTCGGCCGCCGTTCGATCCGGTGGCCATGTTCAAGATCCTGATCCTGCAGGCACAGCACAACCTGTCCGATGCCCGCACAGAGTTCATGATCCGGGACCGCCTGAGTTGGATGCGCTTCCTGGGGTTCTCGCTCGGCGATCGCACGCCCGATGAGAACACGATCCGCCATTTCCGCAACCGCATGACCCAGACCGGCACGCTCAAGCGGGTGATGAAGGCGTTCGACTGGCAACTGCACAAGAAGGGTTACATCCCGATGTCGGGGCAGATCGTGGATGCTTCGCTGGTGCCGGCACCCAAACAGCGCAATACCGATGGCGAGCGGGAGGCCATCAAGGCAGGCCAGTCGGCTGACGAGATCTGGCCGAACGAGCCGGCTAAAGCCGCACAGAAGGATACCGACGCCCGCTGGACGCTCAAGATCGGCGGCAAGGTGCGCTACCGGCCAGACGGCTCGCCCCTGCCCATGATCGCCACTCCGGTGTTCGGCTATAAAAGTCACATCAGCATCGACCGGCGCTATGGCTTCATCCGGGCTGCAGCGGTGACCTCCGCCTCCCATCCTGACGGCCGGATGCTGCGCCATGTGATCGATCGGGAAAACACCGGCAGCGAGGTCTGGGCCGACAGCGCCTACAGATCACAGAGCAATGAGGCCTGGCTGGCTGATCGTATGCTGACCAGCCGCATTCATCGACGCAAGCCCAAGGGCAAGCCGATGCCGATCGCGACCGCACGGGCCAATGCGGCCAAGTCCGCGATACGTGCCAGGGTCGAGCATGTCTTCGCTCATCAGAAGAACCGGTTCGGTCTGTTCATCCGCACCATCGGCATTGCACGGGCCGAGGCCAAACTCACCTTGGCCAATCTGGCCTACAACTTCGACCGCCTCGTCTTCCACGAAAAGCGCGCAACCGCGCCATGAGTCTGCCCGGATGACCGGGAAACGCCGTCAATGGGCACCGCCGATCGCCAAACGCCGCGCCAAATCTGCTCAAACACGGAAATCAGACGACCACAATCGCAGCCGCAGGCTCAGCGAGCCAGTTCTTGCGGGTCTTCAGCTGGTGGATTTGCAACTGGAGCATACAAATCTGCAGCAAACACTGCAGGAGGAAGTGCAGTAAGTACTGCTGTAACGATAACAAGTCTCTTGATCATTTGCTTCTCGCGCAGTTATTTATCTGTGTATACTCGCAGTTTTATTTGGTTTATTCAATAACTTGCCGAAGCATCTAGATTTGGTTCATTTTGAAATTAGGCGGTGTTTACTTGCTGGTGGCAAATAAAAAACTGGAACTATGTGTTTGTATTGTTACTTTCCCGTAGTGGCTGGGCTGCAACATTCGTTTGGCGATTGGGTATGCTGCGAAGAGGGGGCCAGGCGTGACTTGCAATATTGAAATAAAAACTCCGCAGAATCCGAATTCTGCGGAGTTTCGTGAGAGTGACTTTTGAGGATTAGAAGTGGAAGTTCACGCCAGCTTTGATCGCGTGGGTGTGGTATGTGAAGTCTGTATCAAAAGGAGTTCCGGCTGGGGTTGTGTACACCCCTGTCCACTTGCCGAAGTCCGTGTAGGCATACTCAGCCTTGATAGTCACGTTGTCAGTGACTGCCATTTCAACGCCTGCGCCAACAGTCCACCCTGTACGGCTAGTGCGGTAGTCAACGAGCAATGCACCACCGGCAGTGTGTACTGAGCTGTAGTAATCCGCAAATGCTAAGCCGCCGTGCGCATATATAAGGACCTTGTCAAGGGCGACGCCTGCTCGGGCTTTGATTGCGCCCTGCCAATTTGATTTGACGGTCGTAATATCAGTGAATGTAGGTATTGGCGCTGTTCCGGTGACACCTGACCAGAGAATTTCGCCTTCCAGGCCCAAAACAAACTGATCGAACTGCCCATTCACGCCGGCAGTGATGCCGACTTGCCCACCTGACGGGTTAACGATTGTCGTGGGAAGACCCCCTGTTGGGTCTATCACTTCGCTACGCCCCCACACATAGCCGCCGACGGCGCCGGCGTAGATGCCGGTCCAGTCAAAGCCAGATGCGGTGTAAACTGGTGGGTCTGCAACTGGAGTATACAAGTCTGCAGCAAAGACTGCAGGAGTAACTGCTGTGCTAGCAGCGGCTGCAATAACAAGTTTCTTGAACATTTAGCCCTCGCCCATTGGTTGAGGCCCATATGGTTCCATGATTGTGTTTAGACTTCAAGAATGTGAGGTGTATCTGGTATTCTGGTTTTGTGAATTTTTGTCCTGGTGCTTATCGTGATTTAGTTATTGTCAGTAAAGAATAAAACTAGACTCTGGGCCTTGTTCTGGTGATTTACCCGTAGTTGCGGTTATGCAACAAAGTCCGGTGTGATTTGTTTGTTTCTGGGGTGTTGATGAGTATGTGTTCGGCTGTCTGGAGATAGATTCGGCCAAATACTGAAGATATTGTTCGGTGTCTTCTGTATATTGAATGTTGCGAAAATTTAGCGCCGAAGGCCGGGAGGCGTGACCTGATTAGAGCGTCGGCTGGCTGTCGGCCGATGGCGCTGTAGCAAGCTGGTCCGATGACTGGCTGGACGAGAGGCGCGCGGCGAGGTCGAGGAGCTTGCTGGCGGCAGCGGGTTTGAGATTGGGCGGTCGTTGCGCGATCTCTTCTTCGGTTTCTTCCGGTGCGGCGGCGATCAGGGTTTCTGGCAGATCAAACTCAATGCCGAAGACAGGCTTTATCGCGATATTGGTATGGGCATAGGCCATGAACTTCTGCCAGGCGACTGTCGGCAGAAGGCCGCCGGTGAGATCATTGGTGGTGCGATAATCGTCGTTACCGAACCACACAGCAGCAACATAATTGCCGGTGAATCCTGCAAACCACGCGTCGCGATACGAAGTGGTGGTGCCGGTTTTGCCCAAGGTGGGCACGCCATCAATATGCGCGCGACGGCCCGTGCCGGAGGTGACAACGGCGCGCATCATTTCATTCATATAGGCAACCGTCTGCTCGGAGAGAACGCGCTCGCGCGGGACGGTTTCGTCATATTCCCAAACGGTTTCGCCACGGGAGTCGATAAGGCGCGTCAGGCCATATGCGGGCGTTTTGTAGCCATGATTGGCAAAGACCGCGTAGGAGCTGGTCATATCGAGCACGGATACCGACGCCACGCCGAGGGCGAGGGAGCGCGTGACTGGATATTCCTGCCTCAGGCCCATGCGATACGACAACTCGGCGATTTTATCGCGGCCGGTTTTGATCGAAAGCGTGACCGGGACGGTGTTGATCGACGAGGCAAAAGCCGAGATGAGCGTGGTTTGTCCGCGATAGCTACGGCCATAGTTCTGCGGACACCAATCGCCGATGCACACGGGCGCGTCTGAAATGCGATCGCTCGGCTTGAGACCAAGTTGCTCCATCGCTTCGGCATAGACGAAGGGCTTGTAGGCGGAGCCGGGTTGGCGATTAGAGACGATCGAGCGATTGAACTGGCTCTTGGCGTAATCGGTTCCGCCAACCATGGCGCGGATTGCGCCCTCAGTATCGGTGACCACCATCGCACCCTGCTCAACGCGATACTGTTCGCCAGAGTCGCGGATAACCGAGGTGATGGCTTCCTCGGCATAGGATTGCAGCGTTGTGTCGATTGTCGTGCGGACGACGAAATTATTGCCGTTGGCCGCGCGTTCTTCGATCTTCTTCTTTGTTTCCTCAAAAGCGTAGTCGAGGAAATAGTTCGGGGAGTCGATGTCTTTACGGCGATCTATGGCGGCTGCGGGATTGCGACGCGCGGCGGTCACCTGACCTTCAGTGAGGAAGCCGGCTGCCACCATATTGGTGAGCACCAGATTGGCGCGGCCACGCGCAGCGGCAAGGTCGATATGGGGCGCATAATTGCCCGGAGCCTTAAACATGCCCGCCAGCATGGCGGCTTCGGACAGGTTGATGTCCTGAACGCGCTTGCCAAAGTAAAACTCAGAGGCGGCGGTCACGCCATAATTGCCGCCGCCCATATAGGCGCGGTCGAAATAGAGTTTGAGAATCTGGTCTTTGGAGTAGTGCCACTCGAGCCAGACCGACAAAAACGCCTCAACAATCTTACGCTCGAGCGTGCGCTCTGAGGAGAGGAAAAGGTTTTTGGCCAGCTGTTGGGTGATGGACGAGCCGCCCTGCGTGCCACGATCACCTTGCGCATTGCTCATGAGGGCGCGCAGCGTGCCGACGACGTCAATGCCGAAGTGTTCGTAAAAGCGTCGGTCTTCGGTGGCCAGCGTTGCCTTGACCAGATAGTCGGGCATTTGGTCCAGCGCGACGCTATCGTCGGAGCGGATGCCGCGGCGGCCGATCTCGGCGCCATAACGATCCTGGAAGATCACCGAATAATCCTCGGCCTTATTGAAGGCTCCGCGATCGGTGATGTCGAAGGCGGGGAGGGCGAGGGCGGTCATGAGCACCGCGCCGATGGCCCCAAAAGAAAAGGCGTCGGACAGGATTTCGACGACGAAGCGCTTTACACCAGTGACATGAAAACGGGACATAAAGTCCTGAAATCGCGTATAGCCTCGACCAAGCGCGTTCCAAAACTCATAAAGGGAAGAATCGAGCCAAGCGTCGGCGGCCAGCATGCCGCTTTGGGGCTTTCGCTTCTTTTCCTTGATGTAGAATGGATCTTGCAAGATTTGGTCCCGCGCCGCGTCGTCCCAGTATTTGTCTGGGACACAGGCATTATGCAATGGTGTGACTGGAAAATGACCGTGGACGGTTTCGTCCCAAGTATTTCTCCCAGCCCCACGATAACACAGTTTGAGTAAACATGGCCTTTTGGGAAGAGAAGACACTCGAAGAAATGTCCACGGCCGAGTGGGAAGCGCTCTGCGATGGGTGTGGCCGGTGCTGTCTGATCAAGCTGGAAGACGAGGACACGGGAACCCTCATCACTTCCGACGTGCGTTGCCAATTGCTGGATGGGGACAGCTGCAAATGCACCGACTATCCGAACCGCAAAGCTATTGTTCCGGACTGCATTAAGCTCACTCCCGAAAACGTGAGAGAGATCGCGTGGATTCCCACTACCTGCGCTTATCGCCGTATTGCGGAAGGAAAAGGGCTGGCCTGGTGGCACCCACTTGTTTCGGGCGACCCGCAAACAGTTATTGATGTGGGAGTTTCGGTAACGGGGCGGACTTATCTCGAAAGTGAAGTCGACCCGGAAGAATGGGAAGAACATGCTGTGGATTGGCCAGAATGGGAGCCGCCTGAGCACATCTAACTAGGTATTGTTACCTTGTGTTAACTGAAACCTGTGTTGACTGTGGGCAACTGACTTCTGCCTAGGAACGGGCTATATGAATCGGGTGACATTGAGTGGTGATAACGGCTTTTGGGCGCGCGTTCGCGCAGCGCTGAGCCGTGCTCCTGGTGGTTCTGAACCTGCTTATGGCAAGGCCGAGATCGCCAAACGTCCCGGAAAGAAGCTTCGCCCAGCGCAACGGATCGACGCAAGCTTGCGTCGGGCCTGGGAAAGCGCAGCTGAGCGCAAGGTCTCGCTCTGCGTTCTCGCCCTCGAAATGGACGTCTACGCCAGTTATTTTTCGTCTTACGGACGCAACGGCGTGGAAGATTGCCTGGAGCAATTGGAGCATTTGATCCGCTCACACGTGCCCAATGAGCAGGCTTGCCTGCGCAATGGTCGCGCCGGTTTTGTCCTTGTCCTGCCAGACATGCCCAATTTGATGGCCCGCGATATCGCGGCAAAGATTGCAGCGGGCGTGCGCACACTGGCGATCGCCAACAAGGAAAGCCACGCCGGTCAGGTCACGCTGAGCATGGGTCTCGCCGTGGTCAATCCGCAAGGGGCGTTCGATCGGGAAGTGCTAGACGCAGCCAACATGGCCGTGCGCCGGGCGCAGCGCCGTGGCTTGGCGCGCCTTGAAGTGGTGGATTTCCGTCCATCGCAGGAGCGAAAAACCGCAGCGTGACAATTGGGCGATTGTCTGGCCTGCCATCCCTCGCTATGAGAGCCGTCCTCTAAACGCGCTGAAGCGCGCTTTCTCCGGACAGCTTGACTATGACACTTTCCTGCGGCCTCGACTTTGGCACGTCCAACTCTACGCTTGGACGGATTGGCGCTGACGACCAGCCCCATCTGGTGCCGCTGGAAAATGGAAGCGCGACCATTCCGAGCGTTCTGTTCTTTAGCTTTGAAGACAACCAAATCCACTTTGGCCGTGATGCCGTGGCGGAATATGTGACCGGCGCCGAAGGGCGTTTGATGCGCTCAATCAAGAGCGTTTTGGGCACGAGCCTTTTTAACGACACGACCCGCATTAAAGCCAAGCGCTATGGCTATGGCGATATCATCGGCACCTATGTCGCTGAGTTGAAAAAGCGCGCTGAGGCGCATCTGGGCGATGAGCTGACACAGGTTGTGCTCGGCCGTCCGGTGCAGTTTGTGGATGATGATCCGGCAGCGGATCGGCAGGCGCAAGACCAGTTGGAAGCCGCCGTACGCGCGCAGGGGTTTAAGGATATCGCTTTCCAGTTTGAGCCGATCGCGGCCGCTCTGGATTACGAGCGTCACGTCAATGGCGAGCGTCTGGCGCTGATCATCGACTTGGGTGGCGGTACCTCGGACTTTTCGCTGGTGAAGGTTGCGCCGGGCAATGCCGACAAGGCTGACCGTTCCGACGATATTCTGGGCACGGGCGGCGTTCATATCGGGGGGACGGATTTTGACCGCCTGTTGGCGATGAGCCGGGTAATGCCCGAGCTCGGCCTGGGGAGCATGACCAAGGACGGGAAGCGTCACCTTCCGGTTGCGCCCTATTATGACCTCTCGACCTGGCACCGCATCAACCGGCTCTATGATGCACAGGCTATTCGGGACCTGCGCTCGACTATGCGGGAAGCTGTGGAAGCGGAGCGGGTCGAGACGATGATAACGCTCGTTGAGGAGCGTCTCGGACATCGGCTGATTGGCGCGGTGGAAGGCTCCAAAATTGAGCTTTCGGATAAGCCCGTGTCGGCGTTCGACTTCGACGTAAACGGTAGCCGCATCCGCACCGATATTAGCGTCGAGCAGCTGGCCGAGGCGCTTGATGACTCGATTGGCAAGCTCGAAACCACCATTGGCGCAACACTGGCGCAGGCCGGGGTGAAGGCGTCTGACATTGACAGCTTGATCTTGACCGGCGGTTCGACGCTGGTTCCGGCGGTAGCGAACCGATTGCAGGCCCGTTTCCCCGAGGCTGAGGTGATCCGTACCGACGTGTTGGGGAGTGTTGGGCTTGGGCTGTCGCTGGAAGCCAAGCGCATATTTGGGGCCTGACATAAACGCGAGATCGCTTCGGCGGGACGAGTCGTCTACCAAGTCGGGCGAATAGAACTCGGGTCAGATAACCCGCACGGAATAATGGAGGCGGGAATGCTTGTGCTCAGGATCAGCAAGGTGATCACTGTTGCTGCGGTGGCGCTTTATGCGAGCCTCGTGGCCTTCGGCAATATCACCGACTATGGCTCAAACTTCGCGTTCGTGCAGCATGTGTTGGCGATGGATACGGTGTTTCCTGACGCAGGGACCACCTATCGCGCCATCGACAATGAGATTGCGCACCACATCGCCTATATCCTTATTATTGCTGCTGAACTGGCGACTGCCGTCGCTTGTTGGGTCGGCGCAGCAAGGCTCTATAGGGCACGCAACGCAAGCGCAGGAAGTTTTAACCGCCAAAAATCCTGGGCCATCGCTGGGCTAACATTCGGATTTCTCGTCTGGCAGGTGGGCTTCATGTCCATTGGCGGCGAGTGGTTTGGCATGTGGATGTCCGAAACGTGGAACGGGCTGGAATCGGCCTTTCGCGTATTCATCCTCATCATGAGCGTGCTGATCTATGTGGCGCTGCCGGACGGCGAGATCGACTAAAACTTATCCCTCTTATCCTCGCGTCACGCAGAGATGGTAGCTTTCAGGCATGATTAAGAAAGTGGGTCTGGGGCGAGGGGATGTTTCGGAACGCAACGCCGAACTGGGACATCGTTCGCGCGGAATATGAGAGCCATTCGTTCTCACCGCGCGTGATCTGCCAGCGCCACGGAATTTCGCTCAAACAGCTGCGCTACAAACGCGAGAACCAACTCTGGACCACCTCGCGAAAAGACACGCCAACGGCAGCGCTCTTGATCGCTCGAATTATGCGCCTTTTGGGAAACCAGATCAGTGCATTGGAGAAAGCGACGGATATGCCAATCGACCAGAAATCCAAACTGCTCGCCGCTGAGGTGAAGACGCTCGATGCCGTGCTGAAGATGGGCGCGAGCGAGCGCAATGTGGAGCCGCCCAGTCGTCGCGATATGACGGATATTCGCAATAAACTGATCAAGCGTCTTGACCAGTCCGAGCGAAAATAACGCGCGACGGGTCGACGGCCTCACCGATGAGCAGGCCTATAAAATGTATTTCTGCTGGCCCAAATGGGCCAGACGCGCGCAAAAGCCGCCGCCGGGAGACTGGACGACGTGGTTGCTGCTCGGCGGTCGTGGTTCGGGCAAAACCAGAGCCGGGTCGGAATGGGTGCGGCGGCTGGCTCGACGCGGCATCGGGCCCATTGCGCTGGTCGGCGAAACCATGACCGAGGCGGTGGACATCATGGTGCGCGGCGAGAGCGGCTTGCTGGCGGTGCATCCGGATGAGGAACGTCCTGTTTTACGCGGAAAGTCGCGGCTGATCTGGCCCAATGGGGGGGAGGCCGCGATTATGACGGGTTCGGACCCGGAGCGGTTTCGCGGGCCGCAATTTGCAGCCGCATGGTGCGATGAGATTGGCAAATGGCCCAATGCCGAGGAGGCTTGGGACATGTTGCAGTTTGGCCTGCGATTGGGGGATCGTCCACGGCAGTTGGCGACAACAACGCCCCGACCGACGTGGCTGATTAAAAGACTTTTGGCGGACGAGCACACAAAGACTGTGAGAATGCGGACCTCGGACAATGCGCGAAATCTGGCGCCGAGTTTTCTCGATGCGGTGGTGGCGCGCTACGAGGGGAGCGTGCTGGGGCGGCAGGAACTCGACGGGGAAATGATCGAGGACTTGCCTAATGCGCTATGGCAGAGGGCAATGTTTAAGCGCGGTGTGGCCGAGAGTTTAGGCCGCGTGGTGGTGGCAGTGGATCCGCCGGTGACGGGGACGGCCAAGTCAGACGCTTGCGGGATTATCGTTGTTGGGCGCGTCGGCGAGCACGCTGTGGTGCTGGAAGACGCAACGCTCAAACCCTCGCCGCCTTTGGCTTGGGCGCGGCGGGCGGTGGCGGCCTATCACGCGCATCAGGCGGATTGTCTCGTGGTGGAGGTGAACCAGGGCGGCGATCTGGTGCGGACGATGATCGAGCAGGTTGATCCGTCAGTGCCGATGAAGGCTGTGCGGGCGAGCCGAGGCAAGTGGCTACGAGCGGAGCCGGTGGCGGCGCTTTATGGGCGTGGATTGGTGTTTCATGTTGAGGGGCTGGTGGCGCTTGAAGATGAGCTCTGCGCCTTTGGGCCGGATGGCAAGGCCGATGGGCATTCGCCGGATCGGGTGGATGCGCTCGTCTGGGGGATTACGGAGCTGCTTCTTAATGATGCGCGGCCGCGGTTGCGGGGACTTTGAGCCCCAACCCGACCTCCCCCGAAGTCGGGTGAGGGGCGATGAACTGTGGTGTCGGCGCCTCTGACCTCTGATGACAGAAGTCGCCTTGAGCATTGTGCCAGACCCTGCGCCGGTTTTGCCTTTGGCACCCGGACATCTCGTGGCAGAGCGAAAGCCCAATGACGACATCATCTTCACTTGGAAACGACGCAGTCGTGCGGTTGGGGATGGATGGAGCGGGGCGAACCCGCCGCTGGAATACATCCCGGAAGCCTATGAGCTGAGCGTGGTGTCGAGTGGCATTGAGGTGCGTCGCTTTGCGGTGAGCACAGCCTCAGCTGTCTATTCAGAGGCACAGCAGATCGCTGATTTTGGGGTCCTCGCCAGCAGTTTTACTTGGCGTGTCGAACCGGTGAGCCCGCTGCTTGGCGCCGGGCACAAGGCGGAGGCAGTGTTCGATGAGTGAAGGCTTTGAGCGCTGCCTGGCGCATGTTCTGGCCCACGAGGGAGGCTATGTTGATCATCCGCTCGATCGGGGCGGCGCGACCAACATGGGCATAACGCGAAAAGCGCTCGCGCATTGGCGGGGCGTGGTGCCGTTCACGCAACTGCCAAAAGCGGCGGTGCGGGCGCTGACACGCGCTGAGGCCGCGGCGATTTATGAGGCGAACTATTGGCGCGTCTGTCGTGCTGGCGAAATGCCCGCCGGTGTTGATCTGGCCGTGTTTGACTATGCGGTCGATTCCGGTCCGAGCCGCGCAATCAAGGCGCTGCAGGTCTGCCTCGCTGTTCCGGCTGACGGCATGATTGGCCCGGTGACGCTGGGCGCTTTGGCGCGTGCCCGGCCAAGGCTGCTCATCAATGCCTTGTGTGATCAGCGCATGGGCTTTCTCGGAAAACTCGGAACGTTTGTCACTTTCGGAAAAGGGTGGACGCGCCGGGTGAGTTTGGTCCGCACGGCCGCTCTTGGCATGGCGGGCGAAAATCAGACGTCAACGCAACTGGAGGGACTTCCAATGTTGGACGGCTACAAAACCTATATTGTGTCTACGATCATGTTGCTGGTGGGACTGGCGCAGCTTTTGGGCATTGATCTGCCCGCCTTTGACCAAGCGTCAGTGGGGAATTTGATCATCGTGGCTTTGGCCTTTGTGTTCCTACGCAAAAGCGTGAAGGGGGTGTTGGCACAGAGCTAGCGCCTTGTCATTGCATCCGCGCTGAATGATACTTGTCGCGTCGCCCGTGAAGGGTGGCGCGCTTTTTCCTTATGCCCATACAGTTTGTTTCGTTTGATTGCCTCATTCAGGTCCCATTCAGCAAACTGCTTGTATTGATGGTTTCATGAAACCGAACCTGAACATTTTCGCTGTCGCCGCGGCCCTCGTTATGGCTCTGTTCGTCACATTTGGGACGACAGAGGATGCTGTGGCCCAGAGCTGCCTCGATAAGCGCCAGATCCAAGAGGCGGTCTCCTCGGGGCAGATCAAGTCTCTCGATGCCGTCTTGGCTTCGGGTGGCGTCGACGCGAGCGCGGACATTTTGAATGTGCAGGTGTGTGATGAAGGTGGGCGCATGGTCTATGTGATCGCTGTTCTCACCTCAGACGGTCAGGCCAAAAATTTGGTATTGAGCGCGCAGTAAGTCATTTCTATCGGGGTCAATGGATGCGCATTCTGGTTGTCGAAGACGACGTCAATCTCAACCGCCAACTCAAAGAATCCTTGCTGGAAGCTGGCTACGCGGTGGATGTCGCGTTTGACGGCGAAGAGGGGCACTTTCTCGGTGACACCGAACCTTATGATGCTGTGATCCTCGACATTGGTCTGCCGCAAATGGACGGGCTTTCGGTGCTCGAAGCATGGCGTCGCGCCGGCAGGGTAATGCCGGTGTTGTTGCTCACGGCGCGGGACCGCTGGAGCGACAAGGTTCAAGGCATTGATGCGGGCGCTGACGACTACGTCGCCAAACCCTTCCACATGGAAGAAGTGCTGGCGCGCGTGCGCGCCCTCGTGCGGCGCGCGGCGGGTCACGCGAGCAATGAAATTTCCTGCGGTCCGGTACGCCTGGATGTGAAATCGGGCAAGGTTACAGTTGATGGTAGCGCCATCAAACTCACCAGCCATGAGCTGCGTGTTCTGAGCTATTTGATGCACCATAAGGACAAGGTCATCTCGCGCACTGAACTGACCGAACACCTTTATGATCAAGACTTTGATCGCGACAGCAACACTATCGAAGTGTTCGTTGGCCGGTTGCGCAAGAAGCTGCCGGAAGATTGCATTCAGACCGTGCGCGGGTTGGGTTATAAGATCGTCGGCGATGGCGCCGCGTGAGGTCGGCTCGTGCTGCGTAAAGGCTCCATAGCGGCCTCGCTGTTCATTTTCTCGGCTATCTGGCTCGTGGTGGCGCTCGTCGCCACAGGCTTTCTGCTGGGCGAACTCTATTCGCGCTCACAAGACCGTACACTTGCAGAGCAGGTCGACTTCAACGTCGAAGGTCTTACAGCAGCTCTCCTCGAAGCCGGTGATCCAAGTGACCTTGGCATTGCGCTCGCCGATCCGCGTTTCGGCCGACCACGGTCTGGCTGGTATTGGATTATCCGGAATGATCTGGGGGAACTGGTCAACCTCTCGGACTCCGTTGTCGGTATCGACTTGCCGGAACTTTCAAACCCGCTCGACATCATGGGACGCCGCAGCGCCGTGGTGGAAGATGCCTTTGGCACCAAGCTGAGGGTGATTGAGCGCGCCGTCTACCTCAATCAAGAGCGGTACTTTATTGCGGTCTCAGGCAATCTGACTCAGATTCTCGAACAGGTGGGAATCTTCCGCTACCAAGCGTTTATCGTGCTAGGGGCGGTCGGGGCCATGCTGGCGATTATGAGTGCGGTGATCGCGCGTTTTGCCCTGCGACCAATCTCTCGACTGAGCGATGCGGTGGAGGCTGTGCGCGAGGGGGATAGTCCAGAAATTTCAGGGACCTATCCGGTTGAGATTGCGCCTTTGGCAGAAGAGGTCAACGCGCTGCTCCGGTCGAATACGCAGATTATTGAGCGGGCGCGCAGCCAAGTGGGCAATCTTGCCCATGGACTAAAAACGCCCATTGCCGTGCTGCGCAATGAGGCCGGGAGCGACAAAAGTCCCCTGGCGCAAGTTGTGACCGCTGAACTCGAGAAGATGGGCACGATGGTCTCGACCTATCTCGATCGCGCACGCCTGGCCGCGCGCACCTCCGTCGTTGGCAAAAAGTCCGATGCGAAGTTGGCTTTGGAGCGGCTGTGTCGCGTGATGGATAAGATTCATCGTGACACGACGGTGACGCTCGATCCCATTGACCCCAAACTCCCCTGGTTCCGCGGCGACGAGCAGGACTTTGAGGAGATGGCGGGCAACCTCATCGACAACGCTTGCAAGTGGTCGAACGGCGAAGTGCAGGTGAAATTTCTCACCGAGCGAAAAGACCGGACAATTCAGTTGCTCCTGACCATTGATGACAACGGTCCAGGATTGTCTGCCGAGGAGGCAGAGAAAGTTTTGCGTCGTGGCGTGCGTTTAGACGAAAAGACTCCCGGGAGTGGTCTCGGGCTGGATATCGTCAAAGAGCTTGTCGACGTGTATGGTGGCAGCTTGGACTTGAAGCGATCAACATTAGGCGGGCTCTTGGTGGAACTCCGGCTGCCCTCCGCGCGTCTAGGAAGTGTGACACGGCAAAATGCCGGGTGACGCACTTTCGCCGCAATAGGCCAACAAGTACCGACAGATTGACCGTGAGGGCTAGTTTGAATATGAATCGCACCGCTTTAATTGCCGCTCCGCTGTTGGCCTTGGCCCTTGCGGGCTGTTCGAGCACTGGCAATGCGCCCCAGCAGATTTATCAAGCGCCGGTCGCACAGGCGCCGGTCGTGATGCAGCCGATGGTGCCTGCTGCCGCACAGGTCGTGCAGACAGCACGCCTGACAACCTCCATCGCCAACGGCTTCGTTGACCCGGCAGCAGTCAGCCTGATGACCGCCAAGGATTCGAGTGAAGCCAATAGCGCACAATTCTATGCGCTGCAGTTTGGCCGTCCAGGCGCACCGCGTCAGTGGGCTGGTGATCGTGGCACAACTGGCTCGGTAGCCGTTGGCCCTTACGTACGTGTCAACAATCTCGATTGCCGCGATTTCACGCATACCGTGAAGATCAATGGCGCTGAATATGTGAAAAAAGGCACGGCCTGCCGCGAGGGTACTGGCAACTGGAACGTGGTCCAGAGCGCAGCTTGATCCATATTTGGGTCAAGAAAGAAAAAGTTTATTTACCATCGCCATTTAGGTTTGGGGTTAGGACTACCCCAAACCTGAAGTGTCAATGAGCCAGACCGCCCCAAAAACTGACGTACCAGCGTCTGTGCCGAGCCGTTCCTCTAGCCGCGCATCTGCCCGCTCGAAGCCTTTTTGCGGGCTTATTGATCCGATCCTTGTTGAAGAGCCGGTGCTCTACTCATTCTCAGGTTCGATTAGTCGCGATGCTGCCGACGCAGCTTGGACTTGGGTCCTGCGTGACCTGTCCAGTGACATTGTTTCAGCTGCCGCGGTCGAAAAGGGTACTTTACGGTCTGGTGACCTAGCCCCCGCAATTCCCGAAATTCTCCAACGTATGCGCGCAGCGCTTGACGAGGTTGATGGCGATATCGAGCGCCTCCATCGTTTCCGCGCGCAATACGGTCGCGACAAAGCACGCGAAGAAATCGAAGTCGTCATGTCGGCGCTGCGCGCGCGCTCGCTTTTGCCAAAGGCGCAGGCGTTCGGGAAGGCGATCAACGCGATCAACGACGACGCTGCAATGGCGACTGCCATTCAATCCATGCCTCTCAAGGATGCCCATCTGGCGGCCCTGATGTTCCAGGCAGCACTGGGACATGTGTCGAACCCCTCGCGCATGATTACGGCCATGCTCAAGATCTGTGGCAAGAACACGGATGACGCTGTAGCGCGCTATGGGTTTAATCCGGTTGTGGAAGCCTTCTTGGCGCATGCGCAGAACCAGCTTCAGTATCTGCGGATGAGCGGTCCCTTTGCGGACGTCGATATGGTTTGTCGTGGGCTGGATCGCTACCATCGCTTGGTACGTGCGCTGACCGGCAATATTGAGTTCACCCGCGGTAGCTCGGCCACGAAGGTTCTGGCGGCACTAACCAAATCTGTCTCTGATCGGGTTGAGCCTCGCCTCAAGGAAGTTGTGCCAGATCTCAATCAGGCGCTGCGCAAGCCCCGCGAGGGCGTTGACCGTTTGGACAACGACAAGATTTTGAGCGCAATTAGCGGCATGTATCTGCTGGCTGCCGTGCGCGATAGCCGCGAGTCACTGGCGCTCAATGCGGTCTATGACCAAGCGTGGACCCAATCTGCGCAGGCATTAGAAATTCACATTCAGCGTTGCCTCGACGCCGCTCGCCAGAATCCAAGTGATACTGTGAACGGCGCTCGACTGGATGCGGCAATCCAGATGGCGGAAATTCGTTTCAACGCTGAATATGCCGAAACCCTGCGCCGTGCTCGCGCTGCTGCCGAGCGTCGTGGCTAATCGGTAATGCTTTCGATCCGGGCAGCGATCGTGCTGCCCTGATCTCGAATAGAAACGGGGAGCGCCGCTTGGAACGCCTCCGCCGTTAAAAGCGCAATTGGTCCTTCAGGATTGTGCCGCAGCACCACGCCAATCGCTTTGTCCGCCTCCCGGCTGTCTGAGTTACGGAAGATCAACGATCCGCTCGAAACCATCCGCTGATCGGCGATGAAGAGTTTTACCACCTTCGTTTGCTCCCCGTAACGCCCCGACAGAAAGGTCGGTACATCCGTTTTTGGTGCCACGTGTACTGTCGGTTCGAGGTCCGTCTTCAGGCCTAAGGGCGGCGATGGAGTGCGTTCCGCCGCGACCGTGCTGGCCATGGTGACTGGTATCCAGCCAAGACAAGTCGCTGCCGTAATATCGTTGAGGGACAGCGCTACGGCCATTTCGGATATTGCGGGCAGCGGGTCGGCTGCATTCTGGACCGATTGTGGTCGAGCGAGATAGGACGTGCTGGCATCCAAATAGCTTGGCACGGACGCTTCCGTTCGTGCGATGGCCAGTGGCGCATCGGGTGTTTCATAGAGCGGGTCTATCAAGACCTCTTCAATTTGCTTTCTGGGGCTTCCGAAGAGAAGATCAATCGCATCAGCCCCGCTCTGGATACAGGCGGTCCGCGTTTGATATCCGGCGACGCTTCCGGCGAGGGCAATGCCCTCTAGCGCACCGATAACCTCAAGGCAGTGATTTTTGCTGTTCCAATGGCTCTTCCCTCCCGCCATATGCCAAAGGTCCAGATTGGCCTGCCACCCACCATTGACGATCAATCGTGACGTCGTGACGGGTTCTTGGTTCGCACTATCAAAGTGCACATGCAAAGTTGAGCCGGTGAAGCGCGCATGTTCGACGTAACTCGACGGCACCTGAACCAAGCCGTAAGCACGGCTGAACTCGATATAGCGTGAAGCCGGATTGGGGCGAGTATCTAAAACTCGATTGACGGCAATGCCCGCTTCTCTTGCCTTCACGGCAAGGCGGTAGGACGTGTTTGTGCTGGTCGCAAACAGCGCTGAGCGACCCGGCCATATGCCGAAGCGGGTCGCGAGCTCATAAGCTTCCAGTGAGCCAATGACGCCGGGTAAGCGGTTGCCTGAAAAGAGCGGGAGCCGCTCGACGGAGCCTGTGGCAATGACCAAGTGCGGGGCCGCGATGTCGAGTAGTGTGCTGGTGACACCATCCCCATGCGTCTCAATGCTATGCACCCGCACCATGCCTTGCCGGATAGCAATTGCCTGGCTGTTGAGCAGGACCCGAATATTGTGGTTGGTGGTGACAGTCTGGCTGAGACGCAGCATGGCGGCTTCAGCGCAGTCTTCGCCCTCTTGAGCGCCGAACAGCCCGGAATGTCCTCTTAGAGCTTGATCCGCCTCAATCAAAATAACGGACAAGTTCCGGCGCGACGCTGCTAGAGCTGCGGCCATCCCCGCAACACCGCCTCCGACAATCACCACATCAGCGCCTAGGTGCTCTGCCGCAGTCGCGTTGCGCCACGGCTGAATTTGGCGAACGCCATCGAGCGCGAGGCCGAGCGTATGTCCTCCTTGAAAAAGTTTCCTGAGGCCGCCAATAGGGGGCTTGGGAGCCGTGACATAATTGGCTCCAGGCGTGATCGGCGTGCGCGCCATGGGAAATGCTGCGGCCACATCGCTGAGCGCCTCGACAGGATAAATGTGAGGCAACGATCGCGCTGCAAGACCGATAGGAAAGCGAGAATGGAGACCCAAGCTGATAATGCCCGACGCGGCGAGCGCTGAGTAAACAGTGTCGCCAGCGTAGCCCGAGTACA
Source organism: Devosia sp. MC521 (assembly GCF_014127105.1). Lineage (NCBI taxonomy): Bacteria > Pseudomonadati > Pseudomonadota > Alphaproteobacteria > Hyphomicrobiales > Devosiaceae > Devosia > Devosia sp. MC521. The sequence goes on from NZ_CP059902.1 coordinate 818,348, forward strand.
TGCGTCCGTTGAGCCGGAAACTTACGGGTCGTGACCGATCAATCCACTGACCTGAAAAGCCGCTTGCGCTGTCGGCGGGGAGCCGGGCGGGAGTTCGGTTCATGACGAGCTCGCTATGCGTGTCGGAACAGCTTCTGACAGCGATTTGTTTGAGCGTGTGACCAAGCGTTCCGCAAAATATGCAGCTTCAGTCTCCGTTGGGACGCCCCCGATCCAACGCGCCAGTGCGGGCACCAAAAAGCTCGCATATGGTTCCGCCGACAACACAACGTCTGCGCCCGAACCGATCCCCACGCGCCCAAATGCCGGCAGGCCGTCTGTCGTGAGGAGCCGCGTGAAGTGGCGTTGCCCGACGATTTCACCGCCGCCAATGGTCTCTAGCAGCCGCTCAGCATCAGCATAGGCGAGGGTAGTATCGCCGACAGCGATCAGGTTCACACCGCCCCCGGACAGGCTCACGAGGGACGACCCGCTGTCGATGTCAAAGACCATGGGCGCTACCAGTGGCCGATTGGGTGCAATGAGAAGGCTAGAATAGATTTGTCGACGGACAACGCGCGGCCACTGAGGCAGAGGTAGGTGATCGACTAACGCTTGGTCATCCAAGAAAATTGTCTGCCGAAACGCGAGTGTTTCGTCTCCGATGCTTAATGTCGAAGACCCGTCCTTGAGCAGTTTTAGGCCCTGGCTTGTCGCACGAAGAACGCCGAGGTCATCCAGCCAGCGGTTCAAATGAGGCTCAACCCCAATGAGATCGAGGTGGACTTGGTCAGCGAACGAAAAACCGATGCTATCGCTCGGCAATAGGTGAGGGCCGGTCACCTGCGCTGTGTGGCCGTGTATGGCCACCATTGTGCGGATGTGAGAGAGGGTCTCTCGGGACAATTGGTTTTGAGCTAAACACAAGGCGTTGCCGCGTCGAATAGCGGCTTTTGCGCCTATTCGACCCAAGAGTTTGAGTGTTTCTAGAATGGTCTGTTCGAGCAGGCTCCAATGCTCGGGCCGCGTCAGTGGGGCAAACGAGCTGCAGCTGAACTGTGGCAGCCTGAAGCGCACCTGATTATCACCGAGTAAAACACAACGTCGTTTGTGATCACGGGTCAGGAGCGCCGCGAGGAGCTTAGTCGCTGGACTATTTCCAATGATGGCAAAGTCATAAAGCTTACTGGTCATTTTGGATTGCTGCCATGGCCTGACCATCCTGTGGCAAAGCGTCCCCATTTTTGAGCAGGCAACGGGTGGCATTTCGCCATATTCGGACTATACATGCAAACCCATTGCCGACCGTGGCAGACGAGCGTTTAGGCCCCATGATTTTCTGGTTTATTGCCATCGCCATTACAGCCGCAGCCTGCGTTGCTTTAGTCTATGCGGGCGCTGGGAGAATGGTCAATTCATCAACAGCGCAAATGCCAGAGCAGACGGATCAATTCCGCGCATTGCTAGAGGGCATTGATGCTGACCTCGCGAGCGGCAAGCTCGACGAAGAGCAGGCGCGCGCAGCGAAGGGCGAACTGGCTCGGGAAATGCTCAGGGCACGCAAAGATGCTCGCCCTAAGTCGAGTGTCGAACTGGGTCGTGCACCAGTTATCGCCGGCTCTGTTGCGGTTGCTGCGATCGCATTTGGTATCTATGGCTTCCTGGGTAGTCCCGACTTGCCAGCAAACCCACTTGCTGAGCGGCAGGACGTTGCTGCGCAGTCGATCGATCTCGATGCTGCAATCGCGAGCATCGAAGAACGCCTGAAGCAAACACCGGACGATGTGCGCGGTTGGGCCGTCATTGGCCCTGCGTATATGCAGTTGGGTCGGTTTGATGATGCCGCCAATGCTTTCCGTACGCTGATGGATCTGAGCGGCGAAACGCCTGAGCTCCTGACCGCCTTCGCCGAAGCGCGCTTGTCTGAACCGACGGGAGCAGGCGCGGAAGACGCAATTGCTGCTCTGCAAAAGGCCGCTGAAGATCCAACACATGCGCGCTCGCGTCTTTATCTGGCGGCTGAAGCGATGCGTGTTGAAGATTACCGCGAAGCTGAGCGCTTGTGGAGCGCCGCGATTGCTTTGGCTGAAGGCACGGAGCCGTGGCTCGCCGCCGCTCGTCAGGGCCTAGTCGTCGCGCAGAATGACGGCGTCGATAATACGCTCGAGCAGCAAAATGAAATGATCGCCGCAATGGTCGGTGGCCTGTCTGAACGCCTCTATGCGTCCGGCGGCACGATCGAAGAATGGCAACAACTGGTTCAGTCCTACATTGTGCTAGACGATTTGGATAATGCGCAGCGCGCTTTTGATGCTGCCGTTGTTGCCTATCCGCTGACCTTTGATCGCGGTGAACTTGACTCTCTGGCGCTCGGCGCCGGTCTTAAATTGAATGGAGGCACGCGATGACCATGCAGGCTCCCGCCCGTCGCAAGGGCATGACCCGTAAGCAGAAGCGTATTGCTGTTATTGCTGGCCTGGCTGTTGTCTTGGCTTTGGCGACCACTTTGGTTTTGACCGCGCTGCGCGACCAGATCGTGTTCTTCTATACGCCTGCTGACATCTCAACCAAGGAAGTGGCTGTTGGCCAGCCAATCCGCCTTGGCGGAATGGTGCAGGACAAGAGCTGGGTTCGCTCCGGTCAGGACAATATTTTTATTATCGAAGATGGTGCCGATCAGATCACGGCTAAGTTCGTTGGCATTCTGCCCGACCTCTTCCGCGATGGTCAGGGTGTTGTCGCAGAAGGCAGCATCCAGCCGGACGGCAGCTTCCTTGCGACCAACGTCCTCGCCAAGCATGATGAGAATTATGTTCCGCGTGAAGTCGTTGAAGCCCTCAAAGAAAAGGGCGAGTGGTACCCAGAGGCGGCCGAATGAACATCGAATTAGGTCACTTCGCGCTTATTCTTGCCTTTGCTCTGGCCTGCGTTAGTGCCGTTGGTGGCCTGACCCTGTGGCGACGCGGCGATCGCCTCGCCGCCGTTCTGAGCCAAGCGGCGATTTTCCAGCTGGTGCTGGTCGCTGTAGCATTTGCCACAATCGTTCAGGCGTTCATGGAGTCGGACTTTAGTCTGGCGCTCGCGGCGAACAACTCGCATTCCCTCAAACCGCTGATTTACAAAATCTCTGGCGTTTGGGGCAATCACGAAGGCTCCATGGTTCTCTGGGTCCTGATCCTTGTGCTCTTTGGTGCGATGATCGCCGCGTTTGGCCGCAATTTACCGAGCGATTTGAAGAACTTGGTGCTCGGCTCCCAGAGCCTGATGACCGCTGCCTTCGCCGGTTTTACGATTTTCACCTCAAACCCATTTGAGCGCCTGAACCCGGCTCCTCTCGAAGGGGCAGGGCTCAACCCTGTGCTGCAAGACATCGGTTTGGCTATTCACCCGCCGCTGCTGTATCTGGGCTATGTGGGCTTTTCGATCTGCTTCAGCTTCGCCATCGCGGCCCTGATTTCGGGTCGTATTGACCAGGCTTGGGCGCGCTGGGTGCGTCCGTGGACCATGCTGAGCTGGACCTTCCTGACCCTCGGCATCGCCATGGGCTCATACTGGGCCTATTACGAGTTGGGTTGGGGTGGCTGGTGGTTCTGGGACCCGGTTGAAAACACAAGCTTTATGCCATGGCTCTCGGGTACAGCATTGCTGCACTCGGCGCTGGTTATGGAGAAGCGTAACGCGCTCAAGATATGGACAATTCTTCTGTCCATCATCACCTTCTCGCTGTCGCTCCTCGGTACATTCCTCGTCCGCTCCGGTATTCTAACCTCGGTTCATACCTTCGCGTCCGACCCGACCCGCGGCATGGTCATCCTTGCCATTCTGGCGGTGCTTATTGGCGCGGCATTTGTCTTGTTCGCAGTGCGCGCGCCAGCGTTGCGTCAGGGTGGCCTGTTCCACCCCATCAGCCGCGAAGGAGCGTTGATCCTCAACAATCTCTTCCTCGCGACCGCGACCGGCGCAATCCTGGTCGGTACACTCTACCCAATGCTGCTCGACGCTTTGGTCGGCACGACGATCTCCGTTGGTGCGCCGTTCTTTAACGTCAGCTTCGGCGCTCTGATGGTTCCGCTGCTTATCCTGCTGCCTTTCGGTCCTTTGTTGGCGTGGAAGCGTGCGGATATCGTGGCCGTGGCGCAGCGTTTGGCCGCTCTCGGTGGCTTGGCCCTATTCCTGACCATTCTCCTCTCAGCGCTGGGTGGTGTTTCGATTTCGCTGGTGCCGATTGGCTTGCTCTTGGGCTTCTGGGTCGTTTTCGGGTCCGTTGCTGAACTCATCGAGCGCAGCAAACTTGGCCGCATCCGTTTCTCGGATAGCCTACGCCGTCTGGCTGGGCTGCCGCGCAGCATTTGGTCGACCGCCATTGGCCACTTGGGCTTGGGCATCACCGTTCTCGGGATTGTCAGTGTTACCGCTTGGGAAAGCGAGTTGGTGACGACGCTTAATCCGGGCGAGCAGGCTCAGCTTGCTGGCTACACGATTACCTTCGATCAATTTGCCGAAGTGCCGGGGCCAAACTACATGGCCGATACTGGCTTCTTCACGGTGACCTCCACAAGCGGTGACGTTTCAAAGCTTGCTGCTGAGCGCCGGTATTACGTCGGTCAGGGCTCGCCAACCACCGAGGCTGCGATCAACTCCTATGGTTTCTCCCAGCTCTATGTGCAGCTCGGCGAGCCGCTGGATGATACCCATGTCATTCGCGTTTGGCACAAGCCTTACATCCTTCTGATCTGGATCGGATGTTTGGTCATGTCCTTCGCTGGCTTCCTCTCGTTGACTGATCGTCGTTTGCGCGTTGGCGCGCCTCAGACAGCGAAGAAGCCTGTCGCGGAGGCCGCAGCATGAAGCGGTTCATCTTACTCGTCACTATTCTCCTGTCGCTGACCAACACGGCCTATGCCGTGCGTCCGGACGAGATTTTGCCTGATCCTGTTCTCGAACAAAGGGCCCGCGATATTTCCGCGGGTCTGCGTTGCATGGTCTGTCAGAACCAATCTATCGACGACAGTGACGCGGATCTGGCGCGATCCTTGCGGGTTTTGGTGCGCGAGCGCCTTGTCGCAGGCGATAGCAACGAACAGGTCGAACAATTTTTGGTCGATCGCTACGGCGAATTTGTGCTGCTCAACCCGCGTTTGAACATCAATACGATCCTGTTGTGGATCGCTGCGCCAGCGCTCTTAATCGTCGGCTTGATCAGCTTAATGTTTGCCCGCCGTAAACATTCTGGCACCAGCATCACCGAGCTGACCGCAGAGGAGCAGGCTGCCCTCGACGAACTCCGTAACGGGAAGTAGGACGCTTCCCGCCACATTCGCGCCGCCAACATTGCTAAAGCTTAATGTGCACGCAACTTCAAAGAAAGGCGTGCCGTTCCATATGTATCCCCATAAGCGAGTTTGAGCTTAACCCTAGGAGATACATTCTCATGCGTTCGACTGTTCTTTCGCGCACCCGTCGCTGGCTCGGCGCATCCGCACTAGCGATCATTGCTGGTGTGAGTGGCGTTACTGGCGCTTACGTTTTGACTGGCTCTGCGGCTAACGCGCAGTATCAGAATGCCGCTCAGATCGTGGTCCCTCAGGCTAACGTTCAGCAAGGTTTTGCTGATCTGGTTGAAGCCGTCCAACCTGCGGTTGTTTCCATTCTCGTTGAAGCCGAAGCGCCTGGCCGCCAAGTTGAGCGCCGTGGCCGCGACTTCAACTTCGAGTTCAATTTCCCTGACTTGCCAGAAAATCACCCCTTCCGTGATTTCTTTGATCAATTCGGTGGCCCACGTGGCGGCCAAGCACCAGACCGGGCGCCGCGCCCACGCCAGTTCATGGCTGCCGGCTCTGGCTTCATCATCTCCGCTGACGGCTATGTCGTCACCAACAATCACGTTGTGAGCGACGCGACCAAGGTCACCGTTATCACCGAAGACGGCACCGAAAAGGTAGCAACCGTTGTCGGTACTGACGAACGCACTGACCTGGCTGTTCTCAAGATCGAAGGCGAAGACCTGCCGTTCGTGACCTTTGAAGACACGGCAAGCCGTGTTGGTGATTGGGTCGTTGCCGTCGGCAATCCTTTTGGCCTCGGTGGCACCGTGACTGTTGGTGTTATCTCGGGCAAGGGTCGTGACATCGGCGGTTCGAGCTATGGCGATTTCCTGCAGATTGACGCTGCCGTGAACACCGGTAACTCGGGTGGTCCTGCGTTCAACGTCAATGGTGAAGTGGTTGGCGTGAACACTGCCATCTATTCGCCAAACGGCGGCAACGTCGGTATCGCATTTGCCATCCCGGCAAGCACCGTTAAGCAGATCGTCAATCAGCTGATTGATACTGGCTCGGTCACGCGCGGCTATCTCGGCGTTGCGATCCAGGACGTCACCAAGGACATCGCTGAGGGCGTAGGTCTCTCGACCGCGACCGGTGCGATCATTTCCAAGCCAAGCGCTGACGGTCCTGCTGCGGCAGCCGGTATCAAAGCTGGTGACATTGTCCTCATGGTCGATGACGAAAAGATCGATGATGCCCTCGATCTGAGCCGTACCATTGCCAGCCACGCTCCAGACTCTACCGTGGAGCTGACACTGTGGCGCGATGGCGCTGAGACCAAGCTTTCAGTTAAGCTGGGCACTTTGACTGAAGAAGTCGCGAATGCGACGACCGACGAAGAAGCGCCAGCGCCGGAAGTGATTGAGCCAGAAGTCACCAAGACCCTCGGCATGGCTCTGGTGCCAAACGGCGACGGTTCGGGCGGTATGCTGGTGCAGAGCGTTGAAGACGGCTCGCAAGCTGCCGAACGCGGTCTGGCAACAGGCGACATCATTCTCCAGGTCGACAACCAAAGCGTTGCCAGCGCTGCGGACTTCGACAAGGCCATTGAAGGTGTTAAAGGCAAGGGCTTGAATACGGCTCTGATCATGGTCGACCGTAATGGCGCGACCCGTTTCATCGGCCTGCCGCTCGCCGAATAATTGATCCTGAGCCCCGGAGTACGCTCCGGGGCTTCTTCTGTCCGATGGGGTACTGGGCATGAAAATCCTGCTGATCGAAGATGACCGCGAGGCGGCCAGCTATCTCATCCAAGGCTTGGATGAAGCAGGGCATGTCACCCACCATGCTGCCGATGGCGAAACCGGCTATGCGATGGCCTCGGGCATGGACTACGACGTCCTGATTGTTGATCGTATGCTGCCGCGCCGCGATGGTCTGTCCATCATTGAAAGCCTGCGTGCCGAAGGCGATCAGACCCCCGTTCTTATTCTTTCCGCCCTTGGCGAAGTCGACGACCGCGTCACCGGCCTGAGGGCAGGGGGCGACGATTACCTGACCAAGCCTTATGCCTTCACCGAGTTGCTTGCGCGTGTCGAAGTGCTGGCGCGCCGCTCCAGCCCCTCCGAAGCTGCCACCAGCTATTCTGTGGGTGGGTTGTCGCTTGATCGTCTATCGCGAAAAGTCGAGCGCGATGGCGAAACCATCCTTCTTCAGCCCCGTGAGTTCCGCCTCCTCGAATATCTCATGAAGCATGCGGGCAAGGTTGTGACCCGCACGATGTTGCTCGAGAACGTCTGGGACTATCACTTTGATCCCCAGACCAATGTCATCGACGTCCATATGTCCCGGCTGCGCTCAAAGATCGACAAGGGCCATGCGTCCCCGCTGCTACATACCGTGCGCGGTGCTGGCTATATGATCCGGGACTAGAGCATTGCTGCGCAATTTCGCTCAGGTTTGGCGCACATCCACAGTTCGTCTGACGGCAACTTTCATTGCCATCTTCGGCGTTTTCGCCATTCTGCTCATTGGCTTCATCTCGTGGCAGTCGGCGCTCCAAATCCAGCGCGAACAAGCCAAACAGATTGACAGTGAAATCCGGCAGTTGCTCCAGATTGAAGCGTCTGACGGGTTGCGGACCTTGGCGCTGGCCGTCAACCAAATCTCCGCTCGACCGGGACCGGGGCTCTATTTCCTTGGTGATGTGAATGGCCAGTACATGCTGGGCAATGTCACCGAAATGCCGCCTGAGGTTTTGCAGGAGCCCGGAGTCTATAATTTTGATTATGAACGTGAAAACCCGCTCGATGAGATGAATGGTTCGCCGCAACGGCCCAAGTTCACGGGCGTAGCGATTGCGCGTTCTATTACGCTGCAGAGTGGCCTGCGCCTTGTGGTGGGCCGAGATGTTGGGCAGCAGCGCGGCTTTTCCGCCATCATCCTGCAGAGCTTCTTTGTTGGCGTGGTCGGCATTATTTTGTTCTCGATCATCGCTGGCGGTCTGACCGCGCGGCGCGTGCTGCGACGCATCGATACGATCCGCGACACCTCCACCAAAATCATGTCCGGCAATTTGTCGGAGCGCGTGCCGGTCACGAGCCGCAATGATGAGTTTGACGGTCTGGCGACAAACCTCAACGCCATGATGGATCGTATCGAGCAATTGCTGCAGGGCCTCAAAGAGGTCACAGACAATGTCGCCCATGATCTCAAAACGCCGCTGACCCGCCTTCGCAGTCAGGCCGAGGCGGCGCTGCGCGACAACGCCAGCGAAGAGACGCGCGAACAGGCACTGGAGACGGTCATCGCGGAAAGCGATCGCCTCATCCGCACCTTCAATGCGCTATTGATGATCGCCCGCGCCGAGGCCGGCGCGCCATCCGGCACTCTCGTCGAGACCGATATCTCTGCCATCGTCGAAGATATGACCGAACTTTATGCCCCCGTCGCCGAGGACAGCGGCATTGAGGTCGTGGCCAATATTGAGCCCGGCATTACCATCAATGCCAGCCGCGAATTGATCGGGCAGGTGATGGTCAATCTTCTCGAAAATGCCGTCAAATATGCCAAGCCGGAAGATGGCAGTAATGGGCGTATTGACGTGTCTCTGGCCCGCCAGAATGGTTTTGTCCGCATTGCCGTGGGCGACAATGGCTCTGGTATTCCCGAGCAGGACCGCGAGCGCGTTCTTGAGCGTTTCGTGCGGCTCGAAACTAGCCGGTCTGAACCCGGCTCTGGTCTTGGCCTTGCGCTCGTTAATGCGGTCGCCCGATTGCATAACGGCCGGTTTAGCATTGAAGACAATGTGCCCGGCGTAAGGGCCGTTCTGGAGCTGCCGACAAACAGCTAACCGTCTGCGGCAAAACAATTCGCCGCTTGGCGCTATCAGTGTGACTTGTCGGCCATTTTTCGGCGCGCTATGCCTTAAGCATGTCAAATATGCTCTCTCCTCTTCCTGCCGTCGCTCACCCACAGTTCGATGCATTTCTTGCGGAGCTGGAGCATGGTGACGCCTCTGTTTTTTCCGCCAATGCCGTGGCTATTGGCCCCTTGCTCGAGCAAGCGCCCTATCTTCTCGATCTAGCGCGGAAAAACGCGTCGTGGTTGGCGACCGCTTTGTCGGGAGACGCTGACGCCAGTTTCGCCGCCTTGCTGGCAGATGTGGCAACTGCCGGCCAAACCTCTGACGAGAACGAGCTGATGGTTTCGCTGCGGCGCGCCAAGGGGCAAACCGCTCTGCTCGCCGCTGTTGCCGAGGTGGGCAAACTCTGGACGACGGCACGCTCCACCGAGGCGCTGTCCGACCTTGCTGACGCGGCGCTTGAGGCCGGTCTCGATTTTCTCATGCGACAGGCAGCGGAAAAGGGGCGGCTGACCATCCCCCTCGACGAGGCCTGCGCCGCCAATTCCGGTCTCGCTCTCTTCGCTCTGGGCAAGCATGGCGGTCGCGAGCTCAATTACTCCTCTGACATTGATATCGTTGCGTTTTTTGATCCGCACAAAGCCGTTTTGGCCGATCCGAGCGAAGCGACGAAACTCTATTCCCGCATGGTCCAAAAACTGGTCAGCATCATGCAAGATCAGCAGTTGGGCGGCTATGTCTTCCGCACAGACCTGCGCCTACGACCCGACCCCGGCTCGACCCCGGTCGCGCTTTCGGTCGATTCCGCCATGGCCTATTACGAAGTGCGTGGTCAGAATTGGGAGCGCGCCGCGTGGATCAAAGCGCGGCCTTGCGCTGGCGACAAACAGGTCGGCGACGCCTTTATCAAAGACCTCGCACCCTATATTTGGCGCAAGCACCTCGACTTCGCCACCATTGCCGACATTCAGGCGATGAAGCGCCAGATCAACGTTTCCAAAAAGGTCGGCGACATTCGTGTCGAAGGCCATAACGTCAAGCTCGGCCGCGGCGGCATTCGCGAGATCGAGTTTTTCGCTCAAACTCAGCAGCTCATCGCTGGTGGTCGCGACAAGTCGCTACGCGTGCGTCCGACCTCCTATGCTCTGGCCGCTTTGGCTGAGGCGAACTGGATCAGTCCGCGCACCGCCAAAGAGCTGACCGACACCTATTGGTATCTCCGTGCGATCGAAAATCGTCTGCAAATGCTGCGCGACGAGCAGACCCATATTATGCCGGACACACCAGAGGACGTCGCTGTCATCGGCCGCTTGATGGGCGAGCCCGATCTCAAGACGTTTGAAGCCAGCTATCGCGCTGCCCTAGAGCGTGTTGCCCGGTATTATGCTGAGCTGTTCACCGAGGGTGAAACCTTGGGTTCGGGCGAGGGCAATCTCGTCTTCACCGGCTCTGACGATGATCCGGGCACCCTCGAAACGCTCACCAATATGGGCTTTGCTGACGCCCACAAGGCCATCGAGACCGTCCGGAAGTGGCATTACGGGTCCTACGCTGCAACGCGCTCGTCCGTCTCCCGCGCCCATCTCACAGAGCTCCTTCCTTCTCTCCTTGTCACGCTCGGGCGTGCGGGCAATGCCGACGAAGCGTTGGCGCGGATGGATAACTTCCTGTCGCGCCTACCCGGCGGTGTGCAGCTCTTCGCCCTGCTGCGTAACCACGAGCAATTGCGCACACTGCTGGTTCAGTTCATGGCCTCTGCGCCCCGCATGGCGGAAGCGGTTATCCATCGTGCCCATGTCGTGGACGGATTGATCGATCCCGCTTTCGCCAATGACGTGACCCATCGCGACGTTTTGGTCGGCAAGGTTGACGCGTTTCTGGCTGACGCGCGTTCCTATGAGGAGCTCATCGACCGCGCCCGCATTATCGGTCAGGAGCAGAAATTCCTCATTGCCGCTGGGCTCCTGTCCGGCACGGTCAGCGCCGCAGGGGCAGGGGAGCAGTTCACGGCCCTTGCTGAAACGCTCCTCCATCGCCTGTTTGAAAAGGTGCAGGACGAGTTCGCCGTGCGCCATGGCCGCATTCCGGGGGCAGATGTCGCCATCCTGGCCTTTGGCAAAATGGCCAGCCGCGAAATGACCTACGCATCAGATCTCGATTTCTTCCTGCTCTATGACGCGCCAGAAATCGAGAGTGATGGCGAGCGCCCCCTGTCGGCATCCCATTACTTTGCTCGCCTCACCCAGCGCTTGGTTTCGGCTGTGTCCGCGCCCACAAGCGAAGGCGTGCTTTACGAAGCCGATATGCGCCTGCGTCCTTCCGGCAATGCCGGGCCGCTTGCCTCGTCGCTGGCGGGCTTTAAGGCTTATCACAAGGACAATGCTTGGACTTGGGAACATCTGGCGCTAAGCCGGGCGCGCGTCGTTTCCGCGTCAGGCGAACTCAAGAAGCGTCTCCACGCTGAAATGGATGAGATCATGGCGCGGCCGCGCGATGTTCAAAAAACCATCGACGATGTGGTGACCATGCGCGAGCTGATGGCCCGCGAGCGCAAGCCGCGTCACGCCTTCGACCTGAAACTCGCCAATGGCGGCCTGGTGGACCTCGAATTCATCGCGCAGTCGGCCCAGCTTGTCGCGTTCAACCAGATCGCCTTGCCGGGCGCACAAACAGGTCGAGTTCTCGCTCGTCTCGGCGAGATTGGCCTTGTCCCGGAGGGGGCACGTCTGGCTGAAATTTTGTCGGTCTATGCAACGATCCTGCAGGTGATGAGCTCTGCGCTCATGTCGCCCTTTCAAGAGGAAGCGTGGTCGCCAGCGTTTAAAGACCTCTTGGCGCAGCTCGTGCATTACCCAAGCTTTGCCATGCTGGCGACAGATATTGCTGACATGCAAGGAGAAGTCGCTGCCGCTGCCGCCGCTTGGTACGAGCGCGCTAACGCGCTCTAGCTAAGCGGCGAGTTGTGCCGCTGCCGCGTCGAGCGGCAGCGAGATCGCGACGGTCGTACCCAGCGATGGGCTCGAGTCGATCGCGATATGGCCGCCAGAGAGTTCGGCAATGGCGCGGGCGATTGAAATGCCCAAGCCTGGCCCGCTGGTGCGGGTGAAGGTGGCGTCGCCCATTGCAAAAGGCTGGCTGAGCGTTGAAAGCCGCTCTTCGCTCATGCCAATGCCGGTGTCGCTGATCTCGATGACAACGCCATCGTCGGCAGCAAACGTCGCCAATGTGATCTGCCCACCGGTCTTGGTGAAGCGAACAGCATTGTCCATGATATTGCCGAGCATACGGGTAAGACCCAGACGGTCGCCGCGCAGAACAGCGCCCGTATGCGGGCCAACGATAAAATGGATGCCCGCGCGCTGCGTCTGCGGCTTGAACCGCGCCACAACGGACTGCACAACTTCGTCGAGCAGCACCGGATCATGTCGCAGCGCCTTTTGCCCGCCCTCAAGCTCGGCCAGATCAAGAATAGCGGCGAAGGAGTTCAGCAGGATCTCGCCGGAATTCTTGATGGTGCGGGAATATTCGACGTAACGCTCGTCCCCGAGCGGTCCGGAAATCTGCATCTGCATCAAATCGGCAAAACCGATGATGTGATTGAGCGGAGTGCGAATGTCGTGGCTAAGATGGGCGAGGAAATTGGTCTTCGCCCGGCTCGCCGCTTCCGCCTTGAGCTTTTCCTCGTGATACTTGCGCGCCAGCAGGCGTTGCTCATGTCGGATGGTTTCCAACATGGCTTCGGTGCGCTTGCGTTCGGTAATGTCGCTGACAAGCGTCATAAACCCACCATCGTCGAGCGGACGTTCGTCAATCAGCAAGCAGGTACCATCGCCTCGGTAGAGTTCCAGCAGGCGGCCGTTGTCATCGTCACTGACGGTGTTCATATGCCCGCCATCAATCAACGCGTTGACGGCCTCTTTGTAGCGCAGCTGGCCCGAAGTGTGGTCGAGGTGGGCGCGATATTCGGCGTTGCAAACGATCATCTCGCCAGTGCCAGTCCAGCAGGCAAGTCCCATTGGAATTGCCGAGCATAGGCTCTCGTAGCTGCCCACGGGCGCTTCGATCTCAGAAACATCTTCGTCGCGGCGTCGGCGCGTTGCGAAAAAGCTCGCAAGCCCGGCAAGGCCAAGCGCAATCGCGCCGTGTCCGACAATCTCGGTAAGCACCGCGGTGTCCGGAGTTGCGGTCAGCGCATCGGGCGGCGGCGATGCTGTCATCATGCTTGCATTGGCGACGCTGGCGATAACATCGGGCGCTGGAGCAGCAAGCTCAGCGGCAACCAATGCGCCGATGGCATCAATGCCGTCAGCACCGTTGGTGAGGAGCGTATTTGCGTCATAGACGATGAAAAGAGCTGCAGCAGCAAAAGCGGTCAATGCAACCGAGCGATTGCCAAAGCGGGCAGTACGCTTATCCTTCGCTTTGAGTTGGCCAGCGCGGAATCCAAGCGCGCCGGCGCCGGATACCTCCGACGACCGCATAAAATTCTCCATCTACTGAAACGGGTTAAGCCCCAACAAGGTCAGCCCTTAACAAGGTATGAATCATGTACCCTTTGATTGTCCAGCCTCGTTTGAATGCAATTTTTGCGGCAGCGGAAAAACGAGAGTCGATTGAATCACTTAGCGGTGAAGAAAAATTGTTCTCCACAGATCGCCCCGCGGAACGTCTCGCGAACGCACGCTGCCAGTGTTGTACTAATTCAGGAATAATGAAGCGGCGCACCCGTGGGTGCGCCGCCAAATTCGGTGTTTTGTAAATATATTAGCCTGCGAGAATACGGTCGAGGATCTCGCTAACGTTTCGGCTGAGGTTCGGCTGAGCGCGCAGGCTTTCCAACGCAGAACGACCAAGGGCCTGTCGGCGGGCTTCCAAGTTTGGCAAAATCCGGAACCCGGTGAGAATGCGGCTGGCCACCTGCGGGTTGATCTTGTCCATTTCCGCAACGGTGTCCGTCACAACGCGGAATCCGCTGCCGTCGAGGCGCGTAAACTGCACTAGATTGCTCATTGCAAAGCTGGCGACCAGAGACCGCACACGGTTCGGATTGGTTTTTGGGAACTCTGGATCGGTCATAATGGCCTTGATCCGTTCCACCACACCATCGTCGCTCGACATCGCCGTGGCCATCAACCACTTGTCGAGAACCAGCGGGTCTGCCGTAAAGCGGGTCCGGAAATCCCCAAGGATCGCCTGTGCATCGGCAGTGTTATAGGCCGAAGCATAGCTCAACGCCGCATAGCGATCGGTCATATTGGCGGCGCTATCATATTGCGCCTTGGCCAAAGCTGCGCCGCGATCCGAACCACCCACCAGCAACACCAGCAGCTGATTGCGCAGCGACCGTCGACCAGCAGGTTTTGCATCGGGCGAATAGGGGGCATCAGACGCCAGCGCGTGATAGTGCTTTTCGAGCGTATCAGCGATTGGCGCGATGAGTTCGCGGAGCAGCGAGTTGCGCACGTCACGGACAACTTCGGGGTTCACCCCCTTACCGATGGCGCGGAGAATGCCACCCGTGCCCGGAATTTCCAGCGCTTGCGCCTTAAACGCATCGTCAAGATTGCCGTTTTCCAGCGTATCAACCAGCGCTGCACCAAGCTTGCTGATGGCGCTTTCTGTCCAAGCCTTGCCCGCGACCGCGTCGACCATCAGTTTCGTGGTGGCCGTTTGCACCGCATCCCAGCGGTTAAATGGGTCACGGTCGTGCTGCGCCAAGAACAACAAATCGTTCTGGCTGAGATTGCTCTCAACCTTCACTGGCGCCGAGAAGCCACGGAACAGCGACGGCACTGGCTTATTGGCAACGCCCGTAAACGTCAGTGTCATCTCACCCTTGTCGAGAACGATGAGATCGTCCTCAACCACCCCGCCAGAAACCGCGGTCCAAGTCATCTCGCTGCCATTCGGACCCAAAAGCCCGAAACGCACCGGAATAACGCGGTCCTGTTTGGTCGGCTGACCGGGCGTTGGCTCGATAGTCTGGCTCAGCGTCAGCGTATAAGTCTGGCTCGCGGCATCATAGCTATCGGAGACAGAAACCTTCGGCGTCCCTGCTTCATGATACCAGATGGCAAATTGGCTAAGGTCGCGCCCCGAGGCATCCTCAAACACCTTGAGGAAAGCTTCGATGGTCGTGGCTTCCCCATCATGCCGGTCGAAGTAAAGGTCCGAGGCCTTGCGGAAACCCTCTTCACCGAGCAGCGTCGCTAGCATCCGCACCACTTCCGCGCCCTTTTCGTAGACGGTGGTGGTGTAGAAGTTGTTGATCTCGCGGAAGCTATCCGGAAGCGGCGGATGCGCCAAAGGACCAGCATCTTCCGGGAATTGCGAGGCGCGTAAATTCTGCACATCATGGATGCGCTGCACCGGTCGGCTCCGCTCGTCGCTGGTGAATTCCTGATCGCGATAGACGGTAAAACCTTCCTTCAGACACAGCTGGAACCAGTCGCGGCAGGTGATGCGATTGCCGGTCCAATTGTGGAAGTATTCATGCGCAATCACCCGTTCAATGCCGTGGTAATTGCCATCTGTCGCGGTTTCCGGCTTCGCGAAAACGAGGCGATCGTTGAAGATATTGAGACCCTTGTTCTCCATCGCGCCGAAGTTGAAATCGGAAACGGCAACGATATTGAAAATGTCGAGGTCATACTCGCGACCAAAGCGCTTCTCATCCCAAACCATGGAGCGCTTGAGGCTGTCCATCGCGTAGTCGCATTCGCTTTCCTTGCCGTGCGCGCAGTAAATGCCGAGCTCGACCTTGCGACCGCTCATGGTGGTAAAGCTGTCGTGGATCGAACCAAGATCACCCGCGACAAGCGCGAACAAATACGCCGGCTTCGGGAACGGGTCCTGCCAGACGGCAAAATGCATATTGTCGCCCGCAATCCCCTTATCGATGAGGTTGCCGTTCGACAGCAAGACCGGCGCGACCGAGAGCGGCGCCGTGATCCGTACCTTGAACGGCGCGAGAATATCGGGGCGGTCGTAGTAATAGGTGATGCGGCGGAAGCCTTCGGGCTCGCATTGGGTGCACCAAGTGCCGCTGGAGCGATACAGACCCATTAGCTTTGTGTTCTCAGCGGGCTTGAGGCTCGTCTCAACTTCCAGCACGAAGCGGCGGTTTGGCGGCTCGACGACCGTCAGCTTATTCGGTTCCGCCAGATAGGCTGAAAGCGCCAAAGGCGCGCCATCGATAGCGATGGATTTCAGCACCAGCTCGTCGCCATCCAACACCAGCGAAGTGCCCGGTTCGGTGCCGTCGCGCGGTTCAATGGTGAGCTGCGAGCGGACGCGCGTATTCTCCTCGGTGATATAGAAATCGAGGTCTACTGACACGATCCGGTACGGGGTCGCTGCATAGTCCTTGAGATAAATCGTGTGATCACTATCGGTGCGCATGCAATGTCCAAAGACTTGAAGTTTCGGGTGACGTAGGGCGCGCAATCTGCGCTGCCGACTCCGCCTTAGAGTGTATCTTAAGCGGCACTCTAGCGTGTCGCCCAGTCGTCGGCGTCAAATAAGTCGGGAATAGGGTAAAGCATCACATCTTATCCTGACGTGCTAATCTGGAAGACACACGTCTGTTCTTGCTGTAATCCGCAGCCAAGAATTCGGCTCCATGCGCTCCAGAAGTTTTGAAAACTCTACGGCGCGACATGCGCCAGCCATTATACGAGAGTGAAGATGTTCCGTTGGTTTGAAAGCCGCATCGACGCCTATCCGCACAACGATCCCGTCGAACCGCCAAAAACCCTGTTGGGCTTTTGCCTGCATTACAGTCACGGTGCCAAAAAGTGGCTTGCTGCCATGACAGTGATGGGAGCCGGGGTGGCGATCCTTGAGATTTCCCTCTTCGGCTTCATGGGCTCCATCGTTGATTGGCTCGGCACTGCCGACCGCGCAACCTTCCTTGCAAACGAGGGCTGGAAGCTGGCCGGCATGGCCGTGCTTCTGCTCATCGTCATTCCTGTTTTGCAGTTCGCCGATACGCTGGTGATCCACCAGACCCTGCTCGGCAACTTCCCTCAGCGTATCCGCTGGATGGCGCACCGCTATCTCATTCGCCAGTCGATGAGCTATTTCCAGGACGAGTTCGCGGGTCGCATCGGCGCAAAGCTGATGCAGACCTCGCTGGCCGTGCGCGAAGTGGTGATGAAGGTCCTCGACGTCACTGTTTATGTGGCCGTCTACTTCACCGGCGCAATCGTCTTGGCGTTTATGAGCGACCCTTGGCTCGCGGTGCCCTTCATCGTTTGGCTGGTGCTCTACATTCTGCTGTTGCGCCACTTCATTCCGCGCCTCGGTAAGGTGTCCGAGCTACAGGCAGACGCGCGCTCGGTCATGACCGGTCGTATCGTCGATAGCTACACCAACATCGCTACCGTAAAACTCTTCTCGCACTCCAAGCGCGAAGAGAGCTATGCCCGCGAAAGCATGGATGGTTTTCTCGATACCGTCCATTCTCAGATGCGCCTCGTCACTCTGCTCACCACCACCATTACGGTGATGAACTGCGTGTTGTTGTTCTCGGTCTTTGCCGTCGGCATTGGCCAGTGGCTCAACGGCAATATGACCCCCGGTGCCATTGCCGTTGCCGCTGCGTTGGTTCTGCGTTTCCAGGGCATGAGCCAGTGGATCATGTGGGAAATGTCAGCACTGTTCGAAAACATCGGCGTGGTGCGCGATGGCATTTCCTCCATTTCGCTACCACGTGTGGTTGCTGACAAGCCGAGCGCAAAGCCTATTGGCCGCGTCACCGGCGACATCAAATTTGAAAACGTTTCCTTCCACTACGGCAAGGATAAGGGCGTTATCGAAGGTCTCGATCTGCATATTCAGCCGGGTGAAAAAATCGGCCTCGTCGGCCGCTCCGGCGCGGGCAAATCGACCATCGTCAACCTGCTCTTGCGCTTCTATGACCGTCAATCGGGCCGCATCCTTATCGACGGGCAGGATATTGCTGAAATCACGCAGGATAGCCTACGCGCCAATATCGGCGTTGTGACCCAAGACACTTCGCTGCTGCATCGCTCCGTACGCGATAACATTCTCTATGGTCGCCCCGATGCGTCCGAAGAGATGATGCGCGCCGCAGCCGAAAAGGCGGAGGCCATCGGCTTCATTCCCGGCCTGACCGACGCGAAGGGGCGCACGGGTTTTGACGCTCATGTGGGCGAGCGTGGGGTAAAGCTCTCTGGTGGGCAACGTCAGCGCATCGCCATAGCCCGCGTGCTCCTCAAGAATGCGCCGATCCTCGTTCTCGATGAAGCCACCTCCGCTCTCGACAGCGAAGTGGAAGCAGCAATTCAGGAACAGTTGGTCTCGCTGATGGACGGCAAAACCGTCATCGCCATCGCTCATCGTCTCTCGACCATCGCCATGATGGATCGTTTGATCGTGCTCGATAAAGGCCAGATCGTCGAGCAGGGCCCTCACAGCCAGCTCCTCTCCTCCGGCGGCATTTACTCCCAACTCTGGTCCCGCCAATCCGGCGGATTTTTGGACCCAGACGTCTAAATCTCTCTACACCTCTCCCCCACGGGGAGAGGTCGATCGCAGGTCGGGTGAGCGGGCCTTGCCAGCGCAAAGCCCACGCGCCTTTTTGCCCGGTGTCGTCACCGACCTTTCTTCTCCCTCCCCCTTGCGGGGAGGGCCGGGGTGGGGGAATTCTTGCCTCCCATTCTCCCTTGCGTTGGTTTCCCAACACCCACCAGCCGTCATCCTCGGGCTTGACCCGAGGAGGTTGCACTCACCGCCTACGCCAACTCTTGACTGTATCTCGTTTGAGATACACACTCTGTGAATGGCCGCAAAAACCAGCATGCTCCACGTTCGTATCGATGACGATCTCAAAGCTAAGGCATCTGAGGCTTTGGCCAATGTTGGTCTCACCGTATCCGATGCAGTTCGCATACTGCTCACCCGTGTTGCGCACGAAGGCACACTGCCACCGGGTTTGATTGCGGATCCCGTCGCTTACGATGAGTGGTTTCGGGCGAAAGTCCAACAAGCGCTTGAAAGCGACGCCCCAACGCAGTCGCATGAAAAGGCGATGTCTACGCTGCGCTCTCACCTCAAGTCTTAGGCCATTGCTGCATTGCGTGGAGCACACGCAGCACCGTCACCCAATCACAGCGCCAACCATTCGGCATCTTCCATACAAATATTCCCCATCCCCCTAGACGCCACCATTCCCTCCGCTACAAATAAGGCGATCGAAATCGATTGCACTGGCCCTTTTGCCAGTTGAGGAGGACTTGTCATGGCCGTTCCGGCGTATAACGCCGCCCTGTCTTTGGGCGGTGACTTTTCGTTGCGCGCTATCTCGCGCGACATTGCGACCACCATCGCTCTGCCGGGCGACGTGCATACCGCGCTCTTGAATGCCGATTTGATCCCCGATCCCTATTGGGGCGAGAACGAAAAGCAGGTGCTTTGGGTCGGTGAAACCGCTTGGACCATGGATCGCGTCTTCTCCGCGAAAGAGGCCGATATTGATGGCTATCTGACCCTGACGCTTTCAGAGGTCGATTGTATCGCCACGATCTTCCTCAACGGCGAAGAGATTGCCCGCACGGACAACACCTTCATCCGCTACGACATCGACGTGACCGGCAAAGTACGCCTTGGCGACAACACTCTGCGCCTTGAGTTCGCCGTTGCCGAAGACATTGCCAACGCCCGCGCCGCAGCGCACCCATTCCCCATTCCCTTCACCAAAAACTACCAGACCAATGGGCTGAAGGGCATTCCGATGAACTTCATTCGCAAGCCCGCATGCCACGCGGGTTGGGATTGGGGCATCTGCACCATGCCGGTTGGCGTCTATGGCACCATGAGCCTGCGCAAATCGCGCCTCGCTCGTCAGGAAAGCGTGCAGGTCGATCAGGTGCACGGCAAAACCACCGTTGAGCTTTCGATCAAAACCATCGTTCACGCTTTCGCTCATGGCGAGGTTGAAGTCGCCCACACCATCGGTGGACATCAGATCCTTGATCGTGTTGCGGTCCAAAAGGGCGAGAACGTCCTCACCCACAATGTCACGATCCACGATCCAAAACTGTGGTGGCCAGCAGGGCAGGGCGAACAGCATCTTTATGACCTCGTCACCGACCTTGAAGGCGAAGTCACCACCCGCAAGATTGGCCTACGCGACCTCCAATGGGTGATCGAGAAGGACGAGATCGACCACACCTTCAAGTGCCGGATCAATGGTCGCGACATCACCATGATGGGCGCCAATTGGATCCCAGCTGATGCGATCCCTTCGCGCATCACGCCAGAAGTTGTTGGCGATCTCCTCGCCAGCGCCAAAGCGGCCAATATGAACATGCTGCGCATTTGGGGCGGTGGGCAGTTCGAGCCCGATTGGTTCTACGACAAATGCGATGAGCTCGGCATTCTCATCTGGCACGACTTCATGTTCGCCTGCATGAGCTATCCGTCCAACCGTGAGTTCCTGGCGTCCATCGAAACGGAAGTCACCCAGCAGGTCCGCCGTCTGTCGCACCACGCTTGCATCGCCCTCTGGTGCGGCGATAACGAGGTCATTGGCTCGCTCGATTGGTATCCCGAAACCAAGAAGGACAAAGAGCGCTACATAGCCAATTATGACCGCGTAAATTCGCTTCTCCATCGCATCGTCGAAGACGAAGACCCAATCCGTCGGTTCTGGCCGTCCTCGCCTTCGCTGGGCTATATGGACTTCTCCGATGGCTGGCATTCCGACACGCGCGGTGACCTCCACTATTGGGACGTCTGGCACTCCGCCAAAAGCTTTGAAGCCTACCGCACGGTCAATCCGCGCTTTGCCTCCGAATTCGGCTTCCAGAGCTTCACCTCAATGAATGTCATCGAGACCTTCTCTGAGGAAAAGGATCGCAATCCATCGTCGCCCGTCATGGAAAACCACCAGCGCAATGCGGGCGGCAATGCGCGCATTCTCGAAACCATGACGCGCTACTTCCGCTTCCCGCGCGATTTCACCCAGATGGTGTTCCTGTCGCAAATCCAGCAGGGTCTCGCGATCAAGACGGCCATTGAATATTGGCGTTCCACCAAGCCGCGCTGCATGGGCACACTCTATTGGCAGATCAACGATCTCTGGCCGGTCGCGTCTTGGTCTTCGCTCGATTACGGCGGTCAGTGGAAGCTGATGCACTATATGGCGCGCCGCTTCTTCTTGCCTATCAATGTTGTCGCCGTGCCTCAGCACACCGAATTGCGCACCAATACGCGTGGCATTCCCGTTGAAGGCCAGCTGCCGAGTGAAATCGTCCTCAAGGCAATCAATGACACAGGCCACGCCGCAACGATCGCGCTCGAAGTCCTCGCGGTTCGCGTTTCCGGCGGGCAACGGCAGCTGTGGTCGGGCAATGCCGCTGTCGGTCCCGATGCGGCCATTGCTGTAACCGAAATTGCCACGAGCACCCTTGCTGAGGACGAATTCCTCTACTTCATCTGGAAAGACGCCAACGGAACTATTCTGGGCGAGAACGACTTCTTCCTCAAACCCTACAAGGCTTTTGAACTGCCGCAAGCGAATGTCTCGTCCAAGTGGAGCGAGGCGAATGGTCAGCCGGTCCTTACCCTTGAGGCGGACGCCCCCGCATTCTTTGTCACGGCGACGACCAATGTTCCGGGCTATTTCTCCGACAATGCGGTCACACTTCTGCCGGGTCGTCCTGTGTCGCTCACCTTCACATCACGCCGCGGCGCGGAGGTTAGCGTTGCAACGCTGTCAGAGGGTTTGACGGTTCAGCACCTCGCTGAAACCTTCTAAACCGGGAAAGCTCCAAACTTCCATACAAGATTGTGAGCCGCACCTATTGACTTGGGTGCGGCTTTCTTCAACCCTACCGATGCGGCGCATAAGACTCCCGCCGCGGAGTACCACCCTTGTTCATAGAATTTTCGTCCACGCCCACACCGGGCGGGCCGTCGTTTGAGTTTCGCTAATGGCTTTTCCTGTTTTGCCGGTCGAGAACCGCGTCAACACCGCCATTGGCTTCCTGATGCTGTCCCAAGTCGTGCTGCTGGTGCTCGATATTTCGGCCAAATGGCTGGCGCTCTCGGGCATGCCGACCACCGAAATCGTCTTCGTGCGCTATGGCATGCACTTCATTTTGCTCATGCTGCTCTTCCTCCCGGTGCAGGGCAAAAACCTGTTCCGCTCGGGCAATATCAAGCTTGAGCTTGTGCGCGGCTTTTGCCTGTTTAGCACCACCTCGCTCAACTTCTGGGCGATGAGCTATCTGGCCCTCACCGTCACCAGCGCCATTGCCTTCACGGCGCCTCTCATGGTCTGCGCTCTGTCCGGTCCCATGCTGGGCGAAAAGGTGGGCTGGCGTCGCTGGATGGCCATCGGCATTGGCTTTATCGGCACGCTGATCATCGTCCGCCCCGGCTCTGAGGCCTTCCACCCCGCGGCATTCATCAGCCTTGGCTGCGCGGTCTTCCTCGCACTCTTCACCATTTTCACCCGCAAACTTGCGGGGGTAGATGCCGCGCTGACGCAACAATTTTACGCCAGCATTGTGCCGATCACGCTTTTGGCTCCCGTGGCCCTCACGGGCTGGGTCTGGCCACAAAGCTCGATCTCTTGGGCTGCGTTCTTTGTTATGGGTGCCGCCGGGCTCTTCGGGCACATCTTAAACTCCACAGCGCTCCGATACGCGGGCGCATCCATCCTTGCGCCCTTCACCTATGTCAGCCTCGTCTATCTCTCGATTGCCAGCTGGTTGATTTTCAACGAGCCGCCGGATGCTTGGTTTATCCTGGGCGCCTCGATCATCATCGGCTCGGGTATTTATATCTGGCTGCGCGAGCGCAAAGTGGCGCGACAAGCCGCTGCCGTTCCCCTCGTCGATTAAAACAAAAGGGCCAGCGAAAGCTGGCCCTAATTTTATTTCTCGGTGACTTCTTCGAGCGGCTTTTTGGTTTCTGCCGCGCCGTGAACAATAAGCCGGTTTGAGCGCTGCCCGGTGAAATGGGTCCACAGCCAGCTGATGGTCACGAAGATGCGCGTCTTGATTTCGACGAGGAAATAGACGTGCGCAATGCACCATAGCCACCACGCCACCCAGCCGGTGAAGACCACCTTGCCGAAGTCGGTCACTGCCGAGCGCTTGCCGATCGTCGCCAGATCGCCCGCGTGCTTATAATTGAACGGCACATGCCGCCTATCGCCCACGAGGCGACGGTTGATAACGCCTGCCACATAGGCGCCCATCTGCTTGGCAGCAGGGGCCACGCCCGGCACAGGCTTGCCGTTGAACGTCGTGCTCGCCACGTCGCCGATGACAAAAACATTGTCCATGCCCGGCACGCGCAGATCATCGCCAACCTGCACGCGGCCTGCGCGGTCGCCTTCAATGCCCAGCCACTTGGCAGCCGGCGACGCCGACACACCCGCGGCCCAGATAACAGTGCGTGTCGGCAGGTACTTTACGCCATAGCGCACGCCTTCATCGTCGATATGAACCACAGCAGAGCCAAGTTCCACTTCCACGCCCAGCTTATTGAGCGCGCTCAGCGTGTAATCCGACAATGCCGGACGGAAGTTGCCCAACACCTTGCCCGCGGCTTCGATCAACACCACGCGCAGCTCTTCGGGCTTGATGTGTGTGAACTGGTTCTTGAGCGAAATCCGGCCCAGCTCGATAATCGCGCCTGCCAGTTCCACACCCGTCGGACCCGCGCCGATCACGGCAAAGGTCAGCAGCGCCTTGCGCTTTTCCGGGTCGTTCTCGCGCTCTGCGGCTTCAAAAGCCAGCAGCAGCTTGCGGCGAATAGCGGTCGCGTCTTCGAGCGTCTTCAGGCCCGGCGCGTATTTTTCCCACTCGTCATGGCCGAAATAGGCGTGCTGCGCACCCGTCGCCAAAATCAGGCTGTCATAGGCTTCGCGCGTACCGTCCTCGAGCACAACTTCGCGCGCCCCGGTATCGACGCCGGTCACGGTTGCCATCAACACATGCGCATTCTCTTGGCTGCGCAAAATGTGGCGGATCGGCCAGGCGATTTCCGAAGGGCTCAGCGCGGCGGTCGCGACTTGATAGAGCAGGGGCTGAAACAAGTGGTGGTTGCGACGGTCGATCACCACCACTTCAGCGTCAGCGGACTTCAAGGCCTTCGCCGCAGCCATTCCGCCGAACCCGGCGCCCACAATTACGACGCGGTGTTTACGGCTCGTCATGGCTAGTCCTTGTATAGTGCGTCTTAGACGCTAGAGATTCTTGGTCTTTTTCTCCCAACCTTCGCTGTAATTTTTGAACCCTTGTACGACAAGCGGCGGAAATGCCGCAGGCAGGGGGGCTTGAGGGAGATCTTCACAACATAATACCGCGGCCCCGAAACTGGTTCCTGTACTGTCCTGCGAGGCGTGGACCGGCCTTTCGGTCAGCGCCGCCAAAGCCCGGCAATACAAGGCGTTCCGCGCCAGCGGCCCCTCCACAATAATCGCCTCGCCGACCCCGCAAAGTCCCAAGGCCGCGCGGGTCAAATGCGCGAGGTACAGTGTCGCAGCAGCCGTGCGCTGCCCCTCTGTCAGCACCGACTTGTCCACAGACCATTCGCCTCGCCTCTGCCCATAGGGGCCCACACCGGCGACAAAACTCGGATAGGCCTGCACCTGCTGCTCGATCACGAAAGCAATGTCCGCCGCGCTCGGCTCGGCATAGTTCGGCACCAAGAGATCGAACTCGCGCCCACCCATAAACCGCGCCGTCGGCACAGGACGCCCCAGCGCGTCGACATTGGCCAGACTGTCGCGTTCCTTGTCGAGCGCTGCAGTGCTGCCCCCAAGGGTCATGCAAATGGTCCAGGTGCCGCTGGATATGACAGTAACCGGATTCTGAAACCGGGTGAGATAGGGCACCAGCGACGCGTTTGAATCGTGAATGCCCGAGCAAACCGGCGTGTCTGCGGGCAGCCCGGTCTCAACCGCCACCCGCGCCGTAATATGCCCCAAGACCGCCGCAGCCGGTTTGACGGGCGGAAACAGCGCGCGCCACCCTTGCTGCGCCACCATCTGCGAAAAATCCCCCGTATTGGGGTTCCACAGATCGGTATGGCATCCCAATGAGGTCGCTTCGCTGGCGCGCTTTCCGGTCAGCCGCCACGCCCAATATTGCGGATAGGTCAGGATCGTCGTCACCCGCGCAAAATCGTCCGGGAAACTCTGCGCCTGCCAGAAAATCTGCGCGCCTAGATTGAGCCCATTGGGCAAGCGCGGCGACAGTGTTTCTTCAAACGTCCCCCGCGCCAGTCCATAGGCTTCGGCGCAAGTCTCGGGCAGGGGGCTTTCATAGTCGAGCACCGGCAGGGCCAATTCATCCCCCGCCACCAGCGCCGCCGTTGCGCCATGCGTGGTGATGGAAATCGCCCCCACCCCATACTCCGCCTCAAACGCCCGCAACCCGTCGAGAATAAACGCCCAGAGCCGCTCTGTGTCATGAGCCAGAATAGCGGTCCCGCCTACGTCCAATTCGATGGACCGATTGGGTGTTGAGCGCGTGTCGATATGGTGTCCATCGCCCCCCAGCAAAACCAGTTTCGCATTGGTTTTTCCAATATCGATGACAGCAATATTGCGATTAGACGAAGCGGTCATCGGCCCTCCCCAGCACAACGAACCACTCGAAACTAAATGATTTTTTGGGCGGGGGCTACGCTGGAATGGTAGGGGTTTTGGGCTGTTCTATTCGTGCCGAGGGATCGCCCCATGCGGCAACCACCACCAGTCCTCACCCTCGGGCCTGACCGGAGGGCTCTTCACTTTCCAATTCTCACACGGACGCAGGCCTGCGAAACCTACCCCGCCCCTGCAGAGGTATTTCTGAAACAGCCCATGCTCACGTGCAGTTTTGGTGCGACCAGCCTCAATACGGCCTAGTCCTCGTCATCGCCAGCTGGTGTTTTAACGTACCGAATAAACGCGAAGACAAATGTTGCAAGCAGGATCGACGCATCGCCGTGCGACGGGAAAATTATGATCCCTTTGAATTCCACAAAGCCGAACGCCACTCGAATGACTGCGGCGGTTAGTGCCCAAGTGATCATGAGATTTCTGAATCGCTTGGGTGGTGGGTCAAGCATATAAGACATGGAAAACTAAACTGGGCGATTCATTGCATTATTGGCAAGCTATGGAGTGGAAATCGTCTCGTCTATTGTGGTTCTGATTTCTGCTTAATGCAGTCAGTTTTAATAAAGTCTACAAAAGAGCCGTCATTAGTTTTAGGTTATAGTGTTCAGTATTGGTAATGAAATTTGCTATCGAGCTGTCGAGGAATCTTGGTTCCGATTTATTAGTGCAACTCTATTTCTATTGTGGAAGGTAGTGAATTGTCGCGACTTGGACATGGTCGATCATCGTACGGGCTTTATCAACTAATCGGCACTGTGTTCGTGTTAGCCGTCTTTTCCTTCGCTCGGCCGGGAACATATCCGAATAAAGGGCCGTCTCTATACGAGCGGTTTCGGAGTGGTGCCGCCAACGATGTGGATATCCTCATCAGTCTTGGGATGATCATCGCCATCGCCTATTCAGTCGCCGTTCTGATTAGCGATGTCAGGAGCACTGGGCATTGGTGGTAACCTGACCTCGCCTTCAAACCAGCCCTCGTCGTCCCCCTCGGGCCTGACCTGATGGCGCTACACTTCAATTCGGCACTCTCCACCCCGCCACCCCCGCGAACGCGGTGGCCTCCGTTACTGACGCTCCGAACTCTCCACCCCGTCATTGCCGGCCCTGTCCCGGCAATCCAGTCGGAACCACGATCGCACTGGATCCCCGGGACAAGCCCGAGGATGACGCCGAGTGGAGCCCACCACTCACCAAACTCTCGTATCAGCAAGCACAGCCCCCTCGGCTCAAGGCCGAGGGTGACGCAGAAAGTGTGTGGCCAGTGTCGCGGTCAACAAAGGCGTCCGCAGCCCTTGCCCATCAAACTTCACCCTTCCGAGCGCTTGGCTCCAGCCACCAGCTGTCACCCTCGGGCCTGACCTGATGGCGCTACACTTCAAGCCAACACTATCCACCTCGTACCCCCGCGAAAGCGGGGGCCTCCGTTACTGACGCTCCGAACTCTCCACCCCGTCATTGCCGGCCCTGTCCCGGCAATCCAGTCGGAACCACGATCGCACTGGATCCCCGGGACAAGCCCGAGGATGACGCCGAGAGTGTGTGGCCAATGTCGCGGTCAACAAAGGCGTCCGCAGCCCTTGCCCATCAAACTTCACCCTTCCGAGCGCTTCGCTCCAGCCACCAGCATCCCCCGCGACCAGCCGTCACCCTCGGGCTTGACCCGAGGGCTCTGCACTTGGCGCGACCGTCGCAAGACCATTGAAGGCACCAAACCTTCCCCTCCCACATTGCGTTCATTTGCGCCGCGTCATCACTCCTCCCAAAGCAGACACCTAAGCATGTGCTCACATCTTTAGCATCGCCTGCGATACATTTCGCTTCGGTCGGGTGGCGGCGGCTCATCAAGCAATATGTCCATGCACTCCTTTGCTTGTGACGCCGGTGCGTAGCCATCGCGCATAAAGGTGCCGACGTAGTCCCAATGGTCCGACGGTTTGGTCCGCTCCAGCCGGAGTGGTGCCTGTAAAACTTTCCATGCACCTGCGAAGTCGATGATTCCCAGCTTTCTATCTTCTGTTCGGTATAGATTGGTCCGCAAATCTGGTCCCCACTCAGTGAGTAGGCTTACTTCGACAAGCGCTCCTTGCCGATCGACCAGCTTAAGGGTTCGGGAGCCTCCACTTCGACCAACCGTGACGGTCAATCCATCGGGCTCATATTCTGCGCTGCTTTCCCAATAACCAAAATCAAGCGTGCAGAAGGAGACGACGCCGAGCACAACTAGGGCAAGCAAGATTAACCGAACGACATTGTGCCAATTCAATCTACCGCCCTTATGCATGCGTCAACTTAGCCATCATTGTGCATATAAGCTGCCTGTCCGCAGCCCACACCCGTTTCCGTCGATCCCACACGGCGCATACGGCGGCGATCGTTTCCGAAGCTTTGGGGAGCGGATGAGGACATTACGACCGATACCGAGCCCACTGCTGACGTTCAAAAGGTTGATGTGACCGCTTCAAAGCGGACACAACAAGCACGTGCGCTATTTTAGTGTAATGCCATTTTTCGGCGGATGAAGATGTCGGCAACTGCCGCCAGCACTGAAATAACTGCCATAACTGCGAGCACTGACACATTGAAAATGCCCTCGCCCATGGCACTCATTCCTGCGGCAAACAGAAGTATAAAACACGCTGTAGCCGTGATCAAAGCATGCCGAAACTCTGCCATCACCCACCCCTTGCTACTCGCCACGCTAACAGGTCAGAACCAACGAGCAAGCACGACGGCCCCTGCTGGTTAATGGCTTACACTTCCGTAGCCGCTTCGCGCTTATCTGGTTCCAAAGCTGCCAGTCCCCTTCCCACCCCGTTTCCGTCGATCCCAAACGGCGCATTCGGGGGCGATACCCGTCCGCTGTGAAGTTGCGGACAGCCCTATCGCCCCCACATCCCTTTGAGTGGCCCTATCGCCCTCTCCATGGTACAGACGGCAAAAGTTTAGTGCCGGGCCACGATCCCTCGACGTGGTGCAGATAGAATACGCATGGACATTCAGACCCTAAAACGCTCCCGACGGTTCTCCGTCGCCCCTATGCTCGATTGGACCGACCGGCACTGCCGCGTGCTCCATCGGCTGCTGACGCACCATTCCCTGCTGTTCACCGAAATGGTGACAACGGGTGCTGTGGTGCATGGCGATGCGGAGCGGCACCTGCGGTTTGATCCGGTTGAACAGCCCGTCGCCTTGCAATTGGGTGGGTCCGATCCCGTCGATCTCGCCACGGCGTGCAAAATCGCCGAAACTTTTGGCTATAACGAGATCAATCTCAATGTCGGTTGCCCGTCAGATCGCGTCCAGTCCGGCCGCTTTGGCGCCTGCCTCATGGCCGAGCCTGATCTCGTGGCTGACTGTGTGAAGGCCATGCGCGACGCAACTTCGCTCCCCGTTACCGTCAAATGCCGCATCGGCATTGATGATCAGGACATTGAAGAGAGCTTGGATCGCTTCGCCGACAAAATGGTCGAAGCCGAAGTGGACGCGCTTTATGTCCACGCCCGCAAGGCCTGGCTAAAAGGCCTGTCGCCGAAAGAAAACCGCACCATTCCGCCGCTCGAATATGCCCGCGTTTATCGCCTGAAGCAGCGCCTGCCGCATGTGCAGATGCTGATCAATGGCGGCATCGAAACGTTTGAGCAGATCGACGAGCATATGCAGCATATGGATGGGGTGATGGTGGGCCGCGCCGCCTATCACAATCCCATGCTGATGGCCGAGGTGGAGGCGCGTCTCTTCGACGACACCCGCGCCGTGCCCGATTTCACGCAAATCATGGCTTCTATGGCCGATTATGCCGAAGGCGAATTGGCCAAGGGCACGCGGCTGAACAATATCGCCCGCCACATGCTGGGCCTCGCCAATGGCCGTCCGGGCGCGCGTCAGTTCCGGCAAATCATGAGTGTCGATGCCTGCAAGGCAGGCGCGGGACCGGAAGTATTTGCGCGCGCAGTGGCCGTGGTCGAAGACCGCGCTGTTGAAGAAATCGCCTAATCGGCGATTTCGAGCGAATTCTGCGTCACCGAATAGCGGCTGAGCGTTTCAAGGAAGGTCATGCCCAAAAGGCTGGTTTCCAAAACGCCTTCGCGCGTCACCAGCGCCGTAATATTGCGCCGCTCAATGCCGCCAACGCTGATCGAGCTTAGCCGCACCCGTGCGGCGAGGCCTTGCCCATTGGCGGTGGAGACCGGCACGATATAGCGCAAATCCTCGGTTCTAATCCCCGCTGCTTCCGCATCCGGTACGGTCAGCACCACAGTCGATGCGCCCGTGTCGAACACCATTGGCGTTTCGTGGCCGTTCACGTTCGTGCGCACTTCAAAGTGCCCGTTCATGCCACGGCGGAACGTTGCCGTGCCGCCTTGCGCATCGACAAGCGCCACGCCGGGCTGGAGTTCGCCCGCGACTCGCTGGGCGACATTAAAAATCTCATCGCGATAGGTGTAGGTGACGATGACGATGGCGAAAATGCCGACCCACCCAATCACACCGCCGACCAGTTCAGCCGCACGGAACCGGCGGGCAGACATGCCACCCGCCACTATGATCAAAATAATCACCAGCGGCACCAGCTGGGCCGTCTGCATTTGGCTCAGGCCGATCAGCGTGCCCGCATCGGCGCTGATCAACAGCGCAATGCCAACCGCGATCACCAGGGCTAGGCCAATAAACAGCATTCTCGTTTCGCTCCGCACCGTCGCACGCAGTCCATTTAGGCGCGCACTGCCGACATTTTAAAGGCGTTAAATGAAGAGAAGTAAAAGAGTGATCCCGACGATCTCACCCAGCGCGCCAGCTGCGCCCAAAAGGTCGCCCGTTTGCCCCTTCACGAGCCGCATGCACCATTTGGTCCAGCCAAAGCTCAGGAGCCCGATGCCTGCCATTGCGACCAGAGTGCCAATCGGGCCCACGTAAAATCCGCAGCCGATGCAGAACAAAACTGTCGTCAGCGCGATGCCAATCCAGAAGTCGCGCGCCGAGAGAATACCGGCTGTGGCCGCGACGCCGTCAGAACGCGCTGGAGGCAGGGCATGTGCCATCCAAAGCCCCGCCACGCGCCCATAAGTGCTGGCACAAAGCCACAAAATGGCCCCCATAATCGCGCTCTGTTCAGCCATTGCGGTGAGGGCGGTGACACGCAAAACGAGAAACAGACACAGCGCCGCCACCCCATAAGTGCCGTGCCGACTGTCCTTGAAAATCTCCAAGCGCCGCTCGGGCGTATAGCCGCCAAACAGCCCATCAGCCGCATCGGCGATAGCGTCTTCCATCATCCCGCCGCCGACAATGATCATCGCCGCAACCGCCAATGTCGCCGCAAAAGCTGTCGGAAGACCCGCGCTAACTCCAAGCACTAAAACAGCAATTGGGAAAATGCCGATGATGATAGAGGCAAAGGGCAGGGCCCGTGCGATCCGCCCCAAGTCGGGAACTTCATGCGGCGAAGACCCGGTCGGTAGCCGCGAAAAGAATCGCAGCGTCATCACAATATCCGCCCAAAACCGGGTGAGGGCATTGCTCTTAGCGTGCGTTTCGCCCGGTTCTTTCGGCAAATCGGTCAATTGCATTCAGCTCCGATATGGGCAACAAGACCCGCGCTTCTCTAACATATTGCGCCGGACCTACCATGCCCGCTCTCAATCCCGCATTTGCCGACATCATTGAACTGTTGATTGCAGTACCCGATGGCGATGATGCCGCGGTCGCGGCAGTGCGCCAGCGCGACGCAGCGCTCACAAAGCCCGTCGGCTCGCTCGGGCGTCTGGAAGAATTGGTCGAGTTTCTCGCGCGTTGGCAGCACCGTTCCAAGCCGCGCCTCGACAACCCAATGGTCACGATCTTCGCGGGAAATCATGGGGTTACGGATCAGGGCGTGTCGCCTTATCCGCGTGAAGTGACCGCCCAAATGGTCCAGAATTTCACCAATGGTGGTGCTGCGATTTCGCAGATTTGCGGCCTGCACGAGATCAATCTGCGCGTCTTTGAACTCGCCCTTGAGCTGCCGACAGGCGATATCACCAAGGAGCCCGCCCTCGACGATCAGATGTGCGCCGCAACCATCGCCTATGGCATGGAAGCCGTCGCCGGTAAGCCGGATCTGATCTGCTTGGGTGAAATGGGCATCGGAAATACCACAATCGCCGCAGCCATTTACGCAGCGCTTTATGGTGGTAAAGGTGCAGACTGGGTTGGTCGGGGCACTGGCGTTGACGATGCGGGCCTCGCCCGCAAGGCCGATGCAGTCGATCGTGCTTTGGCCTTCCATGCCGGAAATCTGGAGCACCCGCTTGAGATTCTCGCACGCCTCGGGGGGCGTGAGATCGCAGCCATGCTCGGCGCCTTGCTCGCGGCCCGCCACCAGAAAGTTCCTGTTGTTATTGATGGGTATGTGGCCACGGCCGCCGCTGCTATCGCCCACGCGATCAACCCAGCCGCGATCAATCACTGCCTCTTTGCGCATGTTTCGGCCGAAACCGCCCACGCGCGCGTCTTGGAAAACCTGGGGCAGGTTGGCTTGCTCGATCTTGGTATGCGTCTTGGTGAAGGCACGGGTGCCGCACTCGCAGCCGTCATGGCCAAGACCGCGCTGCACCTTCACAACAATATGGCAACCTTTGAATCGGCCTCGGTCTCGAACAAGCAGGCCTAGTTCTCTGCCGAGGTTTCATCTGGCAGCGGCCTAAAATCAAAACCTTTTGGCCCCGGTTCAAGGGCCAAAAGGTCAACGCTCATATCATTGCGGAAGCGCATAACTGAAGCTGCAGCAAGCATTTCGAGCGCGGTGATGTCCTTTGCCTTCACGGCGGCATTGAGGGCCGCGTGTTCCACCAGAAAGTGCCGGATGTAAGTTTCGGCCATGATCTGCTTTTGCTGGTCGCTCAGCTGGGCGAAGGCAGGATCGATCGAAAACGCAGCGCGGAGCTGCGTCTGAACGGCGGAATTGTCGACCTTGGTCGAGTAAGCGCCGTTCGCCGTGATCCAGTTGAGAATCCAATACGACGTCAGCGCATCCGCGACATTTCCCAGCTCCAGCCCATCCTTGGCCACGAGCTCCTGCCAAGTGTCCAGAGCCGAGTTTTTCTCAAAAGCCTCTCGCAGATTGTCGCGCGCTTCCACGCCTGCCGACCAGCGGATTTCTTCAAGGAACTCGCGCTCAATGCGCGCCGAGGTTGTGGGAGAAAAATGGTACGAGGTGTCGAACGTCTCGTCTTCAACCTCTTCGGTTGGCGCCATCGGTGCAGTGGCAGGGGCTTCTTGCGCAATGCCAACAGTCAGGCTGAAACCGAAAAACAGTAGAGACGCTAAAATTCGCATAAAATCCTCCGACGCGGACATAGTCGCTATCCGCGTCGAAAATGTCGATCCTATGTCAGGCGATGTGAAAGCTTATCCCGCTGCGGAATAAATCTCGAGGCGGTCGTGGCGTTCAACAACTGGCGCAACGGCATCCATCACGCGCTGGCGCGGGAAAGTCGCAATGACCTCTGTGCCAAAGCGTAGCTTGGAGAAGAGATCAAAACGACCTTGGTGCAGGTCCATGATCTTCTGAACGATCGGCAGGCCCAGCCCAGCGCCTTGTTCGGCCGTCTTCTGTGCCAGAGAGCCCTGACCGAATGACGACAGAACGGTCTCGATTTCGTTTTCTGGGATGCCCGGACCATTGTCCTTAACCGAGATCATTTGTCCGCCGTCTGCGCTGCGCTGCACGACCAAAACCACCTTGCCATTTTGGGGAGTGAACTTGATGGCGTTGGACAAAAGGTTGAGCACAACTTGGCGGATGGCGCGTTCGTCACCCCAGAGTTTTGGCAAGTTGTCGCCAAAATTATAGGCCAATTCGATCCCGCGTGAGCGCGCGCGCAGTTCCATCATGCGGCGGCAATCTTCCGAAATGTCGATCAGCGATACGGCTTCTTCGTTGAGCTCGTATTTGCCCGCCTCAATGCGGCTGAGGTCAAGCAGCTCATTGATAAGGTTCAGCAAATGCTGGCCACTGGCGTGAATATCGGTCGCATACTCGCGATACTGCGCAACTTGGTGTGCGCCCAATAGCTCGGATTTGAGTACTTCGGAGAAGCCGATGATCGCGTTCAGTGGCGTGCGCAACTCATGGCTCATTGTTGCCAGAAACTGGCTCTTGGCAATGTTGGCCTGCTCAGCGTGGCGGCGCGCTTCGTCCGACATGTTGCGCGCTTCTTCCAACTCAGCGATCAGCGCATCCTTTTCGGCCTGGTGCGCGATCGTCTCAAGTTCGGAAGCGTGAAGCTGACGAGCGAGGTAGAGGAAAAACACTTCGCCACAGATGGCCACGGCCGACAGGGTGAAGTTCAATGTGCCGCCAGCCAGCATCATCACAGCTGATGCGGAGATTGTTACGGGCAGGGTGCTTGCGAGCGTTGCAATGGGCAGTGTGTGCGTGGCTATGGCATTGCTGGCGATGGTCACCAGCACCATGGCAAACAGAACCGGCGTCAAGCCTGCTTGTGCTTCCAGCATCGGGAAGACTGCAAGCAAGGCGAGGGCCATGCCGCCGATGGTTTCAGCGATAGCGAAGTTAGTGGTCCAGCGGGCAGCGTTGAAACGGTTTGGGGGCACCGACAAGAAGCGGCGCGCCATCAGCACGACCACGAGCAAGCTGGCAATAACGACCCCGGCCCATAGGCCCGTAATGGTCAACGGGACCCAGAAGCTGGCAACGACGGCGAGAATGATAATGATTGCTGCCATGGGCAGCGCTGCGCCGAGGCGGGCGTTGGCGTAGTCCCGCATCAATTCATAATCGAAATCAGCGCGCGTGCCAGAACTGGACGTCAATCGTTGACGTGCTTCCAACACCGTTTTTTGGGCGATGCGCTTGCCGTCGCGCGCCGAACGCAAACGGTCATCGGCAATATAAGCCGGCATGGACGCCATGGACTCTTACTCGTTACACAACAGCGAGCAATTACGCGCTCGCACCATCTTTGTGGGACATTAGGCGTCTCGTGGTTAACGAGGCGTTTATCTATCCCACCGCATTGGGCATATCCGACCGGCGGTGCGCGGCTAGAAACTGGTTAATATTCTCCTGAGACGTTCGAACACGTTGTCGTGCGCAATTTTATTGCGCAAAATTCGCCGATGTGGCACTCAGAGGGGCCAGTTGGCCGGTTGGTTCGGCCCTGTAGTGGAATCTGATTTCTGGGGGAGCAGAATGGCGCTCGACAAGATTGACCGTAAAATACTCACCATTCTACAAAAAGACGCGACGATGCCGGTCGCCGAGATTGGGCGTAAAGTCGGGTTGTCGACCACTCCATGCTGGCGCCGCATTCAAAAAATGGAAGAAGACGGCGTTATTCAGCGTCGTGTTGCTGTCCTCGATCCGGGCAAGGTCAATGTTGGCGTTACCGTATTTGTCTCGGTCAAAACAAACGAGCACAACGATGCTTGGATGCGCAAATTCGCTGGTGTGATTGATGAATTTCCAGAAGTCGTAGAATTCTATCGCATGAGCGGCGAGGTCGATTATTTGATGCGCGTGGTGGTGCCAGACATTGGTGCCTATGACACATTCTATAAGCGCCTCATTAGCAAAATTAACCTGACCGACGTCAGCTCGGCCTTCGCGATGGGGCAGATCAAATACACGACGGCTTTGCCGCTCGATTTCGCCATCGTTGTTGACGACGACAAATAGGCTTTGCGGGTAGCGATTGGGGGCGACTAGCCCCCGGTCACGCTCATATGACGCCCCAGCGCTGGCTTTGGTCGCGCACGATCAATCACGAAATCATGGCCCTTGGGCTTTATGAGCATCGCTTGGTCCATGGCGGTTTCAAGCCCTTCGAGGCCGCCATCACGCAACGCATCACGTAGATTGACTTGGTCCTCTTGACCAAGGCACAAGAACAGCTGGCCTGTAGCCGTTAGACGGACCCGATTGCAGCTCTCGCAAAAATTATGGCTCATCGGTGTGATGAAACCCATAATGCCGTCGGTCTCGGCCACATGCACATAGCGGGCAGGGCCGCCTGTGCGCTTATCCAGACGCGTGAGCGTATACCGCTGCTTTAGCTGATCGTGGAGCTCGCGCAGGGGCAGGTAGCTATCTACGCGATCAAGCCCCACCTCGCCGAGCGGCATGCCTTCGATCAGTGTGAGGCCCATGCCCTTACCATGGGCCCAAGCCATCATGGCGCCAATCTCATCGTCATTGACACCACGCATGGCAACCATGTTGATTTTGAGTTTGAGGCCAGAAGCTAATGCAGCGTCAATGCCTTGGAAGACGTCACCGATCCGTCCGCGCCGAGTGATCTCCCGGAATCGCTGTTCGTCCAGCGTGTCGAGAGACACATTGATCCGCTCAACACCGGCGGCCTTCAGGTCTTCGGCATATTTCGCCAGCTGGCTACCATTCGTCGTCAGTGTGAGTTCTTCGAGCCCCTCGCCGATATGGCTTCCGAGGCTGCGCACCAAATCCATGATATCACGCCGGACCAAAGGCTCCCCGCCGGTCAGGCGAATTTTGGTCGTACCGCGTGCGATAAACGCCCCTGCAATCGCTTCGATTTCTTCAAAGCTGAGCACTTCCTTTTTGGGCAGGAAGGTCATCTCTTCGGCCATGCAATAGACGCAGCGGAAATCACAGCGATCTGTCACCGAAATGCGCAGATAGCTGATCTGTCGACCATAGCGGTCAATGAGCGGTCGTGATGGTGCGATAGATGCATTCATGTCGCCCAATCTAATTGCCGAATGATGCGACGGAAAGCGTAGAAAACAAAAAGGGCCGCCGAAGCGACCCTTCAAAATCTATTTGGCGTCAATCAGTGATTGACGACGATGCGTGCGCCAACCTGAACACGATCATAAAGGTCGATAACGTCGTCATTGGTCAGACGAATACAACCGGATGAAACGGCTTGTCCAATCGACCAAGGCTCAGACGTGCCGTGGACGCGGTAGAGCGTCGAGCCGATGTAGAGCGCGCGTGCGCCCATCGGGTTATCAGGGCCGCCTGGCATGAATGCTGGCAGGTCTGGGACGCGCTTGCGCATTGCTGGCGGCGGCGTCCAAGTGGGCCATTCTGCCTTGCGGGTTACTCGGTGCGCGCCACTCCAAGTGAAACCGTCGCGGCCAACGCCGATACCATACTTCATCGCCTTACCGTCTTCTAAGACGAGATACAGGCGGCGTTCACCGGTTTCGATCACGATCGTGCCGGGCTTCTGGTTGGTTTCGTAATCAACCACTTGCTTCTTAATTGGGCTGCCGCCGCGGCCACCCGGTGTCGCGACACGTTCTTCAAACTGATTTGTATCTGGGTTGTACCAGCGTGCGGCGGAGCTCGGTAGGACCGTGCTGATCGCCAGCAGGATCGACAGACCGAACGCCAGTGCTATTTTTGTAATGCTCATGCGTCCACTTGGCCTTATTGACTGTGCGACTCAGTACCTATGTCGCGACAACTTGTGTACTTACTGCGACCAAGGGCACTAGAAAAGATAATGCAGGCCATTGGCGGCTTTCCGCGACGCATCATACGGTTATTGTGTTGCTAGTCGGTTACAATTGCTCCTGGTCGGCGCGCATACGCGACGAAGGTTTGGTTGACGCGAACACTGGGTCCTGCCACATCGCGGGCCATCGGATAGAAGGATTTTGGCATGAGCGAAGACCTCAAGCGTAAAGCGGCGGAAATGGCTGTTGCGGACGTAAAGTCCGGCATGCGGCTGGGATTGGGCACCGGCTCGACCGCCAAGCACTTCGTTGATCTGTTGGGCCAGCGTGTTGCAGACGGTCTGGACGTGATCTGTGTGCCGACTTCTGAAGTCACTGCCGCACAAGCCAAAAGCCTGAATATCCCTTTGTCAGATCTCGATACTTTGGATCGCCTTGATCTGACTGTTGACGGTGCCGATGAACTCGATGAACACCTCAATCTCATCAAGGGTGGTGGCGGCGCGCTGCTGCGTGAAAAGATTGTGGCCGCTGCCTCAGACGCGATGATTGTTATCGCCGATGGCACCAAGCGCGTCGAAATGCTCGGCCGTTTTCCTTTGCCTATTGAGGTCAACCGCTTTGGCTTGGGCGCGACGCGCCACTCTGTCGAAGAGGTTCTTAAAGCTCACGGAGCGGAGGGCGGCCTCAAGTTGCGTGGCGAAGATAAAGGACAAGTCTTTGTCACTGACGGTGGACACTTGATCCTTGACGCTTTTTTTGGCCGTATTTCGCAGCCAGAAGTGCTTTCGAACGACCTGCTGAACATTCCGGGTGTTGTCCAACACGGACTTTTCCTGAATATGTGCCGCAAGGCTTATGTCGCGACGCCAGATGGCGTAGTGGTGATTGAAACAGGTAATTGATTGAGGGTGGACCGGGCCTGATGACCTTTGTGAACCGTAATTGGATGCGTGGCGCACGAGTCGCCGCATTTGCGGCAGTGGCAGCAGGCGCGCTTGCGTTTAGCGCCCTGACCTTTGCGCAGGAAGTTGCTCCAGAGCAGCTGGCGCTGGCTCGTAAGTATGTTGATCTGACGGACCGTGCTGCGGTTTTCGAAACCACCGTTGTTACGGTTGGTATCGACAGCATGGCTCAGCTGTTGACGCAGAACCCTGAAATTGAAGCGCAGCTCGATGAAGTCATCGGCGACGTTATCAAGGAATACAACGGCCGTAAGGGTGATCTGCTCGATCAGTTCGCACGTGTTTACGCTCTGCGTTTCACCACCGATGAGTTGCAGCAAATCGTGAACTTCTACGATTCCGCGGTTGGCCAGAAGCTGGCAGCGGCGAATTCGGAAGTGAACATGGACCTCCAGCGCATTCTTCAGGTTTACGAAAACAACCTGCGCGTCGAATTCTTTGCCAAGGTTCGCGCGGGTCTGCGTGACAAGGGCATCACGCTCTAAGGCGTGATCAAAAATAATCTGATTGACCCCGCCCAGTGCGGGGTCTTTTTTTGCCTAAGCTTTTGCCCCATATACAGCGCGTATTGGCGATGAAACTTAGGTGCCGCGATGAGCTTTGATTACGACCTGATTGTTATTGGTGCAGGTTCTGGCGGAGTTCGCGCGGCGCGTATGGCGGCGACCTACGGTGCCAAAGTCGCGGTCGTTGAGGAATTCCGGGTCGGCGGCACATGCGTGATCCGTGGCTGCGTTCCCAAAAAGCTCTATGTTTATGCCTCGCGCTTCCGCGACGAGTTTGAGCTCGCCGAGAGTTTTGGCTGGCAAGTGGATGCAAGCTTTGATTGGCCGACCCTTGTCGCTGCCAAGGAAAAAGAGATCACCCGTCTTGAAATCGCCTACGCAACCAATTTGGCCAAGCCGGGTGCCGAAATCATTCGCGACCGCGCCGTTGTTACCGGTCCAAACAGCGTAAAGCTGCTCAAGGGCGACCGCGAGCTGACGACTAAGTACATTCTCGTCGCTACAGGCGCGACCCCGTTCATTCCCGACGTTCCCGGCAGGGAACTGGGCATTTCTTCCAACGAAGCCTTTGATCTGCCTGAACTGCCTAAGTCGATCCTCATCGAGGGCGGCGGTTACATCGCCGTTGAGTTCGCCACCATCTTCGCGGGCCTAGGTGTGGACACGACACTCGTCTATCGCCGCGATAGGCTGCTGCGCACTTTCGACAAGGACATGAGCGACGGGCTCGAGTTTGGCCTTAAGGCGCGTGGCATCGCGCTGCGCTATAATGACGGTGTTGCAGGTCTGGCCAAAAGTGCAGACGGCGTCACTGTCACCTTCAAGTCTGGCGACAGCGCCAGCTATAGCCAAGTTATGTTCGCCACAGGTCGAACACCCAATACTGATGGCCTTGGGCTTGAAACCGCAGGCGTCGTTCTTGACGGCCAGAAGAACATTGTCGTCGATGCGTTTTCGAAGACGAACGTCCCTTCCGTATATGCAGTTGGCGATGTCACCGGTCGCGCGCAATTGACCCCAGTGGCTATTCGCGAAGGGTGGTACTTCGCTGAAACACTGTTCAACAACAATCCGCTGACGGTCGATCATTCCCTGATCCCGACCGCTGTGTTCTCGGAGCCGGAGATCGGGACTGTTGGCCTGACTGAAGACGAAGCCGTCGCTCAATCAGGCGATGTCGACGTTTACCTCGCTCGCTTCCGCCCCATGGCGAATACGCTCTCTGATCGGCAGGAGCGCGTGGTGATCAAGCTGATCACCGAAAAAGACGAAGGCAAGGTCTTGGGTGTGCATCTGCTCGGCCCAAGTTCGGGCGAAATGATCCAGATGGTCGCCATTGCCGTTGGCATGGGCGCGACCAAGAAGGACCTAGATCGGACAATTGCTCTGCATCCAAGCGCAGCCGAAGAACTCGTGACGTTCAAGTCACCGAGCTATTCCTATCGAAATGGCACCAAGGTCTAACGCGTTTAAACTTGGCACCAGCCCTCGGTCTTGCTAGAGCCGAGCGCAACACTTCCGCCTGCCTGCCTCAAGCGAGACGAATAATGACCGACTGGACCCCGAGCTCTTGGCGCCAGAAGCCTGTTAAGCAGGTGCCTGCTTACCCTGATATGGCTGCCTTGGCAGATGCGGAGCGTCAGCTCGCCAGCTTCCCTCCATTAGTCTTTGCTGGTGAAGCCCGCGAGCTTAAGTCCCGTCTTGCGGCTGTTGCGCGCGGTGAGGCCTTCTTGCTTCAGGGCGGCGACTGCGCCGAAAGCTTTGCAGAACACGGTGCGGATCACATTCGTGACTTCTTCCGCGTCTTCCTGCAGATGGCGGTGGTGCTCACTCATGGTGGCTCTAAGCCGGTCGTCAAAATTGGCCGCGTGGCAGGGCAGTTTGCCAAGCCTCGTTCTGCCGATACCGAGGTGATCGATGGCGTCGAGCTGCCGAGCTATCGCGGCGACATCATCAATGACATCGCCTTCAACGAAGGCTCGCGCGTTCCAGATCCGGCTCGTATGCTGATGGCCTACCGCCAGTCTGCCGCAACGCTCAACCTGCTGCGCGCCTTCTCGAGCGGCGGTTATGCCGAACTGACCCGCATCCATGAGTGGACCATGGACTTCATGAAGGGCTCGAATTCGAACGCCCGCTTTGAAGAAGTTGCCAAGAAGAT
Organism: Devosia sp. MC521; assembly: GCF_014127105.1. Lineage (NCBI taxonomy): Bacteria > Pseudomonadati > Pseudomonadota > Alphaproteobacteria > Hyphomicrobiales > Devosiaceae > Devosia > Devosia sp. MC521. The sequence goes on from NZ_CP059902.1 coordinate 859,181, forward strand.
CGACGACGCGATCACTTTCATGGGTGCACTCGGGCTCAACCCAGAAAACACCCCTGCGCTGAAGCAGACGTCTTTCTACACCAGCCACGAAGCGCTGCTCTTGGGCTATGAAGAAGCGCTGACCCGTCGCGATAGTATCTCCAAAAACTTCTACGCCACTTCGGGCCATATGCTCTGGATCGGCGATCGCACGCGTAATCCAGACGATGCGCACGTTGAGTACTTTGCCGGTATTCACAACCCAATCGGCGTCAAGTGTGGCCCGAGCCTTTCGAACGACGATCTCCTGCGTCTTCTCGATCGTCTCAACCCAACTGACGAAGCGGGTCGTATCACCCTCATTTCGCGCTTCGGTGCAGACAAGGTTCGTGATCACCTGCCGCGCTTGATCGAGACCGTCCAGAAGGCCGGTCGCACCGTTGTCTGGTGCTGCGATCCGATGCATGGCAACACCATCAAGGCCTCCACTGGCTACAAGACCCGTCCATTCGATAGCGTCCTTACAGAAGTGAAGGAGTTCTTCTCCGTTCACCGCGAGATGGGCACTTACGCAGGCGGTGTGCACATCGAAATGACCGGCGACGATGTCACTGAATGCGTCGGCGGTATGTCGGCGGTCACTGAGCAGTCTCTGTCGGATCGTTATCACACCTATTGCGACCCACGCCTCAACGGTGCTCAGGCACTTGAGCTGGCATTCTTGGTGGCTGAAGAAATTCACGCTCAGAAGCCAGTGCGTGAAGTCGCTCCGGCGGCCGAATAAGGCCATACATTCGCAACCAGCGCGGAATGTTATCCGTTTCGCGCTGGCTTGCCCTTCAATCAGTGAGGGGCTAAGTCTCGCCACCTAGCCCGGCGGACTCCGGGTTTCTGCCCTTCGAACAGGCTCAACCACGTGACCGATCAGCTTCGCATCGCCCTCGCACAGCTCAATCCCAAGGTCGGTGACCTCGTCGGCAACCTCGCGCTCGGTCGTCAGGCTCTCGCCGATGCTGTCAGCGCTCAGGCGGACATTCTCATGTTCCCCGAGCTGTTCCTGACCGGCTATTTCCCCGACGACCTCCTGTTCAAACCCAAATTTATCGCTGACGCGGTAGCCACGGCAAAAGAGCTCGTCAAAGCGACGGATAGGACAGACGTAGTCATTATCTTGCCGACGATCTGGCAGGATAGCTTGGGTCTCCATAACGCTGTCATCGTTGCCGAGAATGGCGAGATCACCGCCATCCGCACCAAGCATGAACTGCCCAATTCAGATGTGTTCTTTGAGAAGCGCTACTTCACAGCGGGCGCTCTTCCAGAACCGGTGACGATCAAGGGTGTCACTGTTGGCATTCCGATCTGTGAGGACATCTGGCACGAAGCCGTCTGCGCGCAGCTCACTGAAATGGGCGCGGAAATCCTGCTCTGCCCGAATGGTTCGCCCTATTGGCGCAACAAGCAGCACGTGCGCAAAAACCTCGTTCGCGCCCGCACCGAGGAAGATCAAATCCCGTTGCTCTATCTCAATCAGATCGGCGGGCAGGATGAGCTGGTTTATGACGGTGCCTCCTTTGGCATGGAGCCGGGCAATAAGCTCGTCTTCCAGGGCAAGTCTTTTGAAACCGACTTTATCGTTTCGGACTGGGCTCGTAGTGAGGCAGGTTGGACCTGCACCAATGGCAAGATTGAAGAGCTGACATCGACTGATGAAGCCCCTTGGCGCGCCTGCGTCCTGGGCTTGCGCGACTACGTCAAAAAGAACGGCTTTAAAAATGTCGTTCTCGGCCTTTCCGGCGGCATAGACAGTGCTGTTGTTGCGGCCATGGCGGTTGATGCTCTGGGCCCTGAGAACGTTCACTGCATCATGCTGCCATACCGATATACCTCCGAAGCCAGCATCAAAGATGCGCGCGAATGCGCAGAGCTTTTGGGCGTACGCTACGACGTTGTTTCCATCGGCAATCCCGTTGATCAGGCCCTGGTCGAACTCCAGCCCGTCTTCGGGACGCGTCCTGCAGACCTCACCGAAGAAAACATCCAGTCGCGTATGCGCGGCGTGGTGCTCATGGCGGTCAGCAATAAGCTGGGCAGCATGCTGCTCACCACAGGCAATAAAAGCGAGATGGCTGTTGGCTACGCCACCATCTATGGCGACATGAACGGCGGCTATAATCCGCTCAAGGACATGTTCAAGATGGAAGTTTATCGCCTCGCGGCATGGCGCAATGCCAATGTGCCGGGCGATTGCCTTGGACCATCCGGCATGGTCATTCCGCAGAACATCATCGACAAGGCCCCGAGCGCCGAGCTGCGCCCGGACCAGAAGGACCAAGACTCTCTCCCGCCTTACCCAGTTCTCGACGCCGTGCTCACTGCACTTGTGGATGATGAGAAATCGGTTGCGGAGATCGTCTCTGACGGTTTCGATAGCGAAATGGTGCTGCGGATGCAGCGCCTCGTAAATATTGCAGAATACAAGCGGCGACAGGCCCCTCCGGGCCCTAAACTGAGCGCTAAGGCATTTGGCCTTGGCAGAAAGTACCCAATCACCAATGGCTATAAGGATTTGATCGTCGGATGAGCGTAACTGTTCGCTGGGCGCCGTCCCCCACAGGTCGTATCCACCTCGGCAATGCGCGTCCTGCACTGCTGAACTGGTTCTTTGCACGTCGTCATGGTGGCAAATATGTGCTGCGCATGGACGACACAGATTTGGCCCGCTCGACGCGTGAGTTCGCCGACGGCATCGAGGTTGACCTCGACTGGCTCGGCGTTAAGCCAGATTTGCTGGTCCGCCAATCAGAGCGCACTGCGCTTTACGATGCAGCGCGTGACAAGCTCATCGCTGCCGGGCGTCTCTACCCATGCTACGAAACGGAAGAAGAGCTTGATCGTAAGCGTGCACGCGCTCGCCTTCTGGGCAAGCCTCCGATCTATGATCGTGCCGCGCTCGACCTCTCGGACGAAGACAAGGCCCGTCTCGAAGCCGAAGGCCGTAAGCCACATTGGCGCTTCAAACTCGATGGCAAGCCCGTCATTTTCGAAGACCTGATCAAGGGCAAGCAGACGGTCAATACCGCCTCTATGTCCGATCCCGTCCTCATCCGCGCTGACGGCAGCTATCTTTATACTTTGCCATCTGTTGTCGACGATATCGACCTCGCCATTACCCATGTGATCCGTGGCGAAGACCACGTATCCAACACCGGAACGCAGATCGAAATCTTTGAAGCTCTGGGTGGTCCGACGCCGATTTTCGGTCACCACAATCTGCTCACCGATGCTCAGGGGCAGGGCTTCTCCAAGCGCCTTGGCTCGCAGTCGATTGCCGATTACCGCGAAGAAGGTTTTGAGCCTCTGGCTGTTGCGATCATGGCAACGCTCACCGGAACGAGCGTTTCGGTCGAAGCCTTCGATAGCCTCGACGCTATCGCCGAAAAGCTCGAACTCTCGATGATCTCACACGGTTCGGCTCGGTTTGATCCGGCAGAATTCGCCGCGGTCAACGCGCGCCTCTTGCACGCCATGCCCTACGACAAGGCCGCTGATCGCCTGTCAGCGCTTGGTGTTGAGGGTGAGGCAGGTTGGAACCTGCTGCGTGAAAACCTCAACAAATTCGGCGATATCGTCGAGTGGAATAAGCTCCTCACCGGCCCGATCACGCCCGTCGTTGCCGACGAAGATCGCGAATTCCTCGTGCTTGCAAAGGCGGCATTGCCACCAGAGCCTTGGGATCTGACCACTTGGGGGACTTGGACCGACGCGCTCAAGGCATCGACCGGTCGCAAGGGCAAAGGACTGTTCTTGCCCCTGCGCATGGCGCTAACTGGCCGTCATGACGGCCCAGAACTTAAGAGCCTGATCGTCCTGCTTGGGCGTACGGAGTGTCTGGCCCGACTACCCTAACGGCCTTCCCATCAAAATTGACGATCCGGAGTTCCTGCGGTGCAGGGGCTTCGGGTCGACGGGCAATCTCTCCCGGGCCAGATGGTCGTGGGCGGGGCAGGGGGACGTCGACCATAGCGACAGCCTGAACTGCAAGCATTTCGGGCTGAACTGCTGCCTGAACGGGCGCAACGCCACGCGGGTCCCGGCGTGGCATCGGGAAAGTCATCCCGTTGATTTCCATCATTTCAACCTGCTGACCAGCGTCTGTGCTGGCGACCTTAACCGCACCTGCAATGGACGGAGCGGCTTTGCAGCTCGAGGCATTATCGAACTTTTCGCGATAGGCGAAGGCATAGGGCATTGCGATGTATGCGACGCCGCCAGTGTTACGCATCTGCTCGGGTTCTTCGCCGGGGTTGTTGTAATAGAACAAATCAACCGGCGTATTGGGACACATCTGCTGACACGCCTGCGCGTCATTGGTCAGATAGTCCGGCAAGGTCGAATAGCTGATTGGCCAGAAGTAGCCATCCGTCAGACGCACGCAGAGCGTACGAACGGTGTTGTAGCCAGAATTGCCCCAGCCGCCTTCGACAAAATCGCCATTGGTAAAGTCCTGCTCTGAGGAGGACCCGAAAATACGATCAAAAATGCTTTGACGGTCGCCGGACATGCCGGTGTTCGCTGCACAGCCAAAGCGGGCCATTTCCTGCAAGATCGCTTCACGCTGTTGGGCTACTGCGGTGGCATTCTGCATGCCTTGGGAGGCATTGGCCAAGTCTTCGCGGGCCTTAAGCACATCGCGGGCGATGCCTTGGCATTCCTGGTTCAGCTGCCGACCCGCACGCGCGTCGTCATTGCAACCGCGACGGATATAGCGGCTTTCCGCATCCTGCACCTGACGCTGCAATTGGCGCAGAACATTGGGATTATTGCCAAATCTCTGGAAGTCGCCATTGCTGTTGAACTGCGCCAGCGCGTTCTGCAGCTGCGCACATTGGGCGGCTTGCGCGTAGGCGGTATTCACGTCCAGCACGAGCATGATCGCGGCCAGAGCGAAAAGAAAGACGGAACGAAGACCGGTCGAGATTTTGGTCACGTAATATCCCTTGACGAGTCGCAACCTAAGCGACCTTGGAGTCCTTAAGACATCGCTAGGGCTCCTCGCAACATTATACGCCCGGCGCGAGGGATTGTTACCTCTATGCTGTGACGCAAAGCTTTGGAGTTATACCTAGGATGAAACTGGCAACGCTGCGCACCGGCCGCCCTGATGGACAATTGGTCGTCGTATCGAATGACCTGTCGCGATATGTTTCGGCGGGACGCATCGCAGCAACGCTGCAATCTGCGCTAGATGACTGGGACAGTGCCAAGCCTTCTCTTGCGGCCCTTTCGGCCCAGCTCGAAGCCAACCAGATCGCGGGCCAGCCCTTGGCCTCCGCACAGGTTTTAGCGCCCCTGCCGCGCGCCTATCAGTGGATTGATGGGTCAGGCTATATGAGCCATCTCGAACGCGTCCGGTCGCTGAAGGGAAGCAAGGACGAAGAGCTGCAGTCGGTCCGTCCGCTGCTCTATCAGGGCGGTTCTGATTCGCTTTCTGCCCCGACGGATCCGATTTTGGTCCCCTCTGATGACCTCGCGACCGATTTCGAAGCGGAAGTTGCGGTAATCATCGGCGCAGTGCCGATGGGCGCTGACAAAGAAACGGCCACTGCCGCCATTCGGCTCATCACCGTTTGCAACGACGTTTCACTGCGCAAACTGGTCGTTGATGACCTCCAAAATGGCTTCGGTTTCTTCCATGCCAAACCGTCCACGAGCTTTGCTCCAGTGGTGGCGACACCCGATGCATTAGGGGCTCTCTGGCGTGAAAACCGCCTGCACTTGCCGGTAAAAATCGAGGTCAACGACACGCTCTACGGGCAGCCCAATGCAGGGGTTGGCGTCCACTTTGATTTTGCCGATCTTATTGTCGAGGCTGCAAGAACGCGCTCTCTCGCTGCTGGCACAATCATCGGGAGTGGCACCGTTTCCAATGCCCATGACGAGACTTTGCCGATCAAGCAAAACGGCATTGGCTTTGCCTGCATCGCCGAAGCTCGGACCGCCGAAAAGGCCAAATTCGGAGGCGCGCGCACGCCCTTCCTGAAGAGCGGTGATAGGGTTCGCATCGCTGCCATCAACGAAGCGGGGCAGTCCGTTTTTGGTGATATCAATCAAACGGTTCGTGTCGCCGGGGCGTGATCACATTCCCGTGTACGCCTTGGTGCAATGTGGCGTCGGTGTAGAGTGTCTGTAAAGGCAGCGGCGCTGCCAGATTATTCGCCTCCAAAGCGATAGGGCGGCCCCGTGGGGTCGCCCATTTTTTGTTTTCACTTGCTTTTCTGCAAGGGCGCGGCCAATGTCCCGCCATGAAGACTCTGTGCACGACTATCACCTGCATTATTAGCTGCTAACCAAGCGTTGGCGGAGCAGTCTTCTTCATCCTGATAGTGCGCAATGGATAGAGGCTCCCGCCAGGGCATCAAAACGTCTGGCCTACAGGACCCATCCATGAGCACGGCAAAGCCGAAGTTGAATTTCTACAATACGCTCACGCGCTCGAAAGCGCCGTTTGAGCCTATGGATGCCAACAACGTCCGCATGTATGCGTGCGGGCCGACGGTTTATGACTTTGCCCATATCGGTAATGGTCGTGCGGCTATCGTCTTCGATCTGCTGTTCCGCGTGCTGCGCTATACCTATGGCGCTGAACACGTGACCTACGTTCGTAACCTCACCGACGTTGACGACAAGATCAACGCTCGCGCGCTGCGTGATCACCCCGATCTGCCGCTCAACGAGGCGATCCGAAAAGTCACCGAAACGACGGCTGCACAGTACCAGAAGGACGTCGCCGCTCTCGGCTGCATGGAGCCGACCGTTCAGCCGCGCGCCACCGATAATATTGAAGAAATGCAGCGCTTGATTGCGACGCTGATCGAACGCGACCATGCCTACGAAACCAATGGCGAAGTGCTTTTTGCTGTCGATAGCATGGACGATTATGGCCAGCTTTCGGGCCGCAGCCTTGAGGATAATCTCGCCGGCGCGCGCATTGCCGTCGAAAGCCACAAGCGCAATCCGGCTGACTTCGTGCTCTGGAAGCAATCGTCGGCTGAAGAACCGGGCTGGGATAGCCCATGGGGCCGTGGTCGTCCGGGTTGGCATATTGAGTGCTCGGCCATGTCCGAGCGGTATCTCGGCAAGACCTTTGACATTCACGGCGGTGGGCTCGACTTGATCTTCCCTCACCACGAAAACGAAATCGCTCAGTCCCGTTGCGCTCATGGTTCGCACGCCATGGCCAACGTCTGGATGCACAATGGCTTCCTTCAAGTGGAAGGCCAGAAGATGTCCAAATCCTTGGGCAACTTCTTCACCATCCAGCAGCTTCTCGAAACCACGGATTTCGGCGGCCGCACATGGCCGGGCGAAGTCCTGCGCCTCGCGATGCTTATGACCCATTATCGTGAGCCAATCGACTTTACGCTAAAGCGCCTTGAAGAAGCAGAGGGCCTGCTCGTCAAGTGGGCCATAGCCGCCGAACAGGGAACGGACCATTCGCACCCAGATGAACAGGTGATGGAAGCGTTGCGAGACGACCTGAACTTCTCTAAAGCGCGAGTTGCACTCGAAAGTTTGGCTGGTAAAGCCAAAAAAAATGAACCCGGCGCCGCAGGTAGCCTGATCTCCACACTGTCCTATCTTGGTTTTCATGACCTGCGCCAGTTTATCGATACTGGCGTAACAGAGGACGTTTACGAAGTTTATGTGAACTCGAAAGGGTACAGTGTTGATGAGAAGGTCGCCGCCCGTCTCGCTGCTCTCAACGCCAAAAACTTCGCTGAGGCCGATGCAATCCGCAATGAACTCGCGGCACAGGGGATCGCGCTTCTTGATGGTAAGGATGAAAATGGTCAGCGCACCACCAAGTGGGAGCTTAAACGCTAATCCATTGGAGCTACTGACATAACTTGTCACGGTAAACGCCTAAAGCCTTGGTACATCATTCTAGGAGAGAAAAATGATCGACCACATCGGCATACTCGTTTCGGATTGGGCCCGTTCAAAGGCCTTCTACGATGCTGCCTTTGCGCCTTTAGGCATCACCATGCTGGCTGAGGTGCCGCTGGAATACACCGGCGGCGTCAAGGTCGGTGGTTATGGCAAGACTAAGCCTGATTTTTGGCTGACCGAACACCCAAATCCCGGAACCGGTCGTCATTATGCGATCACGGCGGAAAATCGCGCCGCTGTGGACGCGTTTTACGCTGCGGCAATGGCGGTTGGTGCACAGGACAATGGTGCGCCCGGCCCACGCCCCCAGTACCACCAGCACTACTACGGCGCTTTCGTCATCGATCCGGATGGAAACAACATAGAGGCGGTCATTCATGCCCCAGAGTGAGACGTTCAGTGGCGGCTGCCAGTGCGGCGCTGTCCGGTATCGCTTCAATGTGCGCCCTCGTGGCGCACATATCTGCCATTGTCGAATGTGCCAGAAGGCGTTCGGCGGCTTCTATGCGCCGCTTGTTGGCGAACATGTTCGCAACTTCGAAGTCACGCGCGGAACGATTACCCTGTTCCGGTCGTCCGATCTGGTCGAGCGCGGCTTCTGCAATGCCTGCGGTACGCCGCTCAGCTTCAAATACAGTGACGGCGAATGGATGAGTGTTTCCATCGGCTCGCTCGATACGCCGGAAGCCTTTCCACCCAAAGATCAACACGGCACGGAATCCCGACTGTCCTGGGCCAATCAGCTCGGCCATTTGCCTGATATAGGGCCATACTCTGCCGAGGAGTTGGAGACCGTCGAAGAGATCCGGCTCAGCAACCACCAACACCCTGACCACGACACGGCCGTCTGGCCGCAAGAACAATAAAACTCAGTTAGGCTCAATCATGTCTCGCGAACGCCTCTATCTCTTTGACACCACGCTGCGCGACGGCGCGCAAACGGCTGGCATTGAATTCTCGCTGGAAGACAAGATTGCTATTACCAAGCTGCTCGAACAGCTTGGCGTCGACTACATCGAGGGCGGCTATCCCGGTGCCAACCCCATCGACACCGAGTTCTTTGAGAAACGTCGCACGAAGAGCGCCAAATTCACCGCCTTCGGTATGACCAAGCGGGCAGGGCGCTCTGCCTCCAACGATCCCGGCGTCACCGCGATTGTGCAGTCCGCTGCCGACGCAACGTGTTTTGTCGCCAAGGCATGGGACTATCAGGTCGAACTCGCCCTCAGCTCGACCACTGACGAGCATTTGGAAGGCATCACCGATACGGTCCGCACCGCTGCAGCAGCGGGCAAGGAAGTGCTCGTCGATCTCGAACACTTCTTCGACGGCTTTAAAGCCAATCCAACCTATGCCCTCGACTGCGTCAAGACTGCCCTAGCCGCTGGCGCGCGTTGGGTCGTGCTGTGCGACACCAATGGTGGCACCATGCCTTCCGAAATCCGCCAGATCATTGGCAAGGTGCTGGAAATCGCTCCCGGCGACCGTCTCGGCATTCACCCGCACGATGACACGGGCCAAGCGGTGGCGAACGCTCTTGCCGCGATTGAAACCGGCGTGCGTCAGGTTCAGGGCACACTCAACGGTCTTGGTGAGCGCTGTGGCAACACCAATCTCATCACGCTCATTCCGACGCTGGTTCTGAAGCCATTCTATGCTGAGCGTTTTGAAACCGGCGTCACGGCCGACCAGCTTGAGCGTCTCACCCATATTTCCCGCGCCTTTGATGATCGCCTCAATCGCGCCCCTGCGCCTCAAGCGCCTTATGTAGGCAAGGCTGCATTCGCCACGAAGGCCGGTATCCACGCCTCGGCACTGCTCAAAGATTTTTCGACCTATGAGCACGTGCCGCCCGAAAGCATTGGCAATGAGCGCGCCATCATGGTGTCGCAACAGGCCGGTAAATCGAACCTGCTCACCGCCCTCGCGCGCCATAACATCGTCCTCGAAAAGGACGATCCACGCCTCGAAAAGCTCCTGGCTGAAGTTAAAGAGCGAGAAGCGCGCGGTTATTCTTACGACGGGGCCGATGCGTCCTTTGCTATTCTTGCGCGCCGCATCCTCGGCACGCTGCCCGAATACTTCCAAGTTGAGCATTACCGCGCCATGGTCGAACGCCGTCCCAATGCTCAGGGGGATGAAGTGGTCACCGAGGCGGTGGTGAAGATTGTCGTTGGTGGCGAGCGCTTGATGTCCGTGGCCGAGGGCAACGGCCCTGTTAATGCGCTGGACGTGGCTCTGCGTAAGGACCTCGGCATTTATTCTTCGCGGATCGAAGACCTCGAACTCGCTGATTTTAAGGTGCGTATCCTCGACGGCGGCACGAGCGCGGTCACTCGTGTACTGGTCGAAAGCCGCGACGGCACTGGCGAGCGCTGGTCTACAATCGGTGTCTCCGCCAATATCATTGATGCAAGCTTTGAAGCTCTGTATGAATCGATCACATTCAAGCTGCTGAAAACTGAAGCGCATCAGTCGCAAACAGTCTAAAGCCTCATAATGACTATCGGGCTTAACTATTCTCCGGGAGGGCAAACTGGCCGACACTGCTCCGAAAAGACCACTTGCTCTGACGATCGGAGCGGCGGCGGTCACACTTCTTGTCATCCTCGGCGTGCTCGTTGGCCCGTCGTTTGTTAGCTGCTTCAATAGCCCTGCAGGCTTGGGCCAGTGCCTGCACGGCAAAATGGCCGATGCCGGGCTTGTGCCCGCTCAGCCTGCGCCTGTTGTCGCTGAAGTTCCTGCTGAAGCGCCTGCTGAGCAGGTTGCGCCAGTTGTGGCTGAAGCAACACCGGAAGCGGTTTCGAGCGAGCCAGTGCTCGACGTTACCCCGCCTGCCGAAGCCGCACCGGCAATCGACGTTGACGGCGTTGTAGCTGCCACCTTCTCCCTGCTGCGTGCAGAGCCCGATGGTTCTGTTGTTATCGCGGGTAGCGGTCAGCCGGGCGCTGACATTCAGCTCTTTGCTAATGGCGACCTTCTGGGTGAAACCGAAGTTGAGCCGAGCGGCGACTGGGTCTTCGTTCCTGAGCAGCCGCTCGCGACAGGCGGCCTTGAAATCACGCTGGGCCAGAACGGCGAGCCAAGCTCGACAGATCAGGCCTTCATCGTTGTCATCAACGAAGACAAGACCACGCAGCCACTCGTCGTTGCCAGCGCGCCTGGAAAAATCAGCGAAGTGTTGCAGGGCTTGGTCGCGTCCAACGCCGCTGCCGGCGCAGCCGACGCTGACGCAACCGATGATACAGCCGTCGAGGTGGCTATGGCCCCCACAGCGGCCGTTGCTGCACCCGAAGCGCCTGCTGCGCCAAGCGAAGCAGCACCTTCAGCCACCGAAACGGCAGAACCGTCTGTTGACGTTGCAGACGCACCGGTAGCCGTTTCTGATGCCGAACCTGCGCCAACTGAACCTTCTGCAACAACTTCAGAGCCTGTCGTTGCGCAAGAGCCAGTTGCAACGCCGGAACCGGCTGCTGTGCCCGTAGAGCCCGCAACGCCATCGACCGAGAATGTTGTTGCAGAACCTGCCGCACCGGTCGCGCCAGAAACTGTTGAGGCTCCCGCGCCAACGGAGGCCGTTCCTGCTCCTGCCGTCGTCGCTGCTGTCATTCCGCCAACAATTGACGCAATCGAACTCGAAGGCACGCGCAGCTTCTTTGCTGGTGCGGGCACCAACGATGCCACCATCCGCCTCTATGTCGACGATGGCTTCATCGCTGACACCACCATCGCAGATGGGCGCTGGCTGATTGAAGGCGAGTCGGTGCTAAAACCTGGCAACCAGCGCGTCCGCATTGATATGCTCAAGGCTGGAACCTCCGAGGTCATCAGCCGCGCTGAAGTGGACTTCGTCCTCGACGTGCCAGTCGAACCGGAAACCGTCGTGGCGGAAGCGCCTGCTGCCGCAACAGCTCCAGAGCCAACACCTGCGCCTGCTCAAGCACCTGCGGCCACGGCCGAACCAGCAACGCCAGCGACACCAGCACAGCCAGTTGAATCCTCAGCTGTTGAACAGCCAGTTGCGGTCGCTGAGGCGCCTGCAGCGGCTCCAGAAGCTGCAGTACCAACCATGGTCGCAGTTTCTCTGGGTGATCCGAACGCGCAGCGTTTTGCCTCGGGCAAGGCGATCATTCGCCGTGGTGATAATCTCTGGACCATCGCACGTCGCGTTTATGGTGAAGGCTTGAAGTACACCACGATCTACGAGGCTAATACTGGCCAGATCCGCGATCCGGACCGCATTTATCCCGGTCAGGTCTTCAGCCTGCCTGAAGCGGCCAACTAATCTTATAGGAAAACGAAACGGCGCCTGCGGGCGCCGTTTTTACGCCTATTGCAATTACGGACACAAAGGGCCATGTTCCATCGCAATTCACCGATCAAGCAAAGCCCCATGCGCGACGACGATATTGCCAACATGATGCGAGCCCTAGGCCACCCTGTGCGCCTAGAGATTTTGCGTATTATGGCCTCCCAACAACAAGGCGAGTGTTGCTGCGGCGACGTAACCGACAGCCTCACTCTGGCCCAGTCCACGGTGTCCCAGCACATTAAAGTGCTGCTGGATGTTGGACTGATCGAGCGTCGACCACACGGCACGCGCAATCGCTATTGCATCCGCCATGACACTTTGGCTGAGCTAAACTCAGCTTTTGGCGGACTTCTGCAGGGGCTCTTGCCTCTAACCGCAACCAAGGAAGCGGAACCAGCCTAATGGTGCCTCCCACTGCCGAAAAGAAGCCGTCCGTTAACGCGGACGAAGGTTCCGTATTTTCTACGGTCAAGAACCTGTGGCCCTACATGTGGCCTGCAGATCGCCCTGATCTGAAAACACGGGTTATGCTCGCTATTGGCGCACTTTTGCTCAGCAAGGTCGCCACCACACTCATCCCATTCGCCTACAAGGGTGTCATCGACAGTCTCGATGGCGCGCAGCCCGACAAGCAGCTGATCTTGGGTCTGGCCGTGCCGATCGCCCTGGTGATCGCCTATGTGCTCGGCAACGTCATTGATGCTGGTTTCCAGCAGTTGCGTGACGTTCTGTTTGCCAGCGTCGGCCAGAATGCTGTGCGCAAGCTGGCGCTACAGACCTTCCACCACATGCACAAGCTGTCGCTGCGGTTCCATCTGCAGCGCCGTACCGGTGGTCTTTCCCGTGTTATCGAGCGTGGCACCAAGGGAATCGAAGCCGTTGTGCGTTTCGCCATGCTCAACATCGCCCCGACGATTGTTGAGTTCATCATTGTTGGCGTGATTTTCGTCTGGCTCTTCGGCATCAGCTACCTTGGCGTGCTGGTGGTGATGATCTGGGCCTATCTCTATTTCACCATCAAGGCGTCGAACTGGCGTATCGCGATCCGTCGCGACATGAACGACAGCGACACCGATGCCAATGGCAAGGCGATCGACAGCCTTCTCAATTTTGAAACGGTGAAGTACTTCGCCAATGAGAAGATGGAAGCGGCGCGCTTCGATAAAGCCATGGCGCGCTATGAGCGCTCTGCGGTTCGCATCTGGACCTCGCTGGGCTTCCTGAACTTCGGTCAGGCGCTGATCTTCTATAGCGGCTTCCTGATCATCTCGATCATGTCGATCCGTGGCGTCATGGACGGCACGCTCACCCTCGGCGATTTCGTTTTGCTCAACACCTTCCTGATGCAGATCTACCGTCCGTTGAACTTCATTGGCTTTGTTTATCGCGAGCTCCGTCAGGGCCTCACCGATATCGAAGAAATGTTCAAGCTCTTGGATCAGGACCCTGAAATTCAGGACAAGCCGACGGCCAAGCCGCTGACCGTCACAGGGCCGGTTATTCGCTTTGAAGACGTTACCTTCCACTACGATCCTGACCGCGCCATCCTAAAGGGCGTAAGCTTCGAAGTACCGGCAGGTAAAACGGTCGCTATCGTTGGGCCAACTGGCGCGGGCAAGTCGACCATCTCGCGTCTTCTGTTCCGCTTCTATGATGTCACCGGCGGCCGCATCACCATTGACGGTCAAGACCTCCGTGATGTCACGCAGGAGAGCCTGCGCTCGGCCATCGGCATGGTTCCGCAGGATACCGTGCTGTTCAACGACACCATCGGCTACAACATTCAATATGGTCGTCCGGGAGCCTCCACTGAGGAGGTCAAGGAAGCGGCGCGCATGGCGCAAGTCGGCGATTTCATCACCCGTCTTCCCAAGGGGTATGAAACCCCCGTTGGCGAGCGTGGCCTAAAGCTGTCGGGTGGTGAAAAGCAACGTGTTGCGATCGCGCGCACGATCCTCAAATCGCCCTCGATCCTGATCCTTGACGAGGCCACATCTGCCCTCGACACCAAAACCGAACGCGACATTCAGCAGGCGCTGGACGAAGTTTCGCGCAACCGGACCACTGTCGTCATCGCCCACCGTCTTTCGACGGTCGTCAACGCTGACGAGATTCTGGTGTTGCGTGATGGTCTCGTGGCTGAACGCGGCAACCACACGTCGCTTCTGGCTCAGGATGGCCTCTACGCACAGATGTGGAGCCGCCAGCGCGAAGCGACCGAAGCTGAAGAAAAGCTGGCGCAGACCAAGGACGATCCCGACGGTTTCGTCACCCGCGGTACACCTGCCTGGCAGTAGTCATCGTCTAACGCCAATGTACCCAACGGGGCCGTAAGCTTGCTTATGGCCCCGTTTCTTTTGTGCTGAGCCGACTAACTCGGCTCGAGCTCCTTCAACGTAGTGACCATTTTCAGTGCCGCGCGCTGTGCCAGCTCTTCGCTATTGGCCGCGACAAAGAACGGATTGAGGTAATTGCTCTCTGCCTTTTTATAGGCGAGGGGGAGTCCGTCGAGGGTCAGAACGACGCCGCCAGCGGCTTCCAGAACCGCTTGGCCTGCCGCTGTATCCCACTCATTGGTCGGCGTGAAACGCGGATAAAGTTGCGCATCGCCGCGAGCCAAAAGACAGAACTTGAGCGACGAGCCCACCGACACATCTTCTTCGATAGCGAAGTGTTCGCAAAGCTTTTCCAAGGCCACATGCCCATGCGAGCGACTGGCCACCACACGCATGATGTCGGAGGACTGCACTTGCAACGGCACGATATTGGTGACTTCGTCATCGACAACCACAGCGCTCCAAGCGCCATTTCTGTCGCCAACGAACAGCTCTCCGCTGACGGGCGCGAGGACGACGCCCATGACGGGTCTCACGCCCTCTACCAGCGCAATATTGACCGTGAACTCGCCATTGCGCTTGATGAATTCCTTCGTCCCGTCGAGCGGGTCCACGACGAAGAACTTCTCACCCAGCTCGGGAATGTAGCCTGCCGCTGCGCTTTCCTCAGCGAGAACGGGAATGCCCGTTGTGTTGAGGTGCTCCAAAATGACCGCTTCAGCTGCACCATCCGCCTCTGTCACGGGCGATCCATCGCTCTTGCTGACCACAGCGATAGGCCGATGGTAAACTTCGCAGATCACCTTAGCGGCGTCGATGGACGCGCGGATAGCAAGCGCGGTGATGGGATCAGTCGAGAGGGGAAGCATGGCAGACCAGCATATTGCGATCTGTCACGCTTACTCCGTGCCTTGCGCGCTGACAATTCGCGCCAAGGGTATGGTTTTGTTTCGTTCGCTGCTAACGCAGCAAACTCTGCCCCCCGTCGATCCAGATCGGCGACCCGGTAATGTGCTTTGACGCATCCGAGGCGAGGAAAACCACAAGCTCAGCGACCTCTCCAGCCTTGCCTGGCTTGCCGTCGGTCATAGGGATGTCTCCATCTGGAAACATGGCGCGCACGCCAGCGATATCGGCCTCGCGCTGATCGGTATTGTCGTCAATCTCGCTTTCAATTGCCCCCGGACATATCGCGTTGACGCGGATTTTGTCTTTGCCCAGTTCCAAAGCCAATTGCTGGGCAAGAGCAAGTTGCCCAGCCTTTGTCACCGAATAGGCAGACGCGCCTGCGGAGGTAAATGTCCGCGTGCCATTGATCGACGATATGATGACGATCGAGCCGCCCGTTTTGCGCATGTGAGGCACAGCGTAGTGGAGGGTGAGATAAGTGCCCTTGAGGTTCACCGAAATGGTCTCGTCCCACTCGTCAGGCTTGAGATCATCAATGGGTGCCCACACGCCATTGATCCCGGCATTGGCCACAACGATGTCGATCCCACCGAAGGCTTTCACGGTTTGTGCAACAGCAGCCTTCATAGCTCCATCATCAGTGGTATCGGCCGCGATGCTCAGCGCTTTGCCGCCCTGTGCTTCTATTTCGGCGGCCGTCGCGTCGATTTCCTTTGCAGTACGACTGAGCACCACAACGCGCGCGCCCGCTGCGGCAAGCGCCAACGCAGCGGCTTTCCCGATCCCCGAACCAGCGCCTGTCACAAGCGCTGTTTTCCCCGTTAGCTGACCCATAAAAAAATCTCCTGCATTAGTCGCCCAACGCAGGAGAAAGCTATTTGGTTGTCAGACTTAGCCCGTTTTGCCCTTAGTGGCCGTGATCGGCCTCGATAATGGCCTGGCTTAGGCTGCCAGTTGCCGGATAAAGCGGGATCAGGCAGGCTTGCAGCGCGTGATAAATATCGGGCTTGCCCACGAACAGGCGCGAGGTTGGCGTCAGGTCTTCCTTAAGCTCGCTCAACCAGCCGCCGCGCGCATGATCGATCAGATGGGCGTCGGCAAAGTCCCAGAGCTGGCGATACCAGTGCTGGAAATAGTCGTCGCTGTCATGAGCGCCAATGAACGCCGCTGCCCCAATGGCCTCCGCCACCGGCCACCACAGCTTTTCGCGCATGATGGGCTGGTTGTCCCAGTCCAGCGTATAGAAGAACCCGCCGTGGGCCTTGTCCCAGCCCAGTGTGACGGCCTGCTGGAACAGTCCGCGTGCCGCATCCGTCATCCACGCGTGTTTCTTCTCGCCGAGAGTGTAGAGCTGATAGAGCAAGCGCGACCACTCAAGCGCATGGCCCGGCGTCGTGCCCGAAGGGCGGAACATCTCCGAGCCTTTGAATTCCTTGTCGAGCGACCAATCGGCGTGGAAATGTTCGGCAACGCGATGATCAAGCGCGGTTGCGTTCTTGCGGATAATCAACTCGGCAATGCGCTGCGCCTTATTGAGATACTCCGCATCACCTGTCGCCTCAAACGCTGCCATGAGCGCTTCTGTCAGGTGCATGTTTGAGTTCTGCCCGCGATAGGCGGTGATTTCAGACCAATCATTGCCGAACTCTTCGCGCACGGCACCAATGCTCTCGTCCCAGAACTTGGTGTTGATCACCTCGGTGACATCCGCGATCACCTGATCGGCGAGTGGGTGTCCAACGAGCTTCGCGCTTGCCCCGGCCAACAGCACAAACGCATGGCCATAGGCCTGCTTGGTGTCGTCTTGATAGCCGTCGTCATTGAGCGACCAGACATAGCCCCCATTCTTGGTGTCGCGATGCTTGTTCCAGAGATAGTTCATGCCGTGGTCAACGATCGCGGCGGACCCAGGGCGGCCCAGCAGGCTTCCAATCACCGCGCAGTGGATCATGCGGCAGGTGACATGGATTTGACGGGTAGCATTGTCGGGCTGAACGGGCGTGCCGTCATCGTTGAGCTCAAAGAACCCACCCTTGGGATTGACCGATGTCGCCTCAAAGAAATCAAAAAGCTGATTGGCCTGAGCCGTCAGATACTGACGATGAAACGGGCGGTCCTGCCAAGCGCCAGCATTGGTTTTGGGCAGGTGAATAGGTGCGTCTGTCAATGCAATCTCCTCCGGGGCTTGCATGGTTCTATCCAAGCCCCAGAGTCGATGCAATTTGCTTGATGTATGGAAGCGCGATTAGCTTTTAGCGTACCAAGCCTCAACGCGGCGCACTTCCTCGGCGGAGCCCAGAATAACCGGAATACGCTGGTGAATGCTTGTCGGCTGGACGCTCAAAAGCGATTGGGTGCCGGTCGAGGCGCGTCCGCCAGCGCCTTCCGCCAGCCATGCCATGGGGTTTGCTTCATAGAGCAGCCGCAAACGGCCGCCCTTGCTCACTGTTTCACTGTCGAGTGGGTAAAGGAAAATGCCGCCACGCATGAGAATGCGATGCATGTCCGCCACCATCGAACCGACCCAACGCATATTGTAGCGCTTGCCGGCGGGGCCAGTTTCCCCAGCAATGCTCTCGCGCACATAGCCGGCGGTTGCCGCATCCCAAAAGCGCTCTCGCGCCGTATTGATGGCAAATTCACCTGTGGCGTCGGGGATCTTTGCCTCGGCAATAATCTCGATCCATTCGCCCGAAGTGTCGAGCGCAAAGCCAGAGGTTCTGCCCTTGATGCGCAATACCATCGTGGTAGCGTGGCCATAGGCAATATAGCCTGCAGCGACCTGCGCTGTGCCCTTCTGGAGTGGACCGCCGAGCGTCGGAAGGACGGAAAAGATCGTCCCAACGGTAACGTTCACGTCGAGGTTAGATGAACCATCAAGGGGGTCTGTCGCGACGATAAACGGTGCATCAACAGACAGCTCCACGGCATCATCCATTTCCTCAGAAACGAGCAGCGACACCTTGGGATTGTCCCGAAGATGCGCCAGCACGATGTCATTGGAGATAATGTCGAGCGCCTTCTGCGCTTCGCCCTGCACATTGGTCGCCCCTGCCAGTCCGGTATCTCCGGTAATCGGCGCCATCCGCAAAGTCGCGGCGATGTCCGCTCCGGCTGAAGCCATGGAGGCGATTACGCTCGCCAATGCTGTGTCAGGTGTTTCTAGGGCGAGCCATTGCGCGAGAGTCGTCATAGGGTGTCCTCGATTTGCTGAAACCGACATTGGGGAATGCGGCCTGGCATACAAGCGCGACTTTGGGATGAGGCCCTAGTCGACCCCATCCCGTTTGTCAGCTTGCCGTTACGCTTCTTGAGCGAGGTCAGCGAGTAGCCCCGCAGCGACGCTGAGCTTTGAAACACTCAGCGCGCTCTCGCGGAGGCGAGAAATTGCTTGGCTCGCCTTCGATATACTGTCACCGCGCAGCGCGAGCAGCGTTTCAAACGAACCAGCAGCGAGTGCATCTGTGGTCAGATCGCGCAGCGCCCGCATCAGATTTGCCTGCGCCCGATCCAGAGCTATGCGCTCAAACGGATCGCTCAACTCAATCGCCTTGCCCTCGGCCATAAGGCCAAAAAGCTCAAACTGCCCAGCGACACTGAAATAGGCCTTCGCCGCCTTCGTGATGCTTGTGTTTGAGCGGTTCGCCACCAGCGCAATATCGGTTGCGTGGGCCATAATCGGCAGCTCCGCTATCCGCTGGGCCAGCTCTGAGGGCACCCCATTCTGCGTCAATGCCGATACTCGCGCGTTGAGGTCGTCGCGCTGGCTGCTGGTCAAAAGGTGCCCCTCAGCAAGAAGCGTTTCGACGCCTTGGCGATAGGTTTCGACGATTGACGCAAAATCACCCGACAGCTCCGTGTTACGGATGAACCAGAGTGTTTCGCGCCGCAACAAATCGCGGATCTGATCATAAAGGGTGAGCTGCACCGCGCTCGACACACGACCATCAAGCCCGTCGATTGCCGCGATCAAAGCCTCCAAGCCAAAACTGTCGCGGACGGCAATATAGGCCAATGCGGCGTCAGCTGCAGTGGCACTGGTCGCAGCACTCAAGTCTGAAACAAAACTTGGGCCGCCGAAGTTGATCATCTCATTGGCGAGAACCGTCGCCACAACTTCACGCTTCAGCTGATGATTTTCCACCGCTTCGCCAAACCGCTCATTGAGCGCGGTCGGGAAATAACGGTTTAGTTCTTTGGCGAGGTAAGCATGGTCTGGGGCAGGGCCGTCAATCAAATGATCGAACAGCGACAGCTTGGCATAGGCCAAAAGCACCGCCAGTTCTGGCCGCGTCAGCCCTTTGCCGTCGCGCGCCCGCGCATCGAGCGCTTCGTCGCTGGGCAAGAACTCAACAGGGCGGTTGAGCCGCCCCTCCGCTTCAAGAAACGCAATGAGACCGCGGTGGGCCGCAAGTTCGCCAATCCCTGCTTGCTCCGATTGGGTCAGCGCCAGCGTCTGCCGATAATTATTGTCGAGACACAGCTGCGCGACCTCATCGGTCATGCTGGCGAGAAATTGCACCCGACTTTCCGCGTCCAACGCGCCTTGTGCAACAACGGGCGACAACGCGATCTTGATATTCACCTCAAGGTCAGACGAGTTCACGCCAGCGGAATTGTCGATAGCGTCGGTGTTGATCCGCCCGCCACCCATCGCAAAAGCAATGCGGCCCAATTGCGTCACGCCTAGGTTCGCCCCTTCGCCAACCACCTTGGCTCGGACCGTTTCGGCCGCAACGCGAATACCATCATTGGCGCGGTCCCCGACCTGCGCGTCATCTTCACTGGCCGCCTTGATGTAGGTGCCAATGCCGCCGAACCAAAGCAGGTCCACCGGCGCCCGCAGGATCGCGCGCATAACTTCGGCAGGCGTCGCTTCGGTCTTGAGCAGTCCAAGCCGCTCCTGCATCGCCGGGCTCAGAGGGATCGTTTTAGCCGCGCGTGAATAAACGCCACCGCCATCCGAAATGAGGCCCTTGTCGTAGTCCTGCCAACTGGAGCGGGGCAGGGCAAAGAGCCGCTTGCGCTCGGCAAAGCTCGTGACTTCGTTTGGGTTTGGGTCGAGGAAAATGTCACGGTGGTCAAAAGCGGCGACCAAGCGAATGTGCTCGCTCAGCAGCATGCCATTGCCAAAAACGTCCCCACTCATGTCGCCAACACCAGCCACGATGAAGGGCTCAGACTGCGTGTCATGCCCCATTTCGCGGAAGTGACGTTTCACCGCTTCCCAACCGCCGCGCGCTGTAATCGCCATCTTCTTGTGGTCGTAGCCGGCCGAGCCGCCAGAGGCGAAAGCATCGCCGAGCCAGAAGCCACGCGATATCGCGATAGAGTTGGCCAAGTCCGAAAAGCTGGCTGTCCCCTTATCCGCTGCAACCACGAGATAGGGATCATCACCATCGCGCCGCACTAGGCTTTGCGGTGGCACCACTTCGCCCTCGATTAGATTGTCGGTCACATCCAGCAGCGAGCCGATGAAGATCTTGTAGCTCTCGGTTCCCTCTTTCAGGAAATCTTCGCGCGCCATCCCCGCCGTCAGATGTTTAGGCACAAAGCCGCCCTTGGCCCCGACGGGTACAATCACCGCATTCTTGACCTGCTGGGCTTTGACTAGACCTAGCACTTCAGTCCGATAGTCCTCAGGACGATCCGACCAGCGGAGGCCGCCGCGCGCAATCGCGCCAAACCGCATGTGAATGCCCTCAACGCGCGGCGAATACACTGAGATTTCGCGATAGGGTTTCGGTTCAGCCAGTCCCTCAATCTTGGCGCTCTCAAACTTGATCGCCAGCGCCGGGCGGTCCACCTGATAGGCATTGGTGCGCAGCGACGCTTCCATAAGGTTTTGGAACCGCGCGAGGATCGTGTCTTCGTCGAGCGAACTTGTCTGGCCGCGCAGGATCGACAAACGGCTTCGTGCATCCTCAGCAGCGCGCGTCGGATCGTTCTGCGATGGATCGTGAAGCGCCGCAAACAGGTCGATCAAGGCACAGGCGGCTTCTTTCTGGGTCACCAGTACCTGCGCGATGTAGCGCTGTGAGAACGGCGTTCCGACTTGTCGCAAATAGCGCGAAAAGGCGCGCAGCAGCGCCACTTGCGACCAGGTGAGGGGAGTGGTGGTGATCAGCGTATTGAGTTGGTCGCTTTCAGCATCCTTGTGCCAGACAGCTAAAATCCCCGCTTCGATGTCCCGCGCCACCTGCGCAATGTCCGAGCGCGCATCGTCTCCCACTTCCAGCAGCATATCGTGCAAGTATCGCACTTCGCCGTCGCGGGGGGTGATGGTGTAGCTGCGCTCATCAATCACGCGGAAGCCAAAGTGCTCCAGCATCGGCACACGGTCGCTCAGCGGGATAGGCTGACCCTTTTTGTAGAACTTCAACCCCAGCGAACCATCGCTCTCGGCCCGTGTCCGCAGCCGGACCGCTATGTCCTCGCCAAGCTGGTTAAACACGCCGATATCCTCAAGCGCATCCTCCACGCTCGTGCGGCTCTGATAGGCGGTAGTGAACGCATTACGCCAATCGCTGATATGCGCCGGGTCACTCGCAGCGTCGGCCAGACGATCGCCGAAATTATGCGTCAGCGCCTCGATAGCGTGTTCCAAACGCTGTCTCTCGGGGCGCGGCGTCGGGCCACCATTGCGCCCGATAATCACATGCAGCCTGACGAGCTCGTTTTCGAGGAAATGCGGATAAAATGCAGAGACGCGTCCGTCGTATTCCTGCGCTAGGAATTGCGTGATCTGTGATCGCAAATCGCCGTCATAGAGATCGCGGGGCACATAGACCAAGATCGACACGAAATTATCAAACCGATCCACCCGTGGTAACACGCGCACCCTTGGCCGATCGTAGAGCGCGGCAATAGCTTCCGCGAACTCGGTGAGTTGCTCGGTTGAAACCTGAAACAATTCATCGCGTGGATAGCTATTGAGCGCGCTGAGCAGCATGCGCCCCGCGTGAGCCAGCGGATCAATCGCTGAGCGCTGCATAACCTCGGCGATTTTTTGCCGGATAATAGGGACGTCCGTATGCGCCGCCGATTGCGCTTGCGCAGTATAGAGCCCGACGACGCGCAGCTCCCCGATTGGCTCGCCGCTCGGCCCATAGCGCTTGATGCCGATGTAATCGAGATGCGCACGCCGATGGATGCGGCTGCGCAAATTGGCTTTCGTCACAAGGATAGGCTCGTCGCTTTTTGCAAAGCCAACCAGCTCCGGCGTCGAGTGGACATAGTCTGCCCCGCTGCGCACCACCTTAAAATTAGGCTCGTGGAAAAGGCCAAGACCAGGGCCATCGGCCTCGATCAACTCATCGCCCACAAGGCGGAAGTCCTTCACGCCCACAAAAATGAAATTGTAATGCGTCAGCCACTCGACAAACGCCTTTGCCTCAGCGGCCCCTGCCATTGTCTCAGGTATGGCCTGCGTTGCAGCACGCACCGCAGACAACATCGGCGATAGGTCGGTCACTGCGCTATGCACATCGCGCAGGGTTTGCGCGATCTCTTCGATCAATGCAGATTGATCGGCCACCGGATCAGCCTGGATATGTAAAACGCTCACTTGCCGCTCGGCCGCGCTTTGCGGGCGGACAATAGGATGGGCAAACAGGCGGACATTCCCGCCGCCGCTGCGCACTGCCGCCAACACGCTGTCGACGATATAGGGCATGTCTGGGGAGATAATATCGAGCACCAGGGGCGCACCCGCGCCTGCTGGTGGGGTGACCCACAATTTCAGCTTGGTGGTGTCGATCTCTTGGAGACGCTGGTAAGTGTTCCGCAGGTCTGCCAGCAATACAGCGCTGTCGGCGCGCTCAAGATCGCTAGCGTCTATCGTCTTAAGTGCTGATTTGAGGAAGTCATTTTCACCGCTGTCGTCTGAATTAAACTGCTGAGATGTTTCTAAAATCCGTGAAATGACTTCGTCATTCATGCCGCTTGCTCCCTGACTCGCGTGCCAAGAGTAGGCCGGAAACGGGCGATATGTCTCCATCGTCTGTTTCAAACGCCCATTATGCTACGGCACTTGTTTCATCAGAATGTCACATTGGGGCAAACTGTTTCTCAATTCGGCCTGAGAACGAATTGTTAAACGCTTGTTAATGCCGACCAGAGTGGTAGTGTTAGGGGGTAAAGTGCGGAGGCCCTCATGCGCCAACTCCAACGCTATGTCTCTTACGCAGCCCTCGCGGGCGCGCTGATCCTAGGCATCGTCGTCACCACCCACGCTGGCCCATTCTTTTAGGCTAATGCAGGGTCTGCTGCGGTAGCGCCGCAAAATCTCGCGTATCGATTTCCGGCCCTTGCCAGAAGACGATGTAGAGCAGATCGCGCCCATCCTCGTCGGTGATTTCGATACAGCGCGGCACGCCGAGCTGTTCATGATCGCCTGCAATTCTCTCGATGATAGCTCGCCCCATCTCAGCAGCATTCTGCTCTGCGGCGTCGAGATTACTGTGTTCGCTGCCCACGTCATCGCGGAACAACTCGTCGTCTATGCGAAGGTTGAAATAAAAACGCGGCACGCTCGATCTCCAATCACCCAAAGATAACGCGACAGAGGGCAAAACCGTTGCCACTCCTGTGTTACCCGCTGTTTTTGGGCAGGGCATAGTTACGATTATGCCAAAGCAATGGTGTCGCTTTTGTGTTGGTTTCTGCCTCGATCAACGCTCCGGCAAACAGCACATGCGTTCCCGTTTCCATTGAACCGATCACTTCGCAGTCCACCGTCATAGCTGCGCCAAGTAGTTTGGGGTGGCCCGAGTGCCAGCGTGTCCAACGCCCCACATCGAAGCGCCGCTCTGGTGCAAGCTTGCCGGCGAAAGCGTCTGCAATATCCCTTTGATCATCTCTGAGCAGGGCCAGAGAAAAACCGCCTGTTTTGGCAATCACATCCGCCAACCGGCTGACAATATCTATGGAAATCAGGATGGCCGGGGGCTGCGCCGAAAGCGACATAACCGAGGTGACCGTACGCCCAACCATTTCATCGCCCCGTCTCGCCGTCACAACATGCACACTGGAGGCGAGAGTCGCCATAGCCTGCCGAAACTCTGCTTCGCCAACCGTAGAATTGCGTAACGGACGCATCCGCATGGTGTCGGGCAAATCAAATTCAGCAATCATCGGCAGGGTCGGTCGTTTCGTGGTCAAGATGTCTACGCGGCTCGCGTTCGGTAAAGCGTTTGGCAGGTGATGCTCTGGTGCCCATCGGAGTTCCGTTAGGCAGCAGATCAACGCTGCTCCGAGGTTTTCAGATGTTACTCGCTTGCATGCGAAGCTCAGAAACGGTATTTCCAAGTCATGCCTTTGAAAACCGTGCAGCAAGATAAGTCAAGCTCTGATCGTCAAGACGCTCAGTGGTCGCCCCGCAGCCCGTCGGAGCGTCTGTTGATGGTCCTGAAAATGCACGGCGAGCTGTCGTCTGCCGATGTTGGCGATAAGCTCGGAATCACCGGAGAGGCTGCTCGCCAGCAGCTTTTGCGCCTGGCGGCGGACGGTCTGGTTGAAGCCTGCCCGGTCCCCTCCAAAGCGGGCCGCCCGACCCAGATTTGGTCACTCACACCGGCAGCACAGTCCCATTTCCCGGATACGCACGCCGCACTGACCGTTCAAATCCTCGACATCGTGCGTTCCACTCTCGGTGAAGCCGCCTTGGACCAGATCGTCGCGCAACGCGAGGCCGATACGCTCAAGCTCTATTCTGCCGCCACCGCAGACCTCACAGCGCTCACCGATCGTGTCGACGCCTTGGCGCAGGCCCGCAGCACCGAAGGCTATATGAGTTCTTGGTCGCAGGCCGAAGACGGATCGATCCTGCTCATCGAAAACCATTGCCCAATTTGCGCCGCCGCGACGTCCTGCCAAGGCTTTTGCCGATCAGAACTTTCGGTGTTCCAATCTGTATTGGGCGACGATGTTGCCGTTGAGCGGCTCGAGCACGTCGTCTCGGGCGGGCGTCGTTGCTCTTACTCCATTAGGCCCATTTCATCATGACCCAATCAGATCGCCCCGTTGGCACGCGCCTGCACCGCATAGGCTGGGATACGCCTGAGGGCCTCAGCGAAGAACTGATCCGCGCTGTCGTGGATGAGTTCTATGCCCGGGCGCGCAGGGATGATGTCGTTGGCCCGGTGTTCAATTCCAAAATTGCCGCTGACGAATGGCCTCACCATCTCAGCAAGATCGCCGATTTCTGGAGCTCCATGCTGCTCGGCTCCGGGCGCTACGATGGTCGCCCCATGCCCAAACATATGGGCATCCCCGAACTGTCAGACGCCCATTTCATGCGTTGGCTCCGTCTGTTCCGCGAAACCGTAACCGAGCTGTGTCCGCCCGATATTGCCGCCGTGTTCATTGAGCGCTCTGAGCGTATTGGCAATTCCTTCCGCATGAATATCTTCATGCGTCGCGGCGATGACATCACGCGTCTCGCCCCACTGCCACGAGAAGCCTCGCCTGTCTGGCGGCCAGAAGACTAAGGCACAAAACCCTCTTTCGGATCGCCCCCATATGCGCCACACATAGCTGGGTGGACGCAAGGGAGAGCGAGCATGAGTTTTCGAGCACTGCTGACGAGCAAGACTGAAGAGGCTGGCCTCGTCTCCCAACTTGTCACCCTCGACGACGCGCAACTGCCGCCCGGTGATGTCGTCGTTGACATTGATTTTGCCGGTTTCAATTACAAAGATGGCCTTTGCCTGCTCGGTAAAGGCGGTCTGGTTCGCAGCTTCCCGCACATCGCTGGCATAGATTTCTCAGGCATTGTTCGCGACAGCAAGGACGAGCGCTATGCTCCCGGAGACGCCGTTGTGCTCACCGGCTGGAGGGTGGGCGAGCTCCATTGGGGCGGCTTCTCCCAACGAGCGCGCGTCAACGCCGATTGGCTCGTGCCCCTTCATACCAAGCTCGATACCCGTGCCGCCATGGTGCTCGGTACTGCCGGGCTTACGGCCATGCTGGCCATCAATCGTCTTGAGGGACATGGCCTAACCCGAACTTCTGGCGATGTTTTGGTGACAGGCGCTGCCGGGGGCGTCGGCTCTATCGCGGTCGGCCTTCTGTCCAATTTGGGTTATGCCGTCACCGCACTCTCAGGTCGCGCTGAACATACGCCAATGCTGAAAGCGCTTGGCGCGAAGCACATCATCAGCCGAGACGATTTTCTGGCAGAGCCCGACAAACCACTCGAAACCGCCCGCTGGGCAGGCGTTGTCGACTGTGTGGGTGGCAATATCTTGGGCAAGGTTTTGCGTCAGCTTGCTTATGATGGCTCTGTCGCAAGCCTGGGCAATGCTGCGGGCCTTGAGCTGAACACCAATGTGCTGCCCTTCCTGCTGCGCGGCGCAAACATCCTCGGCATCGATAGTGTCATGCAGCCCCATGAGGCGCGGATGGGCGCTTGGGGGCGCTTGGGGGATATCTTTGATCAAGCCCAATACGCCAGCAATGTCGAAGAGATAGGCCTCGCGGTCTTGCCGGAAAAGGCGCGGCAAATCCTTGCCGGAAAAACGCACGGCAAGCTGGTCGTTAACCCAGCGCTCTAGGAGCCATTCTCGCGCGCAAAAGTGCCGGGTCTTGCAATTGCATCCGATTTGTCGCCACAACTATCTGGATCGAAGAGATCGCCCCGTTTGCGGATTACGGCCGGGGAGGGAGGATGACAGGACGCTGACAGACTCTGCGCCGTAAGCTGAGGGACGGACGAAAAACGTTCGCTATTGTTCTAGGGAGGAACCATGAACAAGCTATTTTTAGCAGCGCTGGTCACCAGCGCTATGGCCGTACCTGCATTCGCAGCTGACTATTCTATCATCGCTCCGGCCGCGCCGGGCGGTGGTTGGGACCAGACGGCCCGTACCATGCAAGAAGCACTCGTTGCTGATGGTATCTCGGCTAACGTGCAGGTTACCAACGTACCGGGCGCAGGCGGCACCATTGGTCTTGCCCAGTTCGCCACGCAGGAATCTGGCAATGCCAATGCCCTGATCGTCGGTGGCTATGTGATGGTTGGCGCCATCCTCACCAACGCATCGCCCGTTACGCTTGCTGATGTGACCCCAATTGCGCGCCTCACTGGTGAAGCCGTTGGTATCGTCGTTCCCGGCGCGTCCGACATTCAGGACATGGCTGGCCTCGTCGCTAAGCTCAAGGAAAACCCAGGCGGCGTGTCTTGGGCTGGTGGTTCTGCTGGTGGCGCTGACCACATCACAGCAGGTCTCATCGCCAAGGCCGTTGGCGTTGATCCGACCCAGGTAAACTACATTGCCTATTCCGGCGGTGGCGAAGCGCTCGCTGCTATCCTCGGCAATCAGGTGACTGTTGGCGTTTCCGGTATCAGCGAATTTGCGTCGCAAATCGCAACTGGCGATCTCCGCCTCCTGGCTGTTTCGACCGACACCCGCGTTCCAGGCTTTGATGCGCCAACCCTTCAGGAAGCTGGCGTTGATACCGCTGTTCAGAACTGGCGCATGGTTGCAGCTGCACCCGGCATCACCGATGAGCAGAAGGCTACTATCACTGCCGACATCAAGAAGATGGCCGAATCCGCAACATGGAAGGCCGCTCTTGAAAGCCGCGGTTGGGTCGACACCTATCTCGATGGCGATGCTTTCACCGCTCAGCTCGAAGCAGATATTTCTGCCACCGAAGCCATTCTGAAAGACATTGGCCTCGTCCAATGATCAACGGCTCACCACAGCCGACGCGTCGCCCCGATGGGGCGGCGCTTATTATCGGCGTCATCCTCGCCATCATTTCTGCTGTGATCTTCTGGCAAACCAGCCAGATGCGCATACCGCCCATTCAGCAAAAAATGGGTCCGCACGTCTTCCCCTATGTCATCGCGACCGGGTTGGCGCTGCTCTCCGTGGGGACATTTATCTCCGCTGCACGAAATGGTTTCCCAGAACGCAGTAAAGACGACATCGGTCCGATCCTTTGGGTGGTTGGCGGTCTCGTCGCACAGATACTCCTGCTCTCAACGGCTGGTTTCTCGATCGCTACAGGTCTTCTTTTTGCCTTCACGGCAAAAGCCTTTGGCCGCGGTCCGCTTTGGCAAACCATCCCTATCGGCATCGTTTTTGCCTTTGTCGTCTGGTTCATCTTCGCCAAGGGGCTGCAACTCTCGCTCCCCATGGGCGTGCTTGAGCGGTTTCTAACCACGGGGAGTTTCGTCTGATGAATACATTCGAACTTCTCGCCCAAGGCCTTATGGCCGCGATGCAGGTGCAAAACTTGATCTACGCGCTCATCGGCGTAACCCTCGGCACTGCCGTTGGTGTTCTGCCCGGCATCGGCCCCGCGCTCACTGTCGCGCTGCTTTTGCCGGTCACCTACAAGCTGGATCCAGCAGGTTCGCTGATCATGTTTGCGGGCATTTACTATGGCGGCATGTATGGCGGCTCCACCACCTCCATCCTGCTCAATACCCCGGGCGAGAGTGCGTCCATCGTCACCGCGCTGGAGGGGAATAAAATGGCCCGCAAGGGCAGGGGTGGTCCTGCTCTCGCCACGGCCGCGATTGGCTCGTTCGTCGCCGGTCTCTTGGCAACCCTTGGCTTAGCCTTCATCGCCCCATTCGTCGTAAAATTCGCGCTCGCCTTTGGCCCTGCCGACTATTTCGCACTGATGGTTCTGGCCTTCGTCACCGTCTCGGCCGCCTTTGGCGATAGTGCGCTGCGTGGGCTAACCGCGCTGTTCATTGGTCTCGGCTTAGGCTTGATCGGTATCGATCTTCAATCGGGTCAGACCCGTCTCGCCTTCGGTGTCATGGACTTGCTCGACGGCATTGAGGTCACCACCCTTGCAGTTGCGCTTTTCGCTATCGGGGAAACACTCAAAACCGCATCGGATCGCGATCAGGTCAACGCTCAGGTGATGGCCGTCAAAGGCTCTGTGTGGATGACCATTGAGGATTGGAAACGCTCGTGGATGCCGTGGTTGCGCGGTACGGCCATCGGTTTTCCAATCGGGGCCATGCCTGCGGGTGGCGCGGACGTCGCGAGCTTCCTCTCCTACAGCACCGAAAAGTCTTTTGCTAAAAAGCCGGAAGAGTTCGGCCATGGCGCAATTGAGGGTGTTGCCGGCCCGGAAGCTGCCAATAATGCGTCCGCCGCGGGCACGCTTGTACCGCTGCTGACGCTCGGCCTGCCGACAACAGCAACCGCTGCGATTATGTTGGCGGGCTTCCAGCAGTTCGGTCTGCAGCCGGGCCCATTGCTCTTCACCA
Organism: Devosia sp. MC521; assembly: GCF_014127105.1. NCBI lineage: Bacteria > Pseudomonadati > Pseudomonadota > Alphaproteobacteria > Hyphomicrobiales > Devosiaceae > Devosia > Devosia sp. MC521. The sequence goes on from NZ_CP059902.1 coordinate 888,909, forward strand.
ACAACTCCAGCCTCGTCTGGGCGCTGATTGCTTCGCTTCTGGTCGCCAACTTCATGCTTCTGGTTCTCAACCTGCCGCTGATTGGCCTCTGGGTGAAACTCCTCACCGTGCCAAAGCCGTGGCTCTATGGCGGCATTCTGGTGTTCGCGACACTGGGTACACTCGGCGCCAATGGGGCGATGTCTATGGGTATTGGCCCAGTTCGCATCTCGTTCGAGCTGGTGCTGCTGCTGGTCTTTGGCGTCTTGGGTTACATCCTGCGCCGCTTTGGCTATCCAATCGCGCCGGTGGTGGTCGGGCTTATTCTCGGCCCTATGGCCGAGCAGCAATTGCGCCGGGCGCTGGCGATCAGCCAGGGCGACATTGGCTATCTCTTCGCCTCGCCGATCGCCATCGTGCTCTATGTGGCAGCCTTTATCGCGGTGGCTGTGCCCATGTACTTCCGCCTCAAAGGCAAGGGGCAAGTGCTCGGCAGCCTCGCCAGCGACGAAGACTAAAAACAAAAGCCCGGCCGAGTGATCAGCCGGGCTTAATTTTTCTGCGAGGAAAGGCTCTCTAGCCTTAGCGGCGGATGCTCTCGAACTGCGCTGGGTCAATGCCCAGTGCGTTGAGGTGCTTAGCCTTCGGTGCGCGTCCGCCTTCAACAGCTGCCGAAACTGCAGCAGCGCTGCCGAATACGGTCACAAAGGTGTCGAGGGTCGCAAAGAACTTGTTCTTGCGGGCGGTGCTCATCGGTCTATCCTTTCTGGGCCCGTGACATTCACGGGACGTTGCATGCCCTTAAGATAGGTTGCTTTCCGCCCAAGAGTACCGGGCCTTTGCTCAAAACAGCCATGCACTGAGCGCTTGGCCTTGCTTAGTTCTTTGGCGACACGATCTCCTGCCAGGTTTCCAAAAACCTTTGGCGCCGCAGCGTATCAAGCGAAACGAGCAGTCCCGGTCCCAGCGGAATAGGCTGGATCACGCCGCGCCCGAGCGCGGCAATCGTCTCGCTCGACCATTCGCCGTCAGTATTGGGAATAACCGAGCCAAGCGCGGTGGGCCCCGCTGCCACAGCTTGCCCGTCGGGCGACAGCGCGAAGTCGACAAACGCCTTGGCGAGATCGGTGTGGTCCGCCGTCTGCGGGATGAACATCGAGCGTGTCAGGACCAACACGTAATCGTCCGGCACCACGATTTCGATATTGGCTCCCTCCGCTTTGCGAGCAAAGGCATAGGACCCCAGGACATTGAACCCCAGCGCCAGGCGTCCCTCAGCAACGCCGTTCAAGATGGCCGGGCTCGATCCCGAAAACTCCGCGTCAACCCGTCCAAAAGCGGTAGCTAATCGCCAGAAGGTCGATGATATCATCTGGTCCTGCGCAGCCAACAAATAACCCACACCTGATAGGGCGATGTCATAGGTCGAGATGCGCCCGGAAAATCTCTCCGCCTGCGCTTCGAGCAGTTCTGCCAGAGTGAGATGGGTGCGTGGCACTTCCTCTGCAGCGACCAAATCGGGATTATAGATCGTCACCGCGGGCTCAAACGTGAACCCGAAAACCTCGTTGCGCCAATGCGCCCAATCCGGCAGCGCGCCGAGATAGGGGCTGTCATAGGCCAGCGCATAGCCATCATTAGCCAGCTTGACCTGCAAGTCCGATGCCGAGCTGATGATGAGGTCGGTGCCTTCTATGATCGTACCATCGAGGAAGGCCTCATAAAGGGGCAGGGATGCCATTTCCTCATAGTGCACCTCGACCTGCGGATGCAGCTGCTGGAACCGTTCTATAAAATGCGCAAAGAGCGGGGTATCGGTTACCCCTACAATGGTCAGAACCGTAGGGCTGGTTTCATCGAGTGCAGGATACCGGGTCGACGCCGCCAATGGCGACACCATGGGGATGAGGCTGACTGCTAAAGCGACGCCGACAACCCAAGACCATTGCGTCAAATGGTTCTTTGGCATGGGAAACTTCATCTCGACGTTCAATCCACCTTCCGAGCGGTCTTTCAGTGTCAGCTGCCCCTTATGCGCTTCGACCACGCGCGCGACGATGGACAATCCGAGTCCCGATCCGACCTTGCCCGCACTGGCCTTACCCCGCTTAAAGCGGCCCATGACTTCGTTTTTCTCATGCGCTTCCAGCCCCGGTCCGCGATCAAGCACGCGCAGCACGACATCGCTCTCTGAGTTGGTTACGGCGATGTCGATGGGACCGTCGGAATAGGTCAGTGCATTGTCGACCACATTGCGCAGCATCTCGCGCAATGCCACGCGGTCGCCCGGTATCGTCGCCAGCGCAGCGGCAGGGGAAATGCTCACGCCCACACGCGCGCTCTGCTTTTCATCCAATCGGGTCACCACTTCGTCGACCAGAGCAGCAATCGACGTTGTGCTGCCCTCATGATTATCCAGCCGATGGGAAACGGTCGCTTCCATCAGCAGCTGATTGACCAATTGGCTGGCCTGCACCGCACTACCGTGAATACGTGCGACGCGCTGTCGAAGCTTTTTCGGGTCTTGTTCTTCCAGCGCCACCTCTGCTTGGGCGCGGATGGAGGCGAGAGGCGTGCGCACTTCATGTGCCGCTTCCGCAACAAGGCCCGACACACGTTCCATGGCATTGCGCAGACGGGCCATAAACCCGTTCAGCGCCACCACCAGATGATCGACTTCCACCGGCACAGGCACATCCACCGGATCCAAATCCTCCGGACGACGCGCGCGCAAATTGTGTTCCAGCTGGGTCAGTGGCGCAAACATGCGCGAAATGCCGAACCAAACGAGACCGATTGCGAGGAGCGTTAGCGCCACCACCGGCAGCACGGCATTGGAGAGAATTTCCGCCGCCAAGGCCTCTCGCTGTCGCTGGGTCTCTGCCACATGGATTGTCACCCAACCCGTGTCCGTTGGGGTGGAAATCAACCGCCCCACACTGGCGACACGCACCAACTCGCCGCGATAGGAAACGTCATGGAATAGCGGCACTGCCTCTGTCGTCTCGCGCATGGACTGGGCGAGATCGTCATAGCCCGTCACGGTGCGCCCATCGGGGTCCTCTACAGCGTAGAATACCCGGTCTTGACCGGAGAACATGGCAAAAGCCGCGAACGGCAGTTCGACGATAACATCGTCATTTTCCACCTGAACAGCGCCCGCGATTGTCAGGGCAGAGGCCGCCAGAAGCCGATCAAAGGCGCGGTCCGCTGCGCGTTCGGAATAGTCCCGAATGAAGACGATCAGGCTCAGCGACGAAACCAATAAGAGGCATATCGCCAGAATGAAGATGCGCTTGCGGATGGAAAACCGTCGTGCAGGCAAGTCTGTGCTCAAGATACAACTCGCGCGATATAGCCAACGCCGCGGACAGTGCCGATTTCGATACACGCTTCCGCCAGCTTCTTGCGCAGGCGCGAAATGTGCAATTCCAGCGCATTGATGGACACGCCCTCATCGAAGCTAAACAGCTGGTTCATCAGCCGTTCTTTCGCCACCACCTTACCGATGTTGATGATCAGAATTTCCAGCAAGCGAAATTCGCGGCGCCCGAGTTCAACTGGCGTGCCGCCGATCAGGGCATGCATGCCCGCGACATCTAGAGTGAGATTGCCCACTTCCACCAGGCTTGAGGTTTGCCCGCCGGAGCGACGCAGCAAGGCCCTCAGGCGCGCTTCCAGCTCTCGCAAATCGAAGGGTTTGACGATGTAATCATCCGCGCCAAGGTCAAGGATCGAGACCTTGTCGTCGATCTCAGACCGCGCGGTCATGACCAAAACTGGCGCGCTAAACCGCCGTTTCCGCAACTCAGCGATCACGGTAATGCCGTCCTTATTGGGCAGCATCAAATCGAGCGCGACCACATCAAAGGCATCGCTTTCGGCCGTGGCCACCACGTCCGCTCCGTCCTTGACCCATTCCACCGAATGGCCCGCATTGCGGAGGCGCTGTTCGATAGCTTCCCCAAGATCCTCATTATCTTCGACCAGCAGTATGCGCATTCGCCAGAGTCTCCCTGCATGTATACTAGCGCATTTCGTGTGATTTGGATCGGGTTAGCGGGTTGTTTTTGATAGCCATATGCCGTCCTTATGGCCTTGTGAGAACTTTGCCTTAACGGCGAAAAGAATGCCGATCCGTCTGGATAAAAATCGCTCGCAAAGCCTGAAAGTGCCATCTTTGCTTCGTCATCTGCGGCTCCAGTGGATAGTTGCGTAGCTGCAGGCGAACGGTAATCCGGCGCGAATTCGACTGTAGTTTCTTCTCTCTGTGTTTGTTGCAACTATTTCTGCAAGTGGACTTTTCGTCGCTGGTAGGTATTCATCCTGATATACTCTGAGATATATTGAATAGGGTTCTGGTGTGGCGGGAAAAATAGATGTAAATCGTTAGTGTGACCACGCTCGTCGCAATGCGTCGCCACCGATGTCTACTCACCGAAGTGTTGAGATATTGCGGCCCGAATATAGTTTTAAGAGTTTTGAGGCGCATAGTCTGCGCCTCCTCAGTGGAGGACGAGTTGTCGATGAAAAACGGCAATGGAGCCGTTTCGGATTGTCATCACAACACAGTCATTCCGGCGACGGTCTCAGAAGCGGAGGTAATGGAATCGGAAGAGGCCGAGCGTCTGCTGGCCGATCTGTCGGCTGGCCGTTTGACGCTTGTGCAGCAGGGCATCCATCAGCGTGATAACCCGCAACACACGCTGTACCATGAATGCCTTTTGCGCCGATGTTCCGGTGAATTAAACGGCCCATCTCTGTTCATAGGCATCGCTGCCGCGGAGCGACTTGGTCGTATCCGCCCGATAGACCATTTCGTGGCACTCACAGTGGCGCAGTGGCTGATTGACCAGCCGGAGGCGCGCCTTGGCGTCAATATCTCGGCAAACAGCGCTGTGCTCGACGATCAATGGGGCGAGTTTTTTACGCTCGTTGACGCGCATGCCGGAGTTGCCCCGCGCCTTGTGGTCGAAGTTACAGAGACGGCGGCTCTACCGGTAGGCTATGGAAGTTTCATAGAAGCTCTGCGCTCGCGCGGCATCAAGATCGCGCTGGATGACTATGGCGTCGGCCACAGCACGCAAGAGCGCTTGACGCAAATCCGGCCTGACATTGTTAAGATCAACGGGCACTACACGCGGAATGCGCGACAGGGAGAACCCGCGGCCATCGAATTGCGCGGCGTCGCGCAAGATCTGCGCGCCTTTGGCGGTGTACTCGTCCTCGAGGGCATAGAAACCGAGTTCGATCGAAACACAGCATACATGGCAGGAATTTCGTGGATTCAAGGGTTTGGCGTGAGCCAGTAGCCGGACTAAGCTCCTGTCCGCATCTCGCGTGAATTTCGGGCTGTCGTCGGTGTAACCAAAACGGGCCCTAGGTACGATCACCGCGCCGCGCGATATGGTGAGTGTGGGGGGCTCCAATGGGCAAAGCTCTGGCAACAACCGCGCCAAATTTGGCTAATCTGGCTGCCAATTCGACAAACACTTTCCACTCTTTAAGGGGTGCAACATCCCCCGCTTGTCGCTACAATGCGCGCGCAAACGCGTTGCAAGTGGACGAGGCGGCGAATGACTGACTTGCACAGTGAAGCGGTTGAGATATTGCTCTCCTCGGAGCTTGGCCATATGGCCAGAGCAGTGAACGCAAAGAGTCCCGGAGTTGATGGTGACAAGTAAGCTTGAACAGTTGAAGTCAATGTCGGTGGTTGTCGCCGATACAGGCGATCTGGAAGCGGTGCGCAAATTTGTACCTCAGGATTGCACCACCAATCCCTCTATCGTGCTGAAGGCGCTGCAGAGCCCAGCTTTTGCTTCGCATTTCGACGAAGCAGTTGGCGCACTCGCTGGCGAAGCCAATGCCGTCACCAAGATTGCTGACCGCCTGACCATCGACGTCGGCGCAGCTCTTGCCGAACTCGTTCCCGGTCGCGTTTCCACCGAAGTTGACGCGGACCTGTCCTTTGATGCTGTCGCATCTGAAGCCAAGGCCAAGGCGATCATCGACGCCTATGCTGCCCGTGGCATTTCCAAGGACCGCATTCTCATCAAGCTCGCTGCGACCTGGGAAGGCATCACTGCCGCCCGCGCTCTGCAGAAGGCTGGCATTGATTGTAACCTGACCCTCGTCTTCTCGCAGGCTCAGGCTATTGCTTGCGCGGACGCTGGCTCGTTCCTGATCTCGCCATTCGTTGGCCGTATCACCGACTGGTTCTCCAAGTCGACGGGCCAGACCTACACCCCAGATCAGGATCCGGGCGTCATTTCGGTTCGCGGCATCTACGAATATTTCAAGGCGCACAACATCCCGACCATCGTGATGGGTGCTTCCTTCCGCCATACCGGCCAGATCGAAGCCCTCGCTGGTTGCGATCGTCTCACCATCGCGCCAGCGCTGCTCGAACAGCTTGCTGCCGACACCGGTGAACTGCCACGTGCGCTCGACGGCGCTAAGGGTTCGCCTGCCAAGATCGACCTGACGGAAGCCAAGTTCCGCTGGGCGCTCAATGAAGATGCAATGGCCACGGAAAAGCTTTCGGAAGGCATCCGCAACTTCAACGCCGACACCAAGAAGCTCTACGCGCTGATCAGCGAAAAGATCGCAGCGCGCTAAGTCGCTTCTGCTGTAAATATTAAACGGCGGCTCGGGAAACCCGGCCGCCGTTTTCTTTTGTCTCGCTAAGCCTTAGCGCGTTGCAGCGTAAAGACTGCCCGCACGGCCACCAGAGCGGCAATAGCCGAGCACTGGGCCATCAATGGCCTCAAGGGCCTGGGTGAACTTGATCAACTGACCTTCGCCGAGTGGGCCCGACACGGGAACATGAAAGGCCTGTAGGCCCGCTGCGCTCGCTGCCGCCGCGATGTCGTCAAAGCTTGGCTGGTTTGGGTCTTCATCGTCCGGACGCGCGCACACAATACCCTTATAGCCTGCAGCGACGATTTCGGGGATCTCGGAAGTCTGGATCTGCCCGGTCTGGCCAAAGCGTTCGTCAACAATCTTGATTTTCATCAAACTTAATCCTTCTTCTTATTGAGCCCGTTGAGGGGCACTTTCAAATAGCTCGTGCCATTGTCTTCAGCTTTGGGCAGATGACCGGCGCGCATATTGATTTGCAGCGAGGGGATAATCAGGCGCGGCATCGAGAGTGTGGCATCGCGCGCTTCACGCATCGCCACAAACTCATCTTCCGTTGTTCCCTTACCGACGTGGATATTGAATTCCCGCTGTTCGCCAATAGTGGTTTCCCAACGGATGTCGCGCCCATTCGGTCCATAGTCGTGGCACATAAACAGACGTAACTCGTCCGGAAGCTGCAATAGCCGCTGGATTGAGCGATAGAGTGTGCGCGCGTCTCCGCCCGGAAAATCCGCACGCGCCGAGCCACCATCCGGCATGAACAGCGTGTCGCCGACAAAGGCAGAATTGCCAATTACATGCACCATATCCGCAGGCGTATGGCCGGGTGTGAATAGGGTGTAAGCCGTCAGAGTCCCGATCTGATAGCTGTCGCCGTCCGTGAACAGGCGGTCAAACTGCGAGCCATCACGTTGGAACTCCGTCCCTTCGTTGAAGATCTTCCCAAACGTGTCCTGCACCACCGAAATTCGGTCGCCAATACCAAGCTGGCCGCCGAGCTTGCCCTGAATATAGGGTGCGGCGGACAAATGGTCGGCGTGGACATGGGTTTCGATCAGCCACTCAACGGTCCAGCCCTTTTCCGTGATGAATGCAATGATCTCATCTGCGCTTTCATAGGAAATGGCACCCGACGCGTAGTCAAAGTCCATCACACTGTCGATCACAGCGCAGGCGTTCGAATTGGGGTCTTTGACCACGTAACTGATGGTGTTGGAGTCATCATCGAAGAAGGCGACGACGTCTGGTTTCACCCTGAGGTCCGGCGTGAACGGGATCGGGGCAGCAGTCATTTTAGTCTCTCAATCTAACTTTACGCCGCCTTGGTGGCGCGTGTGCGTAAGACGGTGGTCGCGGCGATACCTGCGATCATGGCCATAACGAACATAAACGGTTGGATGTTGCCTGAGCCGAGCGCCGGAATGACTCCGCCCGGACAAAATCCCGCGATCCCCCAACCAATGCCGAACATCGCCGAGCCAATCACCAGCGGCTTATCGATGGTGGTTTTCGTCGGCAGGTGAAACACTTTGTCAAACACGGGCATCGGGCGCTTGAGCACAAAGCGATAGCCAATGAATGTGACGGCGAGGGCAGATCCCATCACCAGCATCAAACTCGGGTCCCATGTGCCAAAGATGTCGAAGAAATTGAGCACCTTTGCTGGATTGCCCATGCCCGAAATCACAATTCCAGCACCGAAAACGAGGCCGATAAGACCAGCAGACAGAATGCGGATCATATTAGAAGCCTCCGAGCACGTGCCGAATAACAAAAACGGTGATCAGCGTTGTCGCCATAAACGTCACCGTTGCAACGATCGAACGGGTCGACAACCGCGCTATGCCGCAAACGCCATGTCCCGAGGTGCAGCCGCCGCCAAAGGTCACGCCTACGCCAACGAGCAAACCGCTCAGGACAATCGCCCAGGCCGGGAAGTCGGCCGCGAACGGCAAGGGGCTGCCTTTAACGAGCGTCAACAGCACAGGGGCAGCGATGGCGCCGAGTAGGAAGGCAACACGCCAACCGGCGTCTCCTTTTGGCATGATCGCTCCTGCCAAAATGCCGGTCATGCCAGCGATACGGCCATGAAATGCCATGAGAAGCACAGCGCTAAGGCCAATCAGGCTGCCGCCCAATAGAGCCTCAATAGGGGTGAACTGGGTGATCATCGGCCATCCAAAGTTGCAAAAGCGCGGCGTCTATGCGAAACCGCTAATGTTCAGTGGATCAATATATTCGAATGTCCTAATATGTCAACTCAGGAAAGCGCTATCCCTAACGCATCCGAAAAGCCAATGGACATGGCGGCTCTTGAGCCACGCGCTGAAGAAGCCGCGCAACTGCTCACCGCCATGGCAAATCCAAAGCGCCTACTGGTCCTGTGTAACCTCTTGCATCAAGAGCGCAGCGTCAGCGATCTGGCCAAGCTCGTGGGCCTGGAGCAGTCGCCGCTGTCCCAACATCTCTCAAAGCTGCGCGCCTTAGGCCTCGTGAAAACCCGGCGCGATGGCCAGACGATCTACTATCGGCTCTCTTCCGAGAACGTCACGCGTCTTCTCACCACCCTCTATGAGATTTACTGCGCTTAATTGGGTGTGGATCATCTGCGCAAATGCCTTCACGGACCCGAAAGCATTCTCAGTTAGACTTTTGACGCTGCGCCAACTGTGCTAGCGGCTTGCGCATTGAGCAAGCGATTGGTCCGTTTGTGGTCTTTAGGGCATGGAGGTCGCATGTCGTCGCCTACACAGCGTTGGCAGGATGTCAGCGATGACAATAGTCGCCTCGCGGCGTTACAGGCCCTGGATATTTTAGACAGTCCGCGCGAACCGGCCTTCGACCGAATTTCAGACCTGATCCGCTTGGTGTTTGACGTCGACATCGGGCTTGTGACCCTGATCGACGCGCATCGTCAGTGGTACAAAGCCTCTGTCGGCATGACCAATACCGAGCAGGACTTGGATAGCGCCTTTTGCCGCTTCACGCTCGAAGCGGGCGATACTGTCATCGTCAATGACGCGACCGAAGACGCTCGTTTCGCTGACCACGAGAAAGTCGTCGGTGCGCCCTATATCCGCTTTTACGCCGGCACCCCCATCTTCACCTCAAAAGGGCTGATGGTCGGAACGATCTGCGCTGTCGACACTAAGAAACGGACCTTCGGCCCGCGTGAGATGGAAATCCTCCGTCACCTCGCAGCCTTGGTCATGCAGGGCCTGGAACTGCGGCAGGAAGCGATCACCGACGTTCTGACTGGCGCCAGCAGCCGCCGTTCCTTCAAGGAAGAAGCGAAAAAGCACATTTCGCTATCGAACCGTAACAACGCGCCGCTGAGCTGCATCTCGCTCGACATCGACCACTTTAAGCAGATCAACGACACCTACGGTCATGCCGCTGGCGATCAGGTTCTCACCGGCGTCGTGAAGGCGTTCAAAGAGACGCTGCGTCAGAGCGATATTGTGGGCCGCCTCGGTGGCGAAGAGTTTGCCGTGCTTCTGCCGCAGACTGAAGAAGCGACAGCTATGGATGTGGCGGAAAAGCTGCGCCAAGTTGTCAAACAGCTGCGGTTCCCGCATAGCCGTCCGCCCATCTCAGTAACCTCGTCTTTTGGTGTCGCATCGCTGGTTCCTGGCGACGACATTGAGGCGCTCATCGCGCGCAGCGATGCGGCGCTCTACAATGCCAAGCGCTCAGGACGAGATCGTGTCCACCTTGCGCCAAAGCCCGATGAAGAACCCAAGGTTAATCGGCGTCGCGTGCTCAAGGCCGGCCAGATCATCTTTAATGATGGTCGCTCGACCTATGATTGCACGATCCGCAGCCTATGGGATGACGGCGCTGAAGCGACACTGGCCCTGACCACAGTGCTACCCGATCACTTTGATCTGCGCATTAAAGGCTCGACAGAGCAGTATCATTGCAAACTGCTCAAGCGCAGTGTCGGTGCCGTAGAAATGGTCTACCTGGACACGCCAGAAAACTAAACAATTGGCTTCCAGCGGTCCTCGCTCGTCTTCTCAAACAGAGGAGACTTGAGCGGGGCGACGATGCGGTCTTGATACCGCGCCAGACCGTCTTTCCATCGGTTTGATTGCAGCATCGCTGCTGCAATCACCACGGGCTCAATACCCGCTTTTTCCAAGAGGCGCAGAACCGCCACCATCGAAGAGCCGGAGCTGATCACATCGTCGATCAGACACACGCGCTTGCCTTCAACCAGCGGCAACATGCGCGGATCTATAAAGATGGTCTTGGCATGGGTCGGGCTGGTGATCGAGCTCAGCGGCTCCGACAGCTCATCGACATACCAAAATTTTCGCGACGTCCCCAGTGGCACCATTCTGGCGTGCCCCAGCCGCCGCGCCACGTTATTGGCCAACGGCAAGCCCAGCGTCGGCACACCAATCACCGCATCGACATTATACGGCCCGATCAGGTCCTCCATGCCTTGTGCGAGCGCATCCTCCACCACAAAACTCGCCTGATTGACGATCAGCGACGACACCGCCCGCGTCCCGTCGCCGGGCAGCACGCGCAAGGGCAGGGCGAGCTGACGCCCATCGGCAAACTCCGCCGGATAAAAGCCCGTATAGCTCTCACCCGTAGCGTGCGTGCCTGCTGGGAAAACCTCCTGCCAGAAGTGATGCGGTTCTAGGGGCAAAGCGCGTCTCTTTTCTTGTCGCTGCGTTCCGAATAACGCAATGTGCCAGCACCTTTACCCAGACTCTTGAGCCAATGGAACACCTCGATAACGCCCCGTTCGAACTTGATGACATGATCGCCCTGCGGCGCGATCTGCACACCCACCCCGAACTTGGCTTTGAGGAAGTGCGCACCAGCGGCATCGTCGCCGAAAAACTCGCGGAGGTCGGCATAACCGTTCATCGCGGCCTAGGCAAAACAGGTGTCGTTGGCACCCTTAAAGTCGGCAGTGGTACCCGCTCCATCGGCCTACGTGCCGATATGGATGCGCTCGCTATGCCCGAGCTTGCCGACCGCGAATACAAATCCACCACGCCCAACACCATGCACGCCTGCGGCCATGACGGGCATACCGTCATGCTGCTCGCTGCCGCGCGCTACCTTGCCCGCACCAAGAATTTCGACGGCACTGTTCACTTCATCTTCCAGCCTGCTGAAGAAGGCCGCGGTGGCGCTAAGGCGATGATTGAAGAGGGGTTCTTCGATCTCTTCCCCTGTGACGCCGTCTATGGCCTCCACAACATGCCCGGTCTTGCCACCGATGAAATGGCTGTCGTGACCGGCCCGCAACTGGCCTCATCCGACAGCTGGGAAGTCGCCTTCACTGGTGTTGGTACCCACGGCGCCAAGCCGCATCTGGGCAAGGATGCCGTTACCGCTGCTGCCCATTTCCTCACCATGCTCCACACCATTGTGGCGCGCGTTGTCGATCCGCTTCAGCCCGCCGTGGTCAGCGCCTGCGCCCTATCGGCGGGTGATTTCAAAGCGCTCAACGTCATTCCTGATGTCGTCCGCATCGGCGGCACTGCGCGTGCTTACACCCCTGCGGTGCGCGATCAGCTCGAAGCAGAAATCGGCCGTCTCGCCCATGGCGTCGCCGCGAGCTTCGACATTGAGGTGAGCTACACCTTCAATCGCCGCATTCCGCCTGTCGTCAACAGTGCCGAGGTCACCGCCCGCGCACACAAGGCGGCAACAGCCGCGACAGGCCGCGCCGTGGTGACGGATTTCCCGCCATCAACGGCTGGCGATGATTTTGCTGAATTCGGCAATCGCGTGCCTGGGTGCTATGTCTGGCTGGGCAATGGCCCTGCGCAAGACGGCGCGCTGCACCACAATTCCCGCTACGATTTTAACGACGACGCGATCCTGACCGGCGCGCGCTATTGGGCAACGCTCGTCGAGCAGGATCTGTCGGCTTAAGAAACGAAACCGGAGTGCAGGAGATCGAGCGTCTTCTGCACATCCACCGTCATCGCGACTTTTAACGGCACGCCTGCGTTCGAGACCACCAGCGCACCCGGATCGTCGGTCAGATCAAGAGCAATGGTCAGCTCTTCAATCCCGAAAATCTCCGGCTCAAGCGCGTAGAGCATGACGCAAGGGTCGTGCAGCGGGCGGCTCTGGCGGCCATCAAGGAAATAGGCTTCCAACAATTTCGCGGCGACGTCGCCATGCAGCGTGCCATTAAAGGATGCGACGTATCCCTCATCTGCCCGCACTTTTCGCGTCACATCGAGCGGGATCAGCGTCAGGTCAAACCCAAAGCCGAACACCATCTCCGCCGCTTCCGGATCAACGGCAAAGTTGAATTCCGAACGCGGGCCGACATTGCCCTTCTCAACGATAGCCCCGCCCATAGCGATCACACGGCCAATCCGACGCGCCGCTTCCGGATCGTGCTGAATGAGCAAAGCCAGATTGGTCAGGGGCCCAAGAGCCAGAATATCGATGGAGCCAGCGGGTGCTGCCCGCAGCTGTTCAGCCATCCACAGATGCGCCGGGGCAGTAACCGGATTCTGACCGGGCGCTAAAGTGACCCCGCCGAGCCCGTCATTGCCGTGGATCGCCACTTCATCAATAGCGTTTCGCACCAGCGGCGCGTTTGCGCCCCGGGCAATCGCCACATCCCCGCGACCCATCAGGGTCGCAAGGCTTGCAGCATTCGCTGTGGTCCGCTCAATCCCAATATTCCCGGCCACAGTAGCGAGGCCGAGAACATTGAAACGCTCACTGCCAAAGACAAAGAGCACAGCGATTGCGTCGTCGAGACCGGGATCGGTGTCGATAATAACCGAGCGATTAGTCATAGAGCGGCTGAATCACCATTTCAGGAACTTTTACCAGACCCTTGTCCGTGATGCGGATTTCCGGGATCACCGAGAGCGGGATGAGGTTGAAGCCCATATACGGAATGGCGCAGCCCATCTCGTCCCAGACCTTCTTGAGAACCTTGGTTTTTTCCGCCACCTCATGAACGCGCTTGTCGGAGATGAGACCAGCGACAGGCAGCGCTACAAAGGACAGCACCGCGCCGTCCTTGACCACAACGATACCGCCATTGGCGTCTTCAATGGTCTTGAGCGCCAGCTGCATGTCGGCTTCATTGGTGCCGGCGATGATGATGTTGTGGCTGTCGTGCCCAACCGAAGAGGCAACCGCGCCGCCCGTGAGGTTGAACTCATGCAAGAAGCCATGGGCGATACCGCCATTGGTCTTGCCGTGACGCTCAACTACGGTAACGAAGCAGAGGTCGTGGTTCTTGAGCGTCGTTGCCCAGTCGCCCGTTGGGGTGATTTCAACCTTGCGATGGGGCAGGGTAATACCTGGCATTTCAATGCCAATAGCATTGGCCGTCACCGGACCTGCGGGCAGCTCTGGGGTGAGCTTTAGGCCCTTTGGCAAATGGACCGTATTATAAGCCGCGCGCGGATAGACGTAGCGTTGCTCCAGCGTTTCATCGAGCAGCGATGTGATCTTGCCACCCTCGACCATCAGCTCACCACCGTACCAGGTGTTGACTGGCTTAAGATCGTCATTGAGCAGCACGAGGTCAGCGCGACGACCGCCGCCCAGACCACCGATTTCATCGCCCATGCCAAAGCGCGTTGCTCCATGCAGCGAACCCATCGCCCAAGCCTGTTCTGGCTTTACGCCGCAACGAATGGCTTCTCGCACCACCCAATCGAGCCCGAAGGTGAGAAGGTCGTCCGCATCACGGTCGTCGGTGCACACCGCGTAGCGCTTGTGGCTCGCACCCATTTCGGTGATCGGCCTGATCGCCTCAACAATCGAGTTCCAAGGCGTCGCTGGGTTGCCGCCGCGCAGGAACACCCAGATACCGGCTTCAAGGAAATCTTCCGAAATGTCCTTGTCGACCGCTTCATGCGTGTCGGTCACGCCTGCTGCCGCATAGGGCGCAACAAACTCACGGCCATAGACGTGGCCCGAAACCGGCCGGCCGCGCTTGAGGCTTTCCGCGATAATGGCGTGCGAGCGCGGGTCGCCCATAGCAACCGGCACAAAGTCCATCTTCTCGCCGAGCGCCACGGCTTCTGGCCATTTGTCAAAGATCGCACCGATCTTCTCAGGCGTCAGATCGCCACCAGCGGTTTCGAGTTCTGGCGAGGTCGCCGGAACCGTGGACGGCACTGTGAGGAAGATCGAGAGCGGCGCCAAACGCGCATCTTCCAGCATGGCCTCAACGCCTGCAACGTCCATGACGTTACCGATTTCGTGGCTGTCGCAGAAAATGGTGGTCGTGCCGTTGAGCAGCGCGCCTTCCGCATATGCGCAGGCCGTGACCATCGAGCTTTCAATGTGAATATGCGGGTCCACCAGACCCGGCGCGATAATGCCGCCCTTGGCGTCGTAAACGTGCTTGGGTGCCGGTGCCGACTTATAAGCGCCCGCTGGCTTGATCGCAGCGATACGACCGCCTGAGAGCCAGATTTCCTTATTGTCGAGAATGCGCTCGGAATAGGTCGAGAGCACGCGTGCACCCGTAATGACCACATCGGCTGCAGCACGGCCCCCGGCAACAGCCGCGAGCTGGGTAATTTGCGTATAGAGCGGGCTTACAGAGAAGCGCGTGATCATCGCCATAGGTTATTGCTCCGAGAAAGCGTGGAGGATGCGCACCCAAGAGCGGATGCCCTTGTGGAAGCTGGAGAGGTCGTATTTTTCGTTCGGGCTATGGATGCGGTTATCAAAGCGCGCAAACCCGATGAGCAGGGATTCCATGCCGAGGCGGTTCTTGAATTCGCCCAAAATAGGGATGGAGCCGCCCGTGCCCGCCAGCGCGGTCTCGCGGTTCCACTCCGTCGTCAGCGCTGCCTGCGCCTTGCGGAGCAGCGCGCCATCCAGCGACATAGATTGCGCTTCAGCCGCCGCATAGCTCTTGAACTTCACCGAGCAATCGGCTGGGATCATGCTGCGCACGAAGTCGCGGAATAGCTCACGAATGCGATGCGGGTCTTGCCCTGCAACAAGCCGGAACGAAATCTTTGCGCCAGCCTTTGCCGGAATGACGGTTTTGAAACCCTCACCCGAATATCCGCCCCAAACGCCGTGGATTTCTGCGGTTGGTCGCGCCCAGACCTGCTCCAACACCGAGCGGCCTTGCTCGCCCGCCGGGATGGAAAGACCGATATCACCAAGGAACTTTTCCGGGTCGAACGGCAGTCGTTCCCATTCGCGTCTATTGGCTTCTGGAAGCTCTTCGACGCCGTCGTAAAATCCGGGAATGCCAACCACGCCATCATCCGTACGCAGCTTGCCGATGATCGTGCCCAAAAGCTGGGTCGCGTTCCGCGCCGCCGAGCCGAACATGCCAGAATGCAGATCGCGATCTGCCGTCGTGATCTCGAACTCTTCCGAAACAAAGCCTCGGAACATGGTGGTGATCGCCGGGGTTTCGTGATCCCACATATCGGTGTCACAGACGAGGATCGTATCCGCCCTGAGATCGTCCGCATTGGCTTCAAGGAATGGCCCAAGCGATGGCGAGCCTGCTTCTTCCTCGCCCTCAAACAGCATCGACACCTGAATGGGGAGGCTCCCCGTCACGGCCTTCCAGGCGCGGCAGGCTTCAACGAAGGTGAGCAACTGCCCCTTATCATCCGATGCGCCACGACCCAGAATATGGGTTTCGCCATCGGGCTGCGGGGAGAGCGAAGGCCCAAACGGATCAGTGTTCCAAAGCTCAATCGGGTCGACCGGCTGCACGTCATAGTGCCCGTAGAACAGCACATGCGGGCCGGGCGTTTTCGGCCCATGACCAACTACCATTGGGTGGCCAGTTGTGTCCCGCACGCTGGCGTCAAAATCGAGTTCTGCGAGTTGGTCCCGCAGCCACTCCGCCGCACGGCGCACGTCGTCCTTATATTCCGGCTCAGTCGAAACCGAGGGAATACGGATCAGCTCAAACAGCCGCTCGAGGCTGTTCTCAAGGTTTGCATCTGCATGGGCAAGAACAGCGTCGAGTTGGGTCATTGTGCGAGACTATCCAGCCGCGCCATTTCCGTTTTGAACTGGCGGGCGATTTGGTTGGCATCGGCCACGGTTTTCGCCGTGTCGAGGGTTAGAACTTTTCGATCCCGCATCAGCCAGCGGCCCGCGACCATGGTGTGGGTCACGTCGCTCGGCATAGCCGCAAAGACCAGCGCGGAGTAGGGGTCGTACATTGGGTGCATACGCGGCGCGGCCAGCGAAATGCGAATAAGATCCGCCTGCTTGCCCACTTCAAGCGAGCCTGTCTCGAGGTTGAGGCTCAACGCCCGCGCCCCCTCAATGGTCGCCATTCTGATGATTTCGAGCGCAGGGAGCGGTTTTCGCGAACCAGCGAGCAGCTTGGCAAACATCGAAACCGGCGCAAACTGTGAGAAGAGATCAAGCGTATTCCCGCTCATCGCTCCATCCGAGCCAATGCCGACCGGAATGCCCGCATTGCGCATCTTTTCGACCGGCGCGATTCCGCGCCCCGCCTTGCCGTTTGAGCGCGGATTGGTCACCGCACAAACCTGATGCTCCGCCATCATCGCGATGTCCGCATCATCAAGCTGCAAGCAATGCGCGGCGATCAAGCTCGGCTTCAAAAGCCCAGCGTCTGCCGTTACCGCGACGGTCGATTTGCCGTGGGTGTCACGCGCCCAATTCACTTCCAAAGTGCTTTCCGCCAAATGCATCTGCACCGGCACATCCGGATGCGCTGCCGACCACTCCGCAATGCGCTCCATGGTCTTCACACCCGTGGAATAGGGAGCGTGCGGCGCAATAGATGGGGTGACGAGCTTGTGGCCTGCAAAGCGCTCGACCAGCTCTTCAACCCGCGCAAAACCTTCATCAAAGGTCTTGTGGTCCGGCGGATCAAAGTCCGCCAGTGTCTGCCCGACAATGGCGCGCAAACCAGCTTGGTCGCAAACATCGCCCACTTCGGTCTCAAAATAATACATGTCGGCGACGGTGGTAACGCCGCCTGCAATCATCTCCAACGCCGACATGGCCGAACCAATCCGGACCATTTCGGGCGAAACGAATGTGCGCTCCAGCGGCAGAATATAGCGATAAAGCCGATCATCGACATCTTCGCCCAGACCACGAAACACGCTCATCCCCATGTGGCAATGCGTGTTGACCATGCCCGGCATGACGATATCGCCATTGCAATCGATCACCTCGGCGCCATCCACTTTTGGCGCTGGCCCCGAGCCAATCGCGGTAATGGTGTCGCCATCCACACGCACCCAGCCGCTCTCATGAACCGTAAGAGCATCGTCCATCGTGACGATCAAAGCATTGGTGAGCAGCGTGGTCATTCTTTTGGTCCTTTTTCACCGCCCCTCGTGAGGGGAAGGTATACTTCGGTGCCTTTCTTCACCTCTCCCTTTGGGGGAGAGGTCGATGCGCAGCATCGGGTGAGGGGGCCTATCCCAAGGTCGACGACAAAATCGGGTGCCCCTTCGTCCCTCCCTCGCTCGCGGGGGAGGTCAGGTGGGGGCCTTAACCGACTACTCGTGCGCCAAAATCGTGCACTGCTCTGGCACTGGAACCAGCTTAGCCTGCGAACCCGGCTCCAAGATATTGGTCAGCGAACCATTGGCCAGCAGCGAACCCGCAGTGGTTTCTGCCTGATACTGATACGCGCGGCCAAGATAGGTGCGCAGGCCCAAGTCAGCCGGGAAGCCAGTGGCTGCCGGATCATTGGTCACGTTCAGACCATCGGCGCGGCAAGCGAGAATGAACTCGTCTTGGATCGGGCCGAACAGGTTCTGGTTGAGATCAAGCCGCACGCCACCGAGCGCTTCTGCCGTCACCGTCTCGCCATTGCGCGCCACAACCTTCATCGAGATGAGGTTTTCAAAGCCCACAAAGCGCGCGACGAACGCATTGGCCGGACGCTGGTAGAGGTTTTCCGGCGTATCGAGCTGCATGATGCGACCGGCGTGCATAATTGCTACGCGGTCCGAGATCGAGAAGGCTTCTTCCTGATCGTGCGTCACGTAAACCGAAGTCGTGCCATTGGCGCGCTGCAGCTTGCGGATTTCGACACGCATGTCGATACGCAGCTTCGCATCAAGGTTGGAAAGCGGCTCATCGAACATCAGGAGCGGCGGCTCGATAACCAGCGCACGGGCCAGAGCCACACGCTGCTTCTGCCCGCCCGAAAGCGCTGCTGGCAGGCGTTCAGCGAGGTGCGCAAGGCCCACGCGCTCAAGCATATCCGCCACGCGCTTGTTCTTGGCCGCAGTGGCAACGCCACGCTGCTTCAGGCCAAAGCCCACGTTGTCGGCAACGCTCAAGTGCGGGAACAGCGCATAGTTCTGGAACACCAGACCAATGTCGCGCTCATGCGCTGGCAGTGTGGTCAGATCGCGACCGCCCAGAGAGATCGAACCCGATGTCGGCTGCAAGAAGCCAGCGACAAGGCGCAGCGTGGTGGTCTTGCCGCAGCCCGAAGCGCCGAGGAGCGAAACGAGTTCACCTTCCCCGATCTCGAGATTGAGGTCTTCCAAAACCTTGGTCTTGCCGTAGTGGGCGGTGATGTTGCGAATAGAAAGAGGTTTGGTCACAGCTGATCTCTATTTGGCAAGGAAGGTGAGGCCCAGGGTCCGTTCCACCACGGCCATAACGCCGACGGTGAGCAGCATGAGCAGCACCGAGACCGAGGCCACGGTGGGGTCAAAGAACTGCTCCATGTGAGCGAGCAGCTGGATGGGGAGGGTCGAGAGACCAGGACCCGTCATGAAAATCGAAATCGATACGTCATTGATCGAGGTGATGAAGGCCAGAATAAAGGCCGCGATCACGCCCGACTGCACGTTCGGAAGCAGCACGGTGAAGAAGGTCTTCAGCGGTGGCGAGCCAAGGCTGACCGCTGCTTCTTCGATCGAGAAGTCAAACGAGGCCAGCGATGCCGAAATCACGCGGATCACATAGGGCAGGATCAGGATCGTGTGCCCCACAATCAGCGACACCATCAGCGGCGCGTTGAACGTATAGGCGACATTCTTGAGCAGCGAGAAACCGAGCACCAGTTCTGGCACCAGCACCGGCAGCACGAAGAAGCTCGATAGCCAACCGGGCAGGTGAATGCGATGGCGGTTGAGCGCATACGCCGCCGGAATGCCAATGAGCAGCGCCACAAAGGTTGAAATCACCGCCACTTGCAGCGAGGTCATCATCGTCCGACGGAAAGCTTCCATCGCAAAGATGTTTTCAAACCAGCGCAGCGACAGTCCCTGTGGTGGGAAGGTGAGATAGGTGGTGTCGGAAATCGACGACCCCAGAATGATCACCAGCGGACCGACAAGGAAGATAAAGACGAGAACGGTAAAGCCGATAAGGGCCGGATGGAGCTTGGTGGGCATCAGACGGCCATTGGGTTCAGTTTGCGAGCAATTTTGGTCATTGCCAGCACGATTGCGATAGTGATCACCACCATAATGGCAGCGATGGTGGAGGCGCTTACCCAGTCAAATGTGACCATGGCCTGCTGGTGCATCAGCGTGCCCATCACCATCACCTGCTCGCCACCCAAAAGCTGGGGAGTTGCATAGGAGGTGAACGAGCCGGTGAACACGAGCACCGCGCCAACGATCAGGCCGGGTACGGCCAGCGGGAAAATAACCTGCATGAAGGTCGCGAATGGCTTTGCGCCGAGCGAAGACGAGGCTTGGATCAGATCGTCCGGAATGCCTTCCAGCACGCCAACAAGCGTCAGGATCATCAGCGGCACAAACAGATAGACCATCGCCACGATCACAGAGCCCTGCGTGTAGAGCATCTGGAAGGGCTCAGAGATAATGCCAAGGTTCATCAGCGTCGAATTGACGATGCCGTTCTTGCCCAAAATGATCAGCCAGGCGAACGAGCGGACCACCACACCGGTGAGCAGAGGGAACACAGCGGCGATAATCAGCACGGACTTCAACCAGCCGGGCGCGCGCGACACCACAAAGGCGGTGATGAAGCCTACCGCCAAAGCGATGACAGTCACAGCCAGCGAGATGGTGATGGTGCGCATCAGAACGGTGCGGCGGAAACCGCTGCTGAAAAAGGCCTGATAGGTGGCGAAGGGGCCACCGGGCGTTCCGAAGGTAGCGTAGATGGTCGCGGCCACAGGAGCGACGAGGCCGAGGAGGATCAGCAGTGTCGCAGGTGAGGCTAGGGTCCAGCCGGCAAAGCGTTTCATGAGCCTGGCATTTCGAGAGAAGAGTAAAAGGGTGCTGCGCGGGTAAAGGGAACCCGCGCAGCGCTATGCATTACATGCCGAAGTTTTCGTTCCAACGGTCAACCCAGCCACCCTTGGCTGCGTTCATCTTGCCGTAGTGGATGCGTTCGAGCGAACCGATAACGTCCGCGCCATAGGTCCAGATCGAAGCCTGTTCCGGGGTCAGCTTGACGTTGGTGTTGACTGGAGCGTCGACGCCTTCTTCAGCCAGCTTCTGCTGGATTTCATCGGAGAGGATGAAGTTGATGAATTCGTATGCGAGTTCTGGTTCAGCAGCGCCAACTGGGATGTTGACGGTGTTGAGGGTCGCAATGGAGCCTTCTTCAAGATCAGCCCAGACGACCGATGGCTTAGCAGCCTGGATCTGTGCGAGGGTGAAGTCCTGTGCGATCGACGCGGTGATTTCGCCGGTCGAGAACAGGTTAATCATTTCCGAGCCAGTGTTGTAGTTCTTGACTACGTTTGGCTTGAGTTCGCTCAGAGCTTCGAAAGCTGCGGTATCGTCGTCAAACGCGTCGGTGCCCTTGTAGAGACCGGCCTTGAGAACAACCATTGGGCCTGCAGTGGTGGTGATGCCTGGCAGCGAGAGCGAGGACTTGAAGTCTTCGCGCCACAGATCGTTCCACGAGGTCACCGGAGTGGTCACAGCTTCGCTGTCGTAAACGATGCCAACGCGACCGATGGTGTAAGCTGGGCCGAAGCCGTCCTGAGGGTCCTTAGCCATTTCATAGATATTGGCCAGGTTCGGGAGCTTGCTCTGGTCGATCTGCTGGAACAGGCCCAGCTCGATACCCTGCTGCGAGAAGCTATCTGAGAAATACGCAACGTCGACGCCGCCGCCGTTACGGATCTGGATCTTGTTCAGACGCTCACCGTTGTTGCCGGTTTCAAAAACGATTTCACAGCCGCACTGTTCGCGGAACGGCGCGAGCACGAGGCTTTCGAGCTTTTCACCGTTGAAGCCCCACCAGGAAATGGTGAGTGTCTTGGTCTGTGCCATAGCGGGCGCTGCGCTCGCGAGGGTGCCGACCGAAATTGCCAATGCCAGCGTGCGCGCTAGGTTCTTGTGCATACCGAAAATCCTTGTTCCCTTTAGATACTTGTCTCGCAGACGTGGGTATCTTGGGAATAAGCCTATTTTTTCGGCTATGCCGGTGCAAGTTACATAATTAGGCGCGTGGTACGGACCTCACAAGATTTACCACTTGTTTACAATTTGCCGCACCACACAATCGGGTGAATCTGGCCGTTCTGCACGTTTACAAAGCCTTCCGGTGCCAAGGGAGAGGGGGCAACGAGCACCCAGCGCCATGGCGCGCAGGTCAGAGTCGCAAAAGCCAGACGCTCTGGGAATCCGGCCCACCAGCGCGGCGAATAGGTTGGCTCATACATCCACTCGATGGTTTCGCCCTGCGCGTAGAGCTCAAGCATTTCCTTGTCGAGCTCTGGGGCAGGGCGGCAGGTCATCAGCCCGCCGATTTCATAGTTTACCCGGGCCAGCACTTTACCGTCGCGCACCAGCGCCCACCCGCCTTGCTGCTCTTGCAGCGCATTGACCGCCAGCGCCATAGCCTCGTCCGACGAGCCGACCGCCCAGATATTGTGCTTGTCGTGGCCCATCGAACAGGCCAGCGCCGTGTTCGGCGTCTTGGGGCCTGTCCCCAGCCAGAACATTTTTGAAACGCTCGCTGTACCCGAGAACCGGTCGACAATAGCGAACTTCGTGATGTTGCGGCTGTCGTCGCGCTGCACCAAGCCGTCGACAATCGACAGATCGGTGGTGATGAACTCGTCATGCCAATGGAAGGGACGTAGCAGCGCCGCCTTGCAGCTGTCTGTCGCTCCCTCTGGCGCAGCGATGGCAAAATCGGCGGCAGTCAGGTCGCGGCCGATATTGACCGTTTGGCGCGCCCATTGCGGCCAGTCGATCGTTGGGACATCAGCGATATATTCACGGCCCTTCGAAACCTGCATCCCGTCGGCCCAAACTTCCGAAATCGACAGTGTCGCTTCGTCGTCAAGGAACACGAGATCGGCATACCGTCCCGGGGAGATCGAACCGACCCAAGGGGTGAGGCGCATATGGCGCGCTGGGTTGATCGTCACCATCTGCACGGCCACTTCCATCGGTAGCCCGGCTTGAATGGCGAGGCGCACGTTATGATCCGTTGCCCCAAGCTTCATCGTGTCGGAGCACGAGCGGTCATCAGTGCAGAGGGCAAAATTCGACCAATCCTGCTGCCCGCGCTCGAGCAAGCCTTTGATCATGTCGGTCAGCGAATGCGGGCGCAGCTCCATAAAGAGCCCACGACGCAGCTTGTCGGCCACTTCCTCGGCGGTCCACGCTTCGTGGTCCGAAGCCATGCCCGCACCGGCAAAGGCGTTGATATCGTCAATCGCCCGCATCCCCGCTGCATGGCCTTCGACCACACCGCGCGCTTCAAACGTCGCTTCGATCATGCCCCAAAGGCGCTCGTGCGACGGGTTGTCTGGGTTCCACACCGCTGGCCAATCCATCACCTCATCAAGACCCGAAACAGCCAGATTGGTGGTCATGAACTTGAGCTGCTCGCCATAGCCGAAATGCCCGCCACCATGCTCATAGGCAGTCGGCGGCACAGCGGAACCGGGCAGGGGGAAGATTTTTGCTGGCGAACCTGCGGCGCGCGCGGTCATCCAGAATTCGAGATTGTGCGGCCCATCGACATTGGAAAATTCGTGGCTGGCTTCGCAAGTCCAGGTGCAGCCAAAGGGCAAAACCAGCGCCGCTTCCCATTCCGGGGTGAGGTGGCTCGATTCAATATGCTTATGCACTTCGCCAAAGCCCGGCACGACCGAGAGGTGACTGCGGTCGATCCGCTCGCCCACTTCGCCCGGATATGCGCCGGCTGGTCCAACCCAGGCGATGCGACGCCCCGAGATGACGATCTCTTGGTCCTCATACCAATTGCGTCCATAGACGTCCAAAAGTCGACCGACGCGAATAGCTGTGTCGGCAGGCTTCTTGCCCAGCGCCACCAGTGCCAAATGCTTGCGGATCGCCACTTCGTCGCGCGCATTGATGAGGAGGTCATTTGGGAAATCGGTCATCGTAGAATCCATCTGCCGGGCTGCCAGCGTTCAATTTTGACCTAACACGATGATCGCTCTACCGAAAGCGCGCGGCCCGAGCCTTCCCCACACCCAGCCCCAAAAACTCCCCTACTTCAATCCAAACCCCAAGCCCTTCAACAAACCACTCAGCGCCTCGCGCCCGCGCAAAGCCTTAACCGTGCCCACGCGCTTAGCGATCATTTTGGTCCAGTCGATCACAGTCATGCCCTGCTTCTCCTGAAAGCCGCGCATGGTTTGATCGTAACGCGCCAGCGTCTCAGCATCGGCAGCGTCGCCATAGGTCTCCTCATGCAACACGATGCTTTGTGGCAGTCGCGGCTTCACCTCCGAGGCGCGTTCCTCATCCGGATAGCCCAGCGTCAGCCCAAAAACGGCCACGCATTCTTTTGGCAGCCCGAGTTCTGCGGCCACTTCTGCTGGCTTGTTGCGCATGCCCCCAATGTAGCAACTGCCGAGCCCCAGCGAGCTCGCCGCCACAACTGTATTCTGTGCCGCTAGAGTGGAGTCGATAACGCCAATGAGAAAGCTCTCCATATAGTCGAGACCGTCTCCGGGCAGCTCTTCGCGTTGCGCCAGTGTCCGCAACCGCGCCAAATCCGCGATCCAGACGAGAAACACGGGTGCGGCGACAATATGGGGATTGCCCCCGCTCAATTCCGCCAGCCGCGCTTTGCGCGCCGCGTCGCGCACCACCACCACGCTCCAGGCCTGTACATTGGATGACGTCGGTGCCGATTGCGCTGCCGCAACCAAAGCCTCAATGACACCATGCTCAACAGGCTTCGGCAAATAGGCGCGCGCCGATCTATGGTCGAGCATCAGACCAATGGTGTCAGACCACACCGCTCCGGTCTGTGGGGCGTCGACGCCATAGCGCCGTGCCAGACGGGTTGCGGCGGTGGTGTTTTGCGACTTGGCGTCCGTGTTCACTTGCGCAGGTGACATAGGAATATCGAAACTCTCTTACGTGTCCGTACCAGGATTTGAGCGTTATCCGCTTCCTTCGGTAAGGGCGATTGGCCAGTGTCAAAACGTCCAGCATGCGTAATCTGTTCAGCGTGCTAGCTGGCGAACCGCACACCGCGCCTTAATTACGCCAAACGGTCGATGGTATTGGCGGTGGAACGCGGGCACAATTTCCTGCGTTACCCACTGTAATCCGCTGGTGTTTGGGATTAATTTGGCTGCGGCGATTTGCCATCCCAGTCACAATGGTTTCATCCTCTGGCGGACTGGGGGCGATGCGACTACATACACCCGCAGGGTGAAACCAGCGCGGGGAATACTCCGCGTTCAACTGCGTACTGGCGCCCCCTGCCGGATTACGCGCTTTTTTGGTGAGACAAATGAACCTTCTCCGCACGATCGCTTTCGCTGGTTTGGCAACTGCTATGACCATCGCAGCAGCTTCTGCCGCTAACTACGAAGTTAAGATGCTCAACAAGGGCACTGACGGCACTCCAATGGTTTTCGAGCCTGCTTTCCTGCAGATCGAAGTTGGTGACTCGGTAACCTTCATCCCAACCGACAAGTCGCACAACGCTGAATCGATCAAGGATCTGATTCCTGAAGGCGCTACCCCATTCAAGGGCAAGCTGAACGAAGAAATCACCGTAACCTTCGACGTAGAAGGCGCATATGCTTACAAGTGCCTTCCGCACCTGGGCATGGGCATGGTTGGTCTGATCGTCGTTGGCGACGCACCAGCAAACCTTGCTGACATCACTGCTGCAAAGATGCCGAAGAAGTCGGCAGACGCCTTCGCAGCAATGGCAGCAATGGTTAAGTAAACTGCTGTTGGGTTCGGGCGGCGTTTCGTCGCCCGCGCCCTCTTCGCTTGCTCGCAAGCGTTTTGATCGTTGAGCATGGCTCCGATCCTCTAACTCCCCATAAATCGGCTATTTCACGCGCGCTTCGCTTGTCGCTCGGCACTGACTTATGCGAACACCTATGGGTGGATATGGGCAGCGCTGATCTTATGGTTCGGCGGTAACATGGGAGTGCGGTCAATGGCCTTGTTACGCGAACTCAGTCTTGAAACTCTGCTCTCCCGAGTTACGGGCGTGTTGATTTTCGTCGCCCTACAAGGGTTCTTCCTCGCCCTCTTTGCGCGCCTTATGGGCGATCGCCGTCCGCAGAATGAAGGCCGTCTAACGCCCAATCCCTTTGCGCAGCTCTCTGTCTGGGGTGCCGTTATTGGCGCGCTCTTTGCGCTGACATGGCCGCGCCCTATGCGCATGCGCGCCTCCGCCAACCGCTTCGGCCTTGCTGGAGTGATCGCGGCGGTCGTGCTGAGCCTTGTGGCTGTTGCGCTCTTTATTCCGGTTGCCGATTGGCTGCGCAGCGTGGCGCTGATGCTGCCGCGCACGGGTGGCTACGCTGTAATTCTCATCCTGCAGCAATTCCAGCTGCTTGCCGCCGGTTCAATTCTCTTGAACCTGCTGCCCATCCCGGGTCTCGCGATGGGCTCTATCTGGACGGCACTCTGGCCGGAGCGCGAAAAGCGCCTCCTGCGTCATGAGCCGCTGGGCGTGGGCTTGGTGATCATCGCCTTGGTAGTTGGGATTGTGCCCAATCTTGCCAGCTACACCTTGCCCTTCCTGTCGCGGCTCTAGGAACTATTCCCCGGCGTGGCCGGTATATCCGAACTCGTCCATAATCGCGGCGATCGTGCCATCGGCAACTAGAGCGTCAATTGCCTGATCGACCTGATCCCGTAGGAACGTATTGCGGCTGCTGACCAGCGCGCCAATATGCACCACGCTTTCTGGCAAAGGCGTTGAGCCGATGATCCGCAGGGCCTTGGTGTCTTCGCGCTCACGCTGCATTTTGGCCAAAACGGGTTGCCACAGGATCATGCCACCAATGGTGTCATCGAGTACGCGTGTGGCCATCAAATTCGGGTCGGCATAGGGCAGGCGGCGCCAACGCTGATCTTCTGCCTGCTGCAAGTTCCAGTTGATCAGATTGAGCTCACCAAGGCTGGCCATAGCAGTGCCAAGGCGCACGTCCTTGGGAATGTCCGCAAGGCTCTGATAGTCGGTGTCTTTGACGGCGAGTACGAAGGGTACTGACGCGTAGGGACGGGTGATCGCAAAAGCTTCCGATATCGGCGAGTTCACCGAAACCGAAATGCCCATGAAGATATCGCAGTCATTGTTCATCGCCAGCGACAGCTCGTCGATGAAGCCTTCACCATTGAGTGGGAAGCCGCCAAAGCCTTCGAGAGCTTTGACCTCAAGGAACAGGGCGTCGCCAATGGCACGGGCAATGGCATCATCGAACTGACGGGCCTGGCTGGTCATGTCGAAACAAGCGGTCAGGCTATCGCCCGCAACGCGGCGGGTGTTGTCGAACAGCTCCTGCGGAATGCCTGTCTGAGCAAATGCTGTGCCTGCCAGCAAAGCGGTGGCGAGGGCTGCGGCGGTCATGCGGATCATTTGGCTCTCCTATAAACGAGAAAAGGGGCCGAAGCCCCTTTTCCAAATCGCACAGTCAGCAAATTAGTTCTTTGCCAGCTTGTAAACGAAGATCGAGTTGCCGGTACCGGTTGGAAGCGAAACTTCCGGGTGAGCCGACGAGATCGACGAAGCCGAGTTCGAGTAACCGGTTGGGATAACCAGGTACTGTTCGCCGTCGATTTCATAGGTTGCTGGGTAGCCGCCGATCGGAGCGTTCAGACGCTGCGACCAAACTTCTTCACCGGTTTCCTGATCCCATGCCTTGAGGTAACGACCAGCGTCACCACCGAACACGAGGCCACCTGCGGTCGAGAGAACCGACGAGGTGATGGATGGACGCGAACGGACCTTCCACTTGTCTTCACCAGCAGTTGGCGAAACGGTCAGAGCCTGAACCAGACCAGCTTCGGTGATGCCTTCTGGCAGAACGCGTGGGCCGAACTTAACTGCACCAACAGCGTTACCTGCGGTGAATTCAGTCTGGGTTGGAGCAACGGTGTTGCAAGCTTCGTTCAGCGGAATGAAGAACGATGCGTTGTCTGGGTTGTACGAAGCAGCCTGCCACAGCTTACCACCGGAAACCGAGGTACAGATCATGTGGGTTTCGCCAACGGACGAGAACACGAGGTCTTCGTTGATGTTGACCTTGCCGTCTGCGTCGATCGAGGAAACAACGTTCTGAACAACGGTTTCCTTGGACCAGAGGTACTTACCGGTGTCGCGGTCGAGACCCCATGCGATACCGATCTTGCCTGGTACGGAGACAACCATCTTGTGCGTTACGCCGTCGACTTCCTGGTCAACCAGGATACGTTCGAACGGAGCGTCAAGGTCCCAGTTATCGCGTGGCAGGTGCGAGTAGTACCACTTCAGTTCGCCGGTCGAAGCATCGATAGCGAGGGTCGAGTTGGTGTAGAGCACGTCGCCATCGCCCGAACCACGGATGAGTTCTGCGTATGGGCCAGGCATACCGACACCCCAGTAGGTGGTGTTGGTTTCAGCGTCGTATGCGCCAGTTGCCCAAGGCGTACCGCCCCAACGGTTTTCTGGTGGAACGTCGCCCCAAGAAGCCTGCTGCTCTGGGTTGTTTGGATCGTTGATGGTGTTGAAGCGCCACAGCTCATCACCGGTCTCAACGTCGTGAGCCATGATGTAGCAGCCGCCAGCGGTGCCGGCGATCGAGCAACCCGAGATAGCCGAGATGATCTTGCCGTCAGCGATGACTGGACCGATGGTGTAGGAATAGCCGAGGTTGTAATCGAGAACCTGCTTTTCCCATGCGACCTTACCGTCTGCTGCGTTCAGCACAACGATCTTCGCGTCTGGAGTGGTCAGGATAACCTTGTCGCCGTAGAGGGCGATCGAGTTCTTCTGACGACGTGCCTGGTTCGCCTGGTACGACCAAGTTGCTGGGATTTCCGCAGCAGCGTGGGTGTACTTCCAGATCAGTTCGCCGGTCTTCGCGTCGAGCGCTTCAACGATAGCGTTGTTGGTCTGGAGGAACATGATGCCGTCGTGGATCAACGGTGCAGTTTCCTGGATGCCAGCAACAGCCATTGGCCATGCCCAAGCGAGTTCCAGGTCACCAACGGTGTCCTTGTTGATCTTGTCGAGCTTGGAGTGACCGTGGTTTTCGTAGTTACCGCGCCACATCAGCCATTCTTCAGCTGGTGGGTTGAGCAGCATTTCAGCAGTGACCGGCTCGTAGCCTTCGATCACGTTCTGAGCAAAGCTCGGGCTAGCAACAGCAACGAAAGCCGTCGAGGCGATCAGCATGCTCTTGAGGACGTTCGATTTCATAAGATGCTCCTTCACGTGGCACATAGTCTGTGTGCCCGGAATTCTTAGATCAGTTAGCAACCGGCAGGGTTTTGCCGAAAGTGAATGCCTGCGGCACGGACGGCGCTGCTGGAGCGGCCGGTGCAGCTGGTTCAGCACCACCCGGGAGCTGCTTGCCCCAAGTGTAAGCCTGCGGAACGGCTGGACCCGTTGCCGGCGCGGCAACTTCGCTAGCTGCTGCTGCAGGGCGGTTAGCCAAGCCAGCTTCAACTTCTGCCTGAAGCGAGATCGCGTAGAGCAGATCTTCGTCGGCAACCATCGGTTCATCGCCCGGCTCAGCGCCGTTGAATTCCATGATGTATGCAACGATGTTCAGATACGCTTCGTCGCCGAGGGTGCCAGCGCCAGATGGCGGCATAGCAACAGCGATGAAGTCATAAAGACCGCCTGCAGAATCCCAGTTCTGCATAACGTCCATGCCGAAAAGGCCTGGAGCGTCCGGGCCTTCAAGCTGACGGCCATGACATGCAGCGCACTGCTGGTCATAAACGATCTTACCAGCGGCTGCTTGTTCTGCGGTGAAGCCAGCAGCATTCGCTACGCCTGCAAAGGCGGTGAATGCCACCATAGCGGCAGTGAGCCGCTTAGAGGTTCGAGTCACGATTACCCTCCCAACAAGGTGAGGTGGAGCAACCAAAGTTGCTTTGGTTATTTGATACGGTCGTGCGGCAGAGCGTCGTACAGCCGTGGGAGCGTGAAGCCAGCAAACATCCGGTCGTTTGAACGTTTAAAGGCCTAAGGAGGTATAGGTTTCTCCTATCGGTAAGATCAATAGAAACTTATGATCCAAGTCGACCGATTTCCCCATCAATCTGATATCTTTCCCTTAGGAGTTCGTAGGCTTTTGAGGCCTTAACTTCCGATAATGAGTGAATAATTTCGGACTTTAGGGTTTGGTCGCCTTTCCACATGCCAATGGCTGTCACGGTGAGTTGAACGGACTGTTCGGGAAGCCAGAACAGTGAGAAGTCAGCATCTTCGAGGTTTGCGGATGCGGCTATAAACCGCTCCGTGACACCAAAACTGACAGCACCTGAAAGGAGTTCCGCCTTAAACTGTTCACTATTTCGCGCGGGTTTTGCCTTAAATCCACTCTCACGCAGCCAACCCGAGACGGCGAGGCGATTTAGCCCAGATGTGCCCGGCAAAACCGCAACCGAGTCGCCTGCGACAGGTGTGGTTCCATCGCGCGCGACCAGCACCCAGCCCGTCACAGCGTCGGTTGGAATCGTCTGCAAATAGCCGCGGGTCTGTTCGCTATCGGCAACGCCTCCTGCGATCACGTCGCATTGCGCGCGGGTCAGCAGCCAATTGCGTGGGTTAAAATCCGCGCCGATCGAGGCGAGCGTATTCACCACCAGCCGCAATCCCATGCGGTCGGCGATCATCTGCATCAGCTCGATGTCATAGCCCGGCGCTTCCGGATTGCCCGTCACCAGCGGCGGGAAGGCTGGTGGCACGCACAGCTTGATAAAGCCCGCGTCGCGCCGCTCCTTGAGCGAGGTGTCCGCTGGCAGAAAGCTCACCGCCGTCAGCCCGACAACGATAATGCCAATATTGATGGCCGTGCTCAGCCAGCGGTTTCGGCCCTTGCGCCTCATTTGCGGCCAAAGTCCCAAAGCGCGAGCAGGAAGAAGCCCACGGCCATACATGCCGTCATCGTCGGCCCGATATAGGCGGGGAACTGATTGAAGTTGATCAACACGCCGCGCAACATATCAACCGCATAGGTCACGGGGTTGATCTGCACCAGAAACACCAGCCATTCCGGATACATCACCGCCGTCTGCGTGCGCGTCAGCGCCGGATCAAGCGGGAACACCGAGGATGAGGTGAAGTAGAGCGGCAGGATGATGGTGTTGGAGAACACCCCAAAGCCTTCAAAGCTGCGCACCTTGCCCGCAAGCACCACGCCAAAGCACGTCAGCCCGAACGATAGCGAGAACATCAAAAACAGCGCCAGCAGCACCTGATCGACGCCCAGCGTCACATCGGCAAATCGCGCCAGAATAAGCACGATCGCGCCATGCAGGGTGGCAATAGTCGCCCCACCCAAAACCTTGCCGAGAAGGATCAGCGGCCGGGGCAGGGGCGAGACCAGCACCTCGCGCAGAAACCCAAACTCTCGATCCCAGATCACCGACACCGCGAACTGGATCGAGGTGTACATGATGTTCAGCACGATCACGGCCGGGAACAGGAACTGCAGATAGGTATAGGGGATGACATAGCGCACCTCCCCATAGACCTCGCCGCGGAAATAGGGGTTCAGCCCCACGCCAAGAATAAGCAGCCAAATGAGGGGTCGGCTCACGCCCCCGATCATCTGCCCCCGGTCACGCGTTGCCCGCAAAATTTCGCGTAGCCACACGCCATGCACGCCGCGCAGCCAGATCATTGCCGTTGAACTCATCGTCTGCCCCCTCGGCGGCCAGCGGCCTTTTCTGCGTCACGCTTGCCCTCGGCTGTGTCGCGCAGCGCGCGCCCGGTCAGCGACAGGAACACGCTTTCCAGCGATGGGTCCTGGAAGTGGATGCTGGCGAGATCGCCCTGATACTGCGCCAGGAACGCGTCAACTGCGCCCTTGTCGTCGGCCGGCAGCATGATCCGCCCATCGGCCATGGTCTGCCCACCGGCATAGCTGCCCAAAATTGCTTGCCCAAGGGCCTCACTCTTGGGCATCACCTGCAACCAGCGCCGGCCATATTGGGCCTTCAATTCGCCCGGTGTGCCCTTGGCGATAATCTCGCCGTGGTCGATCA
The DNA here is from genome assembly GCF_014127105.1 of Devosia sp. MC521. NCBI lineage: Bacteria > Pseudomonadati > Pseudomonadota > Alphaproteobacteria > Hyphomicrobiales > Devosiaceae > Devosia > Devosia sp. MC521. The sequence continues at coordinate 920,921 of NZ_CP059902.1, forward strand.
CACACACGAGGTCTGCGCTTTCCACTTCCTCAATATAGTGGGTCGTGGTCAGCACGGTCAGCCCGCGCTCGGCACGCAGCTTGTCCAAATAGAGCCAAATTCGATTGCGCGTCTGCGCGTCGAGCCCAACCGTTGGCTCATCCAAAAACAGAATTTCCGGATTGTGCATCAGCGCCCGTGCGATCTCGAGCCGCCTGCGCATCCCGCCCGAGAAATTGCGCACAATGTCGTCTTCCCATTCGGTCAGTTCGACCAGTGCCAGCACTTCGGCGCTGCGTTGCTTGCGCTCCGTGGGCGAGAGCCCATAAACGCGTCCGTGGAAATCAAGGTTCTCCCAGGCGCTCAACCGGTCGTCGAGGCTCGAATCCTGAAACACCACGCCCAGCGAGCGTCTCGCCTTGGCCGATTGCTTGACCACATCGACCCCGGCAATGCTCGCCGAGCCCGCCTCGGGGCGGCGCAGCGTGCACAAAATGCTCACCAGCGTGGTCTTGCCCGCGCCATTGGGCCCGAGCAACGCATAGCTGGCGCCGCGCGGAATGGTCAGGCTGACGTCTTTGAGCACTGTGTGGTCGCCATAGCGGGCAACGACATGGTCCACAGTCACAGCATTGGCCGTCATGGAAATGGGCCTTATCTCTTTGTTACTTGTCCGGGCGTTGCCACGTTTCCGCAGCGAGGTCAAAGCCAAGCTGTAACGCGGCTGCGCAGTTTTTGGTGACAACTGCGCCTGCAACACCCAAGCTCAATGCTAAATCTGAGCATTGTGAATGGCTTGCGCAATCCGCGCTCAAACAAAAACGCCCCAAGCATAACTCGGGGCGTCCCTATTGCTTTTGCCGTTAAAACTCAGGCAGCAATCACATTGATTGTCAGCGCATCGCCCGAAGAGACTACGTCGATCAGGCGGTCGATATTGGGGTGCGCGCCCGGATTGTTGCAGGCGTCTTCGGTGTGTTCACCAAAAACCAGCAAGCCATGCTCGGCGGCAGCCACGTTCAGCGCGCCAAATTCCTGCTGCAGATACTGATAAACCTTGAGCGAACCTTGCTTGCCCGGCGCATTTTCTATTGTGGCCACAACTGCGCCCGCACCATCCACCAACTCAATCCGCGCCACCCCGTCGATAGCCGGGAGCAGGCCCAAATTCTCTTTAAAATCCGCGCCAGGTTCAATCATCAGTGCCTCGTAGGGGTAGGGGAGTTTTGCTTCGAGGCCGTTTAGCAGGGAACGGCGGACATGGGGAGAGGGGGCATTACCCCCCATCTCACCCCAGCGCCCGAGCCACCAGCCATTCCGGCGCGCCCACTGTCTCAGGTGCCTGATACCCCTTAGCCGCTTTCTCCAGCGCCCCGATTAGGCTCGCATAGGGTTCGGCGCGCAAATATTGCGTCGGCACCAGCGCTACGATGCGGCGGATCTGGTTGGGGAACCGATAGAACGTCACCCCGCTCCGATCCAATCCATGCGCCACCATCAGCGGTGTCAGACACACGCCATTGCCCGCGCTCACCAGCGCCATGGCGGTCTCAAAACTGCGGCAGCGCGCGGTGATGTAGTGGTCGGGCAAAACCCGATCATACCAATCAATGCTTTGGTTGGTGTGTTGGGTGCCGAAGGAAAACTGAATGGCCCGATTGAGCTGTGCCTGCTGCTCAGCGCTGAGGTCATCGATGGACCGCGTTGCCTCCAGCTTGAGGCTGCTCGGCACCGCCAGCACATAGGGGTCTTCCAGAAGCGGCACCTGCACAAAGCCCACCCCGGCTTCCGCCACCGAGTTCGCCGCCAACAGCCCGATTTTCACCCGACGCGCATAAAGATATTCGAGCACTTCATTGGGCGCGGCTTCCAAAATATCAAAATCCAGCGCATGGCCGCTGTCCAGCATGTCGGCCAAGGCTTGCGGCAGCAACACGCGCAACAGCGAGTTCACCCCGGCAATGCCGATGGTCATGCGCTTCCCGTCTTGAAACTGCTGCAGCCCGTCTTCCACCTCGCCAAGCGTGCGCAACAGATGCTCCACCTTAGGCAACAGATAGCCACCAGCCTCCGTCAGCGCCATTTCGCTAGCGCGCCGTTCAAACAGCAAAGTGCCTGTATTTGTTTCGAGCTTTGCCAGCTGCTGGGAGAGCGAGGGCTGGGTCAGGCCAAGCTGTTTTGCCGCCTTCGTCAGCGTCTTCGATTGCGCGACAGCCCAGAATATTTTTAGCTGGTGTAGCGTTAGATCGCGCGTGCTCAGGGTCACTCTCCTCGAATTGACTTCGGACAGCGCCGAAGCAGCGTGTAGCATCTTTGCTGGCTTTCCGTTAAAGCGCAAAGGGTCCCCGCGTCGATAGCTCTCATGCGACAGATGCGCAAACTTTCAGTCTGATCGGCACTAGTCGGATGAGCCTTAGGCCTACTACACCCTCCAAAACCACCCCGCGAAAGCCGGGCCAGCTCTCCGGTTCGGCCGTCTTCGGCCTCCAGATTCTGGTGGGTTTGGCGATTATTCTGGGCATGTTCGCCCTCAATGCTGTCGCTGGCAAATTGGTCATGCCCAAGCCCACCGATGTGCTCAATCAGAGCATTCGCCTGTGGTCCGATGGCACCATGATCAAGGCTCTGGGCGAGTCGGTCACGGTGATTGGTTTGGGCTTTCTGCTCTCTGCGGTCAGCGGCATTCTGCTCGGCGTGCTGCTGGGTGGTAACCGGATTCTGGCCCGCGTTTTCGATCCTTTCGTCAACGCGCTGAACTCCACGCCCGGCGCAGCTTTCATCCCGCTGATCATCGTCTGGTTCGGCCTCTACACCGAAGCCAAGATTGTGGTGGTGTGGAACGCTGCGCTCTTCCCCATTCTCATCAACACTGCCGCTGGCATTTCCAATGCCAATAAAGATTTGGTGGAAATGGGCCGCGCCTTCGGTGCCAAAAAGGCGACCCTGTTCTGGCGCGTCATGATCCCCGATGCGCTGCCCTCCATTCTGAGCGGCCTGCGCATTGGCGCGGCGATTTCCACTGTTGGCACGGTCATCGCCGAGCTGACCATGGCCCAGTCCGGCCTAGGCGGTCTTTTGGCGCAGGCCGGCAATCGCTTCCAGATGGATCGTTATTTCGCTGTCGTGCTGGTGCTCATGGTACTGGGCACAGCGCTGACTGCGCTCTTGCGCTATATCGAGCGCCGCCTTGGCCGCTGGCGCGTAGCGCAGGGAGAAGCCTCATGAGCCGTGCCCCCATTATTTCCGTCAAAAAAATCACCAAGACATTCAAAAACGGCGAAGTGACCGCGCTGCAGGACGTCTCCTTCGACGTTGCCGAGGGCGAGTTTCTGTCCCTTGTCGGCCCCTCCGGTTGCGGCAAGACCACGCTTCTGCGCGTCATCAATGGCCTGATTGATGTCGACCATGGCGAGGTCATCTCGCTTGGCCAGGCGCCAGAACCCGGTCCCGATCTGGCCATGGTCTTCCAGTCCGCGCGCCTCCTGCCGTGGCTCACTGTCAGCGGCAATATCGAGTTCGTGCTCGAGCTGCGGGGCATGGGCAAAACCGAACGTCGCCAGCGCGCCGATGCCTTGCTCGGGGCCGTCGGCCTCCGCGATTTCGCCCAGGCCTTTGCTCACGAACTCTCCGGCGGCATGCAGCAGCGCGTTGGTCTCGCCCGCGCTTTGGCGGTTGAGCCAAAAGTTCTTCTTATGGACGAACCCTTCGCCGCGCTCGATGCCATCACCCGTGAGGTGCTCCGCCGCGAGCTTTACGAAATGTGGGCCCGTCGCAAGACGACCATCGTCTTTGTCACCCACGACATCGAAGAAGCCATTCTGCTCTCCCAGCGCATTGTGCTGCTGAAGCCGCGCCCCGGTCGCGTCGATAGCGTGATCAATGTCGATCTGCCCGAGCCGCGCTTTGCGCAAGACCCGCGTACTTATCCCCAGTTCGCCACCTACCGCTCCAGTATTTGGCAGCGCATTCAGGACATGGCCAAAGAGGGCACAAAGCTTGAGGAATTGTCCGGCGCGTTTCCCAAGGAACTGCCATAGCTTAGCGGCATAAGCTTTTCCAATAGCACGCATAGAGTGAAGCGGGCGGCGATTGATGGTGAGTAATTTCCACGTCGGAGATTTCTTTGCGCGAAAGCGTGTTCCGGCGGCTTAGGAACTGCCATGACTACGCCTTGTACGGAACGCCTTGCCCCCATTAGTCCAGCGCATTGGACGCGGGAAACTGCAGCCCATCTGCTTGAACGCGCGGGTTTCGGTGGCACTCCGGCAGAAATCGATCGCCTCGCCGCCTTAGACCCTGTCTGTGCCGTCCGTAGTCTGGTGGGTTACCACTCCTATTCGGTGAATGTGGCTCTGCCCACTTTCGAAGCCTCCGACATCTGGGACGATAGTCTCGTCCAGTTCCCGGTCAGCCGTCCTGCCGCCACCGAAGGGGCTGAGCGCACCGGCGAGGCTATGGGCGTTAAGGTCAAGCCCGCAGGGTCCCGTCCGCTTCAACCCGTCACCAACCGGTTCTTCTATTGGCTCCGCGCCACGACGCTCGAAACGCGCCGTCTCTCCATGTGGTGGCTTGATCGCATGGTGCGCACTTCCGCGCCGCTCGAAGAAAAGCTCACCCTGTTCTGGCACGGCCATTTCGCCGTCTCCGAGGAAAAGCTCCGCGACGTCCGCAAAATCGCGCTCTATCTCGAAACCCTGCGCACCCATGCCGCTGGCAATTTCGGCGATCTGCTCAACGCCATCTCCAAAGATCCAGCCATGCTGGTGTTTCTCGATGCTGCGCAAAACGTCAAAGGCGCCCCCAATGAGAACTTTGGCCGTGAGGTCATGGAGCTCTTCACCATGGGCGTCGGCCATTACTCGGAAGACGATATCCGCGAAGCCGCCCGTGCCTTCACTGGCTGGGGCAATGACGATCTGAAATTCGTCTTCGATCGCGCCAAGCATGACGGTGGCGAAAAGAACTTCCTTGGCTACACCGGCGCTTTCAACGGCGACGATATCCTGCGCATCATTCTCACCCAGCGCCAAACCGGCATCTATATCGCCTCCAAGCTCTACCGCTTCTTCGTGCGCGAAGACCTCAGCCCCGCCTTTGCCGAAGAGCTTGGCGCACTGATGCAAGCGCTCAATTACGACATCTCGGCCTTCCTCGAAGAGCTGTTCCTCTCCGAAGATTTTTATAGCCAGCCTTCCGTTGGCACCCACATCAAATCGCCCGTCGAGCTTCTTGTCTCGACTTATCGCAAGCTCGGTCTGGCTGAACTGCCCACCATTCCCGATCCTGTGTCCGTCACCAAGTCCTTGGGCCAGGTGCCGCTCTATCCGCCCACCGTTGCGGGTTGGGGTTCCGGTCGCTCTTGGATGACCCCGGGCCTGCTCTTCGAGCGCGGTAATTTTGCCAAGGAAGTGATGTTCCCCAACATCATCGAATTCCGTGATCCGCTCTACAATCCCGGCGCTGAAGTGCGCCGCGTCAACGCCAATATCAATGCTGGCATGGAAATCACCAAAGCCACTTTGGAAGAGGGGGCATCCCCCAGCGCGACCGCTGGCATTCAGGAAGCCTTCAACACGCGTTACGCCAGCCTTCAGGGCTATAACGAAGCGCTCCGCCGCTTAAAACCAACGCCCCGCTTTGCCGCAAACTTCTCGCTGTCGCAGCTGGTTCTCGCAGCCGGCGCTGAAACCACCGAAGCGGCAGTCGATCATCTGCTTGTGCGCCTCCTGCGTATGCCGATCGCCCCGCCGGCCCGCCAAGCCCTTATCGACACGCTCGACGCCGAGCTTGGCACCACCTCTCTTCTCGAAGCCCAGACCTATATGGAATACGGCCTCCGCCTTGTCGCGCACATGATTATGAGCGCGCCCCAATATCAGCTGGCGTGAGGAATTTTTGACCATGGCCAAAACTCCAAAACTCTCCAATACCGAAAAGCTCAACCTGATCGAGCAGGGCTATTCCTCTATGGTCATGAACGGGGCAGGGGGCATCACCACCTCGCCCGTGTTCTCCAAAGTCGCCGACGCTCAGGCCAATGATCGTATTCTGGTGATCGTCGAACTCTCCGGCGGAAATGACGGTCTCAACACCGTCGTGCCCTATGCCGACGACGCCTATTATCGCGCGCGCCCCAATCTCGGCATTCGCAAAGAAAAGTTGCTCAAGATCGACGATCACATCGGCTTCCAGCGCACCATGACCGGCTTTGAGCGTCTCTACAAAGACGGCAATATGAGCATTGTGAACGGCGTTGGTTATGACCAGCCCTCGTTCTCGCACTTCTCGTCCATGGCCTTCTGGCAGACCGGCGCACCGAACTCTGGCGAAGCTTATGGCTGGCTTGGCCGCATGGCAGATGCCATCGACCCGCAGGGTCACTCGACCAATTTCCTCGTCAACATCGACGACAGCCAGTCGCTCGCCGTGCGCTCCATGCATCACGTGCCGCTGGTCTTCAACAATCCGGACAATTTCACTCGTCGCCTGCTCGACGAAGAACACGCTGCCATTGCCGCGCTCGACCGCAACTATGGCAATGGCTCGACCAATGCCTCCGAGCAATTCCTGCTCGACATTGCTGCCAGCGCCAACTCATCCGAGCAATTGGTCCGCGACGCTTGCTCGTCTTATGAGACCCCGGTGGATTACGGCCTCATCCCCTTCGGCCTAGAGCGCGTTGCCGCTCTCATCGCTGCCGATTTCCCGACCAAGGTCTACTACGTTCCCTATCGGAACAACGCCTTTGATACCCACGTCTATCAGTCCGATCTGCATGCGCGTCTGTGGTCCTACACCTCAGATCACATTGCCGGTTTCGTTGAAGACATGGAGCGCATTGGCCGCGGCGACGATGTTGTCGTCATGGTCTTTTCTGAATTCGGCCGTCGCGTCGGTGAAAACACCAGCCTCGGCACCGATCATGGCACCGCCGGTCCTGCCTTCGTCATCGGCAAGGGTGTTAAGGGCGGTCAATACGGCGCCATGCCGAGCCTGACCGATCTCGACGACGGCAACCTCAAATACACCACCGACTTCCGGCGCATCTACTCGACCCTGATCAATGGGTGGATGGGCTACGAAAACACCTCAGAAATCCTGAAATCCGACTTCGCCCCAATCGACTTGTTTGCCCGAAATCATTGAACCAACGAGAAGCAGAGAAAATCCGATGTCTCTTACCCGCCGTTCTATTCTAGCCGCTGCTGCCTTCACCCTCGCAAGTGCAACTGCCATGACTGGCGCCTTCGCCCAGCCAGCCGACATGCTTGAGCTCAAGCTGGCGCTCGGCACTGCCGACGTCAACTTCAACCCAACCACGGCATCGGTCTATCGTCTTGCCGACACTCTGGGCTTTTACGAAAAGCACGGCGTAAAGGTCGAGATCGTCGCGCTCGATGGCACGCCACAGGCTGTTGCAGCTTTGAACTCGGGCGCCGTGGACATCGCCGACATCTCCATCGACGCAGCGGTTCGCCTCCGCGCCGAAAACGATGTCGCCATTAAGGGCTTCACCTCGGTTGCCCTCGGCAACCCATTCCTCATCGCCACCAAGACCGACATCACCTCGGTTGAACAGCTCGTTGGCCGCAGCTACGCCGTCGCCGATAACGGCAGCTTGGACTACAACCTCTCGCGCGCTGTGATCGACAGCTTCGGCGTCGACATTGACGGTCCAGATTTCGTCGCCATTGGCGCGCCAGACATCCGCGTTCAGGCTCTGGCCGTCGGCCGTGTCGATGCGACCACCGTCTCCTTCGGCACCTATCAGTCCATCGCTGGCACTGAAGGCGTCCACATTCTGGTCGATGCCGACGAATTCGCCAAGCGCTCGCCCGGCCAGTCCAAATTCGTCGCCGCTTTGGAGCCAACTCTCGAAGGCAAGCGTGAAGCCCTTCAGCGCTTCACCAATGCTCTCGCCGATGCATCGCGCACCATGCAGCAGGATCCACAAATCTGGATCGATGCGATCACCGCAGCGCGTGAAGACCTCACGCCAGAAGCCATCAAGTCGACCGCCGAGATCAACGTCCGCCGTTGGTGCGTTAATGGCTGTATGAACCCAGAGAGCCTCGACAAGACCGTCGCCTATGCCTACTCGACCGCTGATTTTGCCGAAGTGAAGGAAATCCCGGCCAGCGACGTTTACGACGCCAGCTTTGCCGAAAAGATGATGGAAACCCTCGGCAAGGCCGAAGGCAATATTCTCGACGCGCGCTAAGAGGCACATTTCTGCCAAAAGCCCCTCGGCGCGGTGACCATGCCGCGCCGGGAGCCCATAAAGGCTGGCCAAAGGCCAAGACTTGGCCCATTGAGGCCACTCAAACGCCCCAGCAATTTCACGCCTGTAGTCTCCCGCATTTCCCCTCGAAATGCGCCAGCACAAACGCGCTAAGCCCTTACGTCACAGTCCCTTTTCCGTTGTTCATGCCCGCCCCAGGCGTCCATGGCAAAATCCCCATATCCATCACAGGCGACTAGCCGAACCAATTTCTTGGTCGCATAGTGCCCAAACCGTTGGAGGACGGTTTTGGAGGACTTATGAAGCTCGGCATTAACCTGCTCTGTCTAACCGATTTCGTGACAGAGGATCACCTGCCCATTCTGCGCCGCCTGAAGGCTCTGGGTTATGACGGCGTCGAAATCCCCATCCTCTCCGGCGAGCCCGACCATTACGCGTGGCTCGGTCGCCAGCTTGACGCCATTGGCTTAGAGCGTTGCGCCACAGCTATCGTGCCAACGCCCGATGTCAGCCCCATTGCGGCAGACCCAGAAACCCGCGCCAAAGGCCGCGCTCACCTCAATTGGGCGCTCGATTGCGCCATTGCTCTGGGCGCGCAAAGCCTAGGTGGGCCCATGCACGCGCCCATCGGTCACTTCACCGGCTCCGGTCCCACCGAAAGCGAACTCAACTACGGCGTTGAAGCGCATCGCGATCTCGCGCAACGCGCTGAAAATAATGGTCTTTTCATAAGTCTTGAGCCGCTTAATCGCTTCGAGACCTATTTCCTCAACACCACCACCCAGTGCCGCGATTACGCGCTTCGTGTGGACCATCCCGCCTTCAGGATCATGTACGACACCTTCCACGCCAATATCGAAGACGGCAACCAAGTTGCTGCCTTTCAAACCGTCGCGCCCCATGTCGGCATCGTCCATGTTTCAGAAAATGATCGTGGCATTCCCGGTCGCGGTCACATCGACTTTGCTCATATTTTCAACACGATACGCGCATCGGGCTATGACGGCTGGCTCACCCTTGAAGCCTTTGGTGCCGGTCTGCCTGGCATAGCCGCCGCCACCCGCGTCTGGCGCCCGCTCTTCCCTGATCACGAAACACTCTTTGCCGAAAGCGCCAGCTTCATTCGGCAGACTTGGGCTGACGCAAAATAGGGCAGGGGCGAGGACTTATCCCCGCCCCCAAAGAACGTGCCACACTGACGACTTTGGCCAGAGAGAATTTTCCCTCAAGGCCCTGATATAGGATTAGTCCTAGCTCGCGCGCTCATCCAAAATGTCGAGGATGGCTGCTGTCGCCACGGCGTAGCCCCGTGCTCCAAGTCCGGCGATCACCGCGTCGGCCCGCATGGAAACATAGGAGCGGTGGTAGATCGGTTCGCGCTTGTGAATGTTGGAGATATGGAGTTCGATCACCGGGCCTTCAAACATCTTGAGCGCATCAAGCAGCGCCAGTGAGGTGAAGGTGAAGGCGGCGGGATTGATAAGAATCCCGGCCCCTTCGTCGATGGCCTCATGCACCCAGTTGATCAGCTGTTCTTCACTATTGGTCTGGTGAAAGACAACATGGCGCTGACCTGCCGCCTGCCGACACATCTCCTCGACTTCGGCGAGCGTCGTCGTGCCATAAATATGCGGCTCGCGCTTCCCGAGGCGATTAAGGTTGGGACCGTTCAGAATATAGAGCGGCTTCATAGCGAGACCCCTTGGTATCCGAACATCTTCGGCAACCACAGCACCGTATCCGGCACGAATGTGAAGAGGATCAGCGCGCCAATCAAAACCCAAAGGAAGGGCATGACATCGCTGATCAAAGCCCGCATCGGGGTTTTGGCTATTCGCGTCATGATGAACAGTAAAAGGCCGTAGGGCGGGGTGATTAGTCCGAGCATGATATTGACCACGGCAACGACGCCAAAGTGGACCATGTCGATGCCCAGTGCCTGCGCTGCGGGGATCAGAACTGGAACGATCACCAGAAGAATGGTCGTGCCTTCAAGAACACAGCCCAACAGCAGCAGGAGGATGTTGACGACGATCAGGAAGGTGATCGGGTCCATATCCCAAGACAGCAAAATGGCGCTGATGGTGCGGGGGATATTCTCGATGGTGACAACATAATTGAATACCAGTGCGCCAGCGATCAGCATGCCGATGGAGGCTGTGGTTTTGGCGCTCGTCAGCAGCGATTGGTAAAGCTCCGGCATTTTGACAGCGCGATAAAAGACCACGGAGACAAGCAGCGCATAGGCCGCGGCCACTGCTGCAGCCTCGGTTGGCGTCGTTACGCCACCATAGATGCCGTACATCAGAACGACGGGCATCATCAGCACCGGCAGTGCTTCCCATGTCATCTTCGGCAGTTGGCGCAAGGGCACTGGCGGCTCAACAGGGAAGTTCTTCATCCGCGCGGTGATGGCGATAAGCACCATCATAAAGCCAGCCATGATCAGGCCCGGCACCACGCCGCCCAGGAACAGATAGCCAATGGAGGTATCTGCCACCAAGGCATAGAGAACCATAGGAATGGACGGGGGAATGATCGGCCCAATAACCGCGGTGACAGCGGTCAGCGCTGCAGCATAGGACGGGGTGTATTTATTGTCCTTGGTCATCATGTGCTGCATCATCTTGCCAGAGCCTGCAGCATCGGCCACGGCCGAGCCTGACATGCCCGCAAAGACAATCGATTGCAGCACGTTCACCTGCGCCAGACCGCCTCGGAAGCGACCGACGAGCGCGTCACACCACTTGAGCAAGCGGTCAGACAGCGTGCCTGAATTCATAATCTCGGCGGCAAGAATGAACAGCGGCACCGCCAACATGATGTAGTTGGAATACATGCCGTTGAGGAATTGCTCAGCGACAATGCCGGGATCCTGGCCGCGCATGAAAAGATAGACCAGTGAGCCGCAGATCATTGACACACCCATCGGCAGGCCGAGGAAGGCGAGGAGCGTTATCAGGCCCAGCGCAATGCCAAAGGCCAGAGAAATCGTGGTCATATGCCCGAGCTCACCTTGGTTGGATCAGCGTCACCCGCGAGGCGCCCAAAGGCAGCCTGCCACGCTACATAGAGCTGGCGTACGATCATCGCGACGGCAAAAATCCCGTAGATGGAATAGAGATAGTCAAAGCGGATCTTGAGATAGGCGGTCTTTTCCACCTTCATAAACAAGATGTAGTCGATCACAGCTGGCAGCGAGAAGGTAAAGAGCACCACCAACGTGAGCGAGGTGATCAACACCATCACACGCTTCACCCCGGGCCTAGCCGCGCCATAAAACAGATCAAAACGAATTTCTTCGTTGTCGCGCACGACAAAGGCCGTGCCGAACAGCACCATCCAGAGCCACATGATGACGCTAATTTCATGTGTCCAGCCAATCGGCAGGTTCAGCACATAGCGGAACACGATCTGCAGGATGAAAACGATGAACATGATTGCCAGCATAGCGGCAAGCAGGTTCTCTGCCCGGGCATGCAGCCAGCGGCCAATTGCGGAAATCTTGGGAGACATCCGTCCACTCTCCTCGGGAGCTAGCACGAGGCCAGCGGCAAGACGGAAGAGGCGACGCGATTGCGCCGCCTCAAATTTGGAGCAAATTAGAGGGCGTTGATGCGCTCAACCACGCCTTCTGGCCAATCCTTGGCAAGATCAGACTCAAGGTACTTCTGCTGCGCAAAGCTGCGGAAGGCAGCAAGATCAGGCTCATAGACATCAAGACCTGCGCTGCGGAAGCGCTCGGCCAGTTCGGCCTCGCGGGCAACGTGCTCATTCTGGCTGAAGTCGATGGCTGCCTTGGCTGCTTGTTCAAACTTGGCCTGCTGCTCGGGGCTCATCGCATCCCAAGACGACTTGGAGATGACGAGAAGGTCAAAGCCGACCAGATGCGAAGTGAGGGCGATCTGCTTCATCACTTCGTAGAACTTCATGTTCTCGACGTTCGGAAGCGGGTTGTCCTGCCCGTCAATCGCGCCGGTCTGAAGTCCGGTGTACACCTCGGCATAAGCCATTGGCGTTGGATTGGCACCGATGGACGAACCGAGGAACTGCCAAGCGTCACCACCCGGCATGCGCAGCTTGACGCCAGCGAGGTCGGCAGGAGTGTTGATCTTCTTTTCGCTGATCAGACCCACGTGACGTGCGCCGAAATAGGTTGGGCCGATGATGTGAATGCCCAGCTGGTCTTCAGCCATCTTCTTGAACTCAGCGCCTACGTCGCTGTCAAAGAAGGTGCGCAGATGATCGGCATCGCGGAAGAGATAGGCCGAGGTCAGAACCGACCATGCCGGGATCTGATTGGAGATATCTTGCGGAGCGATATTGCCCATTTCGAGGTTGCCGCGCTGCAGCGCGACGAGCTCAGTGCCCTGCTTAAAGAGGTTGCCGCCGAGATAGGTTTCGATGGTGTAGTCGTCTGCCACTTGCGCAGACAGCATGCTCATCATCTCAGCGCGAATATCGGCTTCAGAAAATACAGCCGAGAAACGCAGGACAGGCTTGTCCTGAGCCATTGTGGGCAACAGTGAAGCGAGCATAAGCCCGCCAACCATCAGCGCGCGGCGCGATAGCGTTAGCATCATGATTTTCCTCCCTCAGAAAACATTTGTCGGTTGTTCCGACGTCGCCGAAGGCCCTCTCCACCGGCTTTTGTCACTTTGTACGAACTAGTACGTTCATGTCAACATTGTTTCCGCCGCATCAATATGCGATCTTTCATTTCATCGGATATTCTTATAATCATCGGTTGAATGCAAGCGGCGAGGCGATGCGGTGATCAATCCGGAAGAGACGATAGGCGAGGCAATCTATCGTCGTCTGCGCGCCGATATTATTTCGTGCGACCTTGCCCCCGGTCAGAAGTTGAAGCTTGAGCCGCTAAAAGCGCGCTATGACACGGGCTTAGGCACCCTCCGTGAAGTCCTGAACCGCTTGGCGAGTGAAGACTTGGTGGTCGCTGAAGGGCAAAAGGGGTTTGCTGTGGCACCAGCCACAGTGGCCGATTTGCGCGAAACCGCAGACCTGCGCCTCCTGCTTGAAAGCCACGCGTTAAAGCTCTCCATCGCGCGTGGTGACCTTGATTGGGAAGGCGAAATCGTCTCGGCCCATCACAAGCTTGCGGCCATCGAAAAGCAACTTTTGGGCGGGCAGAACAAGCAGACGGTGGAGTGGGTGCGCTATGACTTCGCCTTCCACAATGCGCTGATTTCCGCCTGCGGATCGCGGTCTTTGCTCACGATGCACGCCACCATATTCGACCGCTTTTTGCGCTATCACATGCTGGCAGCAAGCTTTCGCGGATCAGGCGTCGTTTCCGATCACAGGGCGCTGCTCGAGCTGGCCTTGGCGCGCGATACGCAAGGCGCACTCGCCATGCTCAGCACCCATATTGAGAGCGGCCTCAACCATGTGCTGCAGACCAAGCTCCTCGCGGCTTAAGCAAAGCGTGCGAAGGTTTTGGCCATTTCCTGCGGGTCCGCTGCTTGCCCGGCAAACAGCGTGAATGCTCCAACGGCCTGATAGATCGCCATGCCGCCGCCGGACAGTACCCGGCATCCCTTTTCCCGAGCCGCTTTGATCAGCTCTGTCTCGCGCGGAAAATAGATAATATCGACAATGAATTGCTCGGCGCAAAGCAGGTCTGGCGCCAGAGGCATGCCGGGCAGCTTTTCCATGCCCACTGGCGTTGTATTGACCGCGCCGCAGGCCCCAACAATCGCTGACTGCAGCTGATCTGGTGCGATAGCCCTAACCCGCGCGCCATTCGCCTTTGCCATTTGCTCCGCCAAGGCACGGGCTTTCTCAACATCGACATCGACAATATCGAGCGCGCTAACGCCGAGCCCAATCAGCGCCTGCGCCACGGCAGAGCCAGCACCACCTGCGCCCAGTTGGATCACCCGACCCAAGTCTTGGGTGCCAAATGCGGCCGTAAAACTTTGCGCGAAGCCAGAGCAATCAGTGTTGTAACCGTGGGACCCACCCGCCTGGAACACGACGGTATTTACAGCGCCAATAGCGCGGGCCTCTGGGGTTAAACCATCAAGCAGCGGAACAATCGCTTGCTTGAATGGGAAGGTCACATTGCATCCGCGATACCCCTTTGCCTTCATCTCGCTGAGCACTTCGGCAAGCGCGCTGTCGGGCAGGCCCAGCGCATCAAAGTCAATCAGATCATAGCGATAGGCGAGGCCTAAACGTTCGCCCTCTTTCTCGTGCATGATCGGGGTCAACGACGCACCAATACCGCGTCCCAGCAGTCCGATTCGAAGTGTTGGCCCAGATTGATTGAGGTCGGATCGCATGGCGTCGACACGCGAAAGTGCCGCTTTTGCACGCTCAAACTGCATAGACACGACCAATGCTCCCCGTCGCTGGGCGTTGGTTCACCCGCGCACTTGTTTTATGCGCTGCTGCCCCGTTACAACGATAGCAGACGATTTGCGTCACAATGTACGAACTGGTTAGTTTAGTCAATTCTGGCGCGCGCGAGAGAGGTGCCTATAATGAGTGATGTTCAGGCTCCCAAGCCGTCCGGTCGCCGTACGCCAACACGGCAGCAGGACCCGGAAGGGACCAAGCAGAATATCATCGAAATTGCCTCGCAAGAGTTCGCGCTCAATGGCCTATCGGGCGCCCGCATAGATGAAATTGCCGCCAAGACCCGTGCCTCCAAGCGCATGATCTACTATTACTTCGGCGACAAGGAAGGGCTCTATCGCAGCGCCCTTGAGCATGCCTATGCGCAGGTTCGACAGGGTGAAGCAAAGCTCGACATCGCAGGGCTTTCGCCGATCGACGGTCTCAAAAAACTGGTCGAGTTCACTTTCGAACACCACCATCAGCATGAAGATTTCATTCGCATGGTGATGATCGAAAACATCCATCACGGCCAGTATCTTGAAACCTCACCGGGCGTGCGCGAACTCAATGTGACGGCCATCACCAATATTCGCGATCTCTATGAGCGGGGCGTTGCCGAAGGCAATTTCCGCCCCGGCATTGATCCGCTGGACATCCATTGGCAGATCAGTGCGCTCTGCTTCTTCAACGTCTCCAATCGCGCGACTTTCTCCAAACTGTTCGACCGCGATTTTGGTGCGCCGGATAGCCAGATCCGCTTGAAAGAGCACGCCGTGAACGCTGTTCTGCGTTTTGTCGCAAAACCAGAGGCGCTAGTTTAGCTCAAAGCCACCCGTGCGGCGACCATGCCCGTGCGTGCTCAATGAGAGCGGACCCACAAAGCGTGGCTCGACGGCCTTAGGTCCACGTCCAGATGGCCAGCTTGCCCCGCGAACATCGGCTATCCAGTTCCAAGCATAGGGGGCAGTTTGTCGTTCCGCCCCCTACGGCGCTCTGCCCACTCTGCTCCCCAGATATGGGTCCTCGGGCCTGCTACCCCGCGATTGGCCCTGCGAGATCGTGCCCACGGCCCCCAAAATACTGCCCCCGTTGACCTCCCAAGTCCCTCATGTCACTTTGTACGAACTAGTTAGTTAGTGGAGGGGTTATGAAAACGTCGATCGCTACTGTCTCGATCAGCGGCAATCTGCGCGAGAAGCTGGAGGCCATTGCTGCTGCTGGCTTTGACGGGGTCGAAATCTTCGAGAACGATTTCCTCGCTTACGACCAATCCCCCGCTGAAGTGCGCAAGATGTGCGCCGATCTAGGGCTTGAGATTACTCTCTTCCAACCATTTCGCGACTTTGAAGGCCTCCCAGAACCGCATCGCAGTGCCGCCTTCGAACGAGCCGAACGCAAGTTCGATCTGATGGGGCAATTGGGTGCGCCCTTGGTTTTGGTCTGTTCAAGCGTTGCCCCGGCAGCACTGGGCGGAATTGATCGCGCTGCCGCTGATTTTCGGGAATTGGGCGAGCGCGCCGCGAAGCGCGGTCTGAAGGTGGGTTTTGAAGCCCTGGCCTGGGGTCGTCATGTGTTCGATCACCGTGACGCCTGGGAAATTGTGCGGCGCGCCGATCATCCAAATGTCGGGCTTATTCTCGATAGCTTTCACACGCTGTCGCGCGGCATCAACCCAGACACCATTCGCTCTATTCCGGGTGATAAGATCTTCTTTGTCCAACTCGCAGACGCCCCCGCGCTCTCGATGGACCTTCTCTATTGGAGCCGCCACTATCGCAATATGCCGGGCGAGGGCGATCTCCCCGTGGTGGATTTCACCCGCGCCGTTCTTGCCACGGGCTACTCCGGTCCTCTGTCATTGGAGATTTTTAACGATCAGTTCCGTGCCGGATCGCCACGCACTATCGCCGCAGATGGGAAACGCTCGTTGATCTTTCTTGCCGACCAAGCCCGATTGGCCGAACCGGACGCCCCCATCATTACACCTGCATTACCGGCCCGCGCTAAGGTTGAAGGCGTGTCTTTCGTCGAGTTCACGGCCAATGAAGCCGAAGCGGAACAACTGGCTGGCCTCTTGGGCAAACTCGGTTTCAGCCAAACCGGTCATCACCGTTCAAAAGCGGTCAATCGCTATTCGCAGGGCGATATCAATATCGTCATCAATACGGAGCGAGAGGGGCTCGCGCACGCGGCATACATCACACACGGCACCAGTGCTTATGCCATGGGCCTACTGGTGGAGGATGCGGGCAGGGCGCTGGACCGTGCTCGCGCCCTTGATGCTCAGGTCTTCAATCAGCACGTCGCGCCCAACGAACTCAAAATACCCGCCGTCCGTGGCATAGGAGGCGGCGTCATCTATTTCCTCGATCGGCAGTCGGAACTGGCCGATGTGTGGGACAAAGAGTTCGTGTCCTTTCCTGCACAGTCCGCAGGCGCCCGTCTCACTCGCGTCGATCACCTCGCTCAGACGATGAACTACGAGGAAATGCTCACCTGGATTCTCTTTTATCGCTCCATTTTCGAGCTGGATAAAAGCCCTATGGTCGATGTGGTCGATCCTGCGGGCCTCATCCGCAGTCAGGTGATCGAAAGCCCCAAGGGTGAACTGCGGCTAACCCTCAACGGCGCAGAAAATCGCAAAACCCTAGCAGGGCGCTTTATCAGCGAAACCTTCGGCTCGAGCCTCCAACACATAGCGTTTGCATCAAGCGACATCTTCGAAACCGCCCGTATTCTGCGGGAGAACGGGTTGGCGGCTTTGCAGATTTCCCAGAACTATTACGACGATCTCGCCGCTCGGTTCATTTTGTCACCTGAGCTGCTGTCCAAGCTTCAGGCGGCCAATTTGCTGTATGACCGCGACGCGAATGGCGAGTATTTCCAGCTCTATACGCCGCGCTTCGGTGAAGGTTTTTTCTTTGAAGTCGTTCAGCGCACTGGAGGCTATTCTGGTTACGGCGCTTTCAATGCCCCGTTCCGCATCGCGGCCCAGAGGCGAGAAATCAACGTGTTGGACGGAATGTAGGTACTCTCTGCGCTACGAGGGGCTCAGAGGCTTCTCGTCGGCCAATTGGTCGCGTGCCAAATGTCCGGCAGGCCCTAAGCAGCTGTGAGTAGGCGCACGACCTGTTCGTTGTCGAGATTGATAATGACAGATGCTGCGTCCTGCGCGGCCTCTGGGTCGCTTTTCTCGACGGCAGCAATAAGCGCGTGATGAGATAACAGGCCATGGGTAAAATAGCCGTTCGTGTCTCCAGACGAGTTGGCCTTGATGGCGAGGGCAATTGTGAGTTCCACGACGCCGGTGACGGACCGTAACAAGCTGTTTCCGGATGCTTCGGCGATAGCGCGGTGAATTTCAAGGCAAGCCAGGCCGTGGCCCTCAGGATTGGTTTGATTGAGCTCGATTTGATGAAGCCAGTACTTCATCACACGAACGTTGTCGGCGGTGCGCCGTTGCGCTGCCAAGCTCGCGGAGCGCGTTCCAAGCGACCGCCGCACATCGAATAGGCTCTCATAAAACCGCGCATTCGGCTTTGCGTAATAGTGCCAACTCAACACTTGCGGGTCGAAGAAATTCCAGCGGCTTATCGGCGAGACACGAGTGCCCACTTTAGGCCGTGCTTCCACTAGGCCTTTGGCCTCCAGCGTCTTGAGCGCTTCGCGCAACACTGTGCGCGACACACCGTAAGTCTCCATCATCACCTGATCACTTGAGAGCGTCGATCCGACGGGAAACGCCCCAGTGACAATAGACAGGCCAATCTCATTGATAACGAAATTATGGAAATTCCGTGCAGCAGGTCGCCCCGAGAGAGAGCGAATAAGGCTGCCAGTTTCGATCATACTAAGCTTTCTCGAGCGAATCTTTTCCAGAGGCTGACGCCGCGAATATGATGCGCTGTAAAACGATGAATAAGAACAATAAAATGCCGATGACGATCTTGGTCCACCAGCTCGAAAGCGTCCCGTCGAAGATTATATAGGTTTGGACCAAACCGAGCAGCATTACGCCCACAAACGTGCCGAGCACGAAGCCGTACCCTCCGGTGAGAAGTGTACCGCCGATCACCACAGCGCTGATTGCATCCAACTCTACGCCGACCGCCGCCAGCGGATAACCCGCTGAGGTGTAGATGGAAAAGATGATGCCAGCCAAAGCCGCCAACATGCTGGAGAGCATGTAAATTTGCACTGTTGTTTGGGCAACCGGAACGCCCATCAGGGAGGCAGACACAGGGTTTCCGCCTAGCGCATATACATAGGAGCCAAACCTAGTCCTATGTGCCACGAGGGCGCCGATGAGAAATATCGCGACCATCAAAAGGCCGATAAAACTCAATCGCCCGCCACCGGGCAGCCTGATGATGAGGCTGGTAATCAGGGAATAGAATTCGTGGTTGATGGGAACGCTATCCTGCGTGATCACCGAAGCGCCGCCTCGTGCCAAGAACATCCCCGCCAATGTCACGATAAAACTTGGCACTTGGAGATAGTGGATCGTAGCGCCCATCGCCGCGCCAAACAGCCCCGCAATCCCGAGTGCAACGATGAACGCGACCAGCGGATGGAACCCCATCCAGCTGATCAGAACGGCAACCAAAACGCCGGTAAACCCAATCACCGCCCCAACCGACAGGTCGATGCCTCCGGAAATGATGACAAAGGTCATCCCCACCGCTGCGATGCCGAGGAAGGCATTGTCAGTGAGAAAATTGCCAAGGACGCGCGTTGAAAGCATGCCGGGAAACTGCATGACCGAAAGAGCATAGGCGATTATGAAAATTACGGCAGTGGCTGCCAGAGGTCGCAAGCTGCGCTTCATTTGAAAGTCACCCGATTGCGGTCACGCTTGAAAAGGCCCAATACCGAGCCGAGGAGGGGCGACTGCACCATCAAAATGAGAATGATCATCCCGGCTTTGACAATCAGGTTGAACTCGGGACGGAAGCCCGACACCAAAATCCCCGTATTCATCGCCTGAATAATGATTGCACCGACCACCGCGAGCGGGATGGAGAACCTACCGCCGAGCAGCGACGTGCCGCCGATCACCACAGCCAAGATGGCATCGAGCTCGAGCCACAGCCCTGAATTATTAGCATCCGCCCCGCGGATATCTGCCGCTACGATAACGCCCGCAATCGCCGCGCAAAAGCCGCTCAGGCTATAGACCAGCATCAGCAACACGCGCGAATGAATACCAGCCAGCGATGCTGCTGCGCGGTTAACGCCAATCGCTTGCACGAAAAGCCCGATCGCTGTCCGCCTTGCAATGAGCGTCACCACAACCATCAACACAACGGCGATTACGGCAGCCATCGGCAGCCCCAGGAATGAGCCGGTGCCAAGGAAAATCAACGCAGGGTCATTGAACGTGACAATCGATCCCGAGGTGATCAACTGTGCTATCCCTCGTCCTGCGACCATTAAAACCAGCGTTGCCACAATGGGCTGGATGTCGAGCACGGCAACGAGAAAGCCATTCCACAGGCCGCACGCGAGCCCAACAGCCAACGCTGCGAGAACGGCCATAGGTGTCGGATAACCTGCAACAACCATCGTCGCCGCGACTGCGCCACACACCGCCATAATCGCACCGACTGAAAGGTCTACCCCTTTCGTTGCGATGACACCGGTCATACCAATGGCCAAAATTGCGACGGGCGCGCCGCGATTGAGCACGTCGATCAAGCTTCCAAAGAAGCGTCCATCCTGCCAAGAGATGCGGAAGAAGTTCGGAAACAAGATCCAGTTGATCAGCAGAACGGCTGCCAGTGCCAGCATCTGCGTGTTGGCTAAATGATGGAGATGGAGCCGCTTCATGCTTCCGCCCCGGCGTTGTTATTTGCAATTGCGTGCACGATCACACCTGCATTGATGTTCTTGCCCGTGAGCTCGGCAACCATCTCGCGCTCACGCATCACCACAATGCGCGAGCTGTAAGCAACCACCTCGTCCAACTCTGATGAGATCACCAGCATGGCCATGCCTTCGTCGCGGAGGCGGTTGATGGTGCGCACTATTTCAGCATGCGCGCCCACATCAATGCCGCGGGTCGGTTCGTCGAGGATGAGAAAGGCAGGGTCAGTTGCTAACCAACGCGAGAGGATAACTTTTTGCTGATTGCCGCCGGAGAGGAGCTTGACCGGCATGTCGAGCGATGCGGCTCGAATATCCATCGCCTCGCCAAATTTTCCGGCGATTTCGAGCTGCTCGTCTCGGTCCAGCGCCTTGAACCAGCCCAACTTTCCCTGCAGCGCGATGACAATGTTCTCGCGCACCGACAGATCGCCCAAAATGCCCTCGGCCTTTCGGTCCTCGGGGCAGAAGCCGAAGCCTTTTTTTATGGCGTCAGTGGTGCGGTGGATGGTGGTTTCTACGCCGTTGACGCGCACTTTGCCCTGATCGGCAGCGTCGGCGCCAAACATGATGCGCGCCATTTCGGTCCGGCCTGATCCCAAAAGCCCTGCAACACCAATAACTTCGCCCTTGTGCACAACGAGGTTAAACGGCGCGACGCTGCGTTTGCGGCCAAAGCCTTCAAATTCCAGCAGCACCTCATCATGCGTACCAATCGGCTCGATGTCGGTCGCCCCGGAAAATGCAATGTCCTTGCCCAACATCAACCGCACCACATCTGTCCGATTGAGAGAGGTTAAGTCTCGCGTTTCGATGAGCTTGCCATTGCGCAACACCGTTACGCGGTCCGAAATGGCGAACACTTGATCAAGAAAATGGGTGATGAACAAAATGGCGAGGCCCTTGGCCTTCAGGCCCTTTATCACCTCAAACAGCCGGGCGACTTCATTGCGGTCGAGGCTGGCAGTAGGTTCATCAAGAATAAGCACTTTGCCTGAAAGCTGCACTGCGCGGGCAATCGCCACGATCTGCTGCACAGCCACGGAATGGCTTCCCAGCTCACTGCCAGGATTGATGTGCAAATCATAATTGGCAAGCAGGACCCGCGCGTCTGCTTCCATTTTGCGGACATCAACAAAGCCGAATTTGCGCGGCTGGTGTCCGAGAAAAAGGTTCTCCGCTACCGAGCGGTTGGGCAGCAGATTGACCTCTTGATAGACAGTGCCAATGCCATAAGCCTGCGCGTGAAGCGGGTTATCGAGTGTTATCTCGCTCCCCTCGAGATAGACGCCGCCGCTTGTTGGCCGATAGGCTCCGGTCAGGATTTTGATGAGGGTCGATTTGCCCGCACCATTTTCGCCAAGCAGCGCATGGACTTCGCCCGCGCGCAGGCCGAAATCGATATGGTCGAGCGCTGTGTGATTGCCGAAAATCTTGGACACACCGCGCGCTTCAAGCACGTAGCTATTCTCAGTCATACCTATTCCCCCCGCAATCACTCTACTCCTCGCCAACAAACTGTCATCCCGGCTGGTGCCGGGATGACGCTTCAGGAAGGAGTGAGGCTTGCGTCCTAGTAGCCGAGGCCCTTACGGCGATCGTATTCGCCCTGCGGATCATCGGCTGGGGTGTAGAGCTTGGATTCAGTAATGATGAACTTTTCAGGCTCTGTGCCATCGGCGAGATAGGCCGAAAGAGCTTCAAAGGCGGGACCTGCCATGTTCGGGGTCAGCTCAACCGTGGCATTGGCTTCGCCTGCCACCATGGCCGCAAAAATGTCAGGAACAGCATCAATGGAGACGACCTTGATGTCAGTCCCTGGCTTGAGACCTGCGTCCTTGATCGCCTGAATAGCGCCAACGGCCATGTCGTCATTATGCGCGTAAACCGCACAAATATCGGCGCCACCGTTTTCGGCCTTGATGAAGCCTTCCATCACTTCTTTACCCTTAGCGCGGGTAAAGTCGCCGGTCTGGCTGCGCGCCAGCGTGATATTGGCATTGCCAGCAATGGCTTCTTCAAAGCCCTGCTTGCGGTTAATGGCCGGGGTGGAACCCACCGTGCCCTGCAGTTCCACTACCTTGCAGTCTGCGCCATTGACGTCGGCCACTAGCCATTCCCCGGCGACACGACCTTCCTTCACCTGGTCAGAGGCGACGGAGGTTAAATAGAGATCTTCTGGCGCGTCTACACCGCGGTCGAGAAGCACCACCGGAATTTCGGCTTCCTTGGCTTCACTCAACACGTCTTCCCAACCTGTCGCCACCACGGGGGCGACAAGAATGGCGTCCACGCCTTGGGCGATAAAGCCGCGAATGGCCTTGATCTGATTTTCTTGCTTCTGCTGCGCATCCGCGAATTTCAGGTCAATTCCAAGTTCTTCGGCTAATTGTTTCGTCACTGAGGTTTCGGCAGCACGCCATCCGGACTCCGAGCCGATCTGGCTGAAGCCAACAACGATGCCTTTCAGATTATCCTGAGCGATGCTGACAGAAGTCAAAGCAGTAGCGAGGCTTGCCGCGAGGGCAAGCTTGGAAAAAATGGTCACGATGTCCTCCCAATGTGCCGTCGCGGTGTGTTCACCTTCGACGATGACCAAACGCTACATAAAGTACTATTATATGTAAAGAGGGTAAGGAGACGGTAACAGGTCAGGCCGGACGGACCGAAACTTTGTCCAAGTCGGAAAGGAGACAGGCAGCCTGAATATCCAATGGGAGTGGGCAATATACGGGTGCGCTGGCATTAGGGGGCAGCGATGCTCGGACCTGACAAGCCTAGCTAGACTTCAACGGAAGGAAGCCGTGCACCAAGCCTGCAAAGCCGCATAACCGTTATGTCGATGGAATTTTGAAGAGATTGGCTGGGGAACCTGGACTCGAACCAAGATTGACGGAGTCAGAGTCCGCTGTTCTACCATTGAACTATTCCCCAGCATTGCCCTGATGATCGGGCTGGTCAAAGGTTGTAGCTAACCTTTGCTGACACCAACGTTCTGAAGCACTTGTGCGTTCGTCGTTGATGGGTGCTACATAAAATTCTCTTTGCAGCGGGTCAAGGGCTGAACTGAGCTTTTCTAGTTGTCCACATCAAAACCTGTCTGCAGCACCTTTGGCACCAAGCGAGCGCTGAGTTGAAATCCTGTGTCGAAATAGTCATCGACCCGCTCACTGGAGCGGGCCGAAGCTTACTTTATTTATTGGCTGTCACTGTCGTCGTACTCAGACGCCGCTTCATTGACGCTGTCCTCAGCCAGAGATGTCAGCAGCGTGTCCGACGCCGTTTCTTGGTCATAGACGGACTGCAACTTAGCGTGCACCTCATCAAGCCCCAGAGCATCAGCAAAACCGATCATCGCATGATAGCGGCAGATTTCGTAATGCTCTACCGCGCGAGCCGAGAAAATAATCGCCGCATCGCCAGCCAGCGTGCCGCCGAAATCTTCAAGAATCCCGTCAGCTTCCTCTAGAATGCCATCAATGGCGTCGCATTTTTCGCCTTTCACGCGCAAATGCATCAATTCAAAGACCTCTTCGAGTATCTCGATGTGGCCCTGCGTTTCGTCGCGATGGTTGCTTAAGGCTTCCGTCAGTGCAGCGTCATCGGCCGCCTTGATCATCTTTGGCAGCGAGCGATAAATTTTCCGCTCGGCGTAATACATGTCGCGCAGCGCATGCTCGAAAAGATCCAGGAGGCCTTTCTCTTCTGTAGCTGCTGCTTTGCGGGCAGGGGCTTTTTGCGCTTTTGATTTTACCGTTTGGGCGCGCTGCTGCCTCTGCTCCGCAGCGGGCTTAGCGCGAGACACAGTGCGTGTCTTACCAGATTTGGTCGTTTTCGTACGAGAGGCTGGCTTCTTCTCTTCGTTCGCCGTCGAAGATTTCGTGGGAGTCTTTTCGCTAGTAGCCATTGTGTCGCTCCTAAGTTGAGGACGATCAATGGCCGGGCTCCGGTCTTGTTCCGGACGGCGGCGATCACATCTCCCGCGGAGCCAGTTTTGAATGGCGATAAATTTGGATTAAGAGCGGAATCACCCGCGCTGGGCAGTTATGACTGGTCATTGTCCCTGCCTAGATTTCGAATAACGGTGTCCAACGCAAACGCGAGACGTTCGACGTCATTTTCAGATAAGTCTTTGTAAACGCGGTCCAAAAAACGGTTTGAAGCTTCGGGGATAATCGTCAAAAGCTCAGGTGTATCCTTTTTAAGCCAAACGCGTCGCGCGCGACGGTCGTCCTCGTCCGTTTCTCGACGGATCCAGCCTTTTTCCTCGAGTTTATCTAAAAGTTTACCGGCGCCCGCGCGCCCCATTTGCATTTTGTCAGCAAGTTCAGTCTGCCGGCATCCGGGGTTCAGCGAAATATGCATGAAAGCCGCCCACTGCGCGCGGGTGATGCCATGCTCGGCGACGAGCTTGTCAAACTCGGTGCTCATCACGCGCGCCACCTCGTGGATGCGATACATGGTTGTGGCGCGACGTTCGGCTGCGCCTTGTTCATCAAGGGGTTCGTTCACGTTGCGCTCCAGTCAGGTGTGCGCCCCCTCTCTACGCCTGTTAACGTCCGGCGAAAAGAGTAGCGCGATGACAGATCGAAAACATAACTGTATCCTTGTGTACTATCTGTGCTTGAGCTAATTTGACGCGCGTCAAAAGAACTATGTGGGTCACGTATATGACTTCCGAAGAAAATAGCCGCGTCTCTCGTCGTGGTTTCATGAAAGCAGCGGGATTGGGTGCTGCTACTGCCGCTCTTGGCTCGGTAACTGTAACTGCCGCTAATGCGCAGGAGTTGCAGTGGGACGAAGAATTTGACGTCGTTGTTGCTGGTTCGGGCGGTGCAGGCCTGGCCGGTGCTATCGGCGCACTCCATGGCGGCGCAAGCGTCGTTATCTTGGAAAAGGCAGCCTTTATCGGCGGTACGACCGGCAAGTCCGGCGGTGGTTCGTGGGTCCCGAACAACAAGTGGATGAGCGAGTTCGAGCAGAAGGACGACAAGGACGCTTTCCTGCGTTATGTCGCTAAGGTTTCCTTCCCAGAACTCTACAATGACAAGAGCCCAACTCTTGGCATGACCGAACACCACTGGTCGCAGCTGAACGCCTTCTGGGAAAACGCAGCGCCTGTGTTCGAAAAGCTCGACGAAGTCGGCGCTCTTCCATCCAAGGTCTTCACCTCGTGGGACGGCAAGCCAGCTCCCGACTATCATGGTCAGATTGCTGAAAACGGCCAGATTCTCGGTCGCCAGCTCGCAGTCAACGTCGACGGCAAGAACGGCAGCGGCGCAGACATGGTTGACTTCATGTCCATCTATGCCGAAGACAATGGCGCAGAAATCCGCACCGAAAATCGCGTTGTGCAGATCGTGCGCAATGAAGAAGGTCGCGTCATCGGCGTGCATGTCGAGACCCCAGAAGGTCTCAACCGCATTGCTGCCAAGAAGGGCGTCATCTTCGGCACCGGTGGTTTCACCCACAACCCGCACATGCGCACGCAGTTCCTGCGTACCCCTGTTCTGGGCGGTTGCGCTGTTCCAACCAACGAAGGCGACTTGATCAACATGTCGGCCGAGTTGGGCGTAAAGCTTGGCAACCTCAACGAAGCGTGGAACCAGCAGGTTATCCTAGAACAGGTTCTGGATTTCTCCAGCGTTCCAAGCGGCGTGTTCTTCCTTGGTGGCGACAGCTCGATTGCGGTCAACAAGTTCGGCCAGCGCATGTATGACGAAAAATACGTCTACCCAGAGCGCACCCGTTCGCACCAAGTTTACGACCAGTGGACTGGCGAATACCCGAACCTGTATCAGATCTTCATCTTCGATGAT
Source organism: Devosia sp. MC521 (assembly GCF_014127105.1). Classification (NCBI taxonomy): domain Bacteria; kingdom Pseudomonadati; phylum Pseudomonadota; class Alphaproteobacteria; order Hyphomicrobiales; family Devosiaceae; genus Devosia; species Devosia sp. MC521. The sequence goes on from NZ_CP059902.1 coordinate 947,189, forward strand.
GGCGCTCGTGAGTTCGGCGGCTACGAAATCCCTAAGGTTGGTGCAGACCTGCCAAAGCATGTGATCACCGGCAATACGCTGGAAGAGCTTGCGGCCAACATTCAGGCACGCTTCGACGGCCTGGCCGAACGCATCGGCACCTACAAGCTGGATACTGCTTTCCTCGACAACCTCAAGGAAACCATCACCCGTTACAACGGCTTCGCAGAAACCGGTGTCGACACCGACTTCCGCCGTGGTGAAGCGCCGATCGATGGCTACTTCCACTACATCACCGTCGATAAGGGTAATAAGAACCCTTACATCTCTGCAATCTCTGAGACAGGTCCTTACTACGCGATCCTGCTTGGCGCTGGCACACTCGACACCAAGGGCGGACCGATGTTTGACGTCAATGGTCAGGTTCTGAACGTCAAGGATGCACCAATTCCGGGCTTCTATGTCGCCGGTAACGCTTCGGCTTCCCCTTCGGGCAAGAGCTATCTCGGCGGTGGCGGCACCCTCGGCCTCGGGATCACCTTCGGCTACCTCGCTGGTCAGCACGCAGCGGCTCAGACCGTTTAATCATTGGGTGCGCAGCTTCGGCTGCGCACCTTCTCTACTAGAAAGACATGCTATGAATTTTCTCCGCACGGCCCTTACCGCAGGTCTCTTCATCGTTGGCAGCTCGGCGGCCTTCGCCAACACCTGCCTTGCCACTTACACTGAGACGGCAGAGCCGGTCCTCGCGCGCAAATGCGCTGCATGCCACAACGACGCATCGCCTGGTTCGGGCGTGTCGTTCCAGAAGGGCAGTGGCTATGATTTCTTGGTCAATGTTGCCAGCGAGCAGCTGCCGACCATGAACCGCGTTACCCCTGGCGATACCAGCCAGAGCTACCTCGCACACAAGATCAGCGGCACGCATGAAAGCGTTGGTGGCTCGGGCGGCAAGATGCCTCCAAGCGGCCGTCTGCGCGAAGCCGAAGTCGAAGCCATTATCGCGTGGATCGAAGGCTGCACGGTCGAGCAATGACGTCTGAAAGCTTTCTGCAGACACAGCGACACGGTCCGGAAACGGCGCCGCTCTGGTTTGTCTTCCACGACCGCTGGCAGATGCTCGAAGATGCTGTGACAGTGGCCGAACGGCTCGGGCCTGACGCCTTGGCCGTCAGCGTCCGTGCGCCTCGTGCGCAAAGCCGCGGCGGCACCGGGCAGGTCATGGGTTATTTCTGGGCCGTTGGGCCACAGGATTACCCAGAGCTGTCCACGCTCGGCGACGGGCTTTACCAGCTTGAGCTGCTGCTCGACGAAAATCTGCAGCGCTATGGTCGTACCAAGCTCAACCTACTGGGCTACGGCGAGGGCGGCATGGTCGCACTCACCTTGGCAGCAATTTTTCCAGACAAGGTGGAAGCGGTGATCGTCAAGGACGCCTATTTGCCGCTGAACATTGATGCGATGCCGATCACGGCGTCGCTGGCCGGCGTACAGGTGACACTAGAGTTGAGCGAAGCTGTCTCGCACGAGCGCTTTCAAACGCTGGTCGACCTCGGTGCAAATGTAACGACCCAGGTTGTGCAGAAAAGCTGATCCAATGCGGAAGCTGTGAATGCTTTTGAGCTCCCAGCTTCCGCCACCTCGGTCACCCTTTTGGCCGCGCAGGCTGGTCTAATGGGCGCCGTGCACGCGTGTTATGACAGTGTCATGAAACCGCCAACTCTTTGTCACTTGCCAAATCTATCTGCTTGTTCCAGCATTTGAAAAACAAGCAGCGGGCACGCTATGAGCACCATCCTTGGCATGGGTTTTGAAGTCACCTCCGTCAACGGCGAATTCGCCAGCATTGAGGAGGAATTGGGTATCCTTGCCGACATCGGCGCTGACTATGCGGAGATCAGCCTTACCAGTATCGACCTGATTGCTGGCGGCCGGATCATTCCGGACCGGCGTGCGCGGCTCAAAGCCTGTACCAAAGCCTTTGACCTGAAATACACAGTGCACGGGCTGGTTTCGTCCAATTTCATGGACCCAGATACCTGCGGTTATCAACTGGATGCTGCCAAGGCCCTCGTGCAGCTGTGCGACGATATCGGTTCTCGTATTCTGGTCCAACACGGCGGGTCGCTGCGCGCCAACCAATTGGCCGAGAGAGGCGATGCCGATCGTCGTGAACGCGAAGCGCTCGCTGAACTCGCGGACTTTGCCAAAGGCTATGGTGTGCGCATTGCTTTGGAGAACATTTTTACGGGCGAGGCGGGCCAGTATCGTCAGACCCCATCACAATTGGCCGACACTGTCCGGGCGGTTGATCATCCCAATCTGATGGCCCTCATTGATTTCAGCCACGCCTATATCGAAGCGACGTATCGTGGCCTCGACTTCTATGCCGAAATCGCGGCGATGGCGCCGGTGACAGGGCATCTTCACGTACATGACAGTTTCGGTCGCCCGCAGCGCTTTTTTAAGCCCTATTTCCCCGCTGAGAATACAGCACTCGGGATTGGCGATCTGCATATGCCCCTAGGCTGGGGCGACATCGATTGGCAGCGAATTTTTACCGAGTTCACCTTCCTGCCAGACACGGTTCTCTTGATGGAGATTGACCGACGCTATCGGGCGGAGCAGCCGCAATCTCTTGCCATCGCCCGCGATCTTAAAACTCTCTATGAAAGCAAAAACACCTCAGCTTAATTGATGTGTCTGAAGTGGGCTGGGAGCCTAGAGCTGCCAGCCCCTGCTGTTACGGTGACGAGATCGGGTCGTGTGACAGTGTATGTAGCGTCTGATCAAACCGAACGACGCTCTGAGATTTAGTTCGACTGGGATCACCGCAAAGGACCGCAGTGCCATGCCCGCTATGGTTTGGCTTACCGAGCGGCGAGGATGGCTTTGGCGAGGTCTACAAAGCCTAGCCCCGCGTCGCGACTTGTTATCCAGCGTGGTTTTTTCGGTAAATCGTCGAGAACGGGCAGTATGTTGGCGACGCCGAAGGTCTTGTCGAAGAATGTGAACATCGGGCCGTCATTGCGGGAGTCGCCAGAAAAGGCGACCTCTTGCTGCAAAGCTCCATCTGTAAGGCCCAGTCTGCGCAAGACACGTTCGCTCATAGTCTGCTTATTATAGTCGCCGACCCACGAGTTGATATGCACAGAGCTGATTGCCACACTGGCTCCCGTCGCACGAATTTGCTCCGCCAGTGCATCCACCTGATCGCGCGGGTAGCCGATAATATCGACCGCCACGTCGGCAAGGCGAAATTGTTGGTCATGGGCAAAGCAGAAACGCTCTCCCAACAGGGCCTCAACGTTTTCCAAATGGGCCTTACGCCGCGCTATCTGAAGAGCTTCGTCTTCCCAATATTCGACGCTGACCGTGTTGTGGTTCGCTGTCATAACGAAAGCGCCACTTTCGCCAATGGCAGCGGTCACGGGCCATGCACGCGCAATATGCTCACACCACCCCGCGGAACCACCGGTTACAGTGATGACCTCAATGCCCGCGTAATGGAGATCCCAGAGGGCCGCATAAGTCTCAGGTAGGAGGCGGCCTTTTGTTGTGAGTGTGTCATCGATATCGGTGAGAACGTAGCGAATATCCCGGAGGTCATCGACACTCGGGGCAGGGCCTAAGAATGTCACTCGATGTCACCGTCACAAATTACAACATGCGTGCCTGCGTCGGCAAAGATCTGGGCTGCCACACCGTCGTCCGGAAGTTTATCCGTAAAAAAATGCGTTACGCTGCCAAGTCTAGCGACGCGAACAGAGGCTTCGCGGCTCCATTTGCTGGAGTCGGCGGTCAGGAATGTCAGTCGGGCGTTGCTCATGAGCTTTTGAGTTAGTTGTGCTTCGCTGTAGCTGAAATCTAAAATTCCCTTTTCGGGGTCGAGTGCGCCAGCACCAACGATTGCGAATGAGGCGTAGAACTTTTCGAAATAGTCCAATGTATCTGGGCCCACCACGTCGCGGTCATTGTGGCGCAACAACCCGCCGGTAAGATGCACTTCGATTTGGGGAGCGTCGGATAAGGTCAAAGCAACGTCGATATTATTGGTCACGACTCGTAGCTTATCGTGGTCGCGTAACGCTTTTGCGACAAACTGAACCGTGCTACCGATGCCCATAAATACGGTTGAACCGGACGGAATGGCAGCGGCAACCTTGGCGGCAATGTTCTGCTTGGCAGGACTGTTAAGCGCCGCGCGCGCATTGACCGAGAGATTGCGTGGTTCAACCGGAAGATCCACTCCGCCGTGAAAACGACGTGCATCGCCTCGATCACACAAGTCGTTGATGTCGCGCCTAATAGTTTGGGTAGTCACGTCAAACCGCGTCGCTAACTGGTCGATAAACTGCGGTCCCTCAGTCTGGAGAAGACTAAGGATTTGCTGCTGTCGTATCGATAGGGCGACGCGGTCAGGCACAGTGATTATCCCAGATAAACGCGAGGGTCGTCTGTTATCACGCCGGTCAGACCTGCGTGCCAGAAGCTGGCCAGTTCAACAGGGTCATTGCTTGTCCATGCGCGCACTTTGATGTCTTTGGCGGAGGTCTGCTCCAGCAAGGCAATACAAAGGCCCTTATAATGGGCGTGAATAGAGGTCGCCGGAATTGCTGCGAGTTTCGCTTCCCAGTCGTCTGGTACGCGTCCCCACAGCATGGCAAGTTCGAGGTTCGGCTCACGCTTATGCATTGCTTTGAGGCATTCAGGGTCAAAGCTGGAAATCATGATTTCCATATGCGAAGGGCGCTTAGCGATCGCGTCTGCCACAGCATTGACCAATTGATCGAGCGACTTGTGGTGCGGGTGCTGTTTGATTTCGACGTTGATGTTGAGGCCAAATCCGCCGAGTGCCGTAATAACCTCATCAAGCGTAGGTATCTTCTCGCCGGTGAAATTGGTACCAAACCACGACCCGCCGTCCAGCGCTTTGATCTGCGCCGTTGTGAGCGCACCGAGGTTACCCGAGCCATCGGTTGTCCGGTCAACGCTATCGTCATGAATGACGATGAGGTCGCCATCAGCATTCAATGCGACGTCAAGCTCCACCCATTTGGCGCCATGTTCGGCGGCCTGCCGAAAGGCAGCAATGGTGTTCTCCGGAGCAATAGCGGATGAGCCTCGGTGGCCCTGCACTTCGTCGCGGATCGGCCCGGTTTTTTGTTCTGTTGTCATGGCTGTTTTCAATTCGAAAGGGTTAGTCTGTGCGCTTGCCGGTTGCAGCATTGAATGGATGCAAGTTGCTCACTGGTGCGTAGGCTGTGGTTGAGCTGCCTTCTTCAATGTCCGGGCGCCCAGGGATGCTCAGGACAATCGACTGCCCCGTTGAATTGAGGCGCACGTGCAGATGGCTTTCTCCGCCGATGGGCTCGAGCAGTTCCACGGTGGCAGCAAAGGCGACAGACGGCTCGACCGGCTGCTCCAACACCATGGTGTCTGGACGAATGCCCAAAATATCGGTGTTTTGAGGCAGCGCGCTAAGGTTATCGGTATTGCTGACCGAGGAAACCGGGATGAGGTTCATCGGCGGGGATCCAATGAAGCCTGCCACGAACAGCGTTGCAGGACGATCATATACCTCTGTGGGCGTCCCAATTTGCTCAACCAGCCCGCCATTCATCACCACGAGGCGATCCGCCAGCGTCATCGCTTCAAGCTGATCGTGAGTCACATAGAGGCTGGTGGTCTTGAGGCGACGTTGCAGCTTACGGATTTCAACGCGCATCTGTACGCGCAACTTGGCGTCGAGGTTCGACAGGGGCTCGTCGAAGAGAAATGCTGCCGGTTCCCGCACAATTGCACGGCCCATGGCAACGCGCTGGCGTTGGCCCCCCGAGAGTTGGCGCGGCTTGCGATCCAGCATTGGTCCGATCTCTAGGATAGCGGCAGCTTCCGCGACACGGCGGTCAATTTCGGCGCGCGGCGTGTTGCGGTTTTTCAAACCATACTCAAGGTTTCCACGCACAGTCATGTGCGGGTAGAGCGCGTAGTTCTGGAACACCATTGCGATGTCGCGTTCGGCCGGTTCGGCTTTCACCACGTCGCGGCCGCCAATCTCAATACGGCCTGATGTTACGCTTTCGAGGCCCGCGACCATGCGCAGTAGGGTGGACTTTCCGCAACCGGATGGGCCAACCAGCACAATCATCTCGCCATCAGCAACGGAGAGGTTGACGCCTTTGACGGCCGGTACATTGCCGTAGTCTTTTTTGAGGTCGACCAGATTGATCGTTGCCATGACTTATTTCTCCGTTTCCACGAGGCCTTTAACGAACAGGCGCTGCATGAAGATAACGACGAGGACGGGTGGCAGCATGGCGAGCATAACGCCGGCCATAACTAGGTTCCATTGGGGTTCAGAGTCTGCGGTAGCCGCGAGGCGCTTAATGCCCATAACGACAGTGTAATATTTGCTGTCGGTGGTCATGAGCATGGGCCACAGGTACTGCACCCATCCGAAGATGAAGAGGATGACGAAGAGCGCAGCGATATTGGTGCGGCTCAAGGGCAGCAGAATATCGCGGAAGAACTTCAGTGGTCCCGCGCCATCGACACGTGCCGCTTCCGCCAGCTCGTCGGGAACCGTCAGGAAGAACTGACGGAAGAGGAATGTGGCCGTCGCGGAGGCGATCAGCGGAATAATCAAACCATGATACGAGTTCAGCATTCCCAAGTCAGCGACGACTTTGAAAGTTGGAATAATGCGGACTTCGACCGGGAGCATCAGCGTAATGAAGATGATCCAGAAGGCGACCATGCGGAACGGGAACTTAAAATACACGATCGCATAGGCTGACAGGATTGAGATCGCGATCTTACCGACAGCAATGGACACCGCCATGATCAGCGAGTTCATCAACATGATGCCGAGCGGAGGTGCACCTGCTGAAGAAACCCCTTCATTGATCATGAAACTATAGTTTTCGATCAGATGTGGGCCAGGCAGCAGCGGCACCACGCCTCGCATGAAGTCGCCCGAGCCGTGGGTAGAGGCGATAAAGGCCAAGTACACGGGGAAGGCCACAACGACCACACCGACGATCAACGACAGATGGGTGATGAAGTTGAGGAACGGTCTATTTTCAACCATTTTGCATGCCCCTTAATACTGGATCCGCCGCTCAACAAAGCGGAACTGAATTGCGGTGAGGGCGATAACAATCAGCATCAACACGACCGACTGTGCCGAGGATGAGCCAATGTTCAATCCGAGGAAGCCGTCCGAATAGACCTTGTAGACGAGAATATTCGTCGCCTGAGCGGGTCCACCCTGAGTGGTGGCGTCGATCAGGCCAAAGGTGTCAAACATTGCGTAGTTGATGTTGACGATGAGAAGGAAGAACGTCGTCGGCGCCAGTAGCGGGAAGACAATTGTCCAGAAGCGTTTGAATGGACCTGCGCCGTCAATTGCTGCCGCCTCCACCAGCGAGTGCGGTACGGACTGCAGTCCTGCGACGAAGAAAAGAAAATTATAAGAAATCTGCTTCCAGCTGGCAGCGATAATCACAAGGATCATGGCTTGTGTGCCATCAACGCGATGGTTCCACGAGATGCCGAGGCCACGCAGTATATAGGGTGCTATGCCGATTGTGGGGTTGAACATGAACCACCACAGAATGCCGACCACCACTGGGGCCACCGCATAGGGCCACACCAGCATGGTGGTATAAACGCGGCTGGTTTTGATCGCTCGATTGACCGCGATCGCGAGTAGAAGCGAGATGCCCATCGAAAGCGCGGTGACGCAGACCGCGAACAAGCCCGTCTTCCATAGGGAATTGAGGTAGAGGGGATCACCAAATAGGCGCGTGTAGTTTTCGAACCAAATGAATGTAGTCCGGAAGCCGAAGGGGTCTTCCCGTTCAAACGATGACTTTACCGCTTGGGCCGCAGGCCAAATGAAAAATATGATGGTGATGACCAACTGCGGCAGAAGCAGCCAGTAGGGTAAAATTTTATTCGGGAATATTGTGCGTTTCGCCTGCATGCTCCGCCTCATGTTTTTTCGCGCAAGTGGCGCGAAACTTAAGGTGCCCCATCTCCTCCAAGACGGAGCACCCTTGCGCTGTCAGATTACTGATTGGCAGCTTCGAAGTCGCGCAGGATGACATTGCCGCGTGTGACGGCCGAGTCGAGCGCTTCTTGTGCGGTCTTATTGCCGGCAAGCATTGCCTCAAACTCTTCGTCGACAACGTTACGGACCTGGGTCAGGTTACCGAAACGAATGCCCTTCGAGTTGGCGGACGGAGTGCCTCGCGTAATCTGCTTGATGGCAATGTCCGAGCCGGGGTTGGCTTCGTAATATCCCGCCGCAACGCCCGCTTCATAGGTTGCCATCGTGATTGGCAGATAGCCTGTGTACTGGTGCCATGCGGCCTGAACGTCAGAGCTGTTCAGATAGGAGAAGAATTCCGCAACGCCCTTGTAGGTGTCGTCCGACTTCCCGGTCAGTGCCCAAAGAGTTGCGCCGCCGATGATCGAGTTTTTCGGTTCAGCGATCACATCGTCGTAGTAAGGCAGAGGAGCGAAACCGACCTCGAAGTCCTTGGAGTTATTGATAACGCCGACGCGACCAGCGGAGGAGTTCATGAAGATGGCGCATTCACCGGAATAGAACTTCGGACCGGAGTCTGGGCCACCAGCTGGGCCGCCATATTGGAAGAGGCCTTCATCAGACCACTTTTTCAAATTGCCCCAGTGACGCGCCTGAAGTTCACCATTGAACGTGAACTCGGTGTCAAAACCGCCGAAGCCGTTTTCCTTCGTGCCGAATGGAAGGTCGTGGAGAGCGGAGAGGTTTTCAGTCTGGATCCAGGTGATCCAAGCTGAGCTCAAACCACAGTTAGCAGCGCCTGATTCCTTGATCTGGCGCGCCATGGTTTCGAGTTCTGCCCAGGTTTTGGGTGGAGTGTTTGGGTCAAGGCCAGCTTTTTCAAAGGCGGTCTTGTTGTAGTACATGATTGGGGTTGATGAGTTGAATGGCAGCGAAAGAATGTTGCCATCGGTGTCCGAGTAATAGCCCGTTACTGGCGCGAGGAAGCCCGACGGGTCCCAAGCCTGACCATTCTCGGTCATCACTTCGTATACTGGCTTAACGGCGCCCTTGGCTGCCATCATAGTGCCGGTACCAACTTCAAAAACCTGCACAATTGCGGGCTGTTCATTGGCGCGGAATGCAGCAATCGCGGCAGTCAGCGTTTCGGCATACGTGCCTTTGTAGGTCGGTACGACTTTGTAGTTGCTCTGGCTAGCATTGAAGTTCGTCGCGATTTCTTCGAGCTTCTTGCCAAGCTCTGCGTCCATGGCGTGCCACCACGCGATTTCTGTCTGAGCAAAGGCAGGGCTCGCGGTCAGCATCGCTGCAACGCCAGCAGACAGCAAGGTTACGTTCTTAAACATACTCTCTCCCTTGATATTAGCCGGGGCCTCCTCGCCCCTAGCTTTGGATCAATATGATATTAGGAATTCATATTTTGCAAATCGAAATGTTCATGTGAACATCAGGGTGCCGATGGAGTTAACCAGGAACGGCGAGGTACTGCCGCGTCTGTGGGCCTTGTCAGCAGTTAGAGTGCCGGATTTTACCTGCTTTGGCCCGATGTGGTCTGTGCAACTTGCAAGGTTATGGTTCATGTGAACATGATGGTGAGCGAGCCCATCGCGTTACTAGGGAGAGGGTTTTGTATTTTGTAATCTTGCAGTTGTTGGCTTCTATCGTCCTGCTGCTTTGGGCAGTACGTATGGTCCGCACTGCGGTGGAGCGGGCCTATGCGGCAGAACTCAAACGCGCTCTCTCATTGGCAGAACGTAGCCGCTTCATCGCGGCCGGCATTGGGGCCGGTCTGGCGGTGGCGTTGCAGAGTTCGACGGCGGTAGCAGCACTCGCTTCCAATTTTGCCTCAACGGGACTTATGTCGACCGCGACAGGGCTTGTGTTGATGCTTGGTGCCTATCTAGGTTCCGCGCTCGTCGCGAGCATCCTGTCCTTTGATCTCTCATTCTTCCTTGCTCCTCTAATCATCCTCGGCGGGACATTGTTTCTTCGAGGCACGCAGCGCCGCTCCAAACAATTGGGACGTCTCGTACTTGGCATAGCCTTTGTGCTTCTGTCGCTGCAGATGGTGTCTGAGGCGACAGCGCCATGGCGCGAAAGTGAAGTGTTGGGCTGGGTGATCACCTATTTGAGTGGTGATCTTTGGACCTCATTCATTGTCGCTGCGTTGATTACTTGGGTGTCATATTCCTCTGTCGCCAGCGTTCTCGTCATCATTACGTTTGGGACTGCGGGCCTCATACCGTTCGAGGTCTCGGCTGCGTTTATTCTTGGTGCAAATCTCGGCGGCACCTTCATTGCCTACTCCATTACAAAAGGCGGTGACGTTCGTTCCCGACGCGTGGCTGCTGCTGCTTTGGCCATGCGGGGCGGGATGGCATTGCTCGTGCTCGTCCTGTTCCAGGTTTTCGGTGTGCACAGCCTCGGTTTGCCGGGAGATGTCGGGCAACAGAGCAGCCTTTTGCATATTGCCTTCAACTTTGGGGTTCTGCTGTTTGGATTGCTGCTATCGGGCCCTGTGTCCCGGCTCGCGGAACACTTCATCGGCGAGGTCACTGATGCGACGCACACAGACGTCGCCCGCTTGCGCGCTACGGCTCTTGTCGCTGACCCTGCCGGTAACGTTGATGCGGCACTCGCCAGCGCCACACGAGAACTGCTTCGCATGAGCGAGATGGTTGAAGTGATGTTGCAGCCGATAATGGACATCATCAAAACTGGCGACAGAGCAGCTGTTCGGCGCGTGAAGGAAATTGAGGCTGGCGTGGATCGGGCCAATCGCGCGATCAAACTCTACCTCAGTCGTTTGGACTGGAGCTCCATGGATTCTAGTCAAACGCACCGCGCATCGGATCTATCGTCCTTTGCCATATCTCTAGAGCAGGCCGGCGATATCGTCTCACGCGAGCTGTTGCGCATCGCGGATCAAAAAGTCGATCGTCGACTATCGTTTTCGACCCAAGGTTGGGACGAACTGGTTCAATTGCACGACCGCGTACTTTCCAACATGCAGCTCGCTCTCAATGTTCTTGTCTCTGAGGACACAGAGTCCGCGCGCCGTTTGGTCGTCGAGAAGGATGAAGTTGGCGCCCTTGAGCGCGCCAGCATGGAGAGCCATTTCGCGAGGCTCCGCTCAGGTAACACATCGAGTTTTGATACGAGCGAACTGCACTTGGAGCTGATCCATGCACTGCGCCGGATCAACTCGCTATTCAGCGGGATCGCCTACTCGATTCTCAGTGAGCAAGGTGAGTTGCTCGACACGCGACTGACCCACAAATCGGGTTGAGGGCCGGCGACTGGCTTAGCCCTCAAATCGAACTCGTTCGAAAGCTGGATTGCCGTCGTTCGATACGATGTGCTTGCCCGTGAGCCTTATGCCGTGGACGCTTAAGTGCGTTTCCGTGTCAGCCCGCTGTAAAGCGGAGGAGCGGAATGCGCCGTTATTCCCCAGATCAGCCCAACGACGAGGAAATAGTGACGCCAATGATCTGTGTCGATGATCGCAGACTGCAGGGCCAGTGGGATAAAGACAGCAAAAACAGGAATGAGCAGGCCGCGCCGCTCTCGGTCTCTTAGCCCAATAAGCCCCCGCCAGAATGTGAGGGCAACAAGGAAGTAATAGATGAGGCCGCCGCCCCATCCATAGCCGTGTAGAACCGTCACATAGGTATTATGCGGCTGCTCTGAGATTTCCAGGTAAGTAAACTCGGTAGGGCCGAGGCCCAGCGGGTGGTCGAGGGCAAGATCAAACGCGTATCCTTGTCGTCCAAAGCGGCCACTCTCACCTGTGTCATAATCTTGACTCATCGTTCGCAGTTCAAAGAACTCGCGGACCTCAGGCACTGACAGCAATCCTGCCAACATGACGACGACGAGTATGCTCCCGATGATGGCGATGGTCAGCATTCGGACCTGTATCCGCGCTTTCGCTTCGAGCAGGAAACACAGGACAAAGACGAGGAATGCGGACGCCGCAAAATGCCCCCAAGCCGCACGCGAAAAGCTGACAAACACACCAAGCATGATCAGCAAGACAATCGCGCCGCTCACCAGTTGGCCCTTGCGTTGGAAGAACAACTCGCGCAGTACCATCATGGCCGGTAGGACGAGGAAAGGCCCATAAACATTGGGGTCTTTGAACATCGCCTTAGCGCGATCGTATCGCAGGAACATGTCTGCGTTTGGCATCAATCGTAGGTAGGCGAGGATGCCAATTGCAGCGGAGACAATGGCGATAGCCACATAGGCATTGCGAATGACAGCTAATCGTTTCTCGGGCGCATCGGCGATAAAATTGGCGACAAAAAAGCTCGTCAAGAACAGGTAAATCGTGACGGCATTAAAAATAAGCGCGTCCGTTAATGGAGCGTGACGCACTTGGAACGCGGCAATTGTCGCGAACATCGAAAACGGGATGATCAGTCCCAGCAATGGCAAGGTGGAAGGAAATAGGGGCATGCGGACTGCCACCATCATGCCAAGCGTCAGTAAGAACAAAACTTCGTACAGGGATGGTTCAAAAAAGACCAAGCCACCGGAGAATACCCAGATCCAAACGACCGCAACAAAGACTTTTGATGCCACTGCGCTCATATAGGCGCGGCCACGAATTTGCGCCGAGGTTAGGTTTTCCGCCGAACTTGCGGATAGTACATCGGTCATAGCGTTCTTTACTTAAACAGTGCGCGTTATAGTATTGGCGCTTGCTGAAGAAAATGCTAACCGCGCACGTCGTAATTTGGCGTTCGACATGAAATCGTCTGCGCGAAACCGCGCTGAGAGGAGGCCAAGTTGACAGTCTCACGCCGGAACCTTCTCCGTGGCAGTATTGGCGTCGGGGCCAGTCTAGCACTCGCAAACAATGCCGCCGCTCAACGCTTTGTTGATGCAAATGATTTTGGACTGTCGCCATCAGACGGTGACCAGACCAACTCACTTCAGGCCGCGGTTGACGCCGCCATAACCCTGCAACAACCACTTTTGATCGGCTCAGGGGAATTTGCGACCAATGTAGTCTCCATCGGTGGACCACTCACCGTCCGGGGCTCAGGGCAGACCGTTCTTCGCCTCGACGTCGCAGACACTATCTTGGCGGTACAAGACTGCAGCCATGTCGTGCTTGAAGGGCTGGTCCTCGCAGGCAATCCGCTGTCTCGCGGGGGGCGAGCTTTGCTGGAATTTGTGAGTGCCAGCAATTTCACAGTGCGAGATTGTCGCTTCGTGTCCTCGTCAGGGATGGGGGTCTGGTTACAAGATGCCGAAGGTCGCATCGAGGATTGCGACTTCTCTGACATCGCTGACACCGCTGTGTTTTCGACCGATAGCCGGGGCCTGGACTTGAGCGGCAATGTCATAACGCGGTGCGGGAATGGCGGTATCCGCATCTGGCGTTCGGAGAGTGGCGCTGACCGCTCGCGCATCTTTGGAAACCGTATAAGCACGATCGATTGGAAAGATGGCGGCAACGGGCAGAACGGCAATGGCATCAACGTATTTCGCGCTGATGGCGTGAGCATAACCGACAATCACATCGTCGATTGCACATTTTCTGCCATACGGCTCAACGCCACCAACGACACCCGCGTCATCGGAAATCACTGCGAGAAGAGCGGCGAAGTCGCCATCTACTCCGAGTTTGGTTTCTCTGGCTCCATCATCAGCGACAATGTGATCGACGGCGCAGCGGCCGGGATTTCAATGACGAATTTCGACCACAATGGACGCTTGTCCGTCTGCAAGGGCAATATTGTCCGCAATATTGCGAGCGCCTCACTGACAAATCCCGATGTAGTTCCCTATGGGATCGCAGCAGAGGCCGACGCAGCTATCGTGGGGAATATAGTCGAAGCGGTGCCGGGGACGGGGATCGTTGTTGGTTGGGGCACTTATCTTAGGGATGTGCTGGTCAGCGATAATGTCGTTAGACACTGCGATATTGGCATTTCGGTCAGTGTTGTCGACGGGGCCGGGCCGTCCCGAATTAGCGACAACCTGCTGTCTGGCATTCGCTTACACGCGATTGTCGGCACGCATTGGAGGGATATCACTGTCACCGACCTCATCGGTGACGCTGGGAGCCATCCCAAGATCGCGATTGATGGAAACAGCGTGCACTAAGCGGTATGATTGATCTCGTACGCTGGATGCCCCGCGCATATCTCGGGTCCGCAATCGGTAGGGCACTAGGCTGTCGCCAAAAACCTATATTTCCTAGGGCTTATTGCGAAATCAGCAACTTATGGAGAGATTGGCTGGGGAACCTGGATTCGCAGCAAAACTAAATGTTGCCCGAAAGACGCCGAAAACCGGGGTTTTGGGGCGGCCAACAGGGGCAGTGGACCACGCTGGTGGCCAATGGTCAAGCTGACCACCAAGGGGGGAACGGCTGAGCTCATCTGAGAATAGTGCCGCATCCAGTTCGTTATGCATCCAAGCGCCCAGGACACGCAACACCAACTCGGCAGCAATCTAAGACATGGGGCGTTGATCAACCGTCCTGACCTTTCCTGTTTTGCAGAGGGCCTGACGAACAACACGTTTAAGGCAGCTGCATGGGTGGGTCGAGGCATGAGGCGCGAATGGAGCACCCGTACTCGCTATTCCTAAGTCGGGTCAAAATTCATGGCTGTCGTTGCATCCCTACATTGTTCAGGACAGCGAAAGTGCTCCTTTGAATGAATACAATTGGGGCAAATAATTTAAGCTTCGGGCGATCTTGGCGCCATAGGGTGAAATGGGGCTACGGAGATCAAGATGAAATACAGACAAATCCGCTCCCACCTCCAGGACGCCAAGTGCCTTTTGGATGACAGTGACGAGGTCGATCGACACCTTGCCCTTGTCTTGGATCATATCGCCGAAACGGTGCTGCGCATTGAGCACCTGTCCAACGAGTCCGGCAACGTATTCAGTTTCTCGGCGCGCGTTCGGAATCACCCGTCAAAAGTGAGGCTCAATATGAGATCTCAAAATACGGGTGACTCCAAAAAGTGACCGTGCCGCGGCGAGTAATTAAGGAATTTCGAGGTTACATTTCGTCGAACTCAAGTTCCCTTGGCAGCGATTACTCATGAGTGTCAGTCAGCTTTTTGAAACGCTCACCCTAGCAGTGCCGGGTCTAGTTTGGGTTTCCGATGCTCAGGGCCACGTGGAGTTCAACAACGCGCAGTGGTCTGAGTTCACCGGCTTACCGCAAGAGAAAGGCCTGGGCTTGGGTTGGCTCGACAGCATTCACCCGGCTGACGCTGCCGCCTTTCGGGCGCAGCTGCCCATGCATCCGGATGCCTTCGAGAATGTTCAAGCGGAAATGCGCGTTCGACGGTACGACGGCGTGTATCACCGTCACCTCTTGAACGTTCGTCATGTCGGCGATGGAAAGTGGGTGGGCTGCGCAATCGATGCGCATGAATGGCTGACCGCGGAATTAAGGGATGCGACCCAAGGCAGTATCCTCGAAATGGTCATTGGGGGTGTCGCGCTTCCGCACCTGCTTGCAGAGCTATGCAAAGCTGCTGAACGTCAGGTACCGGGTGCCACCTGCAGTATCCTGCTGGTTGACGCAGTCGGTGGACGCTTTACCGCAGGTTTTGCACCCAACTTGCCAGACGGATTGATGGCTGCGGTCCCGAATATCAAAATTGCGACAGGTGTGGGTTCCTGTGGCACCGCGGCCTTTGAAAAACGCGACGTGATTAGCACAGATATTGGCAGCGATCCGCTCTGGGACAGCTGGCGGCAGTTGGTCTTGCCTTTGGGTTTTCAAGCTTGTTGGTCTAAGCCGGTTTTCGCTGCCAATGGCGATGTCATTGCTTCTTTTGGGTTCTATTTTCGCGATAAGCGAGGCCCCAGCCCTGCAGAGCTTCAAGAGTTAACACGTCTTCGCGGACTGGCCTCTCTGGCAATCGAGCGCGCACGCATGTTTGAAGCTTTGCGAGAAAGCGAAGAACACTATCGCTATACCGTCGAGCAGAACCCGCAGATACCGTGGACCGCTGACCCGCGGGGACAAATCCTTAGCGTGTCATCACGTTGGGCAGAGATGACGGGCATTTCTCAGACTGATGCTTTAGGAAACGGATGGCTTCAGGCGCTCCACCCCGACGATGTCGCGCCAACTGTAGAGAGGTGGGCGGAAGTACAAGCGAGTGGCGAACCCGTGGACTTCACCTATCGAATCCGCCTCAGCACAGGCCAATATCGTTGGGCACGGGCTAGAGCAACCGCACGCCGAGATGGTCCTGGCGCGATCTTTAAGTGGTACGGCACCGTCGAGGATATCCATGAACACCATCTGGCCGCGGAGAAGCTCAGACGTCAGGTCTATGAGGATGAACTGTCGGGTCTGCCCAACCGGCGTCATTTTGTGGAGGAACTGATACGCCGCCTTGCCTCGACATACGATCCCATTGGCTTGATGGTCCTGGACATGGACGACTTCAAACTCGTCAATGATCGGTATGGGCACCTCACTGGCGATGCTGTACTGCGCTTGTTCGCGCGGTATCTTCAGCGCATCGTGGAGCCTAATGAGTTTGGGGCAAGGTTGAGTGGCGATGAGTTTGCCATCATCTGCCGTAATATCTCTGATGATGTCTGTCTGGTCGAGCGCGCGCAGTCCATCGAAGCCAAGCTCGAGGCATCCCTCAAGCGCAACAAGAAGACTCGGTCATTGCGGCCGAGCATAGGCTGCGCGCTAGGCCAGCATGGGGAGCACCCCGATGAAGTCTTCAAGCGCGCCGATCTCGCTCTTTACGCAGCCAAATCCGCGGGAAAAGGCAGTGTTCAGGTGTTCACCCCTGGTATCCGAAACGCGGCATCGAAACGCAGTAGAGCTTTGGAGCTCGCCAGAACCGCTTTGCGGGAAAACTGGATTGAATCCTACTATCAGCCGATACTTAGCCTCAACTATCATGGCCTGCGGGGCTTTGAGGCGCTGCTGCGCATCAATCACCCTGAAGAAGGCCTTCTATCCCCAAGCGTTATTGACGATGCCTTCGATGACCCCCGTTTGGCAGACAGCATAGGTCTCCGAATGGCTCAAATGGTCATTGAAAACTTAGGGCTCTGTGCTGCCGAAGGCCTTGCCTTCGGGCAAGTTTCTATAAATTTGGCGACAGAGAACATCGTCAATGCAGCGTTCGTGACCAGTGTTCTCGGCATGCTTGATCAAAAAGGCTTGCCCCACAGCGCTATCAAGCTTGAAATCACCGAGCGCGTTCTGATGGCTGAGGTTGGTGAATCAGTTGTCGAAAATCTCGCACGACTGCGGGAAAGCGGCGTGGGCATCTCCTTGGACGACTTCGGCACCGGGTATGCCTCTCTGATTCACCTCCAGTCTCTACCAGTGGATGAAATAAAGATCGACCGGTCGTTTGTGTACGGGCTTGGAACAAACAATAACAAAGGCGAAATTGTCAGGGCAATGCTTGGGCTGGCTAAGGCGCTCAATCTCACCACAGTTGCCGAAGGCATCGAGGCGGATGCGGAAGCACGCGTGCTGAGGGAGTGGGGCTGCGACTACGGGCAGGGCTATTTGTTCGGGAAGCCGATGAGCTTTGAAGCGGCCAGTGAGTACGCGCTAAAAAGAGCAACTAATATAGTTGTCGATAACTCCTATCGTAGATCGGGGCGCTGAAAGCTGCACGGAAAGTTGAGGGACGCTATGGTCGTTTTGGGGGAGTATAAGTGGTGGAGGCAATGACAAAAGTAGGAGCCACTGCGGAGGATGCTGGAACTTTTTTGTTCGGCCGAAGCTATAAAATGTTACGCAAGATCGTCGATCGCGCTGCCATAGGTATGGCCGTGACGGGTATGGACGGGGTCGTGGTCTATACTAACAGCGCATTCGAGCGCGAGTTCGCGCCCGACCGATCAACTTCAGCCTCCATACTTCATGGGTTCTTCGATCCTCGGGATCTAGACGTAATTTCGGCGCTCTCGAACGTCTTCGAGGGTCGGAATGAAGGTTACGACGGCGAACACCTGTGCCGGGGGCACGGTGGTAAGATGATTTGGGCACTGATAGCGGTGTCAGTGCTAAAATCTGACACCACGGGCGAGCCTATCTATGTAATAGTCCAGGTCGGCAGCATTGACCGTCGCAAGCAAGTGGAAAGTGCGCTTGCCGAAAGCGAGAGTCGCTGGCATTTCGCTCTTGAAGCTGCCAGGCAGGGGGTCTGGGATCACAACGCCCGAACCGGACGCATGTTCTACTCACCGATGTGGCGCACCATGCGCGGTATCCCACACGATGAGGCAGTCGATGATGATCAGGAAGCTTGGCTGGAGCGCGTTCATCCCGACGATCGTGACCGCATTAGGCCGAACGTTTCCCGTCAAAACAAGGGGGAGCAGGGGTACGACATTCTGGAATATCGTGAGCGTCATCGTGACGGGCACTACATTTGGATTCTCAGTCGCGGCAAACCGGTCGAGTGGGACGAAGACGGCAAAGTCTTGCGCACGGTCGGAACCGATACTGACATTACCCATCTCAAGAAGATCGAAGCTCGCCTGGCGCACGCTGCGTCTCATGACAGTTTGACCCAGCTCGTCAACAGACCAGCGTTCCAGACTTCCGTCGAGACGGCCCTCGCCGGTCTCGCGAGTAGCTATTTGGTCTTTCTTGATCTCGACCACTTCAAGCCGATCAACGATGCACTAGGTCACGCGGCAGGGGATAACGTGTTGGTCGAAGTTGGTCGTGTTCTGCGTCATTACATCCTGCCGACCGACGCGGCTGCCCGTATTGGTGGCGATGAATTCGCGGTTCTTCTCAACCACACTGATAAGACTAAGGTCTATGAGATCGCTAAGACCGTTTCCGACGCGATCCGCTCCATCACAGTCGGTCAGGTACCGGCCGGTGATTTGCCAACATTTGGTGTCAGCGTCGGTATCGTCGGCCTTTCGTCCGAAATGGATTTCGGCACCGCCCTAGCCCGCGCTGATGCCGCGTGTTATGCGGCCAAGAGAGCCGGACGCGGTCGCATTGTCATGCTAGATTGAATAGTAATAAATCTACCATATGCTGCGGTGGCTTTCAGTGACCTAACCTTGTCTGTGACCGGCCACTGCCAGCGCGCCGTCAAGAGGAATCAACCGCTTGCCGCAAACACTGCACGACCGGCTCGACGCAGCCCTGCTGATCATCGCCCTTACTGGGTTGGCCAGCGGATTGGCACTGATGCTGGCGGGGCAGGCTCAACTGGCCGCTCTGGCGTGGTCTGCCGGCGTACTCCCTATCCTCGCCGCACTACTGGCGGAAATTGTGCGGAGCCTTGCGAAGGGCGAGGTCGGTCTGGACATCGTGGCCGCTCTATCGATGTCCGCTGCCTTGCTCTTCGGCGAAACACTGGCAGCCGCCGTTGTTGCCTTGATGTATTCCGGCGGGACTTTCCTTGAGAGTTTCGCCGAAGGCCGCGCCCGCAGGGAGATGACCGATCTGCTCTCGCGGGTCCCGCGCACAGCGACCCGGCATCGTGCTGGCGCGCTCGAAGAGGTAGTGCTGGACGACATAACGACCAACGATCTGCTGCTGATCCGGCAGGGAGACGTGGCGCCGGTCGATGGAATAGTCGAGAGCCAGAGGGCCTTACTGGACCAGTCGGCACTGACGGGTGAATCCATGCCAGTGCGCCTGGGCGACGGTGGGGAGGTCATGAGCGGCTCAACGAACATTGGCGAAGCCTTTGACCTGCGCGTCACGCGGCGCGCTTCGGAAAGCACTTATGCAGGTATTATCCGGCTGGTCGAGGCAGCACAAACCTCAAAAGCGCCGATGGCGCGACTGGCGGACCGTTACTCGTTGCTTTTCCTCGCTGTCACGGTCGTCATTGCCACGGCTGCATGGTGGTCGAGCGGCGATCCGATCCGCGCTGTGGCCGTTCTGGTGGTGGCAACCCCCTGTCCGCTTATCCTGGCCGTCCCGGTGGCCTTGGCCGCGGGCATGTCTCGCGCCGCACATTATGGCGTGCTGATCAAGGGGGCAAAACCGCTCGAAGCCCTGGCTCTCATAAAGGTCCTGGTACTGGACAAGACGGGCACGCTGACCGACGGGCGTCCCCAGATCGTCTCCATTGAGCCGCTACAGGCGATGTCGGACGATGAGGTGCTCTGTCTGGCCGCCTCGCTCGAACAGGCTTCCAAGCATCCGATGGCGCGGGCGATTGTCAGCGCCGCCCGCGCACGCGGCGCTGCCCTGCAAGTTCCCCAGCAGGTCATGGAGGTCCCTGGTGAAGGTTGGGTCGGGATGGTTGGCTCCCGCCAGGTGATCGCGGGCAGCGCAGTATTTGTCGCATCGCATATCGGAACCCTCCCACCCAAGAGCCAGATCATTCAGACGGGTTCGGCGCTCGTGGCGGTGGCCATCGACGGCCAGCTAGCCGGGCATATCGTCATGGCCGATGCTTTGCGGGCTGGAACACCGGACCTGTTGGCGGGCTTGCGGAACGTGGGGATTGCTCGCCTTGTGCTGGCAACCGGCGATCGGCAGGCAGTGGCGGAAGCTGTTACCCAGGACCTGGCGCTCGATGCCATTCATTCCGATCTGACGCCTCAGCAGAAGGTGGCGCTTGTGTTGCTTGAGCGAGAGCGGGGCCCGGTCATGATGGTGGGCGACGGGGTCAATGACGCGCCGGCGCTCGCTGCCGCCGATGTGGGAGTGGCCATGGGTGCGCGTGGGGCCGCTGCATCAGCTGAAGCGGCCGATGTCGTGCTGTTGGTCGATCATCTTGATCGCCTATTGCCAGGCGTTGAAATCGCCCAAGGCGCGCGCCGGATTGCGCTGGAGAGCGTCGTGGCCGGCATTGGCCTGTCGGTGCTGGGGATGATTGCCGCCGCCTTTGGCTATCTGACGCCGGTGCAGGGGGCGCTGCTGCAGGAAGCGATCGACGTGGCGGTCATTTTGAATGCGTTGCGGGCGCTGCGTATCACGCCCCGGCCATCCGCCTTGTCAATAGGAGAACCCAGAACATGAGATTGTTGTTGCGCGCCATGCTGCCCATGCTGGTGGCCATGGACAGTTTCGCCGTCGCGGGCCCGGGCGCCGCCCAGCCATATGATCCCGTGGGAATGGGACAGGAGCTGGTGGGCATGTACTGCGCGGACTGCCATGCCATCGCGGCCACCGGCCAGAGCCCGTTCCCGCCCGCGCCGCCGTTTCGGGAGCTGCAGCTGCGCTATGATGTGGAATTGCTGAGCGAGGCGCTGGTCGAAGGCCTGACGGCCCATCCGGACATGCCTGAATTCGAATTCGAACCCGAGCAGGCCGCCGCAATCATCGCTTATATCAAGTCGTTCGAACCCTAAGGGGCAGTCTCCCCTTGTTTTCAGACCAGTAGCATGCAGCATGCCGTACCAGTTTTTTGCCAAGGAGAAGCGGATGTACACCCATATACTGATCGCCACCGATGGTTCTGAACTGGCCGCGAAGGGCCTTGAACAGGGCCTGGCCTTGGCCAAGCCGCTCAATGCCAAAGTCACGGTGCTGTCCGTTTCAGAACCGCTGCGCCAGGAAATGGCGAGTGCAGCGCGAATGGGCGGCATCGATGATCCCGTCACCCGCTATGACCAGCAGATTGAAGCGATCATGAAGGATCGGTTTGCCTCCATCGCGCAGCGCGGCTCCGACTATGGCATTGTAGCCGGGCTCGTCCATGAGATCGACATCTCTCCTGCCGAGGCCATTGTCAGATATGCCAAGCTCAATGGGTGTGACCTGATCGTGATGTCCTCGCATGGCCGTCGTGGCGTGCAAAAGGTGCTGCTCGACAGCCAGACATCGGAAGTGCTGGCCCATACCACCATCCCGGTTCTGGTCGTTCGCTAGGCCAGCACCACCCCTAACACTTCGCCGCTGCAGCGATGGCCAGCCTCGCTCCCAAGGAGCAACAGGAGACCCTTTTCGATGAGCAAACCGTCTGTGCCCCGGCAGATCACGCTGGCGACCGACCTGAGTGCGCGCAGCGATCGCGCCTATGATCGTGCAATGGCGCTTGCCCGGGACTGGCAGGCGCAGATCCAGATTGTTCATGCTGTCGAGGCATTTCAGTATGCCTATTGGAGCCAAGGACCCTCCTGGCGCCGCTATGATCCGGTGGCGGTAGCCCAGCGTAAACTGGCACGTGAATACCCCGATTGGCCTGCGGCCGGCGCGTCGCTGATCGTCAAGAATGGCGATGCTTATGACCTGGTGACTTCGGCGGCGCTGGACAGTGGGTCCGAACTGCTGGTCACCGGCATAGCCCATGATGAGACCTACGGCGCCGACAAGTTGGGTCGGATGGTGGTGGAACTGGTGAAAAATGGTCCGGCGCCAGTTCTCGTTGTGAAGGGGAGAGCGCACCGGCCGTATCAGCGAATCGTTCTGGCGAGCGATCTATCCGAAGTGTCGCGGCGGGCGATCGGTCTGGCCGTCGCTGCTTTTCCTGAAGCTCAGTTCACCTTGTTCCATGCGTTTGACTTTCCTTACAAAAATCAGATCGACGACATGGCCAGCGTTGAGAGGGAGTTGCGGGCGCGCGAAATGGATCGGGCTCGAGAATGGCTGCGGGAGAGTATCGGTTCCAAGGCCGACTCCGTTGGTATCGTTGCTGAGTTGGGCAAGATCGCTTCCAACCTAGCGAAATATGTAGCAGACAAGGAAGCTGACCTTGTTGTTGTGGGATCATCGGGGCGTTCTGGCCTCGCCGCAGTCTTGGTTGGCAGCGTCGCTATCGAGATTCTGGAGCAGCTCGATTGCGACGTGCTGGCTGTGCGACAACAGTGAGCCAACGGGGGACCATCAGCGCACTCGCACACCGTGCCTCGCGACGAGGAAGAGCTGACTTCGAGACTGCTGCCCCAATTCCTTAGCGAACCATTCCCGTGAGCTCTCGCTGCAGCGCGGCGGACAGATCCTCTGCGGAATCATAGAGCAGCTCGAGCGCATAATGGGGGTTGTGGACGTGGATCGCTGCATCCGCCCCCACGAATTTCCAGTTATAGGCTGCCTTGAGCAGACGGGGCGTCCAGCTGGCATAGGCGACGGGCGCTTCATCGCGCTGGTCCGCCAGGCCGTCGCCATTGTGGTCGGCGAAGAAATACGGATGACGCGCAGCGTCAAAGACGATGGGCGTGCCGACAACCTCGCGGGCATAGTCGGCTATCAGTGCAAACAGGCGCTTGCGATTGGCGGCAATGTCCACGGCGATACCCTGTTCGAGGTTGCCGCTGCCATCATGGCTTTGCCGCGAGATACGAATATCCTGAGAGGCGCCGGTCTCGTGGCAGGTCTGGCAGGTTTCCTGGCTGACCGTCAGGTTGTGCGGCTCGTGGCAGGATATGCAGGTCGAGACCGGCCTCGCATGCACGAAGCGCGGCTCGTAGGCCTTTCCCGGATAGTGATAGCCCAGCGCCCCCGTACCGCCCAGCAGGCTGGCTGCGGCCGTGGCATAGTGGGGATTGATGAAGCGCAACTCGGCATCCACGACGTCTTCGGGACGCTCGGCCACGGCCTTTTCAACGGTGACGCTGGCGGCGCGCCCCGAGTGGCAGGTCATGCAGGCCGCCTCGAACCCGGTAACCGGGTGCTGCTGGCCGGAGGGCAAGGTGACGTGGGTGACGGTTTGCAGTCCGGGGCTGTGGCAGGTATCGCAGTCGACGACGCCTCCGACCGGAATTGGCGATTGTGGCAGGCCCGGCTCGCTGCCGTCCAAGCCATGGAGCGAGCGGAATCCCGCGCCGGAATGGCAGGTGGAGCAGACAGGCGGAATCTCGCCCTCGTCATTCCAGTGCGCAAAAGATTCCGAGTGGGCATCGGCATGGCCCGAGCGCGCCCATTGCATGATTTCCTCGATATCGGGCGTGCGCGTCGGGCTCTGCGCGGAGGTGGCGACAACCGCGAAGATCAGTGGAATGGTGCCTGCCAGCAGGAAGTGTCGCATGCGCATCTGCCTTGCCCCCTCGCTTAACCCGTGAAAGACTGCGTTGGCAGACTGCAGATTGTCAAGCGCGCCCTTCGGGAAGATTCGTCCGGCTGGCGCCGCATGCGGGGAGATAGGGACATATTTGGACTAGGACGGGGGCTCTCAATCCCCCTTAGCACGCCAAATCCCCTGCCGAAGGAGCCCGAGACGCTCATAACGGACGAGGCCGGGCTAAGCGTCAATGCCCTTGCCGATTTGCGCGCCGAACCGCTGGTGTCGCAGGGGGATATCGTCAAGCAGGGCGCGCCGGTGCTGCGCGACCGCCGCCATCCTGAATATGTCATCACCGCGCCCATGGCCGGCCGCGTCACCGCGCTCGAGATCGGCGCCGGGCGGCGGCTGAGCAGCATGGTGTTTGCGGCCGAGACGCGCCAGCAACAGCATCGCTATGATGCGCGCGCCGCCGGTGAAGAGATTGCCGGCAAGACTGGCCGTGCTGCATTGCGTGCGCTCTTGCAGGAGACAGGCCTGTGGCGGCGGTTCAACGTCCGCCCCTTCGGTCGCATTCCCAAGGGTGACGCCAAGCCGGCGGCCATCTTCGTCATGGCGGTGGATACCCGGCCCCTCGCAGCCAGCCCCCGTATTGCGCTTGACGAGGGCAGCGCAGTAGCGCTTCAACGTGGGATTGCGGCCTTGGGCACACTTTGCGCGGGACCTGTCTTTTTCTGCCAGGATCGCGGGCCGGACATCGTCCAGGAGATGGACCGTCTGCACATCATTCGCGTCGGCGACCTGCACCCGGCGGGCCTGGCTGGCCACCGAGTTCTCGACCGGTTTCCCGCCCGGCTTGACCGCCAGGTATGGGACATCGGCGTCGACGATGTCGTCGCCATCGGGGAGTTGCTGGAAGAGGGCACTCTGCCGACTACCCGACTGGTGGCGGTTGTGGGGCCCGGGCTGCGCGCCAGCCGGCTGGTCCGCTGCCAGCCTGGCGCTGACCTGAGCGAGATCTGCTACCGATCGCTGAAGCCCGGACCAACGGTCATCTTTTCCGGTTCGGTGCTGGACGGTGCCCAGGCTCGCTGGCTGGGGGAGAAGGACCGTCAGGTGACGGTATTGCCGCGCTCGGACACGAAGCCGCAGAGGCACTGGCTGGATGCCGCGCTACGCCGCGCTTCTCGTCCCGAACCGATCATTGCTACCGCGGCGGTCGAAGAGGCCTTGGGTGGTTTCATGCCCGGCATGGCATTGCTGCGGGCCCTGTCGGTCGGGGATGATGAGGCTGCCGCTGAACTCGGCGCCCTATCGCTGGTCGAGGCGGATTTAGCCATGGTGGACTATGTCACCGCCGCCTCCCCGCGGTTTTCCGACCTGCTGCGTGCTGCACTTGACCGCATGGAGGCAAATACATGATGCGAGGCATCTGGAATCGCGAGACCGTGGCGGTGATCATTCTGGCAGCGGCGATCCCCGTGGCGGTCGCCTGGATCTGGCAGGAAGGCTCGGCCGGTGCCACACGACTGCTGTTCGCCATTGTCGTCGGCGGGGTATGGCAGGCCATATTCACAATGCTGCGGGCACAGCCGCCCAGCGCTTCGGGTATCGTCTCGGCGCTGCTCATCGCCATGCTGGCGCCCGAGGTCGGACCGTTCCAGTTCGTTCTGGGGGTCAGTTTCGGCTTCGTTTTCGGCGAACTGGTTTTCGGCGGCTGGGGTCGCAGCGTACTGAGCCCTGCCGTGGTCGCCGTCGTGTTTCTCGGCTTCGGCTTCCCGCTGGCCGCCTGGCCGCCACTTGCGGTTCCGCTGGGTTGGGCGACCATACCGGCGGCGCTGCTGCTGCTCGCATTGGGTATCCTGCCGTGGCGGGTGCTGGCCGGCGCCCTGGTCGTGCTGGTTGTCGGCGGCGGATTCAGCCTTGATCTGCTAACGAGCGCGGTGGCCGTTGTCCTAGTCCTACTGGTCTGCGATCCCGCGACCTGCGCGTCTACCGCATCGGGCCGCTGGCTCAATGGCGCCCTGTTCGGCGCGCTCATCGTGCTTTTTTCCGCGATCTGGGCGACCGCCCCAGTCCAGACCGCCGTCTCGGCGGCGCTGCTGACGGCGCTCACCACACCCCTACTGGACGAGATCACCATCGCCATATGGCGGGCGCTTCGGAGACATCGGCATGGCTGACCTGAACCCTTTTCGGCTTTGGCGCAGGCTTCTGGCACTGCCCAATGAGAGCCGCCCCAAGACCATTGCAATAGCCTTCCTAGTTTCGGCGATCTGTGCGGTGCTGGTCACGGGCGCAACCGTGATGCTGCGGCCGATACAGGCGCAGAACCGCGCCGTGGAACAGCAGGCCCGCCTCGAAGCCCTGCTGGCCGAAATACCCGGACTGACCCAGATTCTGGCCCAGTCCGATGACATGACGCTTTCGACCGTGGTGGTGGATCTGCTCCGGGCCGAAGCGGCGCAGGACATAACGCCCGAAACTCTGCCGGCCGCCCTGGCGGACACGGCGAGCTGGACACAACTTTCCCCCCAGCAAGACATCG
Source organism: Devosia sp. MC521 (assembly GCF_014127105.1). Classification (NCBI taxonomy): domain Bacteria; kingdom Pseudomonadati; phylum Pseudomonadota; class Alphaproteobacteria; order Hyphomicrobiales; family Devosiaceae; genus Devosia; species Devosia sp. MC521. Next base: position 973,671 of record NZ_CP059902.1, read on the forward strand.
CCAATCTGGGAAGCAGAGCCAATCTAAAGCAGATCTACCTGCTGCGCGGGCCCGACGAGCAGGTCAAAGTCGTCATCCTGCCGGTGAGCGGCACCGGTTATGGCGGCCCGATCGAAGCCATGGTTGCCGTGGCCGATAACATGAACACGGTGGCGGGTCTTACCGTCCTCTCGCATGGGGAGACGCCGGGCCTGGGCGCGCGGATCACCGAGCCGGCCTGGCGGCAGCAGTTTTCCGGCAAGCGCATAGCCGATGACACCGGGGCGGTGCGCCTGACCGTCGCGCGCGGTGGCGGCAGCAGCGAGTTCGAGGTCGATGCCATTACCGGGGCGACGCGTACCAGCACTGCCATGGCCAAGATGCTGCAATTCTGGCTGGGGCCGCAGGGCTACGGCCCCCTGCTCCAGGCGATCCGGCGGGGAGAGTTCTGATGGCCGGCTGGACGACAGTCACCGACCCCATCCTCCGCCAGAACCCCGTGACCTTGCAGATCCTGGGCATCTGCTCGGCTTTGGCGGTGACCACGACCCTGGCCGCCGCCCTGACCATGGGCGCGGCATTGACCCTGGTCGTCGTCACTGCGGGCGCGATCATCAGCATGATACGCGCGCACCTGCCTTCCTCGATCCGGCTGATCGTGCAAATCATCATCGTGGCTTCGCTGGTGATCGTGATCGATCAGTTCCTGCAGGCGTTCTTCTATGAGATGAGCCAGCGCCTGTCGGTCTTTGTCAGCCTGATCGCGACCAACTGCGTCGTGCTGGGCCGCACCGAATCCTTTGCCCTGCACAATCGGCCGCTTCCGGCGATGGCCGATGGCCTTGGCAATGGGCTGGGCTATTCGTTGGTGCTGGCGATTGTCGGCAGCGTGCGGGAACTGTTCGGCCAGGGCACGCTGCTGGGCTATGCGATCCTGCCGACTGTGGAACAGGGCGGCTGGTACGAACCGCTCAGCCTGATGCTGCTGGCGCCCAGCGCCTTTTTCCTCCTCGGCGGACTGGTCTGGGCCATCAGAAGCTGGCGCCGGGAGCAGATCGAGACGCCTGAATATAGCCTGGCACCGACACGGGATGCCGGCACATGACCGATCTCGCCGGCCTCTTCATCCGCTCAGCCTTCGTCGAGAACATGCCGCTGACGCTGTTCCTGGGGCTGTGCACCTTCCTCGCCCTGTCGCGGCGGCCGGGCACGGCGGCAGGCCTGGGCGTTGCGGTTATCGTTGTGATGGGCGTCACGGTGCCGGTCAATCACCTGCTCTACCAGTTCGTGCTGGCGCCGGGCGCCTGGACTTGGGCCGGCCTGCCCGATCTCGACCTGAGCTATCTGCGGCTGCTGACCTTTATCGGGGTGATCGCTGCGGCGGTGCAACTGGTGGAAATGGTGATGGATCGTTGTCTGCCCGCGCTCTTCAACACGTTCGGCGTGTTTCTCTCGCTGCTGGCGGTGCACTGCGCCATTCTCGGGGGGAGCCTGTTCATGGCGGATCGGCGTTATGACCTGGCCGAGAGCACGGTGTTCGGACTGGGTTCGGGCACCGGCTTTGCCTTGGCAGTCATCATGCTCTCGGCAATCCGGCGCCGGCTCGCCTATGCCGACCTGCCCGGCGGACTGCAGGGGCTGGGGATCGCCTTCATCATTACCGGCATGATGTCGCTGGGCTTTTCCACTTTCGCCCAGGTGGCATTGCCATGATCGAGATCGCCCTGGGCAGCGCCCTCATCATTGGCCTGATCCTGGCGCTGGCGCTCGGCCTGCTTGCCGCCCGCTCTCGACTGGTGCCCGACGTGGCGCTGTCGGTGACCGTCAATGGCGGACAGGTGATTGCTGCCAAGCGTGGCGCCAAACTGCTCGAAGTCCTGCAGGGCGCCGATATTCCCGTTCCCGCAGCCTGCGGCGGGAGTGGCACATGCGGCCAATGCCGGGTTACCGCCACCGGGCCTGGGGCGGGGGAATTGCGGGCGACCGAGCGCGGGTTGCTTTCGGCCAGCGAACGGCGCGCCGATGTGCGCCTCGCCTGCCAGCTCAACCTGCGTGGCTCGGTCGAGGTTACCGTGGCGCCGGAGATCCTTTCCGCGGGGGCCTTTACCTGCACCGTCGCGAGCAACCGCATGCTGGCGCCGCTGATCCGCGAACTGGTGCTCGACCTGCCGGCCGGGCAGAATATCAATTTCCGCGCCGGCGGCTTCATGATGCTGACGGCACCGCCTTACGAGCGAGACTTCGCCCATCTCGAAATCGACGCCGAGCATGAACTTACCTGGTCGGTCGCTGGCTGGGAGGCGCTGCGCTCGCAAGTGTCGGAACGCACCAGCCGGGCCTATTCGCTGGCCAGCCGACCCCAGGACCGCGGGCAGCTTGTCTTTAATATCCGGTTGGCCGTGCCTCCAGCGGGGCAGGAAACCGAGATCCCGCCGGGAATTGTTTCGTCCTATCTGTTCGGGCTGACGCGGGGCGACACGATTGAAGTCTCCGGGCCGTTCGGCGACTTCCATGTCCAGCCGAGCGAACGCCACATGATCTTTGTCGGGGGCGGCGTCGGCATGGCCCCATTGCGGGCCATGATCCACGAGCAACTCGGGCTGGGCACCAGCCGAGCCATGTCCTACTTCTACGGTGCCCGCGCCCGCAACGATCTATTCTATCTCGACGAATTCGAGCATCTGGCGACGCGGCACCCGAGCTTCGACTGGACCGTAGCGCTGTCCGATCCGGCCCCGGGGGACCGCTGGCACGGACCAACCGGCTTCATCCACCAGGTGTTGCGCGATGCGCTGCTCAAGCATCCGGCTCCCGAGGATTGCGAATACTACCTCTGCGGCCCGCCGGTCATGATTTCTGCGGTTCTGGCCACGCTCGACGAGCTCGGCGTTGAAGCGCATTCAATATTCAACGACGATTTCGGGAGCTAGGACATGCGGACGCGCAATCCCAACCGCCGCCTGGTTGTAACCATGGGACTTTCCGCGCTGGCCATGCCGGCACTTGCCCGCACACCGGCATCGACGCAGACTGTGACAGGGCCGGCATTCGGCACCCAGTGGCGGGTCGTGCTGCGCGCGGGGGCTGACCCGATCCGATTGCGAGAGATGATCGAAAGGCTGCTGGCCAGGATCGACATGCAGTTGTCGCCTTGGCAGGCCGAAAGCACTATCGGCCGCTTCAACCGGCTGCAGAGCACGGACTGGTACCGCGCCGACGAGGCGGTGGTGACAGTCGCTAAGGCGGCGCTTGCCGTGCGCAGCGCCAGCGGCGGCTGCTTTGATCCTGCGGTTGGCCCACTGGTCAATCAATGGGGCTTTGGGCCGATCACGGGCGAACTGAGCGCGGATCGGGGTTTCGAGTTGGGCGAGGCGGCCTTGCGCAAGCATGATGGCGAACTGACGCTTGACCTGTGCGGGATCGCCAAGGGCTATGCGCTCGATCGGCTGGTCAGCCTGCTGATGGACGAGGGAGAAGAGGATTTCGTGGCCGACCTGGGCGGCGAGATAGCCCTGCGCGGCAGTCATCCCAGCGGGCGAGGCTGGCAGGTGGCCATTGAAGACCCGCGCCCGGACGAGAGCGGCGCAGCCGAAATTGTCGCTCTCGGCAACCGGGCTATCGCCACTTCAGGCGACAAGATCAACGCCTTCAATCTCGGTGCACGTCGCTTCAGCCACATTATTGATCCCGCCACGGGCGAGCCGGTCGCGACAACCATTGCCTCGGTCTCCGTCATTGCCGACGAGGCGATGATCGCTGATGGTTGGGCCACCGCGCTGATGGCTGCCGGCGAGCGGGGCCCGGCCTTGGCTGAGCAAAACAGCCTCGATGCGCTGTTCGTATTCCGCGATGGGCTGGGTGGCCTTGAGCGCATTTCCACCCATTGCTTTGCCGCGCACATCGCCTGAGGGAGTAACGAATGGAGATGCTTTTCGCGCTCGTCATCGTGCTCCTGGTGGCGCTCTGCCTTGGTCTCGGCCTTTTGCTGCGCGGGCGTCCACTGCAATCATCCTGTGGCGGCATGAGTTGCCTGCCTGACTCGGCGCGCTGTGTGGGTTGCCCGAGCAAGGGCCGAGGAGCACCAACGGAATGAGTGAAGCCATTGCCGGGATCATGCGCACCCAATACCTCACCTTGGAGGCCGATACGCCGATACGACAGGCCGCGGGACTGCTGCATGCCAATGGCGAGGAGGCGGCGCCTGTTGTGGATGCCGCAGGCGCGTTACTGGGAATTCTGACCCAGAAGGACTGCTTTCGCCCGGCCATGATGGCCAGCTATTACCAACAGTGGCGCGGAACCGTGGGGGAGCAGATGAGCCACCCCGTTCGCACCATCGATGCAACGAGTGACATCGTTGCCGCAGCGGAAATGTTCGCTTCCGAGCCGTACCGGTCCTTCCCGGTGCTCCGGTTAGGACAGCTCGTTGGCATGCTCCGCCGCGACGATGTCTTGGGGCGGCTGCTGGAACTCGGTTAGGAACTTCGGCACGAACGCGTCGGAGACACAGTGGAATATCCAGCTACGCTGATGTCTTGCGTCGAAGTTGGCAGATGAGTTTTACGCCAGCAGGTCTGACGAACGACCGGCCGCGGCAAACATAGGTCTCGGCCATACCATCAAAGGCGTCCCAGTCTATGGCGGCGGCATTGCCATCGCTGGCGCGCCCCTTTGGTCGAGCTTTCCGTAAGGGAAGCATGTGCGCGCTAGGGGCCGATGAGAGGGAGGGGATCGTGGATATTCTCGGTGTCCTGGCTAGGGGAGATCGGCGATCAATTGGTCGCGTCCCCGAAATCGTCAGCTTCGTGCTTCGGAATCCGGAGCATCTCCCTGTATTAATTGAGGGTGTAGATATGTCGGTACTCGCGGGACATCTCCAATAAGCTGACATTTGTTGAGCTAAGGAGGTATTCATGAACCAGGAACAACGTGAGATTGCGCGCAAGCTTCGTGTTCTGAGGCACGCAGAAGATACGGGTCAGGTCGCCAAGACCTGTCGATACTTCGGCGTCAGCCGCAGCAGTTTTTACCGGTGGCGTGTTGCCTATCTGAAGCTCGGTGAGGCCGGTCTGGTGAACCGGCCGCCAATCCCCAAATGGCATGCTAATCGCATACCAATCGAGATCGAGGAGAAAGTTCTCCACCTTCGCAGCAAGTATCACCTCGGCCCAATGCGGATCGTCTGGTATATGGCCCGATACCATGGGATTAAAATCTCAGACGCCACGGTCTCGCGGATGCTTAAACGCAATGGCGTCAATCGGCTGCCGCGCGGTACCCGTCTGCGCAAGGTGCACACCAAGCGATACAACAAGCAGGTTCCCGGCCACCATATTCAGATGGACGTCAAGTTCCTGACATTTAAGGGGGAAAGTGGCGAGAAGGTCCGGCGCTTTCAGTTCACTGCCATCGATGATGCGACCCGGGTGCGAGCGCTCAAAATCTACCAGAAGCACACCCAGGCAAGCGCGATCGATTTTGTTGACCACATCATCAATACTTTCCCGTTTCGAATTCGCGAGATCCGAACCGACAATGGCCATGAGTTCCAGGCCAAGTTCCATTGGCATGTCGAAGACCAAGGCATCCGCCATGCCTATATCAAGCGCAGTACGCCGCAATTGAACGGCAAGGTCGAACGATCGCACCGGTCAGATCAACAGGAGTTCTACCAGCTGCTCAGCTACAAGGGCGATGTTGATCTCGAGGCGAAACTGAACGAGTGGGAACGGTTCTATAACTTCGCCAGGCCGCACGGCGCGTTCAACGGAAAAACCCCTTACGAGGCCCTCCGAGAAAAGCTATAATCAGACAGAAAGATGTCCCGAAAGCACCTGCAGCTTACAACTGTACTTACAATGACTTAGCTGTACGTGACATGTGCAACACAGCGGAAGACTGCCAAGTTGCGGATGAAGCATAAGTAATTGATTTCATTGAAGAAATAGATGGCTGGGGAACCTGGACTCGAACCAAGATTGACGGAGTCAGAGTCCGCTGTTCTACCATTGAACTATTCCCCAGCAGGCCCAAAGGGCTGGCAGCGTGGCTGCTGGTCAGTCGGATGAAATTCGTAAACTTCACTGTCCCGCTGATGGGTGTGTCTTAAAAGCGGAGTGGGCTTTGGGTCAAGCCTTCATTGGGTAATCAGTTCGCGAGTTCGCGAAATCCTGTTGATTTCTTCTCGTGGTCCGTATCGGGAAGAGGGCCATCTCGCTTTGGGCGAGATGGCGGTTTGGGAGGCTAGAGCAGAGCCTGCTCATTTTTGCCCATCAGGCGGAACGCGATGTAGACCGCAATGCCACTGATCAACAGCAGAATGGTCGACATAGCGGCCGCCACCCCGAAGTCACCATCGAGAATGAGAACGTAAATGCGCACCGGCATGGTGATCGTCGATCCGACATAAAGCACGAGCGAGGACGATAGCTCGTTGATCGCAGTGACAAAGCTGAGCATTGCACCGGCGATGATGCCGGGAACGATCAGCGGCACGGTTACGCGTAGGAATGCCTGGAATGGGCTGTATCCCAGTGAGACCGCTGCTTCCTCAAGACTGGGCGAGATTTGGCGCAGTGCCGAACTTGTCGTGCGCACCGTATAGGGCAGCCGACGAATAAAGATCGAGAGGATGATGATGGCTGCCGTGCCAGTCAGGACGAGTGGGCCCGTGTTGAACGCGGCAATATAGGCGATACCGATAACAATGCCCGGCATCACATAGGGGATCATGAACGCCCCATCGAGCAGGGAGGTGTTGATGCTGGTGCGGCGAGCGACGAGCACGCCGATTATGGTGCCAGCGACAACGATCAAGGCCACGGCGATAGCGGAGAAGGTGAGCGAATTGCGCACGACATCGCCGAGGTTGAAGATGATGCGCTCATAGCTTTGTAGCGCGAAACCATCCTGAAACACAGGGCCGTTGGTCTTGCGCAGCGAGTAAATGACCGAAATGATCACCGGCATGGCACCGCACAGGCCGATGAAATAGACAGCGAAGTGCGCCAACCAATTGCGCCAGCCTCGGAGCTGGATTTTGATCGGCTTGTTGATCATGTTGCCGTGGTAGACGTTCTTGCGCGACATGAAGCGCTGGATCATCACAAAGGCCATAGAGACCATGATCAGCACCACCGAAATGGTGGTCGCCATGGACATGTTGGACCCAACTTCAGCCGAGTAAAGCGCATAGGCTTCGGTGGCGAGCACGTTGTAGCCACGGCCGAGCAGACGTGGCGTGCCGAAGTCCGCGATAGACTGGATGAGCGCCAGAAGACCGCCTGCCGAGAGCGCTGGCAGAACGAGCGGAAACGAGATCTTGAATGTACGCTGTAGTGGGGTCAGGCCAAGGCCTTCTGCTGCCTCTTCAAGCGAGCGGTTGACGTTCGATAGTGCGCCCGAAACCATCAGGTAGACGAAGGGATAGAACTTCAGCGCGAAGACGATGAGAATGCCGCCCAGCCCATAGATTGGAGGCATGTTGATCCCGATTTCGCGGGCCCAACTGCGGACGACACCGCCAGCGCCGAACAACACAATCCACGAGTATGCGCCGATGAAGGGCGGTGACACGAGGGCGAGGATCGCGAGGAGCGAGACGAACTTGCCGCCCTTAATCTGGAAGCGCGAGATGCAGAAGGCCATGATCGAGCCGAGCAACATGGCGCCAAAGAGTCCGCCAAAGCCCACCACGAGCGTATTCAAGAAAGCCCGCTGATAGCGGGGCTCCATAACGAACGCCAAATAGTTGGCGAGCCCGGTGTTGCCGGAACGATCGACGAAGCTCGAAATGAGTACCGAGCCGACCGGTATAATCAACAAGAGCGCAAGGATCGCCCACGTCGCGAAACTTACGATTTTCCAAAAGTCGAAACGCGCTGTCATGGTCAGCCCCCCAGTGCCACGCGCTTCTTATCTGCGTCGAACGCCATAAGGTGCTCGCGAGCAATAAGAATACGGACGGCATCGCCTGGAGTGTAGATTTGCTTCAGTTCGGCGGCGCCGAGCTGAACGGTGATCTCGCCCGCGGGTGTCTTCACGAGAATATGGGCTTCGCGGCCGAGGTAGGTGTATTTGACGATCTCGCCGTCAACAGCCACAGCGCCTAAACCGGCGGCCTCATCTGCTGCCAGAAGACGCATGCTTTCTGGGCGGATGGCCCAAGTTGTTGCGTTTGCGGCCACAAGGTTGAGCTGACTGAGAAGCTGCGTGAGCCCCGCCGAGTCAGAGAACGTATTCAGTGTCCCGACGAAGTTCGCGACGAACAGGGTCTGCGGATTTCCGTAGATTTCCTGAGGGGTGCCGATCTGTTCGATCTGGCCCGCGCTCATCACACAAATGCGGTCGGAGATCGCCAGCGCTTCTTCTTGGTCGTGCGTAACATAGATCGTCGCGATATTGACGCGCTTCTGAATGTCACGAATTTCTTCACGCAACTCGATACGCAGCTTGGCGTCGAGGTTGGAAAGCGGTTCATCCATAAGCAGAAGGCATGGATTGATGACCATGGCGCGAGCGAGGCCGATGCGCTGTTGCTGCCCGCCAGACATGGCGGCCGGAAGGCGTTCGGCTAGCGCGCCCAAATGCACGGCGTCGAGAGCCGCAGCGACGCGGGTTTTGATTTCTGCGGCAGGAACCTTGCGGGGCTTGAGGCCAAAAGCGACGTTATCAAACACGCTCAAATGCGGAAAAACGGCGTAGTCTTGGAAGACCATGCCGATATCACGCTGGTGAGGGGGCTGCGCGCGCAGGTCTTTGCCCGCCAATGTGATGCTGCCCGACGTCAGATCGTTAAATCCGGCGATGGCACGCAGAAGGGTGGTTTTCCCGCAACCAGACGGTCCCAGCAGCGTGAAGAATTCCCCTTCCTCCACTGAAATCGAAACGCCATTGAGCGCGCGGAAGCCCACGAACTGCTTCACCCCGTCGGTGACTGTCAAATAAGCCATTCCAGCCCCTCATTTCCCTCGTTCTCTGTGCTTTGAAAGCAAACACAATTTTCGTATTGCAACAAGTGCAATGTCGCTCCATGATCAGAAACGATCATAAGTTTGATCAAAAGGGAAAAGGAGGAACAAATGAGTGTTGCAAAACGGACATTGGTCGGATTTGCCTTCGCACTAGCAGCAACGACTGCAATGAGCCCCGCAATGGCAGCCGAAGGCTCGGTTGTCGTGTACACTGCGCACAAGTCATCCATCGTGGACCGCCTTCTGCCAGTATTTGAGGCTGACACAGGCCTTAAGGCCGAAGTTATTCAGCTCGGTTCGGGCGACATCTTCCGCCGCGCACGCGCTGAAGCAGGCGCACCAGCAGCAGACGTTATCTGGTCGGTGACCGGTAGCTTGCTGACCGAAAATGCTGATTTGCTCGAGCCTTATCAGGTTAAGGATCACGCAGCGCTCAACGCTGAGTTCGTTCGGAGCGATGCTTGGACCCCGTACACTGCGGTTGTTTATGTCCTCGCCGTGAATACCGACATGGTCTCGCTCGAAGACGCACCTAAGAACTGGGCTGACCTGGTCGATCCTAAGTGGCACGGCCAGATCGCATCTGCTCGCGCAGATAACTCGGGTTCGGCTGTGCAGCAGCTTCAGACCGCGCTCACCGTTTTCGGTGATGACGGTTGGGCCAAGTACACAGAAATGGCGAAGAACTTCGTCTTCACCGATAGCTCGGGTGCCGTTCCACGTTTCATCGCTGACGGCGAAACCTCGATGGGCTTGACCCTCGAAGACAATGCCATCGAATACCGCAATGGCGGCGCGCCAATGGCTGTCGTACTTCTCGCTGACGGCACAGTCGCGGCGCCAGATGGTATCGCGCTCGTCAAGGGTGGGCCAAACCCAGATGGCGGTAAGGTCTTCCTCGACTGGGCAATGTCCAAGTCGACCCAAGAACTCCTCGCCAATGAGATCGGCCGTCGTGCAATCCGCACCGACGTTGCTCCACCTCCAGGTGCACCAGACCTGAACACCGTCAAACTGATTGAGATCAAGTCGCTCGACGATCTTGGTGGCACCGAAGAAGTGCTCGCCAAGTGGCGCACGGCAATCGGCGAATAATCTGACTATCTATAAGACTGACGGGATTTGTTTGAATGAAGCACATGGAAGCCTTTTCGCTCGGCAAGAAGTTCGCCGATCCAGGGGCCAATGAAGATAGTCTCGTCATTCTACCAAATAGGGGTTACGCCGTTATCGACGGCGTAACCGACCGCAATGGGACGCGGTATAACGGCATGTTGTCGGGCCAGTTTGCCTCACGCACCGTCCAAGCGGCCATTGAGAAGTTCCTTCTGGCACAGGGCGATGCTCGCCAGCCGAACCTGCAATTTGCAGGGGCCGAGCATTTCATCGACTACCTCGGGCAGGCGATATTCGCCGAATATGAGAAGGCCGGCGCTGTCGACGCCGTTACAGCGGACTGGAAGCTGCGTGGCGGTTGTACCGTCATCGCCGCGCTGATCATCGGTGATCGCCTAGAGATCATCGCTGTTGGCGACAGTGGCGTGCGCATCAATGGCGAAGATGTTCTGCAGGTCCTCAAGCCTTTGGACGATGTTACGGCCATCATGCGCCGCGAAACGTGGAGCCATTTCCGCGCTCTGGGGTACGATAGCGTGCGTGCAGATGCGCTAGCAGCCAACATCACGTGGCGCGGCACCAAGCATCAGGAAGCTGGTACAGACACGGCCGATCCTCAGTTCCTCGCTGACATCGAGCAACGCGCGCTGGCGGCGTGCACGGCGCATTTGCCGAATGTTCCTGAGGCTGAAATTCAGGCGCTCATTCATGGTGGTATCTGTTTCGCGCAGGGCGATTTCCAGAACGTAACCGACTTGGTGCTGGGCTACGGCGGGCTCGACGGTTTTGCTGTGCCTTCACGCTACATCGAAACCCGTAGCTATGCCCTCAAGGATGTTCACACCATCGAGCTGTTCTCCGATGGCTACTTCAAACTTGGCGATCGTTTTGGCGTAGCCTCATGGGAGGCCGGTCACGAAGAGGTGGAGGCAGAAGACTTCCACAAAATCGCCCGCTATATGAGCACAAAGGGTACGACTGATACCCAACTCACCGATGATAGAACCTATCTAGGGATAAAGCTCTAATGAGTGGCCGGACGCGTGTTGAAGGATTGTTGTCTCAGCGCGCGGACTCTCCGGCCGCTTCTAACGGCCTGAATGAGCGGCAAGAGCGAATTCTTGTCGCCATTGGTGCCAATGGCGCAGCATCTGTTTCTGAACTTGCTGAGCAGTTTAACGTCACCACCCAGACTATTCGGCGGGACTTAAAACTGCTCAACGAACGGGGCCTGCTGGTCAAAGGTTTTGGCGGCGCTTTCGCGGCCCCGGGTGTCGCGCGATACACTTATAATGAGCGCGGTAGCACCGAAGTCGACATCAAACGCCAGCTCGTCAATGCGCTCAAGCCGATCCTGTTTGACGGCGCCACGGTCTTCGTGGGCCTGGGGACGACCTTCCATGGCCTCCATCAAGTTGTTGCCGAATTTCCTGGCATGCTCTTGGCGTCGCCCAATCTGGAAGTGATCTATAGCTGCGCGATGAATACCGACGCCACCGTCTATGTTTACGGCGGCTATGTGCGCAATAAGGACACTTCCATCCTCACCCTCGCCGACACTAGTCGACAAAAGTTCAAGTTTGATATCGCCATCATCGGCGCAAGCGCGATTGATCGGGAGGGCTCTGTGCTGGAGTTCGATCCGATGGAGGTCGATCTGGTGCGTGACGTTCTCGCTTTGAGTCGGCGGGTCGTACTCGTCGCTCATGACGGAAAATTCAGCCAGAACGCGCCCCATGTGGTCACGCATCTCTCCGAAGTCGATGTGCTTGTCACAAACGGTGATCCCGCCACATATTTTGACGACGCTACGACCTTGAAAGGTCTCGATATCATCCGCGTGTGAGGATGAGGCGGATGCTTTTGATTGCGCTGGGGCATGCCATGCTCTACCTTAGTCTCAACAACGCAACAAAGGTGCGTTCGGGCGCGGCCGGCTTTCCGGCCTTGGCGACCGCGCACTAAGGAGACATCCCGTGGCCGATCTTACTCGGTCCGCCGCTGTTTCGGTCTTAAAAGCCGAGGCAGGGGCCGGTGTATCTTCCGGTCAAAGCCGGAAGGATAGGGCAGCCATTGCGCCGCCCGGATCGCCGGATCCGCGGACCCTAAACGCCCCGAATCCCCGTCGACACCGCGGCGCCATTTACGCTGCGCTCGATTTGGGAACGAACAATTGCCGTCTTCTTATTGCCAGACCCCATGAAAGGGGTTTTCGCGTTTTAGATGGCTACACACGCATTGTCCGACTAGGCGAGGGCGTTTCTGTCACCGGTCGTTTGGCTGATGGCGCGATGGAACGCACCATGGACGCGCTGCGGATGTGCCGTAACAAGTTGCGCGAGCATCAGCCGACGCGCATGCGTTTGATCGCAACCGAAGCCTGCCGCGCCGCTGAAAATGGTCCTGCATTTTTGGCCCGTGTGAAGAGCGAGCTCGGGATCGAACTTGAGATCGTTGATCGTCGCACTGAGGCCGAATTGGCCGTTACCGGTTGCGCCGATCTGATTGATACTCAGGCGCAAGGCGCGCTGATGTTTGATATCGGCGGGGGTTCCTCAGAGCTGGCTTGGCTCGACTTCCGTGGCGGTCGCCCGCGTTCGCAGGGGCGGATGTCTGCTTCTATTCGGTCGTGGCAGTCCATGCCGGTTGGCGTGGTCTCGATTGCCGAAAAATTCGGCGGTGTGAATGTCACGCGCGAGACGTTTGAAGACATGGTCTCCTACGTTTCTGAGCACCTCCGTCAGTTCCGTGGCCGCGAAAAGCTGCGTCAGATGATTGCCGAACATCCAGTCCATTTGATTGGCACGTCAGGTACGGTGACGACGCTTGCGGGTTTACATCTCGGCCTGGAACGCTATGAGCGTCTGAAAGTTGACGGCCTTTGGATGCGGCGCGATCAGGTTGATGAAACCATGCGCGTTCTGCTGAACATGCCGTTTGAGCGCCGTGTCGCGCATGCTTGCATAGGCAAGGATCGCGCCGATCTCGTGCTTCCCGGTTGTGCTATTTTTGAGGCCATCCGTCGTGAATGGCCTACGGATCGCGTTCGGGTTGCCGATCGTGGTCTTCGTGAAGGTATTTTGATTTCCCTTATGGACGCTGATCGCTCCCAGAAGCGTCCAATTCGACATCCAAGGAGGGCGGGCAATGGCCAATAGTAAAGCCCTGGGCACAGGCGGTCGTAAGTCCGACAGAGACTTTAAAATTCGCGTTAAATCGGCCAAGGGCCGTAAAGTCGCGTCGACGAAGTGGCTTGAGCGTCAGCTCAACGACCCCTATGTGGCGCGCGCACGCTCTGAAGGGTATCGCTCTCGAGCTGCCTTCAAAATCAAAGAGATGGACGAAAAGCACAAGTTCTTCAAAAAGGGCATGCGCGTCGTCGATCTTGGTGCAGCGCCGGGCGGCTGGTCGCAGGTAGCGGCGACCGCTGTTGGCTCAACGCCGGACAACGTGCTCGTCATCGGTATCGACTATATCGAAATGGACGACATCCCCGGTGTGAACCTGCTGCGCAAGGATTTCACCGAGGATGATGCTCCGGGCATGTTGATCGACATGCTGGGTGGCCACAAGGCCGACGTCGTCATGTCCGATATGGCGTGGCCGACGACAGGCCACCGTCCGACTGACCACCTTCGTATCGTTCACCTGATCGAGATCGCGGCAGACTTCGCCATTGAGGTCCTCAAGCCCGGCGGCACGTTTGTGGCAAAGGTTTTCCAAGGCGGCACCGAGCATGAGCTGTTGCACATGCTCAAGCGTCACTTTGATACGACCTTCCACTCCAAGCCTCCCTCAAGCCGCAAAGACTCCGCAGAGGCTTATCTCGTGGCGAAGGGGTTCAAAGGCCTGGATTTCCGGCATGAACACAACAACGATCACGACGAATAGTCAGCCGCGAGACTGAACCATAAGACCGCCCTTCGAGGCGGTCTTTTCGTTTCATCTTGGTGCGCGTCAGCCTTTAGCGCGGCCCTTATGCCCCGACACGTCGCTGCCCGCGTTTGCGGGCAGGGTGAAATAGACCAATCCACCGAGGGCGCTGAGGGTGCCGACCGCGAAGAATGCGATCTGGAAGTTTATCAGCGTCAGCGCGCCACCGGTGAAATGGCGCGTGATCTCGATCACGGCACCCGCCACGGCAACACCGAAGGCGACCGACAACTGCTGGGATACCGCCACGATGGCGGTGGCTTGGCTGGCTTCTTCATCGGAAATGTCTGCGTAGCCCAGGGCGTTCGACCCCGTGAAAAAGATCGAGCGGAGTACGCCGCCGAATACGATTACGCCCATCATGACCGCCGCCGCTGTTTCGGCTGTGAACAGACCCTGCGCGCCGATGAGAAGGCCGCCTAACACCGCCGAGACGCCCAGGACGCGCGGGAAACCCCAGCGGGCGTAGACACGTTCGGCGATGAACTTGCTCCCCATCGCGCCGAGCGCCGACACGAATGTGATGGCGCCACTTTCAAATGGGGTCATGCCAAAGCCGAGTTGCAGCATCAGCGGGAGGAGAAACGGAACAGCTCCCACACCGATGCGAAACACCGAGCCGCCCGTTATCGAGGATCGGAAAAGCTTGTGGCGCAACAGCTTGGGATCCAGCAGGGGATAGGTCACCCGGCGCGCGTGAAGCACGTAAAGGGCAGCAGCAACAAGCCCAATCGCCAGTGTTAGATAGCCATACGTGATGGGAACGGCTGGAAGGCTGATCACAGACAGGCCGAATACCGTGCCCGAGAAGGCGACGGCGGCGATGAGAAATCCGACCAAATCGATAGGGCGCGGTGCGCGCTCATCCGGCACTTTGAGGTAGATGCCCGAAAAGATGATCCCGGCGATACCAATCGGGATGTTGATCCAGAAGATCCAATGCCAGCTGAGATATGTTGTCAGAAAACCGCCGATAAGCGGGCCTGTCACAGGAGCAATCAGCGCGGGGACTGTGAGCCAAGCCATGGCTGACACGAGTTCATTTCTGGGTGTTGAGCGCACGAGTAGTAAGCGTCCGACGGGTGTCATCATGGACGACCCTATGCCTTGGAAAAAGCGCGATGCCACAAAGGTCTCGAGCGAATTGGCAAAGGAACATGCCAGAGACCCCAGCATGAAAACGAAGATCGCCAGACGGAAGATGTTCTTCGCTCCGAAACGGTCGGCCATCCACCCGCTAATAGGGATAAAAATCGCCAGCGCCACGAAGTAAGCCGTCAGCGCCAACTTTAGGGCGATGGGCTCAGAGCCGATATCGGCTGCAATTGCAGGTAGGCTGGTGGCGATGACAGTCGAGTCCATCTGTTCCATGAACAGAGCGACCGCCAAAATGAGCGGGGTGACGCGGATCACAAAGCTAACCAATGAGTCTATGGAAAGGGTAGGCAGAAGCGGAAGCAATTATGGTGGGTTTGACCTCCTGCGGCCAGCCCGATCCATCTTAAATCGTTCGTTCTATCGAACTCTATTCTTACCTTCGCTTTTAGCGACCGACAATTTCGCGTCGGCGCGACGAATAAGTGTCTCAGGCGTGTCCTCTGCCTCAAGCTCTGCAACGCCTACGCTGATGGTAATGGCGACGGGGACCCCACCAAGCATAAACGCGTCGCTGGCCACGGCTGCACGCAATCGCTCGGCCATGATGTGCGCTGCCAATATCTCTGTTCTGGGCAGGATGACGTAGAATTCGGCGTCGCCCATGCGGCCAATGACGTCTTGACGTCTCAATAGGCTTTGGCATCGCTCAACCAGCATGGCGAGGACTTTATCGCCCGCCGCATACCCATATTGAAGGTTGATCTTCTTGAAGCTGTCGATGTCCAAGATCATGACAGCGAGAAAATTCTTGTTGTGTAGCGCGCGATTGAACTCGCTGCGAATGATCGCTGCACCATGTTCGCGGGTGAATACTTCAGTAATCGCGTCCGATTGTTCGACGATAGTGACTTCCCGTGCCACTCGAGAAATCTCGAAAAGTAGAAAGACAATGATTGTGCACGCTACAATAATGGCCATCAGGACCAGTGCATGGTCGGCGAAGGGGAAAGCGTCAGGAATATGGTCAGACCAGCGTTGGGCCTGTGAAACTTGGTGAAGCGCAAAAACGATGATGCTCAACATCGCGATTGTGCGCAGGAATCCTAAGCGCGCTGCGGCCGATCGAAAAGCATTGGTAATTCGGGAGATAGCGCGAATTCTCAAGCTGATCTCCTGAAACCGAAACCCATGTTGGGCTGCATACTAGTTCCCCACCGGAAGACTATGCATAGTGCCAATAGCTATTTACTAAGTGATTTAAGTTTGTCGCGCTATTACATCAAATGTGTCGATGAGCTCCTGATTGTGTCCCCTTACCAATCAGACGCACTCAGGCACTAGGCAAGTCGCCACTCCGGTGGTATGCACCATCGCCAACCTGAACCCGCGACGGTCTCCGCGCCGGTTCACATTCCAACATCTCTGTACTGACAGTAGGCAGGAAGGTTCTGGCCTTGGCAAAGATTATTACCACTATCACTGGCGATGCCGCGCTCACGTTTGACGACGTGCTCCTTCAGCCTGCGCGCTCTGACATTCTGCCGACCGAAACCGACATTTCGACCTACGTGACCAAGGATATCGCGCTCAAGCTCCCGATCCTTTCCTCGGCCATGGATACCGTTACCGAAGCGAACATGGCGATTGCTATGGCGCAGGCCGGTGGCATGGGTGTTATCCATAAGAACCTGACCGCTACTGAGCAGGCGGAACAGGTTCGCATGGTCAAGTCGTTTGAAAGCGGCATGGTCGTAAACCCGATCACCATTGGTCCCGATGCGACCTTGGCGGATGCGCTCTCGCTCATGCAGAAGAGCCGTATCTCGGGTATTCCTGTTGTCGAAAACGGCGGTAAGGGCGGTCGTTTGACTGGCAAGCTGGTTGGTATCCTCACTAACCGCGACGTGCGTTTCGCAAAGAGCCCAGCACAGCCGATCTCGGAACTGATGACTCATCAGAACCTGATCACGGTCCGTGAAGGCGTTTCGAAGGAAGAAGCGCAGGTTCTGCTGCATCGTCACCGCATCGAGAAGCTGCTGGTCGTCGATGAAGACTACCGCTGCATCGGTCTGATCACGGTTAAGGACATGGAGAAGGCTCAGCTCCACCCGAACGCCGTAAAGGACGAGCAGGGGCGCTTGCGCGTGGCTGCGGCCTCGACCGTCGGTGACAATGGTTACGAACGCTCGCAAGCCCTGATCGACGCTGGTGTTGACCTGCTGGTCATCGACACCGCCCACGGTCACTCGGTGCGCGTTGCCGAAGCTGTCGAGCGCATCAAGCGCGAAAACAATAATGTCCGCATTGTAGCGGGCAATGTTGCGACTGCGGAAGCCACCAAGGCCCTCATCGATGCTGGCGCTGACGCCGTTAAGGTCGGCATTGGTCCGGGCTCGATCTGCACTACCCGTATCGTCGCCGGTGTTGGCGTTCCGCAGCTTGCGGCCGTTATGAGCTGTGCGGAAGAAGGCGCAAAGGCCGGCATTCCTGTCATCGCAGACGGCGGCATCAAGTTCTCGGGCGACATGGCCAAGGCACTTGCTGGCGGTGCGGCCTGCGTCATGGTTGGCTCGCTGCTCGCAGGGACTGACGAAGCTCCGGGCGAAGTGTTCCTCTACCAGGGACGTTCGTATAAGTCTTACCGCGGCATGGGCTCGGTCGGAGCAATGGGTGCTGGTTCGGCTGACCGTTACTTCCAGCAGGACGTGCGCGATCAGATGAAGCTCGTTCCTGAAGGCATTGAAGGTCAGGTTCCGTATAAGGGCCCGGCTGGCGCGGTTCTCCACCAGCTCGCTGGCGGTCTGCGTGCATCCATGGGCTATACCGGCGCGCACAATCTCAAGGACTTCCGCGAGAACTCTGTGTTCGTCAAGATTTCTGGCGCTGCACTGAGCGAAAGCCACGTCCACGACGTGACCATCACCCGCGAAGCGCCGAACTACCGCTCCGGCCGCTAAGGTTTGTAGCCGGTTCAAATTGAGGGCCTCTCCCGCACGGGAGGGGCCTTTTTGCTTTGGGAGATTTGCCGGTTATCGCTGGGGGCTTTGGTGCTTAAAATCACAGTTTTGGAGGGAGCCTATGCAGTCTGATGTAAAACACGAACAGATCAAGCTTGCCGCGAATGCACTTAATGGGATCGGTGTTGGCACGATATTATCTTCAGTCGTTGCGCCCTATATCGGGATTGGGATCGGCTCATTAAGGCCAGAGGTGGATTGGCTGAACCTTGCCGGAGTGAGTGCATTTGGTCTACTCTTGGGTGTCATCTGTCTCTTTGAGGCGCAGCGGCGTCTAGAAAAATTGGAGTTGGCAGAATGAATGAAACTCTCTTTCTCTGGCTTTGGGCACCTTTCGCGATCGGCTTTGTAATCGTGGCGGTCCGTCTGATGGAATTTTGGGCCGACAGGCGCCATCGCAAGCGCCACCATCCGGCTGAATAAACACTGTCAGCCGAAACATCCTATCTTTCGGCGCGTTAGCCCCGCATTCCGACTCTCTTCCAGAGCTTTGCCAAATGCAGCTAACTGCGAAAATTCTGCTATTTTCCGTTGTCGCTCAAGTGATCCTCGCGCTCGTCATTTTGGTTTTGATGGGGCGGGAGCGGGTGCCGCGCATAGCACGCGGTGAAATCCGCATGGCGGATGTTGCGGTCGATCGAACCGCTTATCCGCTGAAAGCGCGTTTGCTTTCAAACTCCTTTGACAATCAATTCCAGCTCCCCGTGCTGTTCTATGTGGCCGTTGTGCTGTCGCTACAGATTGGCGCGGTCGGGTGGATTGAAGCGGCGCTGGGCTGGCTTTTCGTGGCGTCTCGCTATATCCACGCTGGCATACACGTCACTACCAATAATCTGCCAAAGCGGTTCGTGGTCTATTGCACCGGCCTTGTCGTGCTCGCCCTGTTCTGGCTATGGCTCCTCATTCGCATTCTCTTAGCTTGAGTATTTGTCCATGCGTCTTCCCGGCCGTATCGCCGCCGCCATTGTAGTTCTGTCCGATGTGGAGCAGCGCAAGCGCCCGGTTTCAGAAGCGCTCAAGGCTTGGGGTATCAACAACCGTTTCGCTGGCGCAGGTGACCGCGCCGCTATCGGCAATATCGTCTACGACGCATTGCGTTCGCGGTCCTCACTCGCGGCTGCCATGGGCGCAGACACCCCGCGCGCCCTTGTGTTGGGCGTTATCCTGCGAGGCTGGGGCGAAAGCCCGGAGGCGCTCAACGAGCTGTTTGCTGCGGATAGCCATGCGCCAGAAGCGCTGAGCGCTGAAGAAATCGCTGGCGCGACCGCCGATCTTTCGAGCGCGCCGGAACACGTCCAGGCCGATTTGCCCGAATGGCTCGTACCGTCACTCAAGCGCGCTTTTGGCGATGATTTTATTGCCGAAGGTCATGCCATGACTGGCCGTCCGTCGCTCGATATTCGTGCCAACGCGCTGAAGGCGACATCGCAAAAGGTCGCAAAATCGCTGGCGCGTTTTACCCCTGAAGAAACTGCGATTGCGCCATTCGGTCTGACCATGCCGGCCGGTCCACGCGATGCGCGGACGCCCAATGTCACCACCGACGAAGGCTACCTTAAGGGTTGGTTTGAAGTTCAAGATCAGGGCAGCCAGATCGTTTCGGCTTTGGCTGGCGCCAAGGAAGGCGAACAGGTTCTCGATCTTTGCGCTGGGGCAGGGGGCAAGACCCTTGCGCTGGCCGCGACCATGGGCAACACCGGGCAGATCTTCGCCTATGACAGCGACCGCTCGCGTCTGGCGCCGATCTATGACCGCCTCAAGCGCAATGGCGTGCGCAACGCACAGGTTCGCGCTCCGAACCCTGGCGCGCTCGACGAGTTGATCGGCAAGATCGACCGCGTCGTTGTTGATGCGCCCTGCACCGGTACGGGTACTTGGCGCCGTCGCCCAGACACCAAGTGGAAGCTCACTCCAGAGCTGATCGCTTTGCGTCAGTCTGAACAGGCTGCCCTCTTGGAACAAGCTCTGACCTTCCTGAAGGTGGGCGGAACGTTGGTTTATATTACCTGCTCCGTTCTCCCCGAGGAGAACGATGATCAAGTCGTTGATTTCGTTAAGAGCCACGCCAATGTCGAAACCGTCCCGATGGCAACAGCTTGGCGCAAGGCTTTGATCTCGGACTTGCCTGAAGGTTTGGAGACCCCAGCCGGTGGCTTGATGCTAACGCCAGCACGCACCAACACCGACGGTTTCTACATCCACCTGCTGCGCAAAAAGGCATAAACCGCCCTCCGCATTGAACTTTACGGCAAACTCGGCGTTCTCCTCCCAAATGGGCCTGGAGAACGCTAATGTCCGCCGCGACAACTGACTACCGCACGCCACAATCCTGGATTGTCCTCGCTGTCTTCATCGTCGCTGTCGTGGGGATCGGTAGCTTTATCGGCACCCAAACCCCTCCCGGTCCTTGGTTCGAGAGCTTGGCTAAGCCCTCGTGGAACCCGCCCGGCGCAGTTTTTGCCCCGGTCTGGACCATACTTTATGTCATGATCGCTATCGCTGGTTGGCGCGTGGTCATGGACAATCCCAAATCCAAAGCCATGATGCTGTGGTATGCCCAGATGGTGCTGAACTTTCTGTGGTCGCCCGTGTGGTTCGGGGCGGAAATGCCTTGGCTCGCCTTCGGCATTATTGTGGTGCTCTGGGTAACAATCGTCGCCTTCATTTTGACTGTGCGCCATCGCGATACGCTCGCGGCGTGGCTGTTTGTGCCCTATCTGGCGTGGGTGAGTTTTGCGACGGTCCTCTGCGGCACAATCGCCGCGATGAACAGCTAAGCCTTGCGAAACTGAGGGAGTGATCCGCTCCCTCGATTTTGCAACGCAAGTCTGCGCATCACTGGTCTTGCGGAATCCCGAAACTGGCTGTAAAGCCCGGCCATGCAGCACCCAGACACCGCCCCCACCGACACCATCCTCATTGTCGACTATGGCTCGCAGGTCACCCAGCTGATCGCGCGTCGTATCCGCGAGACTGGTGTTTACTGCGAAATCCATCCGTTCCAGTCCGCTGACGCCGCTTTTGCGGCGATGAACCCCAAAGGCGTGATCCTTTCGGGCTCCCCAGCGTCGACGCTCGATGAGAACGCTCCCCACATTCCAGAAGTCATCTTGACCTCTGGTCTGCCGATCTTCGGCATTTGCTACGGTCAGCAGGCCCTCTGCATGGCGCTCGGTGGCAAGGTCGAAGCCGGTCACCACCGTGAATTTGGTCGCGCCGAAGTTGTCGTCTCCAAGCCTAGTGCTCTTTACGAAGGCGTCTGGGATGACGGTGCCGCTCACCAAGTTTGGATGAGCCACGGCGACCGCGTCGTTTCCCTGCCAGAAGGTTTCGAAGTCGTTGGGACGTCGCCAAATGCGCCGTTCGCGATGATTGCGAACGAAGAGAAGAAAATCTGGGGCGTTCAGTTCCACCCTGAAGTGGTTCACACGCCAGATGGCGCCAAGCTGTTCCAGAACTTCGTCCATAAGATTTGCGGCCTCCAGTCCAACTGGACCATGCAGGCTTACCGCCAGAAGATGATCGACAAGATCCGCGAACAGGTCGGTTCCGGTCGCGTTATCTGCGGTCTCTCCGGCGGCGTTGATTCCTCCGTTGCCGCTGTTCTGATCCACGAAGCCATTGGCGATCAGCTCACCTGCATCTACGTTGACCACGGTCTGATGCGTATGAACGAAAGCGAACAGGTCGTGACCATGTTCCGCGATCAGTTCAACATTCCGCTGGTTCACGTCGACGTTTCCGACAAGTTCATTGGCGAACTTGAAGGTCAGGTCGATCCTGAAACCAAGCGCAAGATCATTGGCCGTCTCTTCATCGAAACCTTCGAAGAAGAAGCTAAAAAGCTTGGCGGCGCAGAGTTCCTCGCTCAGGGCACGCTTTATCCAGACGTCATCGAATCCGTGTCGTTCACCGGTGGTCCTTCGGTCACCATCAAGTCGCACCACAATGTGGGCGGCCTGCCAGAACGCATGAACATGAAGCTGGTCGAGCCGCTGCGCGAGCTGTTCAAGGACGAAGTCCGTCAGCTTGGTCGCGATCTCGGTATTCCGGATAGCTTCATTGGCCGTCACCCATTCCCGGGTCCAGGCCTTGCGATCCGTTGCCCGGGCGGCATCACACGCGAAAAGCTCGACATTCTGCGCAAGGCAGATGCGATCTATCTCGACGAAATCCGCAAGTCTGGTCAGTACGACAAGATTTGGCAGGCATTTGCCGTTCTGCTGCCGGTTCAGACCGTTGGCGTGATGGGCGATGGTCGTACCTATGAATTCGTCTGCGCTCTGCGCGCCGTGACCTCGGTCGATGGCATGACGGCTGATTTCTATCAGTTCGACATGAACTTCCTCGGTAAGACCGCGACCCGCATCATCAATGAAGTCCGTGGCATCAATCGCGTCGTCTACGACGTGACGTCCAAGCCACCCGGCACCATTGAGTGGGAATGATCTCCCGCACCTGATTTGAAAGTGCCGGTAGAGCAATCTACCGGCACTTTTTGTTTGTTGCCGTTGGTTTGCAACTCCGCCTCCGGTCGACGCGTTATTATGGTGCCAATAAGGCAAAAAGTGTCGGTTGGCGTCAGTGCCGGTTGAAGGGTTCATTTACTGCAGCAGAGTCTGTGATTTCAGATTTGCAGCAGTCTTTGGGATAGGTCTTCGATTGGCGGGCGCCGATAGGGGGTTAAGCGAAGTGACGAACCATCTCTCCATTGTGTCATTGCAGGCTGGGCCTCCACCCAACAAGAGCGACACGCAGTCCCGCTTACCGGTCGGTGATTTGGCGTCTACTATCGTCTCTGCCTTACCTTCGCCGGCTGCTGTGTTGAACCGACAGGGTCTAGTCTTGGCGATCAACGCTCAATGGCAGGACGTCAACACTCAGGCTGAAACCACAAGCATTGGAAATTCCTGGCTGAACCTTGTCGAGCCGGGGGATCGCTATGTGGCGCTTTCGTGCTTTTCTGAGGCAGCTGCCAATGCCCGCACCTCGATTGAATTGCGCCTGCTCACCCGGTCTGGATCATCCCGCTGGCATGTGGTCACATTGAGCCCACTGACCGCCGACACCTTGCTCTGCGTGGCCACGGACATCGATGCCATTCGCCGCCGTGAGGCTTTGCTCGAGACCAAGGCTTCGATGCAGACACAGATGCTCGACATCTCCGTAGATTGCATCAAGCTCATCACGCCCGATGGCATGGTCTTGCACATGAACAAGTCTGGTTGTCGCGCGCTGGGGTGCCAGAAGGCTCATCCTTTGGAGTGCCTTGGTTGGATCTTTTGCCCGACGATGTCCGCGAGGCCGGTCGAGCGGCCATTGAAGCTGCGCGCAATAGCAACATTGGTCGTTTCGCGGGTCGAAGCGTCATTCCCGGGCAGGCGCCGCAGCACTGGGACAATAGTTTGACGCCGGTTTTGGATGCCAATGGGCAAACCACTGCGATCCTGGTGGTCTCGCGTGAGGTCACCGCACAGCACATGGCAAATCAATCTCTCAGGCAGAGTGAAGAGCGCCTGAGCATGGCAGCCAATGTTGGCGGCCTAGGAATTTGGGACTACGACATTCGCGCCGACAAAATGGTTTGCGATGATAATTGGTATCGCATCGTTGGTCGCGACCCTTCGCAGCCGATCTCGTCGGTGGCCGAATTCGGACCGATGATCCATCCTGAGGATGTGCAGATCGCAACGGAGGTGCGCCACACTTCCGAAGAACTGCTCGCCACAGGTGAAGACTACCGGATCGTCTTCCGCGTGGTGCACCCTGACGGTGAGGTGCGCTGGGTGCGCTCGGCAGCGGCGATACAAACGCAAGACGGGCAGGCGGTGCGGGCGACCGGGTTCATGGTTGACGTCACTGAGAGCGTCCTGCGGGAACAGGCCCTTCAGGAGCAAAATCAGCGTTTGCTGATAGAGCGCGAATCTCTGGCGCTGCTGAGTTCTCAAGATGCGCTAACGGGCGTTGCCAATCGGCGCGAACTTGATGATCGGCTTGGTAAGCTTTGGGCGGACGCCAAATCGACTGGAATTCCGTTGGCGATTGTTATGGTCGATGTCGACCACTTCAAAGAATTCAACGATCACTATGGGCACCTGGCGGGAGACGCTGTGCTCAAGCGGGTCGCCGAAGCGTTGCTCTCGCTCACCCGGAGCACCGACCTTGTCGCCCGTTACGGCGGCGAGGAGTTCTTGATGGCTCTACCCGGCGTTATCAGGCCTGTGACCATACTCAACCGCATCAACGAAGTCGTGCGCGAGTTGGACGTTAATCACCTCTCCTCGCACACGGGGCGGCTAACAGTTAGCGCAGGATGCGCCGTTGGCGCGAATGTCGAAGGATCTGTCGAACACTTGATCGCGCGAGCCGATGAGGCGCTTTATCAAGCCAAACAGCAGGGGCGCGATAGATATGTGATCAACACTGCGGGGGAAGCCTAGAATAGTCCAACGAGACGCAGCCTATGGATGTTTGCAATCCGGGGACCTCATGCTAAAGCTGCCGGGAAATTTCGAACCAATTCAGGTTGCCAATGTCTCAGGACAATATCTTCCGCGAAATCGATGAAGAACTGCGCACAGACCGTATTCGGTCCATGTGGAAGCGGTATGCTCCTTTTGTCATTGGCGGTGCCGTCGCGATCGTCGCTCTGGTAGCGGTCAACGAAGGCTGGAGCTGGTATACGAAATCACAGTCGGCAGCGGCATCAGAAGAACTCTATTTGGCCTATGATGCGGCCGAAAATGGTGATCTTGAAGCGGCTCGCGCTCAGCTCGAAGCCATCTCGGCTAAGGGCGGCGGCTACGCTGTTTTGGCGCAGTTCCGCGCTGCAGCACTTCTGGGCGAACAGGGCGACTCGACAGCCGCCGTTGCCGCCTATGATGGTGTCGCCAACACCCAGTCCAACCCGCGCCTGCGTGAGCTGGCTCTCTTGTCGGCCGCTCAATTGCTCGTCGACACGGGCACTCTGGCTGACGTTGAAGCGCGCATTGCAACGCTGGCAACTGACGACAATCCACTGCGCCGTGTGGCGCGCGAACTGCTGGGCCTGGCTCAGTATAAGGCTGGCGAAGGCGAAGCGGCTCAGGCCAGCTTCGAAGCGGTTCTGAATGATCCGCTCGCTGCTCAGTCTACGCGCAGCCGCATGTCGTTCTATCTTGCACAAATGCTCTCGGAAGGCGTTGTCACTGCTGACGCGCCTGCCGCCGATGAGGCTCCAGCCGCTGACGAAGCGCCTGCGGCTGAAGAAGCCCCGGCAGCTGAATAACATACCCCTTGAAGGGACGCCGCCATGACGGTTACCGTTGCCATTGTCGGCCGCCCAAACGTAGGCAAGTCGACCCTATTCAACCGGCTCGTTGGTCGTAAGATCGCGCTGGTTGACGACACCCCCGGCGTCACGCGTGACCGCCGTGAAGCTGAAGGTCATATTGCCGATCTTACCTTCCGTGTTCTTGACACGGCAGGCTATGAAGACGTTCGTGACGGCAGCCTAGAAGATCGCATGCGCCAGCAGACTGAGCTGGCAATCAATGAAGCCGACGTCATCCTGTTCATGATCGACGCGCGCGCTGGCGTTGTGCCGCTCGACGAACGCTTTGCGCAGGTTCTGCGTAAGGCGGGCAAGCATGTCCACCTCGTGGGCAATAAGGCCGAAGCCAAGGCTTCCGAGCATGGCCTCGTGGAAGCGTTCAAGCTCGGCTTTGGCGAGCCGATCGCGCTTTCGGCAGAACATGGTCTTGGTCTTTCTGAACTCTACTCCATCGTTTCGGCTGCTATTGATAAGGCTGCTGAAAAGAAGGCGCAGGAAGAAGCTGATGCTGCGGCTGGTGAACAGTCCGATCTCGACTTCCTGCCTGAAGTTGATGTTGATATCACTCCCGACATGCTCGAAGGCGAAGGCGATGACGCAACACTGCGTTGGAACCCGAAGCGCTATTTGAACGTCGCCATCGTTGGCCGCCCGAATGCGGGCAAGTCGACCCTCGTTAACCGCATGGTTGGTGAAGAACGCGTTCTGGTCGGCCCAGAAGCTGGTATCACCCGCGACAGCATTCTCGTTCCATGGGAATGGGAAGGCCGCACGATCAACCTCGTCGATACCGCTGGTATTCGTCGTCGTTCGCGCGTTCAGGAAAAGCTGGAAAAGTTGGCAGTAGGCGACAGCCTGCGCTCGCTGCAATACGCGGAAGTCGTTGTGCTTATGCTCGACGCGACGATCCCGTTTGAAAAGCAGGATTTGGCTCTGGCCGATCTTGTGGAACGTGAAGGCCGCGCCATGGTCATCGCGCTCAACAAGTGGGACCTGATCGAAGACAAGAACAAGACGCTCACTGAGCTGCGTGAGGAATGCGAACGTCTGCTGCCGCAGGTGCGCGGTATTCCGCTCGTGACGCTTTCTGGCCTTACCGGCAAGAATATCGACCGTCTGATGGAAGCGATTTTCGAGGTGGAGCGTTCCTGGAATGCTCACGTTTCGACCTCGCGCCTCAACCGTTGGCTTTCGGGCATGATCGAGAGCCATCCACCTCCGGCAGTTGCTGGTCGTCGTCTCAAGATGCGTTACATGACGCAGGCCAAGACACGTCCGCCTTCGTACATCATTTTCGCTTCGCGTCCCGAAGTCGTCCCGATGAGCTATCAACGCTATCTTGTGAACGGCCTTCGTGAAGCCTTCGGTATTAAGGGATCGCCTATCCGTATTTGGCTACGCGGCGGCAAAAACCCCTACGCGCCAAAAGACTAAGCGTTTCGGTTCGGAGCTAGCTCCAAAAGTAAAGAGGGGGACGAGGGATTGTAAGGCAAACTTACTCCCTCGTCCCCTATTCACATCTGGACCGTGATCCCTATACTGGCGCGGTCGTAACAGCCCGTCATTGGTCACGGCCTGCCAATTTTGCACTTTGTTGCTTACAGAGATCCTCATCGTCGTCGTTCTGATTCTCGTGAACGGCGCCTTGGCCATGTCAGAACTGGCCGTCGTTTCTTCCCGTCCCGCCCGCCTCAAGGTCATGGCTGACCAAGGCAATAAAGGCGCAGCTACCGCTATGCGTCTCGCGGAAGAGCCTGGGAAGTTCCTTTCATCCGTCCAGATCGGTATTACGCTGGTCGGCATCCTTTCGGGTGCCTTCTCCGGTGCAACACTCGGTGCGCGCTTAACCGTCTGGCTTTACTCCGTTGGCGTTCCGACCAACATCGCCGATGTCGCTGGTGTTGGTGTTGTTGTCGTCCTGATCACCTACGGGTCGCTGATTTTGGGTGAGCTGGTGCCCAAGCAAGTGGCGCTGCGTAATCCCGAACTGGTTGCGTCGCGCGTCGCCCAGCCCATGTATATCTTGGCTAAGGTCGGTACGCCGATCGTTTGGCTCCTCGATATTTCGGGCAAGCTGGTGCTGCGCCTGCTCGGTCAGAGTGGTCAGAGCGAAGAAGTTGTGACGGAAGAAGAAGTCCGCACAATCATCGCTGAAGCGACTACTGCCGGTGTTCTCGAAACCGAAGAGCATTCGATGATTTCGGGCGTTATGCGCCTCGCGGACCGTTCTGCTCGCGGCATCATGACCCCGCGCCCTGACGTGGTGACGATCGATATTCGCGATCCTTACGAGGTCAGCCTGCAGACGATTCTGTCGACGAACCACACCAAGGTCCTCGTTGCAGATGGCGACGAAGATTCGATCATGGGTGTGATCTCGCTCTCAGACCTTCTGCCTGCAATGGCGACCGGACAGCAGCCCGATTTGCGCAAGCTCGTGCGCTCTATGCCGGTGGTGATGGAACACGCTGATGCCTTCGACGTCGTCGAAGCCATTCGCAACTCTTCAGCCCAAATGGCGCTCGTTGTCGACGAATATGGTCACTTTGAAGGTATCGTCACCTATGGCGATATTCTCGAAGTCATTACAGGCGTTTACAACGAAGAGCCGGGCGACGAACCCGCTATCGCTCAGCGCGATGACGGCTCGTGGCTGGTTGCCGGTTGGATGCCTGTCGATGACCTGTCGGAGCGCTTCAAGCTCAACATCCCCAAGGATGCGCGCTATGAAACCCTCGCCGGTTACATCCTCTCCATTCTCAATCACCTGCCAAAGCTGGGTGAGAGTTTTGAGCGGGACGGTTGGCGGTTTGAGGTGATTGACCTTGATGGTCACCGCATCGATAAGGTGCTGGTGACAGCGGTCGCCCCTGCGGCTTGAGCCGACCAAACAGAATAAGAAAAGGGCCCGTACCGGAATGGCGCGGGCCCTTTTGATTTGAGTGTCGGCTGCGATTAGATCGCTTCGAATGCCTTGGTTTCGATATTGAAAACCTTACCGTTTTCCGTGACCGAGGCGCTTAGCAGGTCGACAATTGCCGGAGCAATGTCAGACGGCTGGGGCAGGGTGTTTGGATCTTCGCCCGGCATAGCCTTGGCGCGCATCGCTGTGCGGACCGCACCCGGATAGAAAACATTGGCGCGCACATTGGTGGTGCTGATTTCACCCGAATACGACTTCACCAGTGCCTCAAGCGCCGCCTTGCTGGCTGCATAAAGGCCCCAGAAGGGCTTTGCGGAGCGCGCTGACGAGGAAGAGACGAAAACCGCACGACCAGCGTCGGCCTGGCGCAAAAGGACGTCCAGCGAGCGCAGCAGGCGATAATTGGCGGTGACGTTGACCGAGAAGACCTTGTCGAACTCGTCTGGCTTTAAATGCGCTACCGGGCTCAACACGCCTAGAAGGCCCGCATTGGCAACGAGACCGTCCAGCTTGCCCCAGCGCTCGTATATGGCCGCGCCAATGCGATCAATGGCGTCGCCATCGCGCAGGTCGAGCGGAACGAGGGTCGTTGAGCCGCCAATCGCCTGAATGGCGTCGTCTAGCTCTTCAAGGCCGCCTACCGTGCGGGCGATGGCAATAACATGTGCGCCGCGTCGAGCAGCCTCGAGGGCAGTGGCGTAGCCAATGCCGCGTGAGGCCCCGGTGACGACAATGACCTTGCCAGCAAGTTCAGTATTCTCAGACATTAACCAGCCACCTTCAGAAGCGAAGCTTTGTGTGGGTCGTGCTTAGACGTACCATTCATGTCCGTCAAAGCCGTTGGGTAATCGCCTGTGAAATAGTGGTCGGTGAACTGTGGAGCTTCTGGGTTCCGCTTTTCGCAACCAACAGCCTCGTAAAGGCCATCGATGGAGATGAACTCCAGCGAATCCGCGCCGATGAATTCACACATCTGCTGCAGTGTTTCGTACTGATTGGCGATCAGTGTTTCCGGGTCCGGAGTGGCGATGCCGTAGTAATCCGAGTGATAAATCATCGGGCTCGCCACGCGGAGGTGAACCTCAGTGGCTCCCGCATCGCGGATCATCTGTACGATTTTGACCGAGGTGGTGCCGCGCACGATAGAATCGTCCACCAGCACGACGCGCTTGCCAGCAATGACTGCGCGGTTGGCCGAATGCTTGAGCTTGACGCCGAACGCACGGATTTGCTGGGTCGGCTCGATGAAAGTGCGGCCCACGTAGTGGTTGCGGATAATGCCAAGTTCGAACGGAATGCCGCTCTGCTGGGCATAGCCAATCGCAGCTGGCGTGCCGCCATCTGGGACGGGCACGACAACGTCGGCGACGACGGGCGCTTCCTTGGCCAAGTTCGCGCCCATGTTTTTGCGGGCTGTATAAACACTACGGCCCGAGACCATCGAGTCCGGGCGCGCAAAATAGACATATTCAAAGAGGCACGGGCGTTCCGGCTGGGTATCGCGCGGCTTGCGGGCATCGATGGTCACAGTGCCATCGGGCTGCAGTTCGCAGATAATCACTTCGCCATTTTCCACGTCGCGGACATAGGTCGCGCCGATGATGTCGAGGGCGCAAGTCTCAGAGGCAAAGATTGGTTTGCCGTCGAGATCGCCCATGACCAGCGGGCGAATGCCGACCGGGTCACGCGCGGCCATCAGCTTGGTGCGGGTCAGCGCCAACATGGCGTAGCCGCCTTCCATCTGGCGAACGGCATCGATGAAGCGGTCGGTCGAGGAGGTCTGGCGGGAGCGGGCGATGAGGTGGAGAACGACTTCAGTGTCGGAGGTCGACTGGCAGATTGCGCCGGTCGCGATGATCTGGCGACGCAGGGTCAAGCCATTGGTGAAATTGCCATTGTGGGCAACGGCAATGCCACCGGCATCAAGTTCTGCAAAGAGTGGCTGAACATTGCGCAGGGCAACTTCGCCAGTGGTGGAATAGCGGGTGTGGCCGATGGCCATGGGGCCGGGGAGACCGGCGAGAACGGCTGGGTCGGTATAGTGATCACCCACGAGGCCCATGCGTTTTTCCTGATGGAAACGCTCGCCGTCGAAGGAAACGATACCGGCCGCTTCTTGGCCGCGGTGCTGGAGAGCATGCAAGCCGAGCGCCGTCAGGGTGGCAGCTTCAGGGTGTCCTAAAATGCCAAACACCCCGCACTCTTCATGCAGGGTGTCTCCATCAAGGTCGAAAGCGTCATCTGCGAGATGGGTCACCTTGGGTCTCCTTGCAGTTGGACCGAGCTATTCCATAACAGGAATGGGGCTCGTTTACGCCAGCTGTTGAGCCCCGCCAATAGCCCATTTTGCTATGGCTAGCAAAATGACAGTTTCGTTCGCCCGCCTAAGCGGTTGAGGCGAATGATTCTTAGTTCTGCGGTGTCGCTGGCAATGTGGTGATTGACGGCGAAGCGGCTGGCGCAGGCGCGACAGTGCCATTGCCGACAGCTTCGGGTGGAAGAGCCACAGGCGCTTCCGTATCGTCGGTCAGATTGCCGCCGCCGCCACGCAGAATGTCGGTGACCTGAGCTTCAAGCCCATCTGGCAGCATGGAAATCAGGGTGGTGCCCATGTTTTGCAGATGTGGGCGAGTCTGAGCCTTGTCGGCCCATTCCGGCAGGTTTGTTCCCAAGAGCCACACACCGAAGATGGTGATGACAATCGAAATCAGAATGCCGCGCAACACGCCAAAGACGAAGCCAAGCGTACGGTCGATCGGCCCAATGCGGCTATCGATGACAAAGTCAGCAATGCGCATGGTCAAAAGGTGGAGCACAATCAACGAGATGATGAAGCTCAGGACAACTGTGGCAATGTCCGCGACAACCGGCTCAGCAATGTAGCCGCGCGCGATTTCGGGGTGGTACTGCCACATATAGACAGCGATAGCGGCAGAGCCAGCCCATGTCGCCAGCGAGAGAACCTCGCGTGTAAGGCCTCGTGCGGTCGCTAAAATAGCGGAAATGAGCACCAGTACACCAACACCAACGTCAAATGCAGTTAGCATATGTTCTCGCCTACTTGTCCGAGCCGACAGTCAATTGAGGCAGCTTTAACGGAGTTAGTAGGGCCTGCCAAGGCTGTGTAAAAGCCAGCATGCAAAAGTCCACGAAAACCGTTTGTTTACCATCCCTCCGCCTCTGGCTCGGGAATGGCACGCTGCCCCTTGGCTGCAATGGCGCTCACCATGTCGGCCAATTGCGCATATTCAGTGACCATGAGGTTTTTGCTCTTATCGGCCTTGCCCAATTTGCCTGTCGCAACGGAGCCAAACCCCAGCTTTTCTGCCTCTCTCAGGCGTAGTCCAGCATGGGAAACCGGGCGGACGCCGCCCGCCAAAGAGATCTCGCCAAAATAGGCAGCGTCTTGCGGAAGGGGGGAATTGGTGAGGGAAGAAATAAGCGCTGCGGCGACGGCGAGGTCAGCAGCAGGCTCGTTGATTTTGAGGCCACCCGCGACGTTGAGATAGATGTCATTGGCGCCGATACGGACGCCGCAGCGGGTTTCGAGAACCGCTAACACCATGGAAAGACGTTGCGAATCCCAGCCAACGACAGCGCGGCGTGGGGTGCCGAGGGGGGAGGGCGCGACGAGCGCTTGGATTTCGATGAGCAGGGGGCGGGTGCCCTCCATGCCAGCAAAGACAGCTGAACCGGCGGAGTTTTTATCGCGCTGATCAAGGAAAAGTGCTGATGGATTAGCGACTTGCTCGAGACCGCCCTGGGTCATGGTGAAGACGCCGATTTCGTCAGTTGCGCCGTAACGGTTTTTCACGCCACGCAAAATGCGGAAGGTGTGGCTGGCGTCGCCTTCAAAATAGAGAACGGCGTCAACCATGTGCTCGACCACGCGGGGCCCGGCAATGGAGCCATCCTTGGTGACGTGGCCAACCAGAACGACAGCAGCGCCAGTTTTCTTGGCGACGCGGGTCAGAGCTTGCGCCGAGGTGCGGACCTGCGTGACGGTGCCGGGAGCGGAATCAACCCGGTCGGTCCATAGGGTCTGGATCGAATCGATGATCACGAGATCGGCTGGCGGGCCCTCTTCGAGAGTGGCGAGGATGATTTCGACATTGGTTTCCGCCGCCAGCAGTACACCTGTGTCCGCAAGGCCAAGTCTTTGAGCACGCAAGCGAACTTGCGCGACCGCTTCTTCACCCGAAACGTAGATAACGCGTTTCCCCTGGCGGGCGAGGGCGGCAGCGGACTGGAGGAGCAGGGTCGATTTCCCGATCCCTGGATCGCCGCCAACGAGGAGGGCCGAGCCTTTGACAAAGCCGCCGCCGGTCACCCGATCGAGTTCGGCAATGCCGCTCACCACACGGGCTGCGCCTTCGGTTTCACCGGCGAGAGACACCAGCGTTGTGGCGCGGCCACCGGCCTTGGCGGATTTGGGGCCCGCACCGACGCCAGAATCGACAACTTCTTCGACAATGGTGTTCCACTCACCACACGCGTCGCACCGCCCCTGCCAACGGCTCGAAACCGCGCCACATGCCTGACACAAGAACGAAGATTTCAGTTTAGCCAAGGTGGGTACTTTCCTCTGGGGCGCGGCTGGGCAGATAGGTGGCTTCTGGCTGGCATTCTCTGGCTTCTCGACGGGCACGCCATTGGCCTTTTGGGGCCTCAGTGCCAACAAAGAAGGGAGCGCCAAAACGGCAAAACCACCTGCTATTGGGCCGGAGCCTAACAGCAAGTGGTTTCAAAAAACAAGAACAAAGGCGGAACTTTGTAATCAGCCCTGTGGGTGGGGCTGAGACGGCTGGCTTGGTGGCAGCGCGCCATCACCAATGTAGATGCGATTATAGCGCCCTTTTAGGGCGGTGAGGATTTCATAGCCGATGGTGCCCGCTGCGTCGGCCTGATCGTCGATTGGAACATTGGCGCCGAGCACTTCAACGCCTTCGCCCGGCGTGGGGAGATCGGAGCCAAGCTCGGTGATGTCGACGATGGTCAGGTCCATCGAGATTTTGCCCACGATCGGGCAGAGGCGACCGCGCACGAACACCTTGCCGCCCGGACGCTGATTGGTGCCTGAGAGGGAGCGGAACAGACCATCGGCATAGCCGTGACCGATGACGGCGAGGCGCGACGGGCGATTGAGCGTATAGGACGCGCCGTAGCCTACGGTTTCACCCGTGCGACCTTCAATGACCGACAGAATCGGAACATGGAGCGTCACGACATTGGCCATTGGGTTCTTGCGACCAGCAACGGCTCGGCCGCCGTAAAGAGAGATGCCGGGGCGAACCATTTGGAAATGGTAGTCGCGGCCGCTCATCAGCCCGGCCGAATTGGCCAGCGAAGCAGGGATGCCGGGGAATTGCTGCATAACCGAGCCAAAGAGCGCCAGCTGGGTGCGGTTCTTCTCGTGGTTCGGTTGATCGGCACAAGCCAAATGGCTCATGATCATCTGCGGGGCAAAGCCGAGCTTTTCGATCTTTTCGCGCACGGCACTGGCTTCACTGAGGCGGAAGCCCAATCGGTTGATGCCGGTGTCGAAATGGAAGGCGGCTGGATAGGCCTCATTGCGTTCGACGCACTTGGCGAGCCATTCCTCGAGCATTGGCATAGAGCCAAGGACGGGCATGAGGTTCTGGCGAATGTAAAGGTTCGCCGCCCCCGGATAGAGCCCGTACAGCACGAAGATATGCGCTTCTGGAACGGCGGCGCGAACTGCCAATCCCTCATCGGGCGTGGCCACGAAGAAGAAGCGCGCGCCAGAGGCGTAAAGCGCCTTGCTCGCAGCTTCCGTCCCGGTGCCATAGGCATCGGCTTTGACGACGGCAGCCGTCAATGCACCCGCGCTCACCTTGTCGAGCGCGCGCCAATTACGGGCAAGAGCGCCCAAATCAATGCTCAGTTGGCCGCCAAGGCCGGAGGTCAGAGTCATACCTATTCCATGCGTTCGGGCAGATAGTCTGCCCGAGCAAGATTACCAAAGCGGGTAAATTGCGCCTCGAAGCTGAGCTGAACAGTGCCGGTGGGGCCGTGACGCTGCTTGGCGACGATAACTTCCGCCTTGCCGTGCACTTGCTCCATTTCCGCCTGCCAAGTCAGGTGTTCGGGCGTCCCCTCTTTGGGCTCCTTGTTCTTGAGATAGTATTCTTCGCGGTACACGAACATTACAACGTCCGCGTCCTGCTCGATAGAACCCGATTCGCGAAGGTCGGAAAGCTGCGGATGCTTGTCATCGCGCGTTTCAACCTGACGGGAGAGCTGGGACAAGGCGATCACTGGGCACTCCAGCTCCTTCGCCATGGCCTTGAGCGTCGTGGTGATTTCCGTCAGTTCCTGCACGCGGTTCTGCTGGGAGGCTTTTGACGAGCCCGAGAGCAGCTGCAAGTAGTCGACGATGAGGAGGTCGAGCCCCTTCTGGCGCTTCAAACGGCGGGCGCGCGCGGCGAGCTGGGCGACCGAGATACCGCCGGTATCGTCGATGTAGAGCGGCACCTTGCTCATCATATTGGACACGTCGACCAGCTTAGCAAACTGCTCGTCGTGAATACGACCGCGGCGAATGTCGGAAGACGAGACTTCCGCCTGCTCGGCCAGAATACGCGTTGCGAGCTGTTCGCTACTCATTTCGAGCGAGAAGAAGCCAACAACACCGCCATTGACGGTTTTCAGATTGCCGTCGGCCTGCACTTCGGCGCGATAGGCGCTGGCGACGTTGTAGGCGATATTGGTCACCAGCGAGGTTTTACCCATCGCCGGACGTCCTGCCAGAACGATCAAGTCGGAGCGCTGAAGGCCACCCATTTGTTTGTCGAGGTCGTGCAGAGCCGTCGCGACACCCGATAGACCACCGTCACGGGCAAAGGCTTCGCCTGCCATCTGGATCGATGCACTCAGCGCGGCGCCAAAGGCCTGGAAGCCACCTTCCGCACGCCCCTTTTCAGCGAGCTGGAAGAGTTCGCCTTCGACCTTTTCGATCTGCTTGGTTGGCGTGGTTTCAATGTCCGCGTCATAGGCGGTCTGCACCATTTCTTCGCCAACCTGGATGAGGCTGCGGCGAATGGCGAGGTCATAGATAGCCTGACCGTAATCAAGCGCGTTCAGAACCGTCGTCGCCTCTGCCGCCAAACGCGACAGATATTGCATCATGGTGACGTCGGGGAGCAGCTGATCGGGCAGGTGGGTTTTGAGCGTCGCCGGCTCCGCAGCCTTACCGGCGCGGATGATTTTACCGGCGAGTTCATAGATCTCGCGGTGAATGGGCTCGTAAAAATGTTCGGCCAGCAGAAAATCGGAAACGCGGTAAAACGCGTCGTTATTGATCAGGATCGCGCCCAGCAGCGCCTGCTCAACATCGACGTTATGCGGTGCGACGCGGAACGATTTTTCTTCTGCTGTGGGATGTAGACGGGCGATCTCAGCCAAAGCGCACTCCTGATGTTCACCGTATCAATGTCAGGCGAGTTTGCAGTGAGTCTGGCTTACGTCCCTAGGGTTAACGTCTCTGACCATGCTCTCGAATAACCCAATGTGAAGACTGGGAACAATGGGGATAACTTAGGTACGAATTTAGCTAAGTCTATGGCCGAACGTGTCAACGGACAAAAGAAAAAGCCGGGCATGAAGCCCGGCTTTTCCAAAGGGGTCGTCGCGTACCGAAGATTAGTCTTCGAAACGGTCGTCCTGTTCTGCGTCCTTCTGGCCAGCAGCGAAATCGCCGTTGTCTTCCAGATCGAACGAGTGAACGGTGACGTCTTCGCCAGCTGCCTGACGCTCAGCTTCGTCAGCCGAACGAGCGATGTTGACGGTGATCTTAACAGCAACGTCCGAGTGCAGGTTCAGCGGAACGGTGTGAACGCCAACGGTCTTGAGAGCGTCTGGCAGATCAACCTGGTTGCGCTGGATAACAAAGCCGTCAGCTGCGAGAGCTTCGACGATGTCACGCGATGCAACCGAACCGTACAGCAGGCCGGTTTCGCCAGCCTGGCGAACCATAACGATGCTGTGGCCGTTGAGGCCTTCAGCAATGCCAGCAGCTGCGGTGCGGCGTTCTTCGTTGCGCTGTTCAATGTGAGCACGCTCAGCTTCGAACTTCTTGCGGTTTGCTTCGGTTGCGCGCAGTGCCTTGCCCTGTGGGAGCAGGAAGTTACGTGCAAAGCCGTCCTTTACGGTGACTTCGTCGCCGATGGTGCCGGTGCGGCCGATGCGTTCGAGCAGAATGACCTTCATGTCATTTATCCTTTTGGCTGTCCCGTTTCCGAGAAACGGTTAGGAGCCGCGGACCATCCGCGACCCCAACAATGAGTTTTCGAAAGACGGTTAGGTCTTACGATACGACGTATGGCATCAGGCCGATGAAGCGCGCGCGCTTGATGGCACGAGCCAGTTCACGCTGCTTCTTCGCCGAAACGGCGGTGATGCGCGAAGGAACGATCTTGCCGCGTTCCGAAACGTAACGGGACAGCAGACGAACGTCCTTGAAGTCGATCTTTGGCGCGCCTTCACCCGAGAATGGGCAGGTCTTACGACGGCGCTGGAACGGACGGCGAGCCTGGGAAGTGGTCAGGTCTTTAATAGACATTGTTCTCGTTCCTTATATCTTAGAAGCGGCGTGGGCGACGTTCGCCCGAGAAGCCACCACGATCACCGCCACGGGCGTTGTCGCGGTCATCACGATCGCGCTTCTGCATCATTGCCGATGGGCCTTCTTCAAGCTCTTCAACAGCGATGGTCATGAAGCGCAGGATGTCTTCATTGATGCGCATCTGGCGTTCCATTTCAGCAACGGCAGCCGGAGTGGCGTCGATGTTGAGCAGGGTGTAGTGAGCCTTGCGGTTCTTCTTGATACGGTACGCGAGACCCTTGAGGCCCCAGTATTCGTTCTTGGTGACCTTGCCACCGTTCTGGCCGAGGATTTCGGTCAGCGCAGCGGTCAGTTCTTCAACCTGCTGCTGAGAAACGTCCTGGCGAGCCAGGTAAATGTGTTCGTAAAGGGCCATGGATGCGCCTTCCTTTGGATTTGAACCAAGCATTCTTCTGGCGCGGAGCCCCTTCGAAGCCGGAAAGGCATCAAAGCAGTCTTGCAAAGAGCGGGAACACGGGAGGCCGGACTTTTTGACGGTCCTATCTTGTCCTTATGGGCAAGAGCCCAAACGGCAAAACCCTCCGTTCAGCCCCCGGCCAAACGAATTGCTGGGTGGGCTATAGGAGGTTCATGGGGGAATATCAAGCAGAAACGCTGTGGTTTGGGTCTGCGGCGACAGCCTTGTGACGGGGAGCAGTAGCCGCTTTTGCCCCCCGGCGCTGTCGCTGAATTAGCGGTTGTGACGCCGGTCGGGAACGGGGGAGTTGACCATCTGCTTGATCTCTTCGGTGAAGGCGACCACGCGGTCACGCCCAGTGCGCTTGGCGAGATAGAGGGCGTTATCGGCACGACGCAGCATTTCAACGCTGTCAGCGCCAGGGCCGAATTCGGCGACGCCAAAGCTCATGGTGAAGGGCACGGGTTTCTCGACCGCGTCAAACACCTCTACGCCCAACAGACGTTTGCGAATGCTCTCAGCATGGCGCACGGCATTTTCCAAAGTGCCGTTGATAACGATGGCAAATTCTTCGCCCCCGATTCGTCCTGCGCCTTCGTTGCGGCCCAGGCCCTCGCGCAGCTCGAAGCCGACGTTGCGCAACACGTCATCACCGACATTGTGGCCGAAGGTGTCGTTGATGGTTTTGAAGTGGTCGATATCGCCCATGATTAGGCAGAACGGGGTGGCGCGATAAACGGCATTATTGAGGACTTCGATCGTGCCGCCACGATTGAGGAGGCCTGTGA
This sequence comes from Devosia sp. MC521, assembly GCF_014127105.1. NCBI lineage: Bacteria > Pseudomonadati > Pseudomonadota > Alphaproteobacteria > Hyphomicrobiales > Devosiaceae > Devosia > Devosia sp. MC521. Next base: position 1,011,850 of record NZ_CP059902.1, read on the forward strand.
GCGAATCTTGGTTGGCAAGCTGCTCTAGATTGTGGTGGGCGGTGCGCCAGCCGGAATTGATGATGGTGATGGCCAGAGTGCCAATCGCGATCATGGCGATAGACAGGCGGAAGGAGGTCAGTGCGTCCGCATCGGTGAGGTCATAGCCAAGATCGATACCGCCGAGGGGAGCTGCGATCAGCATAAAGGTAATAATGATCGCGCTGATTGCGGCGGCGGCAAAGGCGCGGAACACAATCGCGCACCAGATTAGGCCCGGAATGACGTAATTGGGCGAGCCGGGCCCGCCAATGAGCACCATGAAGCCAACGAGCAGGAACGCGCAGGCGAGCGCTGCATATTGATTATTGCGTTGGTTCGCATTGGCCGAAAAGAAGCGGAGGCGGCGCGTCGTGCCAATGTTGGCGGCCAGCAGTACGGGCAGATAGATAGCGTAATTGACCAGCTCGGCCGCGAGCCACACCATAAAGGAGTGGGAGGCATCCATATTAAAGTGCGTCGGGCCAATGATTGCCCCTGCCATCGCTGTGGCGACGGAGGCGCAGGTCATAATGAAGATGATGATGATGGCGTCGTCGGGGCGGGCGAGGGTCAAGGTTTCGAGTGTCAGGACACGCGCAAGGGCTGCGCCGACGAGAACGCCCACCATATTCGCCCCATTTAAGATGAGGGCGAGATTGACCGGCGCGCCGGTTGTGAGATCTGCAATCACATAGGCCGCTGCGGCGACACTCCACGTTAGCGCCGTGACGGCTTGTGCGCGCAGGAGCACAAAAGACAGCAAGATCGCGTTCGCTGGCCATATGCTGGCCAAGGAAAAAATCATCCGAGACTGAATGCCGACGTAGCACGCCAGCAAAATAACGATGCCCAAGAATAGGTTATCGAGGACCCAAGGCCTGACGAGAGGGGCGGCACTCAATCTTTTCGATAACCACTGCATAACTTATGGTGCTCTTAAACTTTGTCGTTGCGGAACAGCTCCACGTGGTTCTGTGGGCTTTGGTGATACGCGCGACGCCTTGACTCCGCCGCATGTAGGTTGCAAAGCCCGTTTTACCGGCGACTTACCTTATCGCCACCTTCCAACGAATTCGTTACCGGGGAATTCATAATGTCGAGCACAGCATTCACCTTTCCAGGTCAGGGCAGCCAGGCCGTTGGCATGGGCAAGGACCTCGCTGACGCGTTCCCTGAGGCACGCGCAGTCTTTGAAGAAGTCGATAGCGCGCTGAACGAGAATTTCACCGCCATCATGTTTGAAGGTCCGGAAGACGTACTCCGTCTGACCGAAAATGCCCAGCCAGCACTGATGGCTGTGTCGATGGCCGTTGTCCGCGTGCTGGAAGCCAAGGGCGTCAAGCTTGCCGATCATGCCGCTTTTGTTGCTGGCCATTCGCTGGGCGAATATTCCGCGCTTTGCGCTGCGGGCACCTTCTCCATCGGTGATGCGGCGCGTCTGCTGCGTACCCGTGGTCAGGCGATGCAGAAGGCCGTTCCGGTCGGGCATGGCGCTATGGCCGCTCTGCTGGGCCTTGATCTCGACACCGCACGCGCTGTGGCTGAAGAAGCCGCACAGGGCGACGTCTGTCAGGTCGCAAACGACAATGCGCCAGGGCAGGTGGTTGTCTCTGGCGCCACAGCTGCCATTGAACGCGCGCTGGAACTGGCCAAGGCCAAGGGCGCCAAGCGCGCCCTGTTGCTTCCTGTGAGCGCACCTTTCCACTGCGCGCTGATGCAGCCAGCGGCGGAAGCCATGCAGGCGGCGCTTGCCGACGTGGCGATGCACAATCCAGTTGTCCCCGTGATTTCCAACGTCCTCGCGGCGCCGATCACCGATGCGATTGAGATTCGTCAGCGCCTCGTTGAGCAGGTCACCGGCGTTGTTCGCTGGACCGAGAGCGTCACCTGGTTGGCCAATGAAGGCGGCGTAACCAAGCTGGTGGAAGCCGGTGCGGGCAAGGTGCTTACAGGCCTGGCCAAGCGCATCGCTCCGGAGCTGGCAGCACAGGCTATCAACACTCCAGCCGATATCGACGCATTCGTCGCCTCGCTGAACGCATAATGTGGGCTTAAAAGCCCCATCTGAGATACATCCCCGAAAGAGGACACCCATGTTTGATCTTACCGGTAAGCGCGCGCTCGTAACGGGTGCCAGCGGCGGCATTGGTCGTGAAATCGCCAAGGCCCTCGCTGCTGCAGGCGCAACTGTTGCCCTCTCTGGGACCCGCGTTGCAGCTCTGGAAGAGACCGCCCATGCAATCGGCAAGGATTGCCCGATTCTTCCAGCGAATCTGTCCAAGCTCGAAGAGGTCGATGCGCTCGTTCCAGCGGCTGAAGCCGCTATGGGCGGCGTCGATATCCTCGTGAACAACGCTGGTCTGACTCGCGACAATCTCTTTATGCGCATGAAAGATGCGGAATGGGATGAAGTGATTGCAGTGAATTTAACTGCGGCATTCCATCTCAACCGCGCCGTCCTGCGCGGCATGATGAAGGCCCGTTGGGGTCGCATCATCGGTATTTCTTCGGTTGTCGGTGTCACCGGCAACGCGGGTCAGGGCAATTACGCAGCCTCTAAGGCTGGCCTGATCGGCATGAACAAGGCACTCGCCTACGAAGTTGCAAGCCGAAATATCACTGTAAACTCAATCGCTCCCGGCTTTATTGCATCGGCAATGACGGATGAATTGAACGAAAAGCAGCGTGAATCCATTCTCGCTTCTGTTCCAGCTGGTCGCCTCGGCACCGGTCAGGAAATTGCAGCATGTGCCGTCTTTTTGGCGAGCGATGCTGCAGCCTATATCACCGGTCACACACTGAACGTGAACGGCGGTATGGCGATGATCTAAGGCTTCTAGCCTTGGATAGAGGTGTATTCGCGGCTGGCCTTGCCTGGGGAAACGTGTTACCCCGCGCCGCGTTTACCCATGCCGTCGGCTTGCGGGCGCACAATATGCCGCCTACATTGCCGCCGAGCTAGTCAACAGCATGCTTGATGTATTGGCTTGCCGCCAATAAGAAGCGAATACGAAACGTCGATTTCAAAAAGGAAGTCAAACATGAGCGATGTCGCTGATCGGGTCCGCAAGATCGTTGTAGAACACCTCAATGTGGATGCGGAAAAGGTCGTAGAAAAGGCCAGCTTCATTGACGATCTGGGTGCAGACTCGCTCGATCAGGTTGAGCTGGTTATGGCTTTTGAAGAAGAATTCTCGGTCGAGATCCCGGACGACGCAGCTGAGTCGATCCAGACCTTCGGCGATGCCGTTGCGTTCTTGACCAAGGCTACCAGCTAATATTGGCTGGCCACACCATGGAACTACGTCGAGTCGTCGTAACCGGACTGGGTCTAGTCACGCCTCTTGGCTGTGGTGTTGAGGCTACATGGTCCAACATCCTGGCTGGGAAGAGTGGCGCCAAGCGTATCGACGGCTTCCAAGTCGACGATATTGCCTGCCAGATCGCCCACCTAGTTCCTCGCGGGGCATATGCCGATGGCATGTACAACCCCGACGAGTGGATGGAGGTCAAAGAGCAGCGCAAGGTCGACGAGTTTATCGTCTACGCCATGGCTGCGGCCACTCAGGCTATCCAGGATGCGGGCGTTGAGCCCAAAACCCAAGAAGAGCAGGAACGCACTGGCGTTCTGATCGGATCGGGTATCGGCGGTATCGGCGGCATCTATGATGCCTCCGTTACGCTGCACGAGAAGGGCCCACGTCGGATCAGCCCCTTCTTCATCCCAGGTCGTCTGATTAACTTGGCCTCTGGCCATGTTTCAATCCGTTTCGGTCTCAAGGGGCCGAACCATTCCGTCGTAACCGCTTGCTCCACCGGTGCGCACGCCATTGGCGATGCGGCCCGTCTGATTTCGTTCGGCGATGCAGACGTTATGGTTGCGGGTGGTACGGAAGCTTGCGTCAATCGTTTGTCGCTGGCCGGCTTTGCGGCTGCCCGCGCACTTTCGACTGGCTTTAACGACAACCCAACCGCAGCGTCGCGTCCTTATGACAAGGATCGTGATGGCTTCGTGATGGGCGAAGGCGCTGGCATTGTCGTGCTCGAAGAATACGAGCGCGCTAAGGCTCGCGGCGCCAAGATTTATGGCGAAGTGATCGGTTATGGCCTTTCCGGCGATGCTTATCACATCACTGCACCAGCACCGGAAGGTGAAGGTGGGTTCCGCGCAATGAGTGCTGCAGTCAAGCGCGCAGGCATTTCTGCCTCCGAGATTGACTACATCAACGCTCATGGCACTTCGACGCCACTCGGCGACGAACTGGAACTGAGCGCAGTGACGCGTGTTCTTGGCGATGCTGCGAACAAAGCAGTTATGAGCTCGACCAAGTCGGCTATCGGTCACCTTCTGGGTGCTGCTGGTTCGGTTGAAGCGATTTTCTGTCTGCTCGCCATGCGCGATGGAATCGTGCCGCCGACCCTCAATCTCGACAATCCTTCCGTCGAGACCGCCATCAATCTTGTTCCCCACAAGGCGATCAAGAAAGAGATCAACGTGGCGCTTTCCAACAGCTTCGGTTTCGGTGGCACCAACGCTACTCTGGTGATGCGCAAGGTCTAAGCGCTTTTTTCCAATATTTTGCGAGGGGCTCTGCGCTTTCCAGCGCGGAGCCCCTTGTCTTTAATCGGTCTTCGCCACAGTTTGGCACTAGAAGACTGACAAAAGGCCACCTCAAGGCCCGGAGAGAGTTGATAGATGAACGAGCACAGAAAACGCCGCCGCAAACGCTCAGGTAACGGGCTGATTGACGTTCTCAATGGCCTTCTTACACTGCTCGTAATCGGGCTGGTTGTTGTGGGCGGTGCAGGTTTTTATATCGCTTCCCAGTATTATGGTGATGGCCCAACGCAGGAAGACCGCGTGTTTCGCGTTGAGTCCGGCAATACGCTGAGCACCACTGCGAACCGTTTGGAAGAACAGGGGTTCATTTCCAATTCGCTGATCTTCACCCAATTTGGATCGCGCGTTGAGCAAAGTGCTGTCGTCAAGGCTGGTGATTTCAACATCCCTGCTGGCTCCAGCATGTCCAAGATTTTGCAAGAGCTGACGCTGGGCGACCCCATGCGCTATGCTGTGACCATTCCAGAAGGCTGGACGGTCTGGCAGGCCGTGCAGCGCATCAATGCCGATGATCGCCTGACGGGTGACATTAGCCAGCTGCCGCCAGAGGGTTCGATCCTGCCGGGCAGCTATGACTATGTGCCGGGCGACTCGCGCCAGACTGTCCTCGAAAAAATGCAGGCGGCGATGACGCAGGCTTTGGCCGAAGTCTGGGACAGCCGTCAGCCAGATCTGCCACTACAGTCGCCAGCGGAGATGCTGACACTCGCCTCTATCGTCGAACGCGAAACCGGCGTTGCCTCGGAACGTCCGCAGATCGCAGCGGTGTTCGTCAATCGTCTGCGCACCGGCATGCGTCTGCAGTCTGACCCGACGATCATCTATGGCATTACGCTGGGTCAATCGACGCTCGACCGCGGCATTCGCCGCTCGGAAATCGAAGCCAAGACCCTGTATAATACCTATCAGATCGACGGTCTGCCGCCGACGCCAATTGCCAACCCTGGCATTGAAGCGCTCCGCGCTGTCGCCAACCCAGATAGCCACAACTATCTCTACTTCGTGGCCAAGGGTGCAACTCCTCGCGAAGGTCACGTCTTTGCGGAGACCTATGACGAGCATCGTCAGAACGTCGCCCGCTACCGTGAAATTGAGCGTGAAGCGGCAGCTCAGGCAGAGGCAGAAGCCGAGGCTGCACGGCAGGCGCTAGAGGCCGAAGAAGCCGAAGACGCGCCACAATAAGGTGAGATTGAGGGCAGGGCAGTGCGTAAAGCCTGCCTTGCCCTTGACCATTTTGGGGGGATGTCGCAACAAACGCGACAAGAGTTTTACGATAAGAGAACCGACAATGGACTTTCAGCGCCGCGGCGTCATGCTGGTGATTGCATCTCCCTCAGGAGCAGGCAAATCCTCGATTTCGCGAGCCCTGTTTGGTGATGATCCAAACATCCGCCTGTCTGTCTCTGTGACGACGCGTGAGCGCCGGAGCGATGAAATCGACGGCAAGCACTATCACTTCATCGACGTCGAGACGTTCAAGAAGATGCAGGCTGCGGGCGATCTGCTCGAGTCCGCTGAAGTGCATGGCAATTTCTACGGCACGCCGCGCTCCAAGGTTGAAGAGCAGCTGGTCGCGGGCCACGATATTCTCTTTGATATCGATTATCAGGGTACGCTGCAGCTCTATGAAAACGCGCGCGCCGATATGGTGACCGTGTTCATTCTGCCGCCGTCGATTAAGGAGCTGCGCTCCCGTCTTGAGCGTCGCGCGCAAGACAGCGTCGGCACGATCGAGAAGCGCCTCAAGAACGCAAAAATCGAGATGGACCACTTTGCTGAGTACGACTACGTGATCGTCAACGAGGACTTGGAACAGTCGGTGGCGCGCGTCCGGGCCATTTTGGCCTCAGCACGTCTTGCGAGCCGTCGTCAGGTGAACCTTGAAGGTTTTGTCCGCGAGCTGCAGGGCCAAATCGAAGGCTGATTTTTGGTCTTATTGGATGGTAAAGCCTCGGCGTGAGCCGGGGCTTTTTTGTTGGTTCTTACCCCGACCCTAAAGACTTGTGGCGGCGCTTAACCCTGGCGCAGGCCGGGGAGCGCGCGGGCCATGGCGAGGAAGCTTTCGACGGGAAGGACTTCAGCGCGTTCGTCGCCCTTCAAATCAGCCGCCGCGAGGAGGGCCTCAACCGGCACGCCAAGCGATTTGAGCGACTGGCGGATCATCTTGCGGCGCTGGCCAAAGGCGGCCTTGGTAATCTGCTCGACATGCTTGACCGCAAGACCTTCTTCCACGGGCTTGGGCACCAGATGGACGACAGCCGAGGTGACGGCCGGGGCCGGGACAAAAGCCTGCCGCGGCACATTGAAGGCAATGCGCGTGTGGCAGCGCCAATTGGCGAGAACGGCCAAGCGGCCATAGTGATTGTCGCCCGGCTGGGCGCAAATGCGTTCGGCCACTTCGCGCTGGAACATCAGCGTCAGGCTGTCAAAGAACGGTGGCCAAGGATCAGTCGTCAGCCAGCCAATAAGCAGCGGGGTGCCGATATTGTAAGGCAGGTTGGCGATGAGGCGCGTCGGACCAGTGGTTGAGGCGAGGGAGCGATAGTCCATCTCCATCGCGTCGCCGCTGATGACGGTGAGGCGGCCATTGTAGTGATCGGAGACTTCGGCAAGGGCGGGCAGAGCGCGGGCATCGCGTTCGATGGCGATGACTTCGTGAGCGCCTTCTGCCAGCAAAGCGCGCGTCAGACCACCGGGGCCGGGGCCAACTTCAATAACGCGAACCCCTTCGAGCGAACCCGCAACGCGGGCAATGCGGGCCGTGAGATTGAGATCGAATAGAAAATTCTGACCCAGCTCTTTTTTGGCGCGCAGATCGTGGGCGGCGATGACGTCGCGCAGCGGCGGGAGATTGTCGATTTGGCTCATGACTTATTGGCCGTCATTTGGTGCGCCATGGCAATGGCCGCAGCGAAACTGGAAGGGGAAGCTTTGCCGGTGCCGGCAAGAGCATAAGCGGTGCCGTGGTCGGGCGAGGTGCGCACGATGGGCAAGCCCAAGGTGACATTGACCCCAGCGTCGAAGGCCACGGTTTTGATCGGGATCAGGGCCTGATCATGATACATCGCCAACACCGCATCATACTGACGCCAGTGGGGCGGGAAAAACAGCGTATCGCCGGGCAGCGGGCCGATGGCGTTTATGCCCTCGGCGCGCGCGGCCTCAAGAGCGGGCACGATGATTTCTACGTCCTCGCGGCCGATGGTGCCGTTTTCCCCCGCGTGCGGGTTTAGCCCAGCCACAGCGATCTTTGGCGCAGCGATGCCGTAGCGCGCGGTGAGATCGCGCGCCATGACGCGCAGGGTCTCGACGATGAGATCGTGGGTGATGAGCCCCGGCACGTCCTTGATGGGGACGTGGATCGTCAGCGGAACGGTACGCAGGTCTTCATGCGCCAGCATCATCACCGGGAGAGGCACAATGCCGTTTTCGGCGCAGAGTTCTGCAAGATATTCGGTGTGGCCAGGATGCGCGAAGCCGACCTCATAGAGCGCAGCTTTGTTGATCGGGGCGGTTACCACGGCGCTGGTGCGCCCGGCGCGTGTATCGGCCACAGCGCGGGCGATAGCCTCAATCACCACTTTGCCGGTTCCCGCAACGGACTGACCCGGCGTGTCGGGCACGTCACCGGGTAGCGAGAGCACGGGCAGGGCGTTCGGAAACTGTGAAGTTGCCGTCTCTGGCGTCGCCTCAACTATAGAAATGGAAAGTCCGAGACGCTGGGCGCGTTGGCGAAGAAATTCGGCGTGGCCATAAACGAGAAAAGCGGGCAGGGCCCGCGCATCACGCTCAGCGTAGAGTTGGAGGATGAGGTCCGGGCCGATGCCGGCCGGTTCGCCCATGGTCACAGCCAATGGAGCAGTCATTCTGGCTCTCATAAATCATGCGGCCGCAAAACTGCGGCCGCTGGGATTGGTCCAATCAGCTGCGCTGAAGATCAGTTGTAGATGACCTTAGCGTTGGTGCGCAGCGTTTCCATATAGTCCTTGGCTGCCTGCTCGTATTGGCTCTGGCCAACTTCGTCACGCAGACCGCCCTTCACAAAGGTCAGATCCTGCGCCTGAACCTTTTCGCACACGGCGAGCATGGAGAGGCCGTTTTCGACAGCGCGAGGCTTGGTGACGCCGCCGACATTGAGAGCTGCGAGCTCCTTAGCGAGGGCATCTGGGAACTGGGTGGCGTGACGACGACCAACGTCAATCACAGCAACGTCGTTATACGCGAGTGAGAGATCAACTGCGGTATCGCAACCGGCAAAGCTCGAGCGGTACTTATTGGCCTGGCCGGAACGACCGCCACCACCAACGAAGATGACTTCCTTGAGGATGTAATCAAAGCTTTGGAAATCAGCCAGCTGCGAAGCGGCGCGCTGATCGAGTTCAAGGTCGGAAATCTGGACCTGCGAAGCCACTGCCGACTGCTGAATGCCGTTCCAGGCGATAGCAGCGCGCAGACGATCCTGCAGGGTTTGGGCGGAAACGCCGCCCTGCTGAAGAACCTGCATTAGGCGATCTCGGCTGAGCTGAAGATTGCGCGCGACCTGAAGGAAAGCGTCATCGACCTGAGCATTGGACACAGTGATGCCGATGCGCTTGGCTTCCTGCATCTGAATGGCTTCATCGACGAGCTGCTTGAGCGCGCCCTGACGGCCAGTCTTATTGCCTTCCATCTGGAAGAGACGCAGGCGCTGATCGACCTGCACGTCGGTAACAGGCTCGCCGTTCACTGTGGCAACCGTGGCAGCAAAAGCTGAGGTCGCACCGCCAGCAACGAGCATAAGGCTCACGAAGATTGCGCTCAAACCGCGCCGAAGGTTGACAAGAGTCATAGTTCGCGTCCGCTCATTCATTTGCCGCCTTCAATGCGGCGTCCGCACAGGACTGTCAATTGCTTGATGATTACGGCCAAAATCCGAATGGGACTGTTGGCAGGGTTAAGTCCAACCATCTTCGCGCCGTAACAATACGGTCACCCCAATGATAATGGCAACGAGGGCCGGTGAAATAGCGGCGACCAGAGGATCAATTGCGCCGGTCGAGCCTGCACGATCCGCCATCTCGGTGATCACAAAAACTAAGAAGCCCAGCACCATGCCATAGAGTACTGAAGGGCCGATTTGCATGCGGCGGCTGTAGCCTGCCGTGAAGGCAAACGCGATGAACAGCGAGCCGACGAGAACCAGAGGCAACGCGAGGAGCTTGATCAGGCGCATCGCCGTGGCCGAGGCGACCATTGGGTCAGCGATGCCCTTTTGCATCAGTGTCGCCAACTCGAAGAAGGTCAAATCGTCGGTTGAGGAGGTTTTGAGGCTGATTTCGGAGGGCGTCGAAATGGTCGAGAGGCGCACCGAAGGCAAAGTTTTGGCGACGGCGTCGGCACGACGGCCAATAGCATCGCTCAGAACCCAATAGCCTTGCTGGAGCACGGCCGTCGGCGCTTCATAGCGCGCGTAATCGGCTTCCTGGAGGTTAAAGACCGTGACATCGGTCAGCTGTTCGCCGCCCGGCGACATGGCGCGTGCCATCAGCACGTAGTGGCTGTCCTCGCCATATTGCTCCAGCCAGATTTCGCCCGCTGGGGTGAGCTGCGCCGTTTGACCCGGGGGAATGGGATAAAGATCGCGATTGATCTGCGTGCTGACGGTTTCTGCGCCAATGGCGATGACGAGGCTTGCAGCGGCGAGCACCAGAGTGGGCGCGCGCAACACGCGCCAAATGGAGATGCCGCTGGCCTTGATGACGGTCAGCTCGTGGCGCATCTTGAGGTCAACCAGCCCCAGAATGGCCCCCATCAATACGGTGACGGGCAGGGTTTTGATGGTCCAGCGCACAGCGCTCATGGCAACCATGAGAAGGGCCATGAAGAAGCCGCGTTCGCTCTCAACAACCGAAAAGCGCCAGGTGTCGAGTGACTCGACCAGCGCAATCAGGCCGTAGAAGATGAAGACGGTGACGCCGATACGGGAGGCGAGGCGGCCGAGGACGAGACGATCTATCTGGTTCATGCTGCAACCCCATCCCGCGTAATGCGCCGGGGCCAGATCTTAAAGGCAAAGACAAGAATGCCGACCACAAAGAGCACGACGCCACCTGTGCCGGGGCCCCAGGGAGAATAAGCGCTCATGCCGCGCTCGCCAAAGGCGATGAGCATAACGACCGCTTCCATCGGCAGCTTGAACCGGGTGCGCTTACCGCTTGGGAAGCCAGAGATAGCGACAACGAGAACGCAAAGGCCGATGACCCGCAGGCCTTCGGCGGAGCGGTTCGATAGGTGGCGCAAGATTTCGCTGTGCCAATTGCCCGTCTCGAGCGCTTCGCGGACCATGGAGATGGAATCCATGGAGGCGTATTTGTCGACGTAAACGCTTTGCTGGCTCAGCGTGTCGATGCCCAGCTCATATCGGGCAAAGCGCACTTCGGAATAGCGACCATTGGCGTCGAGGTTCTCGATTTTGCCGTCGCGCAATTCGAGGAAGTAGTTTTCGCCGTCGCCCATAACGCGTGCAGTTTCGGCGATATAGGTGCGGCGCATGCCGGGATCGCGTCGATCATCGGCATAGAATTCGTTGATCAGCCCGCTGCCTTCGCGTCCTCCAATGAGCAGCACGACGCCCGGCGTCGCCTGCGTGAAGCGATTGGGCTTGAGGGTGGAGCTGACGAGGTCGGCGGCGACCGCAGCTTGCAGCTCATAGGATTTGCGGTTGGCCATCGGCTCAAGGATATGAGCGAGGAACATCACCGCAATAACCGAGAGCGTGCACACGAAAATCGTTGCCCGGAACAGCGACTTCAGACCGCCGCTCGAATGGATAATGTGCAACTCGTGGCTGTTTTGCAGCGCTGCGAGCGCGCGCACAATGCCAATGCCGATACAGATGTAGAAGAAGGCGAGTGCCAGAGGCGGCATGGTATAAAGCGCTTGGACAGCGAGGGTGCCAAACCCTTGCCCCTTGACGGACACCACGTCGAACTGGCGCAAACAGTTCACCAGCCACAACAAAAAGCAGGCGATCACAAACAGGATCACCGCGTCTGTGGCGAATAATCGCGAAATATAGGCTGTCAGCTTCTTCATCGGCTGCACCATGCTTGAATTCGCCCCGGCAAACAATCTGTTAGGCGACAGAACCAGCGCTTGTCTTGTGCTAGCGCGCCGATTTGAAGCGCGATAAGGTCGCTTTCATGGCCGAAATCCTCTTCTATCACCTCGAAGCGCGTCCGCTGGAAGCTGTTATCCCGCAACTTCTTGAGAAGACCGCAGAACGCGGTTGGCGTGCGGTTGTCGAAGTGGGGAGCCAAGAGAAAGCGGAAGCGCTTGATTCTCTGCTCTGGACCTTCCGAGATGACTCGTTTGTGGCCCATGGTTTGGCCGGTGACGAGCTGGACAGCCAACAGCCTATTTTGATCACCACCGGCCAGGAAAACCCCAATCAGGCGACGGTGCGGTTCTTTGTCGATGGCGCAGTGCCGCAATCGGCAGAGGGTTATAATCGCCTCGTCTTTATGTTTTCGGGCCATGATGAGAACGCCGTGGCGCAGGCGCGTGTCGCTTGGAAAGCGCTGCGTACGGGCAATGAAGTGACGTATTGGCAGCAAGAGCCGACTGGACGCTGGGTCAAAAAGGCATGACGCACGATCTTCTAACGCCGAGCCGGCACAATCTTGCCGAAGACATTTTTGCTATTTTCATCGGCACGACGCTGGTGGCGCTCGGCATTGCCTTCTACGCCGAAGCCCAATTGGCGACGGGCAGCACAGCAGGCCTGGCGTTGCTTTTGCAATACGCCACGGGCATTCCGTTCGGCTGGCTGTTCTTTGCCATCAACCTGCCGTTTTATGCGCTGGCCTTCATGCGCATGGGCGTGCCTTTTGGCCTCAAAACCATGTTCAGCGTGGCGCTGGTGTCCTTGTTCTCGGCCCAGATTCCGGTGTGGATCGATATCCAAACCATCAACCCGCTCTTTGCTGCGCTGGTGGGTGGCGGGCTCATTGGGCTGGGTGTGCTCTCGCTATTTCGGCACAAAGCCAGCGTCGGCGGGATTAATATTCTCTCGCTCTACCTGCAAGAGAATTTCAACATCCGCGCGGGCTATTTCCAATTGGCAGTGGACGCCGCCATTTTGGTCGCTGCCTTTTTCGTCCTGCCGCTCGATCGCGTCTTTTATTCGGTGCTCGGGGCGCTGGTGATGAACATGATTGTTGCGCTCAACCACCGCCCCGGCCGTTACGTCGGGTTCAGCTAATTGGCCGTGTCGCCCCATCCCATGATGTCATAGACGTAAAGGGTGCGCATGGCGTCGGCCAATTCATAGCAGTAAACCACTTCCCCTTCCGCCGGGTAGTAATAGGCATTGGCTTCGCCGCACTGGGTCACGCGGAACGTCACCTTGCGGGGGAGGGTGAATGTCGTGGCAATCGATGCGGCCGCGATGTCGATAATGGCGCGGGACTTGAGTTCATCGGCGATGTCTTGATAGTCGCCAGCTTCCTCGTAAATCACCTCATAATCAGAGACCGCATCGCTCTCCGCGATATGCGGTTCGAGCAGGCGCATCCAGCTTCGGAAGGCGTCACTATAAGTGCTCTCGCAGCTCTCCTGACGGTCACTGTCGATGTCGTAATCATCCGCCGTATCGCCAAACACCGAATGGTCTTTGCCAACCATATAGCAGACCATCGCATAGGCGCGGTGGAGGTCGAGCGTGTGGTCGGCAGAGTAGGCGAGCTCTTCAAATGTGCTGGTGTCGGCCTTTAGAGCGTTGAAATACCAGCCATCGGCGGCACTGACCAGAGCGTCGTAGCTATCCTCAGCTTCGTCAAACTCCAGCAGCCAGATCGTACCCAAAGCGTCGGCGGCATCTTCTTCCTTGCCCAGAACTGGCAAATCGAGCTCTCCAATGAGCAGATGCGCGACTTCGTGGTAAATGGTGAAGCTGGCATCGTGCATGGCGAAGGTCATGGCATCGCTCATGATGTCGCCTGCGTCTTCTGGCAGTTCGGCTGGCGCCTCGTCCGATGCGGCTTCCCGCGTGATGCTGTGGGATGAATATGTGGCAAAGCCGTTAAAGCCTTCCCCTTCATCCAGCGGCCCGTCTTTGGCTAAAGCCGTGCCTGCAGACAAAACAAAACTAAGGGCCACCAGACTGGCCCCTAAACCTCTGCGCATGAGAAATCCCCCGATACGTGATCCCTCGATCACGTCACAATTTTCTAGCGCTGATTTACTGCAGTGGGAAGGTCCGCGGAATAGCTCTGGAGAAACTCTTCCATCAGTTCGTAGCAAAAAATGATTTCGCTGGTCGTGGTGTCATAAAAGGCATTGGGCTCGTCGCAGACGCGCACCGTCATCAGCACCCGGCCGGGGATTTTGAAGTTGGTGCGCAACTCGTCGGCGACCTTTTCAATGACGCCACTCCGCCGCAAAGCGCGCTCGGCGAGACGCAGCGAGCGCCCAGCGGGAAAGTATTTCACATCAACGCGCGAAGGGCCTGTCTGCTTGCTCAAAAGCGAGGAGACGCTTTGATAGGCCTGCTCATAAACGAAGGCGCATTCGTGTTGGCGGCCAGAGGCTAAGCCGTGGCTATTGGCAAACTTGCGGAACGCTGCACCATCGGCACCCACCATCAGGCACATGATCTGATAAGCGCGGTGGCGATCTGGGCTATAGCCTGCGGTATAGTCCTCGATATTGAACGCGGCCTGATAATTGCGTGCCGTGGTGAGCCACCCCTCAGCCGCATCCTGCAAGGCGCGGTTCATGTCGGGGGATTTTTTCTCCAGCATCACATAGGTCGCGATCGTGTCCGCTGCGTCTTCCTCGCGTCCCAGAACGGGCAGGTTGAGCTTGTCGATGAGCAGGTGGGCCGTCTCATGATAGAGCGTAAAGAGGCTGTTGTTTGCGGCATAGCGCAGGGCGTCAGCGCGCTGGTGCTTTGGCAGATCCCCGAACTCGGCAGCTGCGGCAGGCACAATTGCCATCAACGCGACGGTGAGCAGCAGCCAAATTTTACGCATCAACACGCCCCTTTGTTGCCGGCATGAAAGAAGACCCATGGCGTGGTGTCAATCTGGGCGTGTGAATTTGGTGAAGAGGCTGCCAAAGTTCGCTGTTCTGGCGCTTGTCATTGGGGCCCATGGGTGTTTAGCTCGATCAAGAGTTTTTTTAAGCCGTTTGAGTAGTTATGAGTATCTCGGTTTTGATGGCCCCTAGAGCTCGGGGGCGTGCACCCAATTGCGGGGCGCGGAGCAGATTCACATCCGCGTGTGTGATGGAACAGAGCCTGCGCTCGACCATTGCCGGACATTGCTATGTGAGACCGGCATTATGTATTTCATTTTAGGCTGCCTGTTGCTGGGCGGATTTTATTACGCTGAGCTTTGGTTCGTTGCTGCAATTATCGCGGCTTATCTGTTTTTCACCAGTCCCGCGTTTCGCCACGGTCCGGTCGAAGCCAAATTGATCCATATGGTGCAGCAGCACCAGAATTATGCGCAATTCTCAGACCTGGGGTTCGACCGCGCAAAGCGCTTTGCTGTCGATAAGGGCTCAAAGCGAGCCGATCAGCAGACGGCGTTTGTCGCCATTCTGCTGCACGATGTTGGCTATGCGGTGAGTTTCACCCGCGTGCCCGATGGTGGCACGGCGATCTTGCTCGAAAAACTGTCCGATCTACGCCGCCAGTTCCAATATGCTCGGGCACAGCGCCGCTGAAAGGCGAAAGAAGGCTTATTCCTTCTCCGCCTCTTCCAGCTCGGCTGACAGCATCAACCAGCTTTCCTCGAGGGTTTCGAGCTCGCTGCCGAAGCGGGACTTGTCCCTCCCAAGCGCGATAATCTTGTCCGAGGGGCCGTTGTAAATGGCCGGGTCGGCAAGCTGGGCGTCGATCTTGTCGAGCTCTGTCTTGAGCCGCGCCATTTTCTTTTCAGCGTCAGTGATCTTCTTCTTGAGCGGCGCAAGCTCAGCGCGACGGGCCGCGGCTTCCTGACGACCAAGTTTGCGCTCACCCTTGGCGTCAGAGCCATTGCCCTTGGTGTCTTTGCCGGAGGTAATGCTGCGCTGATAGCTATCGAGGTCTTCGTCCAGCTCGCGGATGGTGCCGTTTTCGGCAATCCAGAGCGTGTCGCAAGTGGCTTCGATCAAGTGACGATCGTGCGAGATGATGAACACTGCGCCCTGATAGTCATTGAGCGCATGCACCAGCGCATCGCGGCTGTCGATGTCGAGGTGGTTGGTCGGCTCGTCGAGGATCATCATCGACGGGCCACCAAAGGTGATCAGGCCCATGAGCAGGCGTGCGCGTTCGCCACCTGAAAGGTGCTTGGCCTTGGTGTCCATGCGGCTGGTGGTAAGGCCCATCTGCGCCAGACGGCTGCGGCGCTTGGCTTCCGTGTCATAGGGCGTGAGATCGACCACGTGCTCGAGCGGGGTCCACTCGGGCTTGAGCTTGTCCATCTGATGCTGGGCGAAGTGGGCGATCTCGAGCTTTTTATGCATCTTCATCGCGCCATCGATGACCGGGATGTCGCCCGCGAGCAGCTTGGCAAAGGTCGACTTACCATTACCGTTGACCCCGATCAGCGCGATGCGCGCGTCTGGGTCAATGCGCTGGGTGATATTGCGCAGAATGACCTTGTCGCCATAGCCGGTGGACACCCGATCCAGGGTGATCATCGGCGTGGGCAGGTCGATCTTTGGCTGCTGGAAGGTGAAGGGCGAGGAGTGCTCGTCAAACATCGCTTCAGGCGGCCGCAGCTTCTCGATCATCTTGACGCGAGCCTGCGCCTGCTTGGCCTTTGTGGCCTTGGCCTTAAAGCGATCCACGAACTTTTGCAGATGCGCGATCTGGTCGAGGGTCTTCTCGCGGCTCTTGTTGTTGAGCTCCATCTGCATGCGACGGGTCTGCTCGAAGGTGTCGTAATTGCCCTTGTAGAAGGTCAGCTTACGGTGCTCGAGGTGAACAATCGAATTGACGGCTTTATTCAGGAGGTCTCGATCGTGCGAGATGAGGAAGACGGTATAGGGATAGGTCGAGAGATATTTCTCGAGCCACAATGTGCCTTCCAGATCGAGATAGTTGGTCGGTTCGTCGAGGAGCAGCAGGTCGGGCTGGCTGAACAGCACGGCCGCGAGCGCCACACGCATGCGCCAACCACCCGAAAGCTCGCGAGTAGGGGAGTTTTGACGATCCTGCGCAAAACCTAGGCCATTCAGAATGGTGGATGCGCGCGCCTCAGCAGTGTGGGCCTCAATGTCGGCAAGGCGGGTGTAAATTTCGCCAATACGATCTGGGTCGGTGGCCGTTTCGGCTTCCGCCATGAGCGCGGTGCGCTCCTTATCGGCAGCGAGCACAACGTCGAGCACGGTTTCGTCGCCGGCAGGGGCTTCCTGCGCTACGGCGCCAAGCTTGGCTTTTTTGTTGATCTCATACGAGCCGGCATCAGCGTTGATGTGACCCTGAATGATATGGAACAGCGTGGTTTTACCGGTGCCGTTCTTGCCCACGAACCCAACTTTGGCACCATCGGGCAGAACCAGCGACGCATCTTCAAAGAGCTCGCGCCCTTGGATGCGGTAGGTCAGATTGTTGATGGTCAGCATGGGCCAAGTCGATCCGCTAGTCAGCGCCAGCTTGCGCCGGCGCTTTAGAAAAAATGATTGGTGCTGGATTAGGGGCTAAGCGCTGCGTTGGCAACCGCTGGGCGAATATCATGGGACAAGAGGGGGAGCGAAATCATCGCTTGACCATTGACGAGGACCAACTCCGAAGAGGACCGAACCATGATGAAGACCACTCTAGCTCTAGCCCTCGTCGCTGCAACCACACTGGCAACGCCTGTCTTTGCGCAGGAAGCGGCCAATGCGCTGCGCTTTGCGGACATTGATGCCGAACGCGTCAATGCTACGCAGGTCGAGTTCGACATCGAGTATAAGAATGGCGGGTGTGACCAGATCGGTGTGCCAACTCTGGGTGCGCTGACCAATGGCGTGCTTGAGGTGCAACTGGCCGTTTCTGGCGAGAGCCCAAACTGCACAACCCGCGATAAAGAAGGCGATGTGACCTATGTCATTGAAGCGGATGAGACGATCACCCAGCTCAACGTCACCCTGACCAGCGCCGACGGCAAGGTTTTGGGCAGTGAAGTGGTCACCATCGACCGCTAAGGGAAAAGGCAGACCGGCTCGCGGCGCCGGGCTGTCACTTTTTGTGTGTGCTCGGCGATGAAGTCTCATCCGAGCGCGCACACCGTCTTGCGCCTGTAACAAGGCTCCGCTAAAAGGCCCCACCTTTCTCCACGCAACAGGATTTGACCGCCATGGCGCTCGAACGTACTTTCTCCATCATCAAGCCAGATGCCGTCCGTCGTAACCTCATCGGCAAGATCGCTGCCAAGTTCGAAGACGCTGGCCTTCGCATTGTTGCGATGAAGAAGATCCACATGACCCGCGAACAGGCCGAAGGCTTCTACGCAGTTCACAAGGAACGTCCATTCTACGGTGAACTCGTAGAACAGATGTCGGCTTCGCCGGTTGTTGTTCAGGTTCTGGAAGGCGAAGGCGCAATCCTCAAGAACCGTGAAGTCATGGGCGCGACCAACCCAGCACAGGCTGCTGAAGGCACCATCCGTAAGGAATTCGCTCTTTCGATCGGCGAAAACTCCGTACACGGTTCGGACGCTCCAGAAACCGCTGCTGAAGAAATCAAGTACTTCTTCACCGACGCAGAAATCGTTGGCTAAGTGCCGATGACAGAGCTCATTCCGATAACGGGATAAGCTCTAGAGATTGGAAGGGCGGGCCAAAACGGTTCGCCCTTTCCCTTTAAATGCCCCTCTGTCGCACGGTCCATAGTGACGCACCATGCCTGTGGGGCAACCTGTCTCTGGTATTTTGCTCCAGTCCTCGTTACTGAGAGACTCATGGGGCTGCCCGCTAGAGGCGGCCTTTTTGCTTGTTTGTGCTATAGACAACAAACCTCCGGGTTCCCTAGCCCCCTGTGGAACCCAAATTATGCAGAAGCTTTATTGGTCATCCGTTCCTTCTTTGTCGGAACCGGCAACCGCCAAGCATGCTGCATCGCATGAAAGAACGTGATGACCCTGCCTGAAAACATCCTCGCTCCAATCGCCCGCGCGCTGACCGCAAAGGGCTACGACAGCCTCACTCCTGTGCAGGCTGCGATGATCGAGGACAACACCGAAGGACGCGACCTGCTCGTGTCCGCACAGACCGGCTCCGGTAAGACCGTGGCCTTTGGTATGGCGATTGCGCCAACCCTTCTCGGCGAAGACGATCGCCTGCCGCCTCCGGGCGCACCGCTTGCCCTCTGCATTGCTCCGACCCGTGAACTCGCTATGCAGGTTCAGCGCGAATTGACCTGGCTCTATGCCGAAACTGGCGCGGTTACCGCTGCTGGCGTCGGCGGCATGGATCAGCGCGCCGAACGTCGTGTGCTCGATCGTGGTGCTCACATCGTTGTGGGTACACCGGGTCGTCTGCGTGACCACATCACCCGTGGCGCGCTCGACATGAGCCAGCTGCGTGCCGTTGTGCTCGACGAAGCAGACGAAATGCTCGACCTTGGTTTCCGCGAAGACCTCGAGTTCATTCTCGACGCCGCTCCGGAAGATCGTCGCACCCTGCTGTTCTCGGCAACTGTTCCTAAGCAGATTGCTGAACTGGCCAAGACCTTCCAGAAGAACGCACTGCGCATCACCGCCACCAGCTCGGGCCAGCAGCACGCTGACATCGAATACAAGCTGATGTCGGTTTCCGCATCCGAACGCGAAAACGCGGTGATCAACACGCTGCTCTGGTACGAAAGCACCAACACCATCGTGTTCGCCTCGACCCGTGAAGCGGTAAAGCACCTCTCGGCTCGCCTTGCCAACCGTGGCTTCGCCGTGGTGACCCTGTCGGGCGAACTCTCGCAGGCCGAACGTACCAATGCGCTGCAGTCGATGCGCGATGGCCGCGCTCGTATCTGCGTTGCAACCGACGTTGCGGCTCGCGGTATCGACCTTCCAGGCCTCGATCTCGTGATCCACGCCGATCTGCCGATGAACTCGGAAACCCTGTTGCACCGTTCGGGCCGTACTGGCCGCGCGGGCCGCAAGGGCACCTGCGTTGTTATCGCTCCTGCACACCGCAAGCGCGTTGCGCTGTCGATCCTGCGTGGCGCAAAGATCGACCCAGAAAACATCAACCCGCCGACCGCAGACGAGATCGATGCGCGCTATCGCGAGCAGATGCTCTCGGCAGAAATGCTGAGCAATGCGGCTTCGGAAGATGAAGCACCATTGGTGGCAGAACTGCTGGAGCGTCACGCGCCAGAAGCCATTGCGGCCGCTTACATCCGTCTGCAGCTGGCAGCACGTCCGGTTCCAGAAGATGTGAGCCCATCCTCGGGCGACGACTTCAACTCCCGCGAACGTCCATCGCGTGACGCCTTCAATGGCGGCGCATGGTTCAAGGTCTCGGTTGGTCGCAAGCAGCGCGCTGAGCCGCGTTGGTTGTTGCCAATGATCTGTAAGGCTGGTGGCGTTGGCAAATCTGCCGTCGGCTCGATCCGCATCTTTGAAACGGAAACCGTTTTTGAAGTAGCTGCTGACAAGGTTGACGCCTTCAAGAAGGCTGTCGGCAAGGGCGGCACGCTCGAAAAGGGTGTCTACATCTCCGAGACCGAAGCTCCAGCAGCGCGCTCCAACGAGCGTCCGCAGGGCAACCGTCGTCCAACTGGTCCATCGAGCTACGATCCGATGGCGCCACGTGAAGACCGTAAGGCACGTTACCCCAAGAAGGCACGTTCTGACGACTTCGGTGGCGGTGAGCGCCCAGCCAAGAGCTGGGATGACAAGCCAAAGACCTGGGACGACAAGCCACGCGCCGAACGTCCTCGCGCTGACAAGCCAAAGTTCGACAAGGACAAAGGCAAGCCAGCTTGGTCCAAGCCAGCAACTGAAGGCGATTTCTTCGTGAAGAAGCCTAAGGTCAAGGACCACAAGAAGAAGCGCACTGAATAAGAGCGCAGAGTTTTAAAAGAGCCGGGGGGAAACCTCCGGCTTTTTTGTTTGTGGGCAGGGAGGCCGTACCTTGTATGCCGCGGGTTGTTCTTCCTTCTCCCTCCCCCTTGAGGGCAGGGCCGGGGTGGGGGTACTCCGCGCCTATCCCTCATTCACCGGCAAAAGCCGCAGCCGTTTCACATTTGCCCCGACCATAATGACCACGCCGAGAACCGCCACGCCCGCACCAACCATCAGCGCAAACCGATAATCGCCGCCGCTGGTCAGCACCCCGAAAGCCGTCGCACCCATCAGATTGGCGGAAATGGCGATGACATCGAGCAGCGAGGTCGAGAGCCCGACACGGCCTTTGATCGCTTCCTGCACATAGGAAATATTGAGCCCCATCAGTGCTGCAGTCGCAAAGCCGTTGAGGATGAGCAGCCAATACAGCATCGGCAGCGACTGGCTCATCGCCGCACTCAGCATAAACAACGCGAGGATAACGCCCGCGCTGGCGAGCAGGATCTCTTTGGTAAAGCGCATGCCCAGCCACCCCCAGATCAGCAGGCTGGGAACCTCAATCGCCGCGGTAATGGCGGCGTAAAAACCCACGTCTGGCAGAGAGCCACCCAAATTGGTGACAATGAGCAGGGGCACCGTGAAGGTGAGAATGCGCGCTGCGGCAGTCATCACGGCAAGGCTGATGAGCCCCCCAAGGGTGCTGAGCGGTAGTGCGAAGGTGGAGAGAAGCGATGCGCCTTCGGCCCGAACCGGCGGCGGCATTTGGACCGCGGTGGTCGGATCAACCATCATCAGCGCGAAAATCGCGCCAATGACCACATAGGCCAAAGCGGCCATGAGGTAGACGTTGAAGATCGAAAACTCAGCCGCCACCCAACCCGCAAGCGGGGGGACGATCACCCAGGCCGCCGTAAACACCGAGCGTAGCGTCGTGACCATGACGTCGGCGCGAGCGGGCGCGTTCTTGGCGTAAAAGACGCGGATATAGGCAAAGCACTGCGAAAAACTCGCGCCCGCCAGCGGCATGAGCACTATGGCCGAAAAGGCAAATCCGAATTGGGTGGGAACGGCATAGACCGTGAAATTGGCAGCAACCCCGGCAAGGGCCGACAAAAGCAGCAGACCACGCCGATCTTTGATCTTGTCGGAAATATAGCCCAGAAACAGCGACACCAATGTGCCGACGACCCCGCCGATGGCCATGATGGTTGCGAACACTCCGGGGCTCATGCCCAGCGTGTCGACACCCACGAGCGAGGCATAGGGGATGGTCGCCGCATAGGTGATGCCCGAAAAGAACATCGAAGTGGCCAGCATTGGTGTAACCGGCATTCGAAGCGTTCTGGCCATAGTGTCCTCCCTCAAGGCGGCAAAGGGGTAAGGGGTTAAATCGATTTCGTCTAATGAAAAGCGCTAATTTGAGCCATCTCGGATGCTGATCGGCCTAGGCCGAGCGGAGACGGCCTAGGCGTTTGAAATTGCTACCCGCCATAGAGAGCGCCCCAATGAGGGAGAACCCGGCCGCACAAGCGATGGCGAGGCGATAGTCGTTCAAGCCCATCAGCACAGCAAATGCTGCGGCCGATAGAAGGTTTGTCGCGATCCCCATTAGGTCGATCAGCGAGGTGGACAACCCAACGCGCCCCTTAATCGCATCCTGCGCATAGGCGATGTTCTGTGTCTGGATGAGCGCGACGCCGACAGCGTTAATGACGAGAAGGCAGTAGATCACAAGGATGGAGGGCGCGAGGCTCACGCTGGCGAGAAACACCGCGAGGCACAGGCCGGCAATTGCAAGCAGCGTTTCCTTGCTGACCTTGGTGGTCAGCCACGCAATAGCAAACATGGTCGGCGCTTCAATGGCAGCATTGATGCCCGAATAAATACCTACATTGGCAAGCGTGCCGTCCAGTTCTTTGACGATAAACAGCGGCACGATATAGCTCGCCGTCCGCGCGCCGGTCCACATCAGGACGATTGAACAGAGGCCAAATACCTTGGGCCGCTCAATCGCAAAGGTTGAGAGCAATGATGCCCCTTCCGCTCTTTCGATGCGTGGCGATTGCACCGCGGTGTCGCGGTTTCGCAGCAAGGCGAGGAATATGGCGCCAATGGCCAAATAGCTCAGTGAAGAGAGCAGATAGACCAGAAAAACGTTGTATGCCGAAGCGATCCATCCCACCAGCGGGGGGACGATCACCCAGGCCAGGGTGAACATCATGCGCATAATGGTCATGATGAAGTCGGCCCTGTCCGGCCGATGGTGCACGAAGTATACGCGCATAAAGCCTAGGCATTGGGAAAAACACCCCAAGCCCAAAGGCATGATCACGGCCGTGGCGATGATGAAGGTGAGGGGCGATTGACCCCAGAATATCAGTGCGTGGCCTGTCATGCCCGCAAAGGCCGTCAGTATGACAAGCCAGCGGCGATCTTTGATCCGGTCCGAGAGCAGACCCAGCCCGACAGCACTGATCAGGCCGATCAACGAACCAATGGCCATCACCGTTGCGAAAACGCTTGGTGCCATGCCCAGTGCGTCGACGCCAACCAGCGACGCATAGGGAGCGGTGGCTGCATAGGTGATGCCGGAAAAGAACATGGATGTTCCCAGCATCGGCGTCACCGGCATGCGGACTGAATGCCCCATTGTTTCCTCCCAAACGGCAGGAGGACGGGTAAGGGGGTAAATCGTTTCCGTCTAATGAAAAACGACAATTTCTGAAATCAAACTGAGTGATGATGGAGAAAGCAAGTCTCTCAATAGGCCTGATTGGGCTCAATTGATCAGGTCAATTCTGTGAGGGCTGCGAGACACACCCCCAGCAAGAAGTGCTGACATTCCTGCGAGCCGCAAAATTGTGAATAGCCAAAACAAGTTTCCTGCTGCGATGTAGGCGAAATTACTGCCGTTTGCGTCGCGGCCTATTTCTGGAGACAAAAGCGTGCCTTTGCGTTGGCAAGAAGTGGCTCTGCCGCTCGTTATTATTACTGTCCTGATCGCCCTCAAATATGTACCGGCGTTCAGTCAGTTGCCCCTTTCACGAGCAGCGGGTGTTGTTGCCTTCGGCTATGCCGCCTTCCTCGCATTGCGATTGATGCAGCCCGAGGTCGCCCTTGTGACAGAGGACGGATGGAGCGAATTGCGGCCCTCGCTGGTCGAATATTTTGCCTGTTACGGCGCTGCGGCCCTGTCGCTGGTGCTGCTGTTGGGTGTGATCACCTTGGGTCATAATGCCGATCTGCTGGAAGTCTTTGCCACCTATCTGGCCGCGCTCTTATTGCTGGTCGGGGCTGCCGGTATCGGGCTGGTTGGCCTCTTTACCAACACCCGTTGGGATCACCGCCGTCTGGTGCATCGCTCGGCCTTGGGGCGTACCACCACAATCGAATGGAGCAAGGTGCACAAAGTCATGCCCAATTGGCGTGGCGTTACCGTGGTTGCCTCGACCGGCGCGATTACTTTTTCTCAGTTTCACGCTGGTGCAGCGCAGCTGGTGAGCCACGCCGCCATGCGCGCGCGGCGCAATTCGGAAACCGCCACAAGCGCTTTCGGTCTCTAATTCATCAACGGGATTGATCCGAGCTATCGCAATTCTGCGTTTGCTCGGGTTAGGCCTTGGGGGTAGTTTTCGCCTATGAACGCACAAGCCCCCAGCCGCACCATCCGCTCTGTATGCCCGCATGACTGCCCATCGGTCTGCGCGCTCGACGTCGATATTTTGCCAGATGGCAAGGTGGGACGCGTGCGCGGGGCGAAGGACGACCCATACACAGCCGGCGTGATTTGCGAAAAAGTGGCGCGTTATGCAGAGCGTATTCATCACGCTGAGCGCTTAACCCATCCGATGCGCCGTGTCGGTCCCAAGGGGGCAGGGCAGTGGGAGCGCATCACTTGGGACGAGGCGCTCGACGAGATTGCGACCCGCTTTCTCGCCATCGAAACCGAGCATGGGGCTGAGGCCATCTGGCCCTATTTCTATGCGGGCACGATGGGGCATGTGCAGCGCGACGGCATTGAGCGCCTTCGCGCCACCCGTGGCTATTCGCACCAATATGACACCATCTGCACAGGTCTGTCGTGGCCCGGCTATATCGCTGGCACGGGCCTACTCGGCGGCGTCAATCCCGAGCAAATGGCAGAGAGCGATTGCGTGGTGATCTGGGGCACCAATGCGGTCAACACCCAGATCAACGTCATGACCCACGCCACCCGCGCGCGTAAAACCCGTGGCGCGAAAATCGTGGTCATCGATATCTACCGCACGACGACCATGGATCAGGCCGATCTGGCGCTCATCCTGCGGCCGGGAACGGATGGGGCGCTGGCCGTCGCGACCATGCACATCCTACTTCGCGATAGTCTCGCGGATCGGGATTATATGCGTGAATACACGGACTTCTCGCCAGAGTTTGAATCACATCTGCAAGCGCGTACCCCGCAATGGGCGTCTGAAATCACCGGCCTAAGTGTCGATGAAATAGAAGCCTTTGCCCGTCTGGTCGGCGAGAACAAGAAAAGCTTTTTCCGCCTCGGTTATGGCTTCTCGCGCCAGCGCAATGGCGCGACCTCGGTCCACGCCGCGCTCTCCATTCCGGCGATGACCGGCGCTTGGCAATATCGCGGTGGTGGCGCTTTTCACTCCAACTCCGGCACCTGGGGGCTGGATAAATCGCGCCTCAAAGGCACGTTCCTGCAAAAGGGCGCGCCGCGCGCCTTGGACATGTCCGAGGTCGGGCCCATCCTGACGGGCGACGCGAAAGCCTTGCAGGGAGGTGGGCCAGTGCGGGCGATGATCGTTCAAAACACCAATCCCGCCTCGGTTTGCCCCGAGCAGAACCGCGTGCGCGAAGGATTTATGCGCGACGATCTCTTCCTCGTCGTGCATGAGCAGTTTTTGACTGAAACCGCTGAACTGGCGGACATCGTCCTGCCTGCCACCATGTTCCTCGAGCACAACGACTATTACACTCGTGGCGGCCATACGCGTGTGCTCTATGGCCCAGCCGTGGTGGATCGCCCCGGCGAATGCTGGTCGAACCACGAGCTGATCAACGCCCTCGCCATTCGCCTCGGCGAAACCGATCCGGTGTTCTTCACCAAGGATCGCGAAGTCGTCGCTGACACCTTTGCCCGCTCGGGCTATCCGGCTTTGGAAGAGGTGGAAGAAACTGGCTATGTCGACCGTGAGCGGCCTGACGATGTTGCCCGCTTCGCTAAGGGATTTAATTGGGAAGACGGACGCTACCGGTTTGCGCCCAATTGGCAGGAGGTCGCCGATCGCAAGGGCTATCGTTGGGTGTGCGATCCCGCCATCATGCCGAAGTTCGCCGATCATTGGGCCGTGAACGAAGTCGTCACCGAGGCGCTACCCTTTAAGCTGGCGACAAGCCCAGCGCGCACCTTTCTCAATTCCTCGTTCAACCAAACCCCGGGCAGTCTCAAACGCGAAGGCGAGCCTTCGGTCTTCGTCCATCCTCAGGACGCCGAGCGGCTTGGCATTGCCGATGGCGATGCCGTCCTTCTTGGCAATGATCGTGGCGAGGTTGAACTGACTGCGCGTATCCACACCGGGCTTTCAACCGGGGTGCTGATTGCCGAAGGTCTGCACCGCAACAAATCCCATCGTGGTGGCAAAGGCATCAACGTCCTCACCAGCGCCATCCCCGCCGCCCCCTTCGGCGGTGTCCCCTTCCACGACGCCGCTGTGTGGCTGAAGCGAGCTCTGTAGTCTCCCTCCACCTCTCCCTTTGGGGGAGAGGTCGGCCGCAGGCCGGGTGAGGGGGCCTCACTATTCCGCCGAGAACTCCTTCTTCTCCCTCCCCCTTGCGGAGCGGGCCGGGGTGGGGGGCTAGCGCCCCAAAAATCTCACCCAAAAGCCGCCCAGAAGAAATACGCCGTCATAAACATCCCATAGACAATGACCCCAATGCGGATCCATTGGCCGGGGATGTGTTGAGCCATACGCGCGCCGAGATAGCCGCCCGTCGTCACGCCAATCAGCGCGATGGAGCCATGATACCAATCAATCGAGCCATTGAGCGCAAAGCGGATCACGGCGACGAGCGCCACCAGCGTCGAGATGTAGAGTTTTAGCCCATTCATCGCGTGAATATTGGTCAGCCCGGCCATGGCCAAGGCCGCCAAAAGCAGAATGCCTAGGCCAGCATTAAAGAAGCCGCCGTAGACACAAACGCCGCCCATTAGCAGCAGGATCAGTGCTGCGCCGAGCTTTGCCATGCGGCTTGTTCCGCTGGAGCGCGCTTTGATAAAGCCGTTGAGCTGATTGCCAAAGGCAAAGAGCGCGACCGCAAAACTCATCAGCCAGGGCACGACCAACTCGAACTGCGCGTCACTGACGACAAGAAGCAGTTCCGCGCCGATATACCCACCGATGATCGCGACAATACCGAAGGACAACATTTGCCCCCGATACATCTTCATGGACTGCCAATAGCCCGCTACGCCGCTGGCATAGCCGGGCAGGGCCGCATAAGTGTTGGAAGCATTGGCTAAAACCGGCGGTACGCCGACAAACAAAAGCGCCGGAAACACAATAAACGAGCCGCCGCCCGCCAGAGAGTTCACGGCACCGCCGAGAAAACCGGCCAACAGCAAAATGATTTCAGTCATAAGTCCCCCAAGCGCTTGGCGCTTTGCTAAACACTAGAGGTTTGGCAGCCTTCGTCCACCCCAATCTGCCTCGGTTGGACCTGCTCTTGACTTCCGCGCGGCGTCGCACCATTTACGCGACAGGGTGCTGCCCCTGCCGCTCGCGGGCCTTTGGCCTATGGTGAAGTCAGCGTGAGACACGATCCGCTTCGGAACACTCCCAAGGCGCATCATGGCAATGCGGGCTCCCATGAACACAGTCGCCTCTCATTGGAGAGACCGAAATGTCGTATTCACTTGATACCCCGACCGCCACCACTCTGAAATCTGAAGCCAAAGACCTGCGCGATAGCTTGGCTCAGATGGGTCAGACGCTCAGCCACAGTGCGGCTTTGGAACAAATCGCGCAAAAGCATGGCTTCCGCGATTGGAACACCGCTCGGGCGGCGCTGCCAGAACGCGCGATCGCTCCCTATCAGGTCGGCGAGCGGGTCAAAGGGCTTTATCTGGAGCAAGCTTTTTCCGGCCAGATCATCGGCGTCCAGATGTCTGGTAATATGCAGAGCTATACCGTGACCATCCAATTTGACGAACCGGTCAATGTCACGCCCACTTTCATGTTCGCGGTCCTGCGCCATCGCGTGACCGCAACGCTCGACGAGCACGGATTTTCCATATCGCAGCGCGGCAATGGCAATCCGCAGATGCATATCTTCCGCCGCTAACAATATGCCCCTCCCAGCTCCGGGAGGGGCGAACACTCAACTGCCGCTGTGCGACGCCAAGTTTGGCCCTTGCTGACACTGATTTGCCCCGCAGGAGGCCAAACAATGCCGGCACAGTGCCAATCATCGGCCCACAAATGCCAAAAACACAGCAATCGAGGCACTCGATGGGGAAAAACCCAAATGGGGCGATAAATCCCTTGCCAGACAACGCCGAAGCCCTGTATCTCCCCGTGTGTGGAGAGGTGGCCGAGTGGTCGAAGGCACACCCCTGCTAAGGGTGCAGATCGGGAACGGTCTCGAGGGTTCGAATCCCTTCCTCTCCGCCACTGACCTCTGGAATGCCCAGAGCTCCTCGATTTCCAGCAATTCCAGTGCCTTAGCCTTCCTGCTGTTCCAGTGAACTGTTACAGTGAGGGCATGACTGACGTGCCAAATCATCCCCGACTTATGCTCCGCAAGGGCGTCTACTATCACCGTGCTTCGGTGCCGTTGGACATCCGCGATACTTACCCGAAGACCGAAGAGGTTTTCTCTCTCAAGACCAAAGACCCTCGCGAAGCCGTCAAGCTGGTACGTAAGGCCGCTGCCGAGGTGGATGCTCGGTTCGATGAACATCGTCGTCGTCAGAACGCGATGGTTACCATGCGCGATGAGCTGACCGATGCCGAGCTGAAGGCTGTGGAGCAAGCCTACTATGTCCACCTTCTGGAAGAGGACGACCAGCGACGTGACGGTGGTTTTTACGATGGTGAGATGCTCGAGCTGCCAGCGCCTACCTTCGATGAGTACGCCGAGAATGTTGCCTTCGGTCTCAAGCTCGCTGAGCACTATCTGCCACGCCGTGCGTCTAGCGAGTTTTACGATGACGAGGCGGATGAGGTCCTAAGCTGGGATGGCTTCGACATCAGTTTGTCCAAGAGTTCCATAAGTCGCAAGAAGGTCGTAGCGGCGATCCAGCGGGCAGAGATCAAGGCTTACAAGGACATCGCGCTGCGAAACCAAGGTGAGCTGATCGACACTCCTGTGGTCGACACACCTGTCGTCCGTAGGGCGAGTGGGGTCATGCTAAGCGACGCTGCTAAGGCTTGGGTCGCAGACAAGCGCCCGGGCTGGACTGACAAAACCGCCAAAGCGAATGAGGTTGCCATAGGTTGGTTCATTGACTTGGTAGGGGATAGGTTTCTCGGAGGCTACACCAAGGCAGATGGCAGAGCGTTCAAGGCGGCACTACAAGCGCTTCCCGCCAACTGGACCAAGCAACCACAATTGAAGGGTCTGAGCTTCAGCAAGGCTGTAGAGAAATCCGCCCAGCTTGGACTGGAACCGATGAGCCTAAAGAACGCAGCGAAGAACATGCAGTTCGTCGGGGCATTCTGGACGTGGGCGGAGGGCAACTACGATGAAGTGTCGGGCAGTCCGATGGTCAAGCTGTCGCTTCCGAAGAGCTCGGCTCGGGATGAGCGTGATGCGTTCACGTCTGACGACCTAGCTGCGATCTTCTCAGCTCCGCTGTATCGTGGGTGTTTGTCGCTGCACAACTGGAAGCAGAAGGGCAACGTCGTACCAGTCGATAGCGGTCGCTATTGGGTTCCACTGGTGGGGCTTTACACTGGCGCTCGTCTCGCTGAGATAGTGCAGCTCAACGTAGAAGACGTGAGGTTCGAGGGCGATGTGGCTTACCTCAGCTTGATGCCTGGAGCTGAAGAAGGCGACGATCGTCGGGTCAAGAATGCGAATGCTCGACGCAACATTCCAATTCACAGCCAGCTTGTCGCCGCAGGGTTCTTGGAATTTGTGCAACGGGCCACGTCAGGCAAGCAAAAGCGCCTGTTCCCAGACATTGATAAAGCCGCAGACGGCACGTACTCGTCCGCGTTCTCCAAGTGGTTCGGCAACTTCCTGAAGGCTTGCGGGGTCAAGACAAAGAAGAACAGCTTCCATAGCTTCCGTCACACGTTCGAAGACGCTTGTCGTGCTGGCGGTGTGCCGATGGAGTACATCAATGCCATCCAAGGCCATGCGCAGGGCGGCGAGGCTGATCGGTATGGCAATGGTGGTTATCCGGTAGCGTTGCTCAAGGCACAGATTGAGAAGGTGCGTCTGGTCAGCCTTCGGTGATGAAACATTCCGT
The DNA here is from genome assembly GCF_014127105.1 of Devosia sp. MC521. Lineage (NCBI taxonomy): Bacteria > Pseudomonadati > Pseudomonadota > Alphaproteobacteria > Hyphomicrobiales > Devosiaceae > Devosia > Devosia sp. MC521. Next base: position 1,041,986 of record NZ_CP059902.1, read on the forward strand.
GAATGCGCCTAGCTCCTGACTAACGCGGAACAGTGTTTTAACTACCAACGGTGTGCGCGGCGCCAGCTCTCTTTCTCTTGGGGTGTATCGCAATTGGTTTTTGGCCTGTAGCTGAGCAAGTACTAGGAGGGCCTCAATGATGACATCCCCGGCAACGTCATGGGTTATCATGCCCTTGTAGTCAGCTGTGCGGAGTTCCTTAGCGACACGCTCGGCTTGCCAGCGGATGCGTGAGTGCAGGTTGGTGCAAACTGGGTGACGCAACATGGTTGGAATGTCATGTCCGGCCGCTCCGGAGGTGGCGGGCGTTACTCCATTCAGATAATGGCAGGCTTTCACCAAATGTTCCAAGCCTTGTGCTGCAGCCGTAAGAGTGGGCACCCAGAGATAGCTGTTTAAGTCAATAAGTCTGGCTCTGTGCAGAAGCGCATCATCTTCGTTGAGTATGGGGATTTCATAATGACGATCTTGGTGCACGGTCTCGTCAAGCACATAGGCAGCGAAGCAAAACTGTTTCGCCTTATCGATACATTCTTGCGCTTTCTGTGAGGTTGTTGTCTCGTTGACGCTATCGGATGTAGTCATTCGGGGGTAGCTCTCGTGGTGACCCTAACGCTAACACAGCAATTGTGCGGTCAGCCAACTTTAAGGCGGTAAACAGTCGACCTCGCCACGTTTAGTCGCTTTGCAACGGCCGTAGGAGTCTCACCAGCAGCCAAAGCTGACCGGATGGCATCAGCGTCCACCGTGACCGGACGGCCTTTGTAGCGTCCATCCTGCTTCGCCTTTGCGATCCCTTCAAGCTGACGGTCCCGGCGTAAGTCGGTCTCAAACTCTGCAATAGCCCCGAGCATGTTGAACATCATGCGACCAGTGGGTGTCGTCGTGTCGATGCTCTGTTCGGTGACGATCAGCTCAACGCCCTTGGCTTTTAGCTCCTCGCTGATGTTGTGGAGATCGATGACTGACCGCGCCAAGCGATCCAGTCGTGTCACCAGCAGCACATCACCAGAGCGAGCAAACCGGATTGCCTCTTCGAGCTTCGGGCGATCTTCACGAGATGTCCCGCTGGCTTTGTCGATGAACAGCTCCTCGGCCCCCTTGGCAACCAACAGGTCAACCTGAGCAGCTTCGTTCTGACCAGTGGATGATACGCGAGCATAACCGATCTTCATGCTGTCCTGCTGTGTTCGATAAGGTTTAAGACGATACCGGAATAGTGTCCGATATCTCTCCAGTCAATCCGTGTCGGACGCGGTTAGGTCGTCTTTTTGGTGTCCTGTTTAGGTATACTCATGTCGGACGAAAAATGAGGCCCGCCCACTCCAGCCTCGCGGCATAGGAAACGGACGGGTCCCATCAGGGTGGGGCACGGGGGAAATCAGCGCATGGGCACTTGTAGGAATATGCTTACACATGCCGTCACCAAAAAGGTCCGAGGTGTCCACAATGGACATTCAGTGGTGGACACCGCCGGACTTCAGCAGGTCAGTACTCGAGGTCTTCCTCGTCGATGTCATCCTCGGCTTCGTGCCGGTGGATCGCGATGTCACTGATGGACCGCCAGAGTTGCGGGGAGAGCTCCATCAGCGCCATGATCATAGCCTCAGTCTGGAAGTGAGGTGTCCGCCCGAGGACGGGCTTGAGGGCCTCTTTGATGTCGTTTGCTTTCATGCGTGTCTCTAGGTCGTAGTCCCGTTCTCCGGGCTCAAAGTTGTTGCATTGGCGTCGGATGCTCTCCCAGCTTTCATCAGCGAGGCTCATCCGGCGGTGGCCTTCGGAAACCAGTTGATCGACAGCTTTACGGATCTTGGCCACCTGCGTTTTGCCAACGCCGCTGATCTTGGCGATCTCGCGTAGGGACTTCTCGGGCATGAGGCATACGTAGAACACGGCCAGCGTCATGCGCTCTGCGTTGTTCATCGGTAGCTTGTTCCGAGTGTTGCTCAGGCCCACGTGAGCGAGGGCGGCATTCAAAGAGCCAGACACTACCCTGACGGGTACTCGCCCGGTGAATGATAGGCGCTCGTAAGCCTGATGACGATGATGCCCGTCTACAAGGTACCATCCGTCGCCCCCCCACCAGACATCGATGGGTTCCATGCCTGTGGGATCGTCCTTGATCGCTCGCTTGAGTTCGCGAATGTGCTCTTCGCGGCCAAGCTTGTTAGCCCATTGGTCGCGTCTTTGGAACAACGTCTCGCAGACGATGATTTCCGACACGCGGAGACCATGGACTGGTGGTTGCGGTGGTTGGGGATATGCTGCGAGGGTCTTTTCCAGCGTCTCGATGGCAGAGCCGATGCTGTCGTATGTTCGTCTTTCGGCCTTAGCGGACATTGAAGCGCTCCGAGTGGTGTGCGGTGGACTGGATTAAGGCAATCGCCCAGCAGAGGAGCGAGTGGTTCTGCGGGCAAGCGCCGACGATGGTCAGCACGAAGCTGCGCCCGAAAGAGGTGTTGATGGTCATAGGAAATCCTGCGGGCACCGCTCAGGGATGCCCGGTTACGAACGGTGTAGATTGGGGGAAGCGCCCGAAAAAGGTGGGCGGAGGGACGCGCTCGGATGAGCGTTCTATGTCCTCATTATGGGTACGTAATCGACCGAAGACGGGGCGGTCAAATTGCTGGCAATGCTACAGTTTTATGCTACAAGCCTCGTCGCAGCAGAAGGCTGAAAGGCCCGGAAATGCTGGACTTCAGGCGTCGGTCAGGAAACTCCCTTCCTCTCCGCCACTTTTCGTATGCTATTGATTTTCCAGCATTTTCTTTGCTGCAGCGCGCCGGTTGTACACCAGAAAGTACACCGGAAAAATGCCTCTTCCATATCTTAGACGAAAGAACGCCGGCTGGCAGGTTCAGGTTCGCTTGCCTGTCACCCTCGATCCGAGCTTGTGTCTTTCACCGATCCGACTGACCATACCTGCAATGCCCGCGATCGATGCGCGGCGGAAAGCCTTTTCCGTCGTCTCGTCCGTGCATAGTGCAATTGCTGAGGTCGAACGCTTGAACAAAAAATCTCCCATGTCACCCCAGGCGGCACGCGACGCTACGATAGACTGGATGAAAATGGTCACGCCCACGTTAAAGGGATTTGATGCGCTCGCGGCGCCGACTGTGACCGAAAATAGTGAGCTGATCGAGAGCATCTTCGATGTTCTGGCGCAGATTGGTCACGATCGAGTTACGGGTAAGGGGCTTTTCGCCAACCAGGCCATCCGCCATGAAGAAATTTACGCCGCGGCCTTACTGGTTCCGCAGATCGCTAAGGCGGCCACCGATCTAAAGCCTGTAGACGAAAACCTGTCAGCGGACGAGATTGTAAAACCCATCGACGAACTTCTCGCGCAACCCGACAGGATCGCCGAGCTGACGGCAGCCCTGCGCACGATGCAATCGATCGGCGTGGCACCCGTCAATGACGGTCCGCTCTTCAGCGCCGTCCTAAAAAACCAGATCGCGGAGGTCATCAAGCGCAAGGGGCCGAAGTCGGAGTTGGAAGGTATCTACGAAAAGGTCGGCGCGGAGTTCATTGCCATTGTCGGCGATCGGCCGATCGGTTCTTACCGCCGCGTAGACCTGCAGGAATATGCCAACGAAATTTCATGGCTTTCACCGAATGCGTCGTCCAGCGACAGCTACCGCCACGAGAATGTTAAAACCTATATCGCGCGCAACAAGAAGGCGCAGGGCCAAGGGCTTGCAGCTAAGTCGATACGTGACGGCCGCATCAGCCATTTGAAGGCCATTATTGGCCGTGGCTGCGAGGACAACGACCAGCAGAACCGCGTTGCTAACACGCGCGTTCGAGTGCCGGACCGCGCTAGGCCGCCCGTTAAGCACAAGGCGCCCGAACCGCACGCCCTCAACTACGTCCTCAATGTTGCAGTCGATACCGAGGGCCTCACCACGCCACTGATGTTGGCCTTGGGTACCTTGACCGGGCGCCGGGTCTCGCTCCTTGCAACGCTTCGCCGCGAGGCGTTGGTGCGCTGGCATGATGTGTATGTCATCGAGGTCGAAACTCACCGCTATGAAAATGGTGTCTGGACCAGGATCCCGTTCAAGACCAATGAATCGCGCGAGTGCATTGTGGTGCCAAATGCGCTCGTTGAAGCTGGGTTTGTCACTTGGGCTCAACAGGCGCCAGGGCCGATGTTCCCCGAGTTCATGGCTTGCGCTGATCCTGGTGACGCCGCGCAAAAGCGCGTCAACCGGGTCATCCAGAAGATCATCGACAAGCATAAGTTACCGCGATTCACTTACCACGGTCTACGCGCGGGGCGAATTGACGATGCACTCGACAACCAGATCGCGCCGCATCTCGTTCAGCACCAGGTCGGGCACAAGGCGGACAGTGTGCACGGACGGTATCGATCGCTAACTCCTAAACAGGCTAGCTTGATAGCCAACCAGCCGCTGCCGGAAGGCGTGGACTGGTCCTGTCTTGAGCGGCTCGACTTCTCAGCGCCACAAACGCCGACGCGGAAGCGCCGAACCTCTGAGCAATTGAAGGTTGTCCGTGCAAGGAGGACGCGGTCAAAGTAAGTTGGACTCTGAAATTTAGTTGGCAGTGAAAAGGGTCTCAGGAATGAGAGTTTGGTTGAGTTGTTAACTCAGCGGTTAAGGGCTCTCATTTCTGCGGCCCAGACGGCCATGTCGGCCTCCCGAAAGCCGCCAGTCGCATGACTGATTGGCGGCGTCTCGAATGGGGTGGAGGCTGTGTGAAAACTCGTTGAAGTTGGTCTCGCACGTCGGTTTGTGACAGCGCGTTTTGGCTCTCTTCATCCCGATATGGCTTTGAGGGTGGCAGTCACACCGGCGACAGCGATGGCGCGCTTGAGGTTAGGCCAGGATGGTCAAGCTGGCCTCAGTTGCGACGTTCTTTAGGCCCCGCGTTCGGAAGTGAGTGGCACCCATCCAGCCTTTTATAGTGCCGAAGACATGCTCGACTGTGCAGCGCCGAACCGCCATTGCGTCAGGCATGGCCTCAAGCCGTCGCTCCATTTGATCGAGAACAGCTTCGTGCTCCCAGCGCCTTATGCGCTTTTCCTTGCCGGTCGTGCACTGCGAACGGGACGGACAGGCCCCGCAAGCCGTTTGGTTGTAATAGACCTTGATGAGCTTGCCAGCCTCAACGGTAGCGTGGCGCTTTTGTAATTGCGCGCCGACAGGGCAGCGATAGGTGTCGGTATCCGGCTCATAGGTGAACGACGGCTTCCCCCAAAGACCACGCGCTTGCGCGGGTGACGTGTTCGGCCTTGGTACCATCGGAATAATGCCCGCTTCAGCGCAGGAGCGGATCTGCTCCCCCTCGTAATACCCACGATCGGCGATGGCGATCATGCCTGTCGCGCCGATCTCGGCCTGTGCGGCCTTGGCCATCTCCAACAGGTGCGAGCGGTCATGACCGCGGTTGGTCACCGCATTGGCAACCACAATATGGTGCTTGGTATCTACGGCCGCCTGAAGGTTGTAACCGACAACACCACGATGATCGCTTCCAGTTGCCATGGCGCGGGCATCCGGGTCGCTCAGTGATATCTGCGCATCGGGAGCATCTTGTAGCTGTCGGCCGATTTCCTCGAGTTCCCCGAGGCGTCCACGCAATGACGCCAGTCGCTCCGTCAAATGCTCGATCCGCGGCGTCGAAGGTCCTGTCTCGGCGCTGTCGGCTTTATCAAGTTCGGCTAGGTAATACGCGATGCTCTCCTCGACACGAGCCTTCCGTCGCGCCAACTTGCCTTTGGTGTAATTCTTCTCGTGCGTGTTCATTGCGCGAAGACGCGAGCCATCGATGGCCACGACACCACCTGCAACAAGGCCAAGTGCCCGACAGACGCCAACGAAGCGCTGACACGCCGTCTGGATCGCGCTGGTATTGTCATGGCGGAAGTCGGCGATGGTCTTAAAGTCTGGCGCGAGCTTACCGATCAGCCACATCAGCTCGATATTGCGACCAGCCTCCCGCTCCAGCTTCCGGCTCGACGTCACCTGATGCAGATATCCATAGACATAGAGCTTCAGCATCGTACTCGGCGCGTAGCCGGGCCTGCCGGTTAATGCCGGCTGAACGCGGGCGAAGCCGAGCTGAGCGAGATCAAGTTCATCAATGAAAGCGTCGATCACTCGTACTGGGTTGTCGGGATCAACGTAGTCTTCCAGGCGAGCCGGCAAAAAGCTCGCCTGATCTCGGTCTGCGGCTTCAACGAAACGTCCCATCTGGCACCTCCGAAGCAGTCCCAGATTATAGCATGATCAACAGTTTTCACACAGCCTCGGGCCGGAAGCGGACTGGCAGCTCTTGGTAGAAAACCTGCGAAAGCGGACGTTCAGAATCTGTGCGCGCCAAGACTCGCGTTGGTGCCGTTTGCTGACTTTCCGCTTAAAGCACCAGCAGTAAGAAAGCAGACGTTCGTGCTTCGGCCGACTTCGTACAATCACGCAGGGAGGGGGCGGCTAAATTACCTTCGACCATTGACGTCTTTGCTATCTGGTTTCACGTTGATTGGGGGGGTAATCAGCGCTTGCAGGTATGCCGCCCAGCCATCTGATTTTGGCAGCATTGCTACGCCGTCATCTTCGATGGTTCTTGGAAGAGCGCCGGCAGTAGGGGGGAACTATGAGACAGGATGAAACGGGGGCACCGGAAAAAGCGGCGACTCCCAATATGCTGGCGGCACTGGCCGCGCCGAAAGTCAAACAGGCGGATACGCCCGAAGTGTTCCTCGCGACCCTGTCCGATGCCCTCAAGGCGTCGGACGATGTCGACGTTGATCTTGCCGGCATCCTGTCCGATCACCTGCTGACAGTCACGCCGCATGCCAATGCCGTAGGCAATGCCAAAGCTGCGATCGTCGCGCTCGCGGCAAAGCGCGCCGCACCAGTTGATGAGTAGGTCGATGGCTGATCCGACGCTGTTTCACTCGCTGACGCTCGAAGGCTTCCGCGCCTATCTTCAGCCCAAGACTTTCGACCTCAGTAAGAAGCCGTGCCTCGCGATCTTCGCGCCCAACGGTCTGGGTAAATCGAGCGTCATTGACGCACTCGAATTTTTATTCTCCGAACATGGGACGCTCGAACGCCTTGGGCAGCGCACTCAAAACAACCAGGCCGGACCGCCCGCCCTCGCGCACAACGGCTCACAGGCGGCGGGCATCGCGCCAATGGTTAAGTTCTCCACGATCACCGGCAACACAACGGTCGAGGGCAGCCGTACCGCCACGGGCAATCTTCGGCCGATACATGCGGCAGCGACCGCGATGAAAGCTGGGTTCGTCGTCTCGCCGATCATCCGAGGCTATACGCTGCGCACCTTCGTTGAAGGGCATAGTCCGGAGAATCGCTACAGTGACGTGGCGAGCTGGCTGCAGCTTTCACCGCTGGTGGAAGTGCAGAAAAACCTCCGTCTTCTGCGCCGCGATGTGAAGGCCGCTGCCGAGAGTGCCACCGAACAGGGGCGCCTTGCCGGTCTGTTGCGGACTGAGACCGTACAGGCCGTTCAGACGTGGGACGACGCGACCGTGCTCGATTTCGTCAACGTGAACGTCATCGCTCCGCTCGATCCCCAATTAACACTCGCAGCGCTCTCAGCCGAGGACGAGGGTTATATCGAGGTTGGCAACCGTGTCGAGGCGGAGGAAAAGCGGCTGGGTCTTGCCGGTCTCAAACAGATCCGTAATTCGCTGATCGCGCTGTGGGAAAAGATCATCCCCGAGGACGGCGGCGACGCCAAATATTCGGGCGCCATCGTAGCGTTCAATAAGGCGGTTTCTGCGCTGGCCGACGCGAAGGCCACAGAGGTCGTTGAGCGCGACAAGGCGTCGGGCACGGTCTTCAGGTCAGTGTGGAAGGAAGCCGAGAAGCTGTTTGTCGACGACGCGACCGCGCCCGACGTATGCCCGGTCTGCGCCACGACGATCGGTGACACTGCCGCGGGAAGCGTGCTCGCCATCCGCGATCTATTGGCGACCCATATTGAGGATTTGCAAAGCTACAACGACGCGAAGACCGCGTTGGACAATGCCGAGACCGCCGCCAGCCAGGCGCACAATCGGCTCGTGGCGCGTCTTCCCGCGATGATCGAGCACTTGTCCGATGACGATGGCGACGGATTCAAGACCGCTCTCATCGCCTATCATTCCGGCGTTGGAGGATGGCCGACCGTTGACGCACCCGATTCCTCCACCATCGTCGCCGAGTTGGAGACGCGCCTCGCCGACCTTGATCATGAGATCGCCGACATCGAGGCGAAACAAGGCGAGCATACTTGGGTCAAGGTCAAGGCCAGCATCGACCGCCTGCTTAAGCTCCAAAAGGAAGTGACGCTGGCAACTCGCACCACCGAGCAGTTGACCACGCTGCACGAAGCGCTTGTCGCGCAGGCCACGCTCGTCTCGGGCAAAATCCGGGAGAAGGTCCAGTCGCTCCTCGACACGCTTCAGGCGCCGATGAACGACATTTACAAGGAGATCCAAGGCGCCAAAGCCAAGCTGATCCGACTTGAACTGCCTGGTGAGGACGACACCAACCAGCAGCGCATGCAGCTAGTGATCGACTTTGCGGACAATCGTCAAAGCGTCGCGCCGGGCGGCTATCTCAGCGACTCCCAGATCCATTCGGTCGCGCTTGCACTGCGCCTCGCGGCGATCAAGAAGTTCAACAGTGCCGCGCCGGTACTTGCGCTGGACGATGTCGTCACATCTTATGACGCCGACCATCGCCGCGCGATCGCTGCCCTGCTCGCGAAGATGTTCACGGACTGCCAGATCATCCTCACCACACATGACGAGCGCTTCTTCAATTATCTGAAGGACCAGCTCACTGCGAAGGACTGGCAGTTCACCCGAATCATCGGACTTGATCCGGCGTTTGGGCCCCGCTTCGCCGACCACAAGGTCACCGATGAAATGATCTCCGATCACTGGGCCAAGGGAGAATCCGCCGCGAACGAGATGCGTCAGGCGGAGGAGGAGTGGCTGCTGGGTATCGCCCGCGGGTTCGGCGTCAATATCCGCATCCGACAGCTCGAAAAGGCCTATTCCTACGAGCGTTCTGAACTGGCCTCGGCGATCGGCGGCTTCCTGGGCGACCTCAAGCTGACTCCCGCTGATGTGCCGGGCGTGAATAACCGCTTCATCACTAGCCTTATCAAAGGTGATATTGAGAATTTCGGAAGCCACTTTCAGGACGCCCCCTATGGCGACGGCTCGATTGGGGACGAGCAGACGCGGTGGAACGAGTTCAAGGCGTTCCGCCAGCAATTCGAATGTGTGTGCGGTCGCACCAAGTATCAGCGGCCTTTCGGCCTTAACAAGCCAGTGTGTGCGCATGATAAATGCGAGACCCAGTTCGCGTTTAAGCAGCCTTAGCGGGAGCAACTACAGCCGAACGGGGGGCACATGATGGGAGTGCATGAACTATCGCGACTAAGCGTCGTTTGTTGCGCGGTGTCCACGTGACAGTCGTGGCCGGCCAAACCGAACCTCCGGTGACGAAGGTGCGCAGCGCGCATGGCCCGTGGAGCGACCTTGCCCTTCATACGATCGGTTGGCGCGCCTTGCCAGCCGTCGCAAGGTAGTGGCGACAAGTTCTCGCGACTTCGGCCATCGCTCCCATTAGGTCGGGCTTCAGGTACTACGTTTTATACGGAGACAATCGCGTTCCGATGATCGTGCTGCAGCGAGCCTGACGCCGCCTGCCGAGTTGATTTACTGCTCCGGCCGGTCAGAGCGCCTAGCGACGACAGCGGCCGGCCTGTGGCGCTTCGCGGAGAGAACGGCTGGACGCTTTTCAATGGAGAGTCTCCCGGCGGTGTAGCCCCATCTCCGTCGGACGCATATGCGCCGACCTGTCGGATCCCCGTTGCGCGCTGGCGGCGTAGCCCAGTCGGGCGAAGGCGGCCCACTCCGCCAGCGGCGACGACCTACCGAAGATCGGCGGCATTTACATGCCCAAGCTGATAAGTGGGTAAAGCACAAACCCTGGTCGCTCAGAACCGGCCTGTGCCAGGTGAGCAATAATGCGTCGCGCTACAGCGCCGACCGTCTTGGCGGTATGCAGTATGCACTCATCGAGCACTGAGCGGCCGACAAAGATTTCGTTCGACCAGCGCTCGCTGGCGATGGCCGCGCGCAATGTGCGATTGGCATGCTCAATGGCTTTGCGGTCAGACGCGCCAACAGCCTTGTTGTTGTGACCAGATAGTCGACCGAAGCGAAATGGTTGAGACGATTGTGCTTGCTGGCGAAATAGATCTTGGCCTGTTTGACAGCCTTTTCCTGTTTGACGACAAGGCCGGCCATCTTGCTGACGGTCAACTACTTCTCCCGACAGACCTGTCCGGATGCTCAGCGCGCGCTCAGCCGTTCGACGCCGACGAGCGCACAGCCGAGAATGAGCATGTTCAACACCAGTGGAGCAGAACTTACGGGTGCGAGGACATCCCGCTCGATCGCGCCATCTATCTAATGGAGGATAAGTGGCAATCCGCCCCATTTAATACGATACCGGCACCGTTCAGCGACGGCAGCTCTTAGGAAGTTGCCGGAGGGTTCTGAATAGCCGGAATGGGGCGCTTCGCCGACGAAGCACAACCGGCTGCCGGCGAAGTCGCTTGCTCAGATTTCGGTTGCCTCTGACAACGACAAAGCGTCGTCGACATCCACGCCAAGGTAACGAACTGTGTTCTCGATCTTGCTATGGCCAAGAAGTATCTGGATGGCCCGAAGGTTGCCTGTGGCTTTGTAAATGAGCGACGCCTTTGTACGGCGCAGCGAATGGGTGCCATATTCCTCAGGCGTCCGCCCGATTGCAGTGACCCACTCGTCCACCAGCCTGGCGTATTGACGGGTGCTCAGATGACCATCGTGCACTACACGGCTTGGAAAGGCGTAGTCATCGACCGTCCCGCCGCGTCGCTCAAGCCAAGCAAGCAGGCTGGCCCTTGTGTCAGCGGTGATCTCGAATTGGACGGGTCTGCCTGTCTTCTGCTGGATTACCATCGACCGAGTTCGAATGGCAGGTCCCGCCACGAGCGTGCCGATCTTGATCTTCACCAGATCGCAGCCGCGAAGCTTGCTGTCGATAGCCAAGTCAAAAAGTGCTCGGTCCCTCATCCTTCCCTCTCGGTCAAGGAAGAAGCGAATTGACCAGATTTGTCTGACCTTCAACGCACGTTTGGCGCCAACCTGCCTACCGGCATTCCAAGCAGGTCTTCCTGCAGCAGCAGGGTCGTACTGTGAGATACCCATCACATTTCTCCTCTGGCCGAAGCGGCCATGAAGAGAACGAATATGGCAGGCTTATCAGCGGCAGATCCCGACCCCAAATCGGTCATCCAAGCCTCTCACCATGAATGGCAGCTTCAACCCCATTGCGGACGATCAGTATCCAACGTAATCCATCTGCATGCACACATGGCGCCCCGCATCTACAATCCGTTTCAAAGCTCTGGGACTGCAGTGGCGAGGCGACCGTCTCCTTGCATCTGAAGTTTATGATGATGCTGGGCGGCTGAAGGGCGTTCGCCCGCTTGGCGGCACCGTCGAGTTTGGTGAAACGGCCGAAGCGGCCCTCATCCGAGAGTTTCAGGAAGAACTTGGGATAGAGGTGAACATCGTAGGTGGCCCTACCTTCATGCAGAACATCTACACCCATGAAGGCGAACTTGGGCACGAGATACTGGCGATATTCGATGTGCAGTTTCCGCCGGACGCCTTTGCCGGACAGAGCCGCATCACATTCAACGAGGATAGCGGAGTGGGATGCTTCGCGGAGTGGTTTGCATTGGATAGGCTGGACGGGACAGGGCAGCCCCAGCTTTATCCTGCCGGCCTAAAAGCACACCTACTTAACGCGAAAAAAGCGGCAGCCTTGCCCATATAGCCGCCATTCGCTCCCACGCACCGATATGGCAGCTAACCACCCCTAATTCGCCGTAGCTCCGTTCAATCGGTAATGTCGGCTTTCCGGCAATCGCGAAACCCCGTTCAACGGCAGGAATGGGGCGCATTGCTGCCGCCCAATTAAATGTCCGCTTTGAGGAGGCCTTAGTTTTGAGCAGAACGTACTGCATGGGGGCGTTAGCAGGCGAGATGGTTGGCCCGGTAGTTGTTCTACCAGCGGCGCAAAGTCGAAGTAGGTTGCGGCTTCGTCGGCTACACACGTGTTGATCGAAGTCCGAAATTACCTTCTACTCACGTGTATTAGATGTTGTCGCAAGGGGGAATTTAGCAAAAATCCAGCGGTATAGCCGTACTAATAGAAACAGAGCGCAGACTTCTGCGCTCTTGAGGTTTGTGGGGGAGGCTTGAAAGCGTTAGATCGCGCCGATGCAGGCGTATTTGAGTTCGGTGAACTCGGTGATGCCGTGGTGCGATCCTTCGCGGGAATTGCCGCTTTCCTTGACGCCGCCGAAAGGGGCGAGCTCGGTCGAAATCAGCCCGGTATTGATGCCAACCATGCCATATTCAAGCTGTTCCATGACGCGGAACACTCGCCCTAGGTTCTGCGAAAAGAAATAGGCCGCCAAGCCCGTCTCGACATTGTTCGCCGCAGCGATCACCTCTTCGTCGGTGTCGAATACAAACACAGGCGCCACAGGGCCAAAGGTTTCGTCATTGGCGATCGCCATTGTTTCGGTCACCCCGGACAAAACAGTGGGCTCAAAGAATGTCTGCCCTAGCGCATGGCGCTTGCCGCCTGTCTCGAGCTTCGCCCCCTTCGCCAAAGCGTCGCTGATATGCTCCTCGACCTTGCTAACAGCAGCCGCGTTGATCAGCGGCCCTTGCACAACGCCGGTCTCAAACCCGTCACCAACCTGGAGCGCTGCGACGCGCGCCACCAGCTTTTCAACAAACTGCGCTTCGATCGAGCGGTGAACATAGATACGATTGGTACAGACGCAGGTTTGTCCCATGTTCCGGAATTTCGAGACCATCGCGCCTTCAACTGCAGCGTCGATATCGGCATCGTCAAAGACGATAAAGGGCGCATTGCCGCCTAGCTCTAGAGCAACCTTCTTGAGCGTATCCGCAGACTGACGCATCAGCATCTTGCCGATTGGCGTCGAACCTGTGAACCCAACCATGCGCACCTTAGGGTGCGAAGTTAAAACGCCACCAATTTCGCTCGCGCTGCCGGTGATGACGTTGATCACACCAGCTGGGAAACCTGCTCGCTGCGCCAGCTCCGCTAGTGCTAAAGCAGTAAGAGGCGTTTCCATAGCGGGCTTGACCACGACGGTGCATCCCGCCGCCAGCGCTGGTGCGATCTTCCGAGTGATCATTGCCGCAGGAAAGTTCCAAGGCGTGATTGCCGCCACCACGCCTATAGGTTGGCGCAGAACCATAATCCGCGCGTCGCTGCGGTGCGAGGGCAGGATCTCACCCGCAATGCGCTTGGCTTCTTCCGCATAAAACTCGATGTAGCTGGCTGCGTAGTCCACTTCCCCTCGCGCCTCTGCGATTGGCTTGCCTTGCTCCGCAGTGAGGATGGTGGCGATGTCTTCACGGTTGGCGATGATGAGATCGAACCACCGACGCAAAATAGCTGCGCGGTCTTTGGCTGTGCGGGCAGCCCAAGCGTGGAATGCGGCGGAGGCAGCTTCAACAGCCTCGGTGGCTTCTGCTGCTCCGAAATTGGGCACATGCGCCAGGAACGTTCCATTGGCAGGATTGGTCACGGCACGCTCCTCATTGCCGATGAAAACCCCATTGATGAGGTTTTTCGAAACGAGGAGGCTCGGATCAGAAAGAGTTTTCATGTGAGAGCCTTAAGCGGATTTGGCCAGCGCTGAGGTGAGCTTTTCGAGCCCTTCGGAGAGCAGTGCGTCGGAAATTGTCAGCGGGTTCAAGATACGAATAGTGTTGCCATGAATGCCACACGATAGCAGCACCAAACCGTCGTCAATTGCTGCCTGGATAACCGCTTTTGTACGCGCCGCATCGGGAGCGCCTGATGCGTCAACGATGTCAAACGCCACCATGGCGCCCGGACCGCGAACATGGGCGATAGGGTGAGCGACAGTCGCCAGCGCTTCGAGATGGCGTTTGATTGTTTCACCGATGAACTGCGCACGCTCAAGCAGATTTTCTTCTGCGATAATGTCCATTACAGCCAGCGCCGCTGCACACGCAATCGGACTACCGGCATAGGTGCCGCCGAGCCCCCCAGGTTCAGCTGCGTCCATAATGTCTGCACGGCCTATCACACCAGACAATGGGAATCCGCCAGCGAGAGACTTAGCCACTGTGACCAAATCCGGCTGAACGCCAGAGTGCTCGATGGCAAACATTTTGCCGGTGCGGGCGAAACCCGTCTGCACCTCGTCAGCGATTAGAACGATGCCATGCTCATCACAGGTTTTGCGCAGAGCCTCCAGCAGAGCCTTGGGCGATGGCAGGAAGCCGCCTTCACCTTGAACGGGTTCAATGATGATAGCTGCAACATCGGTTGGTGCGATATCGGCCCGGAATAGGTTGTTTAGGGCCCGCAGTGTTTCTTCTACCGTGACCCCATGGCTCTCCGCCGGGAAGGGCAGGTGATAAATTGCCGGTGGCGCAACTCCAAACTTGGTTTTGTACGGTACCACTTTCCCTGTCAGTGCCATGGTCAGCGTGGTGCGGCCGTGGAAGCCGCCGGTGAAGGCAATCACGCCAGTTCGACCGGTTGCTGCGCGGGCAATTTTAATGGCGTTTTCGACTGCTTCAGCGCCCGTCGAAAACAGCACCGATCTCGCCGGGCCGTCGAATGGCGCTACAGCGTTCAGCCGTTCGCAGACCGCAACATAGGGCTCGTAGGGGAGGATCTGGAAAGCGGTGTGGGTGAAGGCGTCTAACTGCGCCGAGACCGCCGCAACGACTTTCGGATGGCGATGGCCCGTGTTGAGAACCGCGATACCACCTGCAAAGTCGATGTAGCGCTTGCCTTCTTTGTCCCAGAGCTCACTGTTTTCGGCACGCTCGACATAGACAGGGAAAGCATTGGCGAGGCCGCGAGGAATGGCTTCGAGCCGGCGGGTCTGCAGATCAGTATTGGCGGACATGGCGTCACTCTTGGATAGGCGTATTTCGCCGTTTTAATGCACGCTGCCGAAGGTGGAGTATGACATTGATTTCGCCAGAGTGGTGCACTACAGCTTCCACTCATGAGTGACGAAGGCCCAAAATTACCGCCCATGATCCTGCTGCGCGCCTTTGAGGCGACTGCGCGGACCGGAAGCATGCGCCGCGCAGCGGATGATGTTGGCATCAGCCATACGGTGGTAAGCCGCCATGTTCGCAATCTCGAGCATTGGTTTGGGCAGGACCTGATAACGGCTGGACCGCGGGGCGTGGTGCTAACCGAGCAGGGGGAAGTGCTGTATGAGGCGGTGTCCCGGGCCTTCCGGATTATAGGCAATGCGACAGCCGAACTGCGCCCCTCACCGACAGCGTCTCTGAAAATCTGGTGCTTTCCAGGCTTTGCGACGCGCTGGTTGGCCCCAAAACTCACCCAGCTCGAAGAGGCTTTGGGCAATTGCGACATTACCCTGCGCGCGATTAATCGTATCCCCAACTTCGCTGAAGGCGAAGCCGACGTGATGATCGTTTACGCGGGGCGAGATGCAGTTCCCGAAGGCGCAACGCCGCTTCTCGCGCCTCGTATGTTCCCGGTCGCTAGCCCGCTTTGGATTGCGCGGCATGGTGTGCCGCAATCACCTGAAGAGCTGGCATCCGCCTCCCTGATCCATGAGGAAAGCAAGCAGCAGTGGACCGATTGGTTCGAAGCGATGGGGGTGAGGCTGCGGCAAGACCTCAAAGGGCCGAAACTGTGGGACGCCAATCTCGGTTTTGATGCGGCACTGGCCGGTCAGGGCGTGGCTTTGGCGAGCCGCATCACGGCGGGGCAAGAGCTTGCCGAGGGGCGGCTGGTCGAACTTTTAAAGAGCGATATTCGCCTTGGCGGCTACCATCTGCTCTTCGGGTCGAAAAACCAGAACCAACGCGTTGTGACGCGATTTGCGCAGTGGTTGGGTGACACTCTCGCAGCTGAACCGCTCTAGACGTATCGCTGCGCTTGCGCCTTGACGGCGCAGGCAAACACCCTTCACACTCGCGAGAGTTATTCGATTTGGTGTGAAAATGTCTAATTACGGCAAGCCTTTGATTGGTGTCATCTCGTGCAATCGGGAGGTCGAAGGCGAAGCGGCCTATATCGTCAAGACCCGCTATGTTGACGCGATTACGCGCTACGCTAATGCTTTGCCGGTCATTTGCCCGAGCATTGACGAGGTCGACAACGCCCGCGCTCTTGTGGAGCGGCTCGACGCGATTTTGCTGACCGGCAGCAATTCGAACATTGAACCCTCGCGCTATGGCGCCAACGCAGGTGCAGGGCCTTTCGACCCAAAGCGCGATGCGATGTCGTTTGCATTGATCGCTGCGGCTCGTGAGTTGGGCAAGCCCGTCTTCGGGGTGTGTCGCGGGCTGCAGGAGATCAACGTCGCCTTGGGCGGCACCTTGCGTGACGAGCGCACGGCAAACACTGGAACACTGGTCCATCATGCGCCGCCAGACGCGAGCCTCGACGACATGTTCGACCATGGTCACCTGGCGCGGCCGCAGACCGGATCTCAGTTCGCCGCAGTCGCGGGCGAAGAACCGATTACGATCAACTCCGTGCACTACCAGTGCATCGATGTTCTGGCTCCCGAACTCGAAGCGAATGTGCTCTCGGAAGATGGCGTTGTCGAAGCGGTGAGCAATCGGGACGGCAGTCCAATTCTAGCCGTGCAGTGGCACCCAGAGTGGTGCACAGCGGGCAGGACGCATGACCTCGCATTCTGGGCAGCCGTCGGCGAGATCGCACGCAATGGTTCGTTTTGATAAAAATTCCTTATCGGCAGGATTATTATTCGGAATTGGACATTCCCCCGAGCTATCAGTTGATTAGTCACATCAACCTTTGAATGTGGCTAAAATGTCCGAAAAGAAACTTTATCTGAAATTCGTCGACGCGAACGTTCAGGGCATCATTACGCCCTATTGGGATGTTGCGCCAAAGACCTGCGACGCTCTTTGGAATGCTCTGGAAAAGCCATTCCAGTGGAAGGCGACGCACGCGATGTTCTCGGGCCCAGAAATCATGATGGGTCTGCCAGAAACGCATCAGAATTTCGATCCAACTGCTCTGCCACCAGAGAACCAGACCGTTCTGCCTGAGCGCGGCGAACTGCTGTGGTTCTATCAGCCCAAGAACTTCTTCAAGATCGACCCAACTGAATTTTGGGAAATCGGCATGTTCTACGGCAACGGTGGCCGTACCTTTGGTCCAACCGGTTGGATCTCCTGCACCTACTGGGCCAAGATGACAGAAAACCTCGATGCTGTGGCCGAACAGTGCCGCTTGATCCGCATCGAAGGTGCCAAGACCGTAGAACTCGGTCGCTACGAAGGCTGATAAGCGCTTGTAATACAAGGAAGGGAAAGACAATGAACGCGAAACTTGGTTTGAGTGTAGTTAGCCTCGCAGCTCTGCTCGGTTCGACAGCAATCGCCCAGGCAAACAGCCTGACGATCAACTCCTTTGGTGGCGCTTATGAAACCGCCCACCGCGAATGCGTGATCTCGCCATTCGAAAAGGAAACCGGCGCGACTGTAAACGTCGTAACGGCATATTCGGCAGACGCTTTTGCGCAGGTTCGTGCCCAGAAGGATGCGCCACAGTTTGACGTCATCCACTTCTCGGGTGGTCAGGAAATCGTTGCGGCAGCTGAGGGGCTGCTCTCGCCGATTGACGACACCAAGCTGACCAATGCTGCGGACCTCTATGACTTCGCAAAGGCAAAGCTTGCAGCTGGCGAAGGCCCTGCCTATTCGATCGCTGCAATTGGCTTGGTCTATAACACCGAAGCTCTGGCCGAAAAGCCAACCAAGTGGACCGACCTGCTCAAGCCAGAACTGAGCGAAGGCCTTGTTCTGACCGACATTTCCAACGGTTACGGCATGCTCGGCTTCCTGATGCTGAACCAGGTACAGGGCGGCGACCTCACCAACATTCAGCCTGGCCTTGATGCAGTAAAGAGCCTGCTCGATGCTGGTGCACTAGTGGTCGCGACTTCGCCTGAAATCCAGCAGGAATTTGCGCAGAATGGTGCGTTGATAGCGCCATACGCGTCCGACTATGCGTTCACCCTGCGTAACGCTGGTCTGCCATCTGGTTTCCAGGCTGGTGAAGAAGGTACCCCTGCAAGCTTTATCACTGCCAACCTCGTTGCTGGCCGCGATAACGCCGATCTGGCACTCAAGTTCATTGATATGACCATCTCGGCAGACGCTCAGGCGTGCTTCGCGAACGCTCTGCGTTACACCCCAACCAATTCTAAGACCGAATTGGCTCCTGAAGTGGCAGCTGACGTTGCTTATGGTGAAGCGGCTGTTGCTGGCCTTCTGCGCTTTGACCCAACCGTCATCGAAGCAAACCGTTCGGCTTGGGTCGAACAGTGGAATCGCACGATCGCTCAGTAAGAGCGGTTTTGATCTGGGAAGGGCGGTCGGGCTCCACGCCCGTCCTTCCCAGGACCTCGTATTGAATTAAACGCCGTTCGAGCTGAGTTTTGGCTCCGTTCGAATTTTAAAGTGTAGCACTCTCATCCGGCAGCTGCCGCGTTAGCGCTACCTCATCTTAGAGAAGCAGTCCGCCTCATGAATGACCGCACAGAGAATCTGCTGCTGGCGCTTCCGGGCATCTTGTTGTTAGCGCTCGCGTTTTTATTCCCAATTGGGCAGATGCTTATTCTTAGCGTCTCCGGCCCGGATGGGTTTACGCTTGCGCCTTTCGCCCGATTTTTGAGTGACCCATATTATATGGGCGTTCTTTGGCGCACGGTCCGTCTGTCGCTGATTATTACGATTATCTGCGCCGTTATCGGATTCCCGCTTGCCTATATCATGACCAAGGTCGGGCCTCGCCTGCGCCTCTGGCTCGTGATCATGATCATTCTGCCGCTTATGACCAGCGTGGTCATTCGTACCTTTGGCTGGATGGTAATGCTCAGCCGTAGCGGTATCATTCCGCAAATCCTGCGAGATTTCGATTTGGTTGGGCGCAATTTTGCGCTGATGCAGACCGAGACCGCCATCGTTATCGGCATGGTGCAGGTGCTGCTGCCGTTTATGACCCTGTCTATTCTGGGTGTTCTCACGCGCGTCGATGGACGCTTAGAAGAAGCTGCGCGCACCATGGGGTGCTCGTTCTTGCAGACCGTTCGCACAGTGGTTTTGCCCCTGTCGCTGCCAGGCTTGGTCGCTGGTTCGCTGCTCTGCTTCACCCTCTCGGCTAGTTCCTTTGTGACGCCCAATCTTCTGGGGGGATCGCGAATCCAAGTGCTCGCCGCCTCGATCTATCGCTCGGTGACCAGCGCCCCAGATTGGCCATTTGCTTCCGCGCAGGCCGTCATTCTTTTCGTGGGTATCCTGTTGGTTCTTATCCCCTATATGAAGCTCACCGGAGGCAAGAATGGTTAAAGCTGTTCCTCCCTGGTTACGGATCGCTTCGGGCCTTTTCTTGGCGCTGACGGCCTTGTTTCTCTTGGCGCCACTGGTTGTCGTTATCGGTGTGTCGTTCTCGGAAAGCCAGTTCATCGCTTTCCCACCAAATGGCCTAAGCCTGAGGTGGTATGAGCAAGTTCTCACCTCAAACGTTTATCTCTCGGCCGGTTGGGTGAGCTTGCAGATCGCCATTTTAGTGACGGTCTTGGCCACCCTGATTGGCGGCGCTGCCGCAATCGCGATCCATCGGCGGCAACTGCCCGGAACCGACGTTCTGGCTACCGCGCTGCTTTCGCCATTGGTGCTACCAACCATCATCTATGCTATCGGCATGCTGATGTTCTGGAGCGCGGTGATTGGGCCAATCCACCCGATAGCCCTCGCCATCGCGCATACGGTTATTGCCCTGCCTTATGTGGTGCGCACCACTCTTGCGGTTCTGGCTGAATCTAACCCGTTCCTCGAAGAAGCGGCGCGGACGATGGGGGCAAACCGCCTGCAAAGATTGCTCTATGTGGTGCTGCCACAGTGTGTGCCCGGCTTGGGCGCTGGCGCCTTCTTTGCCTTCAATATTTCCTTCGACGAGGCGGTGCTGTCTCTGTTCCTGCGTGGGCCAACGCTCAATACGCTCCCGGTGCAGATTTACGGGCAACTCGAATTTTCGCCTGACCCTTCGGTCGCCGCCGTCTCCACAATTATGATTGTCCTCACCATCGTGCTGATTGTTGTCATCGATCGCATGTTGGGCATCACCAAGTTCGCGAGTACCTGACCATGGCAGAGGTGCGCCTCAACACGATCCGCAAATCGTTTAACAAAACTGCCGTTCTTCACGGGATCGATCTCAACATCGCCTCGGGTGAGTTCATTTCGCTGCTCGGTTCCTCCGGCTGTGGCAAGACCACTCTGCTGCGCATTGTAGCCGGGCTGGAAAGCGTCACCGAAGGGACTGTCTCCATCGACGGTCGCGATGTGACCCAGCTGCCGCCAGAAAAGCGGGACATCTCCATGATGTTCCAGTCCTACGCTCTGCTGCCGCACTTGAGCGTGGCGGAGAATGTTCGTTTCCCCCTGCGTATGCGACGCATTGGGACGCGCGATGAGCAGGCTGAAAAGGTGCGAGCTGCCCTCGAAACCGTACAGTTGGGACACTTGGCTGAACGCCGGCCCTCTCAACTGTCGGGTGGACAGCAACAGCGTGTGGCGCTCGCCCGCGCCATTGTCTCGAACCCAAAGGTTCTGCTGCTCGACGAGCCGCTCTCCAACCTCGACGCGCGCCTGCGTGAAGACATGCAGGTGGAATTGATTGAAATCCATAAGCGCTTGGGTCTGACGACGATCTTCGTGACCCACGATCAAGAAGAGGCGCTGAGCCTTTCCGATCGCGTGGTCTTGCTCAATGCGGGGCGTGTCGAGCAGCAGGGGACGCCTGACGAGATTTACAACCAGCCCTCGACGAGTTTTGCCTCCAACTTCATTGGCTCGGCAAACCTAATCCGGGCCGAAATTGTC
Organism: Devosia sp. MC521; assembly: GCF_014127105.1. NCBI lineage: Bacteria > Pseudomonadati > Pseudomonadota > Alphaproteobacteria > Hyphomicrobiales > Devosiaceae > Devosia > Devosia sp. MC521. The sequence goes on from NZ_CP059902.1 coordinate 1,063,029, forward strand.
GATGGCGCTTCAGGTCCAGTTGCCAAACTTGCAGATGGGCAGGTGCTGGCACTCGGCGCCAACGAGGCGAGCCGTGGGCCTGTGACGTTGGCCATCCGCCAAGAGGACATCACCCTCGCGCAAGACGGGGAAGGCGTGGACGCGCACCTCAGAACACGCGTCTTCCTCGGCGCCCGCAATCGCTATGTGCTCTCTGTGGCAGGCGAAACGCTGCGCGCACTTACATCTAATGACGTGGTCTTTGCCGACCAATCCGCTGTTCGGGTCACCGTCGATCCGAGCCGCATTCGCGTGATCCGCGACTGATTTCAAGGTATACCAATGACTTTCGAAACGCGTCTTTTCATTAATGGTCAGTACGAAGCCGGGCAGGGTGAAGCCCTCCCTGTTTATGAGCCAGCGACCGGTAAACTCCTCGCCGAAGTGGCCTCTGCATCGAGCGAGCAGATCGATCGGGTTGTCAGGCTGGCGCACGCGGCCTTCGATGGCTGGAGCCAGACGACGCCGAAACTACGCAGCCTCACTATGTTCCGTATCGCTGATGCGATTGAAGCAAAAGCAGAAGCGCTCGCCGATATCGAAGCGACAAACGCCGGAAAGCCCTGGATCTATGTCAAAGCCGGCGAGCTGGCCAACGTCGCGGACGTGTTCCGCTTTTTCGGTACCGCCATCCGCAATATGCCCGCGACCGCAGCGAACGGCTATCGCTCCTCCAAGCACACGAGCCTGATGCGTCGTGATCCACTCGGCGTTATCGCCTCCATCGCGCCGTGGAACTACCCGCTTCTCATGGCCGCTTGGAAGATTGGCCCAGCGATTGCGGCTGGCAATACGGTTGTTATCAAGCCTTCGGAAAACACCCCGCTTAGTCTGCTCTTCCTCGCCTCGATCCTCGCAGAGCATTTGCCTGAGGGGGTGGTCAATGTTGTCTGTGGCAATGGCCCGGATGTTGGCCAAACCCTCATCTGCCATCCTCTCGTGCGCATGATCTCCCTGACCGGTGACGTCCGCACCGGCCGCGCAGTGCTCAAGGCCGCGGCAGGCGAAAGCATCAAGCGCACGCACCTCGAACTCGGTGGCAAGGCTCCGGTGATCGTCTGCGACGATGCCGATATTGATGTTTTGGTCGAAACCCTGCGCGAGGCGAGCTTCTATAACGCTGGTCAAGATTGCACGGCGGCCTGCCGTGTCTTCGTTGACAGCAAGATTGCACAGGTCGTCACCGATAAGCTTTCTGCCATGATCTCAACCTTGCGCTATGGGGCGCCGCATGAGGATAATATCGAGTTTGGCCCGGTCATTTCTGCTGCACAGCGAGATCGCGTGGCAGGCTTTGTCGACCGTGCCCGCACTGCTGGAACAGATGTAGTCGTGGGTGGTAGAGCGCCAGATCGCGACGGTTTCTTCTACGAACCGACCCTGATCGCCGCGCCGATCGAGGCCGAGGTCGTGCAGAAGGAAATCTTTGGTCCAGTCGTCACCATCACCCCATTTGACGAGCCCGCAACGGCTCTGGGCTGGGCCAATGCCTCTGAATATGGGCTTGCCTCCTCGGTGTGGTCGCGCGACGCCAACCGGGCCATGCAGATTGCCAACCGCCTCGAATACGGCGTGACTTGGGTGAATACACATGGCGTATTCGCCACGGAGATGCCTCATGGTGGTATGAAGAACTCGGGTTACGGCTCTGATTTGTCAATGCAATCTCTGCTCGACTACACGCAAGTTCGCCACATAATGTTGGCGTCGTAGCGTTTTGACAGAGCTGTCCCCCGGCGGGAAGTCTGATAGAGGTAGCGCCATGCGCATCCTCGACATGATGACCTTCGTCACTCTTGCGCGGCATCGGCACTTCGGCCGTGCCGCCCAAGAGCTGCATCTCACCCAACCGGCGATCTCCATTCGACTTGCGGCAATAGAGCAAGAGTTTGGGTGTAAACTCATGCATCGGACCGGCCGCGATTTTTCGCTCACGCCAGCCGGAGAGAGAGTTCTCGAGACCTTCCATCTGGTACTCGAGAACTATAATTTGCTCAAACAGGAGCTCGTTAACGATCCCGCTATGCGCAATAAGGTGGTTAGAATTGGTGCGATGGATTCTGTTTCAGCCACTTGGCTAACGCCTTTCGTTGAAGATTTGCACCAATCAAACCCGACGCTCAAAATTGAGCTCACCATTGAGGGGACCAAGAACCTCATCGATGGTATGAACAGAAACGAGTTCGACATCATCTTTGCCGTGGACCCGGCCATTGGTGACAACTTCCGCAGTTTTACCTCATGCACGCTGCAAATGGGGTGGGTGGGGTCGGCGAGGCTGATCGACCCCGATCGCAACTATAGCGTCGATGAGCTGGCACGAATGCCGATCATCACTTTCCCAAAAGACACGCCGCCCTATCGAATGATCGCGCCGTATTTTCAGGATGAGCAGGTGCTTGCGAGCAAGCTGACGAGTTGCAATTCGCTTTATTCGATCATCAACTTGCTAGTGGACGGCTATGGCGTTGGCGCAATCCCAACTGTAACGATCAAGCGCGAGTTGAAGATGGGAATTCTGCACCAGATTAACGTCAGCAAACGCTTCCCGCCGATGCCAATTATCGGAAGCTACCAGGCCGCAGGCGAGACGACGCTGATCAAGCGAGTGGTGGAACAAGCTCGGCTTAGTGCCGCCCGGTTCTGTGCGACCGTTGAACCCAGTATGGCCTGGGTTGACTAGTGAAAGTTTGCGGGCCGAATGGTGAGTTGATCGCCAATCGAGATTCAAAAGTCCTATGATGCTTGCTCTGTTTCCGACTAGCCGATCATAGCGAAACATGGTGTGATCGAAGTAACTTGGGTGACCAAGAGGCGTAGTTTCAACTATGCGGTCACCGATCACTCGTTATGACCGCGAAATTGTTAAAACAGCTACTGGTACAAATTGCGCTTTCCCGGCCTGTCACGCCGGAGGTCGCGGGTTCGAGCCCCGTCTCTCGCGCCACTTATTTCTCTGAAATCTTTGAAATAAATCGAGCGCCACCTTTTTGAACTCATTGTGGCCTGACGCTAGCTTATGTCAGCCTTAACCACGACCTTCATCGGCTTCTCGAACTTCTGCATAGTTGACCAGCATATAGGTCTCTTGCAGCCTCTCGCTCGTATAGATGCCATTTTCCATTTTTGCAACAATCGGCACGATGGTTGCGCCCCTAGCATTAGCTTCTACCGCACCGCCCCTACGCTGACGCTGAGGCGCCGTTTTTCCTTGGTGCCAAAAACTTGATTTCGTAGCGCTGCAAATGCACGCGCTAAGGTGTCTTTTGTGTAGGGGGCGAGCAAGGTACGGCCTGCCGCCGCTTTACAGAGGTCTATGTTCATCCATCAAATCGGCATTTGCATCGAGGTAGGCCATAAGGAACCAATGAACGCGACTGTTCAGGTTGCCGATGGCGGCTGCGTTGGTATTCCCGCGTTCAATTTGGAATGCAATTTTACATTGTTCCCAATTCTCGGAGTTTGGCTGGCGTAATGCGTCCGCTTCTAAGGAGTGTCGGTAGCGGCACCGACGTCTGAAATGGGGCGCTTCGCCGACGAAGCACAACCGGCTGCCGGCGAAGTCGCTTGCTCAGATTTCGGTTGCCTCTGACAACGACAAAGCGTCGTCGACATCCACGCCAAGGTAACGAACTGTGTTCTCGATCTTGCTATGGCCAAGAAGTATCTGGATGGCCCGAAGGTTGCCTGTGGCTTTGTAAATGAGCGACGCCTTTGTACGGCGCAGCGAATGGGTGCCATATTCCTCAGGCGTCCGCCCGATTGCAGTGACCCACTCGTCCACCAGCCTGGCGTATTGACGGGTGCTCAGATGACCATCGTGCACTACACGGCTTGGAAAGGCGTAGTCATCGACCGTCCCGCCGCGTCGCTCAAGCCAAGCAAGCAGGCTGGCCCTTGTGTCAGCGGTGATCTCGAATTGGACGGGTCTGCCTGTCTTCTGCTGGATTACCATCGACCGAGTTCGAATGGCAGGTCCCGCCACGAGCGTGCCGATCTTGATCTTCACCAGATCGCAGCCTCGAAGCTTGCTGTCGATAGCCAAGTCAAAAAGTGCTCGGTCCCTCATCCTTCCCTCTCGGTCAAGGAAGAAGCGAATTGACCAGATTTGTCTGACCTTCAATGCACGTTTGGCGCCAACCTGCCTACCGGCATTCCAAGCAGGTCTTCCTGCAGCAGCAGGGTCGTACTGTGAGATACCCATCACATTTCTCCTCTGGCCGAAGCGGCCATGAAGAGAACGAATATGGCAGGCTTATCAGCGGCAGATCCCGACCTCATGCCAGACATCAGCAGTTGCTTTGGTAGTGCCAGAAAGCTGCCGTCCTCAACGAGGCTTTTAATACCGCTGCGCGCCCCAAAATGGCCTTTCGACAAGCCTCTGCGACGTCCCGAACGCTGCCATTTCTACTAGGCAATCGCCATGCCTAACTGGAGTGGTCGGACGGACAGCTATGCAGTGGCTACGGCCATGGAGCGGACAGCCCGCAGACGTTGAAAATGGCCAGCGCGTCAACACTGCTCTTTCCCGATTATCATATTCCCAAGCGAAGGCCGGGGCACAATTGCCCCGACCTTCCTTAGTCGTCACATGGCCGACCGAGCGGCTTCAAGCCAACCATCGACGACGTCGCGGTTGTTGCTGATCCAGGCTGTTGCCTGGGCCTCGATATCGTTGTCGCCAGCATTCATGGCCGCGTTCTGGGCGTAGACATCCGAGATCGGGATCTCGCCATTCTCGAGCAGCGCACGAACGGCCGGGTTCTCATTGAGGAATTCGCTGTTGACCACGGCGTCGATCGTATTGGCCGGGAAGCCGAGCATGCAGGGGTCGTTAACGCAGCCTTCGACGCCACTGCGCACCGCGGCATCGGTGAGAGCAGCCAGATCGTCCGGCAGGTTAACTTCCGGGACCTGGATCCAGACGACATCCTCGCCCGGCACCAATTCGTTCACGGTCCAGTTCGGCGTCCACGTATAAAATAGGATGGGACTGCCGGTCTCATAGGCGGCGACGGCATCAGCCATGGCGGCCGGGTAACCTGCCTTTATGAGATTAACGTGGTCATTGAGGTCATAGGCATTCATGTGATGCTCGATGGTCAGCTCACAGCCCCAGCCGGGCGGGCAAGCGACCAGGTCCGCCTTGCCATCGCCATCCCTGTCAAAAGCGGCTTTGACGTCATCGCGCTTGAAGTCCTCGAGCGAGGTGATGCCCAGTTCCTCCGCCGACTTCTTGTCAACGAGATAACCTTCGATTGCGCCCCCGCTAACGACCGATGGGATGATGTCCGCCGTGCCCTCGAAAGCGCTCTTGTAGGGATTATGAATGGGGAACCAGCCATCGACCCACATGGTGACGTCGCCGAAGCCGACGGACTGATAGAAGGCGGGATTGTCCAGCGTCACCACGGTCCCGACCGAGTAGCCCAGCTCGCCCAGAAGCTGCTTGTAGATCTCGGTATAGAACCAACCAGTGTCCCAGGTTGGTTGCGCCATGATGATCTCTTTGCCTTCGCCCGGCTGTTCCTGGGCGAGGACCGGGGCGCTAAGTCCGGTAGTGGCGAGCATAACAGTGGCGAAGGCGGGAATAGTCTTGAGACGGAACATTGCTGTCTTTGTCTCCTTTGTTTTGCTTTTCGTGGATCCGCAGAGACGCGGAAGGCGAAGGGGATAACCCCAGCATGCGGCCTGACGCTCAGGCCGCCTTTCCGTTCAGCTCGGGCGCCGCGGCGCGCGGCCGGAACATGGAAACGAATATTTTGCGCAAGGAGATCGAGGGCACTTTGTTGTGTGCTCCAAAGCCTTGAGTGATGCGATCGAGCACGATGGCCAGAATGACAATGCCCACACCGCCGGCTGTGGCCTGGCCGACATCGAGCCGTCCGAGACCCGTATTGACGGTAAGGCCAAGGCCGCCCGCGCCAATTAGTGCGGCGATCACCACCATCGACAGGGCCAACATGAGCGTCTGGTTGAGCCCCGCCATGATCGTGCGCATGGCGAGCGGTAGCTGCACATCGAACAGCATTTGCAGGGGAGTCGAGCCGAAGGCGTCTGCTGCCTCGATCAGGTCTGCACGAACGTTGCGGATACCCAGATTGGTGAGACGCACGATCGGCGGCAGCGCGAAGATAACCGTGGCAATGATGCCTGGTGCCATGCCGACGCCAAAGAGCATCACGATTGGCACGAGATAGACGAAGCTCGGAATGGTCTGCATCACGTCAAGCGTGGGGCGCAGGGCCTTCCAGGCCATCTCGTTGCGAGCGGCCAGAATGCCAAGTGGGATGCCGATGACCGCGCAGAACAGTACCGAAGTGACGATCATCGCCAGCGTAGTCATGGTCTGCGGCCAGAGGCCGATCAAATCGATGAAGATAAATCCTACAATGGTGAAGATGGCCATCCCGCGGCTTGCAAATTTGAGCGCAAGCAGAGCGAAGGCAGCGGTGATTGCCAGCATAGGTACGAAAGCGAAAAAGGCATCGAGCCCATTCAGTACCTGCGTGATGGGCACTTGCACCGCCCTAAAAAACGGTCGGAAATTGGGTACCAGCCAACCGCGGACAAAAGCGGTGACCCATTCGTCAAAGGGTATGACGAGAAAATCGGACGGGCTCATCGCACGTCTCCTTATTGTTTCTTGGCGCGGATGTTAGCGCGCGTCGTCGAGCTCCAGCTCGGCCTTCTCAGACACCACCGTCTCGGCGGTGTTCTCGCCTTGATCATTTTCGGCAGGCGTTGAAAGTTGGGCGAACACAGCCTCGGGAGCCACGACGCCCACCAGGCGATTATCGGCATCGGTGATGGCAATGGGCAGCCCGCCGCTGGCGGCGCCATAGAGATCTGCCAGTTGTGTATCAGCGTCGGCAGTCGGGTAGTCTGTCTGCATCACCTCTGAGAGATGCACATCCGTCAGGCCGCTTTCGCGGTCTGCGGTCGCGGCCTGTTGATAGGTCACGACCCCGGCGATCTCCTCGCCGTCCATGACGTAGACCGCGTTGAGGTTCTCGTCTTCCATGGTCTTCACGGCGTCGCTGGCCGTGTCGGAATTGAGCTGCACAACCGCAGGCGTGCTCGATACCGTGTCCGCAGTAAAGACACGGCCCCGGTCGATATCGGCGACGAAAGCGGCAACGTAATCATCGGCGGGGTTGGAGACGATCTCCTGTGCCGTGCCGATCTGAACGATGCGCCCATCCTTCATAATGGCGATCTTGTCCCCGAGGAGAAGTGCCTCATTGAGATCATGTGTGATGAAGACGATGGTCTTTTTCAGCGTTGCTTGAAGGCTTAGAAGCTCATCCTGCATTTCCCGTCTGATCAGCGGGTCCAGTGCGCCGAAGGGCTCGTCCATGAGGAGCACTTCGGGGTCCGTGGCGAGGCCGCGGGCAAGGCCGACACGCTGCTGCATGCCACCTGAGAGATCGGCTGGCTTGCTCTGCGCCCAGGAGGCTAGGCCAACCTGTTCAAGCGCGGCGAGCGCCTTGCTGTTCCTTTCCGCCGCAGGGACGCCCTTGACCTTGAGGCCATAGGCGGCGTTCTCGAGAATGGTACGGTGCGGGAAGAGCGCGAAGTGCTGGAATACCATCGCGATCTTGTTACGCCGAATGTCCCGCAGTTTGGCGCTGGTGCAAGAGGCGATATCGTCGCCATCGATCAGTATTTCGCCGCTGGTTGGCCGGATCAGCCCGTTCAGCATGCGCACCATGGTAGATTTTCCGGACCCGGAAAGTCCCATGATCACAAATATCTGCCCCTCATCGACGTCAAAATTGGCGTCCTGAACACCGACAGTCTGGCTGGTGGTTTGGAAGATTGATTCTTTGCTTTCACCCTCGGCAAGGAGTGCGAGTGCCTCTTTGGGTCGGTCACCGAAGATCTTGAAGACCTTCTTCACCTTCAATTTGGCAGTCATCTGACCTCATAAGTAGTTACGTTAATAATAAAGCCGATCCTGGCTCCAATATTATCACAATTGAAAAAGGATAAGCAAATATATTGCCCGGGACAAAGCTGGGCCCAGTCACAATATCTGCTGCATGTTTATGTTGGATATAATGGTAGGTCAGCGAATATGACATTTCAACCGCAAAAATGACAAAATGTGGATTTGCTGCCCTGAGGGCGGGCGGCGGTATTCTTGGACTTTCGGGTTCAGAGCCGTCAAAATCTGGAGAAATACAGGGCCTGGGCCTTGGCATTGCCGGGCCTGGAGCAGACCTCCAACTCTCCTACCAGGAAGGTCCACATTCGACCCCATTTCTGCCATTTGGGCTGTCGCATCTAAGTACTGAAAGCTGCCAAGGCACTCCAAGAAACGTGGAATGTCCACATCTTGACACTGGCCCATAAATCCATAATCCTCGATATATGGAATCAAATTACGCTATCGAAATCTTCGCTGCGCTTTCGCAACCGACACGCCTCGAAACGCTCCGTCTCCTTATAGAGCACGAGCCGGCGGGGCTTCCGGCCGGCGAGATCGCGCGCCGCCTGGAGGTACCGCAGAACACGATGTCCTCGCACCTGGCGATCCTTGCGCGCGCCGGGCTGGTCGAGTCGGAGCGTCACAGCCGCTCCATCATCTATCGCGCCGTCCTCGACCGCGTCCGCGAACTCACCAGCTTCCTGGTCCAGGACTGCTGCGGTGGTCGTCCGGAACTGTGTGAGCCGCTCGTCGCCGAATTCACCCTATGCTGCACCACCCCTTCGGAGGGAAAGAATGCCTGCTGATCGCGTCTACAACCTCCTGTTCCTCTGCACCGGAAACTCGGCTCGATCGATCCTAGGGGAAGCCCTGATCAACCATGTGGGTGGTGATCGCTTCCGCGGGTTTTCGGCCGGCTCGACGCCCAAGGGTGCGGTGCATCCCCTGACCCTGCAGACGCTGCGCAAGGCGGGAATCTCCACCGACGGCCTGCGCTCGAAGGCATGGGACGAGTTCGCGACGCCTGACGCGCCGAAGATGGACTTCGTCTTTACCGTCTGTGACAACGCCGCCGGCGAAGCCTGCCCGGTCTGGCCGGGACATCCGGTGACGGCGCACTGGGGCATCGAGGACCCCGCCGCAGTCGAGGGCCCCGACTTCAAGAAGGAGGCTGCGTTCGACGACGCCTTGCGCTACCTGCGCAACCGCATCGCGGCCTTCATGAACCTGCCGCTGGCGACCATCGATCGGATGTCGCTCACCTCGAGGCTGCAAGGCATTGGCGCCATGGATGGCTCCACCGGATCGGACAAAGGGGCGGCCTGATGCTTGAATACAAGGTTCACGCAAGGCGGGTCGACGCCAATGGCAGCCTCGCCACCTGCAAGGAGGCGGAATTGGTTATCGACACCGCCCTTGCGGGACGCCCGGACGCCTTCAATCCGGCCGAGTTGTTTCTCGCCTCGATAGCCGCCTGCATGCTCAAGGGCATCGAGCGGGTCAGCCCGATGCTGAAGTTCGAGCTTCGCGGGGTGGAGGTGAGCCTTGAGGCCAAGCGCCAGGATGCTCCGCCGCGCATCATCTCGGTCGATTACGTCCTGACGGTCGACAGTGACGAGTCCGACCAGAGGCTGGAACTGCTGCACACGAACGTACGCAAATACGGCACCATCTTCAACACCGTCGCCGAGGCTGCCGGTCTCAACGGCAAGCTGATCCGAAAGACCTGACCCCGTGTCCATCTTCGAACGCTACCTGACCCTTTGGGTCGCCATCTGCATCATTGTCGGGGTCGCCGCCGGCCATTTCCTGCCTTCGTTCTTCGAGGGCTTGGCCGCTCTCGAATATGCGCGGGTCAACCTGCCGATGGCGGTCCTGATCTGGCTGATGATCATCCCCATGCTGGTGCGCATCGACTTCATGTCGCTGCGCCAGGTCGGCGCCTACTGGCGCGGTATTGGCGTCACCCTGTTCATCAACTGGGCCATCAAACCGTTCTCCATGGCATTGTTGGGCTGGCTTTTCATCGGCTGGCTGTTCCGCCCCCTGCTGCCGGAAACGCAGATCGACAGCTACATAGCCGGCCTTATCATCCTTGCCGCTGCACCCTGTACCGCCATGGTATTCGTGTGGTCCAACCTGACCCGGGGCGAGCCGCACTTCACCCTGTCGCAGGTGGCGCTCAACGACGCCATCATGGTGATAGCCTTCGCCCCCATCGTCGGCCTGCTGCTCGGTCTCTCCGCTATCACCGTCCCCTGGGACACGCTGCTGCTCTCGGTCGGGCTTTATATCGTCGTGCCGGTGATCGCCGCACAGCTCTACCGCCGCTGGCTGCTGGCCAACGGCGGGATCGACAAGATGAACCGGGCGCTTGCAGTCCTGCAGCCGATCTCCATTGCCTCATTGCTGCTGACCCTCGTCATGCTCTTCGGCTTCCAGGGCGAACAGATCATCGCCCAGCCCACGGTCATCCTGCTGCTGGCGGTGCCGATCCTGATCCAGGTCTACTTCAACTCCGGCCTCGCCTACCTGCTGAACCGGGTGTCGGGGGAGCAGCACTGCGTTGCGGGACCGTCCGCCCTGATCGGTGCCTCGAACTTCTTCGAGCTGGCAGTTGCCGCCGCCATCAGCCTGTTCGGCTTCAATTCCGGCGCAGCGCTTGCCACCGTTGTCGGCGTGCTGGTGGAAGTGCCGGTGATGCTCTCGGTGGTCTGGATCGTGAACCGCACCAAGGGCTGGTACGAACGCGGTGCAGCCGTCAGCCGCAACACCGAAGCGAGGGCCGCCGAATGAGCGTCACCATCTATCACAACCCCGACTGCGGCACGTCTCGCAACACCTTGGCGATGATCCGCCAGAGCGGCGTCGAGCCCGCGGTGATCGAATACCTCAAGACCCCGCCCGACCGGGCCACCGTCACCCGGCTGATCCGCGATGCCGGGCTCACTGTGCGCGAGGCGCTTCGAAAGAAGGATACACCCTTCGATGAACTCGGATTGGCTGACCCCACCAGGACCGACGATGATTTGCTCGACGCGATCGCGGAACACCCAATCCTGCTCAACCGTCCCTTTGTGGTGACCCCGAGAGGCACGCGCCTATGCCGCCCCTCCGAGGTCGTGCTCGACATCCTCGAAAACCCTGAGATCGGCCCGTTCACCAAAGAGGACGGCGAGGTCATCATCAATGCAGAAGGGAGCCGGCTTGTCTGATCTACCCAACGTCGTACCGGCCGCTCTCGAAGTTCCAGATTTCTCTCGTCTCAATGCTCCGAACCTGCAGCACAAGCCACGCATCCTGATGCTCTACGGCTCGCTGCGGGAGCGCTCCTATTCCCGGTTCCTGACCCTTGAAGGGCAGCGGCTGCTCGAAGCGTTCGGCGCCGAGGTCCGGGTCTTTCACGCTAACGGCTTGCCGCTGCCGAACGACGCACCGGACACTCACCCCAAGGTGCAGAAACTGCGTGAGGCCATGCTGTGGTCGGAGGGGCAGGTCTGGACGTCGCCCGAGCGACACGGTGCCATGAGCGCAGTGATGAAGGCGCAGATCGACTGGATACCGCTACCGGGAGGCGCCATCCGCCCCACGCAAGGTGGAACCTTGGCAGTCATGCAGGTGTCGGGCGGGTCCCAGTCCTTCAACGCCGTGAACCAGATGCGTATCCTGGGCCGGTGGATGCGGATGGTCACCATCCCGAACCAGTCGTCGGTGGCCAAGGCCTTCCAGGAGTTCGACGACGACGGACGCATGAGACCGTCGTCGTATTACGACAGGGTTGTCGACGTCATGGAAGAGCTGGTGAAGGTCACGCTGATCAATCGCGGCGTTTCCGGCTACCTGACCTCCCGCTACAGCGAGCGTAAAGAAACGGCAGCTAAACTTGAGGAGCGGGTCGGCATTAAGTCGATCTAAAACGCAGGTTGGCTCCAGAATTCGTCGATACGAGACGTCAGTTTTCGTAATGCGGACATTCCAAAGCAGCCTGTCAGCATTCCACCCCTAATTCGCCGTAGCTCCGTTCAATCGGTAATGTCGGCTTTCCGGCAATCGCGAAACCCCGTTCAACGGCAGGAATGGGGCGCAATGCCGACGTCCATTCAATGGCTGCTTGTGGGGAGCGTTCGTTTCGAGTTGGACGTCCGATTTGGGGGCGGCTGATGACGCAAAGTTAGGGAACGCACCTATTCGATGCCTCGATAAACTGCAATGATTGGTCAGAACCTGTGTCTCAGAATTAGGTTCTGACGCCGGGAAAAGCCTAGGCAGGGAGTGGCTCATGGCTTTGATACCGGCCCGCCGCGCTAGGCGCGCAATATGGATCAGGCAACTGGTCTCACCTTAATCGAGCAGATCATCATGTGGCTCGCGGTAGCCATAGACCTTGCCGCTCTACTGCCACGCATCAGCGATCCGCTGGGTCTTTGGGAATGTCCTCCTGCGCCCGTTTGCTCAATGGGCCCCTAAGCCAAGCGTAAAAGCCTCTGGCGTGGATGCGCAGGCACCGGCACATAAAGCGCACACATTATTGAAGGCGACGCTCGATTGAAGGCGACGCTCGGCAACGAACGCGTACCTCACTTTGCATCCTTGGCTAAGTCGCAGCCGCTTTCCTAAGGAACACTCACAGCTTCTGTCGCAGGCTCAAGATGATAGCCGAGGGAGTGGGCATGGCGCTGCAGATTGGCAAGAACCCGGCCGCGGTAGTCGTTATCATACGATGCAGTTTCCGTACCCTGATAGCGCATGCCGTGATGAAGGGAGTTGTAGAACTTTTAGCGACCTTACGGGCGGTGGCTGTTACCGCCTTCTGTTCGCCAATGCGCCCGGCCAAACGCCGATAGGAATGCCCCGCAAAAAAAACGGGGCATTGCCAGAACACATTTAAGTAACCATGGGGGCTGAGGCTACCGGTGGCTCGCAAATCCAATCGGCTCCGTGTTTCGTAAATCTAAACTGAATGTTGCTGCTCCGCACACGGAGCCTTGCCTTGGGCCTTATTTGGCTATGGTGGGAGGGATTATCCTAGCCAATGGGAAAGTTTGTATGTTGCGTACAGTAGTTGGGCGGCCCGATTATATGGGGGCACGCTAAGTGGCCCTTCAGTTTTTTCAGCGCGCAAAAGCGAAGCGAAATGCTATCAATGCTGATGCGATGGCGGCCCTGAACAAGTCGCAGGCTTTTATCGAGTTCGAGCTGGACGGAACCATCATTACAGCCAACGACAATTTCTTGTCGGTGATGGGGTATAAGGTGGAAGAGGTCGCTGGCCGCCATCACAGCATGTTCCTCGAGAACGATTATGCCAACTCTCCGGAATATAGAAAGTTTTGGGACAAACTGGCCGCGGGTGAGTTTCAGCGCGCGCGCTTCAAACGGCTTGGCAAGGGCGGCAAAGAAGTCTGGATTGAAGCCTCCTACAATCCGCTGATCGACGCTGACGGCAATGCCTACCGGATCATCAAAGTGGCGAGTGATGTCACCGCCCGTCACAAGGAATCTTCGGACGCGCGCGGTCAGATCAGCGCCATATCGCGCTCCCAAGCCGTTATCGAATTCGAGCTTGATGGCACTATTATCTCGGCCAATGAGAACTTCTGCAGAGCGCTGGGTTATCGGCTCGATGAAATTCGCGGCCAACATCACAGCATGTTCGTCAACCCGATCGAAGCGTCCGGAGCGCAATACATAGAGTTCTGGCGCAGTCTCAGCATGGGTGAGTTTTCGTCGAATGAATATAAGCGCATCGGCAAAGATGGCAGAGTGGTGTGGATCCAAGCATCCTACAATCCGATCTTCGATGCCAACGGGCGTCCCTACAAAGTGGTCAAATACGCAACGGACATCACCGAGCGTAAGATGGCCGTCAATGCGCTTAGTCATGCATTGAATTTGCTGGCTCAGGGACATTTGGACTGTCATATCACCGAGGCGTTTCCCGGCGAATTGGCGCAGGTTCGCACGGCGTTCAACGACACCGTGAGCCGGTTTGGCAATCTCGTACAAGAACTGCGGGGCACGACGACGGCGCTGCGGTCGGCGACTGGCGAAATCCTTGCCGGAACAAATGATTTAGCCGAGCGGACGATGCGGCAGGCCACCGCAATTGCCGACACCAGTTCGGCTATCGAGCAGCTTTCACAGGCCGTAACGGAAAATGCGCATCGTGCGGAAGCCGCCCGGGCAAATGCTAAGAATGTGTCTGACGATGCCGTCGACGCTGGCGATGTTATGGGCCAGGCGCATCAGGCCATGGAAGACGTGACGGTTCAGGCCGCGAAAATCTCCAACATCATCGGTATGATTGATGAAATCGCATTTCAGACCAATCTTTTGGCGCTCAATGCCTCTGTAGAGGCGGCGCGCGCTGGCGATGCCGGTAAGGGCTTTGCCGTTGTAGCTGTGGAAGTCCGTCGGCTCGCGCAATCGGCCTCCAGCGCCTCCAGTGACATCAAGGTCCTCATCGAGCGATCAGCAGAGGCCGTCGCGACGGGGAGTAAGCTCGTTTCGGCAGCGGCTGATCGCTTGGTTGCGATGGTTACCCGCGTTCGGGGAAGTGCCGAACTCATGGAAGAGATCGCTCGCGCCAATGGCGAGCAGGCCAGTGCCATCTCCGGCGTCAACTCAGCTGTCCGGAAGATGGATGAGATGACACAGCACAATGCAGCGCTTGTCGAGGAAACCAACGCGGCGATTGAGCAGACTGAAGGCCAGGCGAGCCGTGTCGATAGTCTCGTTGAGTTTTTCGTGGTTGGGACTGAAGCACGGGTTCATTACAAAACCTTCCCAGTGCGAAATTTAAAACCTGTAGCGAGCCGGGGAGCGCTCACTCACCGAGTCCAAACGCCGTCCTGATCTCTTGGCTTATTGGCGATGGCTCGACGCTGCGCCTTTACGCCAACCTTGCGCACTACGCGCAGTCGGATGTGCCCCGGTTGTCGGCAGGGAGTCTATCTCCGCAGCCTTGCCGACGCGGACCGCCTCGGCGCATTGTCGGTACTGTGGGCTATAGAGGTTTAGCGCTGCAGCGTTAATTACAAACTCAATTGTTCGCAACTAAGGGGCCGCCCGGCCATTGGCGGGGTGCATGCCGCGGCGTTCTGACGGGACGGCGGTGCGCAGAATGCCCCAGAGATACTTCTTCGGGAGGCCCGGGCCATTGCCTCTTGATGCGTCATCGTCTGACGTAGCGGCCTGGAGCCGATTGTCGGCTCACTGTCCCAACTACGACGCTTTTAGTATCTCTGACGAACGGCAGCTTTTAAGTAGTACTACAAGGCCGCTTGACGTCTCAAATGGGGGCGTAACTGGCAGGTTGGGTGACCAGGATAGAGCAGCTTTTCCAATTTCTCCGCAGCCATGAAACTACGATCTGATTTCTGAAACAGCGTGAAGCACCTGTTCTGGGTCTTTCGTAACTCAAAGAGAGCCAAAATTCTCCTAGGTCGAAAATTTTGTTGTCCGACAGGAGTACCGGGTCGCACAAACACTGTCACATCCTGATGATAAAGGTATATGATGCATCGCTTTTTGGTGCCACGAATGATCGTATCTCTTCGGCTGTCAGGAGTGCGTGAAGGTCGCTCACGAAGGCCACTAAAGGTCTGGCCGCACTGCTGATACTAGGTCTTTCTTTCGTGACCTCGTTACCTTCATGTCATCCGCTTCTGCCTGAACGCGGCGCATAGGCTGGCCAGTCCACCCAAAATCAATACCACAAGCACTGGTGGAAAGCCCAAGTACTCCCATGTGTCTGGTGACAGCGCGAAAAATGTTGTGCTCCACGGTTCTACCGGTTGTGGTGCGGTTTGGAACGCACTGAGCCAGAGCAATTGCAGTAGGACAGTGATCACTGCGGTGGTGATTGTGAGCACGAGCAAGAGGAAGGGGGATGTCCCTCGGTCGCGCTTGTCCAGCCAACGCCAAACCATCAGCCAAAGGAATATCCCCGGCAGTAAAAACGGCGTGCCAACGATCGAGCCGGGGGAGAGCAGGAAATGGATGAGGCCGGCGATCGTCGCCGTATAGGTGAGGCGGTGAAGGCGCCGCCAATTCTCGCCGCCCATGCGCTGAACGGCGCAGTCGAGCGAGGTGATGGTGAGGGCCGTGAAGATGAAAAGGGAGATAGTGGCGAGCCAAAGTGAGGGGCGGGACAGGCCTTCGATCAGCAGTGTCTCCACATTGTAGTACCGCAACCCAATCCAAGCGTAGAGATGCACGACGAGGTAGAAGTAGCTGGCCACGCCGATCATGCGCCGAATTTGGAGGAGCTTACTCCACCGCAAAATCTTGCGTAAGGGCGTGATGGCCAGCGCTGCCAAAAGCAGGTATGCGGTCCAAAGTCCGGAATGGTAGATGAGCGGAATATAGGGTGAGGGGAAGTCCCATTCGCCCGATGTAAAGCCGTGAGCCAGCCACAGAGCAGGCAAGGCCAGAAGCACTAGCGTCAATGACTTTAGAGCTGAGAAGCGCCCCTGTGGGTCGAACAACGGCAGCAGTTGTAGAATAGATCCAGTACGCATGTGAGGTCGAGGGCTCCCCATCGAGAGCGTCATCCTATTGCGCGTAGGAGGAAGAGTTCTGCCTGAAATAAATCTCCTTTGTGCAGCTTCATTCTGTTCGTGCTGTTTGTCTGCGCGTTTAGGCAGGCACTTGCGACCCCTGGGTAGCACTATTCGGCTTTAGTGAAATGGTGTGGGGTGGTGATGAAGGTACCAGCGCTTTTTATGCTGCTGTTTAGCTTCGCCTTTGTGGGGCCGGCTTGGGCTCACGGTGTTGCAGGCGGAGACGCGGCATTTTTGGAGGCGTCGCGGGGCGTGGACATCGGTCCATACCTCTATCTCGGCGCCAAGCACATGTTCACCGGCTATGATCATTTGCTGTTTTTGCTTGGGGTGCTTTTCTACGTTTTCCGGATGAAAGACGTGGTGATTTACATCACCCTGTTTTCGCTCGGGCATTCGGCAACCCTGTTGCTCGGCGTACTGACTGGCCTGCACCTGGACGCGTATCTTGTAGACGCGGTGATCGGTCTTTCGGTCGTTTATAAGGCGTTGGACAATCTTGGCGGCGTGCAAAAACTGCTCGGCTTTGCGCCGAACCAGCGCGCGATTGTGCTCGCCTTTGGTTTGGTTCACGGTTTTGGCTTGGCGACCAAATTGCAAGATATCAACCTGTCTCCCGATGGGCTGATAGCCAACATGGTCGCGTTCAACGTTGGCGTTGAGCTTGGCCAGCTTTCTGCGCTGGCGTTCATCTTGACGGCGTTGGCTCTTTGGAGAGCGCAGCCAAGCTTCTCCCGTCAGGCCGCTTTCATCAATGTTCTGATTATGGCTGCAGGCTTTGCGCTGACGGCTATCCAACTCATCGGCTTTTGGAGGCAAGTATGAGCGATAATACTGCGAAAACACAGACAGCAGCGTCGTGGGGAGGCTTGGCGCGCCAAGTGGGTGCCGCGGCCGTTTTGGGAGCGGCGCTCACTGTGTTGGTGGCAATGCCGGCGGAGTTCGGTGTGGACCCAACTGGCTTTGGAAAGCTGACAGGCATTCTAAAGTTATCGCAGCCGCAAGAAATAGTGGTCGAGACGAAGTTCTCAGCGCCGCCAGATATTTCCAAGGCTGAGCCTATTCCGTTCCGTCAGGACGAGATCGAAATTCCACTTGGCGCGCTTGGTGCAGGGCTTGGCGCGACCGAATATAAGGTCACGATGGAAGAAGGGCAGACGCTTGTCTATTCGTGGACAGCGTCAACTCCGGTGGTCGTTGAGTTCCACGGTCACACCGTCACCAGCGATGGCAGTCCAGAAATCGTGATGGATTATATTAAGGGGGAAATGCAAGAAGGCCATGGCGCATTGACGGCACCATTGACCGGAATTCACGGCTGGTATTTTGCAAATCCAACCTTCGAAGACGCAACGATCACGCTGAAACTCTCAGGCTATTATCTTCTTGAGCCGGGTTTAATCGGCATCCACTGACAAGCATGTGCAGGCCTGTGCATTGTTTTTGCAGGCACAGGCCTATCTGCCTTGGCAAGGTATGGCTCGGAGGTCGCGATGTCGATGAATATCAAGAAGGATATGTATGTTGACGATGAGCCATCTCGGCGCGGCTGTATCAAAACGCTGCTGCGGATGTCTGGCCTTAGACCAACGCGGCAGCGCGTTGAACTCGCTGATCGTATATTTGGACGCGGGCGGCACTTGACCGCTGAGGATCTGCACAGTGAGGTTCACGCTGCGGGGCAGGAGATGTCCCTGGCAACGGTTTACAACACGCTGCATCAGTTCCAAAGCTCAGGCCTTATTCGCGAACTCTCGTTCAAGGGGACGCGTGCGGTTTTCGATACCGATACCTCAGGTCACCACCACTTCTATATCTTGGATGATGACAAGATTATCGACATGGAGCCGGGGGCGGTGAGCGTGACTGACGTTAAATCGGTCCCTGAGGGCTACGAAGTGGCCAAGATTGAGATCGTTGTCAGTTTGCGAAAAGTAGAAATTTGAAAGGGGCCGAATGGCCCCTTTATCGTCTGAGCATCTGGTCGAGCATTCCGATGAGCGCGGGTCCTAAATCGTCGATGGCATCGATGCGCTTGGCATGGCGATAGTATTGGTCGACCTCGTGACGAATGCCTAGGGCCGCAAGCTCGATCTGACCCGTACGTTCGATCTCGGCAACCACTTCTTTGAGATGACGGTCGAGGATGGATTTGTCTTCGTTTGCCTCGATGGTCGCTTGATCAACAGGAGCGCCATCGGAAATGACAAGCAAAATCCGGCGTTGCTCTGGTCGGCCAACGAGACGACGCGCCGCCCAAAGCAGTGCTTCGCCGTCGATGTTCTCTTTGAGCAGGTCGTTGGACATCATTGCGCACAGGTTGAGCTTTGCCCGGCGATACGGTTCGTCAGCGCTTTTGTAGATGATGTGGAGGAGATCGTTTAGGCGGCCAGGATTGGCCGGGCGACCAGCACGCATCCAATCTTGGGCTGCGGCACCGCCCTTCCATCCTTGAGTGGTGAAACCCAAAACTTCCGTCGACACGGAGCAATTCTCCAGCGCCGAGCAGATCAGGTCAGACGCCATGCAGGCGAGTTCAATGGTCTTGCCGCGCATAGAGCCGGAGTTGTCGATGAGGAGTGTAACGCAAGTATCCCGGAACTGAGACTCTTCTTCCTGCTTGTAGGCGTCAGCGAAGCCCGGATTGACAATGACGCGGTCAAGGCGAGAGGCGTCGATGAGCCCATCTTCGAGGTCAAACGCCCAAGACCGCGTTTGTTTAGCCATGAGCCGGCGCTGCAATTGGGTAACAAGACGGGCCATAGCCCGCTTATTGGCGGAGCGCTTTTGTTCCAGCGCATCTTGCGCTTGCCGCATAATTTGTTGCGGCACGAGTTCGTCTGCGCGGGCGATGCGATCGTGAGAGTCTGTATAGGGCCTGTATGCAGGAGATCGGGGCGGCGGGATGAAATCGATGTTCGGTAACGCATCCAGCTTCTCGTCGGAAACTAAAGCCTCCGGGCCAGGCTCAAAGCTGTTGTCTTCATCGGTCTGGGTGCCGCCGTGTTCGAGCTCTTCCTCCTCATCGCCGCCACCAGTGCGGTTACTGATCTCGCGGCGGGTTGGGCCGTCGCCGCGCCCCTGCAGAGCCTCGTAAAGCGTCTGTAAGAACCACTTGGCTGCAAAGGCGTAGTCCTGCTGATCGCCCATCGTCTCGCGCAACTTGGCGAGTTGGGCGTGCAAACGCTGGTGCATCCAACGGTGCCACATCCAGAAGCCAGAGGTGGGAATTGACGCTTCGGTGCGGCCATTCAGGACGTCGCCAACCACCATCCGGATCGCCTCTTCGAGCGGAATCAAAGCTGCTAAGTGGGCGCCCATGATGTCGAGACGAGAGAGGCGATCAATGTGGTTGGCAACAATGTTCTCAGCAACACCTGGCAGACGCTCTGCGCCAAAGGACTCGCAACGTACGAGCTCCAGTAGGTCGAACAAACGACGCTCGTTTGGATCGGGAGGAGCGAGGGCGGCATGAATTTGGGCGTCATGGTGCGCTATAAATAGCGCTACTGAATCGACGCGGCCGCGAAGCGCGGGCATGTTTTCGTCGGTCAGCTCACCCAAGCTTGCCTTCAGACCTGTATACACGCCGTCGTCGCCAACGACTTGAATGTCGAGATCGTCACGTCCTGAAAGCGAGCGCGCCGAGGCGGCCAATTGTTGCGCCAAATCGAGACGATGCCGGTCGTGCGCCTTGGCGTCGGATTTTTCAGCGCGGCTCATCATGGAGGATGGGTCCGACCATAAGGCGAGCCATTCGGCGCCGTTTCGCACTGCGCCCCTGTCGTCGCGCTTCAGGATCGTTGATCTGATTTCGCCGTCTGTCATAGCTTCCTCCAACCGCTTCAATTGTAACAGTTTTGTCAGCGTGAAAGGGCGGCATTTGGCTCGGAATGCGCAGAAGCTTGGCAGCTTTGTGCAGGCTCAAAAGGTGTACTCGAAATACAACTCGTAGATGGAAGGTTAACACCTGATACAAACAGAGGAGAGTGTGGCGTGGCACAGTACACCACAGAGTTCGGCTCGATCCACTCGTACAAAAAAGGCGGGATCACCGCCATTGATGATGATCCGAAGCGCTACGTATTTTCGAACATGTTTGAAGTTGCTGCGAAATCAGCGCCTTATGAGCGTGTAGCTGTCGCAAAGAATTTTGAATACGTCATTGAATCTGCCAAGGCTGAAGGTGAATCTCCTTGGTACTCTGCCGCGCATGATGAGTTCGTCATTGCTATGGACGGCAAGGTTCGTGTCGATTTCATCAAGCTCACTGATCCGGATGCTGTTGTCGATCCTGAGAGCGAAGGTGCTGTGATTGTGCAGGGCCAGCCTATCGGTGAAGCGATGGGTTATGTGGTGCTGAGCCGTGGTCACATGGCCATGCTGCCCGTTGGCTGCGCCTATAAATTCTCAGCAGCTGAAACCTGCACCATCATCATTCAGACCATCGACGGCGCCGTGACCCAGCATAAGTGGGCGCAGTTCTGCCAGAAGTAAGGCCGGAAGAGGAGATCCTAAAATGGCTATGAAAGAAGGCTTTGATAGCAGCGAAGGCGAGATCAGCAATCCGCGCGGTCTTCCCATCACTGGTGGTTATGCCGTCAATCCGGCTGACAACGTTACTGGTTATAAATCTTTCCAGGCTGGCTCGTTCAAATTCCATCGTGACGAGTACTTCTGCTACGTGAACACTCCGAATGGCGTGCACACGATGCCAGCAGACGCCTTCCTGCGCGCGCTGATGCGTGACGTGGCTTGGGGCTTCTTCTATGGCACTGTAAACTTTGACCAGGTCTTCGGCACCACCAATTATTATGGTGAAGTCGATATGTTCCTGGGCTCCACCAACGAGGCCTACACCTCAGCTGGTCGTGATTTTGTCGAGCGTTTTAAGGCCGACAAGCTTATGGACATCTTCAAGCAGATGGTCTCGGACTGGACCAATGAGGGGTACGATCCGTTTGCGGCGCCAATGGAAACCGGTGTTCCATGGGGTATCAAGAACGGTGACAACGACGAAGCTGTTAGCCGCGAGCGCGTGACTGCACGCCGTATGGTTGGCCTACCGGGTGATACTCCGGTTCGTACCGACGGCAATGGCTACCCAGTCAATCGCATGTTTGCTGACGTACCGCAGGATCAGCCAGAAGTTCACGCTGCACCTGGCTTCGAGCACGAAGTTTCGGCTTACAATCTGTTTGGTTATCTGTCGCGCTCTGACGTGACCTGGAACCCATCTGTTTGTTCGGTGGTAAAGGACAGCTTGTTCTGCCCAACTTCGGAAGAATACATCCTTCCCGTTGAGCACGGTAACGACCGTTGCGAATGGTTCATTCAGTTGACCGACGACATCACTTGGAACGTAAAGGACGGCGCAACCGGTCGTCCACGCGCGGTGATCAACATGAAGCCAGGCGATTGCTGCTGTATGCCAGCTGACATTCGTCACCAGGGCTTCTCGGCCAAGCGCTCGATGCTCTTGGTGTGGGAAAACGGTTCGCCCAAGATTCCTGAGCTCATCCGTCAGGGCATGGCCCCTGATGTGGCTGTTGAGTTCTAACGAACGGGTGGTTGCTCCCACTTCCGCCCTGCGGCCGCCTCAGTACTGGGGCGGCCGTTTTTCCAACACGCTCAGAAACATCGGTGCGACCAGTGCAAACCAAGCTCTTCATTAACGGTGAATTCGTCGACGGCATCGCCAAAGGCACGATCCCTGTTTTCAACCCGTTCTCCGGCGAAGTCATTTGCGAAATCGCAGAGGCACGTGCGGAAGACGTTGATGTTGCCGTCGCAGCCGCCAAACAAGCTCAAAAGGCCTGGGGCCGTGCCGATGCCGCTGAACGCGGGCACCTCCTGCTCAAGTTGGCCGACGCGATTGAGGCCAATGCGGAAGAGCTAATCCAACTTGAAGCGCTTGATACCGGCCATCCTGTGCGCGATGCGCGCAAGCTGGATGTGCCGCGCACATCGCGCTGCTTCCGCTATTTCGGCGGCATGGCTGACAAGCTGGAAGGTTTCGTCCCGCCAGTCTATCCGGGCTTCCTTAATTACGTTCAGCGCGAAGCAATCGGTGTGGTTGGTCAGATCGTGCCATGGAACTTCCCGCTCATGTTCACCAGCTGGAAGATGGCACCCGCTCTGGCCGCTGGTAATGCCATTGTTATTAAACCAAGTGAACTGACGCCGCTGAGCACGTTGCGTATCGCCGAACTGATGCGCGATGTTGGCTTCCCAGCAGGTGTCGTCAACGTTGTTCCCGGCTATGGCCACACCGCTGGTCAGCGTCTGGCTGAGCATCCTCATGTTGGCAAGATCGCTTTCACCGGTTCAACCGCTACCGGCCGCCGTATCGTCCAGTCTTCGGCTGGTAACCTCAAGAAGGTTCAGCTCGAGCTGGGCGGCAAGGGCCCAAATATAGTCTTTGGTGATGCCAATGTTCGGGCTGCCATTGGCGGTTCTGCCTTCGCAATTTTCCATAACCAGGGCCAGGCCTGCATCGCGGGCTCGCGCCTCATCCTGCACAAATCGGTAGCCGACGAGTTCCTCGACGGTTTCACCAAGCTGGCGAAATCCATTCGCCTTGGCGATCCGCTGGATCCGCAGACCGAAATGGGCCCGCTGACGTCCAAGATGCACCAGGAACGCGTGCTGCAGTTCTGCCAGGTTGCCAAGGACGAGGGTGGTGAAATAATCACCGGCGGCAAGCGGCCTGATCGTGAAGACCTCGCAAATGGCTACTTCGTTGAGCCCACAATCGTGCGCGCGAAGCCCACCGATCGCGTGAGCCAAGAGGAAGTGTTTGGTCCGTTTGTGACGGTCACCACTTTTGAAGACGACGAAGAAGCATTGGCGATCGCTAATGGCGTTCAATACGGTTTGGGTTCCGGTCTTTGGACGCTGAACCTCACCCGTGCTCATAAGCTCGCCCAAGACATTCACGCCGGCATGGTTTGGGTGAATTGCTACAAGATCGTTCACCCAGGCTCGCCATTCGGAGGGGTTGGCGAAAGTGGCTATGGTCGCGAAATGGGCTTTGAAGTCATGCGCGAATACACGCAGCCAAAATCGGTTTGGGTCAATTATGACTCGAAAATGCCTCCCCACTACGAGCGTTGATCGCACCACAGGAGAGCACTATGGACTTTGTATATAACGCCAATCCTTCGCGTGTCATTTTCGGGGCCGGGGCGCGGGCGCGCGTCGGCGAAGAACTCGAACGTCTGGGCATCAAGCGCGCCATCGTGCTGTCCACCCCCGATCAATCTCAGCTTGCCGCTGAGATCGCCAAAACCATCGGTGGCCGCGCTGGGATTATGTATCCCGGCGCCGTCATGCACACCCCAACTGAAGTGACAGAGTCGGCCTTGCAGGCGGTCAGTTCGGTGCGCGCAGATGGTTGCTTGGCGATTGGCGGCGGCTCGACGACAGGCCTATCTAAAGCCATCGCCTATCGCACAGACCTGCCGCAGTTGATCGTGCCGACCACGTTTGCCGGCTCGGAGATGACGCCTATTTTGGGGCAGACCGAAATGGGTCGAAAAACGACGCTGTCTAGCCCGAAAGTCCTGCCCGAAACGGTGATTTATGATCCCGAGCTGACGGTCACGATGCCGAAGTTCATTTCGGGACCGTCAGGCCTGAACGCAATCGCCCACTCGATGGAAGGGCTTTATGCCCGTGATCGCAACCCGATTATCTCCATGATGGCCGAAGAATCCATTCGGGCTTTGGGCGTCGCTTTACCGAAGCTTATGGACGATCCGAGCAATCTGGAGGCGCACGGTGATGCGCTTTACGGCGCTTGGTTTGCTGGCATCTGCCTTGGTTCGGTGGGTATGGCTATTCACCACAAGATCTGCCACACGCTGGGCGGCACTCTGAACCTCAACCATGCAGATGTGCACGCGTTGATGCTTCCCTATACCGCTGCCTACAATCGTGAAGCTGCGCCTGAAGCTATGGCCGCCATTGCGCGCGCTCTGAAGGCCCATGATGGTCCTAGAGGCCTTTATGCCCTCATGAAGGTTTGCGCTAGCAAGCGCTCGCTTAAGGAAATGGGCGTGAGCGAGGCGGACCTCGAAAAGGTCGCTGATATTGCGATGGAAAACCCGTACTTCAATCCTCGTCCGGTAACGCGTGAAGGTATCCGTGAGATGCTTCAGGCTGCCTATGAAGGTCGGGAGCCGTAAGGTCTGACAATGGCATATTTTTGCTTTCACGCCTTTGATAAACCGGGTGTCCTCGACACACGCTTGGCGCTTCGCGACACTCATAGGGCTTTCTTACGCAATCACGACCACCCATTGACGGTGCATGTCGGTGGGCCGCTGTTGAACGCCGATGGACAGATGCATGGCTCGATGCTGGTCATTGAAGCGGAGACCAAAGCTGTCGTCGAAGCCTTCTTGGCCCAAGACGAATATATGAAGGCAGGCATCTTCGCCTCGTACACTCTTGAGCAGTTTAATTGGGGTTTAGGCCAGCCAGAGGCCCGCAATGGCTGACGCACTTTCGCAGCCCGATCCAAACCTATGGCGCACACGGCCGCGTGCGCCCATGCCCGGAACGGTTTTAGGCCCGCTCGAAGACGTCGGGAACGGCAAGGCAAAGGAATATGTCTTTGGCCGCGGAACGACCGTGTTCTCCATGTTTGTTGTTCGGCGGGACGAGCACGTCTACGGCTATCTCAACATTTGTCCGCACTATTCATCGCCGCTGAACCACCGTGCAGGCCATTTTTTAAACGAAGATGGCAGCCGAATTCGCTGCACCATGCATTTCGCAGAATTCCGGATTGAAGACGGATTTGGTGTAGCAGGTGCCGCTCAGAATTGCTGGCTCGACCCGGTTCCGGTTCATATCGAAGATGGCAATATCGTCATCTCTAAGTTGCAGGCGAGTTCATGAGCGAAGACAATTTCACTTTGGCAAAGCCAGACACAGAAGTGTCCATTCGGCATACGTTTGGGATTGATGTCGATGGGACGGTTCCTGCCTTTTCGACAGGTAACGAGCACGTGCCGACCGTTGATCCGGGCTATCAGTTCGATCCGTCGACGACGATGGCCATCCTGGCTGGTTTCCGGGACAATTTGCGTGTTCTGCTGCAGGGGCGTCATGGCACGGGTAAATCGAGCCATATTGAACAGGTCGCTGCACGTCTTAATTGGCCCTGTGTTCGCCTCAACCTCGACAGTCACGTGTCGCGGATCGACTTGATAGGGAAAGATGCCATCGTTCTCCGGGACGGTAAGCAGGTCACAGATTACCGCGAAGGGCTGTTGCCTTGGTGCTATCAGCGGCCGGTTGTACTGATCCTCGATGAGTATGATGCTGGCCGTCCGGACGTCATGTTCGTGATCCAGCGCATTTTGGAAGCTGACGGCAAGCTGACCATTATGGATCAGAACAAGGTCATTCCGCCCAACCCTTTCTTCCGTCTGTTCGCCACGGCCAATACGGTTGGTCTGGGGGATGTGACAGGGCTCTATCACGGCACCCAGCAGCTTAACCAAGCCCAGCTTGACCGCTGGAACGTTGTGGCCCGTCTCGACCACCTCTCGGAAGAAGCTGAGCTTAACGTCGTACTAAGTAAGCAAAATTGGATGGCAGACGAACCGCACCGCTCGGTCTTGTTGCAGATGGTGCGCATGGCAAACCTCACGCGCAGCGGTTTTGTGCAGGGCGATGTATCCGTCGTGATGTCGCCACGAACGGTCATTTCTTGGGCGCAGAACCTGCGCGTATTTGGCGATCTGGACTTCGCATTTCACACCTCATTCCTCAACCGCTGTGATGAGGTGGAGCGCGCAACGTATGGCGAGTATTACCAACGTTGCTTTGGTCGCTTGCCAGGTGACGCCGCACCAGAGCTGTGGAAGCGGTTATGAAATCGGCTCTGGTGACGTCCGTTGCACGTGTCGTTATGACCTAAAGCGCGACTCAGCCCGAACCGTCCATCACAGGTTTTTACAGGGTGACGCTGGTATGCGACTAAAGTCGCGTACCGGTCGCGCCCTGTTTTTCATGATTTTGTTCTGTTTTGCACAGCGACACTAACCGAACACGCCCTGAAATATGAGGGCGTTAGTCATGATAGCTTTGTGCATAACCGCTTTTGATGCGTGCCCGTTTGCAACGATTTCGTGATTATTTCGAGCGGTAGAAAAATAGTTGTTTTGTGCAGTTTCTTGACCAATTGATGCCCTGATCCGCACTCGTCAACGTCGCATCTTGTGCGTTATGTCAACAAAACTCGCATATCGCTCAGATCATCTTGCGGCAGCCTCTGGCGAATGCATTAATTACATCATCGGTTCCGCCACCTAAGGCGCCTAACGATCTGTCGCTGATGTAACCTTGGAGGAGGGGCAGCGTAGCAGTACGCGGTCTCGTCGACATGCGTCAGCCAGCATTTAAAGCAGTCCATAGCCACTTCGTCCAGTGCGTTAGAGCGCTCGGTTGAGCGTTCAAAAAGGGATCGAGTGGTGGGCTGGAAAATGCTGATCGGGTCTCGATTAAGGTGCGGCGCCGAGAGTGCCTTGGCTCAAGGCCCTGAAGGGGAAGAAGACGAAAAGTCCGACCTTCAGAAGTGGGAGAGACTAATATGTATTTGACTAGGCCTTTCGGCATTGAGGAAACGCATGGGATGTTATCCCTTCCTGGTGTGAACTTTCGTTCCACCAGCAATGGGAAAGACTGGACTTCAGTCTTCGCGTCCGTGCAGTGCGAGCGCCCTTTTGAAGGCGTTTTTGGCCCAGCGCGCGATCAGCTGTTGGTTCTACATCGCAATGGTCCGGTCGAGATCGAGAATATCCTAGACCGGAAGATTGGTGCGCGAACGGTTCCTGCGGGATCCATTCATTTGATTTCGTCGGGTGAAGAGTTTGGCATCAATTTGAAAGAGAGTGTCGAAACCGCACACGTCTATGTCCGTCGTGCCGTTATCGAAGAAGTTGCTGTGGACATCGCTGAGAACGACCCCAGCAAGGTGATTATCAATTCTGATGTCATTCAGAACCCAACCTTGCGCTCGTTGATTGAGGCAACTGCATTTGCGCTCGAAGACGACAGTACAGCGTCCGGCATGTTCGCCGACTACCTGTCGCGTGCTATCGCCGCGCAACTGATCCGCAATCACTCAAATGCTAAGCTTAAGCCAAGTAACGGCATTTTGAATGTTTCTCGAGTAACGCCTGCTCTCTCAGAGGCGATCGACTATATGTCGAACAACATGGACTCAACGATCAATCTGAGTGACGTTGCGGAAGCGACCAACCGTAGCCCTAGCCATATCGCGCGAATGTTCCGGTCCGAATTGGGGATGCCTCCTCATCAGTTTTTGATCAAGTTACGCATCGATCGTGCAAGAACCTTGCTGGAAAAGTCGACCATGTCGATTGCTGAAATTGCCTACGAATGTGGCTTTTCGCATCAAGAGCACCTGACTCGACTGTTCCGCCGTCATCTGGACACGACACCAGCAGCATATCGCCGTTCGAAACGGAACTAGTCTGCGCGTTTCGTGCAAAAATCTGCGTCTCTACTGGCAGGATGGACAGTTGAGACGCGTTTAGCATTCCCCTCGACAGCACCGAAAATAACAGCCTGAGCATGCTCGGGAATAAGGCTTGCTGTGAGGTCATCCTGGAGGAACTTCAATGTCCAAACTCGTGCATACGGCGTTCATTCGCCGCCGCTTTTTCTTGGGAGCCACGTCGATTGTCGCAGTTGCAGCGATGGCTCCGGGGGTGTTTGCGCAAGAGCAGACCGTCAAGATCGGCTATGTAACGCCACAGACTGGTCCGCTTGCTGCCTTCGCCGAGGCAGACGAATACGTTATCGCCCAGGTTAACGAGCTCCTTGCAGGCGGCATTGAAACCGCATCTGGCAAGGTGAACGTTGAGATTATCGTTCGTGACAGCCAGTCGAGCCCGAACCGTGCGTCGGAAGTTGCACGCGAACTGATCGTGGATGACGAAGTTCAGCTCATCGTTGTTGCCTCGACCCCAGAAACAGCCAACCCCGTATCCGCCCAGTGCGAAATTGAAGGCATTCCGTGCATTTCCACAATTGCACCGTGGCAGCCGTGGTTCATTGAACGCCAGGCGAACCCGGGTGATCCGGCTGCGTGGGAATCCTTCGATTACACCTACCACTTCTTCTGGGGTCTCGAAGACATCATCACCACATTCCAGGCGATGTGGAATCAGGTCGACACCAACAAGAGTGTTGGCGGTCTGTTCCCGAACGACGCAGACGGCAATGCTTGGGGTGATGCGGTTAACGGCCTGCCGCCAGCTATGGCCGCTGCAGGTTACCCAATCACCGACCCAGGTCGTTTCCAGAACCTGTCTGATGATTTTACCGCGCAGATCGGTGCCTTTAAGGCAGCCAACGCAGAGATCGTAACCGGCGTTGTCATTCCGCCAGATTTTACCACGTTCTGGACGCAAGCAAATCAGCAGGGCTACAAGCCAAAGGTCGTTACCACCGCAAAGGCAACCCTGTTCCCGGTTGCAGTCGATGCACTTGGCGATCTTGGTCACAATCTGTCGACCGAAGTTTGGTGGTCGCCAAACCATCCATTCTCGTCGTCGCTAACCGGTGAAAGCTCCAAGGAGCTGGCAGATGGTTATGTCGGTGAAACCGGTCGTCCTTGGACCCAGCCAACAGGCTTCATTCACGCTCTGTTTGAAGTCGGTGTTGATGCGATCAAGCGTGCTGAAGATCCATTTGATCCAGACGCCCTTGCTGCAGCTGTCGCTGAAACCGAACTCGATACCGTCGTTGGTAAGGTCGACTTCGGCGCTGAAGGTCTGCCGCCAGCTGTTGCCAAGAACGTCTCCAAGACCCCGCTGGTCGGTGGTCAGTGGCGTCTGAAGGATGGCGCATATGATCTCGTCATCGTTGAAAACTCCGCGCATCCGGAAATTCCGGCAGCAGGCGTAATGGAAATTATCGAGTAAATAGAATGATCTTACGACTTGCCGGCGTTACTAAGCGCTTTGGTGCAGTCGTTGTGGCCGACAATATCGACCTCAATGTTGCACGTGGTGAAGCTCTCGGCATTATCGGCGCCAATGGTGCTGGCAAGTCGAGCTTGTTCAACTTGATAACCGGGGTGGTGACCGCTGATGCGGGCACCATCACTATCGGCGATAAGGACGTGACCAAGGTGTCAGTCCCCGATCGTTGTGTAGCCGGGGTAGGGCGCTCGTTCCAAATTCCCCGCCCATTTGAAACTCTGACTGTTTTCGAAAATCTTTTGGTTGCCGCGGAGTACGGTCGTGCGTCGCGTGCGCTGAGTTCGGAAGCTCTGTGTGCTTCTATACTGGAACAGACTGGTCTTGCCGCCCATGCCAATACTTTGGCCGGTAAATTGACCCTGCTCAACCGCAAGCGCCTTGAGTTGGCGCGGGCTCTGGCTACAGAACCTGATCTTATTCTGCTCGACGAAATAGCGGGCGGTCTGACTGAAGCAGAATGTCACGAGCTGGTGGCGTTCATTCAGCAGCTCCATCAAACCGGCGTCACGATCATCTGGATCGAACACGTCGTACATGCGCTGCTTTCGGTTGTAGATCGCCTGATCGTTCTCGAGTTTGGCCGCAAAATTGCTGACGGAAAGCCCGACGCCGTGATGTCCGATCCGGTCGTCCGCCGCTCGTACCTCGGTATTGATGATGAGGCAGCAGCATGACTGCAGTACTAGAGACAAAGAACCTGGAAGTTTTCTATGGCGACTTCCAGGCCGTATTCGGCGTCGATTTTCACATCAATGAAGGTGAAACGGTTGCCATCATCGGCGCAAACGGCGCAGGAAAATCGTCATTTCTAAAGGCACTTTCTGGTCTGATCCCGGCAAAGGGCCAGATCATGTTGGATGGCCAGTCTGTTTCGGGCAAGCCAGCCTATGACATGGTCAAGCAAGGAATTGCGCTGGTTCCAGAAGGGCGTCGCCTTTTCCCAACGCTCTCCGTTTCGGACAATCTCCGCATGGGCGAGAACGGAAAGAGTGGAGAACGTGGCTGGAGCTACGAGACCATTTGCGAACTGTTCCCGTTGCTGGCGGAGCGCGCTGATCAGCTCGCGCCGACCCTTTCCGGTGGCCAGCAGCAGATGGTTGCCATCGGCCGCGCACTGATCACCAACCCTCGCGTGTTGCTCTGCGACGAAATCAGTCTCGGGCTTTCCCCCGCAGCTGTCAAAGACGTCTACGCAGCGATCAGTGAGATCAAGAAGCGCGGGACCACAATCGTCATTGTTGAGCAGGATCTGAACGCCGCTCTGTCGGCCGCTGATCGCATTTATTGTTTCCTCGAGGGGAAGGTCAGCCTGGCTGGCCGTGCTGACGAGTTTGATCGTTCGCAAATTCTCGCGGCCTATTTCGGGAACTAAGCATGGATTACGTCAACACAATCGTGCAGGGCATTTTGCTCGGGGGGCTATATGCTCTCTATGCAGCCGGCCTCTCGTTGATTTTCGGCGTGATGCGCCTGATCAATCTCGCCCACGGCGATCTGATCGTTCTGGCCGCATTCGTGCTTTTGGCAATGGTGACGGCTCTGGGCTTGCCACTGCCTGTTGCGCTTCTGATCCTGCTGCCGTTCGCTTTCGCGCTCGGTTGGGCTTTGCAGCGCTTTCTTCTGAACCGGACCCTTGGCGACGATATTCTTCTGCCATTGCTCGTCACGTTCGGTCTGCAAATCTTGGTTCAGAACGGCCTTCTCGTGGCGTTCAGTGCGGATAGTCGCAAGCTGTCTCTAGGTGCTATCGAGACGCAGTCCGTCAACATTTTGGGCCTGAACCTCGGTGTCATCCCACTTCTGACATTTGCTGTTGCCGTCGCGGTTTTGGGTGTTTTGAGCTATATATTCTACGGCACGGCGCTGGGCCGTCGTCTGCGTGCCACCTCTGACTCCACCGAAGTCGTCCAGCTGATGGGCGTGAACCCGCGTGTCGTCTTCGCAGTGGCAATGGGTATCTCCTTTGTCGTTCTAACCATCGCGGCGTTCTTTATGGGCATACGCTCGAACTTCGATCCAAGCGTTGGTCCTGCTCGTCTCCTGTTTGCCTTCGAAGCTGTTGTTATCGGTGGCTTGGGCAGTCTTTGGGGGACATTGGCTGGTGGCGTGATCCTAGGTGTCTCGCAGGCTATTGGCGCCCGTATCAACCCTGAATGGCAGATCTTGGCGGGCCACCTCGTGTTCCTCGTCTTCATCATTCTGCGTCCCCGTGGCCTGTTCCCGAAGCAGTAAGATCATGACCGATATTCAATCTAATGCGTCACGCCCCTCAATCGACGCGTCGCGCTACACTGTTAACGTCGCGACTAAGACCTCGCGTATATTCATGATCGTTGCCTTGATCGCATTGGTCGCACTGATCTTTGCTCCGGCAATTGTCTCACGCTCTATGCTGCAGGATATGATCCTTGTGTTCCTACTCGCTTCACTGGCGCTGTGCTGGAACCTTATGGCAGGCTACGCAGGCCTGATTTCCGTGGGTCAGCAAGCTTTTGTGGGTTTGGGTGGTTATGCGCTTTTCGCGCTAATCATCATCGGTGGCGTTGATCCCTTGCTGGCAATTCCCACGGCCGCGCTCGTCGTTGCGCTTTTGTCGGTTCCGGTCGGTACGCTCGTCTTCCGCATGCAAGGTGCTTACTTTGCTGTTGTCACCTGGGTCGTCGCCGAAGTGTTCCGCCTTGTACTGGCGCAATGGCGCGAGCTGGGGGGCGGTACGGGTACGTCGCTGCCACGCTCGGCCACAGGCAACATGTTCGGTATGGATTTTGTGGCTGAACTCTTTGGTGTTCGTTCTGCCGCAGCACGCGAAATCATCATCTATTGGGCCGCACTGTTCACCATCGCCCTTGTGGTCGCTGGGAGCTATTACTTGCTGCGCTCGCGCATCGGTCTAGCTCTACGCGCTATCAAAGACGGTGAAGTGGCAGCGCAGAGCATTGGTGTGACGACCACGCGTATCAAGTTTGCAGTTTACGTTTTTGCGGCGTTCGGTGCGGGCCTGGTTGGGGCGATTTACTTCCTGCAGGCCTCGCGTATTTCGCCTGATGCTGCCTTTTCGCTGCTCGATTGGACGGCCTACATCATCTTCATCGTGGTGATTGGTGGTCTCGCCACCATTGAAGGGCCGATCATCGGAGCCATTCTTTTCGTCCTTTTGCGCAATGCAATGTCTGGGTTCGGCCCGTGGTATCTCTTGGTTCTGGGCGCACTCGGTATCGCCGTTATGCTGCTCGCTCCAAAGGGGATCTGGGGTAATTTCTCCCTACGCACGGGTATTCACCTGTTTCCAACCCGCAGGACGCTCTTTATTGCCGATAAGGAGGATCGGTCCAAATGATCTCATCTAATCCCGTACTTGCAGCGATCACCGAACAGGTGATCGCCAGCTTCGCCGAAACAGAAAATCCTCGTCTTCGTGAAGTTTTGGAGTCCCTAGTCAAGCACTTGCATGCGTTTGCTGAGGACACGCAACTGAGCTTTGACGAATGGATGGTCGGTATCCAGTTTCTGAGCCGCGTTGGTCAGATGTGTGACGACAAGCGGCAGGAATTCATTCTGCTCTCGGATACGCTCGGCCTGTCGATGTTCGTCGACGCCGTGAACCACCCAGATGCAGATGGGGCTACTGAGACCACCGTTCTTGGCCCATTCTATGTGCCGCCACTAGCGGAGTCCGCACACGGTTCAGATATCGCCAAGGGTACCCCAGGCGTTCCAATGTATGCCGAGTGCCAAGTCCTTGCTGATGGTCTGCCACTATCCGATGCTTGGGTCGACGTTTGGCAGTCGGATGATGACGGCTACTACGATGTGCAGAAGCCCGGTCAGATTGAAAATCTGCGTGCCCGCTTCCGCACCGATGCTGACGGTCGCTTTACGTTCTGGTCGATTGTGCCGACGTTCTACCCAATTCCAGATGATGGTCCAGTTGGCGATATGCTCAAGGCGACCTCGCGTCACCCATACCGACCAGCGCACATCCACTTCATGATTGGGAAGGACGGTTTCGAAACGCTCGTCACGCACCTTTTTATCGACGGTGACAAGTATCTCACCAGCGACGCTGTGTTTGGCGTGAAGAAATCGCTGATCATCAGCCTCGCCGATGGCGAACCAAGGACCCGTGGGAGCGGGGATCATGTTCCTGCTCACAAGCGCCTCGTTCATAGTTTCGGTTTGAGAAAAGTTGACTAATTCCTCAATGGCGAATGAAAACGGCACCGGATCTTCCGGTGCCGTTTTTGTATTGGGCGCTAGTCGTGGAATTGGACTGGCCACTGGGGTCCAATCGGCGCGCCTAGGCCACCCCACTGTTTTTGGATGCCGAAACCCTAAGGCTGTCGAGGGAGTTGTCACAGAGCTCACTCTGGCGGGGCATTGCGCGCTCGCTGTGCGGGTGGATGCGGAAGAGCCTGCCAGTATTCACGAGGCCTACCGGCAAACAGTTGGATTTGCAGGGAGCATTCGCACGCTCATTTACAACGCCGGGACTATCGAACCTCTCGCGTTGTTCTCGGACATTTCCGAGTATGATTGGGAGAGGATCATACACGCCAATCTGCTCGGTGCTGCACGCGCCGTTAGGCACGCTTTACCGCTTTTGTCGCCAGATCCGCGGATAATTTTGCTTTCAAGCGGCGCTGCTCGCCATGCAGTGGAAGGCTGGAGTGCATATTGCGTGAGCAAGGCCGGGCTTTCCATGTTGACGAAAGCGCTGGCGCTAGAATTTGGGAAAAAGGCTTTTATTGCCGCTCTTAGCCCCGGCATGGTCGATACCGATATGCAGGCGGAAATTCGCGCATCCAGTCGGGGAGCAATTAGCGCCGTTGCGCGCGACACGCTCACTCCAGCTCCCCTGGTGGCTGAGACGCTGGTCGCCCTCTCTGATCGGGCGCCAAGAGCTTTGCATGGGTGTGACGTGACGCTGGAGGAGGCCCGCCGGATGCTCAAAATGAACCAAATTTAAACCTGCCAATTCCGTCAGGTTTATGCCAGAAAACCTGCTCATTTATGCAGGTTTAAATTCCAAGTCTGGGCCAATGTGGTTGCAATACACCACGAGCTTCTCCTCGGCGCTTCTTGGTGATCACTTTGGCTGACAGGCTTGCCTGTCGGCCTTTTTCTTTTGGGCGGGAGGCACAAAAAGGTACGCCCGCCACTGGTGTTGCGGCGGGCGTTGGAGCGTCGGGGAGGGGAGTTTAGTTCTGGCGTGCTGGTAGCCAGGTGGCGATGCCCGTCTTGGCCGTCTCGATGCCCTTGAGCATCGTTTGGCGCGGAACGAGGCGCGCGGAGTTGAGGATGAATGCAAGCTCAGAGCCTGTGTGGATGAGCGAAGCTTCTACGGGGCCGATCCAGCCCAACATGGCGGCGGCAATGCCCAAAATGTCGACCAGCACAGTGCCGGCGAAGTTGAACCAGATGATGCGGCGCGTGCGGCGGGCAACATGAACCGTTTCGGCAAAGCGCATCAAGTCATTGCCAAGCAGAACGATGTCCGCTTTTTCTCGAGCCACCTCTGTTCCTGAACCCATTGCGATGCCAACAGACGCGGTCGCAAGGGCAGGGGCGTCATTTACGCCGTCACCAACCATGGCTACGACACGACCTGACTGCTTGATAGCTTGAATACGCTTGAGCTTATCGCTCGGCAGGAGGCCAGCTTCCACAGCATCGATACCCAGTTCGGACGCAACCTGACGAGCGACTGGTGCAGTGTCGCCAGTCAGGAGTTGAACATCGATGTTCATCGAGCGCAGCTTGTCGATTGCCCGACGCGCTTCTGGGCGGATTTGGTCTTCGACTAGGATTTGCCCGATGAGGGTGTTTTCGCGTGCAATGTAAATGCGGGAGGCGACGTACTCGTCCTCCGCAATGTCGAGGGCGATATTGTTGGCGGCAAGCCATTTGGCATTGCCCACCAGAATTAGGCCTTGGGCGTCGCGTGCCGAAATGCCGAGGCCTGGTTCATAATGGAACTCACTTGCATTTCCCGGCACAATATTGCGTTCGGCCGAGTAGCTGATGATGGCCTTGCCAAGCGGGTGCTCGGAAAGTGCTTCAGCTGTGCTGGCGGCGCGCAATATGTCTTCAAGGTTGGCGCCATTGTGTGGGAGGACCTTGGTAACTTCGGGTTTGCCGAACGTCAGGGTTCCAGTCTTGTCGAGGACGACCGTATCGAACTTGCCCAATGTTTCGAGGTGGATACCGCCCTTAATGATCGCGCCATTCTGCGCGGCGCGACCAATGCCACCAAGGATGGCGAGTGGCGTGCCTGCTGCAACGCCACAGGCACCAGCAACAACGATGACCGAGATGGTTGCGCTGATATTGCCTTGGGTAATCCAGTATTCAAAAGCCGCAAAGCCGAGGGCCACGTAGACGATATAGCCTGCGAGTTGATCGGCGAGGCGCTGTACGGGCGCACGCGAGCGCTCGGCCTCCTCCACGGTCTCAAGAATTTGGCCGTAGCTGGTGGCGCGACCGATGCGTTCAGCGCGAACTTCTAGAGCGCCTGATTGGTTAATTGTGCCGGCATAGACGAAGTGGCCCGGCATTTTCTCGACCGGCATGGACTCGCCGGTGATGCGGGATTCATCAATGAAGGAATTGCCCGAGATGACCGGTCCATCGACAGGAACGCGGGCTCCAGGGGCCACCACAACAACCGATCCGGTTTCGATGTCGTCGATCGAGGCGGTTATGACTTGGCCGTCGCGACGCAGCTGCACTTCGCTTGGCAGCAAGGCCATGAGGTCACGGATAGCCTTGCGGCCGCGTTCCAGTGTCATGCCTTCGAGTACTTCTGCGATGAGCACGAAGAAAGTGATCATCAGCGCGACAAGGAAGTAGCCGGTATATGCGGCCGCCACCACAGCGATGCACATGGACAGTTCCATGGTCATGCGGCGACGTTTGAGGCTTGCCCAAGCTTCTTCAAAGAGCGGGAGCCCGCCGATAGCCAAACCGATCAGAGCGTACCAAGAGAACGACAGGAATATCTGGCCGCCGATATCGAGATAGACGTGGTCAGGCAGTTGAAGCCAAACTGCCAGTGCGCATAGGCCTGTTAGTCCGATGCGAAAGAGCTCGGTCGGACCAAAGGCGTGGGAGTGATGATGACCGTCGTGATCATGATGGTGATCGTGGTCATGGTCGTGACTGTGGCCGTGATGATCATGCCCATGATGGTCATGATGGTGGTCATGCCCATGGTTATGAGCGCCGTGATGATGTTGATGACCATGATCGTGGTGATCATGGTCCGAATGGGCATGCTTCCCCATAGGCCTCTCTCCCAGATGCTGTTCGCATTCTTTGGAAGAAACACTGGCCAGAGTGCATCGCTAAATCCTGCACGTTTTCTGCAGGTTTTCGGCAGTTATGCCGTTTTGCCCTCAGAATGCAGCGAAAGGATCATAGAAAACAAAGGCTTCGTGACAGGATGCGCAAGTTGCTTCAACAGACTTCCAGGCCTTGGCGAAGGCAGCGACATCGGTGCTTACTGCAGCTGCTCGGGCCTTTTGGGCGCTGTCTTGCACAAGCGCACGAAAGGCTTCGATGTCGTCCCAAACTGCGGCCGCAGCGGTTGTCGTCACTCTTTCGATAGGTGCTGCACCACCCAGCAGGTTAGTATTTTCCTGGAACATGACCTCGAATGCTTCTAGCGACTGCGCCGTTGCCATGCCCATTTCATAGAGCTCGGTGATCTTACTCTCGTCGTCCAGATCAGCAGTTGAACGGGCAAGGGCGGACAGAAAAGCGGTTTGTTGCATCAGGCCTTGGCGTATTGAAATAATGCGCGCCGGGTCTTCAGCATAGGCGGCTGACGCCATGCTGGTGGATGCAATTGTTGCCAGAATGATGGACCGCATCATTTCGCCCTCACGTTAGGATTTCTATATTGTTAGGCGTGTGACGCCCTTGGTTCCTGCATGTTTGAAAGCCCTGTTGCCCGAAACATGCAGCGTTTCACGTACGCGCAGCTAAATTATCTGTTGTCCAAGTCACGCGGTCTTGCTTGCTGGGCTCCGTTAAGCCGAGCGTTTTGACGACAGCGTCTCGGTCTGCGACCAGATCTGCGATTGTGTAGCTTTCAAGAACCTTGGTGAAGGCGCGAAGAGCATCACTGATTGCAGTTTCATAGCGGCAATGGGTGGTGAGAGGACAGTGCGCGCAGCGTTCTCGTACGCATTCGCTGAGGTCAAAATCTTCCTCAGTTACGCGAAGAACGTCCATTACCGTGATTTGATCAGCAGCAGCGCCCAAGCGCACACCGCCATTGCGCCCGCGTACAGTGGTAAGCAGTCCACTGCGGCCGATGGGGACAAGGATCTTGAATAAGAACATTTCGGAGACGCCAAAGGCGTCGCCGATGTCTCGAATTCGGCTCAAACCATTGGGGTTTGCGGCGCAGTAGATCAGCGCTCGGATCGCATAATTGCTTTGTTTGCTCAGTCGCAAAGCGCCACCTCTCCGGTATGCGCCTAGGCAGTCGCAAACAGCATAGAGATCTGGGTCTGGTAAAGCGCCGTGACGCCGATCCCGGTCAATACACCACCAACAACGCGTGCGTTCGCGTAGAGCCGATCTCCATGCCAGAACCAATAGGCTGCGAACATTGCGCCGACGGCTATGAGCGTTTGCGTGATGCCGAAGCCCATAAGGTAGCCGACGAGAGAGTTGTTTTCGCTACCGATGATTGACTGCGAATAGGCAAGTCCGTGCAAAAGGCCTGAGACGAGGAAGACGACATGGTGCCAGCGGCCGTTGTCGCCTTTGCCCGAGGCCATGAATAAGCCGAGCACCAGTGCGCTCATTGGGACGAGCCAAGTTGCCGAGGAAACCTCAAGGCCGACGGCATTGAGGAGACAGGCCGCGATTGTGCCGGCAACAAACCAGATCGGGAGCAAAAGTGTGCCTTGCGCAACAGCGGTCAAAATGCCGACCGCGATGACGAAAGCGAAGTGGCTCATCTCAATGACAGGATGTGCAAGGCCCGAAATAAATCCTTCAGCAAATCCAAGGGGCAGTTCACCGCCGAGGGCATGATGCGCAAAGGCTGGTACAGACAGGCCTGCAAAGGCAGTAATCGCTATTCCGCCGCGTAAAATCGTTCGCATTGTCCCCTCCTGGCCGCACTTCCGAGCAACCGAGGCACTTTGGCAGGTGGTGATCGAGCTCTCCTGCACGTTTCGTGCAAGCAAGGCGGTCTTTCTGTGCCTAACGAAGTCCATAGGTAATGGGCACGCGCAGCGCCATCTTATCAGCGCTAAGACCTTCTGGTGGGGCAGGGTAGGGTGAGGCCTTCTGAACGAGGGCCACGGCTGCCTCATCTAACGCTGCAAAGCCTGAGCTTTGAGCGATGGTCGCGCTGACCAATCGGCCGTTTGCGTCAATCGTGAAGCGCATAACCACAGTACCTTCCTGACGCGATCTTTGTGCCTCACGAGGATAAGTCTTTTTCCTGTTGAGATGTGTGACCAGTCGCCCCTGCCAGTTTGCTTCCTGCGAGGCTGTTGGCATTGCAGCGACGGGAGCACGGGCGGGCGCGACCGCAGAAGTCGTTCGCGGCGCTGTGGTTTGCGCAGCACTTTTCGGCACGTCCCGTTCCGGGCGCGGCGGTTTGGGTGCCACCAAATCTGGCGGGCGCATGACGGGCATAGCGACGTCCACCAGTTTTGGCTCTGGTATCGGCTCGGCGACAGGCTCAGATGTGATGGGATCTTCAGGCGGAAGATCTTCTTCTTCAGGCACATCAGCACTTGCAGATAGGGGCCCCAATTGCTCTGGCTCTGGCTCTGGCTCTGGCTCTGGCTCTGGCTCTGGCTCTGGCTCTGGCTCTGGCTCTGGCTCTGGCTCTGGCTCTGGCTCTGGCTCTGGCTCTGGCTCTGGCTCTGGCTCTGGCTCTGGCTCTGGCTCTGGCTCTGGTTCCGTTTCCGAAACCGGTTCCTGCAAAGTATGTGGCTCAAGAGCGGGTTCGATAATGGGCGAAGTGAGTTCGGCTGTTTCAAACACAACTTCAATGCTGGAGATCTCTTCGGCGATGATGCCACGGTTTGAGCTTGGCATGCGCTCCACAGCAACAAACCCCGCAGCGCCTCCTCCGAATACCAATAGACCCGCAGCGACCCAACGCAGAAGTTCTGCCGCGTCAAACTGTGCGGTCGGATCAATGGCGTGTGGCGAGCGTTTCATGGCGCCGTGCTGGCTCCATCCAGACCGACGAGTGCGACGCGATTGTAACCGCTTGCGCGCAGATGGTTCATGACCACGATCACATCGCCATAGGGGATTGAGCGGTCCGCACGGATTAAAATGCGTTTTTCGCTGTCGTTTTCCGTCGCCAGATCAAGCGCCGCTTT
The DNA here is from genome assembly GCF_014127105.1 of Devosia sp. MC521. Taxonomy (NCBI): domain Bacteria; kingdom Pseudomonadati; phylum Pseudomonadota; class Alphaproteobacteria; order Hyphomicrobiales; family Devosiaceae; genus Devosia; species Devosia sp. MC521. The sequence continues at coordinate 1,102,954 of NZ_CP059902.1, forward strand.
CAACATTGTCTTGTCGACAGGCTGTTCGCCAACAAGCAGGGTCTTGTCGAGCTGAAGCGAGACATAAACTGGTTTGTCGGTCGTCGGTTGGCTCTGGCTGTTGAGTTTAGGAAGGTCGACGGGTGCATCCACCGTTGCCATTGGGGCGGCCACCATGAAAATAATGAGCAGGACCAACATGACGTCGATAAACGGCGTGACGTTGATCTCTCCGACTTCTTCGATGCCGTCGTTATCGTCAAAACTGTTGCGAAGACCCCCGGCCACTTATGAATGCCCCTCGCGTGTGAGCGCTTCAGACAGCATCATGTCGCGATCGCGCGACACGAGGCGCTCGATGAATGCGGCGGTGTCCGTGAGGTTTTGCTTATAGTTGGCGATGCCACGCGAGAGACCGTTGTAAAACACAACAGCGGGGATTGCGGCGACGAGGCCGAGTGCAGTGGCCAGAAGTGCCTCGGCAATACCTGGCGCTACGACCGCAAGGTTGGTGGTTTGTGTTTCGGCAATGCCGATGAAGGCATTCATAATGCCCCACACGGTACCGAAAAGGCCGATGAAGGGCGCCGTAGAACCAATTGTCGCCAGAAGCCCGACGCTGCGTTGCAGCTTGCGACCAATGCCGCTCTGCAAGCGGGCAAGGCGCGAATGCACGCGCTCCTTGAGCCCTTCACTGCCTATTGCGAGCGCATGCATGTCGGAGAGGCGAACTTCCTGCTCGCCCGCCGCGAGCAGTAGGGCGATATGGGTCTTGCTGCCGGTTTCGAGAGCCGCGGCTTCGGTGAGCGACGAAACATTGTTGAGTGCTTTTCGGCTTATTTTGAGCGCGCGGCGGCAAGCGATCAGTTCGAACCATTTGGCAAGCCAAATGACCCAGGCGACAATTGCGAAGGCGAGCAGCAAGAGCATAACGGATTTGACCACCAAATCGGCTTGCTCAAACATGCCCATGACGGAGAGGTCATGAGGCAGTGGCGTGGGTAAGGTGCCTTGGTCTTGCGCCTGAACCGCGTTCCCAGCAAGAAAGCTCACTGGGAACACGCACCACTTTATAAGCTGAGCTTTGATTTCCATGGCTTAAAAGCTTGCCTTTGCGCCGACGTAGAATGTGCGCCCGGCGTTATTGTAGCCGAGTACATTCTGGTACGAGACATTGAGGAGGTTCTGTACGCGCGCGTACACTTCGACGTTCTCGCTCACTTCATAGTTGATGCCTGCGTTGAGCAGCGCGTAGCCAGGGAGCTTTACATTCGTGCTGGTCGCAAAATCGGTGTCGTCGGCCTCGCCGACCAGCATGAGGTCTGTATTCAAACGCAGCGGGATTTCTTCGAAATCATAGGCGAGATTGATAACGCCCGAATGCTTTGGGCGGCGGATTTCGGTAACGCCAGAGCCATCGCGCGAGTCGGTATAAGTATAGGAGCCTGACGCCGTGAAGCCGTTGAAGAAGTCTAGAGCCGCCGTCAGCTCGACACCTTGGCGCGTGCTGAGCCCAGTATCATTCTCGACTGTCGCTGGCGACCAGCCAACCGACTTAATCTCGTTTTCGAGGTTCTGGTTGAAGTAAGTTGCGTCTAGGGTGATCAGACCATCAAGCAGTGACTGGCTCACACCGATGTCCCAGCCAATACTTGTTTCTGGCTTGAGGTTAGCGTTCCCGACGAATGAACTCGGATTGTAGCCAAACTGCTCAACAAAGGTCGGGTTGGTCGAGCCGGTGCCGAGCGATGCGTGCAGCGTCGTGTCTGAATTCGGAATTTCCCAAGAGCCGGAGAGGCTGTAGGTCGTCACGTTGGCAAACTGGTCGTTGATATCGTGCCGTACAGCTGCGGTCAGATTCAATTGATCTGCAAAGCGACCTCGGTATTCACCCACGATGGATTGGGTATTGCGTTTCTGTTCATCGAGAGCGTTTGGCGGTAAGCGCTTAAAAGTCTCGGCGACAAGGTCGTAGCCGAGAGTAAGGGTGTGTTCTGCGTCAGCAAAGTCCGGGGTATTGAACTTGTGGCCGAGTTGGAACGAGCTCTTATACCGGCTACCGGTATGAGCCCCGTTTTTCACGCCATTGGTGTCAAAAGTCTCGCGATCTACCTTGGTTCCGCTAAAGCGCCCGCCGTGGAAAAACGCGCCATCATCGCTTTCCCAGTTATAGCCCAGAGCTGCAAGAAACTCTTCGGTGCGGGTTGTGTCGTATGTATCAATCAGCTTGCCATAGGTTGCGCTGCCGGAAGTCCAATCCTCACTATCGAGGTCCGCGTGAACACTACCATATCGTAAGTTACCGTCGACCCGCAGGTTTTGGCTCACATTGGCATTGAAGCGGATGTTGGCATCGATGTGGCTGGCGCCGTCCAGTTCATTGCCAAAAGACGACACGTTAAAGCCATCGGTATGGCGTGCGCTTAGCGCGCTGGTGATATCAAAATTATCCTGGCCGAACGTCACTTGAGCGTTACCCATTTTGGTGCCGTCAGTGCCAAATTCAGTCGCAAGAGTGGTGCGAATGCCATCTCTGCTGCCCGCCTTGGTGATGATGTTGATGACACCAGCCATGGCATTCGAGCCCCAGAACGCGCTTTGTGGGCCGCGCAAAATTTCGACGCTTTCAATGTTTGAAACTTGCAGGCGACCGAAGTCAAACTCGCCGGTGGATGTTTCACTGACCGGCACGCCGTCTATCAGCACCAAGACGTGGTTGCCTTCAGCGCCACGCATACGCACTTGGGTGTTTGCGCCAGCCGAGCCTGACGTCGAAACAGAAAGCCCTGGCACCTGTTTGAGGAGGTCCGCAACATAAGGGACCTTGGCGCGATTGATCGTGTCGGAATTGATCAGCGTATAAGATCGACCGACCTCGTTGGCGGCAACGGGGGTGAGGCCTGCAGATACCACGACAGGTCCAAGCAAGGTTTCTTGCGCATTCGCCGTGCCGAAAGTGAGCAGCGAGGCTATTGCTGTAGCCGAAAGCAGCGTCATATTGAGCTTAAACATAGGACTTCTCATCAAATAGCGCGCTGGGAGACCCAGTCGGCATTGCGCTGGAGGCGTTCGAGTTCTGGGACCAGCGGGCAGCTGGCGCAGAAATTGTTCTTTTCGGATTTGTAGTAGAGGCAGCACGCCGCACGGCGCTGGCACACCCGGTTTTGGCCGTCTGATTTGACTGAATAGAGTTTTGGCCGTGCACTGGTCGGAATGCCTGTGAGGCGAATAATTTCGTCCGCTTCCTGTTGCGCGCGCTCTTCCTGGCCCAGCGCTTCGCACATTCCATAAATTTGCGCGGCCCAAGACGACGAGACCATCGACCAGAGAGCCTTGTAGGAATAGTTCGACCAGCGGTGGAGCGCTTCAACCGTGTCAGCGCTCATCATGAGCAATTGTTTAGCAACTGCTGCGCGACGCGCTTCCACTTCCCCTGAAAGGCTGTCGTCGACTTCGAGCCCTTCAACACCTACTGATTGCAGTAATGTGCTGGATGAGAATTTGAGCGCAAACCGATGGTAGGAAATCGTCGACTGGCTCAGAAGGTGGGCGGCGACGGGAAGGCCTGCCGCCCAGCCCGTGCGCAGCAGAAGCGAGGCAGCGGCTCCCTTGCGACTGCGCCCAAATCCTTTGTGTTGCAGCTCCTCAAGCATGGTCGGCAAGGGGCCGTCGTTGGCGTCGCTCAGCTGTTGTTGAGTGATCCAACCATCCAAATTGGACCAAGTCGCGCCGATGTCGCGGACAACAAGGCTAGGCTGAAGATAAAACTCCTCAGCCTTTTCCAAGAAACGCTCTGTGGTCGAAGCTTTTAGTCCCCGAGAGCCATTGAGGATGGTCTGCGTCGTCTCCATCACGATGCATCCATCATCATGTCTTGGTAGCCCTCTCCGGTTTCATCGAATGCTTCCGGATCGCGGCCGAGGTAACGCTGAGCAATGTCGCGCCACATGGCCAGATTTTCCCAGCGCGCTGGTTTGAGCAGCTTGTCGCCTAAGTCAGCGTGCGGGTTGGCGAAGTGGATGGTCAGCATCGGAGTGCCGGCACTGTTGATGAGATCGAAGCCCCAAGTGAGCGGTGCGCCTTTCATGTCGAGGCGACGGAAAATGACGGCTTTCCCGGGCAACCGGGCTGGGCGCGTTTCGCCGACGGGCCAGCCACCGGTGCCCACACAAATATGGAAGTGCTGCGTGCCGCAAGCGATGGTTAAAAACCCATTCGATAAATCGAAGTAGGACGGGGCCGTCGCACACGTCATCTCATAGGACGCGCCTTCGATCAGTGGACCGAAGTTGACCTGATCCCAGTAGGTTTTGAAGACGTATTGGATGAACTCAGCGAGGTAGTTCTCATCCAAAGGCAGAGCCCATTCCTGTACGGCGCTGGTAAAGCCGTCGTTGGAGGGAATGATCTGCGGTTCGCTCGATACGGGAATTGGGTTGGTCATGGTTATTCCGCCAGCAGTTCTGCGTCTTGATCGGCAGGGATGTTGTCGAATTGGCTTGCCCAGGCAGCGACATTGGCATCGCGCTTTTGGGTCAGGCGGCGCAGCGCAACGCGAGCGGTTGTCCGACCGCGGCGGGTGTCCGGCCACACATCGGGCCGCGGGGCCGTGCCTGCCGTGACTGTTTCGCGGACGGTCTTGGCGATGGCGTGCTCGTCGGGCAGGGCGTACTGGTTCCAGAGCGCGAGGAACGCTGCGTCCTTTTCGTCCGAGAAGGGCTGTTCATGTCCCAGTACGTCACGCCAGGGGGAGCCCGGGTGCAGCGTGAGAATGGGCTGGTAGCCTTCTGGTATCGGGTCTGTCGCAGCATGCGTGCGGCCTGAAGTGATCGACTTGGCGATCAGATGTGTATGCGGACCTTCCGGGCTTTTGCCGTTGGGGTGCGGGATCTCTTGGTAAACCTCAAGACGCCCGAGTGGGCTCAGCATGACGCGGTGCGGTTGTGCACGCAAAGTGTCGGCGTGAAGGTGCCGTGCCTGCTCGGAGAAAATGGACAAGCCTTCAAGCGAGCGCATAAATTTGATGTGATCTGGATCGTGCGTGCGGGCGCACATGTGGACGTGGCCGATGCCGACACCGAGATCAAACAAGATCGCGTCGCGTTGGTCCTCACGCAGTGCATCGCGGTCTGGGCCAAGCTCGCGGACAACATGAGGCTTGTCAGCCTCAGCAGTGCGCTTCATGCAAAACGCAACATCGTTGTGCCAGCTCTTGCCATCAGCGGCGAGAGTTTCAAAGGCGATGATTTTGATATCATCGGCTGGTGTGATGCGAATGGCTGCGCGCTTGGTCACGCGGCTCAACGCGTCGGTATGCAGGGTCTCCTCACCGGCATCCCAGCGGAATTCACCAATTGCACCAAATGTGCCAATGCTCCACGTGTTGCGCGGATCAAGCAAGGCCTGTCGGACGACTTCTTTCACGTGTTCCCCCCAGTGGTCTTCGTGTCATTCGTGATGGATCGGTAAAAGACGCGCTCGTGATCACCCACCAGATCAGGGTGAAGGATTGAGATCAGGTCTTTGATGACGAGGTCTGGGCGCAATGTGCCCATCTCATAAATTTGGACGCCCCCGTTGGGGCCTTTGAGTGCGTCTGGCATCCACACCTGACCCGCTTGTGCGGCGGGAAGGGCCGCAAGGCGTGGGTCATCAGCGGCGATGTCTGCAAGGCTCAGATAGTCGTTCGACGCATGGATCCAGAATTGTGCATCCAGCGCGGACCCGATGAGCCGCTCAAAATCGTGGATTTGAAAGCTGCCCGCGTTGGTGTCAGTTTCGAAGACGTAACGCCCGCCAGCATCGACGATTGACGCGGCAACAAAGCTGGCGCCGCCTGCGGCAAAGAACGTGCCTTCAAAAGCGCTGCCACTGAGAACCCATGGCTTCTGCTCGTCGGTTAGATGGGCAACTCTGGCGACGGCTGTCGCGTATTCTGTCGTGATTTCGTCGTAAACCGCGTTGGCTTTGGCTTCTTCGTTATAAAGCGCGGCAACGAACTTGACCCATTCGGCCCGACCCAGTGGCGTTGTTTCCTGCCAATCAGAGTGATTGACCACCGAGATGCCGAGATTGCGAACTTGCGCCATCTCAGCCGAGCCGCTACCGGCAGCCAGCACTACGTCTGGCTGAGCCGATACAATACGCTCGACATCAATGGCTCCGCTTGACTCGAACTCGGTCACATCCGGTTTTGAGATCTGTGCGAGCACTTCGGGCAGGGAGACAAAGTCCTTGCGCGCTATGCCGGTGATTGTTTCCACCTGCCCAAGCGCCAGAAGTGAAGGATTTTGTGTGGTGCTGCCTGCGAAAACACTGCGGATTGGCACTTGGATGACAGCGTCGATCTGCTGGTCAAGCTTTGGAAGCGGTGCGCCGCAAAGATTGAGTAGATAGGTCTCTGGTCTCCCACCCGGAAAAGGTTTTTCGACGGTGAGAAGCTTATAGCTATCGTGGTAACTGAGCGAAAAGTTCTTGGCGTTTGTGATCTTAGCCTTATGGGCGAAATAGTCCTCACCGGCGCTGTAAGACGTTAGGCAGCCATCACCATCGAACGGCGCGGCTAAGGCGCTCGTGCACGCACAGACGGAAACAGCGGTAAGGATCGACACGCGAGACATCATGAGCCGGTGCGCTCCAAAATCTGAGCGACGCGTGTAGGCTGTTCAGTGAGGTTGAGGCCGCGAGCGCAGCATGCGAGCTCGCCAAAGCTTTGACCAAAATGGGCCTCGTCGTCGTAGCGCAGAGACCAACCGTGCGCGGTCACATTCACAATAATTAGGTTGGATGCATCGACGGGGGCAGGCGGGGGCAATAGGCCTTCCCGCTCCAGTACGGCTGCCGCCAAGCCCACATTGTCTCCATCACCCGTCACGGTCGCATAGCCACGCAGGGTAGGGCGCACTGTGAAGCTGCGCTCTGCGGCGCAAAAGCTCATCGTTGGACCAGAAAAGCAGCTCTCAAGATGGCCCGAGGCGATCAGATCTTCCGGCGCGCCATTGTGCAGCTGACCGTCCTTCTCAACGAGCCAAACGGTATCAGCGGTGCGAAGAGCAAGTTCGAGATCATGGCTAGAAAGGATAATCGCCACATTGGATGCACGTGCGAGAGCACGGAGCATGCCGACCAGTTCAATGCGAGCCGTTACGTCAAGGAATGCTGTGGGCTCGTCGAGCAGCAAAAGGTCCGGTTGCTGCGCCAAAGCGCGCGCAATCATCACGCGCTGGCGCTCGCCGTCTGACATCTCCGAAACATCTCGGTCAGCGAGATGGCTGCCACCGACCGAAGCTAGGGCGTTGCGGGCTATAGTGCGGTCGTTGGCGCTCAACAAGCCTGCCCAGCCGGTGTATGGATACCGGCCAAGTTCGACGAGTTTTTCGGCGGTGATTGAACCAATGGACAAGCGATCAGTCAGTACCAAGCCCAAATGTTTCGCCAAATCCATTTGCGACAGATGAGCGATATCGCGTCCGGCAATCTCTACTGAACCACCCGTGGGTTTCTGTGCCCGGGCCAACGTACGCAGCAGTGTGGACTTGCCAGCCCCGTTCGTTCCCAGAAGGAAAACCAGTTCGCCGGGCATAATGGTGAGATTCAGATTGGCGAGAACGGTACGGGCACGTTTGCCAGTGACATAGCCAACGCTCAGGTCATGGGTCTGTAATGTCGGACGCATTAGCTCAGTACTCCACGGCGTGATTTGAGGATGACGAACAGAACGACTGGCGCACCCACGAGGGCGGTCACAGCGTTGAGGGGGAGCGAGCCGAACTGTCCGGGGAAGAGCGAAACGATTTGCGCAAACAGAGCGATCTGGGCGCCCAGGAGCACTGAAACGGGAACGAGAACCGCATGGTCAGACGTGCTGGTCAGCGCGCGCGCGAGATGCGGGACGGCGACCCCCAGAAACCCAATCGGGCCGCAGAACGCCGTCACTGCTCCGGCGAGCATTGAGGCTGATCCCATGGTGATGAGACGGGTGAAGCGGGTGTTGACGCCCATCGATCGCGCATAATTGTCGCCCAAGAGCATGGCGTTGAGCTGCTTTATCGAGATTAGCGCAACAGCGATGCCAAAAAGGATTACAGGTGCGAATACGGGCAAGTCAGACCAGGTAACGGCGCTGAACGAGCCAAAACCCCATGCGGTCCAGCGCTGCAATTGTTCGGGCGATGCACCAGCAACAAGCACAGTAACGAAAGCAGAGACGCCATAGCCGGTCATCAGACCAAAAATGAGAACGGTCGAAGGGTTGGCAAGGCGAGCAGCAATGATAAGCGTTGGAATGAGTATCGCGAGCGCCCCGAGCGTTGCCGCAGTCACCAAGACCAGACCCCCACCGATGCCAAATCCGCCAGTCAGCAGACCCGCCATAGCGCTGCCGGAAGCCAAAACCACGAGGGCAACACCCAAGCTTGCGCCTGAGGTGATCCCCAAGACGAAAGGGTCGGCCAGTGGGTTGCGCAGTAGGGTCTGCATCTGAAGACCGGCTACGCCCAAAGCCGCTCCAGCGAGCAACGCAGTTAGGGCGCGGGGCAGGCGGATGGAGGTGATAACGCCAGCCGTGCTTGGCTTCTCTGTTGGCAAACCAAGAAGCGCTGCGGCGACGTCGGACAAGGCGATCGCAGTCGAGCCAATCGCAACCGCCACGCACAGCATGACGAGTAAGCTTAGGCTCAATGCGGCCAAGATCAGGCTATGACGATGGCGCGCAACAAATGCGCCCCAGGCGTTGCCTGATGGCCATCTGCTATCCGCAGATGTCTGGAACATTCCCTCTCCCTCCTGACACCATGTTCAGGATCTCCAGCGCTCGCGTCGGGCTTTGCCTCTTAAGCGTGTGGCGCTTGGTGATGGGATTACCGTGCACTGTCTGGCGCGTTCCGTGCCTGCACGTTTTGGATTTAAACTTGCCGATTTTTGCAGGTTTGTTTTGTGTAAATTCAACGCGCTAGGGGATACGAGTTTTTGCGGTGCGCTTGGGCATTAGAAAAGGAGGCGCAGGAGCCAACCCGCGCCTCCTAATTATGCTTTCAACTGGATTATGGTTTGAGCGCTTCGCCGAGAACCGCAAGGCGGGCCGCAAACGGATCTGCAACCGACCCAGTACTAGCCCCAAAGATCATGCCGTTCTTGCCGTCATTCCAGGTCTTCCACTCGGGAACCCCTTCGCCGTTTGGATTGCCGGTACGTGCAAAATTAGCCCAAGCAGTGCTCATCACAGTAGCAAGCGCGCGATCATCGGCATCTGGTTCACCTACGGTCGCCTTGGCTAGGTCAAGGTTGTCGAAAACATAAGCGATCTCTGCAGTGTGTGGCACGTTGAGTTCGCCATCACGGCCGCCTTGGCGCTGAGTGAAGTGGTAGACGTAGGTTTCGGCGTCTTGCCCGGAGCGAAGGTCTGCTACACGTGACACCAGCTGAGTCATCCATATGTCGGAAGCAATGATCTGGAACACTTCATGGTCCGGCGTGCCAGGCAGAAGGGCGCGGTAGCCATCCATTAGAGCGTCGATACGCTCGGCTGGAATGCGACCGGTGAAGTTGCCCTTAGCAAATGCTTCCTTCAAGCCATCAGCATCAACAGGCTTTGTTGGTGTGTTGTTGAAGAATGTCGACTCGGTAAAATTCGACCCGATAATGAGTGGTATCGACTTGCCTGCTGGATCGGCATCCGGCGCAAATGGACCGCGGGGGAGAGTCGAACCCTGTACTGGACCCCAGTTTCCGCCTGCGACCAGCTTGGTCACATCCGCCGACTGCAATGATGCCAAATCAGTTACGCCGGCGGCTTCCAGAACGGTCGCTGTCGATGCTTGCGCAGCCTCAACTGTAATTGGTGCGGTAGCGATACCGCTTTGGGCGATAACCTTGGAGAAGAGGCCTTGGGCTGAAGGCATCGACATCAGCGTCGTTACCTTGCTGCCACCACCGGATTCGCCAAAGACTGTCACGTTGGACGGGTCGCCGCCGAGTTCTTCAATGTTGTCGCGCACCCATCTGAGCGCTTGTACGATATCGAGCATACCGGCGTTGCCGGAGTCTTTGTATGCGTCGCCAGCTACAGCAGATACGTCCATAAAACCGAGTGATGCCAGACGGTGGTTGAGCGTTACGACAACCACGTCTTGGTTGTCGACGAAGCGTGATGCCTCGTAGCGAATAGTGCCGCCCGAACCGCCGGTGAAACCGCCACCGTGCATCCACACCATGACGGGGCGCTTGCCGGAGTCGACACCTGGAGTCCAAACGTTCAAGAAGAGACAATCTTCGCTAGGTGCGTTGGGGTCGAGGTCAACGCCTTCCTCAGGCATCAAAATTGGTGCATACGGCAGCCCGTAGCACGTCGCGCCATAGTTTGAGGTGTCATAAATGCCGTCGATTGCTGGAACTGGCTGTGGTGGTAGAAAGCGGTTTGCGCCCCCGGCATCAGCCGCGTAGCGAATGCCCTTAAACACGGAGACGCCGTCAACATAGGTGCTGGCCTGACCGGCGATCTTGCCATTGCTGGTCTCTACGACGATTTGTTGAGCCAGTGTAGGAACGGCCAGCATTGCCAGCATGCTGCCGCCAAGCAGCAGCGAATTCAGTAAACGCATATTCTCCTCCAATGCGCATCGGTTCCATGAGGAACTTCCCGGCAAGCTTGTCCGGACTGCATCGATTTCACCTGCACGAAATTCGCAAAATGTCGGGATGTTTGTGTCTTGTTGGTGATCGCTAAAAATCCCAGCATGACCCTGGCGATCTATAAAAGAACCTACAAAAGTTGATCGTCACACATGAGAAGCAAACTTTGAGGAGAGCTTGCGTGAAGGTGCTGCCTATTCTTGTGGCGACTACATCTTTAGTCGTAGCTTCAATAAATTTTACTGTTTACGCGCAGGAGTTTGTTGAATTCCTGCCGTCGGCGGGTGAATCTGCAAATTGGACTGAAAGCAAAGCTAAGCTGCAGGCGTTTGGCGAGGAGTTTGATACTTCCGAGACGCTGTTTGCATTCCTGAAGGTCAAAGCCAACGGCGGCGTGCAGCTGACATGGGAAGATATGAAGAAGCCAGAATACGACTGGTCAGGTATCTTTACTCGCACCAAGGGCGGGTTGTCGTTCGATCCTGAGCTCCCTGCCAATGAAATTAGTGCCACACTTACGGACGAAGGTGCCGCAGCTCGTCAGGCTAAAATCGACCTGATGAACACCATTCACGGCGAATATGATCCAATCTCCGATTGTCGTGCGCCAGGGTTCCCGCGGTGGATCACCGAACCATTTCTGCACGAGTTCATCGTGACACCAGACACAACTTGGCTGGTCAACGAGATGGTCAACGACACTCGCCGCGTCTACACAGACGGTCGTGATCATACGGCTGAAGAAGACGCATACCCAACTTGGAACGGCGATACGATCGGCTTCTGGGATGACGATACGCTCGTGACCCACACGAAGTATCTGATGGAGGGTCAGTACCAGCGCGGTACGCAGCCAAACTATTCGGATCAAGTGCAGGTTGTAGAGCGCTGGCGGAAGGTCGATGGTGTCACCTTGCAGTCCGACGTCTGGGTGTTTGATCCGGTGAACCTTGCAGAGCCATGGTACACCCGTCAAAGCTGGACGGAACTCGCCAATGACGACCATCTGCTGCGTATTCGTTATTGGGACTGTCGCGAAAATCCAAACAACGTCGTCATCGAAACTGAAGACGGCAATAGCGACTTCCTCGCCTTCGACTTCATGAAGAGCGAATAGTTCCTAGCCTTTCGCTTATCGATTAACGTACGGAAATTCAAAATGAAAAAGCTTATTTTCGCGGGCGCTGCCTTGGCAGTGGCCTTTCTCATTGCGCCTGCTTACGCGCACCACTCTGCTGCCATGTTCGACCACGAGCAACTAGTCGAGCTCAAAGGCGTAGTGAAGGAATTTCAATACACCAACCCACACTCATGGCTGATCGTTGATGTCACCAATGACGACGGCACCGTTACTACATGGGGATTCGAGGCTGAGGGGCCCAGTACTTTGATGCGGGCTGGTATCCGCAAGAGCACGCTACAGCCCGGCACAGAATTGACTATACGTGGCAATCCAATGCGCGACGGCCGTCCGGGAGCCGCTTGGGTCGATGCTCAAATGACCAACGGTGAGAAAATCAATCCGCGGAACGGCTTTGCGGTCATTCCGGCCGGCAAAGAATAGGTTTTGGACTAGCCCCTCGCTTTGGTGAGGGGCTTTTTAGGCCAGAAGGACAGCAAGTGCTTCAGTTCGCAACATGGCTCAGCGAAACAGCGATCAGCCGCTATATTCAACGCGAGTTTTGGGTCATTCCCACGATCCAATCTCTTCATATTCTGGCCATTGCGAGTTTGGTGTCCTCGCAATTGTTTATCAATTTGCGTTTGCTTGGCCGTGCCGGCGTCGATGCGCCCCTGAGTGCCATTGCGGATCGTTACTTGCCGTGGTTCTGGGGTGCCGCGCTTGTTCTGGCGCTGAGCGGCACATTGCTGATTGTTGGCGAACCAAAGCGTGAACTGCTTAGTGCGCCCTTCTGGATCAAGATGGCGCTGATCCCCCTCGGCCTTCTGGCCACTGTTTGGTTCGGGAAAGCGCTATTGCATCCTGATCTATCATCGCCAGCCAGCACGCTCAAAACGCGCTCCATTATTTATAGTTTGGCCACCACCGTCATCTGGATCTCCGTGATGACCGCTGGGCGGTTGATCGCCTACGTTTATTAGTCGGAGTGAGTTCGGTGGATATATCTGAGTTTCTCCTGTGGGTTGAAATGACCGCATTGGGCGAGTTCATGCAGACCTCAGCCTGGGCCTTTCCGGCCGCAGAAGTCGTTCATGTGATCGCGGTGGTTCTGGTTTATGGCGTCATAGCCGTTGTGGACCTGCGTCTGTTGGGCCTCGCCGGGACGTCGCGGCAATACACCAAGATTGCTCACGAGAGCCTGCATCTGGTGTGGATAGCGTTTGGATGTGCGGTACTGACAGGCCTGATGATGTTTGCCACGCAGCCGAGCAATTACTTCGAAAATCCCTGGTTCATCGCCAAGATGAGCGCGATCCTGTTGGCAGGCGTGAACATGCTGGTTCTCGAGTTCGTTTTTGCGCGGTCGGCGAGCGAGTGGCATTTGACGGGTATTCCGCAGCCAGCTCGGATCAGTGGCGGGATATCGCTGACACTCTGGACCATTGTGGTGGTCGCGGGCCGTTGGATAGGTTTTACGATTTTTGGTGGCCCATCGTTTCTGTGATCATGACGCAGCGCCGCTTCGGCGGCCGGAGCCTGACTGAATATGAGATACTCCCCGTCAGACCGAATACACACAAATCCTCGCAGGCCCTATGCAGAACACGCGGTTCACAGCTGGGGTAAGATGAAGCTCAGCTCAAGCATGGGGGCAATCGTTGAGAGTGCGCCGGTACTAGCCAATCCGCTCATCGCACTGTTTGCTCAAGTTGGAGGAGAAGGGCTCTCTCTGGCGTCACCGAATGGTCTGGTCTCGTCGGAAATCGGGGTCTATGGTCCGGGCTCTGATCTACCATCGAGCAATGTTCAGCAGCGCGAAGCGCTTGTTCTCAGTCTCGATGTTGAGACACTCTGCGAGGTTGCCGAAGAGACGGTCGACGGCGGCATGTCCCGTCTCAGATTGCGGACCGGGGAGGGGCAAAGCGATCCGCCATTGGCTCTCCTCATAAGTGCCGTCCAAACCGCCATTTACAACAAAGCAGATGAAAACAGCGCCTTGCCGATGGCGCGGGCTATCGCTGCCCGTTTGATCCAATCTCATTCCACTGATCAGCAGTTGCGCTACACACGGTTTGAGCCCGAAGCATCGGTTTGTGCCGATCTTCGGCCTGCAATTCGGTACTTGCGGGATCACATAGACCGCAACGTAACTCTCGCGGAGTTGTCCGGAGTTGCCAATAAGAGTGTGTCCGCACTCTCGCGCTTGTTTGTGGCCGAAACAGGCAGTGCGCCGCACCAGTATCTTATCCAGCTTCGTCTAGCGAAGGCCAAGGCCCTCTTGCAGACAACCGATCTGCCGCTATTCGACATCGCGGACGCTTGTGGTTTCTCGCATGTTGAGCACTTGGCGCGGATTTTCAGGCGCCACACAGGATTCTCTCCTGGCGTCTATCGCGTCCGCCTACAAACTCGAGGCCTAGACTAAAGACTATGCTTGCGTAGCCAAGGGGTTGCGGTTCCCAAAGGATGTTCATCGAGCACGCTCTTACGCGTTCGTTTCGTGCAAACATTGGGCTAGCTCCGTGCAGGGCTAATCTCGATACTTCTGAGAATTTACCCTCGCAGCACCTCGTGGGCTGAACGGAGGAATATCCGAGCAAAACAGTGTCGGACCAAACTGCTGAACGCTCGTTCAGCCGTGTCGGTACTGTCGTGCCTGAAATCCTCAAATGAATTGTGCGGGTGGGAGACCGTGCGACTGCGGGACTTATGTCGCGCCAAAAAACAGCGGGGGATTGGGCGTGGCTGGCCATCCTCTCGAAATTATCAGGCCGAGGAGAGGATCTACCTATGAAGGTAACTAAAGTCTTGGGAGCCATGGCTCTTGGACTCATGGTTGCAGCAAGCGCTGCTTCCGTAAGTTATGCTCAGTCTACCAATCCACTTGCTGTTGAAGTCGTGAAGCCGCCAAAGGCGTTCAAGACCGCAGAAGAGCACTTCAACTTCCTCAAGCGTCAGCATGACGGTGGCACCAAGCACACCTATGAATCTGTGCCGAAGTGGGAAGGTCTGTGGGAAGCCAGCTGGAACAGCGTAGCGCTTCGCGGTGGCGTGTCCCCGTTCTTTGAGGGCCCAATCCCGCCAGGTCTAGCTGCTGGTGGCGTCGTCAAGGAAGGCGTTCTGACCCCAGAATACGAAGCTGCGTTCAAGCAGCGTCGTGAGGCCATGATCCCGCATAACGAACAGGCCTATGACCGCCTCACCACGTGTGAAGCGATGGGCGTGCCGCGTTGGCTGCTTGAGCCGTACGTTCGCGAATGGGTGAACACCCCAAGCCAGTCTTGGTGGTTGAACGACTTGGCGAACGAAAATCGCCGCGTGTTCATCAATCAGGACCATGCCAACATCGATGGTAGCCACTCTCCAACTGGCGACAGTATCGGTTTCTGGGCTGACGATACTCTCGTCGTCTGGACCAACGACATGTGGCCAGCTGATTACTTCCGCGGTTATCCGGTGTTCTCCAACGAAATGGAAACCATCGAAATCTACCGCATGGTCACCGAAGAAAACGGCATGAAGCGTCTGGTTGCTCAGGTGTCCTTCTATGACCCGGTGAGCTTGGTGGAGCCGCTGCACGGTGCTTACACTTGGGTTCGCGCTAGTGTGCACGAAGATGCAGGTTACCGCATTCGCCACTGGGAGTGTGACCAGGCCATTCAGCGCAAAACCGAAGATAACCTGACCACCATCATTCTTCCTGGCGAAAGCGGCCTAACCTGGCACGAGATGCGTAACCCGGATCTTCCGGCTGACCTGTCAGGTCAGACCAAGACCCCAGGTGAAACCGACTTCACCGATTTCTTCAACGCAGCTGAATAAGAGCTACCGGAGAACATAATGAAAAAGACTATTCTTGCTGTTGCGCTTGCTGCAGTTGCTTCTGTTGGCGCGGTGTCGGCTTCGTTGGCGCACCATAGCTTCTCGATGTTCGATCCTGACCAGGAAATCGTCATCAAGGGTAAGGTTGCGCGCTGGGCATTCACCGCTCCGCACACCTTCATGATGATCGAAGACGAAAACGGCGACGTTTGGGCATTTGAAGGTGCGGCTCCGCCAAACTTCCTTACCCGTAATCCGCCGATGAAGGGCGACACCTTTGTGACCGGCCAGGAACTGACCGTGATCATGTGCCCACTGCGCGACGGTCGTAAGGGCGGCGCTGCAGGCCTGTTCATCGACGCTGAAGGCGTTGTCTACAACCCATCTGACGCTGGTTGCTTTGCAAACCGTCGTACAGCCGAATGGCCGGTTTGGCTTGAAAAGGGCTACAAGAACGCTGCTGAAGCGCTCGCTGCAGAACCAGCTAAGGCTGAATGAGCAGAACTAGTTCGGAGGCCGGGGTGACCCGGCCTTCATCCTGATAGGGCACAGGAGGCAGCCCAATGGTAGATATCCTATTAGAATTCGGTCAGTCGCCGTTCAGTCTGGCCATGGCAACATCCCCTTGGGTCGTGCCGACAATGCAATCGCTGCACATCCTTGCACTTGCTATTATTTTCACCTCGGTTCTGGTCATTGCTGGACGCATTCATGGCTTGGTCTGGGCCGATGTATCGCTCAAGCAGACGGCAGCGCGTTTCTCACCTTGGGCACTGGGCGCGCTGGCTGTTCTGGTCTGCACCGGTATAATCCTTATCTTGGCGGAGCCTGTCCGAGAAATTCTCGCCCTCTCGTTCTGGATCAAGATGGCATTGCTGGCTGGTAGCATCGTGATTGCGATGCGCTTCATCAAGAAGATGAAGTCGGATGACAGTGAGATAACCCCAGCGATGCGCCGTATGGCCATCGTGACCGTCGTTCTTCTGGTCGGCATCATCTTCTTGGGGCGTTTCATCGCCTATGACCCGCTGATCTGGGGTCAGCTGTCTCCAATCACCCATATTTAGGCCGGTGCATCATGGATATTACACAATTCCTATATGATTTGCAGAACTCTGGCCTCGCGAACTGGGTGAACACCGGCGGCGCGACATACCCCGTCGTGGAAAGCTTGCACGTTCTGGCCGTAGCGTTGGTTTTCGGTACGATCTTGATCGTTGACGTGCGCCTGTTGGGCTTTGCCTCGACCAATCGCCCTTACACCAAGGTTGCGCATGATCTGTTGCACCTGACTTGGGTCGGCTTTGTCGTTGCTGTCATCACCGGGTTCCTGCTGTTCCTGCCGAACGCGACGGGGATTTTTGCGAACGTCAACTTCCAGATCAAGATGCTGATGATCATGTTGGCCGGCGTGAACATGTTCATTCTCGAGCTGATCAGTGCCCGTGACGTTTCCGTATGGGATACGAACAATCCTCCTCCGAACAAGGCGCGCATTGCAGGTCTGCTCTCGCTTTGCTTCTGGACAGCGGTAATCGTGTTCGGCCGATTGATCGGCTTTACCGCAGTCGTCGATGACCCGTTCGCTGCGCTTCTCTAAAAACACTAACTCCACGAAAAAGCCCGGCAATTGCCGGGCTTTTTTTCGTTGTGAGGAGGGCGGGTTACTCTCCTGTCCAAGGAACGCCGCTCGGCGCGTTTGGCCAGCATATAAGCTTGCCGCGACGGGTTGGTTGGCCGCAATAAAGAAGGCCCCGGAGAATATCCGGCGCCTTCCGTTAGGTCCTGCGCGCTTATTGCAGGTTGTTCCTAGTGAGATAGTCCACCAGCGCTTCGAGTTGCGTGTCAGAAATGTGCGTCTGCCGGAAATGCGGCATGATGGAAACGCCATTACGTACGAGGTAACGGATATACTCTGGGTCGAGGTCCGTACGCTCCTCCAAAACGGCAGGCAAGCTGTCCCCGTGCAGTGCAGCGAGCGCGGTAGTCCCCGGCTTACCGGGACCTTCACCGTGGCAGTTCCAACAATGGTATTTGTAGATCTGCTCGCCATCCGTCATCGTCAAATGGTCTTGCAGGGGAATGAAGTTGGGTGCTGTGCCAACCCCGCTTTCCTGCGCCAACGATGCAAATGAAGCCGAGCCCAGAAGAGCAACAGCAGCTAAGACCTTAAACATGTTCATGATCATGACTTCCGCAGGTGTTTGGGCCAAATGCCGCCACGACCGGCCGCAATAATACCGTTGGGGTCGATGGCATCCTTGATGGTCTCGTTGAGCCGGAGTAGCGCATTGTCGTTGAAGTTATAGGCGCCAGCGATTTCATCGACAAAGGCTGGCGGCGCACGGTACTCGCCATAGCCATGCTGACGGGCGATCTCGATGATACGAGAGAAGCCTGCACGGTTCTGGCGCGCAACTTCTTCGTTCCCCTTAACCACTGGGAAGCCAGTGATGAAAATGAACGTGTGGTACATCCAGGTTGACGGTGTGCTGAATGGACCGAACATCGGTGGCATACCAGCATCCCGGAATGCCTTGCCCATAACTTCTTGGGCTTCAAGCACACCTTCGCCAGAGCGGGGAATAACAGCGGCAAACCAGAGGTGACCGTCGCGTGGGGAAGGGTTGGTGGCAGTACGAGCGCCGATCGAGAAAATCTCGAGCTGCGGTACGCCGAGTGCAACGCGATGTTCGGCATTATGGATCTGCTCATCCGTCATCGGCATCGTGTAGAACTCACGATCTTCGAAGACGGCACCGGGGATCGCCGCAGCGATCTTTTCCTGAGCATATTCCCAGTTGGCTAGGGTTGTCTTCTCGGGGCCATAGAACTGGAGCAAGACGTTCCAGTACATGTGGCCATTGTCCTGAACCCATGCGTCGATAGCGTCGCCGTTCCAGCCTTCTGGCGCGTTGACTAGAGCAGAGAGGCCTTCATCGCGGACAGCGCTCATCGGGCTACCATAACGTGGCATGCCGATTAGACCCTGGTCTTCGAGGTCGTTGACGATACGGACAAGTGCCTTGATGTCATTACGGCGAGGCACTTTGACCATGCCAGAACGATAGGTTGCTGGGCGAGGCATAAGATGGATACCCATCTTCGTGACAATACCAGCGTTGCCCTGTGCGAATAGGCTATCGACTTGAGGGCCGAAGCCATAATGGAATTCGCCCCAGGTCTTTGCGCCGGGTAAGGCGCCCATGCCGGTACGGAGCAGTTCGCCATTTGGCAGGACTGCCTCTAGGCCGCTGTGGGAGCGGAAGTGATCGCGATAGTGACCCCAAGTATAACCCACACCGTGATCCAGTGCGTTACCTACGATCGAACCCCAGCCTGGATCGGGGCAGTCGATCCATACATCGAGGTCATGCTCGACGATGTAGCGATAGAGATCAAAATAGGAGACTCCCGGCTCAACAATCGCGAAGTGGCGCACATCATCGACTTCGATGATCTTGTTCATGCGCTTTAAGTCGACGACGACTGAGTTGTTGAGAATTGGCGCAGAGCCGCCGTAGCCCAAGTTCATGCCGGTCGAGATAGGATAGATCGGGATCTTAAGCTCGTTCGCGACACGGACGACTTCTTGAACCTCTTCAACCGTCGCCGGGGCTACAGCCGCTGACGCCATCAGCTCACTGTCTTCTCCGTACATCGGTGAATAGGCGTCACGATAGAGGATCACATCTTCCTCTTCAGTGAAAACCCATTCGGCGCCAACTGCTGCTTTGAATTTTTCAATGGCGGCAGCGAATTGGTCTTCTGTCACTCCAACAGGAAGTGCCATTTATTTATCCTTCCTAGGAATTCAGATGTATTGGGCTGCGCCAGCTAAGGGGGCGATGATCCAGGCGTAGACGGGATCTTCCTCGGTTGCCGCTGTCAGGCCGGTGTTTTGGCTAAAGCGCGAGGAGCGAGGAACATTGACGCCCGAGACGGAAAGGAATGATGTCGCGACATCTTCCGGCAGTCGGGCCGCATCAGCGCCGACAAGGCCGCAGCTGTCGGACATGCTGGATAATCCTTGAACGCGAATGCCACAGTCCGCACCGCGCTGGATGATTTCAGCCTGATAGACGAGGCGCATGCCATGTCGTTGGGCCAACTGGGTCAACATGAACATGGGTCCATGTTGGGTGACCCCGGCAATTGCCATAGGCTGCTTGCGCCAAACCGGATCGATTTCACGCGACCAGACATTGGTCCAGTTATCGACTACGCCTGAAGACGCTACGCCGTTGCGCGCTAACTCAGTCGAAAACCGACGACCGAAGTCGAGGTTTGCGTCATGAAAATATTTGCCAATTAGGGGGGCGCCGTCGGTCATCTCTAGACCAAACGCCTGCGGGAATAGTGCACTCAAGGCCGCCGCTCCCACAGCGCCTTTTATGACTGATCGTCTTGTTGCCAATTGATATCCTCCTCAACAGCGTTGCGGATCTCGCCGCAACGCTGGAAGTCTTGTTGTTGAGGCTAAATCTCGTCCTGCACGAAAATTGGCTGTGTTCCCACGAAATGACTATTCTGCGGGCTTTCGATGGTAATTGGGTAAAACGCTCTGTGAGCGGAGAGTTGGGGGAGCGTAACTTCTGGTTTGGGTAACAAAGGCGCATGTCCCTTCCTCACCGCTACTGACCTGTGGAATGCCCAAGAATCCTCGATTTCTAGAAATTTCAGTACCCTAGACTTCCAGCTGTTCCAGTGAGGGCATGACTGACGTGCCAAATCATCCCCGTCTAATGCTCCGTAAGGGCGTCTACTATCACCGTGCCGCGGTGCTGTTGGGTATCTGCGGCACCTACCAGAAGCCCGAAGAAACCTGCTCGCTCAAGACAAAAGGCCCGCGTGAGGCCTGCAAGTTAGTCCTTGTGGCTGATGTAGATGGCGGGTGCCCGCCAAGCAGAGCCGGGTTGGCTGGGCATCCCGCGGCGGACCTTCTGCGGTTGGTGTGATCGCTAGACTGACGGTCGCCTGAGGTGCTGGATGACCGGTCCTCGGTACCCCGCCGGATCTGGAACCGTATCACTGTTCACATTCCAGCAGCGCATCGTCGATGTGGCATTGGAACAGCCTGATCTTCTCCCTAGGGAGCATGCGCTGCGCTTCACCGATGAGAGAGGGTATTTTATCTCGGAAGCCAGCGTTTATAGGCTTCTCAAGCCCCATGATCTCATCACCAGCCCCGCTTATGTCGTGAGCAAGGCGGCTACTGAATTCCACACCAAGACCAGCCGTCCCAACCAGATGGGACAGACCGACTTTACCTATTTCAAGATCATCGGCTGGGGTTGGATGTATCTTTCCACGGTGCTGGATGACTATTCCCGCTACATCATTGCCTGGAAACTGTGCACGACCATGCGGGCTCAGGACGTCACCGATACGCTGGACTTGGCATTGGCCACTTCAGGGAACGATCAGGCGCATGTGCGGCACCGACCGCGCTTGCTGAGCGATAATGGTCCCAGCTACATCGCCCAGGAGCTTGCCGGCTATATCGCAGCTAATGACATGGACCATGTTCGAGGCGCCCCGCTCCATCCCCAGACACAGGGCAAAATTGAGCGCTAGCATCAAACGTTGAAGAACCGGATCCTTTTAGAGAACTACTTCCTGCCCGGAGACCTCGAAAGCCAGATCGAAGCCTTCGTTGAGCACTACAATCATCGGCGCTATCACGAGAGCCTCGACAATGTGACACCCGCAGATGCCTACATTGGCAGAGCATCTGCCATCATCAAAAACCGTGAAAACATCAAGCGCAAAACAATCCAGCATCGACGGTTGATGCACCATCGGCTTGCCGCATAACATCAACCGAACGACGACCAGTGCTCTCCTCTAATTAAAGCGCAAATCTGAGACAAAGCATCTGACGACGGACATAAGGTGAAAGGCAACTTTGCCGTGTTCGGCTCGGATGCCCACACAGAACGTTTGCCAACGATTGACGAGCTATATTCGGTTGCGGCGGCATCCCCTGCGGACCCGCCGCGAAGCAATGGTAGCTCGGGCAAGACTGCCAAGGCTTTCGCTACGCTTGATCTCTTCGCCAATTGGAAGCCTGAAACGGGTCCCTTGGCAGGAACGCAGATCCAAGCTGGTATCGACAATGTCTTCAACGCCGACTTCCGCGAAAATCTGGCCTATGACCGCTCATCTGGCCGGACCTTCAAAATCTCGCTGTCCAAGCAGTTTGACTACTGAGGCCGGGCGAGTTTAGCACCTATTGTAGCGGGGGCATGAGGGATCATGCCTCCGACGCACTTCACCCGCTTAGGTACTCCCTGTTACAATAGAGCAGGGTGCCCGGCTGGTTATTTTCTCGCACGGAAATGACGCGGCCAAATAGGATGCGGTGCGTTGCTTCGTCGACATAGCTTGCCAATTCGCATTCAAAGCTCACCGCAGCATTGGCCAAAATCGGCGCGCCACTGTGTCCGCGGTGCCAGTCGCCAGTCGCGAACCTTTCGCTCATAGGCGTGCCGCCACCAAAACGACGCGAGAAATCTTCCTGTCCCGGCGATAGAGTGTTGACGCAAAATTGGCCGGTCTTTTCGAACGCCTTGAAGCACGAACTCGCCCGATTAATGCACACCAGCAGCGTGGGTGGCGTATCGCTGACGCTGCACACGGCCGAAGCGGTGAAGCCGTAGTCTTGTCCTTCAAACACGGTGGTGACGACGTTCACGGCGGACCCCAGGCGTGCCATGCCGTTGCGGAACGTGGTTTTGTCGACGATGGTGGAGCGAAGGTCTATCGTGCCCATGGCAGTCTCTTAGTCAAAAGGGGCCTGCGGTCGCCGCGCGGTCGTCGCGCGGGGTCGCTAAGTCTGCAGATATTCCGCGGCCTAGTTTTGGAAACAGCGCGAAGATATCTGCGGCAAGGACGTGGCGGCGGCGGGCCGCCACGCGAAGGCTGAGCGTTTTATGACGCGAGCTCTGAGCGAACGATGGCTGCGCCCGCGCTGAGGGCGCTGAGCTTGCCGCGAGCGACGTCGCGCGACAGTGGCGCGAGGCCGCAATTGGTGCAGGGGTAAAGCTTGTCGGCGTCAACAAACTGCAAAGCCTTGCGCAAGGTGTCGGCGACTTGCTCAGGCGTTTCGATTGTGGTGGTTGCCACATCGATAGCGCCCACCATCACATCTTTGCCACGCAAAAGCTCGATCAGATCCATCGGCACATGCGAGTTCTGGCACTCCAGCGAGACCATATCGATGTTTGACTTCTGCAGCTTTGGGAATACCTGCTCATACTGACGCCACTCTTGGCCCAGCGTCTTTTTCCAATCGGTATTGGCCTTGATGCCATAGCCATAGCAGATGTGAACGGCGGTCTTGCACGTCAGCCCTTCAATGGAGCGTTCGAGCGCGGCGACGCCCCATTCATTGACCTCATCGAAGAAGACATTGAACGCTGGCTCGTCGAACTGGATGATGTCCACGCCAGCCGCTTCCAACTCTCTTGCTTCCTCATTGAGGATTTTCGCAAACTCCCAGGCGAGTTTTTCGCGGCTCTTATAGTGGGCGTCATAGAGCGTATCGATCATGGTCATCGGGCCGGGCAGGGCCCATTTGATCTTCTGCTTGGTTTGCTGGCGCAAGAATTTGGCGTCTTCAACGAACACAGGCTTGTCGCGGCTGACAGCGCTCACCACCGTGGGGACACTGGCATCGTAGCGATTGCGAATGCGGACTGTTTCGCGCTTTTCGAAATCAACGCCCGAGAGGTGTTCGATGAAAGTGGTGACGAAATGCTGGCGGGTCTGTTCGCCATCGCCAACAATGTCGAGGCCCGCAAGCTGCTGCTCATGCAGCGACAACCGCAGAGCGTCTTGCTTGCCTTCCAAAAGGCCTGCGCCTTCCAGTTTCCAAGGCGACCAAAGGGTTTCTGGCTGCGCCAGCCACGAAGGTTGGGGCAAGCTGCCGGCGGTCGAGGTGGGGAGGAGTTTTGTCATGGGAATGTCTCGATCTTTGGGGCTTAGCGATGTGCGTTTTCGCGCGCCCATTGGCTGAGGACGTGCTGGTGGGGCTCAATGAGCTGCTCTTTGGCAAACTTGCCTTGGTCAACGCCCAGTCGGCTGCGTTCTTCGCGGTCGTAGACCACTTGGGTCAGCGAATAATCCTGATGGTTCAAACTCGGCTGATAGCGACGACCGGCGACTGAATTGGCGTTGTAGATTTCCGGGCGATAGATGCGCTGGAAGGTCTCCATCGTGGCAATCGTGCTGGCCAGTTCGAGGTTGGAGTAATCATTCGCCAGATCGCCGGTGAAGTAGAAGGCGAACGGCGCTGAACTGTTGGGCGGCATGAAGAAGCGCGGCTTGAGGCCGGTCTTGAGGAAATAGCTGTCGGTGAGCGAAAAGTCGTTTTGACGATATTCAACGCCAAGCACGGGATGCGCATTCCCGGTCTGCTCATAGATTTTGCTGCTCGATGCGCTGATGCAAATCACGGGTGGTTTACGGAAGTGCGCCTTGTAGACGTCTGAGTTCAGCAGGCTCTTGAAGAGATCGCCGTGCAGGTCGCCAAAGTCGACGGGCACGCTCGTGCCTACGCCGCTGGCCTTATGCGCCGCCAACACCACGCTGAAATCATAGTCGCGCACATAGGACGAGAGGCTGTTGCCGGTCACGCCCGGGATAAGGGCATCGGTGAGCGTGTCGTGGATTTCAGTTTGGAGCATTTCGATCAGCGGAAACGCCGTCTTGGTGCTCTGGTCGGCTATGTTGAGATCGATGGAAATGATCTTGAGCCGGACAGCGTATCGGTCACCACTCTCATTGTCCCAATGGATTAGGCTGTTGAAGCGGTTGTTGATCATGCTCAGCGCGTTGCGCAGATTTTGCTGGCGCGTTTCCCCGCGTGCCAGATTGGCGAAATTGGTCGTCAGGCGGGTATTGTCGGCAGGGACATAGTTTTCGTCAAAATCAATGCTGCGGATTGAGAACTCTATGGTTTTGGTCATCGTCTTATCTGCCCCAAACTGTCTGTTGCGCTGGCTTTGCAAAAGCCGTCGTGGGCCGTTACCGGTGCCGCCTCACGCCCGTGCCCACAGCGGGAACGGAAGCAAAGCTGCGCCACGGATGGCGGCGGTTAATTCTGTTTGGGACAGGTTTGCCCCAAGTGTGGGGGCAAGGCATCGCGAACGCATAGCAAGGCTGGCCGCGCAGCGACCATTGCTACGGCACACTGGGACACCCCGCCCGTGAACGTTATCTCGCCACAGGCAGGTCTCCTGGCTCGTGGGTCAAAGCCTCCATCCGTCTTCCCAGGGATAACCCCAGTGACACTTTGGATGTCAGCTCGCCACTTACAGTTGCGGGGGCAGCATTGGCTTTCTCGTCGAAACGAGGCACCAACTTCCCTCTTAGCTTCAACACGTTACAGCGAACGGCTGAAGAACCTAGGCCTGAGTACTATCGATCACATTCGTTCGAACGTCAAGCCATATAAAGATATCTTTATATCTTTAAGTCTTGATGCTGTGCGAAACGTTCTTGAGCGAGAGCAGACGCTTCCTTCGCTGGACGGTGACGTCGTGGCTAAGTCTCACACGTCGGCGCGGGTAATGCCGTGGCGCTTGAGCTTGTCGTAAAAGGTCTTTCGCGGGATACCGAGATCGGCCAGACAGGCAGCCACATCGCCTGAGTGCATCTTGATGGTTTGGCGTAAGATCTCGGCTTCGGTTCGCGCCAAACGCTCGGGCAGGGGCAGCCGGGCGGCGGCTTCAGGCTGAGCCGGTTGATCTTCTTCTAGACCGAGCACAAACCGCTCAGCGAAATGGCCCAATTCGCGCACATTGCCCGGCCAGTCGTGCATCATCAGGAAATCGTAGAGCACGCTGTCGACCTCCGGGGCTTCAACCTTGAACCGCTCCGCCGCCCGATTGAGGAAGTGCGTAAAGAGCAGCGGAATGTCGTCTCTGCGTTCACGCAGTGGGGGAATGGAAACGCTCACCACATTGAGGCGATAGAACAGGTCTTCGCGGAACTCACCGCGTCGCGAGGCTTCAGCCAAGTCCACTTTCGATGCCGCGACGACGCGCAAATCGAGGTCGCGGATTTTATTGGTGCCAAGCGGGCTGATCCGGCGCACCTCTAAAACGCGCAGAAACTTCACTTGTGTCGCCAGAGGCATGCTTTCGAGTTCGTCGAGGAAAAGCGTGCCGCCAGATGAGTGTTCGAGCCGGCCAATACGTTGCTTGGCAGCGCCGGTAAAAGCGCCGATCTCGTGGCCAAAAAGCTCGCTCTCGATCACGCTCTCAGGCAGTGCGCCGCAGTTAATGGGCACGAATTCGTTGACCGATCTGCGGCTCCACTGGTGCAGGGCGCTGGCCACGACCTCTTTGCCAGAACCGGTTTCGCCCAAAATCAGCACGTCGACATCGGCGTTAGCGATTTGCTTGAGCGTCCGACGCAAGCGTTCCATCACCGGCGTTTGCCCCAGCAGAGGCAGGCTATCCTCGGTCTCAACCAGCGCGGTCTTTAGGCGACGATTTTCAAGCGTCAGGCGGCGTTTTTCGAGGGCATTTTCGACAGTGAGAATGAGTCTCTGCGGTGGCATGGGCTTGGCGATGAAATCGTAAGCCCCGGCCTGCACCGCGCGCACAGCCATATCGATGTCGCCATGCCCTGTGATGAGGATCACCGGCAGAGCGGCGTCGATAGCGCCAATTTGGGTGAACAGATCAAACCCGCTCATCTTCGGCATGCGAATGTCGCTGACCACCACACCCGCGAACTGGCTGTCGATCTGCTTGAGGGCGTCTTCCGCCGACCCGAACTGCAAAACGTCAAAGCCAGCCAGCGTCAGGCTTTGCGCTGTTGCCGTGCGAAAATCGGCATCATCATCAATCAGGGCGATGGTTTTGGTCATGGGGTCGGTCTCGGAAAACGGAGCACAAAGCTCGCGCCGGATGCTGTGTTTGGTTCCAAAAGCAGGCTCGCGCCAAAGCTCTGTGCAAGGTCTTGGCTGATCACGAGCCCAAGTCCGAGCCCCTTCGCCTTGCTGGTCGAAAACGGGGTGAACATGCGTTCTGCCATGTCCGGCGAAACCCCAGGTCCGTTGTCCGTCACCCTCAGGCTTACGCTTCCGGGCTCACTTGAAAAGGCGATGGATATGGCTTTGTTCGTTCGCCCCTCCAGAGCCTCTAGGGCGTTCTGGATGAGGTTGACGATGATCTGTTCGACCCCGGTTTCATCTGCAAAAATCGGCACATCTGTCTGCGGCCGCGTGTAGCAGATCCGCACATTCTGGTGCCGAATGTTCGCGCCCAATAGGCTCAGCGCCGCGTCCACGGCACTGCGCAGATCCATCATCACCGCGTTCCGTCCACCCTTCCGTGAAAAATCGCGAAGGTGTTCGGTAATCTTGGTAATGCGGTCCGTGAGGCGCGAAATCGCCCCAAAATTCTCCATCGCTTCGGCATTGGCGCTGCGCTGCAGAAAGACCTGCCCATTGTCCGCATAGGCGCGGATGGCACCCAATGGCTGGTTGATTTCATGCGCCACACCGGCCGCAATTTGCCCCAGTGATGCGAGGCGATTGGCTTGGGTAAGTTCGTCCCTCAACCGCGCCGCGTTCAACTCGGCCGCGTCGCGCTCGTTGATCACTTCCACCAGAGCGTGGTTGGTCGCGGCCAAATCGGCGGTGCGCGTCTCGACGGCAAGCTCCAATGCGTGGTGCTGGTCGGCCATGCGCCGTCTGACCCGGTCCGACCGTTGCAGCAAAGCCAAGGCCAGAGCGGCCAAAGCTGCCCCAGCAGCCAAGACCAGTAAGGCATTGGAGCGCGTGGTGGTGATCGCCGCGGCCCGCTCCGCTTCTACTGGGAAGAGTGCGGAGAGCTGCCAATCCGTTGTCGGGACCGCAATCTGCACCCGCGCAAACTGATGCGGCGTTTCGTGGGGTGGAATGAGGGCCTCAACGACATCCGTGCGCCCTTCATGAGACGCAATGGGCAGCGGCCGCAGAGGCGCAGAGAGATATTGCAAGCTTTGTCGCAGTGCCGCCACTTCAGCCGCGCTCTTCGTCTCGGCGGCGTAAAACTGCCAGTTCGGCACACTTGAGAGCAGCACGACGTCTCTGGCATCTGTCACGTAAGTGGCAGCATTCCCCGGTGCCCAGAGGGTCTCGAGCAATCTAAAGTCAATTTTGACAACGGCCACGCCCAGCGTGCCATCGGGTCCCTCAATGCGCTCGGACACATAAAGCCCGGGAACACGGCTGGTCGCTCCCATGGCGAAAAGCTGGCCCGTGCCGCCCGACATCGCATCGCGGAAATAGGCGCGATACTGGTAGTTGTTCCCGACAAAGCTCTCGTCAGTGTCGAAATTGCTCGCCGCAATGGTGTCACCTGCGACATTGATCACATAAATCACACTCGCCCCAGCGCCTTCAGCGAGCGTTCTCAGCTTCTGGTTTAGCCCCGCGACGGCAAATGGCTGACCGTCGTTGAGGGTCGCGATGACGTCGGCGTCCCGGGCCACCAGAAAGCGGACCGCGCGCTGCTTATCGAGTTCTGCGAGCAGCGCCGACACCTGCAATTGTGTGGTTGCGTCTCCACGCTCGAGCACCTCGGCGTCCGCTTCCGCCTCACCAACATAGGCGCCAACAGTCAGCGCCACTCCGCCGAGGGCCAGCAGAACAGCGCCCAAAAATGCCCATTGCAAAAGCGGGCCGCGGACTATGCGTTTGAGAGAAAAATCCATGCGCATCCTTGTGCGGATTTTCGCACAAACTGCAATTCACGATGTGTGGATTTACGCACAAACTCGCATAATGTGGCAGTTCTTTGGAAGTTTTGTGACGGTTTATCAGACAGATAGGGGTGAAGTCGGTAACTGGCACACTAGTTGCGAAAGGAGTGGGAGCACAACGAGCCGCGCAACTGCGGCCCCCCTACGGGAGTGAGACCATGATGCCCCATTCAATGGCAGACTCTTCTGCCCCAAAGATACCTCTCTACAAGCACCTCTATGTGCAGGTGATCTTCGCAATCGTTGTCGGTATTTTGCTCGGCCACTTCTGGCCAGCCATCGGCACAGAAATGAAGCCTCTCGGCGATGCCTTCATCAAACTGGTGAAGATGATCATTGCGCCGGTGATCTTCCTCACCGTTGCCACAGGCATTGCTGGCATGAGCGATCTGAGCAAGGTTGGTAAGGTCGTTGGTAAGGCGATGATCTACTTCCTCACCTTCTCGACCCTGGCGCTGATCGTTGGCCTTATCGTTGCCAATTTGGTTCAGCCCGGCGCTGGCCTCAACATCGATCCAGCAACGCTCGATCAGGCTGCAGTGCAGGGCTATGCGGACAAGGCGCATGATAGCACCATCACAGGCTTCCTGATGGGCATCATCCCCGACACCATGGTCAGCGCCTTCGCTGACGGCAACATACTGCAGGTTCTGTTCGTCGCCATCCTGTTCGGTGTCGCTCTCGCCGCCGTTGGCGAACGTGGCAAGCCGGTGCTGGACCTGTTCCAGACGCTGACTGCACCAATCTTCAAGATCGTTTCGATCCTGATGAAGGCCGCTCCAATCGGTGCCTTCGGCGCTATGGCCTTCACCATCGGTCGCTATGGCATTGGCTCCATCGCCAATCTGGCGCTGCTTGTCGGCACCTTCTACCTGACCTCTTTCCTCTTCGTCGTGGTCATCCTCGGCGCAGTGGCGAAGTACAATGGCTTCTCCATTTTCGCCCTCATCCGCTACATTAAGGATGAGCTTCTGCTCGTTCTCGGCACCTCTTCCTCCGAAGCTGCTCTCCCAACTCTGATGCAGAAGATGGAAGACGCCGGTGCGAAGAAGTCGGTTGTGGGTCTGGTGATCCCGACTGGCTACTCCTTCAACCTCGACGGCACCAATATCTACATGACCATGGCGGCGCTGTTCATCGCGCAGGCCACTGGCATCGAGCTCTCGCTGTGGGATCAGATCATCCTGCTGCTGGTGGCGATGCTGAGCTCGAAGGGCGCTGCAGGCATCACTGGCGCGGGCTTCATTACCCTGGCGGCAACCCTCTCGGTTATTCCATCCGTGCCAATCGCAGGCATGGCTCTGATCCTCGGCATCGACCGCTTCATGTCCGAATGCCGCGCACTGACCAACCTTACCGGCAATGCCGTTGCTTGTCTGGTCGTGGCCCGTTGGGAAGGCGAGCTGGACGTTGAGCAGATGAATAGGGCGCTGTCTGGTGAAGCCGTGGCAACACCACCCGCTTCTGAAAAGCCAGCTGCCTTGCAGCCAGCAGAATAAGCAAAATGGAAAAGGCGGCTCCTGAGGCCGCCTTTTCTTTTAACCGATGAAGTCTTGGTCCATTGCTGAGCGCTGCACCACTGCGGCGCTCAGTTTTGAACACCGCAAAGCTCGGTGTTAGCTCAATGGCACGAATGCCAAGCCGTTGTTGTTGTTGAGCGGAACAACCAGCTGATTGGCTTCAGCATCGTAGCACATGGAGGCTGCGCTCGGGATGCTGGTTGCGATCAGCTCAGCTTCAGCGCCCGGCACCATCTTCGAGATCCCGCCTTGCATGACGCTGCTCACATATTTGGTGCCGTCAGCCATGATGACGAGGCCATCGCTGCCTGGTTGCGCGGCTTTTTCTGTGTTGAGCAATTCGCCATCGACGGAGAAGGTCAGAACGGCGTCATCACCCATGTTGGCGATCACGATGTTTCCGTCATTGTCGATACCAACACCATTGGGCAGAGCCAGTGGCGCGCCTTCGAGGAATACGCTGGTTTCACCATCTGGCGTGACCTTGAAAATGCGCTGTGGTGTACCCGCAGGGCCCATGCCTGTGTCAGAGCCGTAGATCGTACCGTCACTGGCCACTTCAATGTCATTGAGCCAAGCGACACCAGCCACAGGCACTTCGCCGACCGGCGCGCCGGTGGCAATGTCAAACTTGCGGATCACGGCTGTGCGCGGATCGTCCTCTGCGGTGCCGCCATCGCTGTCAGCGAGATAGAGGATGCCCTCATGGATGTCGCTGCCGAACGGCTCATTGAGAGTGAGGCCGTTGCGGTTGGCGCCGATCCAGCGCGGGGTGTGGACGGACCCATCGTGATTGATGAGCGAGACGAAACCATCATTCGGGAAGCGGTTCTGTGGTGCACCACGGTTCACCGCAATAACCAAGTTTCTCGTCTCGTCGTAAGAGCAGCTCTCTGCACTGACGATGGCGCCAAAGACCTTCACATTATCAGAGGCCGGAGTGTGCGCGCCCTCCCTGTCCACAATGCCCACAGGCATGCCGGCAGCGAAGGGAAGGTCCTCCGGCTTTGGCGCGGCGTCCTGAGCAAGGGCAATGGATGAGCTGGCTAATACAGCAGCGCAGCAGGTCAGGCTGAGTAATTTGAGCATGAGGTCTCCGGGATTCTAGTAATGCTAATGAATTCGGAACGTCGAAATGACTTAAATTCTAGGGACAACACGCCTCGCCACACCGGGTGGGAAGCGAAAATCCCCCTACAACCATCTGATGGTATTGGCATTCTCCATAGGTGTCTATGGGGGAGACGCGTTGATTTGCTGGATGCTCTGCTCCTCGCAGAAGCGAGGATATCTGGTTTTTGTCAGCGTCACAGCGCGCCAAACGCCAGCAGTTTAGCTCTAGACAGCCTGTCTGTCGGTACACAAAAGTGCCGAAGAAATGCACATTTCAGACGGCTCTAATATATTAGTAGAAAGGGGTGCTGCGTAATCCGCGCAACGCTTTAGCACGCAAGTCGGCCGCCGGGCGCGCACGCGGTCATCTGCGCGCTGTCTTGTGGCCAGCGCGCAGCATTTTTCTATGAGAGCTAACTCGGCGATCCTAAAAGAAGCCTCGGTTAGCGCCGGAAGACGACGCCGCCGAGCCAGCCAGTGAACAGAGCGAGGAATGCTGCGGCGAGGCCATAGAGCAGGGAATGATTGCGCGCGCTATCCACCAGCATGCGCTCGAACCCTTCGGTGCGAACCGCAAATCGCGTGGTGGCTTCAGTTATCAGCTCGCCATTGGCGTAGAGATAAGCCTGCGCAATATAGAGCCCGTTGGAGACATGTGAGGGCAGGGAGATGCGCGCGGCAAAGCCGGTCCGAGACAGAAACACCACGCCCATGGCGTTTTCGCTATAGGTGCCGCCCTTGGTTTTGATGCGCACAAACTCGCTGTTGAGCTCCTGTGGTCCCGACAGGTGGGAGGCTTCTACGACGCGCAGCAGACTGAAGTCCGGCCGCTCATCCAAGCCTTCCGGCAGGATGACGTTGAGCGGCCGATTAGACAAAATGGCGTAATAGCTTGGGACGCCCTTATACATCGTCATGTCGGTGGTCAGCACCACGCCAAGCTCGCGCCCCTTCATGCTGACACGTTGGTCATGCGGTGGGCCTTTGATCACCATCACCACGTCATAGCTAGTGTCAGCGGGCAGATTGTGCGCAGTCGGGTCGATGGCGCCAAAGAGGGTAAAACTCTGGCCTGCAAAATTGGAGTGGACCGCAACCACGGGGTCCGAATTGGCCAGAACCAGGCCCTGCGCTGCAACGGGCGTCGCGGCGGCAACGATAATCAGCAGTGTGGCGGCGATGGCTGTGCGGAGGCGGGAGAACATCACAGTGTTTCTCCAAAGCCAATGGTTGTGACGGTGAACGGGTCGGCTGGCATGGTGAACAGCGAAAAGCCGAATCGCGTCGCGATCAGCAAAATCAGCAGAGCCAACAGCGCCCGCAATTGCTCACCCTTGATCGTCTGACCAGCGGAGGCGCCAAATTGCGCGCCAACCACGCTGCCGACCATCAGGCAGAAGGCGAGGAGAATATCGACAGATTGATTGGTCACAGCCTGCAGCACGCAGGTGACGAGCATGACTACCAGCAGGTGGACGAGCGAGGTGCCAATGACCACATTGCCCGGAACGCGCAGGAGGTAGACGAGGGCAGGGACAAGGATAAAGCCGCCGCCCAGACCGAGCAGCGCTCCCAAAATGCCGACGCAAAAGCCGATGCCGATCACCGGAATGACAGAAATATAGAGCTTTGAGCGTGGGAATTGTGTGCGCAACGGTAGGCGCTGCAACCAGGACGAGCCCTGTGGCTTCGGCGTCGGCACATAGTCCTTGCGGCGCGCGCGGATGATCGAGCGAACACTTTCAAACAGCATGGATGAGCCGACAAAGCCGAGAAGTACCACATAGCTAATAGCAATGAAGAAATCGACCTGACCCCATTGGCGCAGCAGAGCCAGAACACCAATGGCGGCGATAGATCCGCCAACGCCTCCGCCAACGAGATAGGCGGCAAGCTTGAAGTCGATCCCGCCCTTGCGGAAATAGGAAATCGCCCCGGACGTTGAGGAGGCGGCGACCTGCGCTGTAACCGAAGCAACGGCAACTGCGGCGGGCACGCCGGAAAACAGCAGCAGCGGCGTCATCAGAAAGCCGCCGCCAACACCAAACAGACCCGAAATGAAGCCGATCGCGGCACCGATACCGATCAGGAAAAACAGATCGACGGAGAGTTCAGCGATAGGCAGATAGATGGGCATTGCGCACCGGGGACGATATTAAAAACAGGCGCTTAAAGCGCCGAAGCTAACCACTCAAGAGCGATAAACATGCGAGGTGTGTTGGACATCACGTACGGCTCGAAAATGCAAGGCGGAAGCCTGCATTTGATCCCGCACTATCCGGCGACATGGCCATACGTGCCGCAATCCGATAGCGGTAGCAATAGGAGATGTGACAAAGGAACGAACCTCCTTTGAGTACTTTCTCTTTATGCTGCGCGGCACTAGCATTTCGAAGCTTGGCCGACTTGCTCAGAGAGCGAATTTTGAACGCGTCCTGCGTCCACTCCCAAACATTCCCCGCCATGTTGTAGAGCCCCAAACTATTGGGTTCGAAGCTCTTTGCGGGCGCCGTCAGCAGATAGCCGTCGGTAAGACTATTGTGCCGCGGGAAGCTGCCTTGCCAGATATTGCAGTGAATATCGGTGTCGCTTGGTTCTGCATCGCCCCAGGGAAAACGCTGTGGATGCGCGCCACCTCGGGCTGCATGTTCCCACTCCGCCTCGGTGGGCAGTCGCCCACCCGCCCAGCGGGCATAAGCGTTCGCATCATTCCACGAGACTTGCACGACGGGATGATCTTCCCGGTCCCGCAGATCCGACTGCGGCCCTTCTGGGTGGTTCCAGCGTGCCCCTTCGACAATCTTCCACCACGGCAATTGATTGCCAACCGAGGCGGCGTGCGCGAGGTGTTCGCGGGAACTGTCGAAAACAGGCGACCAGCCGATCCGCTCGGCTTCAGTGATATAGCCTGTCGCGGCGACAAACCGCTCAAACTCAGCGTTCGTCACCGTCGTAGGGCTTATCCCATACGGTGCGAGGGTGACACTTCTTTGCGGTCCCTCACCATCCTGCTCAATGGCCGGTGTGTGGGTGCCGACAAGACTCTTGCCGCCCGCAATCGCTACGACGCCGACCGAAACCTCGGCAGCAGAGACTGTGGTGACAGTCGTCTGCTCCTGGCTCAGGCTAGTGGCATTCGGCGATGGTGGGCGGCAACATTGGCTCATTTTATGGGCGACGGATCATCTTAGTTTTGTGCGCGGAGAGCGGCACTATCGTGTTCTGCGATATCGCCGATTTCCGTCATCTTGTGATCCAGCTTTTCCAGCATGGCTAGGAAAATCTCACGATACTTCGGATCATTGGCAAGATTGACCAGTTCTTTCGGGTCGCTCTGGCAGTCGAACAATTCCCATTCAGGTGGCTCATCGCCATTGAATGCACCGGGCTGGTCGAGCGCATCATTGTACCAATAGATCAGCTTGTAGCGATCATCGCGAATGCCGTAGTGCGCAAAGGCGTTGTGGTAATAGTCCTTGTGCATCCAATAGCGATGGTAGGCCAGATCCTGCCAGCTCGCATCGTCGGTCTTTTCCAAGATGGGGCGCATGCTGACGCCCTGCATGAAGTTCGGGATCTGCACGCCAGCGTAATCAAGGAATGTCGGAGCAAAATCGACATTTGATGCGATGCGCTTGGTGACCGACTGTGGCGCGATACCATCTGGGTAACGGATGACGAACGGCATCTGCAGCGACTCTTCATACATGAAGCGCTTATCAAACCAGCCATGCTCACCGAGGAAGAAGCCTTGGTCGGAGGTGTAGATGACCATGGTGTTGTCGGTCAGACCATTGCTGTCGAGATAGTCGAGGAGGCGCCCAACATTGTCGTCAATGCCCGCGACGGTGCGCAGATAGCGCTTGATGTAGCGCTGATACTTGAACACATCGAGTTCACGCTTGGTCTTGAAGGTGAAATTGGTGCCAGTGTCCTTGCAGATCAGCACGAGGCCGGACACGTCTTCCAGATCGGGAACATTGCGGCTGATCGCGCCGTTTTCGCTGCGAATAGCGCTGCCGACTTCGTCGCCGCCCTCAGGCTGTACCAGCCCTAAGTCTTCGTAGGTCATGTCCTGACGAACCCGCATACGCGCCAGTTCCGCCGCTGAAGCACGGTTGGAATAGTCGTCGTCATAGGTTTCTGGGATCGGCAGATCTTCGGTGTAAAGCTCGCGATAGCGCGGATGCGGCACGAATGGGCGATGCGGCGCCTTATGGTGACACATGACGAAGAACGGACGTTCGCGATCGCACTGGTCCATAAACGCGATGGTCTTGTCGGTGATGATGTCGCTGGCGTAGCCGGGCTCAACATGTGGCCCATTGCTGTCGATCATCACAGGGTCGAAATAGTCGCCCTGGCCCGGAAGAACCGACCATTGATCAAAGCCGGTGGGCTGGTGAGCCTTGCCCTCGCCGAGGTGCCATTTGCCGAACATGCCGGTCTGATAGCCGGACGCCTGCAGATAACGCGCCACATTCGGCAAGCGATTATCGAGGTCGGTGGTCAGCGTAGTGACGCCGTTCACGTGGTTATACGTGCCCGTGAGGATCGAGGCACGGCTCGGGGTACAAATAGAGTTGGTGACGTAGCAGTGGTCGAGACGCATGCCTTCTTCTGCCAGCCGATCAATATGGGGCGTGGCATTCAGGCCCGAGCCATAGCAAGAGATTGCGCTTGCAGCATGATCATCGGCCATGATGAACACGATATTGGGTCGAGTTGTCGTCATCAACTTAGTATCCAAAAAGAGAGACAGTCTGGGTCTCCGCTGCCGATGAAGGCAGCGAAGACCGTGTGGATTTCAGCCGATTGGCTTACTTGGCGTAGAAATCGCCGAGGTAGAATTCAGACGCTGGCTGAACGCTCTCAACCTTGCCGAAGGTCACATAGAGCTGCGCCATGGTGTCGAGCCAGGAATTGACCGAACCATTGATGGTCAGGCCAACCAGCTCTTCCGAGTTTGGCTGGGTCGCAAGCGAAGCTTCTGCCTGCAATGGCTCAACTGGAACGCCAAGGAAATCTGCGGTGATGGTGACGGACTCGTCGAGGTTGTCACGGCGGAAGTCGATGGCTTCCTTGATTACCGCATTGACCTTGCGAATGGTGTCGCCGTCTTCAGCCATGGTGTTGGAGACGATGAACGAGCTTGGGAAAGCCACAGCCGGGAAGAAGTCGGCGTTAGACGACAGTTCCTTCAGCTCTGGAATACGCTGACGAATGATGTCAACGAATGGGTACCAGATGCCCGCTGCATCGACCTGACCGGAGGCAAATGCGGTCACGATGGTGCTTGGGTCCATCATGATCGGCTCGATGTCAGCAAGGGTCATGCCTGCTTCTTCAAGCGCGAGGCGCATCAGCATGTCGCCCGAAGTGCCTTCAGGAATAGCAACGCGCTTGCCGCGAAGGTCTTCCATCGACTCAATGCCTGGCTGGGCAATAACGCGGTCGGTCGAGCCGAGCGCGTTGATCGCGATAACCTTGGCCTGACCGGAAGCAGGAAGCCACAGAGCGCCTGGTCCGATGTAAGCAAAGTCAAGCGAACCAGCGCCAAGAGCCTGAACCTGGATCGGGCCGTTGGTGAAAACGCTCAGATCAGCCTTAAGACCATGCTTGGTCCACAGGTCCTGCTTGGTCGCAATTGCTGCAACACTGCTGCCGAAGTAGTCAGCGATATAGCCCATGCGGATTGGGGTCAGGTCCTGAGCCGAAACTGGCACGAGGCAAACGCTGGTCAGGGCAATCCCTGCCATCAACTTGATAAAGCTACGCTTTTTCATATCATCACTCTCCCTTGAGTTTTCTTATGAATGGCTTGGCTGCGAGTAAACAGCGTGCCAAACCTTATTGCGGATTTCCGCAAATTCTGGCGACAGACGCAGTTCGTCATTGCGCGGGTAGGGGAGATCAACATTGATGACCTCCTGCAGGCGGCCCGGGCGGGCGGCCATGACGATTACGCGATTGGCGAGATAGACGGCCTCGTCAACGTCGTGGGTAATAAACATCACCGTGCGGCGTTCTTTAGACCACGTGTCGAGCAACTGATCCTGCATACGGACGCGGGTCAGCGCATCGAGCGCGCCGAAAGGCTCATCCATCAGGAGAACCTTTGGGTTCACCGCATAGGCACGAGCAATCGCGCAGCGCTGCTTCATGCCGCCCGAGAGCATCTTGGGCAGCGCATCGGCGAAGTCGCTGAGGCCCACGAGACCGATATAGTGGTCCGCAATGCGACGGCGCTCTGTCTTGTCGATGCCCTTGAGCTTGAGGCCAAACTCAACGTTCTCGCGAACGGTCAGCCATGGGAACAGCGCGTATTGCTGGAAGATAACACCCCGGTCGGGGCCCGGGCCGTTGACGGGTTCACCGTCAACGAGGCACTGGCCGCTCGTGACATCGAGTAGGCCTGCCACAATGTTCATGGCTGTGGACTTGCCGCAACCGGAAGGGCCTACAACGGTGATGAACTCGCCATCGTAAACATCGAGATTGAGATTCTGCAGCGCGGTGAAATTGCCCTTATCGGTGCCAAATTCACGGCCAACATTCTCAAAACGGATTTTGACGTCTTGCGTGTTCGACATGCTTAGATTCTTTCCTGCCAGACGGTCAGCTTGCGCTCGGTGAAGCTGACGACGCGATCCATGATCAGGCCCAATACGCCGATAGAAATCAGCGATACGAAGATGACCGGCAGATCGTAGTAGAGCTGGCCCTGCTGCATGCGGAAGCCGAGGCCCGCCTGCGCTGCGATCAGTTCTGCTGCCACAACTGTTGCCCATGCGGAGCCGAGACCAATGCGGAAACCAACCAGAATGAAGGGGGTCGATGCTGGGATAACCACGCGTGTGAAGATGACCCAGTCCGACGCGCCCAGAACGCGAGCGGCGTTGATGAAGGTCTTGTCGACGCTGATCACGCCCTGATACGCAGCAACAACCGACGACAGGAACGAGGCCAGGAAGATCACGAAGATCTTGGGCGTTTCGTCGATGCCCATGGTCACAATAGCGAGCGGAATGATCGCCAGTGGTGGGATCACGCGGAAGAACTGGATCCAAGGATCGATCAGACCACGCGCAACCTTATACCACCCCATCAAGAACCCGACTGGGATCGCAAGGAGTACGCCAAGGGCAAAGCCGGTGAGAACGCGTGTCAGAGACGCCCGCACGTCTACCCACCACTGACCAGAGCTAAACGAGCGAATGAACCGTTCGAGTACTTCTACGGGGCCGGGCAAAGGGGTGGTGGTCAGCGACGTAGCAATCCACCAGAGAGCCAGACCACCAGAGATAGACAGCGTGGTCAGCATCACAGCTGATCTGTCCACGGTGAAGCCTGATTTACGCGCTGGAGGCGCAGCTTCGGTATCTCCCATTGAACTATCCTTCAAAGACATATTTCTCGAGCGCGACACAGGCAGCCCCAAGGGCGCCAGCATCGGGCACTAAGTGAGCACGTTCGATCCGAACGCCTTCAAACTGGCGCATCAGACGTGGGGTGAGATCAGATTTGAGCTGATCGATGAATTCTTGTGGTGCTTCGCCCAAATGACCGCCGAGCAAAATCAGATCGGGGCCGAGTAGGGTGATGGATGTGGCCAGGGTCTGCACGAATTGCTCGTAGGGCAGGGCCCAAACCTCAGCATTGGCGCGTGCAGCCGCGATCAATCCCTCTTCGGGCACGTGATCGAGTTGTAACGCCGACAACAGAGCTGGTTCAGAGAAGCGGGCTTCCAGACAGCCACGTGTGCCGCACACACAGGTGAGGCCGTGCGGCTCGACCACCACATGGCCGATTTCGATTGGGCCGGGCGAATTGGCTTCGCCATTGCGGAAATGCACAAGGCCCGCGCCAAGACCGGATCGCATATAGATATGCAAAACCGAAGCATTGCCCGCCCCAGCGCCATAGATGGCTTCCGCCAAGGCAATGGCCGAGGCGTTGTGTTCGAGCACGACGGGCAAAGCTAGTCTCTGTTCGATACGGTCCGCGAAGGGCACCGCTTGCCCAGAGCGTTCGAGTTTCGAATAGAGATTTGAGCGCTTGGCCGCGTCGACCTTACCGGGAACGCCCACGCCAACACCGGCTATTCTGGTGCGCGGGAGCTGGCTGTCTTCGATGAGTCTGTTGGAAATTTTGCTCACCAAATCAATCATGTCGTCGACTGTCGTCTTCGTCTGATCGAAGTTGGCGCTGGCCGTCTGCTGCACGTTCAGGGCAGAGTCCACCAAAGCAACGCTAATGCGTCCATAGCCAATATTGGCGCCAATGACGTAAGCGCCACTGGGGTTGAACGCGAGCAGGGATGGGGGACGGCCCATTGGGCTAGGCGCTGTCGTGTCGGCTTCTAAAACCAGACCGCGGGAAATGGATGCAGCCGCCAGCTTGGTCAGCACCGATGCAGAAACACAGATACCCCTTGCCAGATCAGCTCGTGACTGTGCACCGCCATCGCGCAGCATAGTCAGCAATTTCCCGGACGTGCTTTTCACAGCCCAATTCCCCCACAGATCGGAAATATCTTTCATACTTTCTTTCTACTGACAAGAAAGTATTTTCGTTGGTGATGAGGGCGTGTTTCTGGGCATTTTTCGCGCCACCTCTTTGGTGCGCATGGCTTTTTGGGTCAAGTCCTAGCCCCGTAGACACTTGGGCGCTACGACATCACAGGAATGTCACAGCGTCCAAACTGACTCGGGTCAGCACCGAATTCGCCGCTCAATCGGGGTCGTTTATGCCTTAGCGGGGGCGGATCGCGTCTTTCGTGCGCAGCCAGGGAAGCAACCCATCCAAGAATCGTGTGGCCGACGGCATGAAGTGGCGGCCGTGATGCGAGAACGGATCAAGGCTCGTGACGATCATGCGCCCCTTGGTCGTCACATCGTCGATGTAGAGGATCGGCCGATTGTCAGGGCCAGTCGCCAACACTTCAGCGCCTTCTGGCACATTGTAGAAGCCGTGCAGATGCCAGGTGATCGCCTTGTGGTCGATGTATTGGAAGAGGCTATGCTCAGGCTTGGCTATTTCTGTCCCCAGCGTTTCACCCGGCGTCAGCCACCACCAAAAATTGGTCGGGCAGGGGTCAAAGCTGACGTTTGGCAGCCACTGCTCATTCTTGCTGCGGCCACTGGCGAACAGCGTCCCGCCACGCTCCAGAAAATCGAGCAGAACCTGCTGCTTGGCCAAGATGCGATGCACCGGCGTGTGGCACGGAACGATGAGCACATCATGCCCTTCTAGCGCTTCGGCCGAGAGCTCTTCTGGGCGTAGGGCCAGGTCAAAATACTCGCGAAAGCGCGGTCCTTCGAGGCATTCGAGCTGGAAGCAGGCGCCAGAGTTTACAAACACAACGCCCATTACATCTCTCCCTTACACCAAGCCACGAGCTTGGGTGCCATTGCCTTGCGCGCATCGGGTTGGTTGCCCACTACCCAAAGGTCATTGCCGGAGTGGTTGAACACCACGCCCCCCTTTGGACGCTCCCAAATCCAGTCGACCGGAACCTGTCGCTCCCCAAAAACCTGAATGGCTTCTGCCCCTTCCGGCATAGGGTTGTGGCCGCGCCCATAAAAGCCCACCACACCCTTATTGGACTCAAGCGCTTCCGTGGGCACGTCAGCAAAGATGGCGTGCTCACGCAGGCGGAAGAGATTGAAGTCTGGACGCTTCGGCTTTTCCATCGGCACGAAAATACCCGGACCATCAATGAAGGGGCGCAGCATGTGGCACATGATGGCGATGCGGCCGCCACGATCCAGAAGCGCCTCTAGCTGAGGCTTGATGTCCATCAGGGCAATCTGATCAACCGCCAGCGGCAGGATCAGACCTTTGGCATCGGCGAGATCATCCTCTGTAACATCGGACTGACGCAGCCAGCGCAGATCACCGGCCGCAACGCTTGGCTCAAAGCTGGAGGCAACGCCTCCGTCTCCATTGTGCAGGAGGACCACTGGCGCTCTGGTCATTGTGAAAGCTCTCGTAGAATTTGAGTGTATTTAGGCGCGATCAGAACGTCGCCATCGGCAGTGACGGATTTCGAAACCGGCACTGAGAAGGTGTCTTCAAGCAACTGCTCGGTGAGGGTCGTACCCACCGGACCAAAAACTG
Organism: Devosia sp. MC521; assembly: GCF_014127105.1. Classification (NCBI taxonomy): domain Bacteria; kingdom Pseudomonadati; phylum Pseudomonadota; class Alphaproteobacteria; order Hyphomicrobiales; family Devosiaceae; genus Devosia; species Devosia sp. MC521. Next base: position 1,144,024 of record NZ_CP059902.1, read on the forward strand.
GTCCGCGTGTTTTAGACAAGACCAAAACCTGCCCGCCGCACACTAAGGCATGCTCTGGATCATGTGTGGTGACGATCACGGTATTGCCACGCTCGCGCAGGCGCTGGATTGCGGCGATCACCTGCATCTGATTGGCAATATCGAGATGCGACGTCGGCTCATCCAGCACCACCACTTGCGATTGTTGCGCCAGCGCCCGCGCAATGCGCACCATCTGGCGTTGACCTCCCGAGAGCGACGGCAGCTCACGATCGGCGAGGTCGGCAACGCCCATCACCTCAAGCACCGCCGAGGCGATCTCCTCGTCCTTCTTGCCCGGACGTTCAAACAGCCCCAAGTGCGGTGCGCGCCCGGTGAGCACGGTTTCGCGCACAGTCAGCGCAAAGGTCATGTTCTCGCTCTGCGAAACCAAGGCGATGGCCTTCGCGCGATCGCGAATGCTCATCTCTTTCAGCGGCTTGCCGAGCAGTGTCACAGTGCCACTGATGGGGTTAGAGAGCCCGGTAATGGCGCGCAGCAACGTCGTTTTGCCAACGCCATTGGGCCCGAGAATATTGAGAACGTCGCCTTTTGCGAGGTCGCAATTGAGGTCGCGGACCAGCACGTTCTTGCCATAGCCGGTGGCGACTTTGCTGAGGCCGAGGGCGGTCATGACCAACCCTTTCCGCTACGTGCAAGCAGGACGGCAAAGAACGGCGCGCCGACGAGGGCGGTGACGATGCCCAGCGGAATTTCCGCCATGACGAGGGTGCGGGCGAGCGTATCGACGATCAGCAAGAACGTCGCGCCCAGTGCCATCGACATCGGAATGAGTTTGACGTGGTCGGGGCCGACAATCATGCGCGCCAGATGCGGGGCAACAAGCCCAACCCAACCGACGATCCCGCAGGTCGAAACTGCGGCCGCACAGAGTAGGGTGCCAAGCGTGATGTGCAAAATGCGCTCGCGCTTGACGTTCACGCCAAGCAGCTGCGCCTGTTCATCGCCAGAGGTGAGCAGGTTCAGTCGCCAGCGCAGCAGATAGACCAGCACCATCGCCGGGATCGCCACCACGGCGATATTGATGAATGCATCCGTGCCAGCAGCGGAGAGCGAACCGAGTAGCCAATATTCGATCACCGGCAGCTTGTTCTCGGTGTCGGCGGTATATTTCAGAAGGCCGAGGAGGGCGGTGAACACCGAGCTCGTAATCGTGCCGGAGAGGATCAACACCAGCGTGTTGGAATTCTTATAAAGCCGCGCCAGAAGCACAGCCGCAATCACTGCCAGACCGCCAAAGGCAAAGGCATAAAGCTGAATGGTGAGCGTGCCGCCGCCCTGCAAAATCGCGACAGCCGCACCAAAACCGGCACCGGCGGAAACGCCGAGCAAGAAGGGACTGACCAGCGGATTGCGGAAGACGCCTTGGAAGCTCACGCCGCTCGACGCCAGACACGCGCCAACCAGCAAAGCAACGCCGATGCGCGGCAAGCGGATATTGAAAATGACCGTTTCAACGCGCGCATTCCAATCGACGGGAATGTCGATAAAGCGCGACAGGATCACTTTGATAACAGTAACAGGATCAATGCCGTAGCGGCCTGCATTCATGGCGAAAAGGCTCGCCGCGATCATGCAAACGCAGGTGATAGGCAAGGCGGCGCCGGACAAAGTCCGGCGCACAAGGCTGTCGCGATTAGTCACGCGCGTAACCGATGCGGTAGAAGGTCTGGTAATAGTCCTGAACTATCGCTTCTAGGTCGAGATCGGCATAGAGTTCTGGATAGAACAGCGAGCCGAGATAGGCTTCGCCGAGGCCAAGGCTTTCTGGAGCCGGATGGCCATTCGGACGCACGAATTCTGGCAGCAGGTAAACCTTGCCGTTCTTGACGGCGTCGATTTCGGCCCATTCGGCCTTGGTGGTGATCGCCTCATAGGCCTCCACCGAACGCTCTTCGACGATGATCACTTCCGGGTTCCACGCCAGAACCTGCTCAAGCGTCACGGTTGCGTTGCCGTGCAACTCGCCAGCGACGTTAAAGCCACCAGCCTGTTCGATGATCAGGCCAGTATACTTGCCCGCGCCACGGGTGCTGGTTTCGGACGAGGCGAGATAGACGCGGGTGCGGTCTTCTTCTGGGATGCCTGCGGTGCGTTCATCCGCAATCGCACGACCCTTTTCCATCGCCGCGACGAGCTTTTCGGCCTGTTCTTCCTTGCCGTAAATCTCACCGAGCAGTTCCACAGCCCCGGTCACGCCAGCGGTGTAGGCGGCCTTCTCGTCTTCCAGCTCTGGGTCGGTCTTGCCATATTGGCTTTCCGGCAGGTCCGCAAAGGCAAGCGCGATGGTTGGGATATTGGCGTCTTCAAGCTGCTTGATAACGGCCGCATCCATAAAGTGTGGGATGATCACCAGATCAGGGTCCAGCTCCAGCAGGCTTTCCATGTTCACCGCGCGCAATTCGCCTGGCTTGGCGATGTCGATGAACTCGGGCGTGATCTTGCGGAAGCCGGGGCTCAGGCGCTTGTCCCAATCCACCAGAACGCCCGCCACCTGCGCTGTCGCATCCAGCTGTGCAACCACATCGAGCGCCTGGTGGAAGAGAACGACCGAGCGCTCAATCTTATCGGCGACAACAACTTCACGACCCATCTGGTCGGTAAAGCTACGGTCGGCGAAAGCCGGGGTGGCGATCAAAGCGATAGCAGTTGCGAGCGTAAGGGAGCGTGCGAAGGGGAGACGCATAATACAAACCTGATCTAGGAACTCAGATTTGCGTGCTCTATTGCCATTCGCCGCCGAGTCCAAGCCCCGGCCTAGCCGATTTAAGCCATTGGTTTTGAAATGATTGTTGATAACATGATGGAGTGGTTCATGTTTTCGGTCGACAGCGCCCCGCGCCGAGACCTTCTGACGCACAAACACTACGCAGCGTGGAAAAGCCCCCGCGCCATAAAAATAGCCCCGCCGTTGGGCGAGGCTAAAAACCTTGTGGTGCCGTGCGAGCGGGGTGGCCCGCGAAAGGTTTGCGTTATTCAGCGGCGAGAATGTTCAGGCTGATGGGCTCGAGGCCTTCAACGCCGCCTTCGATGCTCTGACCGGCAACGACAGCACCGACACCGGCAGGGGTGCCCGTGTAGATCACGTCGCCGGGCTGCAGGTGATAGTAGTGCGAGAGGTGCGAGAGCAGCTCTGGAACCGACCAGACCAGATCGGAGAGCTTTGCGTCTTGGCGGGTTTCGCCGTCCACCTTGAGCCAAATCGACTGCTCGCCAATCGCACCAAATTCCGCAGCCGGAGTGATCGCGGTCAAAACAGCTGACTGTTCAAAATCCTTGCCGAAATCCCACGGACGACCCTTGGCGCGTGCGACGAGCTGGAGGTCGCGGCGCGTCATGTCGAGGCCACAGGCGTAGCCGAACACCGCATCACTGACCTCATCGATAGACGCCTTAAACAGCGGCTTGCCGATGACCACGACGAATTCCATTTCGTAATGGTAGTTCTCAGTGCCCGGCGGATAAGGGATCGACGAGCCATTGGCCGTCAAAGCCAGAGGGTTCTTGAGGAAATAGAATGGTGTCTCGCGATCGACCTCAACACCCATTTCCTTGGCGTGGTCGGCATAGTTGCGACCCACGCAGAAGATACGGTGAACCGGATAGAGATCGTCGGTTCCGACAACTGGAACTGCCGGGAAAGACGGGTCAGCAAAGAGACGATTAGACATAGAAAACCTTATTTATCAGTCGTTTCCGCGACGGTTCTGCCAGAAGACAACGCGCTTCTCGGTGAACATGACGATGGCGTACATCGATAGCCCGACGAGGCTTAGATAGATGATGAGGGCAAACACGCGCGCCGTATCAAGCTGCGATGCAGCCACACGGATCAGCTCACCAAACCCCTTGCCGCCACCGAGAAATTCCGCGGTGATTGCGCCGGCCATAACCGATAAGGCGCCAATCTTCAGACCCGTAAAGATCTGCGGCAGACCAAAGGGGAACTTCATGCGGATGAGCGTCTGAAGGCGGTTAGCGCCCATGGTGCGGAACAGCATGTGAGCGTTCTCGTCCGCAGATTGCAGGCCCGAGGCCGTGCCGACGATGATCGGGAATACCGATACGAAGGTTGCCAGAGCGATCTTGCTTTCTAGGCCAAAACCCAGCCAGGCGACAAACAGCGGTGCAAAGGCAATCTTGGGCATGGTGTCGATGGCAACCAGATACGGCATCACCGCGCGTTCGCCGAACTTGGTTTCACCAACCAGCGTGCCGAGGCCGATACCAATGATTGCGGCGAGCAAAAATCCGATCAGCACTTCCTGCGTGGTGATCCACAGCGCGGCCAGCATATAGCCACCCGTCGCCAAATTGAGCCCGACGGTGATGATCTGGTTCCACACCTGAAACGGCGTGGGCAGGATGACAGTGTTGATCAGGCCCGACATGGTCACGAGATGCCAGAGCGCAAAGATAATCGCGCCCAAGCCGAGAATGGCGACCGAACGGGGCAGGCGGTCGATGGGCGATACTTTTTCGGTCCATACGGTCGAGGGAAACTCAGTTGTATCAACCAGCGGCGGGAGGACCTTGATGTTACTTCCCATGGTTCACACCCATATCTAGTCGGTTGCGGATGTAAGCAACGAGCTCGCCAAAATGAGGATCAAGCATCATCTCCAGCGTACGCGGACGCGGCAGATCGATGATCACTTCTTCCATGATCCGACCGGGGCGTGCGCCCATGACAAAAACCTTGTCCGACAGCAGAACGGCTTCGGGGATCGAGTGGGTGATCAGGAATGTCGTGGCATTGCGCGCCATACAAATGCGCTGCAATTCCATATTCATGTGGTCACGCACCAACTCATCGAGCGCCGAGAACGGCTCGTCGAGGAGAAGGATTTGCGGTTCGGTGATCAGCATCCGGCATATTGAAGCGCGTTGCTGCATCCCGCCCGAAAGCTCTTTGGGATAAGCGTTTTCAAATCCCTGCAGACCAACCAGCTCCATCAGCGCTTCGGCATTGCTCCGCTGGGCGCGTGCAGCAGCTTTCCCGTGACGGATTTCAATGGGTTGAAGAATGTTCTCGATCGTGGTCATCCACGGCAGTAGCACCGCCTGCTGGAACATCATCCCGATGTCCGGGCGCGTGCCCAAAACGGGTGAGCCAGCCAGCATCACTGAGCCCGCCGTTGGCGAAACCAGACCAGCCATGATCTTGAGCAAAGTAGATTTGCCGCAACCCGACGCGCCGATCACCGAGGTGAAACTGCCACGCGGCAGGTCAAAGCTCACATTTTCAAGCGCGGTAACGGCCTGTCGAGCGAAGGCCTTTTGGAGGTTGCGGACCTGATAGACCGCAGGAGCCGAAGCTCCTGCGTTTGTTGTTTCCAGACCCACAGAAGGGGACTGCGTCATTTGCCGTTCCAAGTGTCGATGAAGTCATTGGTGTAGACGACGCTGAGGTCATCCAGTGGCTTTTCCAGTTCGCCGGAAGCCACAAGGCTTTCTTCCCAGGCCTTCCAGGCGTCGAGGTCCTGATAGCCATAACCGAGCGAAGCATCGAACGGGGTCTGACGAATGATGATCTGGTCGATCAGCGCATTCGCGAACTCTTTGTCCTCAACTTCCTGCGGGTTTTCAGCGCCAATGTGCTGGATCAGAGCTTCGCGGTTTGCCGGATCAGCAGCCCACTTTGCACCCTTGACCAGAGCGCGGCCGAAGGCTTCAACGTCCGACTTGTTCTCATCCAGATACGGCTGCATGGCTGCGAGCGCGTTGCCGAAGAAAGTCTTGAACTTGTCCGGTGTGATGTTGGTCAGCTTGACGCCACGCGCGTTCAGAATTGCCGCGTCGTTGGTCGCTGCCGCATAGGCATCAATATCGCCGCGCAGGAAACCGGCAGTGGCCTGGCCACCATCACCAACCACGAGGAAGGTGAAGTCCTTACCTTCTTCAAGGCCGGCTTCGGTCAGGATCGAGCGCGCAAACGCCGATTCAGACCCGTCAGCGGTACCGATACCGATGACTTTCCCCTTCAGCTGATCAGCCGAAGTGATTTCCGAACCTTCTTTGACCACGATCGAGAACGAGCTGAGTGGGTTGAGGCGATAGATATTGGTGATTTCTACGCCACGCGAACGCGCCTGCAGCAGCGGGCCTGCACCCGGATTGCCGATCTGTGCCTGACCAGCGGCCAGAGCCTGAATAACGGCACCCGAGCCGTTCAGGGCTTCGATGGTGACGTTGACGCCTTCGGCTTCAAAATAGCCTTCGCCCTGCGCTGCAATAATTGGCAGGAGCAAAACAGCCGATGGATTAGGGACCGCAACGGTGATGTCACCGGCAAATACTGCTTGGCTGCTCATAATTGCGAAAGCCGATGCAGCGATCCAACCCTTGAAATGATCCATGATTTCTCCTCCAAATAAGATAATGGATTATTCTTATAAATTCGAATAGATTTCCATTTTGCGACTTTGTCAACCTGCGCTAGAACAGATCGGTCTGGGGGACGCCATGAACGAAGACAAACCTGATGAGCCGACCAAGCTGACGGCCGCGAGCCAAATCGCCTTGGAGTTACGTCAAGAAATATTGCAGGGCTCATTGCCGCCCGGCAGTCGTTTGCGTATTGAAGTGCTTCGCCAGCGCTTTTCGACTGCGATCAACCCTGTTCGAGAAGCGCTCAACCGCCTTGTTGCAGAAGGCTTAGTTGATCTGCAGGACCACAAAGGCTTCTCGGTCAGCCAGGTATCTTTGGAAGTATGGCGTGATCTGCTCGAGGCCCGGTGTATTCTCGAGGTTGAGGCGCTCCGCCGGTCCATCGCCAATGGCACCGAAGAGTGGCGCGACGAGATTGTCGTAAGCCTTCATCGGCTAACCCGCACGCCGCGATTCTTGGACGACGCGCGCAAAGTCCGGAATGATAAGTGGGAGGTCTACCACCACCGGTTCCACCGGGCGCTGGTGTTCTGCTGTGGCTCAGACAAAATTATGGCGATCTGCGATGACCTGCGGGAACAGTCGGACCGGTATCGCGCAGTTGCCGCTTCATCGCATAAGCCCCGCACCGATTATGATGATGAGCACAAGGCGATCGCTGAAGCCGCAATGGCCGGAAATGGCGATGAGGCCGCAGGGCTATTGGAGCGTCACTACCGGAAAACGCTCAAGGTGATTGAGCAATATTTCGCTGAGCAGCACTGATCTCAATCGGCGCGGACGGCTGTTTCGTCCAGAACAAAAACCGCGTTGATCACCACGTCGATAGACTCGCCAATTTTCTGCATCACCGGATTATTGCCGGTGAGCATGGCAGTCATCAGATTGACGCTGCAGGTCGCGCCAAACAGCATGCCAGCGATGAGGTTGGAGCTGAGCGCAACGCGTCTGCGCTGTTCGGGTATCCGGTCGATAGCCTCCACCAGCGAAGCGCGACTTTGATAAATACCCAGCTCCAGAAACGTATCCGCAATCCCGTTCTTGGAAATGCTCTCTCCAACAGCGAGCCGACACAGATTGATGTGGCGGGGCGACAGCACATGCTTTGAAATAATGCGCAATCGTTGGCGCACCTCGTCAACCGGGTCATGCGCCACGGCCTGCGATGCCCCGGCGTCCCACAGGTAAGACGACGACACCAGCTCGCGCAGCAGTTCCTCTTTGTCAGCGAACATCACATAGAGCGTCTTCTTGCTCATGCCCGCTGCCTTGGCGATTTCGGTCATCGTTACGCCGGAATAGCCCTTGTCACAGAACAGACGTTCCGCATGTTCAAAGACCAGTTCACGTCGTTCTTCTGCTGCCATCGTCACTGGCCGGCCGACACGTGCCATACTCACTGCCTTCGCTTTATTCGCCGCTCTTTTCACCGACCGTGCACGGTAAGACACCGCCCGAACCTATTCTTGTCCATATACTGGAAAAGTCTCAAGATCGTTGGTGAAGACCCAAAACTTTGTGTGTCGCCAAACCTGACACTCCGACCTCTCCTCTAAGTATCTGAAATTAAGATATTTTCTGTCCATCCTTTGAGGCGCTGCATCTGCTCCCACCGATGGACTTTCAGGCCCATGGTTTTGCCTTTTCGTCCGCGAAACCCGCGCGGAAAATACGGAAATCCAGCCAGTTTTTCCGCGCTGCACCCGCACCTTAGCGCCAAAACCCACCCTCAACCGATCCAAAGAATTCCTACGATACCCGATACTTGACTTGGGAAACTGTCAGGTTTCCTAATGGCGGCAACAAAGGAACTCTAGGGAGGAGGTTTCCGATGAAGGAAATCAAGGTTCTCGTTGTCGGAGGCGGGATCGGTGGACTCGCAACGGCTATTGCAATGCGTGGCAAGGGCTTTGCCGTCGACGTTATCGAACGCAGCTCCGATATGCATGCATCGGTTTTTGGCGTCGGCATTATTCAGCCTTTCAACGCCTTGCGCGCTCTGGATGCTATTGGTTGCGCGCAGCAGTGTTTAGAATTTGGCTACTCCACTCGCGCATGGGGCAAGACCCTCAATGCCGAAGGCGTCGAAGTTCGTCAGATGCCGGGTGCGACCATTCCGGGTTCTAACCTTCCGCCCATGAATGGCATTACCCGTCCAAAACTGCACGAAATTCTGACAACGCGGGCAAATGACGTCGGCGTCAACATTGCCTATTCGACCACTGTTTCCAGCTACGAGCAGGGCGCGAATGGCGTTGACGTGGTGTTCTCGAACGACACAGCGGCCCATTATGATGTGATGGTCGCGGCGGACGGCACCTATTCCAAGCTCCGTGAAGACATCACCGGCGACGACACCAAGCCCGCTTACAACGGCCAGTCGGCATTCCGCGTCAACATTCCACGCGTCATCGACGGCGAGATGGAGATTGACCGCATCATACTTCAACACGCTCCCCACGGCATGGCCGGGTTCGTGCCGATTGGTCCAGACTTGGCTTACATGTTCTTCAACACCAGTTGGGACAAGTCGGTTCGCTATGAGGCCGCGGAATTGCCAGCGGTCCTGCGCGAGCAGCTTAAGGGCTTTGGCGGCCTGACCGGCGCGGTGCGCGATCGTTACATCTCCGATGATGCCAATATCGTGCTGCGCCCCATCGAGTGGATGATCGCTGATGGCCCATGGCACCGCGACCGTCTCGTGATGATCGGCGATGCCGCACACGCATTCCTTCCGCACATGGGGCAGGGCGCTGCTCAGGCCATCGAAGATGGCGTCGTGCTCGCGGAAGCACTCGCCGAACACGACGATTACGAAGCCGCTTTCGCCAGCTACTTCGAGCGCCGTTACGACCGGTGCCGCCGGGTTATTCAGGCCTGTGTGGACATCGGCGAATGGGAGAAGGGCCGTCTTAAAGACTTCGACAACGTGGCCACCACGCAGTCGATCATCGAGACCTTGGTCCAGCCCATCTAAATCCATCAACCTGTCATTCAAGGAGGAGAGAATGACACTACTAAAGCGCTTGGCTGTTTTGGCTGCGCTGGGGGCGTTTTCGTCCCCAGTCGCTGCCCAAACGGAAATTATTTTCAACACTTACCTGCCGGTTTTTGAAGTCACTCAGCAAGTCGCTGTGCGCGAATTTGCTGAGCGTATCGAAGCGGAAAGCAAGGGCGACATCGACATCCACATCCCTGATGTGTCGTTGGCCCCGATTGATCGCCAATATGAGATGATCCTTGATGGCATCTCCGACATGGCCTTCATTCCAACCAATACTGTCCCGCAGATTGTTGCGCTCAACCGTATTGCCGATCTGCCCGGCCACGCCCCATCGGCGTCCGCTGCCTCGCAGGCGCTCTGGGCCACCTATAAAGAGCACTTTGAACCCTTGAACGAATACAAGGGCCTAGTTGTTCTTTCGGTGCATGCCCTACCAGGTCGCCAGTTCATGTCGATCAAGAAGCCCTTGGAAGAGGTTGCCGATTTCCAGGGCATGAAGCTGTGGACCCCACCGGGCGCGATGAGCGAAATCGTCACCGGTCTTGGTGGCGTGCCGGTGATGGAGCCCTTCACCAGTCTGCATGAGAACGTCAGCAAGGGCACTGTTGAGGGCTTGGTGATCACACCGGACTCGGCCAACTCGGCCCGCGTTCTCGAAGAAGCCCGGTTCCAGACCAAGATTGATGGTGGTCTGGGTTCAATCTCTTTTGCGGTGGTTATCCGTGAAGAGCGTTGGAACGAGCTGAACGACGAGCAGCGTGCTGCAATCGTCCGCGCTGCTGAAGGTTTACCAGCCCGCACAGGCGCAGCCGTTGATGCGCGTGAAGTCGAAGTTGCTGCCAAGTTTGATCATCTGGCTCAGGTTGAGCCATCGGCAGGATTGGTGGAAGCCATTACGCCGATTTTGGCTGGCCAGCTTGAAAACTGGAAAGAACTCGCGAAGTCGAAAGGTCTCGCCGATCCAGACGCTGCAATTGCGACCTACCGCGCGGCCCTCGCTGCCGCTCAATAAGAACAAGCTCCCTCCCGGAGCTCGGGGCTCGATCTTCGGATCGGGCCCTATTCCTCTTTCTGGCGGCACAAGAAAAAGGCCCAATCTTCCGATCGAGCCCTAATTGGTTACTTGCTGGCGACGGCCACAAAATCACATTGCACCAGCATTCCCCCCTGCAAATCTGCCTGCACGGCCTGCCGGGTTGGGCGGTTTTGCGGATCGGGGAACATTTTCACCCAATGCGGATTGACCATGTCGCGCTGCGAGCGGTCTTTCATCAAAATGGTGATTTTGATGATGTCATCGGTGGTCAGGCCCGCCGCTTCCACGATGGTCCGCACATGGCCGAACATCAGCTCGCATTGCTTTTCCATGCCCTCAGTCGAGGTTGCCATTGTTTCGGGGTCGAAGCCATGAATACCGCCCGAGTAAACAATGTCACCGATCCGGCACGCAGCCGGTGTCGGGTTTTTATGGACGAAGCTATCGACGTAGATGCTCTGACGTTTCGACACGTTTAGGGCTTCCTCTTCCCAATCTTGTTTGGTGCCAGCAGCAGTCACAATCGTTGATTGTTCAAGGTAAAAGCCCACTCTTTTTCACAATACGGACAGGCTCTTGCTTGTCGGTGGGCGCATCCGCTCTGGGTGATTTTAGTTTTCGCTATGTGAACAAAAACGCCAGCTTCAGTTGAGGCAAACTTCAGCACGCGCTCAACTTGCCTTCCAAGAAAAGTCAGCAATGACCCCGGGAGGCAGGTCCATGAGCATGGACGATATCGTTCTTCATCCGCCGTTCAACATCACGCGTTCGAGCCACATTGTGCTCACCGTGGCGGATCTCGACGCGTCTAAGGCATTCTACACCGATCTTTGCGGCTTGGTGGTCAGCGATGCCGATAGCGAAGCGGTCTATCTGCGCGGCATGGAAGAAGCGGCGCATCACTCGCTGGTTCTGCGCAAAGGCAATGATCCAGTCTGCCAGCGCGTTGGTTTCCGCGTGCAGACAGATGACGATATCCGTGCCGGTTATGACTACTTCCAGTCCAAAGGTGTTGAATCTTCCATCGTGGAAGTCCCGTATCAGGGCCTGACCCTGCATGTGCGTGACGCGGTGGGCGTGCCGCTGGAGTTCACCTCCAGCATGGAACTGCGCCCACGCCTGATGACCGCTTACGATCAATACCGCGGCGCCTCGGCTCAGCGCCTTGATCACTACCAGCTGCAGTCGGCCAAGGTTCGCAAGAGCTACGAATTCTATCAGCCCCTCGGCTTCCGCACCTCCGAATACACCTTCTCGGAAAACGAAGATGGCTCTGAACACCTCTGGGGCGTGTGGATGCAGCGCAAGGGCAATCCGCACGATATCGTCTTTACCCATGGTCCTGGCCCGCGCCTGCACCACTTTGCCTACACCCTTCGCGACGCGTCCGACATGATCCGCGCTTGCGACGTGGCTGGTGCTCTTGGTTTGGGCCAACGCCTCGAGCGCGGTCCGGGTCGTCACGGCATTTCCGGTGCCATGTTCATCTACTTCCGCGATCCGGACGGGCATCGCATCGAGCTCTTCAACACCCATTACCAGCACATCGACATCGAACCCGCTGTGGGTTGGTCGCTGTCCAATCCCAAGCGTGCGGATCAGTGGGGCCTACCGGCTCAGGAGCAGTGGTTTGCAGAAGCCACCCGCTTTGCTGGCGCCGAGCCGAGCCAGCCAGACGAAAACATCCCGCTGCCAACTCTTGAAAAGTTCTTGGCGCGCAAGGCGGCCGAACGCGCCTGACGCGCGGCCATTAGAGGAGAAATGACATGCTGAACATTGCCATTATCGGCGCTGGCCCCGGCGGCCTCGCACTGGCTCTGCGCTTGCAGCAGAAGGGGTTTAACCCCACGATTTATGAAGGCGCACCAGAGCTGAAGCCGCTTGGCGTTGGCGTCGACATCAAGATCTATGGCGTCAAGGAAATCACCGAAATGGGGCTCCTTGAAGAGTTCCAGTCGATCTCGGTGGAAGCCATCGACAGCATTTTCTACACGCGCTACGGCCAGATGATCTATGGCGAAAAGTGCGGCAAGCACATGGGCTATCCCCATGAGCAGCGCTTCGTTCATCGCGGCGATCTGCAGATGATGTTCTACCGTGCGGTCCTGGATCGTCTCGGCCCGAACTCTGTTCAGCTGGGCAAGCGTTGCACGGGCTTCGAACAGGATGAAACCGGCGTCACCATTCACTTCGAAGGTCTGGACGGCACCAAGTCCTCGGCCCGCCACGATGTGCTCATCGGCGCCGATGGCATCAAGTCTGCTGTCCGTAACCAGCTCGTTCCCTCGTCTTCGGCCAGCCACTATTCGGGCGTTGCCATGTGGCGCGGCGTCACCGTTATGCCTCCATTCCGCAATGGCGGCACCATCCTGCACATCGGCGATCCAATCGCTCAGGGTTCGATGATCGTTTATCCGATCACCAACAATGTCGACGGCAAGGGCAACCAGCTCGTCAACTGGGTGGTCGAACAGAACGGCCAGCCAAAGTCGCTGGAAGACTGGAACCAGCGCATGGATCAGGGCGAAATCGCCCACAATTTCGACGAGTGCAAACTCGATTTCGTCAACGTGGGTGAGATCATCCGCAATGCGCGCGAAGTCTATCTGTATCCGTTGATCGACCGCGATCCTCTCGACCAATGGTCGTTTGATCGCGTCACCCTCATCGGCGACGCCGCCCACGCCATGTATCCGCGTGGTGGCAATGGCCTGTGTCAGGCGCTGGTTGATGCCCGCGTTCTGGCTGAAAAGCTCGCTGAGATCGACAATCCCGCTGAAGCCTTCAAGGCCTATGAAGGCGTTCGCCGGGAATTCGCCAACCGTCTCGTCATTGCCAACCGCGGGGAAGGCCCCGAGGTCGTCCGTCGCATTGTCGAAGAACGCTCTGGCGGCAAGCCCTTCGACAATATCGAGGACATTTTCCCCATCGCCGAATGCGAGAAAATCTTCCTCGAATACCACCGCATGGCCGGCATGCAGCGTCCCGACGACGCTGGCCCGCTCGGCTTCCGTGACGAGGGCTTCTTCAACGAGGATCGCGCCAAGAAGGCCGCTGTCGAAAACGACATCGCTGGCGCCAAGGGCTCGGCGCGCGCTTAACGCGCGCCCTCCCGCCGTAGAGATTTGAAAGGACTACCCATGACCGTTATCGACGCCAATATGCACTGGCTGCCAGACACGCTCTTCACCGATGAGAGCCTGCGTGATCTGATGATGAGCTGCATTCCACGCCAGCACGGCATCCACGTTTCGATGGTGCCAGTCGAAGGCAAGGACATTCGCCAGATCATCATCGAAGAGCCAAAGGGCGTAGTGAACATCAACTACGCTGAAGGTCAGTACAACATTGAAAGCCAGCTGGCGGACATGGACAAGGCTGGCATCGACCAGGCTGTGTTCCGTATTCCAGTGTGGCAGGAATGGCTGAACCTTGAAGCCTCCAAGCGCCTCAACGATGGCCTTGCCGAATACATCTCGCGCTCCAATGGCCGCTTCACCGCGCTGGCGGTTTGCCCACCTTGGGGTTCCAAGGACATGATCCGCGAAGTCGAACGTTGCGTCGACGATCTCGGCTTCAAGGGCGTTCAGCTCGCTTGTAAGTATGGCAACATCTACCTCGATGACGAAGCCTTCTTCCCATACTTCGAATTCCTCAACGACCGTAAGCTGCCAGCAGTTGTGCACCACACCCCGCTGCCAGTCGATCACGGCTCGATCCTGACCTTCAACAACATGCGTCGCCAGTACGGTCGGTCGATCGCACAGGGCACCGCTATCGGTCGCGAACTCTTCTCGGGTCTGTTCGATCGCTTCCCAGAGCTGCGCCTGTCGCACTCCATGCTCGGCGGTGGTTTCTTCGCTTTCGTCGACATGCTGGTACCAAAGCCAAAGCACACCTATGGCGATGCTGTTGATCGTTTCGACACCGGTCGTTCCGATCTGCGCGCCCAGCTGCGCAAGAACCTCTTCTTCGATATCTCGGGTGCACCGCAGTGGGGCAAGGCCCAGCTTGAATGCGCTATCGAAGTGCTTGGCGAAGACAACATTCTGTACGGCGGTTCCTACCCGATCCGTAAGGACTGGTTCTTCGACGGCGTTCCAACCGTCAATGGTCTGAACGTTTCTGACGAGATCAAGACCAAGGTTCTGTCGGGCAACGCCAAGAAGCTCTTCAATATCTGATAAAAATACAGCCGACGCCTGCTTTTGGGCGGGCGTCGGCGTTATGTTTTCCTTTGGAAACACGAAACACCTCCCAAAGGAGCGGGATATGACCCTGAAAGATCCGAGCCTTTTCCGTCAGGCTGCCCTTGTTGGCGACCGTTGGATTGAAGGCACAGCCGAAAACGGCTCTCCGGTAAATAACCCCGCCACCGGGGAAATCATTGGCTACACGCCAAAGCTGGGCGTTGCCGAAACGCGCGAGGCTATTCTTGCCGCCGAAAAGGCGCAGAAGGCTTGGGCCGCACGCACCGCCAAAGACCGCTCGAACATATTGCGCAAGTGGTTCGACCTGATGATCGCCAATAAGGAAGATCTCGGGGCGATCCTGACCATGGAGCAGGGCAAGCCGCTTGCTGAAGCCATTGGCGAAATCACCTATGGCGCAAGCTTTATTGAATGGTTCGCCGAAGAGGCGCGCCGCGTCTATGGCGATCTCATTCCCGGCCACCGTCCCGATGCGCGCATCATGGTGATGAAGCAGCCTATCGGCGTGGTCGCTGCCATTACCCCATGGAATTTCCCCAATGCCATGATCACCCGCAAGGCGGGTCCGGCATTGGCCGCTGGCTGCGCTATGGTGCTCAAGCCCGCAGCCCAAACCCCATTCTCCGCCATTGCACTCGCCGTTTTGGCTGAGCGGGCAGGGCTGCCATCTGGCCTATTCTCGGTCATCACCGGCTCCTCGCGCGAAATTGGCGGCGAACTCACCGCCAGCCCCATCGTGCGCAAGCTCACCTTCACCGGCTCCACCGAAGTCGGCGCTGAACTCTATAAGCAAAGCGCCCCGACGATTAAAAAGCTCGGCCTCGAGCTGGGCGGCAATGCTCCCTTCATCGTCTTTGACGATGCTGATGTGGACGCCGCCATCGAAGGCGCATTGATCGCTAAATTCCGTAACAACGGACAAACCTGCGTCTGCGCCAACCGCATCTATGTGCAGGATGGTGTCTACGAAGAATTCGCCGAAAAGCTCGCCAAGGCGGTGGGTGGTCTCAAGGTCGGCAATGGCTTTGACGAAGGCGTCAATCTTGGCCCGCTGATTGACGAAAAAGCCATGGCCAAGGTCGATGAACACGTCTCTGACGCGGTCAGCAAGGGCGCTCGCCTCCTCCAGGGCGGCAAGGCCCATAAGCTTGGCGGCACCTTCTATGAACCCACCGTCATCGCCGATGTGACGCAGGACATGGCCGTTGCCCGCGAAGAAACTTTTGGACCACTGGCCCCGATCTTCCGCTTCACCGACGAGGCCGATGTCATCCATCAGGCCAATGACACCGAGTTTGGTCTGGCGTCCTATTTCTACGCCCGCGATCTCTCGCGCGTCTTCCGCGTCGCTGAAGCGCTCGAATACGGCATGGTCGGGGTTAACACCGGCCTTGTCTCCACCGCCGAAGCGCCCTTTGGCGGGGTTAAGGCATCCGGCCTTGGCCGCGAAGGCTCGCGCTACGGCATCGATGACTTTGTTGAGATTAAATACGTCTGCTTGGGCGGCATCGCCTAAGCCTATACTTCCCAGGGGGGACCCGATGAGGCCGAAATTTGCCAGCTTTGTAACACCAGAGGGGGCGTCTTTCGGCCTCGTCAGAGATGACGGTGTCGTCGATATTGGTCGTCGTGACCAGCGCTATGCTTCGCTCAAAGCCGTTGTCGAGGCGGGAGCTCTGTCCTCCCTCGCAACCCAATATGCCGATACGCCTGTCGACCACGCGCTCGACGCGATCACCTATTCCATCCCGCTCGCCGATCCGGAAAAGATCATCTGCGTCGGCGTCAATTTCCCAGATCGCAACGAAGAGTACAAAGATGGGCAGGACAGTAAGCCCAACCCGTCGCTGTTCATCCGCTTCCCGCGCAGCTTTACGGGGCACGGCCAGCCGCTCATCCGCCCGCCCGAAAGTGTTCAGCTCGATTACGAAGGCGAAATCGCTATCATCATTGGCAAAGCGGGCCGCCGTATCGCTGAGGCAGACGCTTACGATCACATCGCCGCACTAACCCTTTGCAACGAAGGTACGCTGCGCGATTGGGTCCGCCACGCCAAGTTCAACGTCACCCAAGGCAAGAACTTTGACAATTCCGGCGCTATCGGCCCATGGCTTGTCCCCTTCGAGAACGCCGACCAGCTTGCAGACGTTCGCCTGACCACCAAGGTCAATGGCGAACTCCGTCAGGAAGATCGCACCAGCCGCATGATCTTCACCTTCCGCAAGATCATCGCCTACATCTCGACCTTCACCACACTCGTACCCGGCGACATCATCGTCTGCGGCACGCCCACTGGCGCCGGCGCACGCTTTGATCCCCCGATCTGGCTCAAGCCCGGCGACACTATCGAGGTCGAAGCCGAAGGCATCGGCCTGCTCCGCAACACAGTTGCCGATGAGGTATTTCCATGATGAACACGGCAGACGTCATCGACGCCGCTCAGTCGCTTGATGGGGCCGAAAAGTCCCGCCAGCAGATCGGCCTTTTGTCCCTAAAATACCCCGACATGACCATGGACGACGCCTATGCCGTCCAGGCCGAATGGGTGAAGCAAAAGATCGCCGCTGGCCGCAAGGTGATTGGCTGGAAGATCGGCCTCACCTCAAAGGCCATGCAATACGCGCTGAACATCGACATCCCGGATTCCGGCGTGCTGTTCGACGATATGCTCTTTGAAGACGGCGCGACCATCCCGCCAGATCGTTTCATCCAGCCGCGCATCGAAGCCGAAATCGCCTTCATCATGAAGTCCGATTTGTCCGGCCCCAATGTCTCGACCTTCGACGTTCTCAACGCCACCGATTACATTACCCCGGCGCTCGAAATCCTCGACACCCGCATTCTGCGCGTCGATCCGCAGACCAAGAAAACCCGTACCATTGTCGATACCATTTCCGACAATGCCGCCAACGCGGGCATCGTTCTCGGCGGCCGCGCCATGCGTCCCAATGAGGTCGATATGCGCTGGATGGGTGCGATTGTCTCGCGCAATGCCGAGGTCGAAGAAACCGGCCTTGGGGCAGGGGTTCTCAATCACCCCGCGCGCGGCATCGCCTGGCTGGCCAATCGCCTGCACCAATATGGCGACAGAATTTCCGCCGGCGAGATCGTGCTCGCAGGCTCCTTCATTCGCCCCGTCGAAGCGCGCCACGGCGACACCATCACCAGCGATTACGGTCCATTTGGCACCGTCAGCTGCCACTTCAAATAAGGCGCGCCATGCCAGCACCCATCAATAAATTTAAGCAGAACATCCGCTTAGGCAATCCGCAGATCGGCCTCTGGGCCGCTCTCGCCAATCCCTACACCACCGAAATCCTCGGCGGTGCTGGCTATGATTGGTTGCTCTTGGATGCCGAGCACGCGCCCAACGATCTGCCGGTTCTTATGGCGCAATTGCAGGCTCTGAGCGCATCGCCCAGCCACGCCATTATTCGCCCACCGATCGGGGAAACCTGGGTCATCAAGCAGCTTCTCGATATTGGCGCGCAGACCCTGCTCCTGCCCATGGTCGAGAGCGCTGCCCAGACCGCTGAACTGGCCCGCGCCATGCGCTACCCACCCTTTGGCGTGCGTGGCGTTGGCGCGGCCTTGGCCCGCGCATCCAATTTCAATCGCATCCCCGATTATCTGCAGACTGCCAATGATCAGGTCTGCCTTCTCGTCCAGCTCGAAAGCCAAAAGGGCATCGCCGCGCTCGATGAAATCGCGGCTGTCGACGGCGTCGATGGCGTTTTCATCGGCCCGTCTGATCTCGCCGCTGACATGGGCTTTTTAGGCAAATCCGGCGCGCCGGAAGTGCAAGCCGTGGTCGAAGCCGCAATTCTGCGCCTCGTGAAACTCGGCAAGCCAGCGGGCATTCTCATCGGCGATCAGGCTCTCGCCCGCCGCTATCTCGAACTCGGCGCTACATTCGTTGCCATCGGCAATGACGTCACCCTGTTCTCGACCGCCGCCTCAAAGCTGCTCAGCGAGTTCAAAGCCGGAGCGCCCATCGTCTCCGCAGGCTCCAAAGACCCTTACGGCTAAGGCGAGCACTCCAAATGCAAAAGGCCTCCAACGGGAGGCCTTTTTCTTTGTTGAAATGACTACTTCCCCCACCGTCATTGCCGGGCTTGTCCCGACAATCCAGTCAAACTTAGCGCCGCACTGGATCACCGGGACAAGCCCAGTGATGACGAGAGCTCGCAACCGAATATACCCGAAAAGTCAGCCCTGCCTGAGCATTTCTCACCAGCCCCTCGTTCCTTCGTCTCCCTCCCCTTTGAGGGGAGGGACTAAGGGTGGGGGTAAATCCCCCCAACAGAACTCTCCTCGTGACGACAAAAATTCGTCACCAGCCCAGCGCTCCTTCGTCTCCCTCCCCCTTGAGGGGAGGGATTAAGGGTGGGGGATAAAATCCCCCCAAAACGACTACCCCTGTTTCGCTTCCCAAGCCCGCAGCAGCGCCCGTCCATAATCATTCCCGTTCGGAATACGGGTGATGTGGTGGATATGGAACTTGGCTGGCTGTTCATTGGTCAGCCACATGCCGGAGTGATGGTCAAATTCCAGCATGATCACCGGGCTCTGGATACGGAAATAGAACGGGTCTTCGTCCCCGTGTCCGCCGATCCAGCTCCAATAGGTTTCATCCAAATGCCTGGCAATCAGTGCCATCTGCGCCTGACGCGCCGCATCCGGAACATGCTCAATAAAGGTCTCGATCAGCTTGAGCAGTGCGGCCTGTTGTTCTGCTGAGAACTCACTGGCCCTCACCCCCTCATAGGGGATCACGCGGTTGTCCTGAAACGCCCCGCCAAGGTGGCGTTGGTCGGCGAAGTTGAACCGATCCGGCCCCATCTTTGGGTCTTCCATCAGCTCAAAAATCGTCGCGCGCTGCTTCTGCTCGGCGCTCAGCGATTGCATCAGCGCTAGGCCCTGCCGCTCTTCTTCGGTGAACAGCGCAAAGCAATTGCCATTGCCGCGATCGATCACATTGGGCTCAACGCCCATGAACGTCGGTGAAATCACCATCTGATTGCCCACGATCAGACAGTTGAAGGCAACGTGGTGGCCATAAATATTCCAGCCCCAAGGCGCGGTAAGCGACGGCGTGCCAAACATCAGGAAGTGGAAGCTCCACTCGTTCATGATGTTGAGCAGGTCATAAATCTCGCCCAGATAGCGATTGGCCGAGAGCAGGTTCTGCACCTTGGTAAAGCCTACTTCACTCGTGCAGGCCTTAAGCAGCTCTAGGAAAGCATCGCGCGCCGCCTCCGGCATATATTCAAGCCGGACCCCATGGTCGTTGAATGGGATTTCCGGATTATACCAGCCGCGCCATTTGTCATCGTCGCTCTTGTGCGCAATTCCGACCTGATGCTCGGGCGATAGCGCTGCCAGCATCTTTTCCATAGCCGCCACAGCAGGGGCCGGATCGAACCCCTGATCTTCCAGCGCAAACAAATCTTCAATGACCGTGCCGTCGGATGTCACGCCTTTGAACGGCTGGTTGTAGCGGCTCTGCCATTCGGCATTGAGCGCAATCGCGCGTTCCGTTTTCAGAATCGGCTGTGCGTAAACGAACGGGTCCAGCCCGTGCGCATTGGCAATTCGAGGCGTATCCAGCGCCAGCATGTAGTCGCGGAAGTTGTTGCTCGCCATGGTTTTCCTCCCAATCTCTGCATCTAATCGATGGTCTTATACAAAATCGATTTTTTATGCAAAATAGTTTTGCTTGCATCTGATCCCATTTTAGAGGAACAAATAGACCCAATGGAGACTGCCTATGGCGCAAAGCAAAACCGCTGCTGTTTATGAAACCCTCAAAACCGAGCTGCTCGACGGCATGCATACGCCTGGCCAAAAGCTGGCGATTGACCAGTTGGCCGCGCGCTTTGGGGTAAACATCGGCGCGGTTCGCGAAGCGCTCTCGCGTCTCACTTCCGATCATTTGGTCACCTCGCAACCGCAAAAGGGGTTTCTCGTCGCCAAGGTGTCGGTGGCCGACATGCTCGACCTCACCGCTGTCAGAACCGACATTGAAACCCGCTGCCTGCGCCGGTCGATTGAGCTGGGCACTTTGGAGTGGGAAGGTCAGATGCTGGGCACATGGCATCAGCTGTCTCGCACCACGCCCCTCATCGGCGGCGAGCCCAATATCGAATGGTCGCGTCTCCACCAGAAATTCCACGACGATCTGATTTCCGCTTGTGATTCCGTGTGGTGGCTGCGGTTGCGTTCGCAATTGTTTACGCAAGCTGAGCGCTATCGTCGGATGATCCAACCCCATCGTCGGGGTGGCCGCGATGTCGATGCCGAACACCGCCAATTGATCGAACTCTGTCTGGCGCGTGACGCCGACGGCGCCTGCGCCGCGCTCACCGAGCACCTGAACAGAACCGCTCAGACGCTGATCACTTATGGCGCACGCTATTTAGACGAAGCTGAAGACGTAACGAAAAAAAACGCTGCATCAGCAGCATAACAGGGAGGCGACTATGTCTGAGGAGACCGTTACCAAGCCCCGCGCACGTCGGGATGAATCCGGTACGCAGTGCATTCACCGCTCCATTGGCGTCATGCGTCTTTTGGCGTCTAGCCCGCGCGAGGGGCTCAAGCTGGTCGACATCGCTTCGATGCTCGATCTTTCGCACCCCACGGCGCATCGCATTCTCAAAGCCCTCGAAGAAGAAGGCGTTGTCGAGCGCGTTCAAGGTTCGCGCCGCTACACCGTTGGCACCGAAGCCGCTTGGCTTGGCCTTGCCGCCAATGAGCGCTTCCCGATCACCTCGGTCGCCGCTCCTGTTCTCGATGGGCTTTCGGCCTCCATCAAGGATACCGTGTTTCTTGCCGTTCCCAGCATCAATGACTCGGTCTATGCCGACCGTCGCACCGGCTCTTATCCGGTGCAGGTGACCACTCTTGCCGTTGGTGCGCGTCGCCCGCTCGGCATCAGCGTTGCCGGTCGCGCCATGATGGCCTTTATGGGGGATCGCAAGATCGAGGCGGTTCTCGCCCAAAACAGCGCCCGCTACGAACCCTATCGCATGACTGCCGAAACCGTCAGCGCCAGTGTTCGGGAAGCGCGCAATGCTGGCTATCTCTGGGCCGATAGTGTCACCGCCAAAGATCGCCGCGCCCTCTCGGTTCCCGTGCTGAATATGGCCGGAAACCCTGTGGCCGCGCTCAGCGTCATTGCGCCGATCCACCGTCTGCCAGAGGGGCGTATTCCCTCCATCGTGCCTATCCTCAAGCAAGCCGCGGCCGAGATTTCTCAGTCGCTCGTCAAGCGGTCGATAGCCGCCTGATAGGCTTATAAAAATTCCACAGGGCGGCCTTCGGGTCGCCCTTTTTTGTGTCGTTGGTGGCTTTGTTTTCGCAATGTGAACAAAGCCCCAAGCGCAAGTTGCGAGCAAGCCGCCCTCACGGAAAAAGTCGTTTCTAAAATACGGCTTACCGCATGGGAGGGGTTCGTATGGCCCAGACGATCGCCAGCGATCTCGAATATAGTTTTGATGGCACACGCATGATTGGCCGCCGCTTTGGCCCTGTTGGGGCAGGGGATGTGCCGGGCGTATTGGTCATTCACGCCGCTCATGGCCTCGGTGAACAGGTTCTCGGCTGCGCCGAACGTGTCGCCGCTTTAGGCTATGCGGTTCTCGCCATCGATCTTTGGGGTGAGCGCAAGCAGATCACCAATCCGGCCGAAATCGGCCCCATGCTGGGCGCGTTTAATGCCAATCCCGACATGTGGATGGGGCGTATCGAAGCTGCGCGTCAGGCGCTGATCGCTTCGGGCAATGTCGATGCCAAGCGTATCGCTGTCATGGGCTATTGCTTTGGTGGCTCGTCATCCATCGAATTCGTGCGCTCAGGAGCGCCAATTGCTGGCGCAGTGAGCTTCCACGGCGGTCTCGACAATGTCGGCGATGATTTCACCAAAGCCGGTTCAGATGCCCGCGTTCTCATCCTGACCGGCTCTCAAGATCCGCTCGCCTCTGCAGGTGATCTTGCGCGCATTGAAGCCGGGATGAGTGCTGTCGGCCTCAATTGGGAAACCAATGTCTACGCCAACACCAAGCACGGGTTTACCGAGCCGGATCGCGGTCCCCGCCCACCCTTCGCCGCTTACAATGCCATCGCAGACCGTCGGTCGTGGTCGGCTATGAGCGCCTTCCTCGCCGATCTTTTCGCCCACTAAGGATAGCACAATGGATCTTGGTATTGCTGGGCGTAAGGCCCTGGTTTGTGCGTCTTCGCAGGGGTTAGGCTTTGCCTGCGCCACCTCGCTCGCGCGTGAAGGTGTGGCCGTTACTCTCAATGGTCGCAACGCCGAAAAACTTGCCGCCGCAGCTGAAAAGCTCCGCGCCGAAGTGCCGGGTGCTGTGGTTGATTTTATCACCGCCGACCTCACCACCACTGAAGGCCGGGCCGCGATCCTATCTGCCCTGCCGCAGGTCGATATTCTGGTCAATAACAACGCTGGCCCCGCGCCTGGCGCTTTGGCCGATTGGTCCGAAGAGGCCATCCTCGGCGCCATCAACGCCAACATGCTCCCCGCTGTGCAACTCATCCGCGCCTATGTGCCGGGCATGCGCGAGCGCAAGTTTGGCCGCATCATCAACATCACCTCCGCCATGGTGAAGTCGCCCCACTACATGATGGGCCTCTCCACCTCAGCCCGCGCAGGCCTCACCGCCATTTCCAAAGCCATCAGCCGTGAAGTTGTGGTCGACAACGTCACCATCAACAACATCCTGCCCGAGCGTATCGATACGCCGCGTCAGGAGTTCATGGCCGAAAAGCTCTCCAAGATGCATGGCATCACCAGGGAAGAAGCGCGCGCCCGCTCGGTCTCCGAAATCGCTGCCAAGCGCTTTGGTCGCCCCGAAGAGTTTGGCGATGCCTGCGCCTATCTCTGCAGCGCTCAGGCCAGCTTTATTTCTGGTCAGAACCTGCAGCTCGACGGCGGCTCTTACGACGGGTTGATCTAATGAACACGCTCGAAAAAGACCTGGCCGACGTCCTCGAAACCGAAGAAGCGCGCCAGCACGCGCTCGTGAAAAACGATCAAGGCGCGCTCGAATGGCTCCTCGCTGACGATCTCGTTCATGTCCATTCCTCGGGTCAGGTCCACACCAAGCCCGAGTTCATGGCTCACCTTAATCGCATGGGCGGCTTCCGCTCCATTGAGCGCGGGCCCCTCGACATTCGCGTCGAAGGCGACATCGCCATCGTCACCGGCTCGACCATCAATGGCGTCACCAAGCCCGACACCAGAGAACCGGTCACGCTCGAAGGCTTTGCGACCCAAATTCTGCGCCGCGGGCCGAAGGGCTGGCAGATCGTGCTTTCACAACTCACGCCATTTCGCGCCGGACCGCAGGGCAAATAGCCCCGCTCCCCGCACAGCTCATTAGCAAGGAATAAACATGAAACTCGCTCGCTTCTCACAAGGGTCGGTCGACGGGGTCCGCATCGGTCGGGTCGAAGGTGATACCATCATCGACCTCTCGGCACTTCTGGGTGTGAATGCCTCGATGCGCCACGTGATTGCCAATCTGGAGGCCCTTAAAGGCCAGCTAGATGCCATCAAAACGCCCATCCTCAAACTCTCTGATGTGACGCTTGAAGCGCCCATCAACGATCCACAAAAATACCTCGCTATCGGCATGAATTATAAGGAACATGCCGAGGAAGCCCGCGCTGCGGGGATCACCATTCCCACCAGCCAGATGTGGTTCAACAAGCAGGTCTCCTGCATCAACGGTCCCTTCGCCCCGGTGGTGAAGTGGAACGCCGTCGAGAAATGCGATTACGAAATCGAACTCGCAGTCGTAATTGGCAAGAAATGTCATCAGGTTAAGCGCGAAGACGCACGTTCCGTCGTCGCTGGTTACATGGTCTCCAACGACGTTTCCGCCCGCGATTGGCTGCCGAAATCCCCGACCTTCACCCTCGGCAAATCCTGGGACACCCATGGCCCAATCGGCCCGTGGGTCACCACCGATGATGAAATCGAAGATCCGCTCAACCTTGAGATGAAACT
Organism: Devosia sp. MC521; assembly: GCF_014127105.1. Taxonomy (NCBI): domain Bacteria; kingdom Pseudomonadati; phylum Pseudomonadota; class Alphaproteobacteria; order Hyphomicrobiales; family Devosiaceae; genus Devosia; species Devosia sp. MC521. Next base: position 1,168,737 of record NZ_CP059902.1, read on the forward strand.
CTGGATTAACAACGAGTTACGCCAGAACCATCGCACCAACGACATGATCTACAACATCTGGGATCAGATCGCTTATCTCACCCAAGTCATGACCCTTGAGCCGGGCGACATCATCGCCACCGGCACGCCGTCCGGCATTGGCGCTCCAAAGGGAATTTTCCTTCAACCAGGCGATGTTATGCGCCTTGAGATTGAAGGACTTGGCACGATCGAAAACCCTGTCGTCGCCGAAAAGGCCTAAGCGAGAAAACACCAATTCCGCATTGTGAAATTTTGGTCGCGCGCCGATTGCGGTGGACGCGGCCAATTAACACTATTCAAATTGCCGGTCTGTGTTTTTTATAAATCTGACAGGCACTAACGGGAGGAAGTACCATGTTATACATTCGCAAGATCGCTCTTGCATCCATCTTCAGTCTGACCCCAGCCGTGGCTTTTGGTCAGGCGATCGAGCTGATTTACAACAACACGCTGCCGCCGTTCAATGAGACCTATCAGGTCGGCATTCGCGATTTTGCAGCAGCCATCAACGAAGCCTCCGGCGGCGAAATCAAGGTCACCATCCCAGATGCGCAGCTTGCGCCAGTGGACCGCCAGTACGAAGCCGTCCGTGATGGTATCGTTGATATGGCCCTGATCGACGTGAGCGCGGTCACCCAGCACGTTGTGCTCAACGGCATTGGTGAACTGCCAGGCTTTGCGCCGACCTCCGAAGCAGGCTCCGTAGCCCTTTGGGAAACCTACCAAAAGTTCTTCGAAGGCGTTGGTGAATGGGACGGCGTCAAGGTCCTCTCGACCCACGTTCTGCCGGGTCGCCAGATCCTGTCCGTTAGTGAATTTGTTCCAGATACCCCAGAGGGCATGCGCGGCGCTCGCACTTGGGCCACATCGGCAACCTTGGCCGTGATCGCCCAGGCCTTTGGCGGCGTGCCAATGGATACAGCCTACCCAGAACTGCAGGAAAACGTCGAACGCGGTAACTTGGACGTGCTGTTTATCACGCCAGGCTCTGCTGATGGCGCCGGCGTCCGTCCAAGCGTAACCCATCTCACCAAGATCCCTGGCGGTATCGGTACCGGCTCCTTCGCGGTCATCATCGCCGAAGAGCGTTGGAACGAGATGACCCCGGCGCAGCAGGAAATCATTTTGGCTACCGCCGAAGGCCTGCCACGTCGTCTTGGTCAGGCCAATGACGTCGAAGAAATCGAAACCGCTCCAGCCTATGCCAACGTCCCGACGACGGAAGTTGAAGGCGAGGCACTTGCTGCGTTCCACGAAGTTCTCGACCAGCAGGAATCGCTGTGGTTCCAGCGCGCTGAGGCTGCTGGCCTTGCTGACCCACAGGCGGCAATCGACTTCTACCAGAGCGTCCTAAAGCGTGAAGCAGGCGAATAAGCATCACGTACTCCACTCGGCTCCTCAGGCCTTAAACCTGAGGGGCTGCCCCCCGGCACAAGCCCCAAGCGTTGTGTCCATTCCAGACCATTTCACGTTGCAAACGCGCGAAAGGGCCTGGTCTCTAAGGAAATACCGTTATGATTGACAAGATCAATCACTGGCTGATCATCCTGCTGAAAGTGGTGTCAGGCAGTGCCATCGTTTTCATGGCTCTGATCGCCTTCGTTGACGCTGGTGGACGCCAATTGCACATGCCCATTCTGGGCGCCTACGAGTTCGTCAAGCTCGCCCTAATGCTCTTCTTCTTCGCGTCGATCGGGCTCGTTGTTCGCGACGACTCCCAGATCCGTGTTGGTCTGATGGCCGAGCTGTACAAGCCGCTGGCAGCTAAGATCGAAGGGCGCATCACCCTTGTCGTCGAGGTGATCGCAATGGCGGGTCTGTCATGGATGATTTTTGACCAAGCCAGCCGTTTGAACCGCTTCGGCACGGTTTCGTCCTTCTTCCACTTCCCCATGGGGCCTTGGGTTTTCCTCGGCGCTGTCATGACACTGGTTGGGGTGTGGTTTGCAATATTGAATTTGGGTCGTTGGCGCACGATCGGTGAAGCACCGGTCAGGCACCTGCAGCCCGGTGAGGAGATTTGACGTGGGGGATTCCCTGATTATCGAAATTCTCGTGATCGGCAGCCTGCTTGGGCTCATGGTGTTCACGCGAATTCCGCTCGGCTTTATTATGATGTTCTGCGGTGCAGCGGGTATCGCTGCCATGCACCCACGCGGTGTGGGCGCTGGCCTTGCCGTCGCCGAACAGCAGATCATGGATTTGGCCCTCAACTATAACTTCTCGGTTCTGCCGCTGTTCATTCTTATGGGCATTTTCGTGGTCAAGGCAGGGCTCGCCGACGAAATGTTCGACGCAGCAAGAGCTTGGCTTGGTCACTATCGTGGTGGCTTGGGCATGGCCACGATTGTTGCTTGTGGTGGCTTCTCGGCCATCTCGACATCGTCAACTGCCGGTGCCGCAACCATGGGGCATATCTCGATCCCGGCGATGATCAAGGCCAAGTACAACACTGGCCTTGCGGCAGGTGCTGTTGCTGCGGGCGGTACGCTGCTCATCCCGCCATCGGGTGCACTAATCGTTTATGGCCTCGTGACCGAAGAAAGCATCACCAAGCTTTACATCGCGTCGCTGATCCCGGGCTTGCTGCAGCTTGCCTTCTATCTCGTCGTTATGCTGCTGTTCGCCTATATCGTGCCATCTTGGGCTCCAGCCGACACCCGCGTGAGCTGGAAGGAAAGAATGCGCGCTCTCAGCAAGGTTTGGGGTATCGCGGCTCTGTTCCTGCTCATCATGGGCGGTCTGATGGCAGGCTGGTTCTCGCCAACCGAGGCCGGTGGCATTGGTGCCGGTGGCGCACTGATCTTCGCCTTGGCGCGCCGGAAGCTCAACTGGGCCAGCTTTGTCGATGCTCTAGCGGATACCGCTAAAATCTCGACCATGATCTTCCTCGTGGCTGCCGGTGCTATGGTGTTGAACCAGTTCATCAATATCTCCGGAATCTCCGGCGATACGGTGAATTTCATCCAGTCGCTCAATCTTGAGCCTTGGCAAGTTATCCTCGGTCTCGTGGTCTTCTATATAGTGCTGGGCACGCTTATGGACGGCTACGCGATGATCCTGCTGACCGTGCCAGTCATTGTGCCGGTGGTTCAGGAACTGGGCTTCGACCTTATCTGGTGGGGTGTGATCACCGTCATCTTGGTTGAGCTGAGCTTGATCTCGCCACCGGTTGGGCTGAACGTCTTCGTGCTGCGTTCCGTCTTGCCAAATGTGCCTCTGAGCGCATTGTGGCGCGGCATGTATGCCTTTATCGCGGCTGACACGGTCCGTGTCCTTATCCTGATCGCGTTCCCAGCTCTTGTGCTGTGGTTGCCATCGTTCACGGGTGGTCACGGGTAGCGCTACCAAAACAGCGAAGCGCACTTAAGGATGCGGCCATCTTGGTGGTCGCATCCTTCGTCTTTTCAATGACTTAGCTCCTATCGCGAGCTTGCATGGCCGCATTCCGCCAGATCGCCTCAGAGGCCTCACGAGACCCGGCATTCAGCGCGTCAATAATGTGAGGAAGGCGGCCATCGTCGAGGCGCGACCGCGTCCCGATCACGCTAATCGCGGCGATGGCATTGCCCGCCATATCTCTTACGGGCGCTGTGATCGCGCGCGTATCGCGGACGGTCAGCCCTTCGCTCACCAAATGGCCTCGCTCCCGCACCGAAGCGATTTGATGGCGGAGCCCATTTTGCTCGTCCGCGTCCGCGGCCGCGATAATGGGTTCAACCAGACGGTCCGGCATATAAGCGAGCATTGTTAGGCCCGCGGGGGTGGCTTGTAAGGGCATTCTCGCCCCCACAGCGGCAGACGTAACACGGATTGGCAGCTTGCCATTCCGACGCTCGACACAAACGGAATAGATGCCACTGCGCACACTCATGATGACGGTATCGCCGACCCCATTGGCGATGGTGCTTAGTGCTGGCGCGACAAGCGAGAGAAGCGGGAAGCGTTGCGCGGCACGTAGCCCGAGCCACACCATCTCGACACCAATCACATAGCGCCGAGAATCTGCGCTGCGCTCCACCAGCCCTTGCTCTTCTAAGGCGCGCAAAATGCGATAGGCCGTCGGGTGCGACAGGCCAGTAGCCTCAGCAATATCGATCAGTTTCATACCGTTACGCGGTCCTGCCGATAGGACTCGGACGATATGCAGCGCGCGGTGTATAGCTTGCGCTCCGCCAGAACTTGTATCTGATTTCAGTTGGGCCAATGGCAGCTTCTGCTCGCCATCTTCAGTATGTTCGCTCATGCGTCTCGTTCCTCCCGCGCCGCGGCCTGGCCACAGCGCGATCCCTAAGGCATCGTATCAGCAGCGCTCGGCTCTGCCATACATGCTTTCAGGAATTCTGCTCATTCCCCATACCTATTTCCAGCCAACTCAATGGGCTCACGCGACCGACCTTGTCAGTCTCCGTCGTGATGAAGTCTTCAATGTGAAGGGGAAGGGGGCGCTCGACGCACTCTTTGGCGGAGCCGAATGGTGACGGTGCCCAGTGTGTTGCCGGGCACCGTTAAAGTCATTTAGTCAGAGACGAGGTCTCAGTCGTTGTCGTTCTCGAGGCGGAACATCTTGTCGCCTTCGCGCGACGACAGCAGGCCAGTCTTAGAGTAGAGGTCCAGCTTGGCGCGGGTGTCGACGATGTCGAGATTGCGCATGGTCAACTGACCGATACGGTCCGCAGGTGAGAACGGCGCGTCTTCGACCTTTTCCATGCTCAGGCGTTCTGGAGCATAGGTCAGGTTCGGGCTCTCGGTGTTGAGGATCGAATAGTCGTTGCCACGACGCAGTTCGAGCGTCACTTCACCAGTAATCGCCTGTGCAACCCAGCGCTGAGCGGTTTCGCGCAGCATGAGGGCCTGCGAGTCAAACCAACGGCCCTGATAGAGCAGGCGACCGAGACGCAGCCCATTGATGCGATACTGCTCAATGGTGTCTTCGTTGTGAATACCGGTGACGAGGCGTTCGTAAGCAATGTGCAGCAGCGCCATGCCTGGTGCTTCGTAGATGCCGCGGCTCTTGGCTTCGATGATGCGGTTTTCGATCTGGTCGCTCATGCCGAGGCCGTGACGGCCACCGATGGCATTGGCTTCGTAGAAGAGGGCGACTGGATCGGTAAAGGTCTGACCATTAAGCGCAACAGGCTGGCCTTCAACGAAGCGGACCACAACCTTCTCGGCCTTGACGGGCTCTTCGTCCTTCCAGAACGGCACGCCCATGATCGGGCTAACGATCTTGATGCCGCTATCGAGGCTTTCGAGATCCTTGGCTTCGTGGGTGGCGCCCAGCAGATTGCTGTCGGTCGAATAGGCCTTCTCGGCGCTCATCTTGTAAGCAAAGCCGCTGGATGTCATGAACGCCGACATTTCAGCGCGACCGCCGAGCTCGTCGATGAATTGCTGATCCAGCCAAGGCTTGTAGATGCGCAGGTTCGGGTTGGTCAGCAGGCCATAGCGATAGAAACGCTCAATGTCGTTGCCCTTGAAGGTCGAGCCGTCGCCCCAGATGTTGACGCCATCTTCCTTCATCGCCGACACCAGCATGGTGCCGGTTACGGCGCGGCCAAGCGGGGTGGTGTTGAAATAGGTAACGCCGCCGGTCGAAACGTGGAACGCGTTAGCCTGAATGGCCGCGATGCCTTCGTGAACGAGCTGGGTACGGCAATCAACGAGGCGTGCTTCCTCGGCGCCAAATTCCATGGCCTTGCGCGGAATCTCGTCATAGTCGGCTTCGTCTGGCTGGCCGAGGTTCGCTGTATAGGCGTAAACCTTCGCGCCCTTTTGCTTCATCCAAAGCAGGGCAGCGCTGGTGTCCAGACCACCGGAGAAAGCGATACCAACTTTCTCACCCTTGGGCAGGTTTTTAAGAATTGTACTCACGGGTGGATTCCAGTCGGCTTGATTGAAATGATGTTCGCCGCGAATACCAAATCTCGCGCCACCCGCCAAGGGTGCGTATGGCCGCGTTGCATGATCAATACGTGTGATGGCCGCTGACGGGATGCCGTGGCTGAGGTGATCAGTCCACGGCAAATGGTACAAGCGCGTTTAGGACGCGACTTCTAATAGGTGCAGCGACCACCGGAGAGGTCGAACACCGACGCCGTCGTAAAGCTATTGTCCTTCGAAACGAGCCAAGCGACCATGGCGGCCGCTTCATCGACTTCAAGGAACCGCCCACGCGGAATACGCACCAGCATGTAGTTGATAAACTCCTCGGTCAGCGTTTCGAGGATGCGGGTTTTGGCTGTCGCAGGGGTAATGCAGTTCACTGCAATGTCGTACTTCGCCAGTTCCTTGCCGAGTGACTTGGTCAAGCCAATGACCCCTGCCTTGGCCGCAGAATAGGCGGACAGATTGGGGTTGCCTTCCTTTCCGGCGACGGAGGAAATGTTGACGATACGCCCGTAATTCCGCGCTTTCATCGAGGGTATGACGACCTTGTTGACGTAGAAGGTGCCATTGAGGTTGATCTCGACCACCCGCCGCCATTCATCGGGATCATAGTCCTCCAATGGTGCGTTGTTTCCGGCAATGCCTGCGGAATTGACGAGGATCGAAACGGGACCGACTTCGCTTTCGACTTCCGCATGAACCTTCATCAGGCCCGCAAGGTCAGTGATGTCGACGACCTTACTCGACGCGCCAGCGCCGAGCGCTGCGACTGCCTTGTCGAGAAGCGCCGCATCGCGGTCCCACAGGCTCACCTTAGCGCCAGAGGCCAGAATGCGTTGGGCCATGGCAAAGCCGAGCCCTTGCGCCCCGCCGGTGATCACGGCGACTTGGCCGTTAAGATCAATGTTGTTCAATTTTCTCTTCCCAAAACGAGGAGGCCCGGTTGACCCGGGCCTTTAGTGTTTAGAGGCGTACGACTTCGCCAGTATGGATTGACTCATCTGCAGCCAGAACGATGCGCAGGCTATTCACCCCGTCGTTCATATGCGCGCTCAAGTCCAAATCTTCGGTGATGGCCTTGAGCAGATAACGCTGCTCGCGTTCACACAGGTCATCGTGATCTGGTTCATCGGTCATGTCGATCCGCTCGTCTGGGCGGGTCATGTCGGCATAGTGGCGCAGGATTTGGTTGGTCTTAGTGTGGGCGTTGATGTCGTCCGATTTCACGCCCGACGCATTCTCTGCCATGACGATGGAGACCGAACCCTTTGGCCCGAACACGTCTTTCACAAAGAATGCAGTCTCGCTGACCATCGGGCCCCAGCCAGCTTCGTACCAGCCAACGGACCCATCATCGAACTGCACCTGCAGCATGCCGTAGTTTTGCTTGGCCACTTCGTCGGTCAGACGAGCGCCAATGGCGTGAACTTTCACCGGCTTGGCGTCGGTCATCTGACACATGACGTCAACATAGTGCACGCCGCAGTCAACGATGGGCGGGAAGCTGTCCATGAGCCGCTTGTGCCATGACCAGGTTTCGCCATTCGACTGTTGGTTGAGGTTCATGCGGAAAACCAGCGGCGTGCCCAATTCGCGCGCGATTTCAATGAACTTCGTCCAACTCGGGTGCTGGCGGAGAATATAACCGATGACGAGTTTCTTGCCGGTCTGTCGTGCGACCTCGACCACCTTTTCTGCGTCAGCCACGGTGAGCGCCATCGGCTTTTCGACAAAGACATGGGCACCGGCCTGCATGGCTTTGATGGCATAAGGAGCATGGGTGTCGGGCAGGGTGTTGATCGAAACAACATCTGGTTTGAGTTCCGCCAGCGCGGTCTCAAAATCATTGTAGCGTGCCGCACCTGACAGCGCGTCAGGGAGTGACAGGCTTTCAATATGTCGCGTGCAAACGCCAGCCACCTCAAAGCCATCAATACGCGTGTAGGCGAGAGCATGGCTCATGCCCATATTGCCTAATCCTACAACCAGAACACGCAAAGCGCTCATGGTTAGCCTCCTCAACGAATATGAATAATAGTTCCTGTTCGGGCGGACTCCTCGGCCGCCAGACAGGCTTGCAATGCACCGGCGGCGTCCTCTGGTCGACCAACATCAGGTTGTTCGCCAGCAAGCGCTTTCCGAGTGAAGTAGTCGAACTCGTCTCGCAGCGCTCCTCCTCGAACGCCGTCGAACATCGGCCAATAGGTCGTGTCCGGGCTGTGCAATTTGTTGTTATCGACTATCGCCAGATTGGGGAAGGTATCCTGAATATGGATGATGCCTTCCGTGCCGATAATCGACATGCGCTCGTCGATGTCGAAGGGAGTCTTTTCCGGCATGCACCACACGGTTTCCAGTGTTGCCGTCGCGCCGCCTGCAAAGCGGAACATCGTCTGGCCGATATCTGGGTGCTTGAGATTGCGCAGCGAGGTCGTTTGGGCATAGGCGGAGACGATCTTGTCGCCCGTCAGCCAAAGCATGATGTCTGTGTCATGGATCGCATCGCCAACGATGGGACCGATTTTCTGCAAGATTGTCGGCGTCCAGGAGGCCGGAATATTGCGGCGTGAGGAAAGGGCAATGATCTTACCAATGCGCCCCTCATCGATCGCTCGCTTGGCCATACGATAGCGTGGATTGAACCGAACCACGTGGCCAATGAACAAAATGCCCTTGGACGTTTTGGACGCTTCCGCGATTTTCTGTGCGTCTTCGACGTTTGAAGCGATCGGCTTTTCCAGGAAGACGTGCTTGCCAGCCTTGAGTGCCGCGATTGCAGGTTCGGTATGTTGGTCCCACATCGTGCAGATTGAGACCGCGTCGATGTCTGGGTCGGCGAGCATGTCGTTGTAGTCAGCGTAGAGCTTGCTAACGCCAAACTTTTTGCCCAGTTCAGCCAATCGATCCGGCGTGCGCGTGCAGAGCGCGTCGAGCTTTAGGTTGGGGATGCCCATGATCGTTTCGGCGTGGATCTCCCCAAACCAGCCCAGCCCAATGATGCCAATTCGTAATTGTGACATTGTTCTTCTCCCCTCAAAGATCCTCGAGCGTAAGCTCGCGGGTCATCACGATATTTCCTGAACTGAGGCCGCAATCGACCGGGATGACGGCACCTGAAACGGCGCTCGCTGCATCCGACGCCAAAAAGCCCACCACAGAAGCGACCTCTTCGGGTTCGACAATCCGTCCCAAGGGATACCAACGCTCTAGGGTCTTGAGGACATCAGGGTCCTTTTGCGCTCGTTCCCGCCACAGAGGCGTGCGAACTGTCCCTGGCATGACGCAGTTGGAGCGGATGCCGAACTTGCCCAACTCCTGCGCAAGCGTCCGGGTCATCGAGATCATGCCCGCCTTGGCGGCGGAATACGCCGGGTCGCCGAGAGCACTTTGGCCGTTGACCGAGGCAACGTTGATAATAACGCCGGACTTCTGCCGCTTCATCCGCTCTGCCGCGGCGTGGGCGCAAAAGAAAGCGCCGTTGAGATTTCCGTTGATCTCTTCGATCCAGCTCTCTGGGTTTGTGAGCCGTAAAACGTGATGATTGGAATAGCCCGCATTGTTGATCAGCACGTCGACCTGCGGGATTTCGCTGAAGGCCGTCTCCACAGCCTCTGCATCGCCAATGTCGAGCCGCAGAAAGCGGGCTTTCGCTCCGGCATCCTCGAGTGAACTCATGGCGCCGCCCGAGGTTATGGATTTGTCGATCCCCACAACCTCGGCACCTCGGGCCCCGAACCAGTGGGCAAGGCAAAGGCCTATCCCGCCAGCCGCTCCAGTGATCACGACAGTTTTGTTCGAAAACTCAGCCATCACGGAACCCGCGCCAAAGCTTCGCCGATCCACTCAAGGTTGCGGCGGCGCTGGTGGCCCCAATTGTAAAAGGCGATGTCGGTCACTCCACCGGCAACCAGAATATCGACGGCCGAAAGGAATTCCGCTTTGCTTTCAATGTCCGGATAGCTCGGGCGAAGAATGCCGCGGATCGTCGTGTTCGTTGGAACTCTATGTTTCAGGTCGAACAGGTCAGTGGCTATCCGAGCAGCATTGGGCTCGTAAAAGCACGCTTCGATAATGCCTGTCGTTTCGCCAATGGCCTTGAGATCGGTCCCTTCGTACCACGCCCCACCCGTGGGGCGAGCGACAGATGGGATGATGGCAACATCGACGTCCTGCCGAACCGCCTCGCGTATCTCCGCGATAAGGCTGGTGACCTGGCCGGCGCGAAAATCGAGATAGGTGCGAAGATCTTTATTGGTTGCGATTTCCGCCAACCAGAAGGCTCGGCCCATATCGTCGGGAATATCGACGTCGCTCTGCAAAAAGCTATCGATGCGGTTTGCGACATAGGCTTTTAAGCGGTGCGCATCAAAACCCTGTTTGGACGCAGCGCTCACGCAGTGATCGCAAAAGCACAGGCCCATCAGACCCTCAAACATAGGATCCTGACGCACGAAGCTCATCTCGTGGTGATAGCCATGGGCATAGGGCGTAAAGCCGGGCGCCTCGAGGGAGAGACCGGTAACAGAGTAGTTTTCTGTCACATCGACGCAAAGGCCAACGGCATAGGCTCGGGCCTCTGGGGCGCTTGGGCAGAGATTGTAGAAATAGCGGTCGCCGAAGGCGTTCCGGACCACTGCATTCGGGTGCTTCATGCCCAAGGTCGTATTGTGCAGCAGCACCATCCAGACGTTGATGTCCAGTCTGCCGTCGTCACAAAGCTCTTGAAGAATGTCTCGCTCGGCCAAAAGGGAGTTAGGCAGAGGCTTAATCTCACTATAGCAATCATCGTCGTGGCGGAAGTAAGCAGTTCCGTCTTCAGGGAAATAGACCTTTCCCGATTTGCCCTCTGGTCGCAGAAACTTCCCAGCGTGGTAGGTGCCTGCGATCGAGATCGTGTTGAGACCCATATTTTTGAACGCAGAGATGGACTCGGTGACACCGTGGTCCGCAAAATCCCAAGCATAGGTCAGAATGGCTTTGTAGCTCATTGTCCGAACCAGCCGTCCTTGAGGTAACGCATATATTCAAAGACCATTCCGTGCTTGAGCACGAAAGCGACTTGAAGAAAGTCCCCGACGACGAAAGGCGGGATCAGCACTTCGTCAGCCTCAGCGAGACGTTTCTCCATATCGTCGATCCGATAGGCAACATGAGGATTGTTTTTGACAATCTCTGGGGTTGGGCTATCCGGCTCGTAGCGCAGAAACTCGATATGTTCCGGGTGATTGCGCGGGTTTGTCACCCACAAGCGCGATTGCTCGACCCAGTCTTCTTTCGGCTGTTTTGTGGTTGTTGTGATGCCAACATGGTCAAATTCGAACACAGCGATGCCTCGTCGGTTTAGAAGGGGCGGGGAGTGACCCCGCCCTCAGGCTTGATCAGAGGGTGGCTTCAATCGCTGCGATGTCGACGGCTTTGTACTCGTCGCGCAGCTCAAAACCTTCGGCATCGGCTTTGACCTTGGCGTGGTCAAAGTCATTAGCGCCGTCGATCAACGCATTGGTCACGACATCACCGGCCTTCAATGGCTGCGATATCTGACCGATCTTGTGGATGGCGTCGAAATACGACTGCCAGCTGTCCTCGAGGTGGAGACCCCACTTGCCGCGCTTGTCCCAGTGAGCGTGCATCAAGCCACTCTGCTGCATAAGGGACTCGACGGCGGTTGCAGGATCCATCTGAGTTGCCAAACCAGGGAACTCATCCATTGCGATCTGGGTCGCTGCGGCAGGGTTCAACCAGCCAAACTCAAGGCCCATCGACCAGCCACGCAGATACTTCGTATAGGTCTCGACTAGCGCTGGGTCGTCGAGGTCTTTCGCGCGAATAACGAAGCTGTTGGCAGGGAAAACCGAAGCGTTCTTGCCGAGCAGATAGTCGAAGTCGAAGCCTTGTCCACGCCACTGGGCGCGCAAGCCTTCCCAAGTCAGAGCTGCGTCCGCCTGGCCTTGGGCGAGCGACTGTCCCCAACCGGCCACTTCCACATACTTGATCGTGGAGAGGTCGACACCGGCTGCCGCCAACATTGGGTCGGCGATAGACTGCCAGCCAGCAGAACCCAGAACGATGGTCATGCCTTCCATGCCCTTGAGGTCGGCAGGGGCCTTGCCCTTTTGGAACGCAAAGTCGAACACGTCGCCAGCCATGATGTGGAAGACGGACTTGAGCTTCATGCCCTGTTCTAGGCCCAGAGAAAGCACGCCGGGTGATGGGTAACCGAAATCGGACTGGTTCTGGTCAACCAACTTGATTGCCGCTGTTGCATCTGGCGGGCCAGCTTCAACGGACGTGTCGAGGTCGCCGAAGTAACCCATGCGCTTTGCCACCCAATAGGCGAAGTCGTCGACGACTTCCAAAGAGCCGCGTGGCGAAACCCAACGGACTGGACCGCTTTGCGCGAAGGCGCGAGTGTTCATTCCGATCGCCGACAAGGCAACGCCTGCGGCGGAGATTTGAAGCATTCGGCGACGGTTTAACGTAGTTGTAGTCAGCAGATTGGACATAGATTTCCTCCCATATGTCCGGTTGACGCCCGTGTTCGGTTGTCACGCTGGGCCCATCAGGACTCCCAGCTGGTCCATTTCTTCCCGATCTGGAAGAAGATGACGTAGATGCTGATGCCGATGGTCGCGAGAAGCACGATCACAGCGAAGAACTGCGGCATGCGGATCATCGACGAATAGTAGTTGAGACGGTTCCCGAGGCCTTCCGCGCCGCCGACCATTTCGGCGCCGACGGTTGTCAGGAGGCCAAAGATCGAGCCGATCATCAGGCCAACCATGATCATCGGCATGGCCATCGGAATGCGGATCTTCGTAAAGATTTGGAAGGTCGATGCACCGAAGGACTTTGCCAGTGCGATTTTCGCTAGGTCGACACGACGGAAACCCGTCGCCGAGTTAATCATCACCATGGGGCCAGATGCGAGCGCCACAGCGATAATGCGTGGTTCCCACCCAAAGCCGAACCGCAGCACCAAGAGTGGGACGAGCGCCAGCATGGGCGTTGTGACCAGAAGCAAGATGTAGGGCGTGATGATCTTTTCAGCGAACGGGAACTGAGTGATCACCGCCGCGAGAATGAACCCTATGGATGCCCCGATTGAAAACCCAATGAGCAGCTCGCAAATAGTGGTGACGAGATGTGGCCACAGGAATGGCCATTCCGTAATCAAAGCCGATCCGATCGCGCTCGGCGGTGGCAGAATGTAGAGCGGAACTTCAAACAGGCGTATCAGCAGTTCCGCGCCGCCAATGATGACAACAGCGACCAGCGCGATAATTGCAGTTTCGAATGCGGTGCGGTTTGAGTTGCCTAAGAGCGCGCCTGCGCCTCCGGCTAACCCTGCCTCAGTCTTCTGCCCCTTGTTCCCAAAGCTTGGGATTTTGTCGTGCAAGGCGTCACTCATTTCAATCTCCTTGCGCGCTCAGGTGGCCGGACGGTGGTCGATCATGCCCTTGATGGCTTCGACCCGTTCGAGAAATTCGGGGGTTGTCTGGAGCTTCACCGGGCGAGGGCGCGGCAAGTCGACATCAACAATATTGGAGATGCGCCCTGGGCGGGCGGACATGACAACGATCCGGTCCGCCAGGAAAACCGCTTCAGCGATGGAGTGGGTAATGAAAATGATCGTCTTGCCCGTCTCCATCCAAATCTCTTGAATGAGAAGGTTCATCTCGTCGCGCGTGAAGGCATCGAGTGCGCCGAATGGTTCGTCCATTAAGAGGACTGATGGGTCGACGGCCAAGCTGCGAACGATTGATGCACGCTGTTGCATGCCGCCGGAGAGTTCGCGCGGATATTTGTTCTCAAAACCTTCGAGGCCAACACGCTTGAGTAGCTTTTTAATCAGCTCCCGATTGGGGGGCTGCTTTTTGATCTCAAAGGGCAATTCGATATTGCTGCCCAAATTGCGCCAAGGCAGCAAATTGGCTTCTTGAAAGATCATAGCGATTTCAGGATGAGGCTTGGTAATAACGTCAGAGCCGAGGCGGATCTCGCCGCTGGTGAGGCCGTGCAAGCCGGCCATGGACCAGAGCAAGGTAGACTTGCCGCAGCCCGACGGTCCGAGCAGACACAGGAATTCCCCTTCTCGAACGTCTATCGAAACATTGTCCAGGGCATGTACGCCCCCTGACTTCGTTTGATAGATTTTCGTTGCCTGCGATATTCTCATTTTGGCTGGCATATGGGCGTCAGATATCGCCCCTGCTGCATTAGTCACGCAGCGTCCTCCCTCAGCAAGCTGTCGTGTAAAGCATGCTCGCCTCCTCTGGCAGAGCACACGTTCTCCTGACCTGACTGAAACAGAATTTCATGATCCAGCGTATTATACTTTAGTCGCATCATAGTGGCGATTTTCGGGCTAAATCGGCTGTCTGAAACCGAAAATGTTGAAATTTCTCAAGCGTGTTAGTGATGGCTCTGACCACTCAAGCTTCCTGTTTCAAAAATTTCTTGCTTAAAAGTCGGAAGGCTGTAATTCAATTTCATAACAGTGAAGAGGTGTTTGGCCGTATGACTGCTAAGTCGGCGAATGTTGTTCAGTCGGATGTCATTGATATCGTCTCGCGCATGCAGCGCGTGGAGGGCGAGCTGTCCCCAGCCGAGCAGCAGGTTCTTAAAGCCGTGCGCGTCGACTTCGAAGCCACGACGCGAATGACCATCGCTGAACTCGCCAAAGCGGCGGATGTCAGTCAGCCTACCGTGACGCGTTTCTGCCGGTCTATCGGTAGCGCTTCCTTTGCCGATTTTAAGATCAACCTCGCCACGACCTTGACCGTCGCCGCCGCCTATTTGCAGCCAGACCGCCAGTTTGACGATGATGCAGGGCAGCTTGCGCAATCGATCATGTCGCGTGCGATCAACGCCATGCGAGATGCGCTGAATGGGCTCGATACTGACGCCGTAACCCGCGCTATCGCAGCACTATCCAATGCGCGTCGCGTGGATATTTACGGGCAAGGCGGGGGCTCGGCGAGCCTGGTCGAGGACGCAAAACTGCGGCTGTTCCGTATTGGCTTGCCTGTGTCGGCCTATATCGACGGGCATCAGCAACGCATGTCGGCAGCGACCCTGAGCAAGGGTGATGTGGTAATCGCCATTTCGAACAGCGGGCGGTCGAAAGCGGTGGCAGAAGCCGTTCAAATTGCGTCGTCTTTCGGCGCGACGACAATTGCGTTGACCCGACCTGATACGCCCGTGGCAGAGGGCGCCACGATCCTCATTCCAATCGTTATCGCAGAGGACGAAAACGTCCTCGCGCCAACGCCTTCCAGATACGCCCACATGATGGTGATCGATACGATTGCCGCAGGTGTCGCCTCAGAGCGAGGCGCTCAGGCGCGCGAAATCTTGCGGCGCGTTCGATACACGGTCGCCAGCATTGGCATAGCCATTCCCGCGCCATCCACTGACCCAACGATCTTGATGAAGACCATCAAACCGCACGAGTGATCCCATGACCTTGGCCAGCAACAATACGCCCGATTGGGTGTTCCGGAACGCGCGCATCATCGATGGCAAGGGAGGAGCGTCCTATCACGGGGAGTTGGCAATCGTTGGCGACACGATTTCTGCAGTGGGGCCGGTCGGGTCAATTAGCCAGACGGGACGCAATGAAGTCGATCTGGAAGGGCTAGCACTCGCACCTGGTTTTATCGACTCTCATACCCATGATGACCGCATCGTGCTCGATGCGCCGGAAATGCTGCCAAAAATCAGCCAAGGTGTGACCACCGTTGTCGTTGGAAACTGTGGTGTTTCCCTCGCTCCCGTGACTTTTAAGGGCGATCCTCCACCGCCGATGAACCTTTTGGGTGGCAATCGTTCCTATGAATTCGTCACCTTCGCCTCTTACGCGCGGGCGGTGGCCGAGGTTGTACCCGCTGTAAACGTCGCTGCACTGGTCGGCCATTCAGCCCTGCGATTGGCGGTGATGGCTGACGTTAACGCGAAGGCGAGCGACAGCGAGATCGAGCGCATGGGTGCATTGCTATCCGAGGCAATGGAAAATGGGGCAGTGGGGTGGTCGACAGGCCTGTTCTATCCCACAAATGCAGCAGCAGATGCTGACGAGGTATCCCGGTTGGGGCGCTATGTTGCGCGACACAGCGGTGTCTACGCGACCCACATGCGCGACGAATTCGAGCATGTTCTAGAGAGCATCGATGAGTCTGCTGACACCGCTAAAGCGGCGGGTACAGCATTGGTCATCTCGCATCATAAATGTGCGGGGGTCGAGAACTGGGGGCGATCGCAGCAGACACTGCCCAAGATTACGCGATTGGCCCAAGATCAGACGATTAATATCGACGTTTACCCCTATGCGGCTGGCTCGACCAATCTGCGCGCGGATCTGATCACCGATACATATCCGATCATGATCTCGTGGTCCGGGCCGCATCCGGAAATGACGGGTCGTTACCTTATCGACATTGCCGCAGAGTGGGGCCTCGACCTGAGTTCCGCTGCCGCGAAGCTGCAACCTGCAGGTGCGATTTACTTTCAGATGGATGAAGCCGATGTGCGGCGTGTCCTCGCCTCGCCGCTCTCGATGATCGGTTCGGACGGTTTACCGCATGACGTCCATCCGCATCCGCGTTTGTGGGGAACATTCCCGCGCGTACTGGGGCACTATGCACGAGACGAGAATTTGTTCGATCTGGAGACTGCGGTCCACAAGATGACGGGCAAGACTGCAAAGGTCTTCGGGCTGACGCGGCGCGGTCAGCTCAAAGCCGGTTGCTTTGCCGACCTCGTCGCATTCCGCCCGGACGCCATTGCGGATTTGGCGACATACGAAAAGCCAGTCCAACAATCGGTTGGCATCGAACTGGTCATGGTGAATGGCAAAATGAGCTTTGGCCAAAGTGGTGCGTCGGTCACGCGTGCTGGACGACTTGTCTACCGCGACAGGTAATGGTGTTTCTTGGGCCGGTGGTGGAGTTACGAGGCGACGTGCAATCTGAGCACAATGTCCTGATCGTAATTGCCAAAACCCTTGCCAAAAATATTGATGCCGCCGGGATGCTTGGCGTCGTCTTTGACCGCGATGCGTAAGCGGATCGAGTGGTGCGTGTCCAAATCAAGGTCGGCCATCGACACCGGCGAGATTTTCATCCCGTCAACGTAAGTGCCGGCGGCTGTCACGCGCCAGCTTTTCAGCTTGCCATATTGGCTGCCCTTAAGCTTCCACCAGTCGGGCGTGTAGACGCCTCGTTTGTCGCCATAGTCGCCAGTCGACATCCAAGTGCCGATTTCGATGCCATTGATCGAAAGGGTAATGTCGCTTGGCCAATCGGCGGATGTGCCTGGCACCTCGGAGCTAAGCTCGATTGCGAACTCTAGGGTTTCTACGGTTGTTTTGGAGAGGCGGGCATTATTGGGAAATTGGTATTCTAGATAGCCGCGCGTGAACCATATCAGTCCGGCCTTCATGCGGTCGGGGTCGAGGAATGTGTCTGGCACGTCCAAGAGCCCAATGATGCTTTCCGTAGAACACAATCCGCATGGCGCCGTGACCTCACAACTGGTGTAAAGCCCCAAGGGCATGGACACTTCTATGACGCTGTCACGCTTGTCACTTTTGTCCTCGTTGAACATGACGAGGATCTCGTCAAAAGTGGAGTGGCAGATCTTTTGATTGCCCTTCCGTGCCTTTTGCGTTTCGAGCCGCAAGAGGCCTGCGGCCTCTAAGATTTGCACATTTGTGGAGACGGTCGATTGCGGTAGGCCCAAGTGGTCGGCAATGTCGTTGCCATTGAGTGGGCCTTCGGTCCGCAAAAGTTTCAAGATTTTGACGCGAATAGGGGAGGCTAAGCCTCTGATGATGTCTTGGCCTTCTTCCGGGTCAACCACTAGAAAATTGCGGCTCATCAGGTCCTCGTGGCCCAGATCGGCGAATGTATATCAGATAGACTGATACGTATTGGCTGGCAACTCTGGCGCGGGCTTGCCGCTAAAACAAAAGAGACGCGCGCCGCTCCAGACGCACGTCCCTTCTGCGCGGCCATACTTCGGTGAGGATGGCCAGCTATTACCTACCCTTTGTGTCCCTCAGAAAACTGATAACGCAGGTTTTTGGCCGTGGCTCTGTCGATCGTGACTCGGTCGTGAGCCTGGCCAATCCGTCAAATGGCGACTAACCCCTTTGACGGTGTAGGTAACGTATTCCGTTCGTCCGTTATCGGACTGTCAGACCGTAGTTCTCCGCCAGTTTTGCAACCGTGCCATCTGCCTTGAGGTCAGCAAGTGTTGCGTCCATTTGACGGCGTAGGGTTGTGTCACCCTTCCAGAAACCGAAGCTCAGCCCTGTGGCCGCGGGACCGTTTGGGACGGGGCTGAGGCTGAACTCGCTCGTGTCAAAATGGGCGGCCGCGATCGTGCTTTCGGTGATTGCAGAGCTGATTTCGCCTTGGGTGAAAGCTTCGACTAAGTCCTCGACGTTTTGCATTGGCAGAGCGTCGACACCGTCCCGAATAAGGCTTTGAGCCAGCGCGACGCGATCCAGCGCGAAGGTGCCCGGTGCGAAAGCAACGCTCTCGGGTGGCCACGCTGCCTCGCCTTTGTGAACCCATGTCCATTCGCTCAAAAGGTAAGGGGCGGTTAGCTCTAAAAGGCTTCTGCTCCAAACATTATCGCGGATGCCGCCAACAATAACGCGGCAGTTGGCGCGCGAAATCCGCCAGTTGGTCGGATTGTATTCCCGGTTCATCGCCGCGTTCTGTGTCACCGTGATGGTGAGACCCATCCGATTGGCCGCTTCCCGGAGCAGCTCGATCTCAAAGCCCGGCTTCTCGCGGTCGCGCGTGACAAGGGGGCCCATCTCACGCGGGGCGCAAACGGTGAGGCGTTCAGCCTGATGAATTTCAGACCAAGACTCGTCGGACGGCAGAAAGCTAACGCCGAACAGAATGGCGAAAGACACTGTGAGCGGTACGAGGGGGCGAAGAGAGATCATCGCCTATACCTTGCGGAATTCGTACATGGCGACGAGAAAGAGAACGATAGCCATGCCGCCCGCGACCTGCCAGCCCAGCATAAGGGGGAAGGAGTGAAAGCCGATGAGGATGCCGCGTAAGCTATCGACAGCATACGTAATCGGATTGGCTTCAACCAGCGCCACGAGCCAGCGCGGATAGACGACCAACGTCTGAGCACGAGTAAGAGCCGGATCAAGCGGAAACACCGAGGACGAGGTGAAGTAGAGCGGGAGCACGAGCGCGTTTGAAAACACGCCAAAGCCCTCAAACCCTTTCACATGGTTGGCAATGACGATGCCAAGCGATGTCATGCCAAAGGAGATGACGAACATCAGTCCCAAGGCGGCAATGAAGTCCTCCAAGCTGATGTGGATATTGGCAAAGCGCGCTACGGCCAAAACCAGCATGCCGTGAACCACAGCTGTGGTGGCTCCGCCTAAGACTTTGCCCAAAAGGATGAAATTGCGCGGCAGCGGCGAGACGAGAACTTCACGCAGGAAGCCAAACTCACGATCCCAGATTAACGAAACCGCCGATTGGATGGAGGTGTAGAGGATGTTGAGGACGATCACGCCGGGAAAGATGTACTGCAAATAGGTGAAGGGGACGATGAACTTAACGTCGCCCATGACTTCGCCCCGGAAGAACGGGTTGAGGCCAACGCCGAGAATAAGCACCCAGAGGAGCGGCCGAGAGACGCCACCGATCAGCTGTCCGCGATCGGTGAGTGAGCGCTTTACTTCGCGCCACCAAATGACCTGCACACCGCAAGCGATGTCCCACATATTGCGCAAGGCCGAAGGATTGTACTGACGGCGCGCGCGCGGAGTTGGGGTTTTCTGGCTCATTTGCGAGCTCCTTTGCCAGCGGGCTTGCCGCGTCCAGAGTTCGGTGCTTCTTCGCGCAAAGCGCGGCCGGTGAGGCTGAGGAAGACACTTTCGAGGCTTGGCGGTTCAAGGGTAGCCAGCGCAACTTTGCCACGCAGGGCGGCAAGCGCAGCCTCAGCTTCAGGTAGAGAGGCGAAGCGTACGAGCATCTGGCCGTCGGGCATTGTCATGGCGTCGGGGTGAGCAGAAACAATAGCTTGGCGGCCAGCGCTGCCTTCCGGCTGCAACCGCAAGAGCGTCGTGCCATGCTTGGCTTTTAGATCTGCCGGCGTGCCCTCAACGAGGATTTTGCCACGGTCGATGACACAGACGTCGTCGGCTTCTGCCACTTCGTCGATGTAGTGCGTGGTGACGACAACCGTCAGTCCGGTCTGCTCACGCAAGTCCGTGAGGTGCTGCCAGATATTGGCGCGGGACTGGGGGTCGAGACCAACAGTGGGTTCATCCATAAAGAGAATTTCTGGGTCGTGGAGCAGGCCGCGAGCGATCTCGAGGCGGCGCTTCATACCCGCGGAAAGGGCGCGTACGGGCGCTTTGCGCCATTCTTCCAAGCGGACGAGTTCGAGCATTTCATCAATGCGGCGATTGCGTTCGGAACGCCCCATGGCGTGAACGCGCGCGTGAAAGTCGAGGTTGTCGAAAACCGACAGTCGTGTGTCCAGCGTAGAGTTCTGAAATATAACGCCAATCCGGCGACGCACGTCGCGCGGGTGCCGTGCCACGTCGATCCCCGCGACGACAGCACGCCCGGCAACTGGCTTGCGAATGGTCGAGACAATATCGATGAGCGTCGACTTGCCTGCGCCATTGGGGCCGATCAGGGCAAAGAGGCTACCGTTAGGAACGGTGAGGCTGACATTGTCCAAAGCCAGGGTGCGGCCATAGCGCTGGGAGATGCCGTCCACAACAATAGCGGCGTTATCACTGACGGGCGCTGACGAAGATTGGGTCATGCGATGACTCCTGCTTGAGGCAAGGTCTCAAAACACAGTGTGCTGAGACTGTCCTCGGCATGCAGAGTGAGGAAAATATTGCGTGGGTTTACCGCGGTGCGGAGCGATAGCTGCAATGTATCAAGGGCTTGCCTGTATTGGCTAAGCATTGTTTCGTCGATGGTTATGTCGCGCTCATGCCCCGTTTCTGCGTCGACAAAGCGGTGAACGCCTTCGCCATAGGCACCGGGATCACGCTCGACAGCGCTAAGTATTTGAAGGGCGGCTATACTCGCTGGAGTGGCTGCCAAACTGCCCAAACTCTGCGCCGCGCCGGGTTCCCAGAAATCTGAAAGCACGATGCAGACCGAGCCTGCATCGGCCGTTGCACGAAGAGATTCAATGCTTTGGGCAAGGCTAGACAGCGCTGGCCTTGGTTCGCCGACTTCACGGTCGTGGACTGGCCTTAGGTCTGTTTGCGCGAATGCGAACAGCTCTGGTGCTCGGCTGCGGCCCTGCCAAACGGGGGAGCGACGGATCGAATTGTCGCCCTCTAAGACGAGTATTTGAACGCGATCTTGACCGACTAGCGCGACAAAACCGAGGGCTGATGCCAGGGCTGAGGCAAGGCGAGCCTTCGCAGGAACGCTGACCATAGAAGGGGTTAGGTCGAGAACAATGGTAACAAGGAGCTGACGACGTTGCACATAGCTACGGGTCAGCGGCGCGCCAAGGGCTAGGCTGCGCGGATCAACATGGCGCAGATCATCACCAGCGCGATAGGCGCGGTATTCGGCAAACTCCATGCCCGCGCCGCTCGTTTTTGATTGACGCTCGCCAACACCGCGCGTGGCCCGTGAAGAGCCCGCTACGATGTGCATTGCTGAAAGCTGATCCATCAATGCAGGCGTGAGTGCCGCCTGCGCTTGATTTGCCTCTAAGCTCATGAAATCGAACCGAGATGTTTGTCAAAGAGGCGGTTGAGCAGCTTGGTCACGGCCAGCGGATCTGCCTTGGCTTCAAAGCGAGCGTGGAGGCGATGGAGCACGGTCGGGCCCATGACAGCACGGAGGTCCTCTACGGCAACGTGGTTGCGACCGGCGAGGAAAGCGTGGGCCTTCGCCCCGAGGAGCATTGACTGGGCCCCACGTGGGCTGATGCCATAGCGCAGAATGCGATTGGCTTCGGCATCGCTATCGGGGCTGCCCGGCTGGGTTGCTGTCGCGAGTTTGGCGACGGCCAGCGGGATGGAGGAGTGAACTGGCATGTCGCGGACCAGCGCACGCAGGATAAGAATTTGCTCAGGCGTTAGAACAGCTTGTAGCTTTGGCTTCTCGGTGCCGGTGGTGGCAATGAGGATTTCAGCGAGACTTTCCGGGCTCGGGTATTTGACCTCAATGCGCAGCATGAAGCGGTCAACCTGCGCCTCGGGGAGGGTGTAAGTCCCTTCCATTTCAATCGGGTTTTGGGTCGCGAGAACTGTGAATGGCTGCGGCAGCTGTTCGGTTCGGCCATTGTGAGAAATGGCCCCGTCCTGCATCGCTTCGAGCAAGGCGGACTGGGTGCGTGGGGTGGCGCGGTTGATTTCGTCGGCCAACAGGAGCTGGGTGAAAATCGGGCCCTTCTGGTAGTCGACGCGGGGGCGGCCGGTCTCGTCTTCAACCAGTGTCATGCCGCCAGTGATGTCGGCGGGCATAAGGTCAGGTGTGAACTGAATGCGCGCGAAATCGAGCCCGGTTGCAGCGTGAAGGCTTTGAACGAGAAGAGTTTTCCCGGTTCCCGGAGGACCTTCAAGGAGAACGTGGCCGCCTGAGATAATGCCGATCAGGGTTAGCAAAATGGTCTCGTCCTGACCGCGCACGGCCTTGGCAATCTCACTGCGTGCAGCGCTGAGGGCAGTGCGGAGCGTTTCAATATCTGAAGCAATTGGGGCGTGAGCGGTCACGATGCCAGTCCTTGATTGGTGGGGGCTTGCATACCGGCCTTGGCGCGGGGGCGCGGGGGACGCATGTAGAAGAATAGGGTGATGAGGAAGGCGAGGAGCGCCAGGGCAGTCCAAGGCGTCGTGAGGCCGGGGACAAGGCGCAGGGCCATGCCTTCGGGGGCTTTTTCGATGCCGCCAACAAAGCGTGGCGCGACGTCTGAAATTGGCTCTGCCCAGTAGGCTCGATTGATGAAGGTGGCAGATTCTGCAATTAAATCAGAGGCATCGCGTGCGGCCGCGCCGAGACGCTTCGGCGGGGCGATAGCGACGCGGGCGTGAATGCGGCCGGTTTTCTCGGTGAGAATATTGGCCGTATAGGTGCCGGGCGCAGTTTCTTGCAAAGCGATGTGTTGGACCGCTCCATCGGCGAAGGTCACTTCGGCGATGGGGGCGAGACCAAATCGTGGCGCGCCTTCATCGTCCAAAACGTCGAGCGTAAGCGCAATGGTTTCGCCTTGGCCTCGAATGGCCAAAAATGGGCCGCTGGCCGGCACTATTGGGCGTATCTGGCGCAAAACATGGGCCCAGAAGGGGCCTATGGTGGCGTCATTTCGCCAGTTCCGGGTCCATTCACCGGTGGCGTCACTGGCAAAAGCGAGAACGGAACCATTGCCATAACGCCAACTGGCCATGAGGGGCGCTTCTTCGCCCTCGGCATTGGTCGAGGTCATGCTGACGAGTGCTTCCGGCTTTTCGGTGGTGAGCACCAAGCCAGAGATACTCGGCGGGGTCGCGGACAAGCCGCGCATCAGATCGGCGCTGAGCTGTTTAACGCGCGGCTGTTCAACGCCCTCACGTACGGGCGAGGACAGCAGCATAGCCTCTTGCGAGAGGATGGAGGGTAAACTTGCGAAGTCGTCGGAGGCGTGGACCGAACCGCCACCCGCTTGCGCGATTTCGATGACGGCACGGGTATCGGCTTCGGTGCCGACAGCGACGGCCGACACGGTAATGCCTTGGTCGCGCATTTGGCCAGCGATCCCAGCGAAATCGCCGGGAAGGCTAAGACCATCGGACATGACAATCATGTGGCGCGCTTGCGCTTCGGAATTTTGAAGCAGACCCCAGCCAGCTTCGAGACCGGGCACGATGGCAGTGCCGCCGCCGGTATCGACCTCGGCGAGGGCTGCGCGAATGGCATCGCTCTCGCTTGCAGCAGTGAGCGGGAGAATGACCCGGGCTTCGGTGTCGAAGACCACAATGCCGACCTGGCTGGCCGGATTGAGCAGCTCAATTGCGCCAGCTGTTGCCTGCCGTGCGAGTTCAAGGCGCGTGCCACTACCAACGGTCTGGTTCATGCTGCCTGAACGGTCGAGCACAAACACCATTGTCACCTCTGGCGCTTCGCGGGGGACGCGGGCCGAAAGAGGGGAGAGGTTCTCAAATGGCGTGGCGTAATAGCCGCCGGGTCCAAAGGCCTTGTTGCCGCCTAGGGCGATGAGGCCAAGGCCGTGTTCGGAGACTGCTGTTTCAACCAGACCAGCTTCGCGGGAGGTAATCGCGCGCGCAGGCATGTTCACGAGAACCACGGCGTCATAGTTCAGCCAACCGCGCAGATAGTCCGGTGCTGAAGCCGGGTCGAGTACGGCGACGTCCGCTTCCGTGTGGCCGGGCAGCGCCATTTCGGCAAAGGCCTCGCCGTGCGAGAGGGCAGGCGCGAGGACAAGAATAGGGCGACCGGCACGGGCCGTGGTGATCGCCGACATTTTGCTGGCGAAGCCGCGCTCGGTGGAGACGTTGACCGTAAAGAGAGTTTCGCCCAATGCCAGCGGAGGGAGTTCAGTCTCAATCCGGTTCATGCCCGGCAAGAGGGCGATGTTTTCTGCGGCAAGCTGGGTGCCGTTGGCATGGAAGGAAACTTCCGCGGGGAGTTCCACGGGAGTGCTGACGAGAGCCGTTAGCACAATGCGATCGCCGGGCTTGGCGTCGGCGGGGACGGCGATCGCTACGAGTTCAGGCTGCTGTGTTTCTGGCACTGAGGCATCAGTGTGGGTGATGGCGGTCCGACCGGATAAGGCAGAGCTGTTGCTTGCCGACATCTCGGTGCGGATCGGTGCGCTGATGGTGATCGCTGCGTGTTGATGGGGCGGAACGAGCGCTTCAGCGAGGGCGAGAGCAGGGCCCAAATGAGTTACGCGCGTGGCGGGCTGTGCGGAGGTATCTGATGACGCTAAGCGCGGAACTGGCCCGGCAGCAATTGTCGTGGTGCCCGGCACTGACGCCGCGCCCTGAGGAGCGATGGTCACAGCAACACTGCGCACGAATGGCAAAGGCAAAGCGACGCCGATCACTGCAGCACCCAGCAGAGCCATGGGTATGAGAGCGGTCAGCGAGCGTCGGCCGCTTTTGCGATAGCGGAGGGCTGCATCGGCAGCCATGAGGGCCAAGGCGAGTAGGATCAGCCAAGGCATCAATGCCAAGGGAGCCGACCCAGAATTTGGGTCAACATTTTCAGCGGAAACTGCTGGTGCGCGGCTCGGAGCGGCGTTTATGGCAATGAACTGGCCAGTCTCGGAGGTGAAGACGCCAGCGTTGCTTGGGATGAATGCAGCGGCTGAGACCGAGAACGGCTCCGCGCCCGTTACGGAGGTGTACGACCCAAGCTGTGCGCCACAGGTCAAACCGACCTGACAGTTGAGCAGCGGCATGCCGGCGAGGCCAAGCCAATCGGTGATCTGGCCCGAAAGGAGCGGCAGAACATCTGAGCCCTTCCAGTCAACTGTGCGCGGGTCAAAACGGACGAAGAGATCGCGATAGGTTTCTCGCTCGATTGTTGCGAGGAGCGGAAGGGTATTGCCGGCAACCAAGACTTCGGCACCAGCCGGGAGCGAACGCGTGGACACCTGAGCATAGTCGGGAATATGCCAATCCAGCCCACGGGTGAGGGGATGTACCGGGTGCCAGTAATCAGCGTCATGTGCTGCGGCAGTGGCGTCGCTGATTTCAGCAACTCCGGCAGAGCCAAGCCAGATTGTGTGCGCGGCGGGCGCATTTGGAAGTGTGAGATTATCGACCACGACGAGAGCAAACTCGCTGAGGCCCGACGGCAGCTCTGAGGTTTTGAAAACCTCAACATTGTCTTGCGCCAGCAATGCGCGAATGAGCGGCTGATCGGCGCTGGTCGGCTCGGCAACATAGAGAACACGCTGCGGCACTGAGCTCGTGGTTAGCGTGTAGTGGGTCGAGCCCGCCCAAGGTTGTGTATCTTCGGCTGAGACGCTGACGGTGATCAGGCCCAGATCCTTGAGGGTGATGGTTTCGTCGATTGACGAAACGCCATCGACAAACTTGAGACGGAAACTGGTCCACGGAAGGGGTTGATGTTCGCCAATGTCAACGAGGCTGGTGAAGCCAATTTCGAGGCGCGCTTCTTCTACTGTGGCTGCCGCGGTTGCGCCGCCCTGAATGCGCCACTTACCGTCTGGTGTGGGCGATAGACGCAGATCAAGACGCGGCGCGAGGGCTGGAAGCGTGATTGGCGTGTGCTCAAAGCTTGGCAAGGCTTCATCCGAACGAAGCGCCTGGGGCAGGTGCGCACCGATATAGAGGCCTTCCACCGTCTCATTGGGGAGGAGGGTTTGGCGAATGAGGTCCAGAACTTGCGCGGTGTTTGCGGGACCATCACTTGGCAAGGTGGCAGCGACGAGGGGCGCTGCCATTTCGGGTTCATAAGGATGGCGTGCCGCCAGCAATTGCGGCGCGGGACCCGAGAGAATGATGGAGACACGCTGAGGCGCTGCGCCGTTGCGCGCACGTAAGCTCGACTCTAGATCGGCACGGGCCTTGTCGAATGTGCGCACGCCATCGGTCGAGACATTCATCTCGGCGGAGCCATCGAGAACGACCACTAAATGGTCAGCCGGACGCGCGCCGAGGAAAGGCTGCGCGAGCGCCAGGACGAGTGCGGCGAAGGCTGCCAGTTGCAAGAACAGCAGGGCCGAAGGCTTGGGCAGGCGGCGGCGACGCTTGGACACGCCCGCCATGTCTGGCAGGGAGAGCCAAATTTGCATGCTGGGCACGATGCGACGCACAGGCTGGGTGCTGTGCAGCCATATGATCAGTGCGCCAAGCGCGAGAAGGAGGAGCATCGCGGGAGCGAGAATGCCTGGGGTCACGACGTAATGGTCCCGGATAGTCTAGGGAGAGAGTTCATTCCGACACCTTCTCGAAATAACGCGACAAGGTAGATCGGTGGCTGGCGCTGATGGTTGACCGGGTGACCGGGACAGGCGCATGGGCGCTGACTGTCGCTCCGGCTTCACCTGAACCGGCACCTGCAAGTCCTTGTTCTGACTCAGAAGGGGGCAGGCTGATACGAATGCGACGGCCTGTTTCCTGTGTCGACTGGGGCAGGGAGAAATCTTCTGCTCCGTTGGCGCCAAGGGCAAAGCTTTCGCCCAACAGATCGCTGCTGCCACCACCGGCTTGATCGGCTGGTCCCTTGCCAGAATCCGCCGATGCGCCGACCGCTTCACGAGCCGCGATCTGCAACTGCTTGGGTTCAAGCTTTTGCATCGACATAGCGCCGCTCATCGGCTTGTTGTCGCCTTCGGTGATCTCGCCAAAAGCTTCGGTTTCGTCCAACTGTTCGCCATTGGCTTCCATAATGTTGAGCTGGCGCTGGCGGCGCGCGCTTTCGAGATCATCCAGATTGATCGCGAAAGTATCGTCGCCAGCCTGCTCGGGCGCATTGCGCGGGCCACCGGTGATGGTCGCGCCTGCTGTGCCGTCTTGCGGTTTGCCCGTGATACGATTGTTGTTGAGCCAACTCGGTGGCGTGTCACCGAAAGCGGACTTTGCTTGATCGATCAAGGCGTCAAGCTCAGCCTCAAGCTCTTCGCTGGAGGTCTCCTCGCTGGCATTGGCAACACGCTCTTCGATGGCGCGGGCGAGCGCTTCGAGAATGGGTTCATTTCGGCCAATGGCTTCGCGCTTGAGCTGATCAGCAAGGGACTGCGCGCTGTCGCGAATGTCGTCGGCAGAACGCTCGGACGTCTCGACAACAGGCTGGAGGGACGGCGTGAGGACGGTGTTTTGAAGGGCTAATGCAAGACCGCCGACGAGCAAATTTACGGCCAAAAACACCTGAACGGTCTTGGTGAAATAGGGCCAGAGCTTGGCTTGGTCCAAACCAGATGATGCAGCTCTGGCGTTATCAATCAATGCCTTAGCGACTGAACTCGACTCATCGCGCGAATAGGCTTCGAGCGCTGTGGCGTACCCCAGGCGCATATCGCTTTTGCGGTCGATGGCGAGAGCGAGGTGCTGCGGGTTGGCGAGGCGGCGCCAATCGGACGACAGAACAACGCCGAGGCCTATACCAGCAAAGGCTGCTGCGCTCATGAATTGGTTGAGCGGCGACAGGCCTTGCTGACCGAGCAGGCGTAGACCCGTATCGACCGCCAAAACGATCGACATTGCAGAGGTTGCACCAATGCAGGCCGCTGCAAACAAGCGCAGCTTGAGCCTCGACCGACCTTGGACGAGGGGCTGGAGAATTGGGTCGGCTGACGCGTTCATCGCCACACCCAAAGTTTGATCGCAAAGGCCAGAGCGAGCGTCAGTGCGGAAAGCCAGGTGGTGGGCAGACGCAGGCGGGCGGGCAGATAGGGCTGCACGATGTGCGCAGCGGTCAGAGCGAAGAGCGGCAGGAGATTAAAACCAGCGATGCGATCTGAGAGGCGGGTGAAGGAGAAAAGCCAGGCTTCCGCAAACTGCAGTAAATCGGGCGGGGTGATGGCAATGAGGGTGCCGCGATTGGCCATGGCCAGTCGGCCGAGTGCGAAGGTTGCGGCAATGGCGAATAGCGCAGCGGCCGCAATGCCGAAGAGGCGGCCTTTGATGTCATTGGGCCGAATGTCCATGGGCTTGACCCAGCCAAAGCCGGTCACGACCACACCAACCAAGGCGTAAATGTCGATATGAACGCTCGGATCAGCAGTGAGGCGCCCATCGTAGCTCGGTCCACGATCGCCCAGCCACTTGGCTGCCAGCGCCAAGAACAGGCCATGCAGGGCGAGGACGACGACACCAGCACTGGCGTCGTAGAGTATGCGGGTCGGGTGGAGTTCCCATAGGAGCGAGATCATCGCGCTTCGCTCCAGAGAACTTTGTGACGGAGGCCCATTTCCACCAGCGTACCGTTCTCGTCGAGCGCGTTCAGCGCTTCATCGATGAGGACACCCAGAAAACGATCTTCAATGCGAACGGCGGCGCTGACGCCGATGGGATCAACTGGGAAGGGCAGGCGGGCCATGGGATAATAGCCCTCGGGGTTGCCGTCGGTGCCGGCCATAAGCGCGCCTTCCCATATCAGGGCGGCGTCGACTTGATCGGAACTGAGCGCCGCGAAGAGATCCTGATTGGAGCGGAAGCTGACGCGTTCTGGCGTCGTGCCCTTCGCTTGCGTGTTGAAGTAGCTCACAAGGGCAGCGTCGCCTGAAGCTTGACCGTGCACTCCCAAGCGAATGTTGGGACCGAGGTCTTCGAGCGACTTTAGCGCGGGATCGCGCGTGATGCCGATAACATTGGCAGAGATGTAGGGGCGCGACAGACGCAGCCATTCCGGCGAGGCCGCGGACAGGTGCATGCCCAGAACGACGTCGCAATTCTGCGCCATCATGATGAACATCTGATCGTCGGTGAGGCCGAAATAATAATCGAAAATCGAGGGGCGAACCGGGAAGCTGCGCGGGTTGAGTGTATAGGTGCGCACTTCGGTGAGGAGCATCTTGCCGATCTGCTCGGCGAGCTCGGCTTCGAAGGCTGCGATGGGGCCAAAGGGGCGCAGGCAGAAGGAGATGAGATTGCCCTCGTTGCGCGTACGCTCGGTGTAGAGATCACGCGAGACAATATCGAGTTGGGCAAGGGACGGAGCGCTGGTTGCGAGGAATGCGCTGCTGATTACGGCGGCCAAGCAGATGCAACGGCTGGCAAACTTGCGAGCAGACCGCAGCGATAGAGAAAAATAGTGCATTAGGCCGAACGTTCTTGAGGGCGATCGGCGCGGGGTGAGCCGCGCCGATCTGGGAGGATTATTCCTGCGGAAGAGCGAAGACGTGGATCGAAGCGCCGAGTGCACTCATGTCAGTTGGCTTTTCGTTCAGACGGGTTTCGAGGGTCGAACCGTAAGCCGGGTTGCCGGTGACGATTGCAACATACTGCTTGCCGTCGACTTCGTAGGAGACTGGAACGCCCATTGCCGAAGCAGCGAGACGGGTCTTCCAAACCAGATCACCAGTGGTCTGGCTGATGGCCTTCAGGTAGCGGTCAGCGCCACCGGAGAAGAGCAGGTCGCCAGCAGTGGTCAGGAGCGATGCGTAGTTCACCGAATCCTGCTCGTAGCGCCAAACAGTTTCACCGGTTTCCATGTTGATCGCGTCGATACGGCCAGCCTTGTCCATGCCTTCTGGCAGGGAGTAGGTCGAAGTCTGGTTGTACGAGTTGACCGGAATTGGAGCATCCGGACGTGGGGTCATGGTCTGGCACGCGTTGGTCAGCGGTACGAACATAACCTTAGAGGTTGGGTTGTACGCAGTACGCGGCTGGTCACGGCCACCGAGGAAGGTTGGGCAGTGGTAAACGGAGTCGCCACCTTCCTTGTGAACGACGTCTTCGTTGACGGTCACGAGACCGGTTTCGTCGATGTTGTCGATCATGTTCTGGAACGCGGTGTCACGAGCGTAGATGAACTCGCCGGTGACTGCGTCGAACTGCCAAACGGTACCAGTCTTACATGGCACGCCGGTCAGCACGCGGCGTTCGCCGGTTGCAGCCGAGGTGTTGATCGCCTGGAGGGTTTCCATGTCTGCGCTTGGATTGACGTTGAGGGTATCAACGACCATCTCGAAGGTGCATTCCTGATCCCAGTTGTCGCGGGGCAGGGTCTGGTGACGCCAAACGATTTCACCGGTCGATGGCTTAACAGCAAAGCGGGTGTTGGTGCCGTACTGGGTGCCGCCGATGGTGCCGCGCTGAACTTCAGACGCAGGGCCGGTCGAGGTCGAGCCGTAGTAAACGAGGTCGTTGACCGGATCATAGGTCATCTGGCCCCAAGCGCCGGTCATCCAGCGGGATTCGTAAGCCGAACCACCCCAGGTGTCGTCGCCTTCTTCACCTGGCTTCGGGATGAAGTAGTTGCGCCACAGTTCTTCACCGGTCTTCGCATCGTGGCCGGTTACGTAGCAACCAAAGCCCGAGTACTGGCAGGAAGAACCGAGAACGATCACGCCGTTAGCGATGATTGGACCGGAGGAGTTGGAGATGCCTTCATCGCCCTGGCCACGGTCGATGTCGAATGCAACCTGACCAGTACGCATGTCGAGAGCGACGAGGTGGTTGTCCCAAGTGGCGTAGTAAACGTTCTCGCCATAGATGGCGATGCCGCGCTTACGGTCACGGGTGATGGAGTTGAGCTCTTCTGGCTCAGCTTCCATACGGTGGCGGTATTCCCACAGCAGGTCGCCGGTCACGGCGTCGAGCGCCTGCATGACTTCGCCTGGGGTCGCGATGAACATAACGCCGTCATACACCAGTGGTGCAGTCTGGGTCTGGCCGGATTCAATGCCGCGTGCCCAAACCTGAGTCAGGGACTTAACGTTGTCAGCATTGATCTGTTCGAGAGGGGAGTAACCAAAGTTGGATACGTCACGACCATAAGCGAGCCAGTTGCCTGGAGCTACGTTCTGCAGGTCGGCATCGGTGACCGGCTTCAGGTCAGCGAGTTTGTCAGCAAATGCCGGAGCACTCGCCAGAGCGAGCGAAGCGACCGTTGCCATCAGTAGGCGATTGATCTTCATAGGTACCATCCTCTTTTGAAGAATCGTGGTCGACAAATCCCTGCCGCTGGCGCGAATGCGTCAGCGGAGCGATGTCGAAATAGGTGTTTTGAGAGTGGCTTAGTGCCCGTCGTTAAACGGTACCTTGACCTCTTCTTCTTCCTCTTCGCCTTCAGCCTTAGGAGCTGGAGGTGGGAGGTCAGCTGGGGTTTCGATGATTTCGAAGTCACCCAGTTCCTTGATCTTGTACGGCAGCTCAGTTTCGCCTGCTGGTGCGCCATGCAACTCAAGCATGAAAGCGAGAACGTCCGAGTATTCCTTGTTCCGCAGCTTGCCTGGAGCTTCAGGCGGCATCGCCATGATCATGAAGTCCATGACGTCGGCAAGCGTACCGCCCGCCTTGTAATCAAGTGCGCTACCGGTCAGCGGAGGAGCAGCTGGGCCGCCACCACCCTTGGAACCATGGCAGTTCGCGCAGCTATCCATATAGATCTGCTTGCCACGGCTGGCTTGGTCGGCGCTGTAGACGCCTTCGAAGATGTTCTTCGGGCCAACGGTGTAAACGGTGTCCGCCAGTGCGGCAGAGGTTGAGAGTGCCGCGATTAGGCCTGCGACTGCGACAATTTTGGTTCTGGTCATGAGGAGGACCTTCTTGATATTCAAAGGGAATTGCCAAAGCGCAAACCGGTAGTCGTGCCCTCTCCAAAGTGCATAGCGGCTAACCGAAAGTTGCGCCGTAGACCGATCTCTACCCGTTAGGCAAAGAAACAACGTTCTCCATGTCCGTAGGATGTGGAGGTGCAGTGGTGCAGCACTTTTCGTGATGTATTACTGGCGCGACAAAATGTTCAGTTCGGCGTCACTCCGATCCGTGCAGAAAGACTAGGCGTACGCGTGGCGAGGTGTTTTGTCGCTGTGTACTTGTATGCCATTACGTCGCACTTATAACTTAAGTCAATGATCGACTTTAGCTTTGCCTATAAGCGTCGTGGCCACAATTTGCGCATTCAGATGCCGTGAAAATGCCGCAACCATGCGGGTGTGGTCATTTGATGCAGGGTCAAATAGAGATATTAGGCAAAAAGTTTTCCACAGTAGTCTATTCAATTTGCGACGTTTTTCTGTCGCAGGGTGGAACCAAGCTCAGCCGATAGCGACCGCCACGGCGAAAAAAAAACGGCCCACCGAAGTGGGCCGCGTTGATCATGAGTTTTGCTTAGATCGTCTGGTTGTGAAGGTTGACGTCATACTCCTGACCGTCAATCACCACTGTCACGGTTGGACCAGTATCTATGAGCTTGTCCAAATCGGCACTGTTGACCTCAATGATCGTGCCATTGTTATCAGCGCTGCTTGAGGCTTCAGTCTGGCCAGTGGCTCGATCGAGGAGCTCTGTGATGTCGAGAGTGTCCTCTGCCATGTATTCGTCGAGGCTCGCGGACGCATCCATATCTGAGCGTGCTTCGGCGGCTTTCTCACCATCGGTCCACGCCTGTGTCGCGGCTAGGCTGGAAGCGAGATCATCTTCAGCCGGGGTGTAGTCATCCGCGTCGCCATCGCCAAACTCGGTATCGAGTTCCACTTCGACATAGGTGCCTGTGGTGCCGTCGTCGCGCGTGAACGTTCCTGTGCCAACGACGGTTTGGCCATCGATCTCTTGGCCCGTCGAGCTTGTCGACGCATCGATACTGGTGATGCCGTGCTCAACCAGCGTCTTCAACTCGCCGGCGTCCGTAAACCCGTCGCCATTATCGTCTTGCCAGATGCGTAGCTTGGAGAAGGCCTCATCTTCAGGCGAAATTATGCCATCGCCATTGCTATCGAGGGAGGCGAGAGCGTCTGCCCCGCTGACGAAACTTCCGCCTTGGAACCAAGGTGTGAACAGCTCTGTACCATCGTCGGCAATACCGTTTTCGTTGCCGTCATAAACCAGAATGCCATCACTGGTGTTGTTCCAGGCCAGTTTGTCTTTGGCCCCGTCACCATTGAGGTCGAAGACGACACCATGGGAAAGGCTGCTAAAGCCAACACCATTGCCATCGAGATCGAGAATAATGGGGTCGTTTGCATCGGAGTAGACGACGAAGTCTGATGCTTTGAGGGCGGATACTTCGGCAGCCGAAATAACGTTTTCGAGCGTCGCAATCAGCGTACGGGTTGAGGAGACGCTCCAGTTTGTTGCGAACCAAATCTCGCCGTGCTGCGAGTCGCTATTGTAGACAATGACATAGCTGTTGTTTGCGCTCGCTACGTTGCCGGTTTTGATCGTGGCCTCAAACTGGGCGGTCGATATGACGATGACCCTTTGATCGTCGGAGTTGTCGATATTGCCCATCGACGATCTGGCGACGAAGTCATTGCTGTTAAGCACTGCCCCTGCAGATGTGCCCGTCGTGTTGGCAAAGTTGACACTGCCACTTGCACTAGTGCCTGTATCCAAGAAGCCAATCTTGTCGCTTTGGAAACGATTAAAATCTCGCAGGACATCAGTGCCTGAATTGGACGACAGCCGGAACTGATCGGCTCCCGTGCCGCCGGTGACGATATCGTTACCGGCTCCACCAGCAAGGATGTCATTGCCCGATCCGCCAATGATCACATCATTGCCAGAGCCGCCAAGGATCTTGTCGTTGCCACTGGAGCCGGTGATGCGGAGGCTTTCAGTTTGGTTGGTTAGATCCGCGATTGTGCGGTTGCCTGATGTCGGCGCGGCGAGTTCGACCCGTTCAAAGTTGACAAGTTGTGCATTGCTGGCGGTCCGGAATGTGCCCGACACGCGCAATGTGTCGATGCCTGAACCACCATCGATGAGGGTGTCGTTACTATCGGCAATTATGATGTCGTTGCCGTCGCCAGCATTGATCGTGTCGCTACCAGCTTTGCCATCGATGATGTCATTGCCGACGGTACCGGTGAGCGTTTCAGGCCCTGCCGTGCCGTTGATCGTTTGACCGGCAGTGATGATCTGACCGTTGCTATCAACCTTAGAGATGTCGAGCGTGAATGTGGCTTCATCGGTGTCCCCGTCACCATCGGTGATGCGATAGGTAAAGACCTCCTTGGCTCCTGTCGGAACTTCGCTCGCATCCTTGGTGAGGGTGTATTTGTATTCACCCGCACGATTGACGGTCAGCGTGCCGTATAGACCTTGCACCTGATAGACGCCATTCTCGAGCGTTGTATCAGCCGCGCCGGTGCCGATGAGGGCAACGACTGCCAGGCCACCATCCGCGCCCGCAGTGTCCGCATTGCTGAGCAAATTGCCATTCGCCGTAATGTTGGTGGTGTCAGATGAGACCAAACGTACGGCCAGCTGATAGGTATTGCTCTGTCCTTCATAGGTCCGGACAGTGTTGACGATCTGATTATTCTCATCAACGAAACCGGTGACGTCCAAGGTGTACTTCTGGCCGGCAATGGTAATGGTCGTGGTTGACGTCGCAATCGAGATGATGTCTCGGCTGGCCTCTGGGTCGGTAGAGTTTGGCGTCTCGTTGTGGGTAAACGTTATCACCACAGGGCCGACGTTTACTGTCTGCCCATTGATGATGACTTGGAAATTCACTGTCAGCTGAGCCTGAGTGATGGCTGTACCAGACGTGACAGGCAAGTTCCTGTGCGTGAACTCGCCCAGATAGAAAGTCTGGTTTGTGAGCAGATTTTGGAGGTCTGCCGCTGGGGCATCAACAAAACCATAGCCCGAGCGACCACTGCTGTCGCCCCAGGTGACGTGGTCACTGAGCCCGTCTCCATCCTGGTCCGTATAAACGAGATTTTGACCGCCGCCAGTGATTTTCCATGCGGCATTAATCGCGCCCACGCCAAGCTTGTCATAGACGATCTCAAGAGTGCCGGTGTCGTCTTTGGCGGTTGGACCGTCATCCTTGAAGGCAAAAGTGCCCTTGCTCAGATCGAGGCTGTGGGACGCGGTATCACCATCGGCGTCGGTGACGGTGGCAACGAGCTTGAGGGCATTGGCCACAGCGTTGAGGGTCTGCGTGTCATCTGGATTGGTTTTGTCGCCGTGCCAGATGGCCTTGATCTGATCGAGCTTGAGTGTGCCATCGGCATTGAGCGTGATGGTGAAGTAGTTTTGTCCACCAGCTGAGCCGGTGATGACATTGCCCGTTTGATTGAGAACGATCTGCTCTCCCTGAGCGCCATTGGTGCCATGGGCGTAGAGGCCACTGGCGACATTGGAGCCGGTGAGGCTGAGGGCATAGGTGGTGGAGCCAGCGCCGTCAGCGCCATAGGAGATGGCACTGCTAAACAGATTGGTCAGATTAGCCGAAGCGTCGGTTGTGAGGGTGGTTTCATCGACGATGAGTTGGGTTGGTTTCCCGACCTTGTCGCCGTCGATCTTTGGACCATCATCCTTAAAGGCAAAAGTGCCCTTGCTCAGATCGAGGCTGTGGGACGCGGTATCACCATCGGCGTCGGTGACGGTGGCAACGAGCTTGAGGGCATTGGCCACAGCGTTGAGGGTCTGCGTGTCATCTGGATTGGTTTTGTCGCCGTGCCAGATGGCCTTGATCTGATCGAGCTTGAGTGTGCCATCGGCATTGAGCGTGATGGTGAAGTAGTTTTGTCCACCAGCTGAGCCGGTGATGACATTGCCCGTCTGATTGAGAACGATCTGGGTCCCCTGAGCGCCATTGGTGCCATGGGCGTAGAGGCCACTGGCGACATTGGAGCCGGTGAGGCTGAGGGCATAGCTGGTGGAGCCAGCGCCGTCAGCGCCATAGGAGATGGCACTGCTAAACAGATTGGTCAGATTGGCCGAAGCGTCGGTTGTGAGGGTGGTTTCATCGACGATGAGTTGGGTTGGTTTCCCGACCTTGTCGCCGTCGATCTTTGGACCATCATCCTTAAAGGCAAAAGTGCCCTTGCTCAGATCGAGGCTGTGGGACGCGGTATCACCATCGGCGTCGGTGACGGTGGCAACGAGCTTGAGGGCATTGGCCACAGCGTTGAGGGTCTGCGTGTCATCTGGATTGGTTTTGTCGCCGTGCCAGATGGCCTTGATCTGATCGAGCTTGAGTGTGCCATCGGCATTGAGCGTGATGGTGAAGTAGTTTTGTCCACCAGCTGAGCCGGTGATGACATTGCCCGTTTGATTGAGAACGATCTGCTCTCCCTGAGCGCCATTGGTGCCATGGGCGTAGAGGCCACTGGCGACATTGGAGCCGGTGAGGCTGAGGGCATAGGTGGTGGAGCCAGCGCCGTCAGCGCCATAGGAGATGGCACTGCTAAACAGATTGGTCAGATTGGCCGAAGCGTCGGTTGTGAGGGTGGTTTCATCGACGATGAGTTGGGTTGGTTTCCCGACCTTGTCGCCGTCGATCTTTGGACCATCATCCTTAAAGGCAAAAGTGCCCTTGCTCAGATCGAGGCTGTGGGACGCGGTATCACCATCGGCGTCGGTGACGGTGGCAACGAGCTTGAGGGCATTGGCCACAGCGTTGAGGGTCTGCGTGTCATCTGGATTGGTTTTGTCGCCGTGCCAGATGGCCTTGATCTGATCGAGCTTGAGTGTGCCATCGGCATTGAGCGTGATGGTGAAGTAGTTTTGTCCACCAGCTGAGCCGGTGATGACATTGCCCGTTTGATTGAGAACGATCTGCTCTCCCTGAGCGCCATTGGTGCCATGGGCGTAGAGGCCACTGGCGACATTGGAGCCGGTGAGGCTGAGGGCATAGGTGGTGGAGCCAGCGCCGTCAGCGCCATAGGAGATGGCACTGCTAAACAGATTGGTCAGATTAGCCGAAGCGTCGGTTGTGAGGGTGGTTTCATCGACGATGAGTTGGGTTGGTTTCCCGACCTTGTCGCCGTCGATCTTTGGACCATCATCCTTGAAGGCTAAAGTGCCCTTGCTCAGATCGAGGCTGTGGGACGCGGTATCACCATCGGCGTCGGTGACGGTGGCAACGAGCTTGAGGGCATTGGCCACAGCGTTGAGGGTCTGCGTGTCATCTGGATTGGTTTTGTCGCCGTGCCAGATGGCCTTGATCTGATCGAGCTTGAGTGTGCCATCGGCATTGAGCGTGATGGTGAAGTAGTTTTGTCCACCAGCTGAGCCGGTGATGACATTGCCCGTCTGATTGAGAACGATCTGGGTCCCCTGAGCGCCATTGGTGCCATGGGCGTAGAGGCCACTGGCGACATTGGAGCCGGTGAGGCTGAGGGCATAGCTGGTGGAGCCAGCGCCGTCAGCGCCATAGGAGATGGCACTGCTAAACAGATTGGTCAGATTGGCCGAAGCGTCGGTTGTGAGGGTGGTTTCATCGACGATGAGTTGGGTTGGTTTCCCGACCTTGTCGCCGTCGATCTTTGGACCATCATCCTTAAAGGCAAAAGTGCCCTTGCTCAGATCGAGGCTGTGGGACGCGGTATCACCATCGGCGTCGGTGACGGTGGCAACGAGCTTGAGGGCATTGGCCACAGCGTTGAGGGTCTGCGTGTCATCTGGATTGGTTTTGTCGCCGTGCCAGATGGCCTTGATCTGATCGAGCTTGAGTGTGCCATCGGCATTGAGCGTGATGGTGAAGTAGTTTTGTCCACCAGCTGAGCCGGTGATGACATTGCCCGTCTGATTGAGAACGATCTGGGTCCCCTGAGCGCCATTGGTGCCATGGGCGTAGAGGCCACTGGCGACATTGGAGCCGGTGAGGCTGAGGGCATAGCTGGTGGAGCCAGCGCCGTCAGCGCCATAGGAGATGGCACTGCTAAACAGATTGGTCAGATTGGCCGAAGCGTCGGTTGTGAGGGTGGTTTCATCGACGATGAGTTGGGTTGGTTTCCCGACCTTGTCGCCGTCGATCTTTGGACCATCATCCTTGAAGGCAAAAGTGTTCTGGCTCAGATCGAGGCTGTGGGAGGCTTTGTCGCCGTCTCGGTCTGTGGCCGTTGCGATGATGGTTATCGCTTCTGGCGCGGCAGACAGAGTCTGGGTGTCATCGGGATTGGTTGTGTCGGCGTGCCAAAGGGCGTTTTTTTGGACGAGGGTGACCGCACCCGTGTCCGGGTTGATCGTGATTTCGAAATAGGTGACGTCGCCCACCTTGCCGAAGATGATATTGCCGCTCTGGCTCAGGAGAATTTCGGCACCTTTGCCGTTATCCGCGCTAGCGTCGAGGGCATAGAGGCCGGAGCCGACGCTGGGGCCCGAGAGCTTTAGTGCGTAGTTTAGGGAGGCTTTGCCATCAGCGCCGAACTCTACGGCGTCTTCGAAGGCGCTGGCAAAGTTGGCTGTGTGCTCGGTGTTGAGATGGGTTTCGTCGGCAGCCAGCGGCCTGACCGCGAGTAGGCGCTCAGCGTCAAAACTTGGCATGTCGTCGGCAATTTCAAAGGTCAGCGTGCTGCTGGCCTGATCGCCCGAACCATCGGTGACGCGGAATGCAATATTGGCCAGGATGTCGAGATCCTCGCCCTGGGTGGCGTGCTGGATTGGGCCGAGCAATTGCGCTTCGAGCGTATAGGTGACCGCGCCGTTTTCGCCGCGCGTGGCTCCACTGAGGGAGATGGTGAGCAGGGGCTCGCCAGTCGAGGAGCGTCCGACGATGGCGCCGCCTTCCACTGCGAAGGTCAGAGGCAGGCCATCAAGACCTTGCAGCTGACCGTTGAGGTTTGCAGAGCCAAGGAGTTCAAAGGAGCCCATCAGGTCGGTAGGGGCGTCGTTGCCATACTGAACAAGGATGTTGATCTGTTGGGAGGACGCTCCGGAGGATGCGGTTTCGCCGGCGCGGAGGGGTGAACTGTCGGCAGCTGCCTGCGGCAGACCATCTTCATCGAGCATGCCGACGCGGCCGCCAACACCATAGACAATGCTTTCAATGGTTGGCTTGTCATTGTCGGGCGCGATGCCGCGACGCAGCACGCTAGGATAGAGTTCACGCAGTTCGGGGAGGGTGAATGCCAGCGCGGTCGGCGGCAGAAGATCACCGAGTGGGAAGGCATCGCCAATGCCACCGACTGGAACCTCAAAATTACCGCCGGAGCTTTGCGCGGTTATGCGACCCGGGCCAGCTGCGATGTCGATGTCATTGGCTGCGAAGAGCAGCGCAACGGTCTGCGATGGAATTTCGACGGTGCCCAAGATGATCCGGATGCCATCAACGGCACCGTTCTCCACGACCAAAATCGTGCCGTCGGGTTGAACAAACTCGAGGTTGGCGCCGTTTACGCGGACTTGGTCAAGATTAGCGTCTGCCGGGAGTCGAACCGTCTCAGCGTTGTCGAGTTCGAATACGACCTGTTTGCCCTCAGTAGCTGGACTGAAGTCCTCCGTAATTGGAGTGTCAGTTGCTGCTTCCGCGACCACTTTTACATCATTGAGGTCGAGGCGTGTCGCGCCGTTGCTCACGTGCTCAAGAGAAGGGGTGTGATCGTTTGTAAAGCGCGCGGCCATAATAGTCTCCGGCAGAAAAATTGCGTCCTGCCGAAGTAACTACGTAAAAATACTGATGTGACAATTCCGTGAGGAGCTTGCCTTTATACTCCCGTATGTACGGGGTGTTCACGTTTTTCGATAAAGATTTAGAGGAGCATAACTCCGTATAATTCAGGATAAGTATCCTAGAGATTCTGGGAGTTGCTGGTGCCAATTTTCGTGATGATTATGGAGATTTACGGATGTTACCTTGAAATGTTGAAGATTCTAGTAACGTCGCAATCGCCGAAATGGCGATATTATACGGTTATTATTTCGCAGTAAGAGGCGTTTGCTGGTACGTTACACGTTTCGAGATGATGCTCGGTAACACGCATCGCTTGTCACCGAGCTTGATTGATTAGAAGCTGGCCTTAGCGCCGACGTAGTAGGTGCGGCCGGGAGAGTTGAACCCGTAAACGGTTTGATTGGCCGTGTTGAGAATGTTCGTCACGCGGCCATAGACTTCGACGTTCTCATTGACCTTGTAGTTGAGGCCTGCGCTGAGGTCCGTGAAGGCGGGGATTGTGGCGAGTCCGCCGTTTGACCAATCGCTGTCTTTGGCTTCGCCGACAAAGCTTGCACTGGTG
Organism: Devosia sp. MC521; assembly: GCF_014127105.1. Taxonomy (NCBI): domain Bacteria; kingdom Pseudomonadati; phylum Pseudomonadota; class Alphaproteobacteria; order Hyphomicrobiales; family Devosiaceae; genus Devosia; species Devosia sp. MC521. The sequence goes on from NZ_CP059902.1 coordinate 1,209,228, forward strand.
TGCAAAGTTAGGGGGATGTCTTCGAGCGTGTATCGCAGGTTGACGACGCCGACGTGGGCCGGACGACGAACTTCGATTTCACCATCAGCTGTTCGGGCGTGCGTATAGGTGTAGCTGGCGGAGGCGACAAAGCCATTGAGGAAATCGAGCGTGCCGGTCAGTTCCAGCCCTTGGCGTGTGCTGATACCGGGAAGATTTATGACGGTCGATGTCCCGGAGGAGCTGGCCGTTTTGATCAGATCTTCTAGTCTTTGATTGAAGTAGGTCGCATCGACAATCAGTTGGCCACCGAAGAGCGACTGCTCAACGCCAATGTCCCACGCAAAGCTCTGCTCTGGACGCAGATTTGGGTTCGGTGTGAACGTGCTGCTGCCGCCGTAGAACTGCTCGTAGAATGAGGGGTTAGAAGAGCCCGTGCCAAGGGAGGCGTGAAGACGCGTTCCAGCCTCGGGGATTTGCCAGGCAGAGCTAAGGCTGTAGCTGGTAAAATCCTCAAATCGATCATTGAGGTCGTGGCGCAGGGCAGCGGTAAGATAGAACTGGTTCGCGAAACGTCCGCGATACTCCCCGGTGAAAGCATGGCTCGAGCGCGTGAACATGTCGGCGTCGTAGGAAGACTTGTAGGTCTCTTGGGTCAGGTCGTAGCCGCCAGTGATGGTGTGTTCGGCATTGAGAAGGTCCGGCGTATAGAAGCGATGGCCGAGCTGATAGCTGCCCTTGTAACGGCGCGTTGTCGCGTCGGAGTCGCCCCATGCGCCGCCCTGAAACAGCTGGTCAACCTGATTTGCGCTGAAGCGCGCGGTTTGGAACCAGCTCGCGTCCTCATTCGTCCAGCGGCCGCCGAGCGAGCCGAGAAGCTCGCTCGTTCTGGTTGTGTCACCGCTGTCGTTCAATACGCCAAAGCTAACCTCATTGTCGCCTTCGGCGAGGGTGTTGGCATAGCGAAGATTGCCGTCGAGGGTGACGGACGGAGAAATGTCAGCGCGGAATTTGAAATTGGCATCAAAATGCTGCGCACCGTCTTTTTCATCGCCAATGCTGGAGATGTTAAAGCCGTCGGTCTGGCGGCTGGTAACACTGCCGGACCACGTGAAATTGTCCTGACCATATTGTAGCAGGGCCGAGCCCATCTTGGTGCCGTCACTGCCAAATTCGGTGCCGAGCGTGGTGCGTAACCCGCTGCGAATGCCGGGTTTGGTGACGATATTGATGACGCCCGAAATGGCATTGCTGCCCCAAAATGCGCCCTGCGGGCCGCGCAGAACTTCAATGCGCTCGACCTCGGCGATTTGCAGGCGGCCAAAGTCGAAGTCGCCATCGGATGCCGAATTGGCAACGACGCCGTCGATCATGACGAGGGTGTGGTTGGCTTCGCCGCCGCGAATGCGGACTTGAGACAAGGAGCCAACCGAGCCGCTGCTCGATACGGCCAGACCGGGCACTTGGCGCAGTACGTCGGCGATATAGGGGGCCTTGCTGATTTCAAGCTGCTTGGCGTCGATGACGGTGAGGGAGCGGCCCATCTGTTCGCGCTGCATGGGCGAGCGGTCGGCCTGAATAATGATGGTGCCGAGCACGGCATGCTGAGCAAGCGCGGGGGTGGCGCTGACAATGCAAGCGCTGGCGACAGTGGCCAGCAGTGCTCGTGACAGTGGGGAGATTGGAAACTGACGAAGCGTCGCCATGGCAAGTCCTCTTGCCGATCCGCCCGATCAGCACCCAGTGGATATCAGTTCCATGGCAGGTCTCCTGGCTTGCGGGTCAACCGAGCGCTCGCCTTCCCAGCTTTCGCCAGTGGCATGAGTAGCGCACGTCGCCGCTTACAGTTGCGGGGGCAGCTCCGGACTAAGGTCACGCCTTTACCGGATTCCCTATTATCCCCTCGCGGGGACCGTGGACCGCCTATCAATGCGTTTCCGGGGGAGGGGTGTCAATGTGGGCGAGGAGGAAGTTGCTGCGGCGATCCGCGCGGGCCTTGCAAAGCACTCTGCAGGCGTAAAAAAAAGGCCGCCAAAGGCGACCTTTCGTATTCTGATCGTAGCGTCGAATTACGACTGCAGCGACAGGTTGATTGCCGATTCACGACCGTCACGGCCGGTTTCGACTTCGTAGGTGACCTTGTCGTTTTCGTACAGGCCATCAACGCCCGAGCGCTGAACAGCAGAAATGTGTACGAAGTGGTCCTTGCCGCCGTTGTCGGGGGTGATGAAACCAAAACCCTTAGTGGCGTTGAAGAACTTGACGGTACCGGTGATGGAAGCCATTTTTATTTCCTTAAAGCTCGGAGCCGAAGCTAAACGAGCAATACTCCAAAGCGACATGCCTGGGAGCCTAACACGTTTGCAAGGTGCATCAGAAAGCCAAGGACCGGTAGAACCGGCAGAAAGGCAGCCGACTTAGGCTGAAAACGTATGAGCACTTTATGCCTGAATTTCATGGTCACAACAAGGCGAAACAGAAGAAATTCTCACTGACGCTACTAACGCCCTGTATGAATTCGCTTTTCCCGAGGCTTAAAGCGCCTGTTCTCGGCCTGAATGCGATCTTGAGCCGCTGATGTATCTAGCGAAATTTCCCCAGCGGAATAGCGCTGTCGATTGGTGAAATGGCCGGGAAAGCGGGACGCTGTGCTAGAGTTAGCGCTTATTGATCCCCGTTTTGAGTGACAAAGCCCAAATGAATTCTTCCCGTGTGGACACGCGAATCCTGATGTCGCGCCTAACCCGTTTGGGTGAGGTTGGGCGCGACGAGCGTGGTGTTCTGGCGCGTTTGGCGTGCTCTGACGCGGATCGGCAAGGGCGCGATCTGCTTTTGAAGTGGGCGCGCGAGTCGGGTTTTGAGACGCGTTGCGACGCGATCGGCAATCTTTTCATTGTCTACAATCCGAGTGGGTCGGACGAATCGCCGATTTTGATCGGGTCGCATATCGACAGCGTGATCAACGCGGGCATGTACGACGGTTGCTACGGCGTTTTGGCCGGGCTGGGCGTGTTGGAAACAATCAAAGCCGAGGGGGTGGCGATCAATCGGCCGCTCGCGCTGGTTGCTTTTACCAATGAAGAGGGTGTGCGGTTTACGCCTTCGCTGTTTGGTGCACGGGTTTTTACCGGCGTTTTGTCGCTCGAGGCCGCCTACGCAACGGCGGATCGGGATGGCGTTACTGTTGGAGAAGAGCTCCTGCGCATCGGCTATGTCGGCACGGATAGTTTCCCAACGCCTGCTGCCTATGTGGAACTGCACATAGAGCAAGGGCCGGTGTTGGAGGCTGATAAGCGCGACATTGGCGTTGTGACCGGTGTGAACGGGGCCTTTTCGATCCGCGTAAGTTTTGATGGTGTTGCCAATCATGCCGGGACAACGCCTATGCGGTTGCGGCGCGATGCGGGGCAGGGCGCAGCGCGGTTTATGCGCTTTGTTGATGAACTGGCGCGGGCACATACGCCCGAATTGGTGGCGACGGTGGGGACATTCTCACTTGAGCCGGGCGCCATTAATGTCATTCCCTCGCGCGCTGTTATGACTGTAGATTGCCGGAGCTCGAAGTCGGAGCTTTTGCGCATGGCGCGTGAGGCGATGGCAGCTGAGTTGGCGGCGATCTCTGAAGAGACTGCGCTGGGCACACACATGGCGGTGTTGGGAACCAGCGAGCCGGTTGATTTTGCACCAGATCTTATCGATTGCGTGGAAGAGACTGCCGTGGATCTTGGTTATTCCCATCTGCGTCTGCCCTCCGGAGCGGGGCATGATGCGCAGATGATGGCGGCGGTTTGTCCCGCCACCATGATCTTTGTGCCGAGCCTTGGCGGCATCAGCCACAATCCCCTTGAGCATTCTTCTGAAGAAGAATTGGCTAAGGGGGCCGCGGTATTGCTCGGGGTCGTTGAGGAATTGGTGACGCGTTAAGGCGTCGCCACTCCTTAGTACGGTCGTAGCATTGGGGCGGTGCCTGTAGGTCGTTCAGGGTTAGGACGGAATGCGGGCGATGACTTTGATTTCGAAGTCAAAACCAGAGAGCCAGTTCACGCCGACCGCTGTCCAATTTGGATAGGGCGCTTCTGGGAAAAATTCCGCGCGGACGGCCATGATATCACCGACCTGATTTTCTGGGTCGGTGTGGAATGTCGTTACGTCGATGATGTCTTCCAGACCCGCTCCAGCTGCGGCGAGAACCGCCTGAAGATTTTGGTAAGCACGTCGAACTTGATCAGCAAATACAGGCTCTGGCGTGCCATCTTCGCGACCGCCAACTTGGCCGGAGACAAAGAGTAAATCGCCCGAGCGCGTGGCAGCGGAGTAGCGGTGCGCCTCATAAAGGGCGTGACGGTTCGCCGGGAAAACCGGTGTGCTTGTGGGCATAAGAATTCTCGCATGTGTTGGTCGTCCGCTATGGGACGGCGCGCCTCGATGTGATATACGGCGCGTATGTGAATAGATACAGATACGCGCCGTATGTCAACTGGCATACGCAGTGTATGTGAGTTGGTATTTGAAATGGCCCGCAAAACCCGCGCTGAAATGATGGTAGAGACACGCGCCAAGTTGCTGGCGGCGGGGCGCAAGGCCTTTGCCGAGCACGGCTATGCTGACGCGTCGATGGATACGCTGACGGCTGATGTGGGGCTAACGCGGGGCGCGCTCTATCATAATTTTGGCGACAAACGCGGGTTGTTGGCTGCAGTCGTCAATGCAGTCGACACAGAAATGGCGGCGCGTGCCCACGATGCCGTTCGCGCGAGCAATCCTGCCAATCTTTGGGAGCAATTGGTTGCCGAAGGCATTGCCTATATGGAGCTGGCCACGGACCCGGAAATCCGCCGAATTGTGCTGCTCGATGGCCCGGCGGTTTTGGGCGACCCGTCACAGTGGGAAAGCCAGAGCGCTTGCCTCGTTGGTACGCGTTCGATCTTGGTGACGTTAATGGAAGAGGGCGTGGTCAAGCGGATGGATATTGAAGCGGCGGCGCGTTTGATGAACGGCGCAGCTCTCAATGCGGCGCTTTGGGTGGCGGCAAGTTCCGATCCCGATATGACCCTGCCGAAAGCGCGAGACGCCTTCCGGCATCTGATGAGTGGATTTTTAGCGCAGTGATATGTGCCGCCACCGAACCTGCGCCTGACTAAGGGGGAGGGATCGGGGCGGTGTTTGAGTAGCGCTGTAAACTAGGCCGAGAGCGTGGCTTGCACTTGCGCGATGTCCGGCAGGGCGGTGCGGGCGCCGACAGCAGAGACGCTGATCGCGGCGGCGGCACAGGCAAAGCGCAAGGTTTCAGCCAGAGATGCGCCGGCGAGATGAGCCGCGAGGAATGCGCCGTTGAAGCAATCGCCTGCGCCGGTGGCGTCAACCAAGCTGGTTGGGAAGCTGGACTGGGTGAGAGCTTGGTCGCGGGATACCGAAATTGCGCCTTCGGCGGCGCGGGTGACGGTGATCAGCTGCGGGCCGAAATCGAGGAGCTTTTCGACAGCGTCTGGCGTGAGGGGTTCGGCGGAGGTTGCCAGAAAACCGGGCTCATTCATGAAGACGATGTCGGACAGTTTTAGGAGCGCTTCGAGGCGTTCGCGATTGGGTGCAACAGCGGCTTCAATATCGATAGCGACAAGGCAGCCATCGGCGCGGGCGAGCCGAGAAATCGCGGTGAACTCTTCGATGTCATAGGGCATCGCATAGACAACGCGGGACTGCTGGACGGCTTTGGTGAGGCTGGCCTCATCGAAGGCAACGCCCGGCATGGGCGCGTAGACCAAAGCCTTTTCGCCTTCAGCGTTGACGATGATCATTGCGGAGGCGGTTGGGTCGTCCGAGACCGTCATATAGTCGTTGGAGATGCCGAGTTTGGCATTCTCTGCGAGCAGCATGGTGCCGTCAGCATCGGCGCCGACACGTCCGAACGCGGCAGTCTTGAGGCCGAGGCGGGCTGCGGCGCAAGCAACGTTTGCCGCTGTGCCGCCCCCAAATACGCCGAGCTTGCGACCCAAGAGCTTCTCGTCGGCCAGAGGGACCCGGTCGGCGAGATAGATATGGTCGGCGTTTGGATCGCCGTAAGCGAGCAGATCGATGGCGCGCGGGCTTGCCATGCTTAAGCGGCCTTCAACTGCGTTGCGGCTTGCTTGATCTTCCGGCGGGCGACGCGCTCCTGACGAATGTTGAACCCAACGAGGGCAATCAGGGTGAGGGTTGGCGGGATCATGAAGATGATCTGCGAGGGAACGTCAAACGCGCCGAGGCGTGCCGCAAAGACGGTCGATGCGCCAAAGACAAGCGCGGCAACCAGCGTGCCCCAAGGATTACGAGCGCCGAGGAACACTGCCGCAAGGGCAAGGAAACCGCGACCGCCGGTCATGTCTGCTTGGAACAGGTTGAGGTAGCCCATCGATAGGAAGACGCCACCAAGGGAAGCCAGAAGGCCGGAGAGCAGAAGAGCCGAATACTGGATTTTGCGGACCGAAATGCCCGAGGCGAGGGCGGCTTCGCGGTTTTCGCCGACAGCACGCAGGCGCAGTCCAAAGCGTGTGCGGTAGAGCAGGATGGCCAACAACGGCGCGGCGATCAGGGCGATGTAGACGATCATATTGTGGCCGTTGCCACCATCGCCGTTAAAGATCGGATCGAGCCAAGGCACGCCTTCAAGGAAAGGCATGGAGATATTAGGCAGCATAAAGGTCGTGAGCTGCGCTGTCGAACCCTTGTCACCCGTGAGGCTAAACAGCAGGAAGACGGTCAGGCCAGCGGCCAGAATGTTGACGCCGATGCCTGCAACGATGATGTCGGCGCCCAACTCAAGATGGAACACGGCCAAAAGGCCGGACACGAGAACGCCTGCGCCAACGCCACACACGAGGCCAAAGAGGGCGTAGAACCAGATCGGCGAGCCGGGGAACCAGATGGCGGCATAACCCGAAGCGATTGCGCCAAAGAAGGCCGCAATCAGCATAATGCCTTCAAGCGCGACATTGGTGGAGCCCGCCAGGTCGGAAATCAGGCCGCCCATGGCAGCCAAAATGATCGGGGCAGCTGCGCGCAGGACGGCGGCGAGCAAGGTGCCGAAGGTGACACCCCATGCGGCGAGTTCGAAAGTCATGCGCTGACCTCGGTGGTAGAAGACTTAGCCTTGCGCTGGAACAGCTTGGCGAAAAGGGCAGGGCCAAAGCGTTCAGCAACAACGAAGATGATGATGAAGGCCTGAATGATCATGACCATTTCACGGGTCACGTCAGTCGAGCGTTCCATGATCTGAGCGCCCACACGTAGATAGGCGTAGAGCAGCGCCACCAGCGGCACCGCCAAGGGATTATTGCGAGCCAGAAGCGCCACAACCATGCCCTCAAAACCAATGCCGGGGGCCAAATCCATCGGCAGGTTTTTAAGAAGGCCGTTGGCCGTGTGGAAACCCGCGAGACCTGCAAAAATGCCGCCGATGCCCATGGAGAGTGCAGTGGCCCAGCGCACCGGCACGCCAGCATATTTCGCAAAGCGCGGGTTTTCGCCGATCAGGTTGATCTCGAAGCCGGTTTTGGTCCGACGCATGATCAGCCAGACGATGATCGCGGCCGCGATAGCGAGGAAAATAACCGGGGTGACATTGGTGCGGTTGATCAGGATCGGCATCAGGGCTTCTTCCGGGAACGGCCCGGTTGTGATGAAGCCTGCTGTCGGATCGCGCAGCAGATAGGTGATGCAGAAGCGGTAGAATTGGAGCGCGATGACATTGAGCATCAGCGTCGCCACGATTTCATTGGTGCCGAAGCGAGCCTTCAGGGCCCCGGGGATCAGGCCCCAGATAAAGCCCGAAGTCATCGCGGCAAGGCAAGCGGCCGGCAGCACAACCCAGGACGGGCCTTGCAGCGTCATGCTGACAGCACCAGCGGCGAGAGCGCCGAAGAACAGCTGGCCGTCTGCGCCCATGGTGAACTGTTTGGCGCGGAAGGGGATCGCAACCGCTAGCCCCAGCAGGGTTAGCGTGGTGGCGTCTTCGAGCAGCGAACCGACGCGGGTGAGGCGCTTGATGGAAAGCTCGCCATCTTCAAACGAGATTTCGGGCCATGCGCCGGTGAGCAAGACCTTGAACGCGCCGACCGGGTCTTCGCTGGCGAAGGTGGTCATGATGAAACCGCAGAGCAAAGCTGCTGCGATAACGAAAACGAGGCGTCCGACGCGGGAGATCATGGAGCCTTTGGCAGAAGCTGGCGCGCTCATGAAGCTGTACTCTGAAGTTCGGTAGCAAAGGGGGCGCTGAGCTGGGCAGAGGCGTCTGGCTGACGCTTGAGGCCGGTCATGTAGAGCCCGATTTCGCGCTGATCGACGGTGTCGGCGCGGAAGTGAGCGGTGATCTCGCCCTTGAACAGGACCGCGATGCGATCCGAGAGGGCGAGCACTTCTTCAAGGTCGGCGGAGATCAGGAGCACTGCGCAACCACGGTCGCGCGCGGCAATGACTTCGTCGCGAAGGCCTTGGGCCGCGCCGATGTCGACGCCACGGGTGGGCTGGGCGGCGATGAAAAAGCGGGGCTGAGACGAGAGCTCGCGCGCCATGACCACTTTTTGCATATTGCCGCCGGACAGCGCAGCAACCGGGGTTTTGCCCGATGATGTTTTGACGCCGAACTTCTTGATCAGCTCAACGCCGCGCTGCTTGATATAGCTCGTGTTCAGCCAGCCAAACTTGGAGGTTGGGGCGTGATAATAAGACGTGGCGGCAAGGTTCTCGTCGATGGAGAGCGTTGCAGCGACGCCATCGCTGAGGCGATCTTCAGGGACCGCCGCCATGCCCATTTCGCGCGCCTTACGCACGCCCAGGCCGACAAAGCTGTCGCCACCGATTTCGGCAGTGCCGGAATGCGGATCGGCGAGACCAGAGAGAACGCGGGCCAAGAAGTCCTGACCATTGCCTTCAACGCCAGCGATGCCGAGGATTTCGCCCGGCGCGACGTCGAGGGTAACGTTGGAGAGTTCGATCGTGCCTTGATTGTTGATGTGACCGAGATTGCGGACCACCACGAGTGGGGTCTTGTCGCGGGCATCAACGCGCGGCACAGGGGGGATCGAGAGGGGGCGACCAACCATCATTTCAGCGATGGTTTTATGATCGATATCGACGGTGTCGGCTGCGCCAGTCACCTTGCCATCGCGCAGGACGGTAAGGCGATTGGAGATCGCTTTCACTTCCGCAAGCTTATGGGTGATGATGACTACTGTCACGCCGGACGCCACGAGGCGCTGGATCGCGGCAAACAGCTCATCGCATTCTTGCGGAGTTAGCACTGCTGTGGGTTCATCCATGAGGATGATGCGCGCGCCGCGGTAGAGCGTCTTTAAGATTTCAACGCGCTGCTGGGTCCCGATAGAACAATCGGCAACTTTGGCAGCGGGGTTCACGTCGAGACCATAGGTCGACGCGAGATCGGCGACCGCCTTTTCAGCGGCAGCGCGGTCCAGCAAGCCATTGGACTGGCGCGGCTCTTGGCCCAGCACGATGTTTTCGGCAATGGTCAGTGAAGGCACCAGATTAAGGTGCTGCGCCACCATGCCAACGCCAGAGGCAATCGCCTGACTGGGGTGGGTGAAGCGGGCAGGCTGACCATTGATCAAAATCTGACCGGAGGTTGGGGTTTCAAGGCCATAGATCATTTTCATGATCGTGGACTTGCCAGCGCCATTCTCGCCGCAGATCGCGTGGATTTCTCCAGCACGAATGGTCAGCGAGACGTGTTCATTGGCGAGCGTGCCATTGGGATAGCGCTTGGTGACGTCGCGCAACTCAATAGCAGGGGCGCCCTCGGAAATCGAAGGGGCGATGTGCATCTAAAAATCTCCGAGGGCAGATAGGCTTAGAGAGTTGTTGGGACGTCGATAGAGCCGTCGATGATCTTGGCTTCGATGGCCTTGATCTCTTCCATCACGTCAGCTGGAACGACAGCATCGGTGTACTTGTTGACGGCGATAGCGATCGCGCCTTCCTTCAGGCCAAGCGATTCAGCCGAGCCGAGCTTGAGCTCGCCCTTCTGGAGCTGCTCGAAAGCGTAGACGACAGAATTGTCGACCTGCTTGAGGACCGAGGTGAAGATGCGCTCTGCGGTTTCCGGACGGGATTCTTCGAACAGAAGAGCCTGATCAGAATCGACGCCGATGACATAGCGGCCAGCTTCAACAGCGGCTTCAATGGTGCCCTGACCCGAAGCGCCTGCGACCTGGAACACAATGCTTGCGCCCTGATCGTACATGGCCTTGCCGATTTCCTTGCCAACGGCAGGATCAGCGAAGGAGTTCGAGTACTGCTTGAGGACTTCGATTTCCGGGATGATCGACTTTGCGCCAGCTTCGTAGCCAACGAGGAAGTCATCGATAACCGGGATCGGCATTGCGCCGACAACACCGAGCTTGGAGCCTTCGGCAATGTCTTCAACGCCAGCCGTGGTGAGACGAGCCGACAGAGCGCCAGCAACGTATGCGCCTTCGTTCTGACGGAAGAGGATGGAATAGACGTTTTCACAGCCGCAAACGGCGTAGTCCACGGTGCCGTCAAAGACGACGAAGCGGATTTCTGGGAATTCTACCGCGATCTTTTCGATCAGCGGGACCATGGTGAAGGTGCCTGCAACGATGGTGTCGTAGTCGCCGCTTTCAGCGATATCGAACAGCGCTGCTTCCCAACGGGTTGGGTCGTAACCGCCTTCGACGGTCTTGGTTTCGATGCCCATTTCAGCATTGATGCGCTGAATGCCGCGTTCCGCGGAGTCGAAGAACGACTTGTCGCCGAGAGTGCCGTTGATGAAGTAAACGACACTTTCCGGGGCGCGCTGCAGATCTTCCGCCATCGCGCCACCCGCAGTCGCCAGCGTCAGTGCGCTAACAGCAAGACCTGCGGCCTTCAAAACCTTCAACATGAGCTCTCCTAAGCTACTTCGTGAGTTGGCTGAACTGGTTAATCCTGGTCGTGTAGCGATACGTCGATACGTAGCGCATCACGCAGTATTCGATGGGCTGGCGGCGATCGGACAAGGTGACCCGCTCACACAGCAGCAGGGGCGAGCCCTGCTCAACATTAAGATGGGACGCGTCTTCAGGCCCTGCGGCAATTGCGCCGAGGCTCTCAAGTGCTTCTGCCAGCGCGATATTAAATCGAGCGCGGAGCAGCTTATAAAGGGAACCAACCTCAGCAAGCTCGCTTAGCGTGAAAGAGCTGTTTTGGGGTAGGTTCAGATAGGCTTCCTGCAAACCAACGGGCCGGTCGTCGACCGTTCGAATGCGGACGACTTTGGTGATGAGGCGCTTGGGCTCAATCTCAAGCACACCAGCGATAGCAATGCTGGCCGGAAATTGTTCGACAGAAAGAACGGTTTGACCTGCGGTTTCGCCACGCTTGCTGGTGTCGACCGAGAAGCCATCGATGAACCGCGACATCTGCTGGACGGCCGGTGGGGATACAAAGGTCCCGCGCCCATGATCGCCGTAGACGACGCCGATCGTCTCAAGAAGTTTCAGTGATTTACGGACGGTGTCGCGACTGACTTGGTAGCGCAGGGCGAGATCGCGCTCGGCGGGCAGCGGCCCATCGGCGGCAAATTCACCTGTTTCGATCGCCCCGCGCAATTGTTCTGCGAGGCGGCGGTAGAGCGGTCCATCTGTGTTCAGTGCAGAAGAGGTCATGAGAGATCCCTGTCGGACGGGGCGTGCTAAGTGGCACGTACCAATAAGTCAACTTCACGGATTAGTGATTAAATATCAGGCAGGGCTGCGCAAAATTTGACTTCGGTGGTACGTACCAATAGAAGCCGGGGTGATATTTTAGGGAGTCTTTTGTATGGCTGAGCTGCCAAGCTTTATTGCGTTTACGGGTTTGGATAACCCCGCGCAGATCGGTGATTTGCGGGAGCTTTCAGCGCGTTACCCGATTGAATGGGGCGTCTTGGTGGATGATGCGCAGACAGAAAAGCCGCTGTTTCCAGATGCAGAAAAACGCAAAGCTTTTGTGACAGCTGGTGGGCTGCGCTTGGCAGCCCACGTGTGCGGAGAACAGGCACGCCGCATCGCCAACGAGCCAGACAGCGTGGACGTAGAACTATTTGGTTATTCCCGCGTCCAAGTTAATCACAGCTTTACCGGGAGTTCGGCCGCCCACATTGAGAACACCGTCTATTTCGGGCGGAAGATCGGGGTTCGCTCGATGCTGCAGTTCAGCAAAGAGACGCCTAGCGATTCTCGGCTCGATTGGTTGTTCGATGTGTCCTTCGGCACAGGCGTAGCTCCAACCGCGTGGCCGACGCTGGCGAAGAACGGTCCCTTCGTGGGCTTCTCGGGCGGGATCGGGCCAGACACGGTCAAGGATGTGCTGAAGGCGATCGATGCGCCGCAGGGCGTTCAGTACTGGATCGACATGGAGTCGCGCATCCGCACCGACGGTTATCTTGATCTGAACAAGTGCGAGGCCGTGTGCCGGGCAGTTTACGGTTGATTTCAGGCTAAAAAGCAGATGTGAAAAGGGGCGGTATAGACCGCCCCTTTCTTGTGCCAATTACGGGTGTGGTGCTGGTGCAACGGCCAGCTCGGCTTCAGGCGTTTCCTCCGGATGGATACGGAACCACGCCACGTAAAGCGCGGGCAGGAATACGAGCGTGAGGATGGTGCCCACCAAAATTCCGCCGATCATGGCGTAGGCCATCGGTTCCCAGAACACTTCCGTCGCAATCGGAATAAGACCCAAGCTGGCAGCGAGCGCAGTGAGGATGATCGGGCGCACACGGTGTTCCGTGGCGTCGACGACGGCGTTCCATGCATGCATCCCCTCAGAGCGCAGATGCTCGATCTGCACGATCAGGATCACCGAATTTCGGATGAGGATGCCGACAAGCGCCAAGACGCCGAGAATGGCGACAAAGCCCAGAGGTTTGCCGAAGGGCAAGAGCGCCGCGACGACGCCAATGACCGCGAGAGGGGCCACAGCGAAGACGAGGATGAGGCGCGAGAAGCTCTGCAGCTGGATCATGAGCACGGTGGCCATGATGAAGAGCATCAGCGGCACCACCGCAACGATCGGCGTGATCGATTGCTCGCTGCTTTCCACCTCACCACCGGTGACGACAGAGTAACCCGCGGGAAGCGATTGGGCGAAGTCAGCGACCAATGGGGCCAATGCGCTGGCAACGCTGGCGGGCTGGATCGTGCCGACAACATCAGCATTGAGCGTGACGGTTGGCGCACGGTCGCGGCGGTTTATGACCGGTTGTTCCTGCTCATAGCGCAGAGTAGCAATCGAAGAGAGCGGGATGGAGCGACCATCGCCCGTTGCCAACTGCATGTCTTGCAGGGGTTCTATAGACCCACGATCAGTGGCTTCAGAGCGTCCGGTGACAGTGACGAGATAGATATTGTCTCTAATCTGCGTAATGGGCTGCCCCGATGTGACGCCATTGAGGGCGGTAGAGATGTCGCTGTTGGAAATGCCCAGCTGACGGGCCTTATCCTCAAGCACATCGACCTGCACAACTTGCATGCTTTCCATCCAATCATAGCGAACCGGACCGAGGTCTGGATTCTGGCTGATGACGGCGGCGAGACGCTGCGCTTGAGTGCGGAGGGTTTGGATGTCCGGGCCGCTCACACGGTACTGGATCGGGCGGGTGACAGGCGGGCCGAGTGCCAGACGGCGCACATAGGTATCAGTGCCGGGGAAGGTCTGCTGCAGATAGGCCTCGATTTCCGCCTTCACCCCGTCACGGACTTTAAGCCCTTTTGTGACAATGACTGTCTGGGCGATGTTGGGCATAGCCACGGGCACATCAAGGGTCAGAACGAAGCGTGGCGCGCCTTCCCCTATGTGGCTCGAGTAGTGATCGATATTCGGGTTTTGAGCGAGGAGATCGGATTCGAACTTGGTGACCTGCCGTTCAGTTTCGGCGATCGAGGCGTTTTGCGGCAACGTCCATTCCACGATCAACTCTGGGCGATCCGACGATGGGAAGAACTGCTGCGGAACAAGGGTCATGCCGAAGAGGGAGGCGCCAAAGAGCGCAATGGTGACGACAATCGTGAGCCATCGATGGCGCATCGCCCCTTGAATGAGGGCTGAGAAGGCACGCATGGCACGGCTCTTTTTGCCAGCCTTGTGCTTCATCTGCTTTGGCAGAATGGAAACGCCAATGAGCGGGGTGAACAGCACGGCCACAACCCATGAAACCAAGAGGGCTATTGCCAACACCACGAAGAGCGTGAAGGTGAATTCGCCAGCCTGGGATGAGTTTAGGCCGATAGGGACAAAGCCCGCCACAGTGACGATAGTGCCGGTGAGCATGGGGAAGGCGGTGGAGGTGTAAACCGCCACGGCAGCCTTTTTGAGAGAGTCTCCTGCCTCAAGTCGAGACACCATCATTTCTACGGCAATCATGGCGTCGTCGACCAAAAGCCCGAGCGAGATGATGAGGGCGCCGAGCGACACACGTTGAAGCGAAATGTCGAGATAGCTCATGAAGAGGAAGGTGATTGCGAGCACGAGCGGGATGGAGAGGGCGACCACCATGCCGGCACGCAAGCCGAGGCTGACGAAGCAGACCACGAGAACAATGCCAACAGCCTCAAACAAGGCTTTGGTGAAACCGTTGACGGCTTCTTCAACCACGTGCGGCTGATCAGAGACGCGATGGATCTCGACGCCATAGGGCAGTTCGCCAACGATGCGTTCGACTTCGGCAGTCAGCTCTTCGCCGAAATGCAAGAGATTGCCACCAGCACGCATGCCAATGGCGAGGCCAATTGCTGGCTCCCCATTGTAGTGGAAGAGCGCCGTTGGTGGGTCGGTATATCCGCGCTGAACGCTGGCCACGTCGACGAGACGGAAGAACTGGTCGCCGATCCGCAGATTGACGCGCTCAAGACTTTCTTCTGAGGAGAATTGTCCACCCACGCGCACCGCAACCCGCTGAGCGCCTGCCTGGATGACACCCGATGGGCTAATCGCGTTCTGATCCTGCAGGGTCGCAATGACCTCGGCAGCGCTGACACCCATTGCAGCAAGCTGACGGGAGGAGAATTCGAGGTAGACCTGCTCACTCTGGGCGCCGATGAGTTCGACAGTGCCAGCTTCTTTGAGAGTTAAAATCTTGGACCGTGCATCTTCGACATAGTCGCGCAACTGACGATGGGTCAGGCCATCGGCCGTGAAGGCGTAGATATTGCCATAGACGTCGCCGAAGCGGTCGTTGAAGAAGGGTCCTTGTACGCCTTGGGGGAAGGTGCGGGCGATGTCGCTGACCATGGCGCGCACTTCGAGCCAAGTCTGGCGAACGGTCGCCGCCGGGGTCTCATTGCGCAGATTGACGAAAATTGTCGTCGAGCCAGCGGTGGTTGTCGAGCGCGTGAAATCGAGCGTCTGCAAATCCTGCAGTTCGCGTTCAATGCGCTCCGTAACCTGTGTCGCCATTTCTTCAGGTGCAGCGCCGGGCCAGGCAGCGGCAATGACCATGGTGCGGATGGCAAAGGCCGGATCTTCCTCACGACCAAGGCTTAAATAGGAGAATACACCCGCCACCATGGCGACGATCATGAAGTACCAGACCATAGAGCGGTGCTGGAGGGCCCATTCGGAGAGGTTGAAGGACTTCATTTTTTGCTCTCCAGAATGAGTTTGACGGACTGGCCGTCGGTCAGGCTGTTGACGCCCGCGACGACCACGCGCTCGCCGGCCTGTAAGCCGACGCTGACGATTGCACGCCCAGAAGCTGGCGCACCGCGGAGGACGACTTCTCGATAGTGAACGGTGGCGTTGGGTTCATCGACAATCCAAACGCCGGTTTTGCCATCTTCGAATTTGACAGCACTTGCGGGAATGGTGAGTTGCTGCTTGCTGGATGCCACCAAAGCTGCACTCGCCGTTGACCCCAGCCAAAAGGCTTCCACTTCGGTCTCAATACCGATTTTGATGCGCCAAGCCCGCGTTATCGGGTCTGCTTGGGGGGCGATCTCGCGTACCGTTCCGGGGACGCTCGTTTCAGGGGTCAATTGAGGCCAAATCTGAAACTCTGTGCCGACCGAGACCTCACCCATGAGGCTATCGGGCAGGTCAAGGACGAGATCGCGCGTTGTTGGGTCGGCTAGGATGATGATGGATTGCCCGGCAGCGACGACCGAGCCTGCTTCGGTGTTTACGGCAGTGACAATGCCGTCGAAGGGGGCGAGCAGAGTTGTGTAGGAGAGCTGTTCGTGCGTTTGGCGCAAGCGAGATTCAGCTTGGACGAGCATCGCCTTTGCCCCTGACGTCTGCTGTTCAGCAAGCTCAAGACTGGCAATGGAGACGACGTCCGTTTGCGTAAGGGTGCGCAGGCGCCCTTCAGCGGCGGCGGCATTGGCGTATTGGGCTTTTGCCGAAGCGAGATCGGCGCGTGCGGTTTGAACCGCTAGGTTTTGAGTGGTGGCGTCGAGATTGGCGAGAGGTGTTCCCTCGCTGACTTGCGCACCCAGATCGACCTGACGTGTGACTAAGGTTCCACCGACGCGAAAAGCAATCGAAGCCGATACGCGCGGGGAAACCACACCAACAAATTGTGGGGCAGACGCGTGCTGCTCTGTAACGAGTTGGGTGAGTACGGGGCGCACGGTTGCGATGTCGCCCGGCGCAGCGTCTTCAGCCCATGATGGTATCGACAGGCACAGCGCAAGCGCCGAGGCGGTCAGGAGAGTGACGGACTTCATGGCTGGGCCACCTCTCGGGTATCGACAACGAGGCCGGGGGACAGGAACTGACCGCCGGAGACGACCACCTTCTCGTTATCCTCAAGCCCATCGGCAAGGATCGCGACGCCGCTCTCGTAGCGTTCGACAGCGACTGCTCGCAGAGAGACTGTGTTGTCGGCGGAGACGAGCCAAACGGCCACTTGGCCATCAGCTAGCGTCAGAGCCTGCATCGGTAGGGTAACGTGATCGTCTTGTCTGACTTGCAAGCGGACGGAGACTGGCACGCCTAGGGGCAGGCTGGGGTCAACTTCAACTTTCACCGGGACAGTGCCTGTCGCGTCCAAAGCCGGAGCAATTTCGGCTATGCGTCCGGTGGTGATGGCGGCTGGATTTGAAATGGGGGACACCGAGACCTGTTGGTTCATGTCCCAGCCAGATATTGCGGCTTCCTGCACATTGATCCGGGCGTTGCGCGGGCCATCTTCTGCGATGAGAAAGACAGGAGCGCCTGCTTGGACGACTTCGTCGACATTGGCGAGTTTGCGGATGACCACACCATCCGCACGCGCCTTGAGTGTTGTGTAGCTGAGAGCTTCCTGGGCGAGTTCGAGCTGCGCCTGCGCACTCTCAGCTGTGCCGGAGGCCGTTTCCCAAGCCGTCTTCGCCCCATCGAGCGCGCTTCGCGTCGTCAGTCCCTGATCCCAGAGAGATGTCTGTCGATCGAGCGCAGTCTTGGTCTGCGCCAGGCGTGATTGCGCTGCCGTGACACCCGCCTGTGCCGCGTCAACATCAGCTTGGTATTCTGCAGGGCTCATGCGCGCTAGAACTTGCCCGGCCTGTACGCGCTGGCCGACGTCTACAGTGAGCGTCGAAAGTCTGCCGCTGATCAGAAAGGCGGCAGACGCTTGAGCTTTGGCTTCGACCGACCCTGTGAGGGTTTGTGAAAGCGTTCGGAGCTGATGAGTGACCGTTACGACCTCGACGAGCGGGGTCGGTTTGGTCGCAGTATTCGCGGGAGCGTCACACGCGGCGAGGCCGGCAATGCTGGCCAATGCGGCAAGTTTGAGTAGTGAGGGGGTGTTAAGCATCGGCTTTAGCGTCCTTCAGCCGGGAGGAATTGAGCGAGGTAGAGGAGGCGAGCGGTATCTGCCATGCGCGCCGCGAGATCGGCAGGCGTGCAGAGCAAATCCCCTCGGATCCAGCGCACGACGAGCCACATCGACCCGCCTGCGATAACGTCAGAGAGTTGGCTGAGTTTTTCACTTGCCAAGGGACTGAGATCGTCGGTCGTACGGGTGAGCATGCGCTGGCTGACGAATTGAACGAGCTCTTCGAAGAACGCCGCGGTGGCTGCGCCTTCGATAGAGCGCAAATAGAATGCGCGGTGGGCGTCGATGTGAATGAGGGCGGGCAGGGCATGTTGCGTCACGGTCTGCTCGATGGTCTCTGGTGTGCAGACCCCAGTGAATGGCGGTAATACGGTGGCGACGCGTTCAAGTGCTGCGCGCTGCAGAGCTGAGGAAACGTCCGGGAAATGCTGATAGAACGTCGGGCGCGTAACCCCAGCTGTCTCCACCAGCTTGGTGATGGAAATGGGCTGTGACGGGTCTGCGTCGACTAAGGCGACAACTGCGTCCAACAGGGCACGTCGTGTCCTGAGGAGGCGAGGATCGTCGTCTTTATTGCGCGGCTGCGGCTCTGACATGGCTGATCATGTTTTTTACA
This sequence comes from Devosia sp. MC521, assembly GCF_014127105.1. Lineage (NCBI taxonomy): Bacteria > Pseudomonadati > Pseudomonadota > Alphaproteobacteria > Hyphomicrobiales > Devosiaceae > Devosia > Devosia sp. MC521. The sequence goes on from NZ_CP059902.1 coordinate 1,227,608, forward strand.
AACGTAAAATACATCTACAGCAAGCCGCGCGTCTGTCAATCGTCTTTGCGTGGCACTAGGGGTGTGCGAGAGCGCGTAAGGCCGGCCGGAGTTGACCGGAATGCGTGTTCAGGAGTGTCTCTGCGCTGGCAAGATCTGGCGCACCTGCTGCCAACAGAATGGCTGGTTTGACAGCGAGTTGGGCCCGCTCAAGTGCCGCTTGCGCTTCTGGAAATGAGACGCCTGTGATCTCGGTAATCATGGTCTGAGCGCGCGTGACCAATTTCGCGTTGTCGGCGACAACATTGACCATGTAGCCATCATAGATGTGCCCAAGCCGAAGAGCGGCCAGTGTGGAGATCATGTTGAGCGTGATCTTTTGTGCGGTGCCTGCGCCCATGCGGGTTGAGCCCGCTATAGTTTCCGGCGGCGTGCTGAGAACAATGTTTGCATCACCCAAACTTCCCAGAGGGCTGTCTGAATTGTTGGCGATGGCAATCACCTGCGCGCCATGCGACTTGGCAACCTGCGCCGCGGCAACGGCATAGGGGGTGCTGCCACTGGCGGAAATTGCGATGACGCAATCAGCATCGGTCAAATGGAGAGCTTCCGCTTCCGCTGAGCCCGCGGTGGCATCGTCCTCAGGGCCGCCGCGCAGGTGGCGCAGTATATCCGATCCTCCGGCGAACAAGACGATTATGCGTTCTTGGGGGAAGCCAAATGTGCCCGGCAATTCAAGGGCGTCGGCCAAGGCCATGAGCGCGGAGCTGCCAGCGGCTGCATAAATTAGACGCCCGCCGCTTTGCAGCGTTTTGGCGACAATGGTGGCTGCTGCGTCGATAGAGGGGATCGTGGCTGACACGCACTGTGCTGCCGCAACCTGACCATCAGCGAACAGTGCTAGAATCTCTGCGTTTGAACGAAGGTCTAACGCATTGGCGTTTTTGTTCTTTTGCTCGGTACGGGGTTGGGGCATTGCGGTCTCCAAACGTTTGGTCGAGATAAAAGCGCCAGTCGCGCCGTATCGCAAAAGTCGATGACGAGCTTAGCTGGTATGTGATTGGTATTGATTAGCAGTAAACGCATGGTACAAGATGGTCCCATGAGCACTGCGCCTGAAGGTCTTTTCGGCAATAGTCCTGTTGTCCTGCCTCGCGGGGGGCCACTCTATCTGCAATTGAAACGCTGGATAGAGGGCGTAATTTTGGCGGGTGAAGTCCTCCCGGGTCATGCCCTGCCGTCAGAGCGTGATCTGGCGATCCGCGCCAACGTGTCTCGCGTGACGGTGCGCAAGGCGGTGCAGCAACTGGTCGGAGAAGGCGTTCTCGTACAGCGCCACGGCTCGGGCACATTCGTCGCGCCGCACACTGAACGGGTTGAGCAATCCCTGTCGCAGCTCACCTCGTTTACCGATGATATGGCTCGGCGTGGGATGATCGTGCGGTCGGAATGGTTGGAACGGGGCGTGTTCCTGCCGTCGCCTGAAGAAACCATGTCGCTCGGGCTTTCAGCAGGAGAAAAAGTAGCTCGTATCAATCGCCTCAGGTTACACCAAGATCTGCCGCTGGCTATCGAGCGGGCGAGTGTTTCGGCGGAACTCATTGCCGATCCGAACAAGATCGGCGACTCGCTCTACAAATTTCTCGAAACTCGCGATGCGCGCCCGGTGCGTGCAGTGCAGCGCATCCGCGCGGCCAATATCAGCGAGACTGATGCGGCGCTCCTGCAAGTGCCGATCGGCTCAGCGGGGCTGCAGATCGAGCGGCTTTCCTATCTAAAAACTGGGCGTGTGGTTGAGTTCACGCGCTCGATCTATCGCGGGGATGCCTATGACTTTGTCGCTGAGTTGCGACTGAGCGCATAAGCCGCCCCAATCGACTTATTTCCTGACGAGCTGATGGCTCAAACAAGTGACGTATAAGAATGAGTGATATCCAAGCCTTCACCTGTGATCGCATTTTTGATGGTCATGCCTGGCACGAGAAGGCCGCATTGCTGGTCGAATTTGGTTATGTCGCGGGCATTGTCGACCAGGCAGCTGTCCCGTCGAATGCAGAGGTGACTGACTTGGGTGCAGGCATGGTTGTGCCTGGCTTCATCGACCTTCAAGTCAATGGCGGGGGTGGCATTCTCTTTAATAACGCGCCAACGCTTGAGTCTATCCGCACGATTTGCGCAGCACACCATCAGTTTGGTACGACCGCGCTCATGCCAACGCTGATCACCGATACGGCCCAGGTCAATGAGCAGGCGATTGCTGCTGGTGTTGCAGCGGACGCTGCACGCGTACCCGGTTTTATCGGTCTGCATCTCGAGGGACCGCATTTGGCCGTAGCGCGTAAAGGGACCCATGATCCTGCGCTCATCCGCCCCATGGATAGCGAAGATGAGGAGCGACTGGTCAACGCAGCGCAGACATTGCCGAACCTTATTTGCACCGTTGCGGCTGAAACAGTGCCTCCGGCGCAGATCGAACGGCTCGTTGCGGCTGGGGCTGTCGTGAGTATCGGTCACTCGGACGCGAGCTTCGACATTGCAAAGCAGGCCTTCTCAGCTGGCGCTTCCATGGCGACGCACTTGTTCAATGCCATGAGCCAAATGGGAAGCCGCGAGCCTGGTGTTGTAGGGGCTGTCTTGGACAGCGAAGGCGTTACCGCAGGGCTGATCGCCGACGGTATTCATGCCCATCCAGCTTCGATCGGCGTGGCGCTTCGCTCCAAACGCGGTTCGGGCAAGGTATTTCTTGTTACGGACGCCATGTCGCAAACGGGCACGGATTTGCAGGAAATCATTTTGAATGGTCGCACGATCACCCGTGCAGACGGCGCATTGCGTCTGGCCAATGGAACTTTAGCTGGTGCCGATCTCGATATGATCGATGCGGTGACCTATGTGATCGATGTCGTTGGTGTGGATGCGGAAGAGGTGTTCCGGATGGCCTCGCTCTATGCGGCGCAAGCGCTTGGCATCGATAATGAGCATGGCCATTTGGGCGCTAAGGCCGTCGGCAACTTCGTTCATTTAGATGACCAGAGAGCTGTCCAGTCGACGTGGATTAATGGAAGTTGCGTCTACGCAGCTTAACCAGTTTGGGGCGCGTGCAGGATACCTGCCGCGCCCTCATTGTTTCTAAATCCTGGTTTTCTCGCGCCAATAATAGTGGTGCCGTCATCTACTAAAGTGCCGAGTTAAGGTAAAATTAACCGCCGTTAACAGTTCGTCACTGAGTGTGTGCTGAATCTGCAACAACCTCTCCGCTACGAACCCCACCTCGCACCAAAACCGCTTCTGAACGATTGCGTACGCCTCCGGGTTGCGTAGAGTGGGTCTTGCGAATCCATGCATGGGATCGTTTGTCGGTCGCGACGCGACGACAACACACTGCACCACGAATAGTGTGGTCGCGTTACGACAAACCGCTGGGTAACCGGCACAAAAATATGACTGACTTTGGAGGTCAATAATGAAACTCAAGAGCCTTATCCTCGGTTCCGTTGCTGCTGCTGGTCTCTCGACCGCTGGTTACGCTGCTGATCTCGGCGTTCTCACCTCGCTCGACGTTTGCGACTCGCTCGGCATCTCGGGCCTGACCCTTTCGTCCTCGGACAACTGCCTCCAGATCACCGGCGGCGTATCGTATGAATTCGGTATCGGCCAGTTCCGTAACGAAGGCGTAGTTGCAGAAACTCACGATTCGCGTAAGGTTCCTGTTGCTCTCAACGGTGAACAGTGGGATAGCCGTACTATCTCCTGGATCAAGGCTGTTGGCACTGCAGCTTCGGACTTCGGTCCAGCTTCGGCAACCATCAAGCTGAAGAGCGACCAGCGTTTCCGTACCACTGGTACGCCACGCACCACCACCAACACTGAAAAGGAATTCGTCTTCATCGACGAGGCTTTCGTTCAGGTTGGCGACACCACCACCATCATGGCTGGTAAGAAGGGTTCGATCGCGAACCTCGGTGACGACGCTCCATTCAACTTCCTTGGCCTCTTCAACTCTGCATCGATCGACGGTGCTGGTGTTGGCCTCGACGGTGACTCCGATCTGCTCGGCGGCAACGTAATTCAGGTTGTTTCCGAAGTAGCTGATGGCGTTAAGGTTGGTCTGGGCTTCGAAGCCCTTGGCAACGATGTGAACGTTGCTGGCAAGCGTCCAGGTACTGTAGTTGGCGTTGTTGAATACGCTGGCGAAGGTATCACTGCGCACCTCACTGCAGCTGCATTCGAAGTTCTCAACAGCAACGTTGAATCCTGGATGCTGCATGCTGGCGTTACCAGCCAGTTCGACGCGTTCAAGGTCCGCGCTGCGGTATCGTACCTGAACAAGTCGCTCATCGGCGGCGCTAACTACCTCGGCTACAACCACCTGAACGCCCTGATCTCGGCTGAAGGTAAGTTCGACCTGTTCACCATCGCAGCTTCGGCTGAAGTTCTGAACGTTTCGAACCGCCCAGCTGGTGATTTCACCGACTACGGCTTCGGCGCATCGGCTGGCTTCGCTGTCACCGAAGGTGTTTCGATCAACCTCGGCGCTCGTTACTTCCACGCTGGCGTTGAAAACCTCAACACCACCCAGGTATCGGCACAGCTCGTTGCTGCTCTGACTGAAACCATCAAGGCAACTGCTGAAATCGGCGGTTACTTCGGTGATAAGATCCAGGCTCAGAAGGCTGCTGGCGTATTCAAGAACGACAACGTTATCTATGGTACCGTTGGTCTTGCTTGGGCACCAGGTGGCGGCTTCACCTCCTCGCTCGAAGGTACCGTCAACAGCGAAAACGCTTACAAGGTTACCTTCAAGGCTGCGAAGGAATTCAAGTAATCCTTGGATTAGCTTTGAATTGGGAAAGGCCCGGCTCACGCCGGGCCTTTTCTTTTTACGCTGTTCCTAACTGACCGAGCGTGTAACTCACAAAGGGCCGGATGCGTGGTTATCGGTCCGTGGAGTTTGCTGGCGGTGGTTAGCGTGTTATCGACATCTGCCACGTTCGTGCCGAAGCTTGCCATAATGTGGGGCTATATCCCCGATCGATATCCGGGCTTTGACTTGGTGGTCGACTAAGTGATTTGGGCGAGTGAACGCCCTATCCCGTTTAGTTGGGCGACCGGTCTACGAGCGTCCGCTGGGTAGTTTGAGAATTTCGTTCTGTGTGGGTGAGGGTTTCTGCTCGCATGCGCAACGCCCAAGTGGATCAGTGATCGAACGAATTTCGACATCACAATTCATTTTTTGGACCAATCGTGCGTCATTCCCGTGGTCTGCAAATCATCGTGACCGCTCAAGAATTGTGAACTGTTTCCAACCTTCTGCGTTATGGTTTATGACCCGTTAATGCGTGTGGGCTAAGGCTGGCTGAGCTGTAATCACACTGCCCATTGGGCTGCGGCGTTGCTAGACTTCGTCTTGGGGCAAAACTTTGATAAATCAGCGACTTTTCCTTCTTACCTGTGCTCTGGTTGCGCCGACGTCGTTCGTTGCGGCGCAGGAGTTTGGTGTTGTGCAGGCGCAGGGATTGGGCGTGTTGCAAGAGTTGAACACCTGCGATTACCTCGGCGTGCCCGGCATGACTTTGGCCTCAGATACTCACTGTCTGCAGTTGCGGGGTAGTGTGTCCTATGAGCTGGAGTTGGGGCAGTTTCGGGATGAAGTTGTTATCGCGCGGACGTCTCACGACACTAAATTGCCCGTCGGGCTTTATGGCGTCGATTGGAATACCAAGGTCAAGACTTGGCTGAAGTTGGTCGATGTCTCTGAAACGGATTTTGGCCCCTCTCGTGCGGTCATCCAGATTGGCACCGAGGAAGAGCAAAAGTATTGGGGCAGTGCAGTTGGTTACACTACTGACGGCCCAATGGCGTCGTCGCGCGGCAGCAATGAGCTAAAGATTGACGAGGCTTTTGTTGAGATTGGTGACGCGACCAAGTTGATGATTGGGAAGAAGGGGTCGGTTGCCATATTTGGCAATGACAGGCCGTTTAACTATCTCGGCTTGTTCAATACCTCTTCGTATGAAGGTGGTGGCGTCGGCATTGACAATGACAGCGAGAAGATTGGTGGGCATGTCGTGCATGCAACCTCTCGCTTGAACAATCAGTGGACCATTGCTGGCGGTATTGAGGCGATTGGGTCTGACACTGGCGGCACTGGGGTGGCTTCTATCGCCTATAATCGCGATGGTCTCTCCGGGCATTTAACTGGCCTGTTATTCGACCTCAGCAGTGCGGACCGTTCTTGGATGCTCCATAGCGGTGCGTCCGCATATTTCGATGGTTTTAGCCTCAGATCCGCAGTCGCATACCATGCGAACGCAAAGCATGACGGCATTGATCGCATTGACGCTATGGCCTCCGCCGAAGGGCGCTTTAGAAGTTTGACCTTCGCCGTGTCGTCCGAACTTATTCATGATGGTCCGCTGTTCGGGACGAACTTCATAGACTACGGCTTTGGTGCGTCGGTTGGCTTCCCGCTACATAGGTATGTTTCTGGCAATGTCGGTACGCGCGCTTTTATCGACGGTCGCACGGGCCTAGTGACGGGGCAGGTTGCTGGGCAGGTGAATGCTGTCATGACGGAAGTTTTCTCGGTCGGCGCTGAGGCTGGTGTCTATTTTGGCTCGAAGATCGCTGAACAGAAAGCCGCTGGTGCCTTCCATAATGATGTTGTGGGATACGCTGGCGCCCATGTGAACGTGACGCCAGGTGGCGGCGTCACTGGCCACTTGAAAAGTGAGTTCAACACCGAGGGCGGATATAAGCTAACAGTCCGCGCCGGGAAGGAATTCAAGTAAGCGCTCGATGCTTGAGTGAAGCCTCGGTGACGAAGTCGTGCTTGGTATGTCCCCTCGGCTTTGGTACGTTCAGGTGTTGCGGCGATAATCTGGAATTAAGTTGATGATCAAGGACATGCTCAAGCGAGCGGCCCCTGGTGTTGTTTTTGTTTGTATTGCAGGTTTTGTGAGTACGGTTCACGGGCAAGCGGGCACAGCCACCACTCCATCCGGCGCTGTCGAAACGGCGACGCCAAGCCCTACCACTCTCGTTTCTGCACCGGGCAGTTTCAGTTTCGTGGCCGTCAAAGTGCCTGGCGGTGCCTTGTCGTTTCGCGGGCAGGTGCCGTCGGAGGCGACGTTGCGCTATTTGAGCAATCTGTCTGGCGTCGTTGTTGACCGCTTGGCGGTATCGGGCAATGCACCCGACGATTTTGGCGCGAAGCTTCAGTCTGGCATGCGGTCCCTTATGGAACTTGATCAAGGCCGCTTAGAGTTACGGGATGGTGGCTGGACGTTGACCGGCGAAGTCGGGTCGGATGACGTCGCGCGACGCCTGGGGGCGGAGCTGGGTGGCGACAGTGCCGTTAGCTTAACAGTGACAATGTCACGCGACGAGTGTGTGGCGCGCTTGGCGGAGCTTTCTGCGCACAACGCCATACTTTTTCGGTCAGGTTCGTCGGTGATTGCTGAATCGGCTTCAGCTGAGTTGGACCTCTTTGCCCAAGCTTTGAAGGGATGCGGACACGCAGCCGTAGAGGTTGAGGGCCATACTGACAGCGATGGCGACGATCAGAAAAATCTTATCCTATCAGTGATGCGCGCCGAATCCGTTGTTAAGGCACTTGTGGGACGCGGCATCGCTGAAGAGCGATTTTACGCGATTGGCTACGGTGAGACTGTACCGGTAGCGGTCAACGATACGCAGGCTGGGAAATCGGCGAACCGCCGGATCGTCATTAGGCTGCGCGACTAGAGATTTAGCGGCGCGTGCGAGTCGACGGCGGCTGGGTAATCTGGCTGATGAAGCTGACAATGGTTTCGACCTCTTCAAAGTGTTCAAAAAGGGCAGGGGAGCCTTGCCCCGAAATGGTGAGTGCGGTCGCGTCAGGGCGGCGGCGCACCATTTCCTCGTAGATTTCCCGACGCAGAAGATCCGTCAGTTGCGTGCGGAAAATCAACAGTGGCGCGCATTGAAGGGTGTCAAAAAGCTGCCATTGAGGCACCAGAATATCGTCAAAATCAAATTGGTCGAGGCGTTTGATGAGGCGCTCATCGAATAGCGGGAGGGCCCGACCTTTTTTGCCGGTGCTATGCGTGCGCTTGGCGAGACTATCGAGCGCAATTTCGCTGAGCTCGGGGTAGTCGCCCCCAAGGATGCGGCGGAAGCCGGAACTCACAGCTTGCCCCTGCCACGAGGCAATATGGGCAATATTGCTACGCAAACGCACTAAGCCACGCGAATCGGTTACCGGACCGGCGTCGACCAGAACTGTGCCTGCGATCAGGGTTGGATGACGGGCAGCATAGAGCATGGCGATTTGGCCACCGTGCCCTTGTCCAAAAAATATGGCGCGCCCGATTCCTAAACTGGCCAGAACATCCTCGAGGTCGCGAACGTCATTGAGCGAGTTGTAATCCTCGATCTTCGAACGGTCGTCGGCTCGCCCGCGGCCGGGAAAGTCCACTAATATCAATGGCCAATCAGCCAGCTTGGTCTTTTGGAGAATGTCCAGAAAACCGGAGAAATCCGCCATGTTGCGATGGTAGCCAGCCAGGCAAACTAAAGGTGGCCGTCCGGGTTCGAACTTTCCCCTGATGTGGACTGCTGCGTGGGTCTTTCCATCGTGTAATGGGACGCGTGTGACATCCAGCCCAGCGAAGGCTGGGTGATCGGCGGGCGTGGTTCGGTGGCGTCGCAGCAACATGTCCATGCTTCTTGTTTATCGATCTGCGGACAGGACCCACAAGCACCATTTGCTTGTCTTGTGGCGACGCACCGTTGAAAGTATGGTGCAGCGCATCCTGCGCCGCGCGTGTGCAGGCAAGATTGGAATCACGCCAGCAAAGGGCTGGCGATAATTAGGGAATATCGGCAAAATGCTGCGAGGTTCGATTACGGCACTCATCACTCCCATGCGCGATGGGGTAGTGGATGAGAAAGCCTTCGCTAGCTTTGTCGAATGGCAGATTTCGCAGGGGACGCGCGGTCTGGTGCCGGTTGGCACGACCGGCGAAAGCCCGACGGTTAGCCACGAAGAGCACAACCGCATCATCGACATCTGTATCGAAGTCGCCAACAAGCGCGTACCGGTCTTGGCTGGTGCAGGCTCGAATGCAACGGCCGAGGCTGTGGCTCTGGCTCAGCACGCCGAAAAGTCAGGCGCTGACGCGGTTTTGTCGGTTGTTCCATATTACAACAAGCCGAACCAAGAAGGCCTGTTCCAGCATTTCTCGGCTGTCGCAAAGTCCATCGGTATCCCGGTCATTCTCTACTCGGTGCCGGGCCGTACTGTCGTTGATCTCTCCGTCGACACCATTGCGCGTCTCCACGAAGCGCACAGCAATATCATTGGTGTGAAGGATGCGACGGGTAATCTCGAACGCGCGTCCATCCAGCGCCAGAAGCTGGGCAAAGACTTCATTCTGCTGTCCGGCGACGATAGCACCGCTTTGGGTTTCAATGCACATGGCGGCATGGGCTGTATCTCGGTAACAGCAAACGTTGCTCCAGCTTTGTGCTCGCAAATGCAGGAGTTGTCGCTGGCGGGTGACTTCATTGCGGCGCGCGAAATCAACGATAAGTTGGCTTACCTGCACCGTGATCTCTTCATGGAGCCGAATCCGGCGCCTGCGAAGTATGTCGGTAATCGTCTCAATCTGTGTGCGAATGAAATGCGGCTGCCGCTTGTGCCTGTGAGCCAAGCAACGCAAGACGCAATGGACTTTGCAATGCGCCACGCAGGCCTTATCTAAGGTCTATGGCACAGGCAAAGAACGACAAGAGCAAGAACGGTTGGATCAGCCACGGTCTCGTGGCTGAAAACCGTCGTGCTCGATTTGATTATGAAATCGGCGATACCATTGAGGCCGGTGTGGTTTTAACCGGCACCGAAGTGAAGTCTCTTCGCTTAGGCAAGGCTCAAATCACCGAATCCTACGCCTCTCCAGAGATGGGGGAGCTGTGGCTGATCAACGCGCATATCCCTGAATATCTGCAGGCAAACCGTTTCAACCATCTTGAGCGCCGTCCGCGCAAATTGCTGGTGAGCAAGAAGCAGTTGGCCAAGCTGGACCAGGATGTGGCGCGGGCAGGGCACACGATTGTGCCGCTGAAGTTGTTCTTCAATGACCAAGGTCGCGCCAAGCTGCTGCTGGGCGTTGGCAAGGGTAAGAAGAATTACGACAAGCGCGCGACGGCCCGTGATCGGGATTGGAATCGCGACAAAGCCCGCATCATGAAAGAAGGCGGACGAGGATAAAAAAAGGCCCGGAGCGATCCGGGCTTTTTGTTATTCTTCGTGCGGGCGTGGCGCCTGTGGTGGGCGGCCCACTGTTTTCGCCAAATCAGCCACATCCATAAAGAAGTCGGCCTGACGACGCAGATCGTCCGAGATCATGGGCGTCTGGCTCGATAGGGTCGAGACCACTGTGACGCGTTTCCCGCGGCGCTGAAGTGAAGCCACAAGCGCCGTGAAATCACCGTCGCCGGAGAACAAGATCATGTGATCGTAGAATGGAGCTTGCTCTAGCGCGTCAACGGTGAGCTCGATGTCCATGCTGCCCTTTACTTTGCGGCGGCCGGTAGCATCTGTGAACTCTTTTGCTGGCTTGGTGACGACGGTGTAGCCGTTGTAATCAAGCCAATCGATGAGCGGGCGAATAGAGGAATATTCCTGATCCTCAATTAGAGCCGTGTAATAGTTTGCGCGCAATAGATAAGCTTTGCCGCTGAACTCAGTAAGTAGCTTGCGATAGTCGATGTCGATACCGACAGCTTTTGATGTGGCATAAAGATTTGCACCGTCAATGAAGAGGGCAATCTTCTCACGTGGATCAATAGCCATTATAAACCCCTCAAAGAGTGCCTAGGACTTGCCTGGCGAAATCAATATACTGTGTGGATAACTTAAGTTCGGTATTCGCACGTTTTTGATCGGCGAGCAACGGTGAGATCGCCGCATCTGGTGTTTTCGCTTCCGCTTGTCAAGCAGCCGTCCTTGGTGTATTCCGGCCCTTCATTCCCTTTAATAAAAAGTGGAGACGTTCGTGGCACGCGTCACCGTTGAAGACTGCATTGAAAAGGTCGAGAATCGCTTCGACCTCGTCCTCATGGCCGCTCACCGCGCGCGCATGATTTCCTCAGGCGCACAGATCACCGTTCCTCGCGATAACGACAAGAATCCTGTCGTTGCACTGCGTGAGATTGGCGACGGCATGATCTCGCCAGACGACCTGCACGAGGATCTGATTCACTCGCTGCAGAAGTATGTTGAAGTCGACGAGCCAGAAGATAGCGCTGCTCCGATGATCGAAAGCGCCGGCGACGACGATTCGATCAACTTCGACACCATTTCGGAAGAAGAACTTCTGCGCGGTATCGAAAGCCTTGCTCCGCCGGAGCGTCGCGACGACTGATCCCGCTTGCGGGCTAGCCAGTTCAAGCTATATCTGGAGCGTCCGGTTTTCAAACTGGGCGCTCTTTTCATTTCTAGTGCAGGCGCTAAGCTCTCCTCCCCAGAGCCGCGGCTACTTTCATGATGCGACAGTATGAGCTCGTCGAACGCGTTCAGGCGTATAACCCTGACGTCGACGAGAATTTGTTGAATAAGGCCTACGTCTACGCCATGCAGAAGCATGGTTCGCAAAAGCGCGCGTCTGGCGACCCCTACTTCCATCATCCGCTAGAAGTCGCTGCAATTCTCACAGAGTTGAAGCTGGACGACGCTTCGGTGGCTGTGGGCCTCCTCCACGACACCATTGAAGATACCGACGCGACTCGCGCGGAGATCGATCAACTTTTTGGCGCGGAAATCGCGGCCATTGTTGACGGTTTGACTAAGATTGAGCGCCTCAATCTCGTCTCTCGTGAAGAAGCCCAGGCGGAAAACCTGCGTAAGCTGCTGCTGGCGATTAGCCAGGACGTCCGCGTGTTGCTGGTGAAGCTGGCTGACCGGCTGCACAACATGCGTACGCTCGACTTCATGCGCGAGGACAAGCAGAAGCGCATTGCCCAAGAAACCATGGATATCTACGCGCCTCTCGCGGGGCGTATGGGTATGCAGGATATGCGTAACGAGTTGGAGGATCTCTCGTTCAAGATCCTGCAGCCCGATCATTACGCTGCCATCAAATCCCGCCTCAAGGAACTTGAGGACGAGAACCGCGAGATTATCGCTTCCATTTCCAATGAACTGACCGATCGTCTCGCCGATGCGGGGATCGTGGCGCGGGTAAAGGCGCGGGTGAAGGCCCCGTATTCGATTTTTTCCAAGATCGAACGGAAGTCGATCGCCCTTGAGCAGCTCTCGGACATCATTGGTTTCCGCGTGGTCGTTGGTTCAGTCGAAGAGTGCTATCGGACCATGGGTCTGGTGCACACGACCTGGAAGGTCGTGCCGAACCGGTTCAAGGACTATATCTCGGTCCCGAAGAACAATGATTACCAGTCGATCCACACCACCATTGTTGGGCCGGGGCGACAGCGTGTTGAGCTGCAAATTCGCACCGAAGAGATGGATCGGATCGCTGAGTTCGGTATCGCGGCTCACGCGCTCTATAAGGACGGTGCTTCCGCGAGCCTATCGCGCATTGAAATGGAATCGGCGGCTTACGGTTCTCTGCGCCAGACGATTAGCCATCTGACCTCGGGTATCCCCACCGAAGAATTCCTTGAATACACCAAGCTGGAATTGTTCCAGGATCAGGTGTTCTGCTTTACCCCGCGCGGCCGTCTGATCGCCTTGCCGCGCGGCGCGACCCCAATCGATTTTGCTTATGCACTGCATACCGACATCGGGGATACCTGCGTCGGGGCCAAGATCAACGGGCTTATTCTGCCACTCGTCACTCAGCTCCGGTCGGGCGATGAAGTGGAAATTATGCGCGACCACAATCATCGCCCGCCAAGCAACTGGAGCAGTATTGCTGCGACCGGCAAGGCGCGTGCTGCAATCCGTCGTGCTGTGCGTCAGCAAGCAACCCAGCGTGCCTTGGCGCTTGGCGAGCAAGTGCTGAGCCTGCTGCTCGACCGTGAAGGCGTGATGCTGGAAGACAGCGAAGCGCAGGCACTGGCTGAGGCTTTGAACCAGCCCAATAAGCGTGAATTGCTGATCGCATTGGGCGAAGGCAAAATTGGCTCAGAAGAGCTGGGCACTGCGCTTGAGCAGGTTAAGGGCATCCGCAAGCGTCGCCGGAAGTTGGAGCTTCCTGTGGCTGATACGGCTGATGGCTGGTTTGCGCTGCGCGCCACCGATCATTTCCGCTTCCGCGTTGCGGGTGGGCACCTCGAAGGTTCCGAAGCTTGGCGTGCGCTCAAGCAGCTCGACTTCCACACCGCTGTTGTGGTGTCGGGGGAGGGGGTTGTTCCGGGGGATCGCCTGATTGGCATTCTGCAGCCCGAAAAACCGCTTATGATCTATCCGGCACATTCCGAAGCGCTCATCGCTATGCATGATAGCGATGTGGCCTGGGTTGATGTGCGCTGGAACATTGCCGCGGACGCACCAGATAATCTCTACGCGCTGGTGATTTCGATGGAATCGGTCAACCGCCCGGGTTCTCTGGCGCAGATCTCGACCGCCATCGCGTCATGCGATGCGAACATCAATAACCTTGTCATGCGGATGATTTCGCCTGACTTCCACCAGATGATCTTTGAAATCGAGGTGCGCGACCTTGCGCAGCTCACCGATGTTCTGGCAACGCTCAAGCGTAGCCCTGGCCTCTCTGCCGTCCAGAGGGCTGGCCTGCGTGAAGCGGGAATGATCTCTACGCTAGAATGGGACGGCAAAGTCGACAGGAGTGCGCGTGATGAATAGGGACGAAGTTCTGGATATCTTCCGGGAATGCGGTGCGATGCTGGAAGGACACTTCATTCTGTCCTCAGGCTTGCGCTCGCCGGTTTTCCTGCAGAAGGCCAAGGTCTTCCAATACGCGCATCAGACGGAAAAGCTCTGCAAGGCTCTGGCCGAACGCATCAAGGCTGAAGTGCCGGGCGTGACCAAGGTCGTGTCGCCAGCAATCGGCGGCATTATTCCGGGTTACGAAACCTCGCGTCACCTCAACCTGCCAGCGCTCTATACAGAACGCGTCGACGGCAAGTTCGAACTGCGTCGTGGCTTTGAAATCTCGCCTGATGACAAGGTCATCGTGGTTGAGGATATCGTTTCGACTGGTCTTTCGATCCGTGAGTGCGTGGAAGCGCTGCGCGGCATTGGTGCCAATGTGGTGGCTGCTGCGTGCCTGATTGACCGCTCGGGTGGCGAGGCCGATGTTGGCGTGCCGCTGATCTCGTTGATTGAATTTAAGGTTCCTGCCTATCCTGCGGACAATCTCCCGCCAGAATTGGCCGCTATTCCAGCTGTTAAGCCGGGGTCGCGCGGGATTCAGGGCGTAAAATAACCGAACGACGGAACGCTTGTGGCTCGGGCTTCCTGTTCGGGTCACAGGCGATCACACAAAGGGAAAGAGTATGATCATCGGCCTCGGCTCTGACCTTATCGAGATTCATCGCGTGCAGGCGACGTTGGACCGGCACGGCGAGCGGTTCACCAATCGCGTGTTTACAGACATTGAGCGCGCCAAGTCGGACCGTCGGGCTGAACGGGCGGCTTCTTACGCGAAACGCTTTGCGGCGAAAGAAGCCATGTCAAAAGCCTTGGGAACCGGCATCAGTCGTGGGGTTTATTGGCGCGATATGGGCGTCGTGAACCTGCCGAGTGGCAAGCCCACCATGAAGCTCACCAATGGTGCAGCCAAAGCGCTGGCCCGGATGATGCCAGAGGGGCACGAGCCCCACATTCACATAACCATCACCGACGACGCAGGTTTAGCGCAGGCTTTCGTTATCATTGAAGCTCTCCCGGTCGCTCAAGGTTGACCAGAACAGCGCAAACGCCTAACCCTTCGGCAGCGCCTTATCGGATGAAAACATGAACCAGCTTGCGGACAAGCCCCAAAAAACGCTCAAGCCTAAGTCGGCAAAGAACGAATGGCTCGATACCATCATTGTGGTTGTCGAAGCGCTGGCGATTGCGATCTTCCTGCGGTTCTTCCTCTATCAGCCGTTCTCGATCCCGACCGCTTCGATGCAGCAGACGCTGATGATCGGCGACTACTTCGTCGCTAACAAGTTCGTGTGGGGCTACGGCAAGCACTCGTTCTCGCTTGGCCGCTATGGCAATTTCGCAGCGCTCGATTTCGAATTGCCAATCGGCAATCGTATCCTGGGTCGTGATCCGAACCGTGGCGATGTTGCTGTGTTCCGTCCCGTTCCGCAGAACATGGAATACATCAAGCGTATTGTCGGCATGCCGGGCGACCGTATTCAGGTTAAGGAAGGGCGTCTGTACATCAACGGCACCATGGTTGAGCGCGAAGAGATCGGCAAAGCCATGGATACCGACTCCAATTTCGACACCCGCGAAGTCACGGTTTACCGCGAGACTTTCCCGGAAGGCACGAGCCACATCATTCAGGAAATCAGCGACAATCAGCAGCTCGATAACACGCCTGAGTATGTTGTGCCGGCGAACCACTATTTCATGATGGGTGACAACCGTGACCGCTCGGCCGACAGCCGCGTGCTCAGCCAGGTTGGCTATGTCCCTTCGGTCAACCTTATCGCAAAGGCGGAAGCACGCTTCTTCTCCATCAAGGACAACCTGCCGCCGTGGCAGATTTGGCAGTGGCCTGCCAATGTTCGTTGGGATCGCATGTTCCAGTCCATTCACTAATGACATCACGTATTAAATCGCGGACCGCGCTGCAGGACCGGCTAGGCTATGATTTTGCCGACCCGGACCTGCTCGAGCGGGCCCTTACCCATTCCAGCGCTTTGTCTCCGGCAAAGCGCATTGACCGTTCTTACCAGCGGTTGGAATTTCTCGGCGACCGTGTGCTCGGGCTCGTCGTCGCTGACATGCTTTATCAACGCTATGAAAAGTCAAACGAAGGCGAGTTGAGCCGTACGCTCAACACGCTCGTGCGCAAGGAAACCTGCGCGGACATCGCGCGTCGTCTTGGCTTAGGCAAAGAGATGGTGCTCGGCGACAGCGAAGCGCGCTCCGGCGGCGCTGAAAAGGATGCTATTCTCGGCGACGTGACGGAAGCCATTATCGGGGCGATCTATCTCGATGGCGGTCTCGATCCAGCTGCCCATTTCATCCAGCGCAATTTCGAAGGCGTTCTGGATGGTGGTCAGGCAAACCGTGCAGACGCGAAAACGACCCTGCAAGAATGGGCGCAGGCGCGGGGACTTGAAGTCCCGGCCTATACGCTTGTCGAGCGCACCGGTCCCGACCACGCCCCAGAATTTACGATCGCCGTTGATCTTTCCGGCTTTGAACGCATTTCAGCTACAGGCCCTTCCAAGAAGATCGCCGAGCATCGCGTCGCCGAACAATTCCTGATCCTGCAGAAGGTCTGGAAGGAAACAAAATGACACAGAATATCGAAATGACCGACACCGCTTGCGGCTTTATCGCGCTGGTTGGCGCGCCCAACGCCGGTAAGTCGACCCTATTGAACTCGCTGGTTGGCACGAAGGTGTCCATCGTGACTCACAAGGCGCAAACCACCCGTAGCCAAGTGCGCGGTGTGCTGACGCTTGAACAGACCCAGCTTGTTTTCGTTGACACGCCCGGTGTGTTCCAGCCAAAGCGCCGTCTTGACCGCGCTATGGTCGATAGCGCCTGGGGCGGGGCAGGTGACGCTGACATCGTCGCCTTCATCGTCGACGCAGAGCGCGGCATCACGAGCGACATCGAAGCGCTCATCGAGGGCTTGAAGAACATCAACCACCCAAAGGTGCTGATCCTCAACAAGATCGACCAGGTACAGCGCGAAAAGCTGTTGCACCTCGCGCATGATCTCAACGAGCATCTTCGCTTTGAAGCAACCTTTATGCTGTCCGCGCTCAAGGGCGACGGCGTCAAGGACTTCATCGATTGGGCTGCAAAGCACGTCCCACCGGGCCCATGGCACTTCCCAGAAGATCACCTGACCGATCTGACCATGGCGATCACTGCGGCGGAAGTGACGCGCGAAAAGCTATTCCTGCGCGTCCATGATGAGATCCCATACAACTCCACGGTCGAAACCGAGAGTTTTAAGATCCAGAAGGATGGCTCCTACAAGATCGATCAGGTGATCTACCTGTCGCGTGAGAGCCATAAGAAGATCGTGCTCGGTGCAGGTGGCCAGACCATCAAGGCCATTGGCGCGGACAGCCGTCGTGAACTGATGGACATGTACGAAGTGCCGATCCATCTCTTCCTTTTCGTCAAGGTCCGCGAAAAGTGGGCTGAAGACCCAGAGCGCTATCAGGAAATGGGCCTCGAATTCCCCTCTGATAAGAAGTAGGGCGCTGTCCCGAGTACACGATGGAATGGACCGGTGAAGGCCTGCTGATAGGCGCTAAACGCCAAGGTGAAACCAGCCTCATTGCTGAGGTGATGGTGGCCGGGCGCGGGCGTCAGCTGGGCCTGATCCGGGGAGGGCGGTCGCCCAAACTGGCGGCCGCTTTGCAGCCAGGCAATGTGCTCCAAGTGACGTGGCGTTCGCGGCTTGAAAGTCAGCTTGGCTTTTTCACGGTAGAGCTACTCCATGCTCGTGCTGCAGAGCTGATTGCCGATCGCGATAGGCTCTATCTGGCGCAGACTGTTTTTGAGCATCTCCATCTCCTGCCAGAGCGTGAAGCGGCCGATCGGCTGTTGGGCATGGCCCTGCGTTTGATCGATGCGAAACCCGATGCGATTGCATTGGTGCGGTTTGAGCTCGCGCTGCTGGATGAATTGGGTTTCGGGCTAGATCTCACCCAATGCGGCGCCACTGGGGCTACACACGACCTTACCCACGTTTCTCCTCGAACGGGCAGAGCCGTATGCCGCGAGGCGGCGGAGCCCTATCGTGATAGGCTCCTGAAATTGCCGAGTTTTCTGTTTGAACGTGGGAATGCGTCGCCAGACGACATCCGGGATGCGTTCACATTGACAGAGCATTTTCTCAGGGCCCATTTCTGGTCTACCGGTCAGACCCATGCGCCAGCCACTCGTGCGCCACTCGTTGAAAACCTAACAAAGCATTGATTCACTTGCTGTAAATCTGGCCTTGTTATCCTTGCTCTACAGCTTAGAGCAGGAGGCTCGATTGGTTGGTAAAATCATATACTGGGTCAGCACCGCGATGTTTCTCGCCATTTATCTGGTGAGCACATTTGCCTACATCACTGACACGGCCGGTGCGCAAGCAGGGTATGTTGCGATCGGCTATCCTGCCTATCTCGTGCCGCTGATGATGATTGTGAAGCCGTTAGGCGTTTTGGCCGTTCTGGTTCGTAAGCCTGTCTGGCTCGCGCAGCTTGCTTATGCAGGTTTTTTCTACCACCTCCTCATCGCTGCGAGCGCTCATATTTCCGCGGGCATACCCGGTGTTGAAATCGCGGTAGCCCTCTTTGTTTTGATGCTGTTGTCCTATTTCACGCAGAACGTAGCGCGCGCTGAAAAGGCGGCTTATGTGCCTGATTGGTTTAACCGTTTCGCATAACACGCTGTTCTGACTCTTAGATTGACCGCCGCACGGAGTATTCTCTGGGTGGCGGCAAAAGTGCTCTCGGGTCCGGGAAACTGGGCAAAACGAAAGGTGAGTACATGCGCGAAACGTACTTGCGCTGTATTCTGCTCCCGATTCGTTCTCATGGACTGAAGCACTCATGTCAGATGCAGATACCACCCCGCCGCCGGATGACCTCCGGATCGTCGACCTTAAGCAGGCGCTTGAGGAGAGGTATCTAAGCTACGCCCTCTCCACCATTACGCAACGTGCGTTGCCAGACGCGCGTGACGGGCTCAAGCCTGTGCACCGCCGTATTCTGCACGCAATGCGACTGCTGAAGCTCGATCCGAGCCAGGGCTATAAGAAGTCCGCGCGTGTGGTTGGCGACGTGATCGGTAAGTTCCACCCACACGGCGACTCTTCGATTTATGACGCCTTGGTGCGTTTGGCGCAGGACTTCTCGCTGCGCTATCCGCTGGTCGACGGGCAGGGCAACTTCGGTAATATCGACGGCGATAGCGCTGCGGCGATGCGTTATACGGAAAGCCGTATGACCGAGGTTGCTACGCGTCTGCTCGAAGGCATCACCGAAAACGCCATCGATTTTAAGCCGACCTATGACGGGGAAGACGACGAGCCGATCGTGCTGCCGTCGAACTTCCCGAACCTGCTTGCCAACGGTTCCATGGGTATTGCTGTGGGCATGGCGACGTCTGTCCCGCCCCATAACATTGTTGAGCTGTGTAACGCATCGCTCAAGCTCATCCAGAATCCAAATGCGACGGTTGAAGAACTCATCCAGCAAGATCTGTCCGCGCCGCCAAGCATGGATGACCTTGTGCGCGGGCCGGACTATCCAACCGGTGGCCAACTGGTCGAAAGCCGCTCGGCGATTGTTCATGCCTATGAGACTGGGCGTGGCTCGTTCCGTACGCGCGCCACGTGGGACAAGGAAGACAAGGGACGCGGCGTCTATCAGATCGTCGTCACCCAGATTCCTTACGGCGTACAGAAATCGCGCCTCGTCGAAAAAATTGCTGAACTGCTGTTGGCGAAAAAACTGCCGCTGCTTAAGGACGTGCGCGACGAGAGCGCCGACGACATTCGTCTTATCCTCGAACCGAAGAACGGTCAGGTCGACGCTGTCATTCTGATGGAGCAGCTGTTCAAGCTGACCGAGCTCGAAGTGCGCTTCGGCCTCAACCTCAATGTGCTTGATCGGGGCACAATGCCCCGCGTGATGAGCCTCGCCGATGCACTGCGCGCTTGGCTTGAGCATCGTAAAGAAGTTTTGGTTCGCCGCTCGCAGTTCCGCGTTGACCAGATCACGGCCCGTCTTGAGGTGCTTGATGGTTACATCATCGCCTATCTCAACCTCGACGAAGTGATCCGGATCATTCGTGAGGATGACGATCCCAAAGCCAGTTTGATTGCGACGTTCAAACTGACGGACAATCAGGCCGAAGCTATTCTCAACATGCGCCTGCGCTCTTTGCGCAAGCTCGAAGAGATGGAACTGCGGACTGAGCACTCGAACCTGTCCGAAGAGCGCACCAAGCTTGAGGCATTGCTGGGGTCTGAAAAGCGTCAGTGGGGCGAAATCGCCAAGCAGGTGGAAGCTCTCAAGAAGTCCTATCCCTTGTTCACCAAAGACGGCGTGCCGCATCCGCTGGGCGCTCGGCGCACTATTCTGGGTGTTGCACCGAAAGCCGACCTCGCGGAGATCACTGAAGCCTTTATCGAACGTGAACCGATTACCGTGGTGCTCTCCGAAAAGGGTTGGATCCGTGCGCCAAAGGGGCACAATGCCACTGTGGACGATAAGGCGTTCAAGAGCGGCGACCGCTTGCGGCTGTCGTTCAACTGCGAAACCACCGACAAGCTGCTCATGCTGACCACGGATGGTCGTGTTTACACCATCGTTGCGGACAAATTGCCCGGCGGGCGAGGGCAGGGCGAGCCAGTGCGCCTGTTGGTGGATATGGAAGAGGGTGCCGACATTGTCGCGCTGTTTGTCCATAAGCCGGGCCAGAAGCGTATCATCGCCTCGTCGGCAGGGTATGGTTTCATTGTGTCCGAAGATGACATCATCGCCAACACCCGCAAGGGCAAGCAGGTGCTCAATGTCAGTGCGCCGGAAGAAGCGAAATTGATCGTACCGAGCGACGGCGACCGCGTGGCGATCATCGGGCAAAATCGCAAGCTGCTGGTTTTCCCAATGACACAGCTTGCGCAGATGACGCGCGGCAAGGGCGTTCGGCTCCAGCGCTATAAGGATGGCGGTGTTTCCGACATCAAGACCTTCTTCGCCGCTGACGGCCTCACCTGGCAGGATAGCTCAGGACGGACTTACTCCAAGCCGACCGAGGAGCTGGTGGATTGGGCCGGGGACCGAGCGGCAGCAGGGCGCCAACCCCCAACCGGGTTCCCGAAGAATAACAAGTTTGTTGGCTAATTAGCCCGATCTGAACAAGAGAAAGCCCACCTGACGGTGGGCTTTGTCGTTTCGGATCAGGCTCTTTTTTGACTCAAAGGTCTTATGTGCTGACCAGCTTCGTGCTTGTTGGGCATGGGGTTAATCATGAACACGTCAACGACCTTATCGAGGCGGTGCGCCTGCTCTTCGGTTTGCTCAATCGCAGCATTTGTTTCCTCGACTAGCGCGGCGTTGTGCTGGGTCATTTCATCCATCTCTCGAATGGAGCGGCTAATTTCCTCAATTGCTGCTGCCTGCACCTGACTCTTTTGGGCAATAACCTCGACGAGTTCGTTGGTTTTGCTGGCAGAAGTTTGCATCGCATCGAACCGATTGGCAGCTTCGGTAACAAGGCGCCCTCCGTTCCGCACTTCCACCCCCGACTGCTCGATCAGGCCTTTCACCTCACTGGAGGCCTGTGCAGTCGACTGCGCTAGGCGCCGGACTTCAACAGCGACGACAGAGAAACCGTTTCCGGCTTCGCCCGCACGCGCTGCCTCGACAGAGGCATTGAGCGCGAGGAGGTTGGTTTGGAATGCAATGTCGTCGATCATGCCGACAATCTTGGCGATCTTTTCGGACGTGTCTGCCAGTTGTTCCATGGCCGTTGTGGCTTCCGACATGGCGAGGCGTCCTTCTTCGGATGTCCTCATGGACAGGTTGGAGGATCCAGCGGCGTCATTGGCGATCTTGGCGTTGTCGAGGACCGCGTCGACAAGCTGGTTCATCCCGGTGGAGGGTCGCTCGATGGTTGCGGCTTGGCGCTGTGTTCGAGCCGAAAGATCGTTTGCACCGGAGAGAAGCTCCGATGTCGCGATTTTAAGCGACGAAGAGGTGTCTCGCAATTGATGGATAATGCCAGAGAGTTTTTCGCCCACAGCGTTGGTGTCCCGCTTAAGCTGAGCCATGCTGGGATCAAGCTCCTGCTCGATCCGCTCCCGTAGGTCACCATCTGCCATTTTTTGAAGGACATTGCCGGTTGCTGTCACAGCATGCAGAACCTTGTCGGCGTTTTCCTTGGAAATGGCGGCGGCGTCTTCGGTCATTTTGTCGAAATAGACGGTCACGGCCTGATCGACGTCGATGAGAATGGCTTTGAAGACCTGAGTGAGGGCGGCGCCGAGCTCAACAACCTTTTGGTTGGTCTCGGCATTGTCATTGCCGGTTTTCCGGCCAAACAGGCCCTTCGCACTCGTATGTAGATTATCGGCGATAAACTCTTGAATGACCCCGCTTACAAGGTGGTCGACAATCACGCCGTAGCCGCCGATGTACCAGCGGGGCTCTAGGCCGATACGCGCGTGGCGCAGTCCAATACGGCGGGAGGCCTCGACATACTGCTGGTCGAAGCGGCCTGCGGCGATCTTCTTCCAGTGATCAATTTGGCTACTTTCTGCTCGCCGCATTTGTGCATTGTCGGCAAAGAAGCGATTGACCGCTGGAACTGTCGCGATTTTCTCGTAGAACCGCTCGAGGGCCATAGGCAGGTGACGGTCGAGATACCCTTGGATGGTTGCGAGCTCCGCGAGAGCTCTTTCATCTAAACCAATGAAGGTGAGACGTTCTTCCAATTCACTGGCGGAGCTAGCTTGTGCAGCCATTTATGACCCCAGTTGATAACGATACAGAGCCCAAAGAGTGGGAATAATAGTCAGGGTGGTCGCTGGTTAGCTTTAGGTCTGTGCGCGATTAGCGGTCGACGCATATGCGGCAAAACTAACCAGTGTTATTCTTCGCTAGCCGCCCATGCGAAATTGCAGGCCCGCGCAGTGGTTTAATGCGTGAGCTTCAGAATAGTTTCAATTTGATGGAACTTTTTAGCGTGACGCCGCGAGCGTGCCTGTGCCGCCCAGGTTTTGGGAGTGTGCTAGTGCACGATCACCAGTTTTGTGCGAGCTAAACGGTCGATCAACTGCAGTCGCGCATACCGCTGACAACAAGCTCGGCAGTTGACGTCACGGAAGGCCTTACAAAACAGGCGTGTCTCTTTGCGCCCGTTCCTGATGTCCTATGGGGCTAATGCGTAGCACTCGAGGTCGGGTGTTGGGGCAGGTAGCGGGGCCACTCGGTCGTAGCGGGCCAGATGTTCGAGTGCGGGACCTTCGCTATAGGCGCTAATCACTGGCGCGAGGCGTGGATCTTGCTTGAGAAAATCAACAACGGGCCATTGGCCACCGAGCGCGCCAGGGGTGACAAGCAGCACATCCGGCGGATTGCAGAGCAGGTCATTGGCAAGGTCCGATCGGATATCATCAGCAATCGCCTGTAGCTTTGGTGAGAGGTCCTCTCCGCTCCGCAGGGTACTGTTTATCTTCACCAGCATCCAGTGATGGTAGTAGCGAGAGACGTTGATGAGGTCATTCCGTTCGAGAAGGGGCCAGGTTTGAGTGGGGTCAATGAGCACGGTCGCCACTTTTGTGCCGGGCGCTAAGTCGCTAACCAGTGGAGCTGCATACTGTTGGTACGGACGCTCATTCTGAACGAAGGGCGATAAGGCAAATCCGACCATTGCCACCAGTAAGGTGCGCTTGTGCAAAGTGATTGGGCCCTCTCTCCATACGATGTTGAAGAGAACAGCCATCAGCATTGCCGAGGCGACCGGGTCGCCGTGGTAGAGAAAGCCCTTAAACTGGACCAGCATGGAGCCGGTAAAGCCAACACCCATAGCGAGAAATGCTTGGGCAGTTGGCGGTATAGACCCCCGAAAACTCCAGAAATAGAGCGCTACAATCGGCAGCATGAGAGCGGCGCGGCTCAGGAAGACTCTGAGTTTATGGCCACCGAAATCGCCATAGGCTGCCGTGACGGCAGGAATGATGTCGGTGAAATAGGCAGGTGCAAAGATCGCAATGCTGGCGATGTAAACTACAGCGCCGATGGCAAGACATAGGGTTTCGGGGCGGAATGGCTTGAAGCTGCGACTTTTGTAAATCAGCCAAAGTTCAAGCGCGATTGGGACCAAGGCAATGTGAGGCTTGAGTGCGATCATCAGCGCGGCGAAGGAGCCGATGACGAGCGCTAGGGCCCATGAAGCGGCTTTACCCTCTGCGCGCCAAGCAATGAGCAGTACATAGGGCGGGAGGGCGATCAGCGCCATGTGATCGCGTTGCCCAAACTCGATGTAATGCGGGCCAATCATGCAGAACAGCAGCCCGGCGAGGATAAGCGTCTGCCGAGACGGCGACAGGTGGCGCAAGAATATCCAACACAGGGACAGCGACAGAGCGATCTGGAGCATAATGCCCGTGACCATGAGATTGGGCTGGGGCAGGCCTGTGAACGCTGAGAGATAGGCAACCGGCCGCGCCATCCAGAACCAGAGCGGCGGATTGGTCTCGTTGATCCACTCGTAGAGGGGGATGCCAGCGTTCATTTGGCGCGCGATCCACATTTGCCACCAGCTGTCGCTGGAGAACGGCGCAAATTGAACGAAGATGAGGGCAATAAGCCAGAGGCCGGCAGTTATGGTCGCAGGCGATAGGGCGTGGTTGGCGCGGCTGCGCCATTGTGCGGTATCCAACGTCATATTGGTCTCAACGCTGCGCTGCGATAGCGTGGGTCAGCTTTTCTTGAAGGTCGCGCGCGTCCTGCGGCTGAGCGTTTTCCGCGCCTCTGCGGATTTCATTGACGATGTAGAGCGGGCGGCGCTTAGCTTCCATATACATGCGCCCGAGATATTCGCCGAAAATGCCCAAGACGAGAAACTGTCCGGACCCGATCACAAGCATGATTGACGCAAGGCTCGTCCAACCTTCAACGGCGCGGCCGGTGACGAACGACCAGCCGGTATAGAGCAGCATCAGGAGGCCGGCGATGCCCATGAAGAAACCAAGATGGGACGCAAGCCGCAGTGGAACGATAGAGAAGCTGGTTATCCCATCCATGGCCAAGGCGATCATCTTTGGAAAGTTGTATTTGGTTTCGCCAATGAAGCGCTTGTCGCGATCGTAGATGACAGCGTCTTGGCGTAGGCCGACCCAGCTGATCATGCCGCGGACAAAGCGATAGCGCTCCGGCATGGAAAGAACATGGTCTAATGCACGGCGACTGATGAGGCGGAACTCCCCAGCGTCGAGAGGCATGTCAATGTCGACGAGACGACGCCAGAAGCGATAGAAAACATGAGCGGTTGCCAGCTTCATCCGGCCTTCGCCATCGCGGCGGCGGCGTTGGCCATAGGCAACGTCCGCGCCTTGGTCGAGGCGTTCCATAAGTTGGGGCAGTAGTTCTGGGGGGTCCTGCAAATCGGCGTCGAGGATGAGGATGCGCGCGCCGCGCGTTGCCTCCAGCCCGGCGCTGAGCGCGATTTGTTGGCCGTAATTGCGGGCGAGATCAACGACGACCAAGTGGTCATCGGTTGCGGCCAAGCGATAGAGGGTTTCGAGGGTTGCGTCTTTCGAGCCGTCGTTGACCAGAACTATTTCGTAATCGTTCCCGACGGTGGACTGGCAGATAGAGCTTACGCGGCGGTGGAACTCATCAAGTCCACTTTCTTCATTGTAGCACGGCGCGACAACTGAAAGAGCGACTGAATGAATATTGTGAAATTGCCGCTGCACCGTTGCCTCCACCGGTTTTGTGAAAGCATTGTTACGAGTATCTTCCTAATGCGGCGTAAAATTACTGCTGAGGAACAGTATTTCCATCGAGGTGTAGAGGCACCCAACCGAGATTGCCCTTTTGAACTTCAAGCGGCTGGTAATGCGCTTTGTAAGCCATCTTGGGAGAGCTTTCGACGAAATAGCCGAGGTAGACGTAGTCCAGCGCTGCAGCGCGAACTTGGGCGATATGATCGAGAATGATGAATGTCCCCAAACTCCGATGGCTCATGTCGGGGTCGAAGAAACTATAGACCATCGATAGCCCGTCTGGCAGCACATCAGTAAGCGCAACGGCGATCAAAGGCTGATCGGGATGATTAGCGAGCCGATACTCAACCAGAATGGACTGAACTGGTGTGTCTTCGACCATATATTCGTAATCTTGCCAGTCCATTTGCGTCATGCCACCGGTTTCGTGGCGCGCATGGAGATAGCGCTTGAACAGGTCAAACTGTTCGAGTGTGGCGACGGCCGGACGCACCTGTACGGCGATATCGGCATTCTGGCGCGATGTGCGTCGGAACCGCTTGTTCGGTACAAAGTCTTTGGTGATGATGCGCGCCGATTGGCAGGCGTTACAGCCATCGCATGCGGGGCGGTAAATCAGGTTCTGGCTGCGACGAAAACCGTTGTCGCTGAGCATGTGATGCAATGAAGTGGCCCGGCGGCCGGAAAGATGCGTGAATAGCTTACGCTCCATTCGGTCCGGCAAATACGGACACGGCATGGCTGCTGTTAGGAAGAGCTGAGTGGTTTCAGGCGTCTGATCGGTCATCTACATAGCAACTGAGCACAGAACGCATAGGATACTCCTGTGCTCGCTCGGCTGCAATCTCTCAGTACGTATCGTGACCAGTCGTCCGACGCCAATGGCGCACCATAGGAGAACGACGGACCATCAAGCCACCGACGACCAGATCATGCAGCATCTGGCGCCGTGGCATGAACAGCGGGAAAAGCACAGCAATTGGCCATGCGATCCAGAATGTCGCCCAGAACAGAGCGGCGTGGAGAATGGCCATCCAGCCATCGAGCGGCTGTCCCCGCGCTGGCGTGAGGACAATATCCATCATTTGCATGCCCCAAGTCGCCCGGCGATGCGAACCCAATGTCACTGCGTAGTAAATCAGTACTGAGGCCGGGACGACCAACGCCAGTGCTGCCCACGCCAACCCGAAAGTGAAAAAGCCCAAAATCAGGCCCGCGAATCCGAGGATCAGGGTGATGACCCCGATCAACGCAAGGTCGATAAGGTAAGCGACCACGCGCCGGGTCAAAACGCCCTCGAAAAGTTCTGGGGCAGTTGTTGGGTTCGGCAGTTCAGGGCGAGCGTCGAAGTCTGGGTTCATGCGTAAAACATGGGAAGTGGGGCCGTGTTTGCAAGTGGCGGGTAAACTAACTTTTCGAGGCAGTTTGGGCCTCGCTCTTGGGCTAGGCTCGACATATGGTCCGCAGAAGTCGTTTCAGCGGCATGAGTCGTTACCCTGAAGACCCTAGCCGGTATTGGTCAATGTCCACTTCTTCACCGCCCGCAGAGTTAAGTCACAGGCCTTTACGTGGGTTTGTGCTCATCGTCGCGGCGACGCTGCTTTTCGCCTATAATGACACCACCAATAAGCTTCTGCTCGAAGACTATAATGTGCCCATGGTTACGGCCCTGCGCTACATCGGGCATTGCTTGCTGATGATGGCCTTGGTCGCGCCCTTCCGTGGCAAAGAGATGGTCAAAACGGTACGTACCGGCTGGGTTTTGGTGCGCGCTGGCAGTCTTGCGCTTGGTTCGCTGCTCGTGAGCCTTGCATTCCAGCGAATGCCGGTGGCGGAAACCACTGCTATTGTCTATCTCGCGCCCGTGCTGGTTGTGGCGCTATCCGGCCCGATTTTGAGCGAAAAAGTTGGCCTAAATGCCTGGGTCGCGGCTGGTATCGGTTTTGCCGGCGTGCTGCTGATCGCGCGGCCGGGCGGCGGGCTGGACCCGTGGGGCGTGATTTTCGTTCTCGGAAACGTCATCGTTTCAGTTTCTTACAACCTGCTCTCGCGCGTGCTGGCCAGGACGGAGCGCACGACAGCCATGCTGTTTTATTCGGCCTTGGTGGGCGCTATTGGTTTCGGCATTTTCTTGCCCTGGACCATGCATGGCGTATCACCGACGCCGTTCCAAATGCTGCTGTTCTTTGGCTTGGGCGTGTCAGCGTGGCTGGGACATTATTGCTTTACCCAATCCTATCGCTATGCCCCCGCCGCATTCATCGCGCCGATGAGCTATATGCATCTGCTCTGGGCGGGCATTTTGGGCTGGGTGATTTTCGGCCATGCGCCAGAACCCATTGCTCTTGTTGGCATGGGCCTTGTCGCTGTTGCGGGTGTGGTTAGTGCACTTCGCCCGCGTCGGGGCAAGCGGCCAGCACAATTCGCCTCAGAAGATGGGCTGACCGATAAGGCCGGGTAGGGCGGTCGCCTAAATCGGGGCGGTCGACCGCCACCGGTTTAGGCCGTTTCGGGCGAGTTAGCGGTCTCGATGTAGCTTGGGATGCGCCTGACGAGCGCCAGTGCTGTAGCGCCGCAGATCAGAGTAATGCCTGTTGCTGCAATATACAGCGGGACGATGGAGCTCAAAACGCCCTCATTGCTGGTCGCGACTGCATAGCCCGCCATGTTCGCCACCACCCCGCCCAGAGCTGCGCCGATGGCATTGCCGGCCGATTGTGTGGTCGGGATGAGCGTAGACGTTTTATCCCGTTCCGCGGCGCTGCTCGACTCGATCAGGCTGATCATGGTGTAGCCTGTGCTTGTGCCAAAGCCCAAGCCGATGAAGATTTGCGCAACGGCCACGATCGGTGGCGAGGTTAGCTGCAGTCCGATCAGAACCGTTATCAGCCCAATCGCGACCAGCAGAGGGCCGATGCAGATGAATATCTTTCGTGTTGAGCGCTTCTTGATATTGGCGACGGCGATAGAAGACGCACTCCATGCCATCGACATAAACGCTGCAAAGGCACCCGCCAGCGTCGGGCCAAAGTCCCACAGCTGTTGCAGGAGCATGACGACGTAGACCGCTGACATTGTGCCCGCAATTGGCAGAAGGAGAATAGTCCAGAAGCCGGGGCCCAATGTCGTGTTCGACCAGAAAGCGCCCTTTGGCGTCATTGGGGTGGGGTGGCGGCGATCAAGCCAAATCGCAGCCGTTACGAGGAGTGCTCCCAGTGCCACGAGACCAGCGGCCTCCAACCAAGGCATGACTGCAGCGAGGGCTATCAGGAGGACGCCGACGCCAATTCCAAAGAGTCGAATGCCGGGGAACGCCATCTTCTCGGCACTGCTGCGTGTATTGGGAACGACAGCGAGGACCATCACACAGAAAATCAGCGCCAAGGGCACATTGACCAAGAATGCGGCGCGCCATGAAATGAACTCTGTCAAAGCACCTGCGCCAGCGGGGCCACCAAAGCCAGCAATCGCCCATATCATCGCATGGGTACCGAACACTT
Source organism: Devosia sp. MC521 (assembly GCF_014127105.1). Classification (NCBI taxonomy): domain Bacteria; kingdom Pseudomonadati; phylum Pseudomonadota; class Alphaproteobacteria; order Hyphomicrobiales; family Devosiaceae; genus Devosia; species Devosia sp. MC521. The sequence continues at coordinate 1,256,697 of NZ_CP059902.1, forward strand.
TTGGCACCAAGCGATTGGGAAAGAGCTCGGGGATAAGCGCAAAGCACAACGCGGCAACTGCGCCTTCACCCAATCCCTGAATGGCGCGGCCAATGAGAACCTGCGTCATCGAATTGGCAAAACCGGCGATGAGGGTGCCGATTATGAAAACGCCTGCGGTGGCGATAAGAGCCCAACGCGCGCCGAGCTGTTGTTTGACGAGTACGGCCCCAGCGCCACCTACAATGGCAAACACCAAAAATAGTGTCGTCGCCCAAGCGATAACTTCAACACCGTCCAATTCGCGCACTGCAGTCGGCAGGGTCGTCGTGGAGAGGAAGGAGTTGAACGCTAGTAATGCCACGCCAAGGCAAATGATTGCGGTCGCTCTGAGATAGGAGGGGCCGAAGATTTCGGCCCAACGGCCCTCAACACGATCTGACATTTGCGGCTCGTAGTTTTCCAAGTAAAAACTTGGTAAATCGCTTGGGTGCGGAAAGCAAGTGCGTGGTATGGAAGTGGCGCGATGCGAGCTTTGGCAAAAGGTCTCGCGAAATCATGGCCTTGTCTCGAAAAGCGGAATCAGACTGAGAGAAGGGCACACATAAAAATCCCCGCCGGAGCGGGGATTTCAAAGGTACTTTGCTAGGCCGGGCCTTATTTGGCCAGCTTGCGAGCCATTTCGAGGGCATAATAGGTGAGGATGCCATTGGCCCCAGCACGCTTGAAACTCCACAGGCTCTCAAGCACGGCAGCATCGCGATTGATCGCGCCAGCCCGGCCCGCGAACTCGATCATCGCGTATTCGCCACTCACCTGGTAGGCGTAGATCGGCACGTTGAACGCATCCTTGGCGCGACGGATGACGTCGAGATATGGCAGACCCGGCTTGACCATAATGCTGTCCGCGCCTTCAGCGATGTCCTGCTCGATCTCACGCAGAGCTTCATCGGAATTGGCGTAGTCCATCTGATACGTGCGCTTGTCGCCTTGCAGACGCGAGCCCGAACCAACCGCCTCACGGAAGGGGCCATAGAAGCACGAAGCGTATTTTGCCGAGTAGGACATGATCTGGACCTGATCAAAGCCTTCATCGTCCAGCGCGGAACGGATAGCAGCAACGCGGCCGTCCATCATGTCAGATGGCGCAATAATGTCGGCGCCGGCACGCGCCTGAACGATTGCGGACTTGACCATAGCGTCTACGGTTTCGTCGTTTAGAATTGCGCCGTCGCGAACAAGGCCATCTTGGCCGTTTGCCGAGTATTCATCCAAGGCAACGTCGGCAATCAGTCCGATCTCTGGAACGGCGTCCTTAATGGCAGCGAGAACCCGGCACATGAGGTTGTTTGGGTTATAGGCTTCTTCTGCACTTTCGCTGCGAAGCTCGCCCGGTGTATTCGGGAAAATAGCGAGGGCAGGGATGCCAGCATCGCGCGCCTGCTTGGCGGCTTCGACCATAAGATCGATAGACAGGCGTTCGACGCCCGGCATCGTCTTGATCTCAGTGCGCTCGTTCTGACCTTCGATAACAAAGAGCGGCCAAATCAGATCGCGGGGAAGCAGTTCGGTTTCGCGAACCATGTCCCGGCTCCATGCCGATTGGCGGGTGCGTCGCAGGCGACGGCCACCCAGGAAGCTCATGTCATGCTTGGGCCAGTTGCTCATCACTATGCTCCAGAGGAAAATGCTTTGGTGCGCTTATCCTCCCCTTGCGAGGGGCAAACAAGAAAATGCTGAATAAGGCACGCAGTGTTGAAAGGGTTATCCAGTGCTCTTATCAAACCTAAGCAAAAGCTCACAAGGCGCGGCTTGTCCCAATAAAGCGAGCCAGCTATCAATCATGCCATGTTGTTCCCTGCGCCCAATCACGGCCTTTACATTCGCATCGTCGCTCTCTTCACCCTGGCTCTTGGCCTGAGTGATGCTGCGCGCCTGTTGGGCGTGAGCACGGTCGGGGTCAGCCCAATGGAGCATATGGGGGCAACGGCTTTCACCTATCTCGGTGGTTTTTGCATCGCGCGCCTGTTTGCGGCGGTAGGGCTTTGGCTAAAATCCAGTTGGGGCGCGGTGTTAGTTGTCGCTGCGACAGTATTTGAGCTTGCGCTTTACCTTTCCGGTAACCCTGATGTGCGGATGTCGATGGCCGGTTTCTTCGTTCGCATCCTGCTTTTGCTCGCAATTGTGCTGATTTTTGCACTAACTTTGCGATTAAAACGCGCGGCGGCTGACTAAAAACTACAGCAAAACTTGCCTTTCATTTGCATCAAAGCACGGGTGTGGCGCAATTTTATGTGTTTACACCTGAGAAAGGTTACGAGTTTCTGACTAGGTGTAAGGCTCAATTAAGCTAAATTGTCATTGCATTCCAGTAAGATAGTTTTAAGCCTGTCAGTTAGTTCGATGTTTATGGGAGACGCCTAGTTTCATCCTCACGAGATGCGAAAAATCGCACAAGCAAAACAGTGAGGCACACTATGGCAATCAAATCGAACGCGGCCGAGGCGCTAACCCCTGAACGCTCTAGCGCAGGCCTGAAGCCACTCTACCTCGAAGCAGTATCCCGTGTTGAACGTCTCCACCGTCGTTTACTCGACCTGATAAAGGATGAGTTCGACCGTATGGGTTGGGACGACATCAACCCGGTTCAGGCGCTGCTGATGTTCAACATCGGTGACGCAGAGCTCACTGCAGGTGAACTGCGCTCTCGCGGTTATTACCTCGGTTCGAACGTCTCCTATAACCTCAAGAAGCTGGTCGAAACTGGCTACATCTTCCAGGAACGCTCGCGCACTGACCGTCGTTCGGTTCGCATCAAGCTGACCCCTAAGGGTGAAGAAGTGGCGGAAGTGATCGACGAGCTCTATGACCGTCACCTCAAGTCCATCGATAAGGTCGGTGGTCTGGGCGATGACGAGTTCGATGGTCTGAACAAGGCTCTCGCTCGACTTGAACGCTTCTGGGTCGACCAGATCCTCTACAAGCTCTAAACCCGCAACGATTAGAGCGGACACAAATCTTCGGCAGATGGTGGCGTGTGTTGCCTCCGTGCCACGACTCCGAAACAAGCGCCGGCCAGTTGGTCGGCGTTTCTTATTTATGCCGCAAAATTGCGCTTTTCAGTGCGTTACAGGGTTTGAAACCATTAACCGTTAGGTCTATGTCGTTTTCGTTCCTGCGTGACTGTTTTGGGGCATCCATCCTTTGATCGTTATGAGGATGGTAGGGGCCTGCGGGCAAAGAATTTTCTGGGTGGCTAGATGCTTTTGAATCGTCGCAAGTTTTTGGGAGGCTGCGCCTATCTTGGGGCAACTCTAACTCTCCCGAGCGCTCATGCTCAGGGGTGGTTCGGTGGCAATCGCGTTGTTAAGGTCGATCAGGCGGGCAACACTGCCGCTGCAGAGGCGCTCATTGCGACTCGCGAGCCTATCCTCTCCTTCGACACCCTTTACAATTTGCAGCTGGCGATCTCGCAATACGAACCTTTCGTCGCTGCTGGTGGTTGGGAAGAAATTCCGCAACAGGCATTCCGCCTCGCTCTCGGCGCGAGTTCTCCGGCCGTCGTTGCTGTGAAGCGCCGTCTGATTTCTTCTGGTGACATGCCATTGGTTGAATACGCGGACGACAGTTTCGATGCCGACACGGATCGCGGCGTGCGTGCTTTCCAAGCGCGCCACGGCCTCGTTGTGAACGGACAGATCGACGAAGCCACGTGGTACGCAATGAATGTGTCTGCAGCGCAGCGCATGCAGCAGCTTTATCTGAACTACACCCGGGTTCAGAACATGGCTGCCAAGCTGAACGCGCGCTATGTCGTCGTGAATATTCCGGCGGCAACCATTGAAGCGGTGAACGAAGGTGCGGTGGAACAACGCCACACCGCCGTCGTCGGTCGTGCCGATCGCGCTACGCCGATCATGGCCTCGAACATTCATCAGGTGAACTTCAACCCATACTGGCATGTGCCCAAGTCATTGATCCGTCAGGATCTGACCAAGTACATGATGGAAAATTCCAACTACCTCGCAGAGCAGAATATTTTCATCTACGACGGCAGCACCAAGATCGATCCGCAGACGATCAACTGGGCAAATATCTCCGATCGCGAAGTGAACTATATGTACCGTCAGGAGCCGGGCGCGGCGAACTCGATGGGTCACTGCAAAATTAATTTCTACAACCCGTACGATTGCTATCTGCACGACACCCCCGGCAAGGAATTGTTCGGCGAAAACGCGCGTTTCCACTCATCAGGCTGCGTGCGCGTTAATGACGTCAATCAGATGGTAAACTGGCTCCTGCGTGACAATGGTGACTGGGATCAGAACAAGGTCGACTCGACCTTTGAAGCGCTGACCCGTCTCGACGTTGAAGTGAAGGCGCGTGTTCCGATCCACACCACCTACATCACCGCTTGGGCCAATCGTCAGGGCACAGTCAGCTTCCGTGATGACGTCTACAAGTTTGATGAACAGGGCAAAGTTAGCTTCCAGGCGTAGGCGCTCTGGCTCGACAGGTTGTAAGGCTCCGCTCCGGCGGGGCCTTTTTGCTTTTTGGTGGCAGGGTGCCGGTTGCTGGGGCCAAGACAGCAAACAAAGCGGAGAAGGGGTGTCTGGTGGTCAGCGCCCCATGTTACCGAACTCGCAACTGTGCTAAAATGACGATAGAGCGCTGTTTTTGGAGGCCAATATGGAAGGCGAGGTGTTTTTCGAGTTCGTTCAGCTTGGTCAGCAGATGCGCGTTGCCGCCATTGACGTCGACAGTGGCACTGAGGTGATCGTCATCGCTCCGGTCAATACGGCGCGCGGTCATATGCAGCAACTTGCCCTAGCAAAACTCCGTAAAAAGCTGGCCCAGACCCAGCCTACGCCGCCTCCCGGCACATTGGGCAAATACGCTTAGCTTTAAGGACTAAGGCTTCTTCCCATTGAGTAGGTCAAAGATGCCTGTAGGTGGCCCATCGTCTTGCGTGCTGGCAGGCGTCGGGCGGAACAAGGCGTTGAGGATCAAGCCGCGTTCCTCTTTGGTAATCTCACTCTTCACATCCTTCACTAAGCCTAGATAGGTCATTGTCATTACTTCTCGATAACTGGCGTCGTCGGCTATAGCGCGATTGATCAGAAACACGCGGCTTACTTGCTTGCGTATCCACGCATAGCCCAAAGTCGGAATGAGGAGAGCGGCAACCAAGCCGAACGGGATGGAGCTTCCCGATTGGCTTACTACTTTAAGTTCTGGCCAAAGCTGCCAGACCAATAGGGCCGCAAGGGGCAGAGCTGCGCCGACCAACCAAAAGAAAAGTGATAGGAACTTCCGACTAGTCTTTTCAGCCGATGCTGCCTTGTTCTTCCAAAAAGTTGCAGGTGTGTCGACGCTAAGCTTCGTGTGGTAGGCCTCGTGAAGTGCCGAGATTTCGACTTTTTGCTCGCCAATCCAATTCACTAGTTCTTTTTGTTGGGCAGCTATGCCAGTTGATGCGGCTTTTTTTGCGGCTTCAATGTCGCTTACGAGTTCGCCGAAACGGTTTCCGATGTCCAATAAGTAGAGGTCTTGCTGGTTGAATGCGTTAGGAATGCTGTCGAGCGTGAGGCTGCTGTAAAGTTGGATTTCAACAGCGGTATTGGCGCTAGCGAGTTCGTCTTTTTCGGGTAGCCATTTTTTTGCTGTTAGAGCTTCGAGGGCTAGTAGAATCCCCAGAGGAGCGGCGTGGATAAGTTCCTTGATGGTTTTTCCAAAATGGCCATGAAGTACAGCAATTTGACGAGTGCGGACTTGCTCATCTAATATTTTGGGAAGGTCGGTCTCGCTTGCTCCTCCGATAGCGCTGTAAAACCTGTGATAAGCGGAAAAAAGAGTTTCGTACCGGAGGAGGGTATCGCCGGCTAAGGGCGACATTTGGTGCAATTTGCGGACACGCGCGTGAAGCGCATTCCATAACTCCAGCTCTCGCTCAATCCATTGGCGGGGGGAAGTCCAATGTAGAAAGCTGTCGTTCGAGTTATCTGCATGAGGAGGCGGGGCATCCTGAACGTGTTCGGCGTTGTCAATCATCACTGGTGTGCTCCCTAGCTACTGTCATTTAAGGATCTTCATCGCTGTGGGGCAAGATGCTGCTCTGCACATTCATCCCTCTTCCCCTTCGCCCCATTTTGCGGCATAACGCTCTGGTTCGTGCGACTGGCGAGTAAAGATGGGGAACCATCGGGGAGCGCGGACCTTGTTGAGCCGCTCGCCTGGGCACCCATTCGCAAATAGGGGAGCCCTATGGACCCTTTGCACATCGTCCGGCCTTGGAATCGCGCGCTTTCGCGTGATAAAGCCATCGCCAATTCGTCCACTTCGAACTCTTGCGAGGGAACCCTCCGATGAGCGCTGCAAATCTGTTTCCAAACTTCTTCACCAATTCCGTTGCCGAGACCGATCCGGAACTCGCCGCAGCAATGGGTCAGGAACTCGGACGTCAACAGCATGAAATCGAACTGATCGCGTCCGAGAACATTGTCTCGCGCGCTGTGCTCGAAGCACAGGGTTCGGTTCTGACCAACAAGTATGCCGAAGGCTATCCGGGCAAGCGCTACTACGGCGGCTGCGAATATGTGGACGTGGCGGAAAGCCTTGCCATCGAACGCGCAAAGCAACTGTTCGGTGTTGAATACGCCAACGTTCAGCCGAACTCCGGTTCGCAGGCGAACCAGGGCGTCTATCAGGCGCTGGTACAGCCAGGCGATACTATTCTGGGCATGTCGCTCGACGCTGGTGGTCACCTGACCCACGGCGCCAAGCCAAACCAGTCTGGCAAGTGGTTCAACGCTATTCAGTACGGCCTGCGTCAGCAGGACGGCTATGTAGACATGGATCAGGTGCGTTCGCTGGCTCGAGAGCACAAGCCAAAGATGATTGTCGCAGGCTTCTCGGCCTATTCGCGCGTCATGGACTGGGCTGAATTCCGCGCAATCGCTGACGAAGTCGGCGCGCTGCTTTTCGTCGATATGGCGCACGTTGCAGGCCTCGTGGCCGGTGGCCAGTACCCAAGCCCATTCCCACATGCGCACGTCGCGACCACCACCACCCACAAGACCCTGCGCGGCCCACGCGGTGGTCTGATCCTGACCAATGACGAAGCGATCGCGAAGAAGATCAATTCGGCCATTTTCCCAGGCATTCAGGGCGGCCCGCTGATGCATGTGATTGCTGGTAAGGCAGTTGCGTTCAAGGAAGCTCTGCAGCCTGAATTCAAGCAGTACGCGGCGCAAGTTGTTGCTAACGCTAAGGTGCTCGCTGATACCCTCGTAAAGGGTGGTGTTGAGATCGTCTCCGGCGGTACGGACAACCACTTGATGCTGGTTGACCTTCGTCCGAAGGGCCTGACCGGTAAGGCAACAGAAGCTGCCCTCGGCCGTGCTTACATCACCTGCAATAAGAACGCTGTGCCGTTCGATCCTGAAAAGCCAGCGATCACCTCCGGTATTCGTCTCGGCACTCCAGCGGGCACGACCCGTGGTTTTGGCGAGGCTGAATTCCGCGAAGTTGGTGAGCTCATTATCGAAGTTCTCGATGGTCTCAAGACCAACGGCGAAGACAACAACGGCGCTGTAGAAGCGGCTGTGCGCGAGAAGGTGAAAGCCCTGACCGCACGCTTCCCGATCTACAGCTAATAGAGGTTACGGCCCATGCGCTGCCCCTATTGCAGCAATGACGACACGCAGGTGAAGGATAGCCGCCCGACGGAAGATTCGGGCGCTATTCGGCGTCGCCGCGTGTGCAACGCTTGCGGGGGGCGTTTTACGACCTTCGAGCGCGTGCAGCTTCGTGACCTAACTGTCGTGAAAAAGAGCGGACGAAAAGTCCCGTTTGATCGGGATAAACTCGCCCGCTCTGTTAACACGGCCTTGCGTAAGCGCGCTGTAGAACCAGAGCGCGCAGAGCGCATGATCTCCGGTATCGTCCGTCAGCTGGAAAGCTTGGGCGATATGGAGGTCACCTCTGACCAAATTGGCGAATATGTGATGGAAGGCCTCAAAGGGCTCGACGATGTCGCATTTGTTCGCTTCGCGAGTGTGTATAAGAACTTCTCTGCGGCGGACGACTTCCGTAACTTCCTAGCCGAACTTGCTCAGGACAAAACCGTCCTGAGTGAAGATGACTGATAGAACCGATTGAACAGCCGATGACCGACCATCCAAAACGTGATCCCGGCGCTGTGCGCCCCGCTAATCAGCGTGGTGCTGCGCGCCTTGCCGCCGTTCAGGCGCTCTATCAGATGGATATTGGCCGCGCGACGCTGGAAGACACGCTCGCACAGTTCGGCGCCTTCCATCTCGGCCGTGAAATCGAAGGCGAGCAGTATCTACCCGCTGACGCCGATTTCTTCCGCCAGATCGTGTCCGGTGTTGCTAAGCACCAGCTCCAAGTTGACCCGACGGTCGACAAAGCGCTGGCAGAAGGCTGGCCGATTGGGCGTGTAGACGCGACCCTGCGCGCTATTTTGCGCGCCGCTGCCTTTGAGTTGCTGTTCCGCAAGGACATTCCGGCACGCGTCGTCATCACTGAATATGTTGATGTTGCACGCGCGTTCTATGAGGACGATGCAGCGGGCCTCGTGAATGGCGCTCTCGACAAGATCGCCCGAGACGCCGGTTCCGAGCTCTAAAAGAGCCAAAATCAAGAATTCAAAATGCCCGGAGAAATCCGGGTATTTTTTTGTTCTGCGATCGCCCTATCCTGACCGTTGGGAGGGTCGGGGATGGGACAGACAACCGCAGACAGACATGCGGGGGCGGATTTACTCCGCCTCGTCGCCTTCTGCGCGGTTGTTTGCATTCACGCCTATGGGGCTTTTCCCGAAGGCGATCCGATGCGCGATATACTGCGCGACCTGTCGCGCTTCGCCGTGCCAAGCGTTTTCATCCTTGCTGGATACTTCAGCGCCAAGATCGTCCCTGTTCGCAAGCTCTGGCAGCGCGTGGCATGGCCGCTCGTGTTCTGGCTCGCGTTCTATAACTTGCGCCCCAGTGCCTTTGTGGGCGACCCCGTCACGCTCGTGGAGCGAGTTCTGCTCGTCGCGTGGACCGGAGGGGCGGGATATCATCTGTGGTATTTGCCGGCCTTGCTCGTCGGCGGGGCGATCGTATTCGCTGGTTTGTCGAGCATGGGCTTTGCCGCAACCGCGGTACTGACGACTGTTTTATACGCAACGGGCATGTCGCTAGGCGTATATAGCGCGCTGCTGACTGGCGAAGTTTTTCCGATCTATTGGATGCGCAGCGGACTGTTCTTCGCGCCGCTATTCTTCCTGATTGGTGTCAGCCTGAAGCGCGATCCAAGGTGGATGCAACTCTCGACATGCTGGTGGCTCCTCGTGTGTCTTCTGGGGCTCGTGCTGCACGTGGTTGAGAAGTACAGGCTTCGAGGGGCAAACTTCTCGGACAACGAGTACTCAACTGGCACGCTGTTCTGGGCCGTGGGGGTAGGCGTTGTATTCCTACGTATCAGTAGGCCGACTTCGCCCATTCTGTCGGCACTCGCGCAAGCCAGTTTCGGAGCCTATCTGGTCCACGTCTTCATCCTAAGGCGGGTTGAGGAGTACTTCCCGCACTGGAATCCATACACGCAGATCATTGTGGTGATCGCGGTGTCGTTAGGCCTTGCAATGGCTTATCGGTATGGCCTCGCTTGGGCACAATCACAGCGGCCAAGAAAACAAAAAAAGCCTCGGAAAATCCGAGGCTTAAATTCGTTTCTGGAATCAGAATTAGAACGAGGAGAGGATCGAGTCGATGAAGGTCGCATCCTGACCGAAAGATGGGGTGCGGCGGGTTTCGATGTCGACCGCGCGGCCATCCTGTAGCGAGTAGACAGCGCGCTCGCTGACTTTCTTGCTCTTGTCGAAATAGACCGCCAGAACCGTACGTTCCTTGATCTGCGTGAAGCCAAACGAGGTTTGGTTCACCTTGGTCTCGACATAGTACCAAGCGGTCTGGTCACCGAATGTGTTGGTCGACTGTGGCGACCCCAGAACCAACTGTACCGTCTGCTGACTTTGACCCGGACGGATCTGCTGCAGCGCAGTGCTTGGGATGACGTACCCTTGGGTGCGCTGTGTCACCAGAGCAGTGCTGCTACTGCAACCAGCTAGCGCAACGGCCAGAATGGTCGCGACAACGGAGGCTTTTGCAAGACGCAGGCTCATAGTTTGACTTTCCCAATGGCTCTCGACTATAGGCGGTTGTAACGAGGCGCGTGCCTTTTGTGGCCGCCGGAATGTGTAGCTGTCAACTTAGCTTTCTGGCAAGCTGACAGTGGTCCGGCACCCCAATCTGCCTGTGTTTGACCCATACCGACGCCGAGCGCAATCCCATGATTATGTCCTTGTTTCGCAAGAACTCCGCTACAGAGCCAGTTTATGCGATTTATAACGCCATTGTGGCGCAATCCCGGCAGCCTATTTTCTATGCCGAATGGGGTGTAGCTGACACAGTTACTGGCCGTTTCGACATGATCAGCCTTCACATGGCCCTGCTTTTTCGCCGTCTGCGCGCGGGCAGCGAATCTGACAAGGCGTTTAGCCAAGCCGTATTCGATCTCTTCTTCAAGGATATGGATCGCTCGCTGCGCGAAATGGGCGTGACGGATATCGGTATTCCGAAGAAAATTCAGAAGATGGGCAACATCTTCTTTGGGCTCTTGGCAGCCCTTAATACCGCCATCGATAGCGGCGATAAGGAAGCCTTGAAGGCCGTTCTTGCCCGCAACGTTTATGACCAGCCGACCGACGAACATGTCTCGGGTCTTGCGACTTATGTGTTGGCACAAGACCAAGCACTGGTGGCGCAGAGCACCTCAGACATAACCGACGGTAAGCTGACTTTTGGAGCCTAAATTATGACTATCCAAGACGAGCCAATTTTCGACGCCATTGTGCGTCTTGATAAGCTCCCAGCGTCTGGTCGTTCCGTTAACGTCAACGCCGACGAAGCGCAGCGCGCTGCAATTGCTGAGTCGCTAAAAATACTCGCCGTTGATCGTTTTGTTGCCGAGCTGACCGTTGTGCCATTGCGCGGCGGGTTACGCGCGCAGGGTTTTGTGGACGCAGTAGTCCAGCAAGCCTCGATCATCAGCCAGGATCCGGTTGAAGAAAAGCTGCGTGAGCCTATCGATCGTGTGTTTTTGCCTGCAGCTAAGGGTGAAAAACCTGCTGCGCCAGGCTCGGAAGTGTTCATCGACCTTGAAGATGACGAATTTCCAGATCACATCGATGGCTCTGAGGTCGATTTGAGCGCTTTGATGCTTGAAACTCTTGCACTTGCGCTCGATCCCTATCCGCGTCTCCCGGGTGAAACCGTCGAGAGCTTAAACTTGCAGAACGAAGGGGAAGAAAATCCCTTTGCTAAGCTCGCAGCCTTGAAGAAGGACGCAGACAAGTCCTAGGTTGAAGGGCTTGCGTCGACCCCATCTTGGGATATGTTTGCTCGCCCCACCGGCGGGCCAGATAACAGGCTGAAATGAACGATACTATAACTATTTCCGTGGACGCTATGGGCGGCGATAACGCGCCCCGCGCGGTCCTCCACGGTGCCTATCTGGCGCTGAAAGAGCGCAAGAACACGCGTTTTATTTTCCACGGCATTGAGGAGCAGGTTGCTCCGCTCCTTGAAGAATTTCCTGCGCTTAAAGCCGCCTCGACGCTCATTCCGTGCGAAACCGTGATCGCGATGGACGAAAAGCCAAGCCAGGCTCTGCGCAAGGGGCGCGGTACGTCGTCCATGTGGAAGGCAATTCAGTCTGTTAAGGACGGCGAAGCCGATGTTGCCATTTCAGGTGGTAACACCGGTGCTCTTATGGCCATGTCGACCTTCTGCTTGCGGCCGATGGAAGGGATTTCCCGTCCTGGTATTGCAGCTATTTGGCCGACTGTGCGCTCGGACATCATCGTTCTCGACATGGGCGCGACCATCGGCGCTGACGCTCAGCAGCTGGTGGACTACGCCATTCTGGGTTCGGCACTAGCGCGTGCACTGTTTGATTCCGAAAATCCGACAGTGGGCCTGCTCAACGTTGGCACTGAAGAGGTGAAGGGCCTGGATTCTATCAAGGATGCTGGCAAAATCCTCGCTCAGGCGAGCGGCAATGGCTTCACCTATCATGGCTTCGTTGAAGGCGATGATATCGGCAAGGGCACCGTCGACGTTGTCGTCACCGAAGGCTTTGTTGGCAATATTGCGCTTAAAACTGCTGAAGGTACTGCCCGTCAGGTCGCTGCCTATCTCAAGCAGTCTCTGACCGCCAATTTGATGAGCAAGATTGGGGCGCTATTCGCGTCCTCTGCCTTGCGCGCTCTCAAGCGCAAAATGGATCCACGTACCGTCAATGGCGGTGTGTTCCTCGGCCTTAACGGCGTGGTCATCAAATCGCACGGCGGCACTGACGAAGTCGGCTACAAGAGTGCTCTCGGCCTTGCCTATGACATGGCGCGCAATCGCCTGATGGACAAGGTTGGCGATACCTTGCAGCGCTTCCCCATTAACAAGACAGAGACCTCTCTGCCTACAGAAACCGAGGCATAATCGGCGTGACCAGAGTACGATCCATCATCCGCGGTGTGGGCAGCTATCTGCCTGCAAACGCTGTCACGAACGAAGATCTCGCTAAGCGTGTGGACACTTCGGACGAGTGGATTCAGCAGCGCGTTGGTATCAAGAAGCGCCACATTGCAGCGGAAGGTGAGTTTACATCTGACCTCGCCACCGCGGCAGCACGTGCGGCGCTCGACAATGCAGGGCTCACGCCTGACGATATCGACCTGATCATCGTCGCGACCACCACGCCTGACTATACGTTTCCATCGGCGGCCTCGCTGGTGCAGATGAAGTTGGGCATGAGCCACGGCTTTTCATTCGATATCCAGGCCGTGTGTTCCGGCTTTGTCTATGCGGTGACAACCGCTGACACCTATATCAAGTCGGGCATGGCCAAGCGTGTTCTGGTTATAGGCGCGGAAACCTTCTCCCGCCTCCTCGACTGGAATGATCGCACCACCTGCGTCCTCTTCGGGGATGGGGCAGGGGCTATCGTACTGGAGCGCGTCGAATTGGCTGAGGGCGAGCCAGAGCGTGGTATCCTAGCGTCTGCTCTGCGTTCGGATGGCAAGCACTGGGACAAGCTTTACGTCGACGGTGGGCCATCGACGACAGGCACCACTGGCCACGTGCGCATGCAGGGTCCGGAAGTGTTCCGCCATGCCGTGGGCAAGATCACCGACGTTGTGTACGCAACATTGGAACAGGCCGGCTACACGACTGATGACCTTGATTGGTTTGTGCCGCACCAGGCCAACAAGCGGATTATCGACGGCGCTGGGGCCAAGCTTGGTCTGGCGCCAGAGAAGGTCGTGACCACTGTTGATCAACACGCCAATACTTCTGCTGCGTCTGTGCCGCTCGCATTGAGTGTCGCTGTCGCAGACGGCCGTATTAAGCCGGGTGATCTGGTGATGCTCGAAGCAATGGGTGGCGGATTTACTTGGGGCGCTTCGCTCATTCGCTGGTAAATATCTGACATGCATTGACGTTAAGCTGTTCAAGGCATTACTGTCTCCCTCGGGGAGAAGGATCCAATGCCTGGAGCGTGCTTATGCCGCGAAATGGGCAGTATTCGTTGTGCCAAAGGGCGCAGCAGTCTCGTCGCTTTCGATACTGGGTACGGACATTCAGTCCGTTGGATTTTGGGGGTGCTATGTCGCAGAAGACTATTACGCGCGCCGATTTGGCCGAAGCAGTTTATGGTTCTGTGGGTCTATCTCGGACGGAATCTGCTGAGCTTGTCGAACGAGTGCTTGAGCTGGTCTCAGACGCTTTGGTTGTCGGTTCTCACGTCAAATTATCGTCCTTTGGGTCGTTCCACGTGCGTTCGAAGAACGAGCGTATCGGACGTAATCCTAAGACGGGCGAGGAGGTTCCGATTTTGCCTCGGCAGGTTCTTGTGTTCAAACCGAGCAACGTGTTGAAGTCCAAGATCAACAAGTCTATGGTTTCCTCTGCAGAGTAAGGCTTTCTTACGAGGGGACCGGCTGTTTTGGATAAGTCGCCCGACGCGTTCCGCACGATTTCGGAGGCAGCTGAAGAGCTGGATCTACCGCAGCACGTACTGCGGTTCTGGGAAACTCGGTTTGCTACCATCAAGCCTCTAAAGCGAGGTGGTGGCAGGCGATACTACCGGCCGGAAGATGTGATGCTTTTACGCGGCATCCGCCATTTGCTCTACGATCAAGGGTTTACCATCAAAGGCGTCCAGAAGATCCTCAAGGATCAAGGGCCGCGCTATGTCATCGCCGTAGGCGAGGGGAAAGGGCTTGATGAGATACTGCCACTGATTGAAGAGGCGGAAGCTGCGGGAGATGCAGCTGAGCTTGAAGAAGCCGTGCTGTCGGCTAGCCCTGAGCTCGATGAAGATTCGCGCAATAAGCTTTCAGAGGTTCTGCGCGAACTGCTCGAGTGCAAGCGTATCCTAGAGCGGGCTCGCGAACACTAAATCAGTCACGCAATGAATACGGAAGAGCCGCGCTTAGCGCGGCTCTTCGTCGTTTTGAGTGGTCTCTGTCGGTGCCGCCTCTGGGGGCGAAGCGTCGTTCTTTGGGAATTTGACGAAGAAATTCCATACGAAGTAAACCAGAACTACGCAGACGATAGAGGCCCAGAACATGTCGCCTGTATAGAGCAGTTCCCAGCCTAGCCAAATCGCAAGGAACACGGAGATACCGCCGCGTATCCACATCGGTCTAAAAAAGCTGACGTCGTTTTCTTTCAGCGCCATCTGGCCCCCTCACAAAAACATTGAGGGCCTTAGTACAAGGCCCTCAACCAATGCTCCAGCATTTATTACGCAAGTGTTACGCTGTTTGTAGTCTGTTTGGGGTGCTGTCGCGTTCGACCCAATAGATAAACACCGATGCGCCAACAATCAAAAGGGCGCCAATCCAGAAGTAGCCAGACGGCACTTGTCCTAGAGCGATCCAGCCGATCAATCCGCCAAGCGGCACCTTGAGGTCTCCAAAAGGCTGCAGATAGGTAGCGTCTGCATTGCGATAGGCAAAGGCTAGCAGATAGTTCGCTGCAGCGGTGAGTGCGCCGAGCAGCAAAAGCAGGACCAGGCCAAAACCTTCAGGCAATGCAAACGGGAAGCCAGTGGCCAGTCCCGCAGGGAGCACTGTCGGGGCAAGCCAGCCGAGAGCATTGACGATCAGTAAGATTGCCAGATGGTTGGGCGTCACCAGCAGCAGAAGCGAAATGGTAAGCGTTTCGGGGCTCTCCTCGCGGGCGAGGTGTTTAGTGATAATATCTGTACCGGCCCACAGGGCTGCAGCGAAAATGGGTATCAGTGTTTGTGCGGAGAAGCCTTCGCTGCCAACGCCCGAGACGATGACTGCGCCGATAAAGCCCACGATTGCCGCGCCAAGGCGGGCAGCAGAGACGCGTTCCCCGAGAAAGAAGTACGAGCCCATAATGATAAAGAGGGGGCCGGTTGCAAGTAACGTCACCATTTGCCAGATCGGTACGCCGGAGGCGAAGCCGTAAACGAACACGTGCACGCCCAGTGCCGACACAAACGCGCGAAGCTCGTGTAACATTGGGTGTCGTGTTCTGAGGTTTTGCAGGCCAATGCGCATGATCAGCGGTAGGGCGAGCAGGGAGGCAATGACATATTGCCAGAATGCCATGCCTGTGGAGCTCATGTTAAACTGCCAAGGCAGCACAGACTGAAGCGTGTTTGATCCTGCGAAAGCAAGCGAGGCAGCGAGCATAAACATCGCGCCGACGGCAGCATTTCGGGTCGGGGAGGAAATCTGGTTCATTGTCGTCCTTTCCGTAACCAGTTTCCTCAGGGTTACGGGCGGCGACAGCAGGTATGCGCGCGCAAAGGCATGCATACCCAATCTGGGTACCTAATCCCGTTCTCTATCATCCGGACTATGACCGTCGGCTCCGGAATCACACCGGATCTGCTGACCTTCCCGAAGGAAGCGCTCGCGGGCTCGGCCTTGTGAGCCTTACCGCCGGTGGGGACTTGCACCCCGCCCTGAGAACTATGCGGTTAATCCCGCATGCCTCAGACCTAGGGGAGGGCGCCAGAGAATGCAAGAGAGCACAAGAGTGTAACTGGCGCAGGAAGGCGACGGGGCCGCTTAAGTTTCTAGAAAGCGTACTCAATCCGGATACCTCAGCACCCGGATCGAGCCTAGCTTGCTAGCTCAGGATAGGGCCCTAAGAAGAGAACGACGATTAGCGGTTGGCGACCAGAGCGCCGACAGCCGCACCGCCAGCGCCACCAACGACAGCGCCGGTATAGCCGCCAAGGGCGCCGCCAACTAACGCGCCGCCAGCGCCGCCTACAGCTGCGCCGGTCACAGTGCGCTCTGTGGTTGTGCATGCGGTCATTGTCAGAGCAGCGAAAGCGACAAGTGCGATTGGTGCGAACTTCTTCATTATAGTCCTCCGGATAGGTATGGGAGTTTGAGCATAGTCGCTCTCGCAGGCGAGCAAAACACTTATCCCGCACCCGCAATGTGGCTGTTGAACCGCCGACTTTGCGGGGCGGTGAGCTATTGCCGTCATTGGTGCCCGAGATGTGTAAAACCTCCCGATACTCGGCAAATGGTCGATGCGCCGACTTTTTAGGGGTTGCGCCAAAACCCCTGTTTCCTTATGAGATTTTCTAGTCGGGGCGTAGCGCAGCCTGGTAGCGCATTTGTCTGGGGGACAAAGGGTCGTGGGTTCGAATCCCGCCGCTCCGACCATTTTAATGATGACAGTTCGCACGCCGCTTAGCCTCGCTGAGCGGTTTTTTTGTCTGCTAAACCTTCGAGGCTTGGCCGCTTCTTGCCTGCGGCGAGTGTTAGGCGCGGCTGGGCGAGTATCAGCGGCCAAGAGGCCGCTCGGTCGTCTCCTGAGCTGCCTCAATATCCTTGCATTTATGGGAGTCGGCTGTCCCCAAGGCCGGGGAAGACTAGCGCCAGGGCGTGTGCTGGTTCTACCTTGGGAAAGCTAATCGCAGCACGACGGGACTTAATACGCATTCCCGGACGAGAAGAGGCGGAACGGCGTAAGTACAAGGATCTTGAGGTCGAACAGGATCGACCAGTTTTCAATGTAATAGAGGTCGTGGTTCACGCGCTGTTCGATCTTATCGAGCGTATCAGTTTCGCCGCGCCAGCCGCTAATTTGAGCCCATCCGGTTATGCCGGGCTTGACCTTGTGGCGAGCAAAATACCCTTCCACGGCTTCATAATACAGCGTGTTCGCGGCTTTAGCCTGTAGAGCATGGGGGCGAGGGCCGACGATCGACAGTTCACCTTTGAGCACATTGAAAAGCTGCGGTAGCTCATCAATTGAGGTCCGGCGGATAAACTTACCAACTTTGGTGACGCGCGGATCGTCCTTAGTCACCAGTTTTGTAGCATTGGCGTCGAGCATGTCCGTTCGCATAGAGCGGAATTTGTAGATGCGGATCAGCTCGTTGTTGAAGCCATGTCGATCTTGGACGAAGAATATCGGACCTTTGCTCTCTAGCTTGATAGCAAGTGCGGTGATGAGCATGATGGGCGAAAGCGCGATGAGCGCAAGTAATGCTACTGTTTTGTCAAAAGCCCATTTGAACACAAGGTTCCAGTCTGAAATCGGTCTGTCAGCCATGTCGAGCACGGGCAGGTCGCCGACATAAGAATATGCCTTATTGGTGAAACGCAATTTGCTCATATGCGCTGAGAGTCGGATGTCGACAGGCAAAACCCAGAGCTGGGTCAGCATGTCGAGAACGCGCTTCTCTGCGGACAGTGGCATGGAGACGAGCACGAGGTCGACACGCGTGCGACGGGCAAATTCCACCAGATCAGAGACACGGCCGAGCTTATAAAATCCACTCACTTCATCTGGTGAGCGATCGTCAACG
The DNA here is from genome assembly GCF_014127105.1 of Devosia sp. MC521. Lineage (NCBI taxonomy): Bacteria > Pseudomonadati > Pseudomonadota > Alphaproteobacteria > Hyphomicrobiales > Devosiaceae > Devosia > Devosia sp. MC521. Next base: position 1,274,616 of record NZ_CP059902.1, read on the forward strand.
CGATCATCAAAAAGGCCGATAAGCTCAATGTCGGACTTGGCGCTAGTTTGGATCTGGTTGATCAGCTGAGCTGCGTCTTGTCCGCCACCGACGATAACAGTCCGACGCTTGAGTTGTCCGGCGTCGCTCCAATGTTGAACCAACGAACGCAGACTAAGTCGATAGACTACGAGGGTAATGCCACCGAGGGCCCACCAGCTCATCAGCCAGACGCGGCTAACCTGATCGCCCGCTTTGAAGAAGAAGAACCCGATAGCCAAGATTGCGATGACACTGGACCAGCCTGCTAACACGCGCCCCAGTTGCCAAAATCGCGATCTATAGGCGCGGATACGATGGGTTCGCGCAATGTTGAAGAACAAGTTTGCCACAAGGCCACTTGCCAAAATGACCGGCAGATAGAAATTCTCTTGTCCCGTGCCGACGTAGCTCCAGTAGATCGCACAGCCAATTGTGATCAGTAGGATCGCTTCAACGATCTGCGCGATACCCGTAATAACAGCGCTTGAATATCCCACGTCAGCAGGTTCGCTTATGAGTTCCTCTGCGCGCGGCGATAATGTGCCATCAGATGGTGCTCTCTGGCTTACCTGATTTTGTAATACTGACTGCGTGTCGATCTGAAACATATCGAATTAATACCCGCTCTATGGGTACTATTGACCACAAACATCAGCTAATGTGTGAATCGATATGGTCGAAGTTATTTGCTTGGTTGATAGATGTTTAATATCGACGTTGTCATTGAATCTAACGTAAAGAATTCAGAGACATAGCTGCGACGGGCGTGCATCGCATTGATTTCGTTCGTCGGGTTAGAAAGGTGCGCCTGCATTGCCTTGGTCAGGGCGGTTGTATCACCGGCTGGAATTAGCCGCTCCTGAGTGGGGCCGAATATTTCAGCGATTCCGCCAACACGGGTGCTGATCACCGGGAGACCTGCGGCGGTTGCTTCCATCACTACATAGGGTAGGGATTCAGCGAGGGACGGGAGCACTGCGCACTCGCCCAGCGCAAAAGCCTCGCGCGCCGGACGCGATCCTAAAAACTGGACTTGATCAGTCAGTCCTAGGGTTGAGATCATTTGCTCGAGTTCTGGTCGAGATGGGCCATCGCCTGCCACGACGAGGGTCGGTCCGCTACCATCGGCTCGCTTGATTTGGGCCAGCGCTTCTACAAGGTGGAAGATGCCTTTGAGCTCGCGTAGCTCGCCCACAAAGACAAAATCCGACAGCGGCTGGATATGTTCGAGGGGCTCGAATTCGGCAGGGCGGAGCCCGTTATAGATAACACTCGTCGGGCAGGTGGGTGCTCCGATCAACGCGCTGTAGGTTTTGAGCGCGAAATGGCTTTCGAAAATTATCGCATCTGTTTTGCGCATGAGTGCGCGTTCCAACTTGTGGAATATCTGCCCAGAGCGTGAGGTGGACGGAAAATGCAAGACACCACCGTGAGGCGTGTAGACGGTGCGGGCCGTATTGCCGCCCAGCCGGGCGAGACGAGCGTAGAACCCGCCTTTGGCACCGTGACCGTGAATAACATCCACGTTTAGGCGTTTGGCCAATTTGTTGACCGCGAACGGTGTTTTGAGGTCGCCCATGCCGAAAACGCGGGGCATTGGATGGCGGTAGACGCCCAAGCTCGTGAACTGTTCTATCGCTTTGAGTTTATCTTCTGTCTGGGCGTCGCTGGCGAGGGCATCAACGACTATGCCGATTTCGTGTCCGCGCGCCGAAAGCTCTTCGGTAAGATCGCAAACATGACGGAAAAGGCCGCCCACCGGAGCGCGCAGCACCTGCAAAATACGCATTGGTACGCTCCTTATGCGCGAATATCTGTTTAGAACCAGCGCTCTGAAACCACCACCGTGTCGCCGGGGGCAATCGGGAAGTCCAGTGGTACTGGGCTACGGCCCATCTTGTCGGCCTGGCGGCGATAGACGACCACTTGGTTTCGGTCTGCGGTGGGCGTGAAACCACCGGCAGTGGCGATCGCCGCGCGCGCTGTCATGCCGTAAACATATGGAAATTGGCCGGAGGTTTTCACTTCGCCGGCAATATAGAACGGGCGATATTGCTCGACCTCAACTGCCACATCCGGGCTGCGCATGTAGCCATTGGCGAGCGCCGAGGCGAGACGCTTTGACGCCTGTTCTGTTGTGGTGCCCCGGACCTGAACCGCGCCGACAAGCGGGAAGGCAATGGCGCCCTTGTCGTCCACACGGTAGCTTTTGGATATTTCGGGGTCGCCGTAAACCGACACCCGAACAGTATCACCCGTGTCTAGTTGGTAGGGGCCGCGTGTTTCAACAGAATAGGCTGTTGGGCGCGTTGTGGTGCATGCGCCCAACATAACCGGCAAAACCAACGCAATAATGAGAGCGCAGCGCATCTTAACCCTACTTATTCTGTCTTTGAACTTATGTTCTGTCGTGGTTAAGAAAGTGATAGCGTCGAGTAGGTGTTAGTAAAAACGCGAGAAGATTAACTGAATTTTGATCGTAACGGCGCTCTATTCCAACAAGGAATTTGGGGTCCACTAATGGTTTACGAGTCACCAGTCATCGATGATGGGCGAATTAACGTTGCTGGCTTGCTCTCTGCAGTAGGTCGGAAGTTGCCGCGAATTATCGCGGTAACACTTGCTTTGCTCGCGGTGACATTCGTAATTCTAATGTTTGTTCCAAGGACTTACGAAGGTACTGCGGCTGTTCTTGTGGAGCCGCGACAGAGTGCGTCCGGACAGAATTCGGGTGATGCGCGGCTTAGTATGTTTGCCACGAACCCGGCCGGTGTGGTGGCAAGTCAAATACAGCTCATCAAATCACCTGACACTCTGATGCGGGTAATTGATGAGTTGGATTTGCGCTCGGTGCCCGAATTTAGTGGCGCTGAAGAAGGTGGCTTTGACCTCGGTGCCTTGCTGCCGCAGCTCGTTCGCCGCGCGGAAACACCACAAAGCGTCGACGCACAGGTTTTATCAGCTCTTTCTGCTAGCTTATCCGTGTCGCAGCAGCCTCAGTCCGCCGTGATCGCGATAACGGTCTCGTCGCGTGATCCGCAGTTGGCCGCCCAAATCGCCAATGCCATCGCGAAAGCGCATGTTGAGCGTCGTGCGGGATTGAGCCTCTCCGATAATGTCGAGACGTCCGGTTGGCTACTCGAGGAAATCGATCGCCTGCGGGTGTCCGTCGGTGAAGCCGAGCATGCGGTCGCTGACTTCAAAGTCGCCAATGACCTTTACATAGGACAGGGAAACACCAGTCTGCTTGATCAGCGGCTGTCGACCATTGCGTCGCAGATCAGTGCGGCACAGGAGCAGCGTGGCAATGCTGAAAAACGCGCTGCGCTGATCCGTGACGTCATCGGGCGTAACCAGCCGGTAGAGAGTTTGGTGGACGTTCAGTCATCCCTCGTCGTGCAGCAACTGTCGCAAGAGAAGGCGCGCATTCAGAGTGAATTGGCCCAGAGGTCTGCAACGCTCCTCAGCAGCCATCCAACGATGCGTGCTCTCAATGCTCAGATGGGCGAACTCAATGCGCAGGTCCGTGCCGAAGCGCAGCGGATGGCCGTCGCGCTAGAGGCCGAAGCGCAGATTTATACCGACCAAGAAGCCTGGCTGCGTGCTGACTTTGAAGCGGCCAAGAACACCGCGTCGACGGCAACCATCGATACTGTGACCCTTGATAGCTTGCAGCGTGAGGCTAAGTCGCAACGCGACCTGCTGGAAGCGTATTTGTTGCGCTACAACGCCTCGTCAACACGGGTCGACATCAACTCGGAATTGCCTGACGTCCGTGTCGTAACTGCTGCTGCTGCTGCTTCTTCCCCGTCAGCGCCGAAGACCGCTCTCATTATGTCTGCGGTCGCATTTGTGTCGATTTTCTGCCAAATCGGCGGGGCAATTTTTGGGGAGCTGATGTCCGGTCGCGCGCTTGTGTCGTCGCGAGCAGGGCCGGAACTTTGGGGCCAACAAGCCCGCCCGTCGGACGAGCCCAATAGCAGTACCGGGGGCGATCTCGCAGAGCATATCGCTACGCTGCAACAGCCCGTTCTCGCTGGAGCCGCTTCTGATGATGAGACCATCGCAACTGCGGAACAATCGCAGTCCGGCGGTGTGGATCTGGCAAATGTCAAAGAAATGGTGCGCAAGATTCTTGCCGAGACAGACCAGAACATGGCTCCTGATGCTTCGCCTGCTCATGTAGAGGATGCGTCTGTTGAGCGGTTTGGTTTCAATGCGGCTGAGCCTGTCGTTGAGCCCGTCGACAAGGGACTGATCCGTTATGACGAACTCGTTGCTGATCTGGTTTTGGGGCGTACCAATCTCCTTCTGCTGACCGATCACGGAGCCGAGGAGGGTGGTGAGCATCTTGCTGAAATTCTCGTCGCGGATGCGCTTGCCAAGGGCCTAAGTGTGGCTCTGGTTGATGCGGGGTCTGGCAAGGTTACGGCCGCGCCGGGACTGTCCGATCTCACTCTGGGCGAAGCGCGCTTCGGAGATGTGGTCCAGAAGTCTGCCGATAACAGCTTTGCAGAAGTGTCTTGGGGTCGCCACGCTGGTCTCGATCGCACCTCACCGCGTCCTGTGACATTGATTGAAGCCCTGACGGATATCTACGAGGTCGTCGTCGTCCTGACTGGGGAAACGAAGACGCAGTCCTTGCTTGCTGATTTTGCGCAAGTGGGGGGGCGTGTGGTTCTGGTTGTTGGTCGCAATAGCGAATTGACGTCAGCCTTTGTGGCCCGACAAAAGCTGCTTGAGGCCGGATACGCTTCAGTGGACGTCGCTGCGGTCACCAAGTCTGTCGCAGCCTAGGCAGTTTGACTATGGCGTTAAAATACACCTTGATCCGTGCCGCTTTTGAGGCACTTTGGCTCGCGAACGCATCGAGGTTGTTCGAGCAGTTTTCAGACGCGCGGGGCGTCATTTGGACACTGCATCGCGTGCTGCCTCAGCCCCCAAAGGCTTTTGCGCCAAACGGCATATTGCAGGTGCAGCCGGAATTCCTCGCCTACTGCCTCGAGCGTCTGGCCGATCGCAAAATACCGGTTGTAAACTTGGACGAGGCGCTGGATCGCCTCACGATGCCGAGGGCCAAATCGACATTTGTCGTGCTGACTTTCGACGATGGCTATAAGGACAATTTGATCCATGCCCTCCCAGTGCTGCAGGCCGCCCGCACCCCATTCACGCTTTATGTGCCGACCGCATTTCCTTCGGGCGGCGGGCAGCTCTGGTGGCAAGCTATCGAGGACATAATCGGCAAGGCAGGGGAGGTTCGGTTCCAAGGCCCCGCGGGTGCCGTCGTTCTCCCTTCTCGCTCAACAAAAGAAAAGCACACCGCTTTCAATCAGCTCTATTGGCATATGCGCAAAATGCCGGAAACGGAGCGACTGGCGCTGCTGGCGGAATTCACTGCCAATTACGGCTATGACCTCTCAGCCCAATGTCGCGCAGAAATCATGGGTTGGGACGAGATCAAGCAGGTGGCCAATCACCCACTGGCAACGATCGGGGCGCACACGGTCAACCACTATGAATTGGCCAAACTGCCGTTGGAGCAAGCACGCGCTGAAATTGTCGAGTCGGTGACCGCGTTAGAGCAGCGCCTTGGCCAGCGGCCGAAACATTTCTCTTATCCCCTCGGCGGGCCGCTTTCTTGCGGGGAGAGGGAGTTTGAACTTGTCGCGCAGCTGGGGTTCACCTCGGGCGTGACGACGCGACCCGGCGGTCTTTATCCTCATCATCGCAAAACACCCACGGCGTTGCCGCGGGTGTCACTCAATGGGCTGTTTCAACAAAAGCGGTATGCCGACGTCTTCGCCAGTGGCGGGCTGTTCACCCAGTTGGGCCGGATATCGGGTTAGCGTTGGGGCAGGGGATTGGGCTTGGCCATCCAGCGAATGAGAATCATTGCTGGGATCGTCCAACCCATGCCCGCAAAAATAAAATAGATGATCAGCACTAGCCCCGGCAGCCCTTCAGGCAAGAGTAGATAGCCCCAAGTGCCCAAAACGGCCCATCCAGCGATGGAAATGACCAGCAAAAATGCGCCAATCAACTTGCGGTTACGCTGACTCATATGCGGCATCCGGTCTGTTGCGATAATGTCGCGGGGGGATTACCACTCCCGCACCTTAACTGATACTGGAAATTAGCGTCGTGACCTTCATGCAAGATGCGGCCCCGGGCAAAGTGAGCTTTGCGGCCGACCGCCTCCGCCCGGTGCGTATTTGGCTTTATGGCATGGCGGCATTCGTGCTGCTGATTGTCGTTGTGGGCGGCATCACCCGCCTCACCGAGTCTGGTCTGTCGATCACAAGCTGGAATGTCGTCGCGGGTGTAATTCCTCCATTGACCCAAGCCGATTGGGAAGCGGAGTTCGAAGCCTATAAGCAGATCCCGCAATACACGGTCATCAATCATTGGATGAGCTTGGATGATTTCAAGCTGATCTTTTTCTGGGAATGGTTCCACCGTCTTTTGGCGCGCGCGCTCGGGTTCGTCTTCCTGATCCCATTTGTTGTGTTCTTGGCTCAGAAGCGCTTTTCCAAAGACCTTGCTCTGCCGCTTTTCGGTCTGTTCCTTTTGGGCGGTTTCCAGGGCTTCCTTGGCTGGTGGATGGTGTCCTCGGGCCTGTCTGAGCTGACCTCGGTATCTCAGTATCGCCTAGCGGCGCACTTGTCCGCCGCTGGCGTGCTGCTCTACGCCTTGCTCTATGTTGCACGGACGATCACACCCGGACGTACACTTGGACACGTCAGCAGCTTTAACTGGGTGACGACGATTGCTCTGCTGCTCGTCCTTGTCTTGCAGATCGCTGCGGGTGCGTTTGTCGCCGGTATGGATGCGGGGAAGGGCTATCAGACTTGGCCACTCATGGATGGCTCGATCATTCCGAACGGCCTCTTCGTGATGGATCCGGTTTGGAAGAACTTCTTTGAGAACGCTCTGACTGTTCAGTTCAATCACCGCAACATCGCCTATCTGATCACAGCCTTCGTTGGTTTCCTGATCTGGCGTCGTGCCAAGGACGGTGGTTTCGCTGGCGTGCACACTTGGCTAATCCGCATTGGCGTGCTCGTTCTCGCTCAAGTCGCCCTCGGTATTGCGACACTCCTGTCGGACATTCAGATCGATCTGGCTGTCGCGCATCAGGGTCTCGCCTTTATTCTGGCAGGCGCTATCGTGCTCTATTTGGCTGATATGCGTCGCGCCCGATAACAACACGAAGAACTGCGGTAATATAATACCGCAGTTCTAACCTGTTGTTTTTGTTGAGCTTTTTAAAGGCTCTTGACGGGTGAGGGAATCCCTCTTAAACCCGCCACGAAACGGCCATCCGTGCGCGGAATTGGCCTCCTGAATCTAGGGAATTCGATTATGACAACGTTCTCGGCAAAACCGAGCGATATCGAAAAGCAGTGGATCCTGATCGACGCCGAAGGCCTCGTCGTGGGTCGCCTTGCTTCGATCATTGCATCGCGCCTGCGCGGCAAGCACAAGCCAACCTTTACCCCACACATGGACATGGGTGACAATATCATCGTCATCAATGCCGACAAGGTAAAGCTCACTGGCCGCAAGCTCGACCAGCACCGCTTCTACTGGCACACCGGCTTTGCTGGTGGCATCAAGGACCGCACTGCACGTCAGCTGCTCGAAGGTCGCTTCCCGAACCGCGTTCTTGAAAACGCTGTTCGCCGCATGATGCCAGGTGGCCCGCTCACCCGCGCTCAGCTCAAGAACCTCCGCGTTTACGCTGGTTCCGAGCACCCACACGTCGCACAGAACCCAGCTACGCTGGATGTTGCTGCGATGAACCCCAAGAATGCACGGGTGAAGTAACATGGCCGAAACCATCAATTCTCTCGAAGATCTCGGCACTGCAGCAGTCGCTCCGGCTGTTAACACTGCTCCGGTTCACGTTCAGAAGCTCGACAGCCTCGGCCGCGCCTATGCAACCGGCAAGCGTAAGAACGCTGTCGCTCGCGTATGGATCAAGCCAGGCAAGGGCACTCTGACCATCAACGGTCGTGAGTTCTCCAAGTACTTCGCTCGTCCAGTTCTCCAGCTCATCGTCAAGCAGCCAATCGTTGCGACCGAGCGTCTGGACCAGTACGACGTGAACGTCACCGTTGCCGGTGGTGGTCTGTCCGGTCAGGCTGGTGCTGTTCGTCACGGCATCTCCAAGGCTCTCACCTACTTCGAACCTACCCTGCGTAGCGTTCTGAAGAAGGGTGGCTTCCTGACCCGTGATAGCCGTGTTGTTGAACGTAAGAAGTACGGTAAGGCGAAAGCCCGTAAGTCCTTCCAGTTCTCCAAGCGTTAATCGCTACGGATTCTGTATTTGGGAAAGGGCCGGGAAACCGGCCCTTTTCTTTTGCGCGGTTGTGGCGGTAGAGGACAGCGCATTATTCTTCGTGCGCCCCTCCCAATTGCGCGGGGCATCGCTATATAGCCCATCATGCAGTCTCTTATTACTCGCTTCCATCTCTTGGTTTTTGGCGTCACGGTCGCGATAGCGGCGGTCGGCTATCTGCAGATTCCTGAAACGTTTCTATTCCCCGCGCATTTCACACGCAGCACCGCCGATTGGCTGTGGCCGCGCAATCTTGCACTGCTCACTCCGCCGGCGATCCAACTCGTCATTATGCTGGGGTTCTTTCTCCTTGGTCGCGCGTTTACGAAAAACCATTTTGCCAAAACTCAGCATATTTTAGAGCCTGCTATCCGGTTGATCTTGATGGTCATCGCGGGATGTCAGCTTGGCTTGTTGCTCATGGGGATAGGGTCAGACCTTGATTTCTTTCGTGTAACTGCGGGCTTGTGTGCAGCAGCACTTATGGTGCTGGCGGCAATGCTGTTTGAAGCAGAGCGTCACAGCTACGGCGGCTTGCGAATGCCGTGGCGCGTCGTTTCGGATCGTGCGTGGGTGATTGTGCATCGTGGTTCCGCACTCGTCAGTGCGCTCGGCGCTGTGAGCCTCGGCTATGCGGCGTGGTCAAATCCGGGGCCGGGGGCCTTAATCCTGACTATCTCGGCAGTTTTCCTCGTCCTGCCATTGGTGGCGGGTATACTGACTTTGCTCACGCGCCGCTCTTGATACTGTTTTCGGCGCGATCGCATTAAGCGAGTAGAAAAAACTTCTCTCCCCGAAGGAAATGAAACGCCATTCGCTGCGTTTCGTAACTCACAGGCGTAGAGTCTGGCCAATTACTAGGCAAGTTGCTCACAACTCGGGCGATGCCGTTCTTTGGGGAAGAAAGAAAATGCCCACCTCATTATCGTCAGGCGTCACCTCTCGCGCACCAAAGCCTTGGTACACCAATTTCGGTGTCCAGGTTCTCATCTCCATGGTGATTGGCCTCATCCTGGGCTTTATCGCCCGCAACATGGGGCCAGACGCCGCCGGCGGCGCGAACTGGCTCACTGTTACACTGTCCACCGTCGGCTCCTCCTTTGTGTCGCTGCTGCGCGCTCTGGTGCCTGTTCTGGTGTTCACCGCCATTGTGGCCTCCATTGCCAATCTGCGTGAGCTCAACAACGCTGCTAAGCTCGTCTGGCAGACGCTTCTGTGGTTCGCCATTACTGCCCTCATTGCTGTCGCCATCGGCATCGCGCTTGGTCTGATCATTCAGCCGGGTGTGAACACTGCAGTCGCCGCAGAAGCGGCTCGCGCGCCTTCGTCGACGGGTTCCTGGCTCGATTTCTTGAAGGGCCTCATCCCGTCCAACTTCATTGGTTTGCAGGCATCAACCCGCGTCACCGACGCTGGCGCGACGACCAGCCTTAACTTTAACGTTCTGCAGATCCTGATTGTCTCGATCGTTGTGGGTATTGCTGCGCTACGTGTTGGCCCCGCTGCTGATGCGTTCCTTGCGTTCAATCGGTCCTTCCTCAAGATCATCCACAAGGTACTGTGGTGGGTCATTCGCCTGACCCCCATCGGCACCATTGGCCTTCTGGGCAATGCTGTGGCGGTCTATGGTTGGGACGCGCTGGCGCAACTCGGCTGGTATGCCGCTGCCATCTACATCGGTCTCTTCCTCGTGCTCTTTGTCGTGTATCCGGTTCTGTTGCAGGTCAATGGCCTCAACCCCATCCGTTACTTCCAGAGCGCTTGGCCTGCTATTCAGCTTGCCTTCGTGTCACGTTCGTCCATCGGCACATTGCCCGTCACAGAGCGTGTGACGGAAAAGAGCCTCGGCGTTCCGCGTGAGTATGCCTCCTTCGCTGTGCCTCTAGGCGCGACCACTAAGATGGATGGTTGTGCTGCGATTTATCCGGCGATCTCCGCAATCTTTGTCGCGCAGTTCTTCGGCATCTCGCTCGGTCTGGAACACTACCTGCTCATCGTGTTCGTTTCGGTGATCGGTTCGGCGGCGACGGCTGGCCTGACCGGCGCGACCGTCATGCTGACCTTGACCCTATCGACCCTTGGTCTGCCGCTGGAAGGCGTTGGTCTGTTGCTGGCGATTGACCCGATCCTCGACATGGGCCGCACAGCGGTCAACGTGGCTGGGCAGGCTTTGGTCCCGACCATCGTTGCTAAACGTCAGGGCATCCTCAATCAGTCTGTCTACGACAATGGCAAAACCATCGAAGACCTCGATGCAGACGCCGTTGCCGCAGAATAAGCGCGGCACATCATCCTGAATCAGAAGGGGAGGCTTTTGGGCCTCCCCTTTGTTTTTGCACGCGTTTCGACTTCTGGTACTATTAGCGCTTGAACTACTTCCAGCTCACCATGAGCTTCGTGAGGCCGTGGAAGTGGTAAACGTCTCCATACTTTGGCTCTTCAGCGATGCGCAAATTCGGTAGGCGCTCGAAAAGCACGCTCATGGCCTCCTGCAACTCGATACGCGCGAGCGGCGCTCCGATGCAGAAGTGAATGCCCGCGCCAAACGACACGTTCGCGCCATCAGTCCGGAAGGGATCAAAAGTGTTCGGGTTAGCGAAACGTACCGGATCACGGTTCGCCGCGCCCAACATCATGCCGACCACATCACCCTTGCGCAGGGGGATGCCGTTCAGCTCCGTGTCGTTACCCAGTGTGTAGCGGGTGAACAAATGCAGCGGCGCGTCATAGCGCAGGCATTCTTCCACCGTCTTTTCCGTCTGCTCTGGCGTTGCGAACAACGTTTTGGGATCAAGACCGCTCTCGAGGATGGATTTTACTCCATTGCCCGTCGTGTGCACGGTCGCTTCGTGACCGGCATTGAGCAGAAGAATGGCGGTCGACATGACCTCATCTTCGATCAGAACGTCGCCATCGCGGTCTGACGTCAGCATGTGGCTGAGGAGGTCCGCCTTGGGCTCCTTACGACGTTCAGCGATGACCCCGCGCAAATACTTGGTAAATTCCTTAGCCGCCTGATTGGCGTCGAGCTCGGTGTCCATGGTCACATTGTACATGTACATGGTCACCATACGGTTGGACCACTCGAGCAGCTTGGGTGCCATTTCCGCAGGTAGGCCAATCATCTCGGCGATGATGATTGCCGGAATAGGGGCGGCAAAAGCTTTAATCAGGTCAACGCTGTCTTGGCCCTCAAACTTATCGATCATGTCGTTGGCCAGCTGGCGAATGCGCGGACGCAAGGCCTCTACCTGGCGGGAGACGAACGCGCGGTTCACCAGCGTGCGCAGGCGCGTGTGCGCTTGGGCTTCGAGATTGAGCAGCGAGTATTTTTCGGTCAGATCGAAGTCTGCTGTGTGCGCTTTTGGCGGTTCGAGGCCAATTTCTTCGCGCGTTGCCACATGCAGAATGTCGCGGCCGAAGCGCTTGTCGCGCATAAGTAGGCTGACGGTTTTAAAGTCCGCAAAGCACCAGTGGCCATATTCCTCCCAGAAGAACGACGGGCTCGTGGCGTGTCGTTCAGCATAAAACGGGTAGGGGTTCTGGAAGAATGCGGGGTCTTGTGGCTTGGCACTCGCCCGCAAATGGGCGGGGACATCGGTGACTGGTCGAACTTGAAGAATGGAGGCCATGGGTCGGGACTTTCATACGATGGCCCAGCTTAAGGCGCTCTTGCGACAAAGCAAATCCACTTCTTGCATGCCAGTTTGCCCGCAAACACCGAGCCTTTCAAAAGCCACTGTGAACATAGAGGGCTTGGCATTTGCCTCGCAATCATGTCTTGAAGGAGCAAATACGACTGAGGATTCTGGACAAGTGAGCGATATCACCGTCTCTGCCGCGATTGACGCCGTACTGGCATCGATCAAGAACGACAACGAAGACTTGGACCTGCAGATTGCAGCGCTCAAGGCCGCTATGGCCCATGAAGGCGTCAAGGAAGCAGTGTTTGAAACAGCCAAGCTTCCCCAGCCGAACCGTCAGGGTCGCAAGCTGATGCAGTCCTACTTCAAAAAGAAGGGCGTAGCTGTCAGCTTCAGCTGATAAATTTGCGCCTATTTACCGTTCTGCATCATAGGGCGTGCTTCCTATTGAAGCTTGCCCTATGGGTGCCTATCTCTGCCTTTACCGCGCGTTAAGGGCAAATCGAATGCAATCGGCTTCAAACGCGCCGATTCGTTTCTTTGTCACGTTATGGTCCTGTCCGGTGCGCGTAAGGGACCAGAGGTGAACTAAAACCGCTCACCCATTCGGGGAGCCAAGGGGCTACACATGCGGGATCCGCACGATATTCTGACCAACACGCTCGTTCCGATGGTCGTCGAGCAATCCAATCGTGGCGAACGCGCGTTCGACATTTACTCGCGCCTGCTGCGCGAGCGCATCATTTTCGTGACCGGTCCGGTCGAGGACAACATGGCCTCGCTGATCGTCGCGCAGCTGCTTTTCCTTGAATCGGAAAACCCGAAGAAGGAAATCGCGCTCTACATCAATTCCCCGGGCGGTGTTGTGACCTCGGGCCTGTCGATCTACGACACCATGCAGTTCATCCGCCCTGCGGTTGCGACCATGGTTATGGGTCAGGCATGCTCCATGGGTTCGCTCCTGCTCGCAGCGGGTGAGGCTGGCATGCGTACAGCGCTGCCAAACTCGCGCATCATGGTTCACCAGCCTTCCGGTGGTTTCCAGGGTCAGGTCACTGACATCATGATCCACGCCAAGGAAGTTGAAGGCCTGAAGCGTCGCCTGAACCAGATTTACGAGAAACACACTGGTCAGACTTACGACCAGATCGAAAAGGCTCTCGAACGCGACAACTTCCTGTCGCCAGAAGAAGCCAAGGCAATGGGTTTGATCGACACCGTGCTTGAAAAGCGCGTTGTTCCAGACGCTGCCATCTAAGGTTTGGTGCGTTAAGCACTAAACCAATGCGCCGTGGAGTGTGATCCTGGTGCAATTGCGCATAGCCGAAGCGACCTTTAAGGTTGTTTCGGCTTAGACTTTCTTTATGCCTTGAGCGTTAGCCTTAAAGGCGAATGCTTGATTTTGGGGGCGATGAGTCTCCGGGAGTGACTGATGTCCAAAGAGACAACAAACGGCGAAACGTCCAAGAACACGCTTTACTGCTCGTTCTGCGGAAAGTCGCAGCACGAAGTTCGGAAGCTAATCGCCGGTCCGACCGTGTTCATCTGCGATGAATGCGTCGAGCTGTGCATGGACATCATCCGCGAAGAGAACAAGACCTCTATGGTCAAGTCCTCCGAGGGCGTGCCGACCCCTGCAGAAATCTGCAAGGTGCTCGATGATTACGTCATCGGCCAGTACCGCGCTAAGCGCGTGCTCTCCGTGGCTGTCCACAACCACTACAAGCGCCTGCACCACGCGCAGAAGAATCAGGATGTTGAACTTTCCAAGTCCAACATCATGCTGATCGGCCCGACGGGTTCGGGTAAGACTCTGCTCGCGCAGACCATGGCTCGTATTCTCGATGTGCCGTTCACCATGGCTGACGCCACCACGCTGACCGAAGCCGGTTACGTTGGTGAAGACGTTGAAAACATCATCCTGAAGCTGCTTCAGGCTGCTGACTACAACGTTGAAAAGGCGCAGCGCGGCATCGTCTACATCGACGAAGTCGACAAGATTTCCCGCAAGTCGGACAATCCTTCGATCACTCGCGACGTGTCGGGCGAGGGCGTACAGCAGGCTCTTCTCAAGATCATGGAAGGCACCGTTGCCTCCGTGCCTCCGCAGGGCGGCCGTAAGCACCCGCAGCAGGAATTCCTGCAGGTCGACACCACGAACATTCTGTTCATCTGTGGTGGCGCGTTTGCGGGCCTTGAAAAGATCATCTCCGCTCGCGGTGAAGGTTCCGGCATCGGCTTTAACGCTGTCGTCAAGGATCCAAACGATCGTCGCGTCGGCAAGATCCTGGCGGATGTTGAGCCAGAAGATCTGGTTCGCTTCGGCCTGATCCCAGAGTTCATCGGTCGTCTGCCAGTTCTGGCAACGCTCGAAGATCTCGACGTTCCGGCACTGCTCGAAATCCTGACTGCACCGAAGAATGCACTCGTTCGTCAGTATCAGCGCCTCTTCCAGATGGAAGAAGTTGAACTGACCTTCCACGAAGACGCTCTCAAGGCGATCGCGGAGAAGGCAATCGAACGCAAGACCGGTGCTCGTGGCCTGCGCTCGATCATGGAAGGCATTTTGCTCGACACCATGTACGACCTGCCAAGCCTCGAAGGCGTCCAGGAAATCGTCATCTCGGAAGAAGTGGTCAAGGGCAAGGACGTTCGTCCGCTCTACATCTACTCCGACAAGGCCAAGGAAGAAGCCCCGGCAACCGCCTAAGCTTCCCCGCCTACGAATTGGAAAAGGCCTCCCTTCGGGGAGGCCTTTTTGTTTTTGGGTAAAGGTCCCCTGCCGGTTCCTGCACCCCATCCCCCGTCATTGCCCGGCTCGACCGGGCAATCCATTGCTATGGCGCGTCAGTCTCGATCCCCGAGACAAGCCCGGGGATGACGGCTTGGAGAGGGCAGTGGGTGAGTGTGTGGTGCCTAGCCCTCTTCCCCCGTCACAAACTCCATCGGCCCAGGCTCTTCGCCCATTATGGATCGCCCAAAGAGGCTGGCGACCAAATCCACGAGAACCGTGGCGCTTTTCCCGCCTTCATCGAGGAACGGGTTCAGCTCCACAACATCGAGCGACCCCATAACGCCGCTGTCGTGGATCATTTCCATCATCAAATGCGCCTCACGATAGGTGAGGCCCCCCGGCACCAGCGTGCCACCACCCGGAGCAACCGAGGGGTCGAGACTGTCGACGTCAAAGCTGACGTGCAGATGCGCTCCCGCAATATTCGCCTTGTCGATAACTTTTTGCATAGCAGCAACGATACCAAGCTGATCCAGACGGCGCATATCGACCACATCGACACCGCGCGCTTGCACCAGCCGCCGTTCATCGCGATCCACAGACCGCGCACCAAAAATCGTCACATTGCGAGGCTCAATCCGACCGAGCCAGTCGCCTTTAAAACTCTCGTCAAACTCTGGCTCGCCACAGAGCAGCGCCAGCGGCATGCCGTGCAGATTGCCGGTAGGGGAGGTTACGGGCGTGTTGTAGTCCGCGTGGGCGTCAATCCACAACACATGCACAGGTCGGCCCGTTGTCGCGCAGTGGCGGGCGACGGCCGACACCGTTCCGATTGCGATCGAGTGGTCGCCACCTAAAAAGACCGGGGTATTCCCAGCCTGCAAAATTGCAAAGCCAGCGTCGCTGGTGCGAGCCGCCAAATCCAGCACATCTGCCTTGCGCACTTCGGGCAGGCGCGTGCTGGATGGATTGGTGGAGACTTCTGGCTGAGAACGCCTCAGGTCGCCATAATCGGCAACCTCGTGGTCAAGGTCGATGAGGGCTTCCACAAGGCCCGCGACACGGAGCGCGTCAGGGCCCATGCCGCATCCTCTCACTGAGGCGCCAGACGCGGTTGCGATCCCTAGAATGTCGATGCGCTTGGGTCGGAATGGGCCAGTCATGGGGCGCTCCTTGTGCTCCGGTTCAGAAACTATACACCCGGCCTGAATGCAAGGCACATCAGTGTTCCCTGTACTCGGACATATCTCCTGTGCGTAGGGCATAGATGTGATAGAAAAGCGTCATTGGTCACTTGCGACAGCGTTCCTTAAACCTATTTATTAATGGAAATCGCCCAACCTAGTTTGGTTGAGTTGTCGCAATACGGGTGCGTCATTTGCCTGCCTCAGGCGCACCTCGGAAAGGAAATGTGATGTCGGAAGTTACTTCCACCGGCGAAACCAGCCGGGACCGGGTTTATCCGGTTCTCCCTCTGCGCGACATCGTCGTCTTCCCAGGCATGATTGTGCCGCTGTTCGTTGGCCGTGAGAAATCGGTCAAGGCGCTGGAAGAAGTTATGCGCGACGACAAGCATATCCTTGTCGTGACGCAGAAGAACGCGCAGGACGACGATCCGGCGCCAGACCAGATTTATCCTACTGGCACGATTGCCACTGTGCTGCAGTTGCTCAAGCTCCCCGATGGTACCGTTAAGGTACTGGTGGAAGGGCTCAGCCGCGCCAGCATCGACCAGTATTTGCAGACAGAAGACTATTTCGAAGCCGAAGCGTCTGTGCTGGAAGAGCCAGTCGAAGACGCCACCGAAATTGAAGCGCTGTCGCGCTCGGCTCAGTCCGAGTTCGAAAATTACGTCAAGCTGAACAAGAAGATTTCAGCTGAAGTCGTTGCCGCTGTTGGTCAGATCGAAAACGCTAGCAAGCTGGCCGATACAATTGCGAGCCACCTCGTCATCAAGATTCCTGAGAAGGAAGAGCTTCTGCAGATGGTCAGCGTTATCGAACGCTTGCAGAAGATCATCGTTCTCATGGAAGGCGAAATCGGCGTCCTTCAGGTCGAAAAGCGCATCCGCTCGCGTGTAAAACGCCAGATGGAGAAGACCCAGCGCGAGTACTACCTGAACGAGCAGATGAAGGCGATCCAGCGCGAGCTGGGCGATGGCGAAGAAGGTGCCAACGAAGTCGCTGAGCTCGAAGACCGCGTTGCCAAGACTAAGCTTTCCAAGGAAGCCAAGGCTAAGGCCGAAGGCGAAATCAAGAAGCTTAAGGCGATGAGCCCGATGTCGGCGGAAGCCTCAGTCGTTCGCAACTATCTCGATACGCTGCTCGGCCTGCCTTGGGGCAAGAAGAGCAAGGTCAAGCGCGACCTGGCTATTGCCGAGAAGGTTCTCGACGCGGATCACTATGGCCTCGAAAAGGTCAAGGAACGCATTCTCGAGTATCTGGCTGTTCAGGCGCGTACAGGCACGTTGAAGGGGCCGATCCTCTGTCTCGTTGGTCCTCCGGGCGTCGGTAAAACCTCGTTGGGCAAGTCGATTGCTAAGGCTACAGGCCGTGAGTTCGTCCGCATGGCCCTAGGCGGCGTGCGCGATGAAGCCGAAATCCGTGGGCACCGTCGTACCTATATCGGCTCCATGCCGGGCAAGATCATCCAGTCGCTCAAGAAGGTGGGTAAGAACAACCCACTGTTCCTGCTCGATGAAATCGACAAGATGGGCCAGGACTTCCGGGGCGACCCGTCGTCGGCTCTGCTTGAAGTGCTCGATCCCGAACAGAACAACTCGTTCTCGGACCACTATCTGGAAGTCGATTTCGACCTTTCGGACGTGATGTTCGTGACGACCTCGAACACGCTCAACATTCCAGGTCCTCTGATGGACCGTATGGAGATCATCCGCCTCTCCGGCTACACCGAAGAGGAAAAGCACGCGATTGCTAAGCAGCACCTGCTTCCAGAGGCTGCGAAGGAAAATGGCGTGGCGCACGGTGAGTTCATTCTCTCCGATGAGATGCTGATGAAGGTTATTCGCGGTTATACCCGTGAAGCTGGCGTCCGTAACCTCAAGCGTGAAATCTCCAAGCTGATGCGTAAGGCTGTCACCGACATCGTGCGCAAGAAGGTCAAGTCGATCACCATCGATGATGAAAAGCTGACCGAATATCTCGGCCCGCTGGTCTTCAAGCACGGCGAAATCGAAGCGGAAGCACAGGTCGGTCTGGTGACTGGTCTGGCGTGGACTTCGGTTGGTGGCGAAATGCTGACCATTGAAGGCGTGATGACGCCGGGTAAGGGCCGCATGTCGGTCACCGGTAACATCAAGGAAGTGATGAAGGAATCGCTGACTGCGGCACAGGCCTATGTGAAGTCCCGCTGCATCGACTTCGGCATTAAGCCGCCGATGTTCGACACGCGCGATATCCACGTCCACCTGCCAGAAGGGGCAACCCCGAAGGATGGCCCATCGGCCGGTATCGGTCTGGCAACCGCAATCGTTTCGGTCATGACCGGCATTCCGGTTCGCAATGACGTTGCCATGACGGGTGAAATCACGCTGCGTGGTCGCGTGCTTCCAATCGGCGGGCTCAAGGAAAAGCTCCTTGCGGCACTCCGTGGTGGCATCAAGACCGTGCTGATCCCAGAAGAGAACGTTCGCGATCTCGTCGAGATCCCGGACATCGTCAAGCAGGGCATGGAAATCATTCCTGTGAGTCGGATGGATCAAGTCATCGAGCATGCTCTGGTGCGCAAGCCTGAGGCAATCGAGTGGAACTTCGACGAACAGCCAGTGGTCAAGACCACTGACACTTCTGACGAAGCAGCGCTCGGCGTGACCCACTAATCGGGCCGCAGACCAAACTTTTAAAATGGCGACCTTCGGGTCGCCATTTTTGTTTCTGGTTCGGAATCAATGTCTGAGAGACAATCGCTAGTGCATTGTTTCAAAACGAAAACAGCGCCGTCCCAAAGGAGGCGCTGTTGGCAATTTTAGTGATAGGCTCTTAGCTCAGAGCTTGCTGGGCCGTGGAAACCGACGTGCACCCGCAGCTGCGGCAGCGATCGTCGCCTCGATAAAGGTCACCGAGGTTTCTAGCCCGTTTTCCTGGTTTAACGCTTCGCCGATGTTGCGTGCGTTAATGGCCATTTGCTTATTGCTCGTGACTTCATGCAGCGCGTCAGCGAGCTTTTCTTGTGTCATCTCGCGTTGACGGATCGGCGCTGGGCCGCAGCCCAAGGCGCGCACGCGACGGCCCCAATAGCGCTGGTCATATGCCTGCGGCACGGTGAAGGTCGGACGACCTGCGCGCAGCCCCACAGCCGTGGTTCCGGCGCCACCGTGGTGCACGACTGCCGAGCAAAGGGGGAAGAGCTTGTCGTGTGGGGCTTCATCGACCGCAAAGACGGTATCCGGCAAATTGTCGGTGTTGATGCCGCCCCAGCCGCGCGAAACGATTGCCCGACCGCCCCAGAGGTTGATCGCGCCGCGCAGAATTTCCGTATTGCGATCCGATCCAAACGGCATTGAACCAAAGCCGATGTAAACCGGGGCAGGGCCCGCATCGAGAAACGCTTGCAGTTCTGCTGATGGTTTCCAGCCTGTGCGGTCGTCGAGGAACCAAAAGCCCGTCACAACCGCCGTCTGCGGCCAATCCCGCGGGCGCGGGGAAACCAGCGAGGAATAAGTGTAAAGCGTCGGCAGATTATTGCCGAGGCTGTCCTTAAACAGCCCGCCCTTCTTGCGCGGTCCGAGACCCATGAGTTCCTTGCGCAAACGATCGCGCGGCAGGTCAAAATAGGCCTGCTGGAAGTTCATCGAGATATAGGAGAGCTTATTGAACGTCGCTCCGAGATCAGGAATTTCGTAGGCGCTAATCGGGAATTCGCGCGTTGGGTTCAGCGGCTGCATCGCCGTCATGATGACTGGGATGTTCAGCGCTTCGGCAATATCGATCCCAAAGCTGGTGTTGATATTGACCACAATCGCGTCGGCGCCCTGCGCCATGGTCCAGGCATTGCGGGCAGCAGTTTCGACCAGCGCCTGACCCTTGCGCAGGATCTGAGGGAACTGGTGAATCTTCATCTTGCTGACCGCGTCGTCGAACCGGCTGTCGTTCAACCAGTCCTGAATACGCGTTCCAAGATTGCAGAATTCGATGCCGTGGCTTTCCACAAGGTGCTGAAAGTCGGCGTTAGTGCCCAGAATCACATCATGGCCGGCTTGCTTCAATTCCAGCGCAAGCGCGAGATAAGGGCGAACGTCGCCCGAGGTGCCTATGGTTGCGATAGCGATACGCTTCTTCATGCACCTACCTGAATAATTCCGGCCGATAACCCTTGGGTCAGACATAATTGTAGCGCCTCTACGGCATTTACAAGCACGGTCGGACAACTTATGAAAGCTTGGTCACGCGTCGACGTGGTACCAGAAGTCGTTTCCGAAGGGCAAGAGACATGGCGTCTCCGTTCACTGTTGCATGGTTTGGAGCTGCGCTCACCGGCAATATTGTGGCGGCCGTTGCGGTCGCTAAGGCGAGCGCCCGATAGCTCTTCCCAATGGCCACGAGCTGGCCGGGAAGAGCCGAATAGAATTTGTCGAGGTCCGCCGAGCGGACTCTTAACCCATTCAGAACCACAATTCCGCGATAATTGATCTCCTATACAGAGGTCTGCTGCCTGTGAGCGCGTCGCGACCTGTTTCGGTCGAAAAGACCACGAGGACCCCATGAGCGAAGTATTCCATCGCATCCGTCGTCTCCCGCCCTACGTTTTTGCTCACATTGACCCGATTAAGGCCAAGCTGCGCGCCGATGGCGTAGACATCATCGATCTGGGCATGGGCAATCCAGATATGCCGACCCCTGAGCGTATTGTTAATAAGCTCAAGGAAACGGTCAACGATCCGCGCACCCACCGCTATTCCACTTCGCGTGGCATTCCCGGCCTGCGCCGCGCCCAGGCAAACTATTATGAGCGTCGCTTTGGCGTGAAGCTGAACCCGGACACTCAGGTTGTTGCAACCTTGGGTTCGAAGGAAGGCTTTGCCAATATGGCTTCGGCCATCACCGCTCCGGGTGACGTGGTTCTGGTGCCAAACCCGACCTATCCAATTCACTCGTTCGGTTTCATCATGGCTGGCGGCGTTGTCCGCTCCATGCCTGCTGATCCTAATGAAGATTTCATGCGCTCGCTTGATCGCGCTGTGCGCCACTCGATCCCTAAGCCGATCGCATTGGTTCTGAACTACCCAGCGAACCCGACCGCCTACACCGCGACGCTCGATTTTTACGCTGAAGTCGTAAAATACTGCAAAGAGCACGACATCTTCATTCTGTCGGATTTGGCCTATTCGGAAATCTTCTTCGACGAAAGCGAACCACCTCCGTCGGTTCTGCAGGTTCCGGGCGCGATAGACATCACCGCTGAATTCACCTCGATGTCGAAGACTTATTCGATGCCAGGTTGGCGCGTTGGCTTTGCCGTCGGTAACGAACGCCTCATCGCCGCTCTTGCCCGCGTAAAATCCTACCTCGACTACGGTGCATTCACGCCGATCCAGGTGGCAGCAGTCGCTGCGCTCAATGGTTCGGACGATGTCATTGAAGACGTGCGTAAGATCTACAAGAGCCGCCGCGACGTTATGGTCGAGAGCTTTGGCCGTGCTGGTTGGGATATTCCTGTGCCAAAGGCGACCATGTTCGCTTGGGCACCAATTCCAGAAAAATATGCGCACCTCGGTTCGCTCGAGTTTGCAAAGCTTCTGGTTCGTGAGACCGGCGTTGCCGTGGCTCCAGGCGTTGGCTTCGGTGAATACGGCGACCAGTACATTCGTCTGGCCTTCGTTGAAAACGAACAGCGCATTCGTCAGGCGGCCCGCAACATCAAGGCTTTCCTTGGCGGCAAGTCTGATGAGAGCAACACCGCTCCAGTCGCTGAAGTAAAGTAATTTCAAGCTTAGGGAGGCGGGGTCCGCCTCCCTATTTGCCGTGAGGTAAACGGGTGAATTCATCTCTGAGCACCGTTATGCAATGCGGCTACTACGACAATGGCGTCTGCCGCTCGTGTACGCTCATGGGGACACCCTATGATGCGCAGATTTCCTCAAAAGATGCGCATGCCCGCGCGTTGCTCGCCGCATACCCTTCGGCGCAATGGCTACCAGCCATGCTCAGTCGCCCTGAGGCTTTTCGCAATAAGGCCAAAATGGTTGTGGGCGGCACGATAGAAGCGCCGACACTCGGCATTCTCGACGCAACCCAGCACGGCGTCGATCTCTCAGCCTGTGGCATTCTCGAAACTGGTCTGCGTGCCGCTTTCGACCCAATCAAAGCCTTCATCACCGCCGCGCGAATGCCGCCCTACGATGTTGCCAATCGTCGTGGCGAACTCAAGAACGTCCTCCTCACGCAATCCGCCACCGGCGAATTGATGGTGCGCTTCGTTCTGCGTTCCACCGAAGCGCTGAGCCGGATGCAAAAACATCTGCCGAACCTGCTTTCCGCGCTCCCTCAGCTAGCTGTCGTTACTGCAAACCTGCTGCCCGAGCATAAAGCCGTGGTGGAAGGGGATGAGGAGGTTCTGCTGGCGGGCGATGAAACGCTCGCTATGCGTTTGGGCGAGCATGTGCTGCACCTGCGCCCGGCGAGCTTCTTCCAGACCAACACCGATATTGCCAAGGCTCTATACGATCAGGCGCGCGAGTGGATCGACGAAGCCGAAGCGCACAACGTTTGGGACCTGTATTGCGGAGTAGGGGGCTTTGCCCTTCACGTCGCTGAGCCGGGACGGAAAGTGCATGGCGTCGAGGTTAGTCAGCCCGCCGTCGAGTCTGCGCGTCTGAGCGCCGCTGAAGCGGGCCTCGCCGATGTCACCTTCGCTGTCGGAGACGCCACAGGGCTCGATGCTCAGACAACGATTGACGCCATCATCGTCAACCCGCCACGTCGTGGGCTTGGCGACAAGCTTTGTGCTACGCTCGAAACGACTGAGGCCGAGACAATCATCTATTCCAGCTGCAATGCCGTCACCTTGGCACGCGACTTAGAAATGCTGCCATCCTATGCAGCCGAGCGTATCCGCCTCTTCGACATGTTCCCGCAAACCGATCACTACGAAATCATGGTTTTGCTCACCCGTCGAAACTGACCACGCGGGCATCCAATAATTTACATGACAATGATTGTCATCTTTTGTAGGTTTCACTAAACCGCAAAAGGGTGCGCAATGCTGACGAAGTCGATTGTATACGCCGTTCCGCTGTTCCTGCTCGCTGGCGCCAGTTTCGCCCAAGAGTTCCCCCTCACAATGCAGCACACCTACGGGGAGACAATCATCCCTGAGAAGCCGGTTCACATTGTCACTTGGGGCTGGGCCGTTCAGGACGCTGTCGTTGCCTTGGGCGAAGCGCCTGTCGGCATTCCGCATTTCACCTACGGTGGCGACGATAATGGGGCTCTGACTTGGACCAAAGACGCGATTGCTGCGCTTGGCGCTGATTTTCCCACTATTCTCTCGCAATCCGGTGGCGTGCCCTATGAGGCCATCGCAGCGCTTACGCCCGATGTGATTATCGCCGTTTATTCCGGCATCACCGAAGAGGAATACACCCGCCTCAGCCAAATCGCGCCCGTTGTAGCATTCCCGGACAAGCCATGGAGTACGACCTGGCAGGACACAATCACCCTGACCGGCACGGCTATGGGCAAGGCCGCAGAGGCTGACGCATTGGTCGCTGAATTGGAGCAGTTTATTGCAGACGAAACGGCAAAATACCCGCAGGTACAGGGCGCCAGTTTTGCCGGTATTGGCGGTTATGATGGCGCTGTGTCGGTCTATACGGCGGTCGATCCGCGCATGACCTTCCTCGAAGACGCTGGCCTCACCCTCGCGCCCAGTGTTGCGCAATTGGGTGACGTGAACAGCTTCTACTACAGCCTCAGTTTCGAGCGTGCGAACGAGCTGACCAGTGACATCTATATCACTTATGCTGACACCGACGCCGATGCGGAGGCCTTCTTTGGCCACCCAGCCATGGCACGAACCCTTCAAGTGCGCTCCGGCGCTATTGCCAGCATGGTAGGTCCCGAGTTGATCAATTCAGTATCGCCCCCGAGCGCTCTTTCGCTCAAATGGGGCTATCCAGAATACATTCGGCGCATCAGCGAAGCCGTGGATAAGTCTAAAGCGCAGTAATATCGGGGCGAAACGCCTTGGCGTTAAATTGACATCCCCTTAGGCGCTGATAGCCTGCCTGAGGGGATATTGTCGGGGCGTCGTGCTGCTGCCCCTGTTTGTGGGCGGCTGGACTGCACTAATGTCGACGACTGTAATCCTGCTGGCTTTAACCGCAGCAATTTTTCACGCCACGTGGAATGCCTTCTTGCGCTCCGGTGCCGATCGCCTCTGGGTGCTGACGGTCATGAGCTTTGCCGGCACCCTGATCTCTATTCCGCTGGTGATCGCCTTGCCTATGCCGAGCGCAGAGGCGTGGCCTTACATTCTTCTTTCGGCACTCTTTCAGACGGCCTATGGCTTCTTCCTTGTGGCGGCCTATCGTTACGGCCAACTGGGGCAGGTCTATCCCATTGTTCGCGGCACCGCTCCTCTACTGGTTATGCTGGGTGCATTCCTGCTCACCGGAATAGTGCCATCGCAACTTCAGATCATTGGCGTTGCGATCATCGCAGTCGGCATCATGAGTCTGGCTTTTTCGCGGGGCAGGGCCAACACCAGTTCCATACTCTTTGCCTTTGCCACAGGTCTGTTCGTTGCCAGCTATCAAACCGCCGACGCAATCGGCGTGCGGTTTGCCGAGAATGCCATTGCCTATTCGGCCTGGGGCAATATCTGCTTTGGCATTCTGCTGCCGGTCTGCGTGCTGGCCGTTCGCAGGCGATTCACTGTCGATTGGAAAAGCAGAGAAACCCACAAGGCTCTTCTTGGTGGCGCGATCTCCATGGTGAGCTATACGCTCGTCATTGTTGCATTCTCCATCGGTTCGGCTGGGCCCGTATCTGCCTTGCGTGAAACCTCAGTTGTGTTTGCGGTGATCATCGGTTGGCTGTTCTTGGGCGAAAAACTCAACGCATGGCGCATCGTCTCGGCGGTCATCGTCGCTATAGGCGCGATTTGCTTGGGTCTCGCTCGATAATCGACCAAACTCCTATTGACCTCTAGGCGATTTCCTATGCAGATGGCGCCCACTATGAGTGACATTCAGTCTTTCCGCCAAACCGTCGAATCCTTCATCTCTGCTCGTGGGTGGACACCCACCCGTTTCGGCAGAATTGTTGCAGGGGATCCGCTGTTCGTTTTCGATCTGCGCGATGGCCGTGAGCCACGCACCGAAACGCGCGCGCGTATTCTCAAGGCGATGGCGGAATTCGGCGAAGCTGACCGCCAAGCACCACTACGCATTGGCGTAGCTGGCCTTGGCAATGTGGGTGCGACCTTGGTTCGTATCCTGCAAAAAGACGGCACCGAACTCACGCGAAAACTTGGTCGACAGCTCGAAGTTGTTGCTGTTGCCGCGCGCTCGCGTTCCCGAGATCGCGGCATTGATATTTCTAACATAGAGTGGTTCGACGATCCGGTCGCCTTGGCGAAATGGGATGGCATCGATCTCTTTGTAGAACTCATCGGCGGCGAAGATGGCCCCGCCTATGCAGCCGTTAAAGCTGCTCTCGAAATCGGCCGTCCGGTCGTCACTGCAAACAAGGCCCTTCTTGCCAAGCATGGCGTGGGCCTTGCTAAGATCGCCGAAGAATCCGGCGCGCAGCTCGGCTTTGAAGCCGCCGTTGCGGGCGGTATTCCGGTCATCAAAACCCTGCGCGAAGGTCTCGGCTCCGCTCGTATCGCCAAGGTCTTTGGCATTATGAACGGCACCTGCAATTACATCCTGACCCGCATGGGCAACGAAGGCATTTCCTTCGCCGATTGCTTGAAGGATGCGCAGGCCCTTGGCTATGCCGAGTCCGACCCGACCTTCGATGTTGAAGGGTTTGACACCGCGCACAAGCTTTCGATCCTCGCGACTCTTTGCTTCGGCTATGAGATTGCGCCGGACAAGATGCGCATCGAAGGCATCTCCAACATCACCCAGCACGACATTCAGGTCGCGCAGGACCTTGGTTATAAAATCAAGCTCCTCGGCATTGCTGAGCGCACCGAGAACGGCGTTGAACAGCGCGTTCACCCGACATTCGTGCCCAAGGGCAGCGCCATTGCTGGCGTAGATGGCGTGATGAACGCCGTCGCGCTCGAAACCGACCACGTGCACGAACTGCTCCTCGCAGGTCCAGGCGCAGGTGGTCCTCCGACTGCGTCTTCGGTTCTTTCGGATATTCTAGATATTGCCCGTGGCACCCGCGTGCCGCCTCTGGGCGTGCCAAGCGACGAGCTACTTCCCTATGTTGAGGCGCCATCGCTTCCTCATGCAGGTGGGTTCTACGTTCGCCTTGCCGCTAAGGATGTTGCTGGGGCTTTGGCAGCCATTACCGCACGCATGGGTGAAAAGGGAATTTCTATCGATTCTGTCATCCAGCGGTCTGATCTTGGTGCTAAGGCAGTCGCTCCGGATGGGTCACCAACCCGTACCGTTGTGATGATTACCCAACAGACTTTGGAATCATCCGTGCGAGAAGCGCTTGCGCTCATCGCAGCAGATGGGTTCATAGTCGGGAAAGCACAACTGATCCGCATCGAAAAGCTCTGACCTTACCGGTCTGGGCCTAGTGCTCGGAGGGGGACGGCATGAAGCTGAGTAAAGTCGACCAGGACAGAAACGCAACCAAGCTGCATCGCTGGCTGACGCTGGAAATGGTCCGCGTCACCGAGCGGGCCGCAATTGCTGCCGCTGAATGGCGCGGCAAGGGCAATGAGAAGGCCGCTGACGAAGCGGCTGTCTCAGCCATGGTGACCGAACTCAACCGCGTTCAAATCTCCGGTAACATCGTTATTGGCGAAGGCGAACAGTTCGAATGTGACGATCTCTACGTCGGTCAGACAGTCGGCTTGGGCGAGGGGCCCGAAGTCGATATTGCTGTCGATCCGCTCGAAGGCGTCACCCTCTGCGCCAAGAACCAGCCTGACTCGATCGTCGTACTGGCCATGGCCGAACGAGGCGGTCTGCTCAACGTTGCTCGCAACGTCTACATGCACAAGATCGCCATTGGTGCTGGCTACCCGGCCGGAACGGTTCACATTGATTGGACCGCCACTGAAAACGTCACTTCGCTCGCGAAGGCCAAAGGCGTTCCGGTAAGTGAAATCACCGCTATCGTGCTCGATCGTCCCCGTCACGCCGCTCTCATCGAAGAGCTGCGCAGCGCTGGTGTTTCCGTAAAACTCCTCAGCGACGGCGACATCGCTGGCGTTATCCACGCGGTGAACACTGAAGATACCGGCGTCGACATCTACCTCGGCTCCGGCGGCGCGCCTGAGGGCGTTCTGGCGGCCGCAGCACTGCGCTGCATTGGCGGGCAGATGCAGGGCAAGCTCATTCTCGACACGCCCGACAAGCGTAAGCGCGCGCATGAAATGGGCATTACCGATCCAAACCGCGTCTACGATGTTTCCGAGCTCGCCTCGGGCGATGTTTTGTTCTCGGCAACTGGCGTCACCGATGGTTCGCTCGTCGATGGCGTCCGCCTCCGCCGCACGACAATCGAAACCTCCACCGTTGTCATGCGCTCCTGGAGCCAAACCACTCGCTGGATCAAAGCCCGCCACGCAAGGTGACGGCTATGCCTTACGCCCTTGCCGCTGCATCTATTTTAGACATCGTGTCCTCGGTGGCGTTCCAGAGGGTTAAATATTCGGGCCTTAGCAAATATCGGCCGCCGCCGGTGAGCTCATGCCTTATGCCGTAGTAGAGGTCTTGCGCGAGAGCGTAGCATTCAAACCAGTTTGCGTCCTCATTCGGGTCAACTGATAGTCGTCCGTTTCGGTCTAGTCGGCGCCTGGGCAGCGATCTGACCAATTTTTCGCCGGAAGCCGCGTACTGTTTGGTAATGTTGGATAGAGCTGCGCTGACACTCATGTTGCGCCTTTCGTTCGTGAATTTCGAACATAGGGAGTGCTATTATGCATTTCAAGGGTGCTAATGAAAGCTTCATCCCTCTCGACCGCGCGACCAAAATCGCCTAACCCTGCCTCATGCAAGAAGCTCCGCGCCATTTCCTCGACGTCACCTCCTCCATCACCGGTCGTGCATGGGTGGATCGTTTGGACACAGCGACAGGGCGCATCGCGGCCGCGATTTCCCAGCGCTCTGAACTGCCCGATATTCTGGCGCGCATCATTGCCGGGCGCGGGATTGGCATCGAGGAAGCAGCGACTTACCTAGAGCCCACCATTCGCAATCTCATGCCCGATCCGTCCACCCTCACGGCGATGGACGAACTGGCCGAGCGCATTGCCAAAGCCGTCGCCGACAATGAAAACGTCGCGCTCTTTGGTGACTATGACGTCGATGGCGCGTGCTCCTGTGCGCTGATGGCGCGCTTCCTGCATCACTTCGGGCTCAACCCGCAGGTTCACATCCCCGATCGCATCTTTGAAGGCTATGGCCCCAACATCGGCGCGATGGATAAGCTCATCGACGGTGGCGCAACGCTCATCATCACGCTCGACTGCGGCACCACCAGCGAAAAGCCAATCGCCCATGCGCGCGAGCGCGGCGCCGATGTTCTGGTGATCGACCACCATTTGGCCGACCACGCTCTGCCAAATGCCAATGCGCTGGTGAACCCAAATCGGCCCGATGATATCTCGGGCCTTGGCCACCTCTGCGCCGCAGGCGTAACCTTTATGGTTCTGGTCGCGGTCAATCGTGTGCTGCGCAATCGCGGCGACTCAGGCCTCCCAGACCTGATGAAATTGCTCGATCTTGTGGCACTAGCGACTGTTTGCGATGTCGTGCCTTTGGTCGGGCTCAATCGCGCCTTTGTCCTTCGCGGTCTCGAAGTTGCGCGCAAGGGCGAGAAGCCCGGCATGCAGGCGCTTAGCTTAGCCGCTCGCCTCAATGGTCCCCTTAACCCGTATCACCTTGGTTTCCTTTTGGGGCCGCGCATCAACGCTGGCGGTCGCATCGGCGATGCCGCTTTGGGCACCAAGCTCCTCACCATTGATGATGAGCAGCAGGCGATGGTCATTGCGGCCAAACTCGATGAACTCAACACCGAGCGTCAGCGCATTGAAGTTGAGGCCGTCGAAGAAGCCTACGCCACTGCCGAGCTTGAAATCGCCGGCGGTGAGGGGCCTCCGCTTCTGGTTCTGGCTTCGGCAAAGTGGCACCCTGGCGTTGTCGGGCTCGTCGCTGCGCGCCTCAAAGAGCGTTTTGATCGGCCCGCCTTTGCCATTGCCATCAATCCGGATGGGACCGGCACGGGCTCGGGCCGCTCGGTTCCGGGCGTGGATCTCGGTAGCGCGGTTATCGCTGCTGTGGACGCCGGCATTCTGCCCAAAGGCGGTGGCCATGCGTTGGCGGCAGGCGTCACCATCAAGGAAGGCGACCTCGGCGTCTTCCGCGCCTTTATGGCTGATCGTCTTGAGGCCAGCGTGCGCACGGCGCGCGCCGCTTCCGCGCTCAAAATTGACGCTGCGCTCACGGCCCGTGGGGCAACAGTTGATCTTCTGCACAAAATCGAAAAAGCCGGGCCTTATGGCTCTGGCAACCCAAATCCGGTCTTCGTCTTTCCGGCGCACCGCGCGCGCTATCCGCAAGTTGTGGGCAAGGGCGGTCACGTCAGTTTCACCCTCACCTCCGACGATGGTGCCAAGCTCAAAGCCATCGCCTTCCGC
This sequence comes from Devosia sp. MC521, assembly GCF_014127105.1. NCBI lineage: Bacteria > Pseudomonadati > Pseudomonadota > Alphaproteobacteria > Hyphomicrobiales > Devosiaceae > Devosia > Devosia sp. MC521. The sequence continues at coordinate 1,304,155 of NZ_CP059902.1, forward strand.
GCGGCGGGCACACCAATTGGGGACACGCTTTTGCGTGAGGCCGATCAGCCATTCCACTTCGCTGGCAGCCTCTCGCTCGATCATTACCACGGCCGCGAGCAAGCTCAGCTTCGCCTTACAGATATTGCTCGTCCCGGCCGCTAAAGCGGTGATCTGGGAACTGCCCGCTTGCGTATCCATTTGCAGTGAATAAACTAAGCGCTGACCTGTAGTGCGCCCAAGGGCGAGCAACACTTCGGGTGCCTGCGCTTAGATGTCTCGGCGACGGCCATGAGCCATCGCCTTTTTGGATGGTAGGACGACACGGCAATGAGCAAGACAGCTGTCAATAATTCCAACGGCGGCGCGTCTTTGTGGGCGCATTTTTCGTCTTGGTTGGTCGCGCAGATTGGCGTTTCTCTAATCGGCAATCCGCGCCATGGTTCCCTAACGGTTGTGTTTCCCGATGGTCGCAGTCGGACTGTCGGGCAGGGGAATGCTGGTGGCCATGCCACGCTTCGCCTGAACAATTTTAAGGTCCTTAAAGAAGCCAGTCAGCGCGGCACTGTTGGCTTTGCAGCCGCCTATATGAATGGGGATATTGAAGCGGATGACCTCACGCAGGTGTTTCGCTTCTTCCTGCAAAACCGCGACATGTTCGATAATGCCAACAAGGGGTTCTTTAAGAAGGCCGCTGGCGATTTGCACTATCACCTTTCGCGCCGGAACACGCTTGAGGGCTCCAAGAAAAACATCTCCGAGCACTACGATCTCGGCAATGACTTCTACGGGCAGTGGCTCGACCCTTCGATGACCTACTCGTCAGCGCTCTTCAGTTCCGGTGACCAAAGCCTTGAAGAGGCGCAGCTGGCAAAATATCGCCGCGTTGCCGATATGGCAGGCGTCACGGAGGGGAGCAGCATTCTCGAGATCGGTTGCGGCTGGGGCGGGTTCGCTGAAACGGTCACGCGAGACTATAAGGCCCATCTGCGCGGCATCACCCTGTCTGCGGAACAGCTCAAATTCGCCAAAGAACGCCTCGCCCGCCAAGGGCTGGATGATCTCGGCACTCTCGTCTTTGAGGACTATCGCCATACGCAGGGGCAGTTTGACCACATCTGTTCCATCGAAATGATCGAAGCCGTCGGCGAAGACAATTGGCCAAGCTATTTCAAAACCCTGAATGACCGTCTCAAGCCCGGCGGCACCGCCGCCATCCAAGCGATCACGATCCGGGAAGAGGATTTTGAGGCCTATAGAAGTGGCCCTGATTTCATTCAGCGTTACATCTTCCCGGGCGGCATGCTGCTGACCAAGTCGGCGATGAAGGAATTTGGCGAGCGCCACGGCCTCGTGCTCGAAAACACATCGCTCTTCGGGCTGTCCTATGCGCGCACGCTAAAACTCTGGCGTGAGCGCTTCCTGGAGCGTTGGCCCATGATCGCGCCGCTAGGCTATGACGAGCACTTCAAGCGCAAATGGGTCTATTATCTGAGCTATTGCGAAGCGGGTTTTGCTGAGGGCGCTATCGACGTCGGTATCTATCAATACAGAAAGCCCGAGTAATTTCGGGCTTTTCGCCAACGGTTTGACAAAGCTGTCTAAATGGCCATGATGGGGCCATGAACGGGACGATCTGCATAACCCGATTGTTGGGACACGGTCTTCGCCAGGCACTTTAGTAGCCTGGTGTTGCTACCTGCCGTAATGGCAAGAGCGGCACCAGGATAACCTCAGTGTTCCCCTCTCTCACATTTTGAACGCTTTAGCCGGATGCTTTCTGCATCGGGTCTATTTGCGCATGAGATCCTGTCGATGACCTATAAGTATTCAGTCACCCTCCCTATCCTTGGCAGCCACAAGCTGAGCCGTTTCAAGGCTTGGGCCGATGCTCACATGCCGGAGCTCGATTACAATCTTCCACCACAAACGCCGATCAAGACGGAGACGATGACCATCCGTCTGCGCTCGCTGGAAGACCGTCAGACACTGTTGCAGAACATCTCGCGAAGGTCGCTCGACGGCTCGGAGAAATGAATGCAGGTTCTCCGCTATTGTCGATCCTGTTCAGGACCGAGGCCACGGGCAGCTAATCGCTGCCCGTGGTGCCTGCGCGATTTCGATAAGCCCCCTGCGGCACCAGAACACTTATTTACCACCTTTGACCGAGCATCGAAAATTCCATCGACCGCCTTGTCCCTCAAGGAGACCGGAAAATGACGACCATTTCTTTGTCTGATTGGATGCCTTCGCCAGAGCTCCTCATTGGCGAGCAGGATCATAAGCGCCTGACGGTGGCAGCTCTGACCGAAGTTGGACAAACCGCCGAGCGCATGGACTTTCTACTCTATGAGCTTGATCGGGCAAGCATTATTGCCGATGCGTTCTTGCCGCGAGATGTCGTGCGGATTGGCAGCTTGGTCAAATATGTTCTGCTGCCGGGCGAAGAGCGTTGCGCCAAGCTGGTCATGCCGGAAGAGGCGCAATTGGGCGGTACATACCGCCTATCGGTGACTTCGGCAGAGGGCGCGGCCCTTCTCGGCTTGCGGCCGGGCCATGTCATGAGCTGGGTTGAAGGGGCGGATCAGGCCGTGCGGCGCATTAAAGTGCTTAGCGTGTCAAACCCAGACACCACCGACACAGATCCATCTGGCCCCACGGCAGCCTAAAAACCACTGGCAGTCTCTGTTCGCAGGGGCTGCCAATTCGAACGGAAAATACACAGCGGACTTGCGTCTGCTTGAACTATAACAGTGTGGGGGAGGAGAGATCGTCCACCGTTGTAAGGAAAACAGGTGGAAAGTGGTACGCCCTAGGGGAATCGAACCCCTCTCTGCACCGTGAAAGGGTGCCGTCCTAACCGATAGACGAAGGGCGCATCAGTTCGATGAAGCTCGTATAGATGGAGGTTGCGGCTTGCGCAACCCCGAGCGCGAAGAAAAATGCAAACCTGTTAGTTTTCAACAGCCTGAGAAGGTAACAGGGCCGCGATAACCGCGTGGACGATCGCGAACGTCGACGTGGATGAAGTTCCGGCCCGGATAGCAACCTAAGCCGCCAACACTGGGAAGATTGCGTGCGAAGGCGATGAGCTGGTCCTTCGGAACACCCGGTATGTAGAAGTCCGCCGCCATGCACTTGGTGTGGAACGAGTTGGAGGCACCGCCAGCCGCATTGTTATGCGCAGTGTCGCGATAGCCCGACTGCATGACCACCTTCTTGCCAAAGCGACCTTCAAACTCCCAGATGACAAATCGGAGTTTTGGAGAAATGCAGAAGGCATTCACCTGCTTTGACGCGACGTAGGTGCCCCAGTCTTGGCGCACGCCACTGTAGCCAGATCCTGAACCGCTCGCGAATAGAGCCATTGGCAAGCAGCCCGCCAAAACAGTGGCGGTGGTGATGATAGCGGCGAGTGAGCGTGCGATAGGGGGCATGAGCGATTTCCACGGGGCCGGTGTCGTCATTGCGCAACAGGCAAGTGGCCGGTGAGATAATCGCTAAAATTAGAGATGTTTCGCTAACCACCCGCTAACTGGAAAGGTTAGCGAAACATGAATTCGCTCTAAACGCTGTTTACCAGCTGCCGGTGTTCGGCATCGAGAGCCATGGCTCTTGTGGTTCAAGGGTGCCGTCTTGGATCAGTTCAACGGAAATGCCGTCTGGCGACCGAACGAAGGCCATGTGCCCGTCGCGTGGTGGGCGGTTGATGACGACGCCCATGTCCTGCAAATGCTGGCACAGGGCATAGATGTCCTTAACGCGGTAGGCGAGGTGGCCGAAGTTGCGTCCACCTGTGTACTCTTCTGGGTCCCAATTATAGGTGAGTTCGACTTCTCCGCCCTCATCGCCCGGGGCGCGGAGGAAGATCAGTGTGAATCGACCTTTTTCGCTCTCGCGGCGGCGCACCTCTTCAAGGCCGAGGCCTTCACAGTAAAACCGCAGGCTTTCTTCGATATTGGTGACGCGCACCATCGTGTGTAGATACTTCAAGACATCCTCCAATCGGACGAAATTCCCTCTGGGCTACCAAGTCACTGGCAATTCGACAATGCGTTCACGGCATATGTCGACAAATCAGCAAGAACTTCTTAACTTCTGACACTGAATCGGACAGACTGATTTGGTCTAGTGGTTGAGTACCCGCGTAAGCGGACGTGTAAAAGGGCTGAGGGGTCATGGGGGCCAAGGGCATGGGCGACAGCGACGGCACTATCGATCTGTCCAGTGAGGCAGCGGTGACGAAACGGGTTGACGAAACTGCCCTGTCTCCACAGGGCGCTTTAGACACCATAGAAGTTACCGGTACCATTAAGTGGTTTGACGCGGGCAAAGGTTTTGGCTTCATCATTCCCGATAATGGCACCGCAGATATCCTGCTGCACGTCACTTGCCTCCGACGAGATGGCTATCAGACCGCATATGAAGGCGCGCGCATCGTTGTCGAAGCGCTGAACCGCCCTGGTGGTCTGCAGGCCTTCCGCATTGTTTCCATGGACGAGTCGACGGCTCGCCATCCTTCCCAAATGCCAGCAGCGCGCACCCATGTGGTGGTTGAGCCAACCTCCGGCATGGTTCGCCTTGAAGTGAAGTGGTTCAATCGTATCCGCGGGTTCGGCTTCCTCTCGGAAGGCGAGGGTGCTCCGGATGTGTTTGTTCACATGGAAACCCTGCGCCGCTTCGGCATTACAGAACTGCGTCCCGGCCAATATGTGTTGGTTCGTTATGGTAACGGCCCGAAAGGCCTTATGGTCGCCGAAATTCGGCCTGACGGTTGGGGCGACGCGCCGTCGTCACACTGACGGCTGCCCTACGTGACGAGGACCTCATGATACACAGCGTAACCCGCACTCTCGCCGCCGCTGCGACCGCTCTTGTCGTTGCGCTGCCCTTGGCTGCGTATAGCCAGGGAGAGGGCCTGACGATAAAGTCGGCGACCGGTGATCATGTGTTTACGGTTGACGTTGTCGATACGCCTGAGACCCGTGCCAAGGGCCTGATGAATGTCCATGAGCTCGCGCCAGACGCTGGCATGCTCTTTGACTTCAAAGAAGAGCGTCCCGTTGCTTTCTGGATGATGAACACCTTCATCCCGCTCGACATGCTGTTCATCACCGCGGATGGCACCATCAAGAACATTCACGTCAACGCCGTCCCGCATGACAAGACCTCAATCCCTTCGGATGGTCCTGTGCAGTATGTGCTTGAAGTGCCCGGCGGACGCACCGTCGAATTGGGCATCGAGGCTGGCGACAGCGTCGTTCATTCGCGCATTCAGTAACCGCTACATCCGTGCAACGATCATACAGTCAATGACGGCCCAAAGGTGCAGGCTTGCCCCTGCCACCACAAACACGTGCCAAAGCGCGTTTTGGAAGCGAAGCTTTTCCCACACGTGGAAGATGATCCCCGCCGAATAGGCGACGCCGCCTGCCAGCAACAGCCATAGGGTTGTTGGGGGCAGGGCGGTGGCAAGGGCGTTGAACACGAAGATGCCGCTCCAACCAATCCCGAGATAAAGCGGGATGGCAACGCGCCCAAAACGCTCTGGCACGATCAGCTTTAGCGCTACTCCGACGAGCGACGCGCCCCAGACAATTGCCATCATCGTAATCCCGAGTGTGGAATTTCCGAGCACTGCCAAAAATGGCGTGTAGCTACCCGCGATGAAGAGAAAGATGGCCGCCTGATCAAGGCGCGCCCACACGTGTTTCCAGGAATTGTGGGGCCATAGATTATAAGCGAGCGATACGCCCAAGACGAAGATCAACGTGCCAACGTAAATCGACAATGCGGGCACCGCTTCCGGGGCGGTCTCGAAGGCTGTGAGCGTCAGCAGAGCCGAGCCAGCGGCAATCGCCACTATCAGGCCTAGGACATGCACCACCGCGTCGGCCACCATTTCGCCAACCGAATATCGGCGGCGCGGGTCGAACTGCATGGCATTGGTGCTGTAACTGGTCTGTTTCATGTTTGGCCTTTTCCAGCATCCTGTGGGACGGGAATGACCGAAACCTTTCTTCAGTTCCGCAAAATACGGCCATGGTCTAGAATGCTCTAACAATCTCAGTGAACAAACTCTGAGGAAGTTGCGTGCTCACTTGACGGGTAACTCTGATGTTACTTTAAACCAGAGTATGAAGCGCAAGACCAAAGCCCCCATCGCAGTTTATTCCGCACTCGGCGACGCTACGCGCTGCCGCATTATCGAGATCCTCATGCAGGGGCCTATTCCCGTGCATAAGCTCGCGGACGCCTTCACGATCAGCCGCCCGGCCATTTCGCGCCATTTGCGCGTGCTAAAGACGGCGGGGCTCGTGGTTGAGGTGAAGAAGGGGCGCGAAAACCTCTACACTCTTAAAACCAAGCCGCTGGTGAAAGCCACCGATTGGGTCGAGCTTCTGCTCAGTAAAGCGGTCGTGGATGATGAAGCCGATGTGCTCGTCTCAGCCGACGAACAGGTAACCGTGTCGGCTCCGGTCGCTGAAAGTTTTGAAGCCACTGAACACGCCCACAGCGCGCCAGTGTTACCTGCCGAAACGGAAGACCCGCAGCACGTTGAGCTGGGCGAATATATTGCGCCGGTGTTTGACGAAGAAGCGCTTGCATCTGAACAGCCAGATGACATGACCTCCGAAGCCGAAGCCGAAGCCGAAGCCGAAGCCGAAGCCGAAGCCGAAGCCGAAGCCGAAGCCGAAGCCGAAGCCGAAGCCGAAGCCGAAGCCGAAGCCGAAGCCGAAGCCGAAGCCGAAGCCGAAGCCGAAGCCGAAGCCGAAGCCGAAGCCGAAGCCGAAGCCGAAGCCGAAGCCGAAGCCGAAGCCGAAGCTGAAGCCGAAGCCGTATTTGCGGCCATGGATACTTTGGAAGACGCTGAGGTCTTTAGCGCGCCTGCTTATGCCTCTACCGACGATACGCCGTTCTTCGACGGGGAGGAGCTCGCTGCCGCCGCTGAGGACTTCGTTGTCGAGGATGAAAGCGTCCTGCAGGGCACGGATTTGGAAGAGGCAGCTTCTGAGGTCGGCGTCACGCAGCCTGTGTCGAGCGATGCCAGTGCCGCTGACGCAAAGCCCGTGGACGACCTAGAGTCGATCTTCGTCATTCAGTCCGAGGCGGATCTCGCTGCTGAAGCGGCAGCACTAGCTGCGGCCGAAGAGGCCGCAAAGGCCAAGCAGAAGCCAAAGAAGAAAGACAAAAAAGTCGAAGCCGAAGAGATTGAGCTTTCGATCAACCAAATGGGCTTCGACTTCTAAAGAGGTCGGCTGTTAGACGACAGGCGCAGCGACAGGACCATACATCGGCAGCGAGTAATCATCGCTGTCGAAGGCGTTATGGACCGCGCGTTCAAAATCAGCTGCACACCACATAATCTGCGAATTCGGGATGCGCTGTTCGATCGCGCCAAGTGCTGCTCTTGCGCCCAAGGCGATCGGGCGAATGGTGTGGCCGATAATTTCCGAAGCCGCTTGTGCAGCGGCAATGTCTTTACGCTGGTCGCCAATGTACCAGATCACGTCGGTCCGGCGGAGGTCGCGGCCAATATTGGACAGCGCTTCGAGGATCGAATCTGGCCACGGCTTTCCGCGGCGTACGTCTTCACGGAACACGGCCGTCGAGAAATACTTCCGCAGATCGAAAGCTTCCAGCACATCATGGCCATAGCCACGGCCAAGGCCGTTGCTGACGACGCCAGTGGCAACACCTTCGGCGTGGAGGCGCTCGAGGACGCAACGCATGTTCTCGCATGGCGAAAGCATCTCGTTGACCGTCTTACGACGCACTTTGTGGATCGCGCGGTGAACCAATAACCGCGGTGGGCGTTGTTCTTTTAAGCGCTGACGACGCTGCAGACGGAATCGTGCTGCGAGCCGTCCACCCTTATGGGAACAGTCGTCCAAGAATTCGAGCATTTGCAGCACGCGTGGATTGACGTGGTGCACCAGGGTCCCATCAAGATCGAAGAGGACGATGGTTGGTCGGTTCGCTTGGTTAGCCAGAGGTTCAGCTCCCGTTAGACGATAGTTAAAATGGCCTAAATTTGTCCGCCGTACAACCCTGCAGGGCCAACCCCGCGCCCACTTGCCGCGGAGAAGCCACAATATCGGGCGCTCAAATCCGATCTTTCCACTGCTCTGAGCCCGAACAAATTCCCAAAAAGCTCAGGGTTATCGACCAGTTGAGCGCTCTATTAAGTCTCTGACCTGAGCTGGAAATTTATTCCCGAACGCTGTGGCGGGTCCCAGAGAGTGGCCCTTGGGACTTCACCCTCCAGAAAATGCACTTGGAAGAACTCCCATGGCCGGGCGCAAGGTGCCTCCCGCTCGTTCATGCAAGGTGAAGGCGCGGCGTCTTTTGCCAGACTCACCATGTGCCGAAGCGCAAAACCACGCGGCATAAGCGCAGTGTTTTGGGGTACTCTTAAATCCTTATTAACCATGCGAGCCGTTGATGGCATTAAGGGTAACTCCTGTGATTTGGAGGCGGAATTGGGCCAGCAACGCGCGCACGTCATTGTGGTGGGAAATGAGAAGGGTGGCTCCGGCAAGTCGACCTTGTCGCTGCACCTAGCTGTCTATTTGCTGCATCAAGGTTTTCGCGTTGCCACGGTCGACGTCGATAGCCGCCAGCAAACGCTGACCCGCTACATCCGCAATCGCCGCAATACGCTCGACACCACGGGCCGTGACATTCCTATGCCAAAGCACGTCCATGTGCCCACTGGCTGGAGCGACTCGATCAAGGAAAACCAAAAGGCCGAGCTCGAGCTCTTTTCGCGCTCGATGGATAAGCTTTACGAAGAGGTCGATTTCATCGTCATCGACACGCCGGGATTTGATGCTCATCTCGCCCGTCTCGCCCATAGTGCAGCCGACACGCTTGTGACCCCCGTCAACGACAGCATGATCGACCTCGACGTGTTGGCGAAAATTGACGTGCGCACCGGCGATCCAGAAAGTCTCTCGCCTTATTCCAAGAACGTGCAGCGCGCCCGCGCCGAGCGCCAAATCGCCACCGGCGCTCCAAGCGATTGGGTCATTGTCCGCAACCGCATCTCGGCGCTCTCTAACCGCAATGGCGCGAGCGTGCATGATAGCGTGGTGAAAATTGCCGATGCACTGACCTGCCGCGTCGCCGATGGCATTGCCGAGCGCGTGATCTTCCGCTCGCTCTTCCCCATCGGCATGACCGTGTTTGATCCATTGGACGCCCAGCTCTTGGGCGCGGCGCCGTCCATGTCCCACGTCAATGCGCGGCAGGAATACCGCGATCTGGTCGCCATGCTGCATTTGCCAGACCCGCGTCTCGCGCAGGACGAACGTCTCTCAGCATAAAAGAAAGCGGCGCCGAAACGCCGCTTTTTGTCTGTCTGGCTACGCGCCAAACAACACTTGTAAGCCCACCACGATCAGCGCTGTGAACGCGCCATTGAGCGCCATGCCAATGCCTGAGAACGCGCCCCCCACGTCGCTCACCTGCAAGGCGCGGGCGGTGCCGATGCCATGCGAAGTTACGCCGACAGCAAAGCCACGCGCCGCATAGTTCTTGATCTTGAGGGCGTTCATCAGAGGCGTAACCAAAATAGCCCCGGTAATGCCCGTGGAGATCCCCAAGACGGCGGCCAGCGATGGAATGCCGCCAAGGCTCTTGGCTAGCTCCATCGCAATCGGCGCACTGACCGATTTCGGGGTAATCGACGCGATCACCTCAGCCGGCGCGCCAAAGAGATAGACAATGCCCACGGCGCTCGCCATGGCCACGATAGCTCCCACCACCAGTGATACCGCAATTGGCACCAGCGAGCGCTTCACCGCGTCGATATTCCGGAACAAGGGGATCGACAGCGCAACCGTTGCTGGCCCAAGCAGGAAGTGCACGAACTGCGCCCCCTCAAAATAGGTCGGGTAGCTCGTTCCGGAGATCAGCAGGATCGGAATGATGATCGCGGCGCTGATCAGCACATTGTTGGCAAAGGGAGAGCCTTTGAAGAATGCCCCGATCTTGAGCGAGGTGGCATAGGCCACCAGCGTCACTGCCAGCCAGGTGAGGGGGGAGGCTGCGAGATATACCCAAACGCCCGTCAGCCCGGTCATGGCTTGCCTCGGTTTATTAGCTTTTCTGTCAGCAGGAACGTGCCAACCGTCGCGAGCAGTGTCAGCACCGTTGAAACGACCAGCGCCAAGACAAGGGGAATGCCCCAAGCCAGCACGAGATCGCCATACTGCATCACGCCCACTGCCGCAGGCACAAATAGCATTGCCAAAATGCCGAGGAGGGCATTGCCGACAGCCATCACCGAGCGACGCTGTTTTGGTAATCTGGGCAGCAGCGCCAGCAAGAGCAGCATTCCCGCCACAGGGCCGGGGAAAGCAAAACTAGGCAGCACAATGCGGATCGCATGCACCAGCACTTCCCCCGCCAATTGACAGAGGATGAGAATGGCAAACCCGGCGACATAATCACCGGGCTTTAGCGGCTGTTCTTCGATTGGGGGCACCGAAATCTCCGTTGTGAAGCGTGCATAGGGCTGCCGCTTCGCTGAGCTATTGCGCCCGACATATGCCGCTCCCCGCCAAGACGCAATCGCCTGCCTCGGCCCTGTCACATCTGCCGCATGAAAAAAGACTAAGCTTGTCAGTCAGATAGGCAGGCGTTTTGAATCAGTTTCGCCACAACCCGATAACTCACTCCCACCTCGGCGAGTTCCTTCTGCCCTTCCATCCACGACCGCGATGCACGCCTCCCCCTTCAGGGGGAGGTTGGGTGGGGGAAACAAAAAGGGCAGCATGCCCTTCAGCACATCACCCTCTAAAGTATTGGATGAAAATTCTAGTCCGCGTGCTCGAAGAGTTACTATTTGCTTCTCGTCAGAAAGGGAGGTCCTCAACTTCTTTAATGAGGCGGTTTTGTAGAGTTTCAGCTCGGTCGAGAAGTATTCTGAAGCCGGTGGGGTCAATCCTAGAGCCTTCTGCGTACTTCAACGCTCTAGCGATATCTTCGATGACCCCGTTCACTTCTCTGAGCACAATTGTATGCTCTGCCTTGCCGAAACTTGCCTGGGCTCTCTCGAAGCTGGAAGCAATTCGCTCATACTCTAGGGACACCGGAGTGCGTGGTCGAGCTAGGGGACCGCGAGTTGAGGTAAGGTCTTCAACCATCTTTCGAATATAGTGCATTTCCGTCCGCAAAACGTCCATAGACATGGCGTCTTTTTGGCCGGTGACGTCTGGTATTTTAGCGGGTTCAGTCAGAGATAGCAGTCTGACAATGGAATTTACATTTCCGCTGTCTGAAGTCGACTTCTGTGTTTCGGTGATTGCCTCACTAAGCTTTCTTTGTGTCTCCACCACATCGTGATAACGCATCTCCTTAGAGTAATCTAAGCACCTGATCGGCCCGATATCGAATATTTTTGGCGTACCCTTTTCTTGGATGAGGACCACGGGCAGGTCGAAAGCTTGTCTTATTCCCAGTTCGAAAAGGACATTCGGATTTCGTGTGCTGAGATCACAGATTGCCACCGGTGACTCTATGGTTTTTCTCAGGATATCGAGGTGAATGAAGTTACTCGCCTGAACGTCATCGGCGCGTACTGCGGAAAAGCCTGCGACATCGCATGCAGGTTTGATTATGTCATCGTATACATGTCTGAAATGATTAGGATCGTACCCTTCGAATTCAGATATGGGCATAATAACAAAGCAATCTTTGTTCGTAGTGTTATTTTCATCCTTCTTAATTTTTTGACCTGTGGTCTTTTCCATCTTTTTTGGTAGCGCCCTAAGTGATATATCAACTTGTTTATATGATTTGATATTTTTTTGTATTAGAGCAAGTCTCTTTTTAAATGGCTGATCGGGGTGCTCGCGCATTTCTAATGCAAACAAAAGGGCGGCGGCGACCTCCGTCACCACCACCCTCAAAACGCTTCAGCCCAAAAGAACCTCAGTCCCTCAAAACGCTTCAGCCCAAAAGAACCTCAGTCCCTCAAAACGCTTCAGCCCAAAAGAACCTCAGTCCTTCAACCGCTTCTCGCCCGCCTCAATGCGGATCGGTAGCACGTTTTCGGCTGGCGGCAGCGGGCACACAGCGAAATCGGTAAACGCACACGGCGGATTCAATGCCTTATTGAAATCCAGTACAATGCTGTTTTCGCTCACGTTTTCACCAAACACAAAGCGGCACGCGCCATAGGTACTGTCGCGGCTGGTCAGGTCGCGAATGACGAACTGCGGGCTTTCCTTGGTGCCGTGCGTTGCCAGCAACTCATAGGTCACGCCGTCCCTGTCGAACACGGCCTTATGCGTTGCCTGAACTTCGGTGGGGATCGCCTTCGAGGTCGAGATGGAGAGGTTCTTCGCCTCTTCGAGCGCCACCCACTTGGCTTCAATGCGCCAGCTTGGGTCCAGATCGAAATATTCGATCTCGCCCAACTCTTCGCCAGCCTTGGACGCGGTGTCGCGCACGCGAACAGCATTCTCGCCGTTCAGTGTTGTGACTTCAAGAAGCAGGTTCTCAGCCGTGAAGCGCGGTGGCTTATACTTGTTCAATTCGAGCTTAATCGGCGCCGAGCCATCAGCCGCGGCATAAGTCACTCCGCCGTCAGCGTCCTGTGTCAGCGTGCCGACATAAGCCGGGCCGGTCGGCAAGATAATGTCGTTATCGTCTGCCGCGCCAATTTTGACTGTGCCTTCACTCAGCCAGTCGCGCGCAATGATATTGAGCCAGCCATCTGGAGCCTGCAGCGCCTCAAGGCGGCGGATTTTCCAGGCGGCATATTCAGTTGGATAGTCAGTCATAGCTCTTCATCCTTGAACGAGAGGCGCGGCACGCTGGCGAGCAGCCGCTGCGTATAGGCATGTTGCGGATTGGCGAGAACTTCAGCAGTCTTACCCTGCTCGACGATCACGCCCTTTTCCAAAATGATAATGTGTTCGCACAGCGCTGCGACGACCGCGATGTCATGCGAAACGAAGAGTAGGGCCATATCGCGGCTCAGTGTGCGGAGCAGTTCAACAACGCGCACCTTGGTCGTCAGATCCAGCGCGCTCACGGCTTCGTCGGCAAGCAGCAGCTTGGGCTTTGCTACAATTGCGCGCGCAATAGCGGTGCGTTGACGCTGGCCGCCCGAGAACTGGTGCGGGTAGCGATTGGCACTATCGGCCTCAAGGCCAACGGCCTCCAGCGCAGCCATAACCATAGCCTTGTGGTCGCCTGCGATACGCAGCGATTTCAACGGCTCGGCAATAATGGAAAACACTTTTTGGCGCGGATCGAGCGAGGAGTAGGGGTCTTGGAACACCACCTGCGCCTGCCGACGATAATCGCGCATAAACGCCCGATTGCTCGGGTCGAGAACCTGCCCATCAAACCGAATGGTCCCGCCCTGGGGCTTGGTCAGGCCCAGCAGCAGACGGAGCAGCGTGGTTTTGCCCGAGCCGGATTCCCCCACAAGGCCAACGGTAGCGCCCGGTGCGATCTCAGTGGAGACGCCAGCCAAAATCTGCCGCTCGCTTGTATAAGCGAAGCTGACATTGTCGATGCTAACGAGGCTCATGCTTGGCCCCCGATCGCGTTGTCAAAGGCCTTCGCTGCCGCCAGCAGGCTCTTGGTGTAATCATGCTGAGGCGAACGGAATACCTCGCCCACAGCACCGGCTTCCACGGCTACCCCGTGCCGCATTACCACCACACGGTCCACCGTATTGGCGACCACCGGCAGATCGTGGCTGATAAAGAGAAGTGCCATGTTACGTTCCGCCACGAGCCGTTTGATAAGACTCATGATTTCGGCCTGCGTTGTCACGTCGAGCGCAGTCGTCGGCTCATCGGCAATGAGCAGCTCCGGCTTGCAGGCCAGAGCCATCGCAATGGCGATACGTTGGCGCTGACCGCCCGACATCTCATGCGGATATTTGCTGGCGAGCGATGCTGGCAGGTTCACTTCACGCATAAGCGCCGCGACGTCCGCATCCATCTCAATGCGCGTCAGCCGATCGCCATCGCGCTTGGCGCGGCGGGCCACCACTTCGCTGATCTGCTCGCCCACCCGCATCAGCGGATCAAGCGCCGTAAGGGGTTCTTGGAAAACAATGGCAACAGTCGTCCCGCGCAGCGGATTGAGATCGCTATCTTTAGCGCCGATGATTTGCGTGTCGTTCAGTACCACCGAACCTTCAGCCGACAGCCCCCGAGCCAATAGTCCGGTAACGGCGAGCGAAGTCAGTGATTTGCCCGACCCTGATTCCCCGATCAGCCCCAGACGTTCCCCCTTGTCGAGGGTGAAGCTCAACTCCGAAACCAGAACTTTGTTGCCCGCCTTCACGGTGAGATTTGCAACACTAAGAAGGCTCATCGTCCCTGCCTCGTCGGATCAATGACGTCGCGGAGACCGTCTGCAAGAAGATTGACGCCGATGGCCAGCGTCACCAGTGCCACACCCGGTGCGATGGCGCCCAGCGGCGCGTTGTAAACCGTGGCCTGCGCTTCCTGTAGCATTCGCCCCCACGAGGCGTTTGGCGGCGGCGCACCGAGGCCCAGATAAGAGAGCGAAGCTTCCGCGATCACCGCGAGGCCAAATTGCAGCGCAAAATTCACCGATAGCGTCGGCCAGATATTGGGGATGATGTGGACGAAGACGATTTTTAGCCAGCTCGACCCCGAGGTTCGCGCCGCCGTAATGTAGTCCATCACCAGCACGCGCTTGACGAGGATACGCGTCAGCCGCGCCACAATCGCCGAAAGCGCAATGCCCAGCGCCAGAATGGCCGAGCCCAACGACGCCGTTTCACTCGCTGCCACAACCAGCATGGCAATTAGAAGTGTCGGGAAGGCGATGAGAATATCGAGCGTGGCCGCGAGAGCATCATCAAGCCAGCGCGTTGCGAAGGCGGCGATTGTGCCCAGCGTCACACCGATTACCCCGCCAATGATCACAGCGGAAACGCCGACCTGTAGCGCGATGCGGCTACCGATCATCAATTGGGTGAACAGATCGCGACCGAGACGGTCGGTCCCTGTCCAGTGCAGCCAGCTCGCGCCTTCAAGCCGTCCGCCGGTAAAGGCATTCGGGTCGTACGGCAGCCACACCAGCGTGAGCAGGCCCACGACCACATGCAGGCCAACGAGAAAAATCCCGGCCCACAAGGTGAGTGAAAGTTTTGGTTTGGCTGGCGGGCTTAAGTCCATGGTCTGACTCATGCTTGCACCCGCGATTTTGTCCGCAGACGCGGATCGACAACACGTTGCAAAATGTCCGCAGCAAAGCCGATCAGCAGGACGAGAAGGGTAGAGATAATGAGGACACCCTGCACATTGGGGTAGTCGCGCTGTTGGATCGCCAGCAGCAGCATCGAGCCCATGCCCGGCAGGCTAAACACCTTCTCGATCACCACGGCGCCAAGAAATGTCGTCGCCAACTCAATGCCCAAAATAGAAATCACCGGCACAGCGCCATTGCGTAGACCATGCTTGAGCAGAGCTTCGGTAAAGCCTGCGCCCATAGCGCGGGCCGTCCGCAGATAGTCACTGCCCAGAACGTCCAGTGTTGCTGCTCGAACATAGCGCAACAGCGAAGCGCCCATCACCAGCCCAATGGTCACCGCCGGTAGGATCATGCCAATCGCAGCGTCAGAGAAATTAGCCCATCCCTTGAGCGGGAACCCGCCAGAGGGGAGCCAGCGCAAATTGATGGCAAACAGCGTCACCAGCAAAATCCCCACCCAGAACACCGGGATGGCAATACCCAATTGGGAAACCACCGAGATCAACCAGCCATACCATTTGTCCGCTTTCACCGCAGAGACGATGCCAAGTGGGACAGCAATCAAAATAGAAAGGACAAATCCCAGCAGCGCCAGTGGCAGCGTCACCGACATGCGGTTGCCGATTTCCTCAAGCACCGAGGCTTTGCTGACAAAGCTATTGCCGAGGTCAAAACGGATGAGGCTTTGCAGATAGCTGCCAAATTGCACGTAAAGCGACTGGTCAGAACCAACCTGCGCGCGCGCCGCTTCAATTTGTGCTGGAGTTGCTCCGACACCAAGCAGCGCATTGGCTGGGTCGCCGGGTAGCAAACGCAAAAGGACAAAGAGCACAATCGCCGCAATAAACAGCGATACCAACAAGATGAACGTGCGTCGGATCGTATAGGCGAGAATGGCCGAGAATCCCTAATTCGAAGAGAAAGCGCGACATTAGCTTCCTCGTAATGACAACGCCACCGGGCGAACCCGGTGGCGCGTATAATTCGTGTCTCTAAAGACTATAAGCGCGAGGCTTATTCAGTCTTTTCGATGCCATAGGCTGGGAACTGCGAGTTCAGGCCATTGACTGGGTAGCCGGTGACATTTGCGGCCGAAACCACGATCTGTGGGTAGAGGTAGAGCCAGTTGCTGGCTGCATCTTCCGCAATGATCTTGTTGGCTTCGGTGAGCTTAGCCACCTGTTCGGTTTCGTCGGCCGCAGCTTCCGCACCAGCAATCAGCTCAACAACCGCTGGGTTGTTGTAGCCCCAGTAGAAGTCTGGGTTGCCGTAGAACACGATATCGCGGTGATTGACGTGTTCCTGCAGGGTCGCCTGGAAATCCTTCGCTTGGTAGATCTTGGTGTACCATTCGTTGGAGGTGATGATGTTGATGTTCACCTTCACGCCGATCTTGGCATATTCCGTCTGCAGGAACTGCGCGATGATCGGATGCGGATCGTAGTCTGGGGTGTCGATGGTGAATTCAAAGCCATCTGGATAGCCAGCTTCCGCCAGCAGAGCCTTTGCGCTTTCAACGTCATAGGCATCGACGCCGGTCAGGTCTACATACCAAGGATCGGTGGGTGGGACGAACGAGCCGATCAGCGTGCCATAGTCACCCCAGATGGAGTTCAAGAGGCGCGCCTTGTCGGTTGCGCGGGCCAGAGCCTTGCGAACCTTGACGTTATCAAACGGTGCAACGCGGTCGTTGTAAGCCAGCAGCGCCTTGGTGGTCGAAGCGCCTTCGGTCACGGTGTAGGCCGGATTGTCAGCGAACTGCTGCAGCGAATCCGGGCTCTGTACCGAGGTCACAACGTCGACCGCATTGGTCAAAAGTGCGTTGTTGAGCGCAGTGGCATCCGTGAAATAGGTATAGATCACTTCAGCGTTCTTTGGCGCTTCGCCCCAATAGGCATCGTTGCGGGTCAGCGCCAGCGCCGAACCACGGCGCCATTCGCCAAGCTTGTATGGGCCAGTGCCGTCGGCCGCAGCAGTGATGTCACCAGCAGCGTCGTTGACGATCCATACATAAGAGAGATTGTACGGCAGGTTCACCGAACGTGCGGACAGGGTGATGACCACGGTCTGATCATCTGGCGCGTCGATTGCGGTGATGGTCTTGAGGCTGTTCTTACGCGAGCTCTTGGAAGCCTCTGCGGTAACGCGCTCGATCGAGTTCTTCACGTCAGCAGCGGTCAGCGGATCGCCCGAGTGGAAGGTCACACCAGACTTAAGCTTGAAGGTGTGGGTGAGACCGTCTTCGCTGACTTCGTGGCTCTCAACCAGCTTGGCGTCGACAGTGCCTGCGTCGGTCAGTTGGTACAGAGCTTCATAAACGTTGCCGTTGAAAGCTTCGTTGATGCCCTGGCCAGCGCCTGCGGTATTGTCGAGGTTCTGCGGCTCATAGAGCGAACCAATGCGGATGGACGCATCTGGGTTATAAGACTGCGCCCAAGCGGTCGTGGCGGTGGAGACGCCAGCGAGGAGAGCGGCGGTGATAAGAAGCTTTGAGACTTTCACTTTTGGAACTCTCAGTTAAAACATTGGCTGAAATTATATCCCTCTCGTTTCGGGAAAACACTATCGAGCGGGTAGAGATTTTCGCGAAACTCGTTCGCTTTTGAGAATATCTTTCTCTGCTGAGCGGGCGATTTGAAACGAGTAAATGAGGCTGGCATGAGAGTTTTGATCGTTGGTGCAGGAATCGCAGGCCTTAGCTTGGCATGGCGGTTACGCAAGCGCGGGGTAGAGGTCACGCTGTTCGATCAGGGCCCCATCCCGAACCCAATCTCATCGTCCTTCGATGAGCATAGGATCACGCGTCACACCTATACGGGAATGCCGGGGTACACCGCGCTCATGCCGCGGACTTTTGAGCTCTATGACGAACTCTGGGCCGACATTGGCGCGACCCATATCCATAAGACCCCGGCGATCTATGTCTCCCGCACTGACGCGGACATATACACCAGCACCGCCACGGCTTTGGATGCGGTGGGCATCAAGCATCGTCCGCTCACACTCACCGAGCTCGAGCAGCGTCTTCCCTTCCTCAATATGAAGGGCGCTGTCAGCGCTTATGAAGCGGATGGGGCAGGGCTCCTCTATGCAGATCGCATTGTCACCGATCTTGCGAAATGGCTCGATGCAAATGGGGCCGATCTTCGCCCCAACACGCGCGTCACCAAGGTTGATGCCATAGCGGGAACGGTCGAGGCCGACGGTCAGATCATTACCGGCGATATGGTCGTGGTCTGCGCCGGCGCCTGGATCAGCGATCTCTTGCCCGGTTATGCCAACATTGCCGAGGCCTCTCGCCAGATGGTGCTCTATCTCGAGCCGCCCGCTCAATATGCCGATGCTTGGAACAACGCGCCGGTTGTCATCGACCATCTGGACGACAAGCTCGCCTATATCCTGCCGCCCAAAGACGGTACGCGCCTCAAGATTGGTGACCACTTTTTCTCGCGCATTGGCCACGGTTCGGACAATCGCATCGCGACTGCAGAGGACTACAAGCCGGTGCAGGATGCCTTGAGTCGAGTTTTTAAGGATGCGTCCCAGTACACTGAATTAGAACGCAAAATTTGCTATTACACCGTGACCGAAGAAGAGCGGTTCCGCGTCGAACCACTCGACGCCAAAGGCTGGGTTGTCAGCGCCTGTTCCGGCCACGGTTTTAAGCTCGGGGTCATGGTGGGCGAAACCGTCTGTCGCGCCATTCTCGGGGATATTGCCGCCGAAACCGCTACGCAGATGTTGGCCGGACGCACCGTGCTCTAGCCGTCAAATCCGCGTCGTCTTTGAACTTGTGACGCATTCGATCAAATTACGTCGTTGGCAAGTAATGTTCCGCCATGTACCGTGCGTGGCGGAATAGTTGACTGATATTTTTAGAATTGTCCGAGTTGCTCGGATGTTTGCGACATTGGAGATCGAATAAATGAGGACAAAGATATTATTGGCAGGAGCGATCGCGGTGGCGTTAGCCGGTCTCGCTTATGCAGGTCCCTCGAAGGGCAACGTCTTTACACGTTGGATATCTGAGGAGCCTGAAGCCATGGTCACGGACATGTTCGATCAGAACGACGTGGACAAAAGCGGCTCGATCTCTCGTGACGAAGCGCTTGCATATTTTGAACGGCTATCAGCAGAAATTAAGTAACTGAACCATCTCGCCCTAATGGCTGGTGCTTAGCGTCGCACTATCGGGGAGTTGGTTTTTGCGCTTGAGGTGCAGGCAGTGTCTGCGCCTCTCATCTATTGCGGTGCTAGCCGGCCTTTAGCGTCCCATAAAGCGGAATGCTTCGTCGAGGATGGACCGCAGCGAAGCCTCATCGTCTCGCGCCCATTGCGACCAGCAATAATCCAGTACGGCAATTGCCGCCGTGGCCATGGCGTGAGCTTGGATGTCGGTCAGGCCCTCTTCCTCCAGTACAGCTGCAAGTCGTTCAATCTGCGGCAGGCGTGCCCGACGCAACCTAGCCCCTAGCATGGGCTGCGATTGAATAAGGCGCGTGCGTGCGCGCAATTTTTCGCTGTTCGTTTCTGCGGCCAGCACAGTGGGTTCAAATGCCCGGCGCATCCGCGCCCACAGACCGTCCTCCGTGTCCGCCGCAAATTCCCGGAACCTGCGCTCAAAGAAGTCGTCAGCCTCCAGCATCGCAGCGATGATCACTTCGTCCTTAGATCCGAAATATCGGAAGAACGTCGCTCGCGAGATGCCAACGGCCTTGGCGAGTTCGTCCGCCGTCATGCCATCATAACCATGCGCGAGGAGCACATCGAGCGCCGCTCGTGCCGTTTCGGTCCGCATGATTTCAGCGGTGCGTTCGCGCAAATTCATTTCTCACGACTCCCTATCGTGTGATACGCAGTCTCATATAGTAGACCCAATCTTAAAATTCGAGGCCTTTCGTGCGAGCCGACTCCGCTCATGTTTTTTCTTCACCCTATAGCAGCGCAAGACAAAGCCTCACCGTAGGCGTTCTTGCCTTTGCGGGCATGGGCGCGTCTTTCATGCAGACGATCCTCATTCCAATTCAGAGCAAGTTGCCTGAATTGCTCAATGCGCCGGCAGAAGACACCGCTTGGGTGATCACAGCCACTCTCTTGGCCGCCTCGGTCTCAACCCCGATTGTGGGCAAGCTTGGCGACATGTTCGGCAAGCGTACTGTCGCGCTGATCCTGATGGCTATTCTGACCCTGGGCTCGCTAGTCTGCGCCATGTCTCAAGGCCTCATACCCATGATCCTTGGCCGCACGCTTCAGGGCATGGGCATGGGTGTTATCCCTCTCGGCATTTCCCTTCTGCGCGACATTGTCGATACGCGGCGCTTGGGCAGTTCCATTGCTTTGGTCAGTGCGACGCTCGGCGTTGGCGGTGCCATCGGCTTGCCGGTCAGCGCTCTGGTGACCGAAAATCTTGATTGGCACATGCTGTTCATTTTGGCGGCGGGTCTCGCCACACTCGCCTTTGCGCTGATCTGGGCAATCGTGCCAAAGACCGGCGTCAAGAGCGGTGGACGCGTTGACGTGGTTGGTGTCATCGGTCTCGCCATTGGTCTTACTGGGCTGCTGCTTGCGATCTCCCGCGGCAACACTTGGGGCTGGGGCGCTATGCCGACCTTGCTGTGCTTTGGCGTCGGCCTTGTCGCTTTGGCGCTATGGACCATCTACGAATTGCGCATTTCCAACCCATTGGTCGACCTGCGCGTGAGCGTTAAGCCTGCCGTTCTCACTACCAATCTTGCGTCAGTGGCCATGGGCTTTGCCCTGTTCTCTTCCAGCATCG
The DNA here is from genome assembly GCF_014127105.1 of Devosia sp. MC521. Classification (NCBI taxonomy): domain Bacteria; kingdom Pseudomonadati; phylum Pseudomonadota; class Alphaproteobacteria; order Hyphomicrobiales; family Devosiaceae; genus Devosia; species Devosia sp. MC521. The sequence continues at coordinate 1,325,168 of NZ_CP059902.1, forward strand.
CCTTCCCACAATTGCTGCAGTTTCCTGCCGCCTTGGGCGGAATGGGGATCGATCTTCTCTCCGCCAGCCTGATGCTCATGCCTGCCGGCTTGGCCATGCTGGCCATGTCGCCGATTTCCGGTCTTATTGCCCGCAGTGTGGGTGCGCGCCCGCTTCTCGTGGCTGGCGCTTCAGTGATCGCGGTGGCCTATCTCTTCTGCGTTCTTGTGCCTCTGCAAGCCATCTACATCCCGATCGTGAATGTGGTCATCGGCATCGGCATCGGCCTTGGCTACGCAGCAATGCCCGCGCTGATAATGGATGCGGTCCCGCGCAGTGAAACCGCTGCCGCCAACGGCCTGAATACGCTCATGCGCTCGTTCGGCACCACCGTAGCCGCAGCACTGGTAGGCTCGATCCTTGCGAGCACAGCCAGTGCTGATCATAGCGCCGGGTTCCACTCCGTCTTCGTCATGGGGCTGGTCGCTGCCGTGGTATGCGCAGTCCTCGCTATGCTGATCCCGCGCAGCACAACGGCATAAGCTCGGTACAGATTCTGTTCTACGCTAAACGGCATAGACCGCTCCCATTCGGGGGCGGTCTTTTTTTGTCCCGAGAGCCGAGACTAAAATTCTGCTCGTCAAATATGTCAGATGGATCTGACCGCTTAGGCCTGCTTGATCACTGGTAGTACTCAAATTTTTCCGCGAGCGACTATTTATCGACTTGCGCAGACTGTGCGCCTCGCAGGTCCTGAAACCGGCCTCCATGCACACCCGCAATTGGCATCTTGCGCGAAACTGGAATACCAGTTTGATTGTTTGAGTTTACGGCGGCTAGAATATTTCTTGGACGCCCGGTCGCTTACCCAGTCCACATTGCCTCGCAGCAGTTTTGATTATCAGGTTGTCGATGAAATTTTCTAAGTTAGCTTTTTGTGTCGCAGCCTCTGGGTTGTCACTGTCCGGCCCGGCTTTCGGCCAGCAGATACTGGGAGCGCTGGACGGTGTTGTGGATCAGCAATTGCAACGCGGCTGGTTTGCCGGCGAGCAAGACGGCTGGTTCGTTATGCGCAACGACACTCTCGAAAAATCCGAACAAACTCTGACCATCAAAGCGGGCCCGCCCAGTGCCGCGGGGCGTCGTGCTTCCGTCAATGTTTCCATCAGTTCCGACCAGCCCACTGCTGCCATCGGGATGGTGGTGCGCAACAGTGCCAACAAGGGGACCTGCGTCGCCGAGTTAACTGCGGAAGCGGCTGCCAATCTGTTTTGCGTCATCGATGGGAAATTTGAATCAGTCGCCACGGTCGCCAAAGCCGCGAAACTCGATGGCACTGACGTCATTGATTTGATCGAAACGCCCGGTCTTGCCACCTTCATCGTCAACGGCAAGCTTCTGGGTGACGTCCCAAATGCCGCCGCGTTGGGCGACGAGCTTGGGGTTATGGCCTTCGAGCGCGGCACCTTTGGCGTCGCTGAATTCATGGTGACCGATATGGAGGACAGTGCTCCTCCACTGGCTCAAGGCTCGGGTCTGCCACCACGGGGCGGCAGCGCAGGCGCGTCAGCACCCGCTGATGCCCCCGCCACAACACCGCCACCGGCGGGGAGCGACGCCAATGCCACCCGCATGGCTGAGATCATGGGGCCGCTGGCGACCTCGATCATTGGCTCCGGAAACCGTGAAGGGTGGGGCACGTTTTTCGAGAATGAGTGGTTGGTGCTGGTCAACGAAAACAAGGCAAGCTCGGAAAACTTCTTCACCATGCCTATGGGCGGCCCCGTCGCTTCCGGCGAGCGCGTCGTAAAGGTCAACGTCAACATTCGCCCCCCACAAGGCCGGACTGTCGAGGAGTTCAAACTCTCGGCGGCTGGCATTGTTGTCGAAAGCGCTACCACCAAGAACTCATGCCTTGGCGAGATCACCCTGGGTGGTGATGGCCTCGTCCTGTGCTTTGGTGAGGACGGCAAATCTACCGAGATTGGTCGGCTCCCGGGCGCTGCGAAGGTGGACGGCACTGATCTGCTGGAATGGGTTGAACAGCCCGGCGTGGGTGGCTTTTTCCTCAATGGAAAGCTCATCGCACAGGTCAATGAGCAGGCAATTCTTGGCGGTGCCGTTGGCATTTTGGCCTACGAGCGTGGCGATTTCTATTTTAGCGATTTTGCCGTGTCGACGACCAATGCTGCAGCGCCGCAAACGACGGGAACCAGCGCCGCTCCGCCCCCAACCTCATCAACAGGGGAGGGAGCTATCCCCTTCATCAACACACATGAGTCGCAATTGATCGGCGCTTATCTGGGCGTCACCAATGGCATTTTCATGCATGAATTCGGCCATGCCCTGATTGCCGAACTGCAATTGCCCTCCACCGGGCCGGAAGAAGACGCAGTCGACATTTTCTCCGCGCTGCGCGTCGTCGAGCCGACCATGTATCCCTCGGGTGATGAAAATATCGATCTGATCGGCCGCGAAGTGGCGATCTACTCGGTCCTGCCTTGGTACTATGGCGGTATGATCAATTCCCAGACCGGCGAGCAGTTGCCTTGGCAGGATTAGCACACCGGCGATTTGCGGCGCTTCCGCAATACGTTCTGCGTGATCTACGGTGGCAATCCGGGTCTTTACGAACACATCGCCGAGCAGGTCGGCATGGAAGAGCGGACGCTGTCGCGTTGCGCCGAAGAGTTCAATCGCCAAAACCGCGCTTGGCGCACAATCCTGGCGCCGCACACTCGCATTAGCACATGGCATCCAGACGGGCATTTGATGGCTGATGCCCCCGGCGCTGCTGTGAAGGTGACGTTCGAGCTGCCGACAACTCCGGTCAGCCGTTTCTTGGTCGAAACATTTGAAGATGGTTTGCGCGGTTTTGCCGAAGACCTTGCCAAGACTTACGTTCTGCCGCGTGACCTGAGTGTGACCTATCGCCAGTGCGGTGAACTCAACGCATGGTATAACCCCAGTGAGGGCAGTATCACCATGTGCTACGACCTCATTGAATATCTCATTGGCATGCTCGCTGAGGTGGAACTGGGTGGAACGCAGACTTCCTCTGCACCACCGGCTCAGGCCGACACTGTTGCCGTGACCTCAGAGATGATGGTTACCGCGGGCGCGCTCAACGAGCTGGCCGATTATGGTGTCCCTGCAACCTCCGTCCTCTTCCCCGCGCCCTATCGCGGTCCAACACCCGCTGCTCACATGCGCGCCGATGTGTTGACGACCCCCGCCATCGTCGACCTACTGACCGGCAACGACAATTGGTTGTTGGTGGATACCAGTGGCGGCACAGCAACCTTGCCCGGCGCTTTTGCAGTGGTCGATGCCGGGCGCGACGGCAGCCTTACAGATAGATTTCAGGGGCTTATCGAAGACTGGCTGACCGAGGAGACCGGCGGCGACAAATCCGTCCCGATCATTTTCTTCGGCGCAGGCATGCAGGACCGCTCCTCCTACAATGCCGCTCTGCGGGCTGGCATGGCCGGCTGGAAGGCCTATTGGTACCGTGGCGGTATCGAGGCCTGGCGCTCCAACGGTCTGCCCATGGCCGGACAAATCGACTAGCCGATGTCACTGACCCATCCTGCCTTGGCGTCGTCAAACAACGCTAGGCTTGATGGATCAGGTGACCCACCAGTGCAATCGTACCCGAATGCTCCGGGGCAGTGCGCAAACGCTGCCCCTTCTGCCGAAAGTTCGATAACAATTTCAGGAAACTGGCGACCCCTGCAGGATTCGAATAGCCATTTTTAGCGGTTGTTATTTCTGGGTTTTTCCCGATTTTCCCCGCACCGGATTGCTAGGTGCGGGGATAGACGTTCCCGGTTCATGCTCGTCTATCACCAGCAGTGCTGCTCCTTGCTCCGCCAGTTTTGCCCGGTTCGCAGACTTGGTGTAGAGCCCGGCCTGTGCCGCGGTGGTCCAGCCAAAGATGGCCATTAGCTGCAGATCAGTTGCGCCGTTTTCTGCCGCGATTGTGGCGCCTGCCTTGCGCAGTCCGTGAGCGCGCCCCGGAACCCCCGCGGCCTCACATTGCTCCCTGAACCAATTCCCAAAGCTCTCTTTCTTCCATGGTTGTCCGTGGCTCGTGCAAAGGAACACGAGGTCGCCTGTCTTCGTCGCGTCTATCGAGCGCCGAAGAGGTGACAGCAGCGGCACGATGACTTCCGTTCCGGTCTTCTCGTTGCGAAGGGTAATCACCTCATTGCGTACATGCTGCTTGCCGAACAGAACGGCGTCACCGCGGCGAAATCCCGTGTAGAGCAACACGTCGAGAGCAAGCCGTTGCTGCGTGCCAGTCGGCCACTTCGCTTGATACCGGTGCACTTCATCGATCGACCACGGGTGATGGCCGGTTGTGCGAACACGTGGTTTCTCGATGCCTTTGGCTGGATTGTCAGTCATATAGCCAGCATCAATCGCGAAAGCGAAAATCTGGTTCATGACCTTGAGGTAGTTTACCGCTGCGGCCGGCGTCTTGGCGCGACGGTCTCGACCATCTGCAATGATGCGCCGGGTAATCTGGCTGATGCGGATATGCCCGCCTGTCTCAGCAACACGCATCAGCACTTGGCGACGGAAGCGCTGCGTGCCAGTGGCAAGTGAGGCCCACTTCGCGCTTTCCATGTATCGCTCAACGAGCCACTTGAAGGTCCCGCTCGCCATTGGCTTGGGAGGCTCAACGCCGCCTAGAGCAGCTTCATAAGCAGCTCGCCATTCTGGGCTTTCATACTCCCCAGGTAGGCGCACACGCTTGCCCTTGCCGCGGCGAAAATACCAGACGTAACTCCCGTGCCGGTTCTTTTCTCTCAGGGTATAGGGCTTGCGCTTGCGAGGCATTTTAGAAGTGTCCAACTACGTCATCTTGGCGCTTCTCACTTTCTCGCACTACCGAGGAAGGAATGAGGCGCACGAGGCCCATCGGGGTTTGCACCTCGATGACGGCGTTCTGCTTTTCTGCAGCGCGGAGCAGGGTGGTTGCCTGCTTCTCAGTGATGGCAAGAGGCTTACCCATTTAACTCACCTCCCGTAGATGTTGTGAGGTTTTCGAAGCGGCCATCTCTGAATTCCTCCAGCGGACGAACCCATATTTCAGTCGGGTCGGTGGCGCTGCGGTAGATAGCCACTTCTTCATCGTCCACCGACAGAACTCCGCCTTCGAACATATCGACCCAAGTTTCCGCCTGCATCTTGCCTTCGCCGATCAGCACGTATTCAGTTCCGCGCTTCTTGTGTCGGTGCGTAGCCTCACTCACTGGTGCAGGTGTGGTTTTGAGGGCGGAGAGGCGGGCGTGAAGCTGCGCTATGGCATTGCCCGGCCTCGAATGGTCGATCTTGAGGACAACCTTTTCGGCGTCAATTTCGTGCGGGCATTGCAGCACTGCGTTGAAAGCTGCTTCCCCGCCCGGAAACCTATCCACTACTGCCTGCAATGGATTGGATGCGGTAGCAAAAGCCCGGATCGTCGTTGCGGCTTCCCGGAATAGGTCTGAACCTCCCTGATCAAAGCCCTCTGGCCATGCCGATGGGTTCTCGACGCGGTAAGAGAGCTTGTCCGCAAGCTGTGAGAGTGCGTTTGCCTTGTCGGTCATACCTGTTCACTCTTCCTGATAAGAGGGCGGGTTGCTGAGCGTTGGTTGTTGCCGCTGCCAAGAGGGCGGGAAGCCCATTTGGAGTGTGGGCGAATGCCAAGATGCTTGTCCGAGACGCGCTTGGCCTTGGCTTGCATTGGCACATCGAACGAACTCGTTTTGAAGCGGTGGCAGGTTTTGCAGGTAGCCACGCAGTTCTCCAGCGTGTCGCTACCCTTGTCAGTTGCGGGGGCAGGGTAGTGATCGTATTCAACACCCGCGCTTAGTGGCGCATTGCATCGCTGTCCTGGCGGAAGGCCATAGACCTCACCGACAGCCTCACACAGATCCCGAGAGCGGTGGCGTGCTTCGCGCTTGGTTCCTTTGCTGAACTCGTAGCGTTTGGATCTAGCCATTCACTGCCTCCCTCTCGCCATACGCTGTCAGCTTGAACATTGGCGGTGCGCCATCTTCAGCGGAAACAGAGAGGTATTTCTTGCGGACTAGGCCGTTGAGCGTGTCCATGATGAAGGGTTCAGCGCATGCGTCTTGGCTTGGGCAGTACGAACCGCCGCAGCGCTTAACCATAGCGAGCGCGTTGCGCTCGGTTTGATTTGGCTTCCTCATTGCTGCAGCCCCTTGGCAGCGCGGTACTCGCTGGGAGAAATCACTCGGCCGTCAGTTGCGTGCCAAGTCAAACTGCCGTTCTCAAAGGCGAAGGTGCCGTCGAAGAACAAGCCTGTACCTTCGGTAATGAAGCGCTCGATCTGATCAGGATTAGCGTAGAGGCATGAGATGATCTGGCCCGCAGTTTCAACTGCTCCCGTGTTCGACTGCCAGCCGACAGCGCTTGATACCTCAGCAACTTTGTTCAAAAGCTCTAGTGCGGTGGTCATGCTGCCTCCGCGATTTTGCGCGGCTGAGCGTGCAGCACCGTGAGGGCGGGGAAGCGCTGTGAGGCCTTGTATTCGTCGTATTGCTCAACGGCCCACCGGATTGCGTGACAGCACCAGACGAAGTGGTGTGTGTAGTCTTCGAGCCGATGTTCGTAGAAGTCGCTGAACGGCTGCTCGCCTGCTGCATCCCTCCAAGTCATGGCTGCAGTAATCGCGCTCTCTGTCGAGTATGGAGTTTCCCACTCCAGCATTTCGCGCAGCTCTGCCCAGTGCTCTAGACGGCGCTCTTTGCCTTGAGGATATGCGGCGCGAAAGTCCGAAACGATATGATGCCGGAACAGCTCTTCCGAAAACTCGCGATGACCGCCGCCTCTGTCGTGAGCTTGTAGCTTCTCGGCCCAGTAGCTGAGGTTAATGCCCTCCCCACGGAAGAACTCAAACATGTCCGCTAGGCGCGAGAACACGTAACAGCCCATGTCGCCGCTGATGCAAAGATAGCCGGGCCAAGTCGTAATATTGAAATAGCGGTTGCTGGTGCTAGGCTGCTTGAAGGTGAGGTGTCGGTTCTGCCCATCGTCAGCGAGCACGATGAGTTCGTGATCCTTTGTCTCCCGAAGAAACTGGCTTTCGCTTGGTGTGCGAGTTCTCATGCTGCTTCCTTCTCATCCTGGAACTTGACGCCATTTGGGTGAAGACAGACGCCTTCAAAGGCGTCTCGGACAGCTGCCTGCAGGTTGAGTTTGATGCCGCGTTCGAGCGATGCGTAGACCTCACCAGATAGGAGTGCTTGTGCTTGAAGCAGTGCGTTGCGGCTTCCGGTGTCTTTCGCTTCTCTGCAGAGGCGCTGGGTGGCCGTGAGAAGCTCCACCTTCTTTCCGATCTGGGAGAAATTCATGTGTCTTCCCCTTCCGCATCCACGTTTCTGCGGTGGACGGTGAAGGTGTAGGCGGCAACGAAGGGGTTAGCGTCCCAAGCGCCATTGCCGTTGATCTGGTCCCATACGGAGGCGTAGAGGATGCGCGAGCGAGCGTCGGGGCAGAGAATGTGCGTGGACGCGTAGAGGGCGCGCTCTTCTGGGCTTAAAACTGTGTCTGCTGTGGCTTGCGTCATGCCCTCGGCGATTGCGTCGGCTTCGCTGCAGGCTTGCAAGCGCTCGACCTTCACACCAGAAACGGTCAGCGTTAGGCGAGAAGCCCAGCGTGGCATGAAGATGGATGGGCGCCAGGGATAGCCGCGAACGCCAGGCGTGAGATCTCGCAGCGCATCATCAGCTGCGTAGCGCACGTCTGCGGGCCGGTTTTTGGTTGGGAGGTAGTCGCCAAATGACAGCGCCTGCCAAGTCTCACGCACCCAGAGCTGATCGCCCTTAGCGATCGGCAGCTTGAACCAGTCAGGACCTTGCTGATTGTACTCATCCCACCAACACCAGTGCACCTGGTCGTCGTGCAGGGCGATGTATGGCTCATCACGGGTTTTGTTTACCCATGACAGGCCGCGCGGTGGATTGGGGCTGCCTTGATAGCCACTTGGCTGCGGCTTGATCACTCGGCGCGTCTGCGTCTTCGTGCCATCGAGCAGCGCTCGGACCATCGGTGCTGAGAATAGGATCGGTTTAATGCCCATGACTATCTCCAGCGTTCATAGGGAGAGTCCGAGCGGACGTAGCCGGACCATTCAAGCGCTTCCGATTTGCTCGGGTCGGGCCCTGGGCGAGAAAACACTAGAGGCGGTGGCACAGTGCCGGCCGCTTGGTGTGAAGATAGCTCGGCGATGCGCATAGCTTGTTCGCTGTCCGCGTGACGTGTCGCGGCCAAATTGTAGATGTCGAAGCTGGAAACGTGGTCGGCGCTCTTAGTCTTTTCCTGAGCCTCAGCGAGCTTTTGCTGCCAGTTCATCAGATCAACTCCCAAGGAAATGCCCCGAAACGAAGCCAAAAGGCGGCGCTAAAGGTGACGGCGATGTGGGTGAGTAAGAAGCAAGTCCTGTAGTAGAGCGTCATGATCCGCCCTCAAGATTGTCGTGGTTCAGATCGGTGTTGCCTTCAGCAGCCTGCCGGGCCTCAGTGTCCTTGAGCTTCTCCATGGCGCGCTCTTGGGCTGACTGCGGTACCGGACCAGCAAAGCCTAGTTCGCCTGGCTGGCGTGGGCGGTTGAACATCTCCTCAGCCAAAGCCAGCGTTGCATCAGAACGTGCTTGTCTTTCTGCAGGATCGATCTCAGGTCGGCGCCCAGCTGACGGCGTCTTGAAAAGAACGTTCGTTAGGTGGCTGCTGCCGCGATGCGTGCGTAGTCCTCGTGTGCCGGCCATTCGATAATTCGGCGGGTGCCTATTAAGCTGCTCAGTCTTCCGACCTCGCCCCGCCGTCCCTTCGTTGGAAATAACCATTCAGGACTAGCGACCTCGGCGGATCGCTAGGGTGGGAAGGGTTCAAACGAAGTCGGCGAATTGACCGCTAAGCACAACGTTCAGGTGCTTCCGGGCCATTTCTGCGGTTAGGCGCGACGTGTCCGAATAGACCGCAATCAGAGACCGGTCGCCCCCGAGTGCAATCAGTCGGCGGCGCGTATCGAACATATTTGCGGTTGCTGCCTGACTGCGCTTTGCGCTAGCCCTGTGACTGCGACGGCGGTCTGCGGCAAACTGGGCTGGTGTGCGTGCCATTTCTCTTCATCCTCCTATTGAGCCGATCTGCGTTTGCGTCTTCGGGCTCGGTTGATGAATGGAGTTTCGCGAAAAGCGCGAATGTTGTCAATCGGAATTGCGCGATAATCGCGAATTATGTATCTTAGCCTTGCGACTGGAGCTATAAGCAGGCGTCAATTGGAGGTGCAGATGCTCCCAAATCCGGTCGATGTTGCCATTCGCGTGGCGCGCGTTAAGGTTTCCCACCTCGAGGGTAGGGAGGATGATATGAAGCGCGACATGGAAGTAGTGCGGAAGGTTCTGAAAGCCATTCAGGACCGGGCAGACGCAAAGCCTGTCTATCTAGAGATCGACGGCATAGAGGATGACGTTGTTGCTCTGCACGTCGCTCTGCTGCATGAGGCCGGGTATATCAGAGGCATCGCTTTCACAACTCTCTCTGACCAGTTCGCGCGCATCGCAGTCCAAGATTTGACATGGCAAGGACATGAATTCGCCGGTGCGTTGCTGACCGATGACGGCACCTGGCAGAAGGTTAAAACCGCCTTTGGGCCAGAGAAGCTAGCAACCGCACCACTCAAGATGATTGAGAATGTTACCACTCAGGCTCTTACTGCATGGGCTATCAAGCAGATTGGGCTTTAAAGCGCTGCTACCAGAGTGCGGGGCAAAGAAAAACCCCGTGCAATGGCGGGGCATGATCATACGACAAATGCTCGAGAGCCCGCCTGTGGGGGTATAGGCGGGCTCTCTGTGTCGAAATCCTTTGGAGGTCAACACCTTGAGCTTAGGCGGTGGGCTTTGAGCCCTATATAATACTTTGGACTAATGCGAGATACAGCCCTGCTTTAGTGCTTGTCATCGGCAAGCGGAAGGCCATCTATCTCAGCCTCAAGGAGCCAAACAGCAGCTTGTCGTGGCGGAATTGTCGTTATGGTCTTGCTGACCATTTTGCCGTTGATGTTAGCGTGGATCATCGCGTTTTCCACGAAGTAGGTGGCCTTATATGTGGTTCCGTTTCTAGACACCTCTACCTCGTGGATCTGGTTTTCCTCGTCCATGGGAGTTCCTCCGTGCTATTGCGGGCATAGAACTCTGACTCCAGTGAAATGTAGAGGCAAGCAAAAAGCCCTACCGGTGAGGGTAGGGCTTGGTGAGGGCGAATAAGAAAGCGAATTCTCGCTAAATCGGCTTAGCGCTATTTTTCACTCGGCGGAGGTGCGAATAGATCGCCGGGACCTGGAGGAAACTTTTTTGTAAACAGGCGGGTGAATTCAGACCAATCATCAGAGACACTAAGGAGCGTATTCACCGAAATTATCTGTCTTTCGAGATGTGGATTGCCGATGTCAGTCGTTAGCAGCTCGTGATGATTATGTTTGCGACGTTTGGTGATTGGATCTCGCGGATTCTTCTCTCTTAGATCGTCAAGAACGCCGGTGGGGAGTTGTTCGTAGATCAGAGTATTAGTTAGTTTTCCTATATAAGCCGTACGAGCGTTTGACCCGGGCTTATACTCCCAGCCGCGCACCCTATGTAGGTTCTCATAAAAGGAATCCGGGAACCGCTTTGCCCAAGGAAGCAATTCTGGTGATACGTATGCGGCCAGAATTTTTTGGAGCTCGTCTCTTGCTCTCACTTTCTGGTAGCCGGTAGCTTCGTCGACTAAAGCCACGATACCTACATTTAACAGCCCACGCAGCAGCATCCGTGCCTTCTCAGCTATATGCTTTTGCGGCTTAGCCAACTTCCCGGCTCTATCTGCATCGTCAAAGACAGCGCAAACTAACGGCAGTAGCTCTGCCGGATACCCAAAAGCCTTACCGCCTGTGGTGCGGCGGAACTCTATCTGACTTGACGTCACATATAACTCGCTAGGAATAAAGGGCTTTAGGTTCTTGGCAGTAAGAAACGCAGGCAGGTTGACGTCGCCATCGTAGTGTCCGCGCCCCTTGGCCTGTCTAGCTCTTCCTAGTGCGCGCATAACACCGCTTTGGGTTAATACTCGCCGCCCATCTTCGAGGACGTTACAGGGTATTTCAGCGTCTCCGATTACAAGGACACCATCATGGATGGCCTGAGGTATACTCGTGGTGGTCAAAGCATTAGTCATTCGCAACCAGCCTTTCTTATCAAAAGGTTACGTTAGTGCTCTCGGCAGAACACTGATTGCCAAATGGGGATTGACCACACCGTCAAAATCGTTAGAAGGTGCTCTTGCTACAGACGTCGCCCCCAAAGGCGGTTAAAAGAAAACGCCCGTACTCCGTAAAGAGTCGGGCGTTTCTTATTTCAGGCGATTCTCACGCACACGTCAACGTGATGCGTTCTTATTTTGTTTCGCTTGCGAAGGTCGGCCCTATTTCCTCCACTGGAACCAGCCGAAGAAACGCCGTCCAAAAGTTACATCGCCACTCTGTCTGGACGGCCCTTGCTAAGATGCGTTTAGATTACGCTACCTGCTTAATGTCTCATCGATCACTTGCAACGTCTTGCTGAAGCCGGCAAGGGAGCTGGATTTGTCTCGCGGGTAGTCATAAGGCCAGTCGTAATATCTGACGACCACTGTGGAGCCAACTTTCAGCTGCCCTATCAAACGCGAAGCGGGCACGCATCCCTCTCTGTCGGTTGAGACGGGACTGTTATTGTCAACACGAATTTGAGCTGTGCGACCGGGGAAGTCGTGGCCAAAGGCGCAGACCTCTCGCGGCGTTTTGCTCTGACCAAAGTGCACAAACAGCCCGCCGATCTGATTGTGGAAACTGCAATCTCGCTTGTCTGTCATAGCATCGACTCCACATGAGATGGACCATCGATCCTGAAGTATGTCGTCGGTAGCTGATACTGACCCGCTGCCATCCGGATAGCGGGTCACTACAAGACCATCTTCTATGGTGCGGACGCCGCCGTACTTAGTCGCTATCTCTGCGGGTGTCACCTTAGGTGGATGAGTGCTGGCACACCCAGCCAATTGAGCTGCTGTAATGGCGGCAATTAGTAGTCGCATGTCCCCTCCCAAGCGCCCCTCAGCGCTGCTTTAACTAGTTCTTAGGAAATGACGGTCTCCCCCAGAAACGATAAGCAAAATATGCAAGTATGATACAGGACGAGCCAATAAACATGCCTTCCGTTTGGACTTGATAGACGGAACCGCTCATAAGTGTGGAACATGAATGAAAGACGCCCAGTAGCCCAAATCCCCCGAGGATGGCTGTAGCCGGTACGCCTACTATCGGCTTCCAAAGTGCAGGCTTTTGAATGTTGTGTGAGTTCATCCTGATCTCGTGAATATTCGTGAGTGTGCAATAAGGTGTCGTTATTCTACTAAGAGGTGCCTACTTATTTTATTTTCAACATTGAAATCAGCCAACGACTTTTCCGGCCGTTATCCGACGATGCCAAACTTCCTAAGGACACGCCCAACAATCCGCAAATCGTTGATCGTCACCTTGCGCGTTTCATGCTTTGCATTGTCAGAAACAACCATCACAACTCGATCCTCGTCTGTGCCCGCGTCAGTAACGTGCAATCGCTTTACGATGATGCCGCCAAATGGATCAGTAAGAGCATAGAGACCGTCAGGTGATGGCCAGCGGTGGCGTGTGTCGACAACCACAACGTCCCCCTCGAGCAGAGTAGGGGACATGCTGTCGCCCTGGCACGGTACAAAGGTGATGTCGGTGGGCTTCACGTTCCCCATGCTTGCGAGGATCACTGGAGGCACCCGCCAGTAGTCGGAGATATCCTCGGCTGCGAACGTCATTCCTGACTTACCGCGCACTCCCTCGCTCACGACAGTAATGCCGCCAGCTCCCATACCTGCGGTCACATCAAGCTGAGGCGAAGCGCCATCAGGCACGCCACGTAGGCCCGTTTCGCTACCATGGGTCATCCCTTCGTCCTCGATGACGTCGGGCTGATCGGGGTCGAAGGTGCTAAAAGTCTTCCCGGAGCTTAAGGGCTCGCCATTTTGTCGAGACGCAGCTCTGCCATCTGGAAGCCAGTTAGTCATGCCCTCGAACCCTGGTGGGAGCTCGTTGAAATGCCGGGCTAGGGCCTCAATTTCATGTGGCTGCAGTCGGCGGCGTTTTTTCGGGTCGTCCGCCTCGGTTTCTTTGGAGCGGCCGAGCTGATCTTTCGACATGCCTGTAGCTTCTGCAGCTGCAGTTATCGCGCCATGCACTTCTAGCTTTTGTGACAGCCATAATTTGAGAGCGTGTTGTGGGTCAGCCATGCCGCTCACCATTCGCGAATTGCGCGAAAAAGGCTAACGCGATTATCGCGAATTCATCATTGACAATGTTCGCGATAATCGCGAATGTGTAGGCATGTCCGATGATCAACTTGACCCTGCTAAATCCGTTATCGCCAAAGCTGGCGGCGTCGATGCTGTTGTGTCGATGACTGGCAACCATATCAGCCGCGTCTATCGTTGGATGCGGCCGAAAGACAAAGGCGGCACGGGCGGGGTAATACCTCACCGATCCGCCTCCTCAATTTTGCGCCACGCAAAAGCGAGCGGACTTCCGATCACCGAAGCTGACTTCTTTCCCTCCAATTCTGAGAGAGAAAGCGCATGACCCTCCCACTTGAAACGGGCAGGGACGATCATGCCCTGGCAGAATGGTTTCTGTTCAATCACAACGGCGCAGTTTGCAACGTTAACAACGCTCAGCTGATTGATGATCTCGCGGTGGTATTCGCTGAGGTTCGCGAGCTCGCCCTCTCCGACGTCAAACAACTGCAGGCCGCTCCAGCGGCAGCAGGTCTGACAGAGCGTCAAGCAGAAGCACTCAATTACATCACTGGCCATTTCAACGCTAACGGCTTCGCTCCGACGTATCGGGACATCGCCCGACGCTTGAAGACGAGCACCGGTCGCGTTTTCGAACTCGTCTCGGCCTTGGTGGAGCGCGGGCATCTGACGCGGTTGCCGGGCCGCGCCCGTTCGATTGGTTTGGTCAACACCGCGCCAGTAAACACTGCTCACCAAATTTCTGAGGAAGCTTAGATGGCATATCCATCCAACAGCGGCGCAGTTGAAGACAGCGTAGCGCAAGACCAGATCCGCGCGTTCATCGAACGAATAGAGCGGATGGAGGAAGAAAAGGCGGCGATTGCTGCTGACATCAAGGAGATCTACGCCGAGGCCAAAGGCAACGGCTTCGATACCAAGATCCTGCGCAAAGTCGTGACTATCCGCAAGCAGGATCACAACGAGCGAATGGAGCAGGAAGCAGTTCTTGAGCTCTATATGAGCGCGCTGGGCATGGTGGACGGCTAAGATGCGATCCCGTTCCACTGACATTCCTGCACCGTCTTTAAGAGTGCTCAGCTTCGCATATGCCGCCCTTGCTGGGTTCGCGATCCTGTTTGTCGCTGCCGTGATCATGGGACCGCTGTCATGAGCCTTCCAAGCTGGGCAGTGCCAGGAGCTCCGGTAATTTGCGTCTATGACGAGGACAGCTTGATGCCAACAGCATCGGGCGAGCGACGTCGTATCTCTGAGATGGGCATTTTTCTCCCTTTGAAGGGCGTTACCTATACCCTCCGCGGCGTGACGCCGTGCGGGTGCGGCGTTTACCTTGTCGGTATTGAGAACCCCGTGTCCGCGAACGGGGTAGAGGTCGGCTATATGCCGGGCCGTTTCGCTCCCGTCGCGGCTCAGAAGACCCAAGCCGATGATGTGGCGATGATCAAAGCCCTCATCGGCATCGAAACTGAGGAGCGCGTCTAATGCGCTTCTCATTCCTCAACACCCACAACGACCGCCAACAAGGGCACGGTTCGGTACACCCGAAAGCGCGCGCCTTTATTCGTCGTCGTAACGACAGCTTTTCCAATTCGGCTCGCGTTTCCTCCTCCCCGCGAAGCCGTAGGGCCGGTGCGTTTTCCTCCTCCCTCGCACTGGCCCACCCCTTTTCGCTGAGCGCGCTTTTCGCTGCTCGCGTCCGACTTTCCCAAGCCATTGGAACCATCCTCCTGCTTGGGAAACAAGAGTATCAGCTTGCTTCTCAATTCATCGCTGATCTCAACCACGCCGCGTCTCCTGCTCACTTTGATGAGGCCCTGAACACCCTCATCAAAGCAGGAGTGGCGGGTAATGAAGTACCCAATTTTCGGTAATGAGGTGCCCAATATGAGCGCCCATCAGGCGTCAAATCTAATCAGGGAAATGGTGGCTCTACAGGAAGTCACTAGCGGCACAAAAGAAGCCGCAATCGGAGCGTTGGCGCAGCAATACGACCTAACGCCTTCCCAGATTACGCACTTTTATAAGCGCCGCGCGAAGTCGTGCGACGTGTCCTTATTCGCCCGCATCCAGCTCGCGTACCTCGACAAGTGCGCACACCTGGCTCTGCGCCTTCAGCACACAATCGAAACCCACGGGGCACTCGGGTCAGATGCTTTTGATGAAGATTTATTGGCTCGCGCTTCTGCACTGGTTGCGGAAGCACACGCGAAGAAAGCGTCCGCACAAAAGCGGCCGCTGAAATAACCAATCGAGGGGGCGTGTCCCACGTCCCCTCGATCATCAAAGCTACCCGAATTTGCCAAACTAAGCCCGAGGAAGGAAGTGAATGAACCTGTCTGCTCCCGCCCAATCCACCAAAGCTTACCAGCGTAAGCAGCAGTGCATGCACGCCGAGCTAGAGGCCTTCGTGAAAGCTAAAGCTGGCCGTAGCCAGGCGAAAGTCAAAGCTGCGATCAAGCGCGCGGCCATCAAAGGGCAGGGGCATGTTTAACCTCAGCACTCATGCCCAACTGCCGACGCCTGAACAACGGCGCCAGCATAGCGCCGCGCTGGCCGCCAAAGTGCGCCTCGGCGTGATCACGGCAAAGCCAGTTGCACGCCAGAAGGCCATTCCCAAACCACGAGACATCTTACTGGTTACACCGGTGCAGACGACAGTCGAGCCGTGCCTGCCTGAGCCACCTCTGTTTAAGGCCGGGCAATGGAAGGTGATCATTCGAGATATCTGCAAGAAGTACGAAATTCATCTGGCTGATCTGATGAGTATCAGGCGCGATCGCGCAACGGTCCGGGCACGGCATGAAGCCATGTATCGCATGCGCGTTGAGACTACGATGTCGATGCCCGAGATCGGCCGGCGACTTGGCGGCCGCGACCACACAACCGTTCTTCACGGCATAAAGCAGCACGCGAAGCGCATGGAGGCTCAGCAGCCATGAGCCATGACGCAACGAACTGGGCTGTTAAGCAGAAGGGGCTGCGTCCGATCGCGAAGATCGTTCTCTGGCACCTCGCTGACTGTCACAACCCTGTTCACGGCTGCTATCCAACACAAGATTATCTCGCCAGCGAAGCGGAGGTCAGTCGCGCGTCGGTCAATCGCATCCTCGCTGAGCTCGAGCAGAAGGGCGTCATTCGCCGTGAACAGCAGGTCGACAAGGATACTCGTCGCCAGCTTCCGACCCGCTATCGGCTAGCGTTCGAAGTTGGCTTTGAACCACTAGATGTTGTGGCCCGTGTCTCAGATTGCGACACGGAAAAAAGCGACGAGCCGTGTCTCAAAAACGACGAAAGCCGTGTCTCAAAATCGGCAGTTTCCGTGTCTCACAGCTCTGAGACACTAACCAGTAAAAGAACCAGTAAGGGAACCGGTAACGCGCTGCGCGCTGCAAGCGAGCAAGTTTCGTTTGATGATGTTTGGGAAGCGTTCCCTCGTCGACCAATGACGAGCCGGTCAGAAGCGGAAGCAGCCTTCAATACCATCGATGTCGAAAGCCATGGCCGCGTTCTCGTTGCTGCCAAGCGCTATCACCAGTGGCACATCGAAGACGCTCAGGCCCGCAAAGTCGACCCAGCATCACAGCTCGAATATCGCGTGGGCCTCGGTAAGTGGCTGCGCTCTGGGCAGTGGGTTGAGGCGCTGACCTTGCCGCTCAAGTCCGATCCCGTTCCGGCGACTGCCGAAGGCCTCGTCGTTCTTTCGCCCGATCATCCCGACTTCATCGCCGTTGAGCGCATGCGTGGCCGCAAGGTCATCATTGGGCAATCCGGCAAAGCAACCTTCCGCATCGAAGAAATCGAACAGGCGAGGGCAGCATGAGCGCGTTTGCAAAAGAGACAGACCTGTGCGCGGCGTTCATTGCCAGTCTGCCAGAGGGCTGGGTCGCTTATCCCGAAACAGGCGGCTTCGACATTCTGCTGGTTCGCACCGCTGATGGAATGCAGATCGGCGTCGAGGCAAAGCTAAAGCTCAACGCTAAGGTGATCTCACAAGTGGCAGAGGGCCTGCACAGCTTCACTGCTTCGTTCCCGCAGCCAGACTGTCGGGCAGTGCTGGTGCCAGACGGCGTTGGCATGGATTTAAAGAACGTTTGTGATCTGCTCGGAATAACGGTGATCACGGTTTACGCGCATCGCCTTTCGGACAAGTTTCGCCCAGCGCTGCCTCGCCTCTCCGATAGACTGTGGGGGCACGATGACTGGTTCGAGCGCTGCCCTGCCGCTAGGCTTACGCTGCCAGATTGGGTGCCAGACGTTCGGGCGGGAGATAGCGCGCCAGTAGCGCTCACACCGTGGAAAATAGGCGCTATCAAACTCGCGATCACGCTTGAGATGCGAGGGTATCTGACCCGCAGGGACTTTACGCACTTCAAGCTCAGCATGGCTCGATGGAGCCAAGAGAAGTGGCTGATCAAAGACGGCAAGGGCGGCTGGATTGCGGGGCCAAACCTTCCTGATTTCAAGGCACAGCACCCGGTGAACTTTGACCAGATTGGTGCCGACTACGAGAAGTGGAAGTCGCCGGAAGAAGCTGCGCAGCCGGGTCTGTTCGTGGGCGGTGCGGCATGAGCGCGATACAGCTCGATTTCTTCCGTCCAATGCGGGTGCTGGTCGGATGCGAATTCTCGGGCACCGTGCGGAACGCCTTTCTCGATCGCGGTCACGACGCTTGGTCATGCGACCTGCTACCTTCCGAGGATCGCAGCAACCGCCATATCACCGGTGATGCCCGCGACTTGCTCAACGATGGCTGGGATCTGCTCATGGTGGCGCATCCACCATGCACCCGGCTTTGCAATTCCGGCGTGCGCTGGCTGTCCTCGCCACCACCGGGCAAAACCAAAGAACAAATGTGGGCGGAGCTGGACGAGGGCGCCGATCTATTCTCGGACTTCTGGAATGCACCGATCGATCGCATTTGCATCGAGAACCCTGTGATGCATCGGCACGCCAAAGAGCGCATCCGCAACTACCAGGATTTCGCTCAGAGCGTTCAGCCTTGGCAGTTCGGTCATGGCGAAGTGAAGCGCACCTGCTTCTGGCTCAAGGGCCTGCCGCCACTCGTCCCGACTGATGTGGTTGAGGGCAGGGAAGCCCGCGTACATCGCATGCCACCCGGCCCGCAGCGATGGGCAGAGCGCAGCCGCTTCTTCAAGGGGATTGCCGACGCGATGGCGGAACAATGGGGCTCGATGGCTTTCGAAGAAGCGAGGGCCGCTGCATGAGCGCCATCCGCGTGAAAATCACCCAATCAGAAGAGATCGAATACATGGCCCAGCATGTGGCTAGGGGCGAGGCAATGCTTGCTTCCAAGCCAGAGCTTCAAAGGGCTGTCGATATATCCAGAAGCATTGAATTCAGGCTGAGAGCCTACGCAGAACAGGCCGAAGAGGGAACGAAATGACCGTCACTGCGTCGAATTTCGCGCGCAAAGCAAACGACCTCTATCAGACAGAGCCTTGGGCAACGGAAGTGTTGCTGCGTCACTTTCCGGTGGCAGGACTGCACGTGTGGGAACCTGCTGCGGGTAATCACATGATGGCTGATGTGTTGAGAGTGAACGGCGCAAAGGTCCTCACTTCCGACATCGCAACATATGATCGCGCGCATGATACCGGCTTCGACTTCCTCGCTGGCTTGCCCGCAGGCCCCTCAGCCTTCTTCGACGCCATCATCACCAACCCGCCATATGGCAAGGGAAACCGTGACGCCGTGAAGTTTGCAGAGCTGGCGCTTGAGCGTTGCGACGGCATGGTCGCCTTGCTGCTGACCGCCAAGTTCGACTTCGGGAAAACGCGCCGGCACCTCTTTCAAAACAATCCTCGCTTCATGGCGAAGATCGCATTGCTCGACCGAGTTTCATGGGCGGGCAATGGCGAAACCGGAACCGAGGATCACGCTTGGTACGTGTGGGGACCAGGATCCTACGGCACAGCGAGAATGCTTTACGGCGGCAAACAGAGAGAAGGGGAAAAGAGATGAGCCAGCAGAACGCCAAGAGGATTATCGCTGCTCGTTTGATCCAAGACCCTTCGATGAGTGACGCGGAATACTACCATCAGCGCCAGATCAAATCCGGGCCGAACGTTGGCAAGGTGATGGTCCAGTTCAACCTTGTCGAATACATCGGCGGGCTGGCACGGCTTGAGGGCGTTTCAGAGCTTCAGATCATGGCGGCAGCGAAGTATCGCAACGCTTACGAGCGAGCTCAGATCGGCGGGGCTAGGGCGGTGGACTATGAAGCGGTTAAGGTGGACACCAGCGGACCGCGAGAGGATGTTCTGACGCTCTCGGTTGCAGATGCGCTAGAAACCTACCGCCGCGCGGCACAGTTTCTTGGACTAACGCGATCATCCCATATTGAGCGAGTGGTTTGCCACGATCAACCGCTGACAAGTCGCGGTATGGGGGCGAGAGAGCGGTCGCGAGCAAAAGAAGAGCTGTTAGCAACTCTTGAAGATTTAGCAGCTCACTTCAAACTCAAAATGGTGGCTAAAATCGCTCAGCAAAATTAGCGATCATAGGTGCGGAGGGCTCAAGGTCCTCCGCCCGTCGTGATATAGCGTTTAGCTGTGTTTCTGGCCCATTTTGCCGTCTTGGGAATGTTTGTCATTCTTTGCGGCGCCAGCCGAACTCTTCTCATCGCGGCTCTTAGCGCCAGTGCCAGCTTGTTTTGTCATATCACCAGACTTGCCTTGATCGTTGCCAGAGGCATTGCGTTTGTCTGAACCTGAATTGGCCATGATATTTTCCTCCTATGAGCGCCTATTCTTAAGCAAGGTAAGGAATGGACCATGGGGGCTAGCGTTCCGCCAAATAGACGAAAGCCAAACACTATCGGGTGATGTACCATTTCTTGGAAGTTGGCTGGATCTGCCGTTGGCGATGTTTTCCTTAGTTTGAAACAAAGCGCGGACTGGTCCCACTTAGGGCATCAATCTCTATTTTCGCACGCTTTCTGGATCTTATTTTGTAACGCGACGCTTGGTTTGAAAACCACTACTCGACGCGGTTCAATTATCGCAGATTCAAGTGTTAGGGGGTTCCGCCCCAAACGCGCCAGCCTGGAGCGCACCTCGAATGTTCCGAAAGAAGTTAGCTTAACAAGCTGATCGTCGATGATTGCATTGCCAATCATCTCAATCGCTCGGCTCACGATGGTTTTCGCTTCGTCTCTGCTGAGGTAGGAGGCTCCATACGCCACTTCAGTTAGCCGCGCGCGAGTTATCGTTTTTGAGGGCATGAGCTTGGACTCAGATAGGGGGGTCAGGTTTGGGCGACGAGGTTATGAAATCTATGGCCCATTTCAGGCAAGGAGCATTTTGTTACTTTTAAAACGCAGAAATAACAAAAGGCTAGAGTAACGGGAGTTGGAGTGTCGCCTTCGCACGGATTTCAATTCGAGGGCGTTAAGCTAGGTGCAAAGAAAGCTTCAATTGCCTGATAAAAAGCTTCGATGTCCGCGTCTGAAACCTCAGCGCTCACCGTCTCTCCATCGGCAGACAGAGCTAGAACGACGAGACTTTCGTTCGGTTCGTCGGCAACAAGGTCTGTATTGAAGTCGAAGGATGGAAATTCTGCACTTAAATAGGCATCGAGGTCACCCAGTTTGCCACCTCGGCCAAAATAAGCTTTCTCCCAGCGGCGCGGCAAAACTACGCCGATTTTCGGTCTCTTCGACAATTCACAAAACCCATTCAAACTTATCGAACGGGTAAACTCTCAACAGAATGAAATGATCCACAGGCAAAAGCTCTGAACGCTGAGAAGCCCACGCTCATCTCGCATAGTGGCTCTAGGATCACCATATTTAGCTGGCGTAGATTAGCGTCACCGCCGCGTGGAGACAGCATGTGGCAGCGCTTCACGTGATCGTTGTCATGCGCCCGTCAACAGCCTCGCCAGTGGTGCCTTTCACCTGTGTCAAGGCATCTAAGTGGCCAAGTTTTTTCGAGCAATTCGAACACTGCACTTGCTGGTTCAAACTTACCCCTTCGATGTGCAATGTGTTTTGTTTTTTGCAGTGCGGGCAATTAACGGTAACGACAAGCATTGCGCGTTCCTTTATCGCTGTGGCCGCTCAGTTTCCGGCAGCAAAAGAACCTTACGCTTAGGAACTTTCAGTGGCGAGTCGAATAAGTAGAGGTAAATTTCGGTTTACGTGCGTGGTTTTGTAGTCATGACCCGACAGAGTCTTTCCACATTGTATGCGGTAACTGTGATCTGAAGAGCCTCGTGCTTTAAAGGCGGACAGTTTTCTGTCTCACTTGTTGGACGCGCCCATACGCGTTTAAAGGCAGAAATTCGTCACGCTGCTTGACAGCGGGGCACGGACAAGTATGATTCAGGTATTAGCGGTAAATGCGCCAAGCGATTTTGCTTTAGTGATTTGAATTGCTGAAGTTTTGATGTTTGGCACTTTTGAGGGGCACGCCAAAGGTGTAGGCCGCTAACTTAAAGGCAGTTGCTTCGGCGACTGCCTTCTTCTTTGGGTAATCACACAACATAGAGGCAACCATGCACATTCGCTCCTTCATTGGTGCGGCGCTGCTTGCTGTCTGCGCACTGGCGTTCGCGCCCGCTGCAATGGCAGATCCTGCGCCAGACATCTGCGTTCTCGAACTGCCCTCTCACTCCATCGACATCACCGCTCCTGAATTCCAGGCTCCATCTTTCGCTATCTGCGAGCACAAGGCGCTGCCAACCAAGTTGGCTTTCCTCAGTCCGGACGGCGATGATGAAGATGCTGCTCATCTGAGTTTCGTGAAGCTTCCAACCGCTTTCGACTTTGCCAGTGCGCGCCTGCATTACGATCCGGGCCGAACGTGGGCTTAGCCATCATTGATTGAATTCGGACGGCCCGCACAATTGCGGGTCGCCCTGTTTTTCCGGCTTCTGTCACAGAGGCTCGATAAGCAGGAATTGCAAATCAAAGATAAGACGCTCAGTCTAACGGCACAGGTCAAAACCAATCCGCAGCAGAAGCGACAAATCGCACGGTTGTGCCACTGAGATTAGGGATAGTCACTTTTCTAATTCGCCCGCCGATCTGAAGATATTTTTGTTCCGCTAGGTGGAATTCAATTCGATCTAGACCTGCGCCAGAGATGGTGCCCTGGACGTGCGGAGATTTGCTTTCAGTTTCTATTGTGACTGCGACGGCCCCAAAAGACGTTGTGTCACCATATAGTTCGGCACGATTTATCATGTATTTCTCCGGAAGTGGATGAGGACTATATCATCATCGAAAAATGCAGTCAAAACATGACCTTAGCGTCAAGTAGACTGCCCCCCCCCTCATCCGCAGCGTGCGCAGTCTCGCGTCATACCGGTGGGATGCCGGTAATCAATTTCAGGAGAGCATCGTGGAAGCAGGGTTCTTCTTTATCCTCGGTGGTATTGCTCTAGGGGTTGCCCTAGGAGTGCTCTGGGCCGGTGTTGATATGCTTCTGGGCATGCAGACGCTCTCAGAACATCGCTTTGTAGGCCTAGTGTTTGTCAGTTCGATCATCACGCCAATTGCTTTGGCCGCTGTGGCGCTCTGGTCGGAGTTTCGTGGGTGATCAAGGTACTAAAGCCTCGGCTGTCCTCGCTCCCTCCCAAGCTTAAAACCACAAGAGAGATCAGAGACAAGCGCTACAGCGCCGATGCTACAGTACGCAGCTGGTATCACTCCGCTCGCTGGCAGAAGCTCCGAGAGGCTGTGCTTATCCGTGATCTCTACACCTGCCAGCACACAGGCGTGATCCTAACTACTGGTAGGACAGAGCCGAGCGCTGCGGTCGTGCACCACAAGACCCCGCACAAGGGTGATGAGCATCTGTTCTGGGACATCAGCAACCTCGAAGCAGTGTCGAAGGAGTGGCACGACAGCGAGGCGCAGAAGGAAGAGCGGAGGCAGCCATAGCCGCCAGCGCCGCCCCCGTTACCGAATGCCACAATAGGCGACATACCCAAGCGATGCGCAAAGGGCGCGTGCATAGCCTGTCGCTGCGCCCCAGGTGGGAAGCCAAGCAACGATGCGCCCGTCCAGCACGACGTAGTAGTGGGCTGTTCGCCCTTCTGCCCGAATGCTTCCGATCGATACTAAGTCCATTGCTGTGCCTTTCAAGTTGGAGCAATGGCCCATTGATGGGCTGCGAATGGTTGGGACGCTAAATGGGGGGGCGGTCAAAAGTCCGGAAGCCCCTCGTCTCCCGCACCCACGTCGGCCTCACGCAGAGATTTTTTTGCTGGTTGAAAAACGAGGGTGCGAACCAAGGCGCGTACAGACCCATGACAGACAAAAAAAGCGCCATCGATTGGGCCTCTATTCGAAAGGAATTCGAGGCTGGAAAGCAGAGTATCCGGGCGATTGCCAAGTGGTACAAGATTTCCGATGCCGCGATCCGCAAGCAGGCCAAAAAGCACGGCTGGAAGGTTGCGAACCAAAGCCAAAGTTCGCACCAAACGCCAAGTGCGAACCAGCCCTCTGTGGACCTCACGCCAGCGGAGCAGACGAAGGTTGAGGACGTGATCGGTCGCGGCCGAAATATCGCCGAGCGCCTGCTTGATGAGCTCAGCGCCGAGACGCTTCATAAGGGTGAGATGGAAGTCATCATCCAGCTCAACGAAACTGACCCAGATCGCATCAGTGCCCTCAAACAGGCGGTGAGCCTTCCGACCAGGGCGAAGACTTTGCAGACAATCGCGCTGGCGCTGAAGACTATGGGCGAAACAGCGGCAGAGACTGCGAAGGGCAAGAAACAGCAACGACAGGCTGCAGCCGACGCAGCAACAGCCCCGGGCAATCGGTTTGCACCTCGACAGGCACCTCGTCTGGTTGCGGACAACACTTAAATGCCAAATTGGAGCACTGCCTGCCTTGACTGGGAGACACGAATTGTCTCCCAGCGATCGCTGATACCGTTCGCCCCGCTGTTCCAAAGCGAGGCTGAACACGCGCTGGAGGTCTTCAAATCTCTGCGTGTCGTCGATCTGCCCGGGCAGCCGACGTTCGGCGAGGTCAGCGACCAGTGGGTATTCGACTTCGTTGCAGCCATCTTCGGCGCCAACGATCCGGAAACAGGCAAGCAGCTCATCACCGAGTTCTTCCTGCTGATCAGTAAGAAGAACACAAAATCCACGATCGCTGCGGCGATCATGTTGACGGCCCTAATCGTAAATTGGCGAGCTAATGAGGAAATCCTCATCTTGGCGCCGACGATCGAGGTTGCGCAGAACGCTTACAAGCCAGCGGCCGCAATGGTGCGCGCGGATCCTGAGTTAGATGCTAACGCTGGCGTGAATGGTTTCCTGCACGTTCAAGACCATCTTCGGACCATCACGCACTTGAGCAACAAGGCCGCGCTGAAAGTCGTCGCAGCTGATACAGATACGGTTTCCGGAAAAAAGGCCGGCCGCATCTTCATCGACGAGCTTTGGGTCTTCGGAAAGCGGCCCAATGCCGATGCAATGCTGCGAGAGGCGACGGGTGGGTTGGTTTCGCGGCCTGAAGGCTTTGTAATTTACGCTTCAACGCAGAGCGACGAGCCGCCAGCGGGCGTTTTCAAGTCGAAGCTCGACTATGCTCGCCAAGTGCGAGACGGGCAGGTTGTCGATCCTCAGTTTTTGCCGGTGCTCTACGAATTCCCAGAGCAGATGCTCAAGGACAAGGCCTACGAGGAAGCGTCCAATTTTTATGTGACCAACCCCAATCTGGGGAGGTCAGTTAGCCAGCAGTGGCTTGAGCGCGAGTTCATCAAGGAGAAAACAGGCGAGGGCAGTGGCCTCCAAACCTTTCTCGCCAAGCATCTCAACGTCGAAATCGGTCTCAACCTGCGGGCAAACCGCTGGCCCGGTGCGGATCACTGGGCGGCAGCGAAGGACACGGAGCTTGGCTCGCTTGGTCATTACGAAGCGCTTGAGCGGTTGCTTGAGAGAAGCGAAGTGGCCGTGGTGGGTATCGACGGCGGTGGGCTTGATGACCTTTTCGGGCTTTCAGTCCTTGGCCGAGAGCCTGCCGAGATCGAAGTCGAGTTTGAAATCGACGGGGTGAAGTCTACTCGGCGAATGAAGCGTTGGCTAAGCTGGTCGCATGCCTGGTGCCACAAGGGTCTATTCAAGCTCCGGCCGAAACTGGTCACGCGGCTCGAAACGCTGCAGGCAGCGCGCGAACTGACGGTGCTGGATGATCCACTCGGCGACGTCGCTACGATCATCGAGCATATTACTCGTATCAAAGACATGGGATTGCTTGGTGGTGTGGCAGTTGACGCTTCCGGCTTAGGCGAAATGGAAGATGCCCTCGACGAGATCGAGGTCACTCAGGAAGCTGGCCTTTTAGTTGCTGCGCCCCAAGGTGGCTGGATGATGAGCAGTATCAAGGGCGCTGAACGTCGCCTTGCATCTGGGCTGCTCAAACATTCCGGCGGCCCGCTGATGAACTGGTGTGTGCCAAACCTGAAGATCGAGCCAACTGCGACCGGCATCCGGGCGACAAAGCAATCTGCCGGTGACGCGAAAATTGATCCGGCCATGGCGATGTTTAATGCGGTGACGCTGATGTCCCGCAACCCGGCCGCAAAAGGCGGGCCGTCCATCTATGAAACACGCGGATTGAGGATGATTTAGCACATGGGCTTGCTCGACCTCTTCCGTCCATCGTCAGTTGCAACTTCGAGAGTTCATGTCGAACCTGTGCTGGTGCCAGAAGTGGAACCGACTGGGGGGGCTACCTCGGGCCAGGTGTCAGCCGCCTTCTATGATTTCGATGATCCCCGTTTGATCGACTTCATGCGGGCAGGGAATATGACAGAGGCCGGTGTCTCTGTGACCGTGCCGGCGGCGATGAAAAACACAACTGTCCTCCGTTGTGTGTCGCTCATCTCGTTCGCCATTGCTTACTTGCCGCTCCACCTTCGCGTGAAGGCGACGAAAGAAAAGGCGACTGATCACCCATTGTTCAGGCTGCTGCACCGCAAGCCTAATCCCTGGCAGACCTCGTTCGAGTTCCGAGCGCTAATGCAGCAGCGGGCTCTTACGCATGGCAGCGCATATGCTCGCATCGTCTGGAGTCGCGACGTTGTCCGCCGGCAACGGATGCCAAAAGTCCTGATCCCGCTCGATCCTGACCGTTGCGAGCCGAGGCAGCGCGACGACTGGCAGATCGAGTACGTCTATACGCGACCGGATGGCAGCCAGACCATTTTGCCGCCTGATGAAGTGCTGCATCTCCGCTACGGCCTTTCAGAGGATGGCATTCGCGGCATGTCGCTGGTCAAGCAGGCGGCAGAGGCCATTGCCTTGGCAATCCAGACAGACAAAGCGGCTGCCCGGCTATTCCGCAACGGAATGGTGTTGGGCGGAGTGATGGCGGTCGAGGGGAAGCTCTCCGATCCTGCCTTTGAGCGCCTGAAAGCTCAGATGGAAGAGCGCGAGGGCGCTCAGCACGCCCATAAGTGGATCATTGCGGAGGAAGGACTCGAAGCAAAGCCCTTCGCCGCCAGCGGCAAGGATTCCCAGCGGCTGGAGACGGCGCAGCATCAGATCGAGGAGATTGCCCGTCCGTTCGGCGTGCCCCGTCCACTCTTGGGCGTCGACGACACGTCCTGGGGTTCGGGCATCGATGTGCTCGGTCAGTTCTTCGTTCGGTACGCCCTCAATCCTTGGTTCGAGGCCTGGCAGCAGGCCATTGAACGCGATCTGCTGACCGACGAGGAAGCTGATCTTTACGAGGCGAAGTTCAACGAAGGTGCGCTTCTTCGCGGCTCCATGAAAGATCAGGCCGACTTCTTCAGCAAGGCGCTCGGCGCCGGCGGCCATCAGCCATGGATGGATTACGAAGAGGTCCGCGAGACGATGGACCTGCCAGAGCGCGAAGTCGCGCCAAACCCGATGACGAGCAAGCGCGCAGCCACAGGAGATCAGAATGACCCAGCGTAATCCGCGCGTCTTTGCCAAGGCTCGTCCTGGAGCGATGCCAATGCCGGCGAGCCGCGACGTCTCCGCGCTCACCAAGCCGCAGGTTTTCGAAAAGTGGTCGGCTGATGCCGCCGGTCTTCGGCCAAGAGCGCTGGAGCAAGGCGACAACGTCATCACTATGTTCGACGTGGTGGGTGAGGACTTCTGGACCGGTGGCGGCATAACAGCGAAGAAGGTGGCGGCCCAGCTGCGCGCCATCGGCGACCGGCCGATCACCTGCCAGATCAATTCGCCCGGCGGCGACATGTTCGAAGGCATCGCCATCTACAATGTGCTCCGCGAGCATCCGCAGCTTGTGACCATTCAGGTTATGGGCATGGCTGCTTCGGCAGCTTCCATCATCGCAATGGCGGGCGATACGATTGAGATCGGCGCCGCGTCATTCATCATGATTCACAACTGCTGGGTGCTCGCGATGGGCAACAGACACGACATGCGCGAGACGGCCGATTTCCTTGAACCATTCGATCAGGCCATGGTCGATGTCTATGCGCAGCGCACCGGCGGCGATGCGAAGAAAATCGCTAAATGGATGGATGATGAGACGTTTATGTCTGGCTCCATGGCCATTGATCGCGGCTTTGCGGACGCACTGCTCGATGCTGACGCTGTGAAAGTTGATGAAAAGGCTCAGGCGCGCGATCGCGAGGTCAATGATCTCCGCGCCTTGGAGCTTGAACTGGTTTCTGCGGGACACACGCGCACAGAAGCGCGAGCCCGCATCAACAAAATCAAGGGCACGCCAGGCGCTGCCCTCGATGATGCCACGCCGGGCGCTGGCGAAGACTGGTCGGGCCTTTCGGCCCTGCTTAACACCCTCCAAAATTAGAGGAGCTTCAAGATGAAGCACTATTCTCCGCCCGCGTTGCTTGCGCGGTCGACGGCGCTCGTTACCCCGCGCGCTGTCACTGGTTTCGGTCCGCGTGCCGATGCCTCCGATCCCAAGGCGCTGATCGAGGCCCTGAACAAGTCTTTTGAGGAGTTCAAGGCGGCGCACGACCAGAAGCTCAAGGCCAAAGTCGATGACGTCGTGCTGAACGAGAAGATCGACAAGATCAACTCGAGCGTCGGCGAATTCCAGACGGCGATTGATGAACTCAACGCCAAGCTTGCAGCGGCCGAAATGGGCGCGGGCAAAGGCAAGGTCATTGATCGTGAATACACGGACGCGTTCAACGCCCACTTCCGCAAGGGCGACGTCAACGCCGCTCTCAACAAGGGCGCCGACGACGAAGGCGGCTATCTGGCTCCTGTGGAGTGGGATCGCAGCATCATCGACCAGATGGTCGAGATCTCGCCCATGCGCCAGATCGCACAGGTCCAGACGATCTCCACGGCCGGCTTCAAAAAGCTCTATAATCTTCGCGGCACCGGCTCTGGTTGGGTCGGTGAAACAGCATCTCGCCCGCAGACCAACACGCCCGAGTTCGGCAGCATGACGTTCGCCACTGGCGAGCTCTATGCTAACCCTGCCGCCACGCAGCAGTTGCTGGACGATGCCGCGATCAATCTGGAGCAGTGGCTCGGCGGTGAGGTGCAGACTGAGTTTGCCTATCAGGAAGGCATCGCCTTCGTGTCCGGCAATGGCACCAACAAGCCGTATGGCTTCTTGACATTCGTCACGGGCGCTGCCAACGCCGCGGTGAACCCACTGGGTGCAATCGCAGCCACAACCGCCGCATCCCAGACGGCCATCACGTCGGACGAGCTGGTAACGCTGGTCTACTCGCTGCCGGGTGAACTGAGCGGCAACGCCCGGTTTGTGATGAACCGTCTGACGCTCTCCTCGATCCGCAAGCTCAAGGACGGCCAGGGCAATTACCTCTGGCAGCCTTCCGCGCAGGCGGGGCAGCCTTCGCAGCTTCTCGGTGCACCTGTCACCGAGATCGCCGCAATGCCGAATGCGGCAGCCAGTGCAATCCCCATCGCGTACGGCGATTTCCGCCGCGGTTACCTGATCGTGGATCGCCAGGGCGTCCGTGTTCTGCGCGATCCCTACACCAACAAGCCCTACGTGATGTTCTACACCACGAAGCGGGTTGGCGGCGGCGTTCAGGATCCGCAGGCCATCAAGGCCCTGAAGATGGCGGCGGGTGGCTAACAGCTGACATAGGGCGGCCTACGGGCCGCCTCAACCTCTCATCCGGAGAACTATCATGGCCGTGAAGAAGCCTTCGACTACCGCTGCACAGCCAGCGGATGCCAATGAACATGTCGCCGAGCAGGATGCTGCAAAGCGTGCAGAAGCTGCCGAAGCTGCGACCGTCCAGGCCAAGGAAGAGGGCCGGCTGCCCGAAACCATGGCTGTCACCAACCCGGCGCCGGCAACCGAGATGGAGAGCCCCAGCGGCGCCTTCATCGAGCCCGAGATCAAGGAAGCAGTTCCGAACGAGCATCCCGCCGTAGACAATAACCCGCGCGCCGACACTTCTGCTGTGCAGAACGGCGGTGATTTCAATGATCCCCGCCGGCGCCATCCGAGCGATCCCAACTTCGAAGGTCAGGGCCTCGACCTGAGCGTCTACGGCATTCAGACCAAGTCCGAGGACTAAAACCATGGGCAACGTCGTCATCGCCACTCTCGGCCCGCTCTACACGCTCGACGAAGTGAAGCAGCATCTTCGCGTCGAGGGCGAAGATGACGACACGCTCATCGAGGCCATGATGGATGCTGCCGAGCAGCAGGTGCTCCAGTTCTGCAACATCTCCTTGGTCCCGTATGGAAAAGAAGCGACGTTCAAGGTTGCTGCGCTTATGGGCATCACCGCCATGTATGACAACCGGGCAGGCGAGGGCGAAGTGACCCTTCCTGCATCCTCCCGCAATCTCATCAATCCCTATCGCTGGCTGCGAGTTTAGGAGCCCATCATGGCTGATCGCTTCAAGTTCACCGACGACTTCGACTACAAGCCGACATCTCAGGTCACCATAGCCTTCCGCAAGGGCCATGAAGGTGAGATCGTCACTGGCGCTGCTGTTTCTGGCCAGATTACTAACGCCGTGGTCACTGCCGCCATGAAGGCAGGCAAGGGCCAGAAGGTCGGCGTTCCGAACAAGCCCTCCAAAGACTGATGGCTGAGAACTTTCGGCGGGCAGGGGCGCTGCGTGAACGTCTGCACTGTCAGTTTGCGGCTCCGCTCGATGACGGCTGGGGTAATCCACTGCCTGGCGCTGGCGAATTCGAAAACGCTTTCCCCAAGCCGATCGCCGCTGGGCTGAAACCGCGCACAGGTGGCGAGGAAGTAACTGCCGCTCGCTTGGGTGGTCGCCAGCCTTATGTGGTGACAGTCCGGAATACATCTCAAACTCGCCAGATCACAACGGCATGGCGCTTAGTGGATGCCAACAATCCAAGCCGCGTGTTCGCAATCACATCACCCCCGGCAGACCCTGACGGCACCAACCAATGGCTTGAGTTTATCGCGGTTGATGGCGCGGTGTCGTAATGGCTACCCGCATCCAGGGGCTCGAAAGCCTGAAGCGGAAACTGCGTGCCTTTCCGAAGGCAGTGGAATCCGAGATCCGCAAGGCAATGGAGCAAAGCGCCAACGAGATCGTCGCCTTGGCTAAGTCTCTGGCTCCTGTAGATAGCGGCGATCTTCAAATGTCCATCAGTTGGACTTGGGGCGAAGCGCCAAAGGGGGCGATCGTTCTTGGACGCGTGAAGTCTGGGGCTACCGCGACGGGCAACATGAAGATTACGGTCTTTGCAGGCGGTGGCGATGCTTACTATGCCCGCATGATCGAGTTCGGGACTGCGCCTCACCTCAATGGTGGGCGGTTTGCTGGCAGTAAGCATCCTGGCTCAGCAGCGCAGCCCTTCTTCTACCCGGCATATCGCGCGGTTCGAAAGCGCGCCAAGGGCCGTGTAACGCGCGCCGTCAACAAGGCAGCCAAACGCATCGCAGCCGGGGGCTGAAATGGAACCAAGCTATGATCTGCAGCTCGCGGCGCTGAACAAGCTCCGAGAGGTGGCAGCGCTTACCGCAATCGTCGGCAACAAGATTTATGACCGTGTGCCTGAGAAGCTTTCTGGCGGTGCGCTCGTTCCTGATGTCGCCAGCCCCTACATCAGTTTTGGGCCTGTAACTTCGGCCCCTGTCGATGCCGATTGTATCGACGGCGAAGAAATCACTTTCCAGATTGACGTTTGGTCGTGGGGCTCTGGTCTTGCCTATGGCTCCGTCCAAGCCCGTCAAATCGCAGGACTCGTCAAGAAGGCGCTGCACAAAGCGGACCTCGACCTCTCAACCAATGCGCTCGTGTCCATCCGGCACGAAATGACCCGCATCCTTCGCGAGAGCGACGGTGTGACCAACCATGCCGCGATCCAGTTCACGGCCACTGTCGAAACCCTTTAATCCAACATCTTAGGAGGCCACTTTGGCTAAACCCGTCACTACGAAGGGCGGCTTGCTGCGCATCATGCTCGGCAGCGGCTCCGAAACTATCGTCTATGCGGCTCCATGCGGGCTCACATCTAAGTCTCTGACGATGACAAAGGGCCTTGAAGAATTTCAGGTGCCGGACTGCGATAATCCGCTGTTGGCGGACTGGGTTGGCCGCGATGCGACGAGCCTCAGCATGTCGGTATCGGGCGAGGGCGTTCTTGCTCAGGCTGCCGTCGACACTTGGCTGTCAGCTTGGGAGAGCCCAGATCCTGTGCCGGTTAAAATCGAAATGGAATTCCCGACCACAACTTGGACTTGGACCGGTGCCATGCACGTTGAAACCGTCGAAGTGGGTGCGCCGAACAACACCGGGCGAGTCACTGGCAATTTCTCGCTTCAGTCCGATGGTGAGATGGTTCGCACTTCTGCCGCGACGAGCTAATGAGCCGTTCGGGAAAAACGCCGCCACTCGACTGGGCGGACGGCACATATGAGTTCGCCCTCGGTTGGGGCGAACTCAGCGAGCTACAGGATGCGTGCAATGCCGGCCCATTCGTAGTGCTGGCGCGGCTTGCGTCCAGCCAGTGGCGAATTGAAGATGTTGCGACAACGATCCGGCTCGGGTTGATAGGCAGTGGCGTCGATCCCGCCAAGGCACTCAAGCTGATAAAGACTTATGTCGAAGCGCGGCCGCAAGACCTCGTCGTGAACGCATCATTTGCTCGCGGCATCTTGGAGACGTCGATTGTGGGGGCGCCAGAAGAACCGCCGGGGGAGCCCAAGCGGCGTCGGGCGAAGAAGGCGAGCGACTAGACGATCTGCCGAATGGCAAGTTGCGAATGTCGCGGATCTACGCCGCCGGCGCTGCAATGGGCTGGACAGCTCAAGAAGTTGACCGGACGTCTATGTGGAAGTTTTGGGCCGCTTGGCACGGCTACGTGCGCGCAAATTCTCCGCAGCAAAACAACAAGCTCTCAGAGACTGAAAAAGACCGCATCTGGGCAAGGATGCAGGAAATGGACACGCCAGAAGGCGTACCTGTCACCGTGACGTACCTTTGGGACGGCGCGACCTTCCTGCCTCAAATCGCATAAAACTTCAGTGAGGCAAGATGGCAACTGACATTGAGCGCCTAATCGTCTCGCTAGAGGCGAGCACCAACAAATATGAGCGTGCTCTCGCCAAGGCCAACAGCGAGACAGATAAACGTGTTGGCTCCATGCAGCGTCAGTTTGACGGCCTGAGCAGAAGCGCCCAAGGCATGCAGGGACGGATGGTCGGCGCTTTTGGCTCTGTTGGGCGAGCGTTTGGCGTCCTCGGGATTGCCTTGACCACTACGTCGATCATCTCCATGACGTCCGCTTGGACAGACTTGAACTCGCGAGTGAATAACGCTGCTGGTGGTATAGAGCGCGGGGCCGCCGTAATGGGCCGTCTGTCTGAGATGGCGCGGCGTACGTATTCCTCCCTAGAACAGACCTCTGAAGGTTACCTTCAAAACCAGCAAGCGCTGTCAGCCCTAGGCTACAGCACCGAGCAGCAGCTGGACTTAGTTGAGACGCTGAATAACGCGCTCGTCGTTGGCGCGGTGCGCGGTCAGCGAGCGCAGTCGGTGATGGATGCCTGGTCAAAGGCCATGGCCTCAGGCTCCCTGCGTGGCGAGAACCTTAATATAGTCATTCAATCGGGTGGACGCCTTTCGAAAGCCCTCGCTGACAGTATGGGGGTATCGGTAAACGAGCTTCGGAAGCTGGGCGAAGAAGGCAAAATCACGACCGACAAAATGTATGGCGTGACCAGCCAAATGGAGGCTCTGCGCGTTGAGGCGGGAAATATGCCTGCAACGGTCGCAGACGGCTTCATTCTACTCAAAGACGCCGTCATGATCTTCGTTGGAGAAGCTGACAAGGCAGTTGGTTCAAGCGCCGCGTTGGCTGAAGGGATTATCGCGATCTCTGATGCTATCAGCAATGCGCCAGAGCAACCATTGTTCGATAAGGTGTTCAATGGCTTGGGCAACGAGCTGGCACAGTTCCTTTCTGAGGGTGCCCGCGAAATTGCATACATAGCTCAGATACTCGATGCCTTGTCTAAGCTCGGGAAGTCCCCCGCGGATGGGGTTGTCGCACTCAACGAAGCACTCGGTGGCAATGTTCGCACCGCAGAGGAATATGAATTAGCGCTAACCGACGCAGAGCAGGCGATTGTAAATCTAGCGGTTAATACCAAGGGGCGATTTGGAGAAGTCGATGCAGCAGTGCAGGATCTCTTCAATCAGATACTCAAGGGCCGTGGCAGCGTCGAGAAAGCTCATCAGGCGGTTGAGGCACTGGCTTCAGTAAACCCGGATTTCGCAGCACTCAAAACGGGTGTGTTGGGTGTCATCGATACTTTCTTCGCGATGAGGGATGCAGCGAATGCGGCGCGGGCCGCTGCCGCAAGCACAACAAATGATTTGGGCGACATGCCCAGTTGGCGCCAGTTCGGGAAGCAGTTCGCGCCAGACCTATCTAACGACGGAAAGCCTGGCGGCCCCTCAATCCCTTCCAGCTTGGGCAGCAAAGGGGGCGGCAAGTCTGCAGGAGATAAATACGGAGACAGCATTGAGCAGTTCCAGCGGAAGATTGACATGCTCAAGCAGGAGACAGCGCTAACAGCTGCGCTTAATCCGCTGCTCAATGATTACGGCTACGCCAAAGAGCGACTAAAGGCCGTACAAGAACTTGAGAATGCCGCCATCAGAGCTGGCCTAGATTTGGGGCCTGATCAGCGAGCACAGATTGAAGCACTGGCAACTGGGTACGCAACTGCGACAGCAGAAGCGGCTCGCCTTGCAGAAGCTCAAAACAAGGCGCGTCAGACTGCAGACGAACTTGCTCAGGCTGGCCGCAATGCTCTTGATAGCATTATTGACGGGTTTCTTGAGGGGAAAGACGCTGGCGAACTGCTGAACAGCGTCATGCAGGACCTGCTCAAGAACCTGATCAAAATGCGCATCAACGCAATTGGCGGTGGTCTATTCGGCGGCGGTGGCGGCGGGATCTTCGGCGCTATCGGTAGCATGTTTGGTTTCGCTAAGGGCACTGCAAACACCGGTGGCCGTCGAGGTGAAGCCCGTGGCGTCGTGCACGGTCAAGAAGCAGTTATCCCACTTCCGGCAGGCGGCAAAGTGCCAGTGATTGTCCAAAGCCCGCAGCACTCCCCTCAGGCCGCGCAGCCGCAGGCTTTGACAGTTCACGTCGAGACAAATGACGAGAAGATGTCGGCTTACGTCACTGATCACGCCGGGCGCGTGGTCGGCGGTGCTGCCCCTGCTTTGATCAGAACCAGTGTTAACGCTTCGCCAGCCGCCACGGCTGAAAAGCAACTTCGGTATGGGATGGGTTAGGCCGAATGCCTGAAATCTACAATCTTTCCTTGCCGATCACCGACAGGACCGACCCGCGTTTGGTGCCTAACACGCGCTCGGGCGGTTCAGCAATCAATGGCCAAGAACAGATCATCTCTCCGCTTTCGTCGGTGTGGAAGTGGACGATCAATCTGCCGTTGAACAACGAAGCCCGCGTTCGCGGGTGGCGTATGGTTCGGCATCAGTTGCAGGGGCGCTGGAATTACGTCCGCATTCGCGTTTGCGATCGATATCGTTTGAACCGCAATGAGATCGGAGCTTCGGGCAGAGCGCCTGTACTCTATGCTGACGGCGTACCGCACAGTGACGGCGCAGGCTTTAAGCTTGCGCAGCCGAGCGCAGAGATTCTCGCTTTTGCGCCCAAGGGTGCCAAATCCATTGGGATTACCGCAATTGGGCTCAATGATGCCATGTCAGCAGGGCTGTTCTTCTCTATCGCCGATCGGCTGTATGTCATCACCAACTGGGAAAAGATTGGCGACACCTATCGTCTGGGCTTTGAGCCCGGATTGCGGGTCGCTGCTGTTCCGGAAACCGATGTAGTCGACTTTGACGCCAAAAGTGTTTGGCGACTGGAAAGCGACGATGAAGGGCGTGCGGACCTTCGCCTAGGCCGCTTCGCTACAGCACAGATCAATCTCATCGAGCCGCTTGGCTGGACCTAAGCAAGGGTATCTCACATGTTGCCACTTGTGGTTCGCGAGCTTGCCGAGGGCAGGCGCGTGGCAGTTGCTGTGCTGTTTGAATTCGAGTTCGCCAGCGGCACTCAGCGCTTCACGGATCGGGAAGGCTATCTGACGGTCGACGGCCACGAATGGTTGGGACTTGGCCAGTTGCTTTCTGTGTCTGGCCTTGAACAGAGCGTGAAGATGTCCGCGCCCCAGGCGACTTTTATGCTTTCAGGCGTCGACGCGTTTCTCGTCAGCGTGGCGGCTAATGGTTCGTATGAAGCGACTGGGAGACCTTGTGCTGTCTACCTCCAGTTTTTGACAGAAGCGGGGACGTCGCTAGATAGCAAGATCGCTATCTGGGCCGGGGTCATGGATACGCCCCGCATGTCTGCACGGCTTGGCCAACAGGCAATTTCCCTTACAGCAGAAACGCTTTTTGTTGATCGTGTGCGTGCGCCGTGGGGGCTCCAAACTGACACTGACCAGCAAGCGCGTTGGCCGGGGGATCGCGGTTTCGAGTTCGCGCCTTCCCTCCTGTTCAAGACCGTCAATTGGCTTAGAGCTTAGGACATTCCATGCAACGCAAATTGATTGAGTTCCTGCACGCCAGTGCGGGTCGCCGCTTTGTGCTGGGCCAAAATGATTGCTGCCTGCTTATGGCGGATTGGTGGAAGGCCGTGCACGGCGTTGATCCGGTTCCTGAGTGGCGAGGCGCGTATCGCACCGAGGCAGAGAAGCACGCTCTGATTGAACGCGAAGGTGGCCTACCTGCTTTCATCAATCGGCTTGCTGATGCTGTCGGCGCGAAGCCAACTGATAGCCCTGCGATGGGCGACATCGGCATCATCGATCATAACGGCGTTCCTTACGGCGCAATTTGTACTGGCACAGCTGGCCCCGCCAAGTGCTGGGCAGTGCGTTCCGAAACCGGTATCGCGTTTGTCACCGCTCCTACCGTCATTGCTGCGTGGTCTATCCATGAGTAGGTGGAGGGATGATAGCGGCCGTAAGAGCCGGGATCCGCGTCGACGCCGTGACCCATTGTCCATCGGCGTCGCCTTCCTTGTAAACATCGGCTGGGGCGGTGCGATCACAGGCTTAGGCGCGACCTTGGTGGGTTCTGCCATTATCGGCGCTGGGGTGCTTGGCGCCTCGGCCTTGCTGAACGCCTTCACTCCGAAGCCGCAATTCAACACGCCGACACCGCAGGACCGACAAGCCACTGTGCGTCAATCGACGGGTGCGCGCGTCCGCTTTTATGGCACAAACAAGGTTGGCGGAACGCTCTCATTCTTCGAGAGTAAAGGCGGCTTTCTTTATTCTCAGACGACGCTCAATGAAGGCGAAATATCGCAGATCAAAGAGGTATGGCTGAACGATCAGCTCGTTGCAATCGGTGGCGATGGATACGTTACAACCGATCCTTATGAAGTGAATTTCGGGTTCGGTGGATTGAAGAAGGTCGCTCGTATCTTGTTCCGCATGGGGCAGAGTGCGCAGACGGCTTATAGCGAACTCATCTCAGCATTCCCCGGCGTCTATACCTCCGCGCACCGAATGCGTGGCGTTGCAAATGCTCTAACGATCTTCGAAGAAGTCGAAGGAGAGCAGATCGGCAAGGTCTACCCGCAGGGCCCGCCAACTCTGCGCGTGGTTGCAGACTTTTCTCTGGTTAAATCGGTTCGCACGGGCGTTCGCATATTCTCGGACAATCCGGCAGACTGCGTTTATGACTACCTCACCGGACGTGATGGCGCAGGTTTCCCGTATGGGGCGGGTTTTCCAGAGAGCAAAATTGATCTTGCTAGCTTTCAGGCCTTCGCGAACCTCTGCGATCAGCCCGTGCCACTAAAATCTGGCGGTACTGAAAAGCGTTATCGCCTGGCACTTGGTTACAGCCTTACCGAAGAGATGCGCTCGGTTCTCGGCCGCATGTGCCAAGCGTGTGACGCCGACCTTTACATTAATTCTGCAGGCAAGATTGCCATCCGTGGCGGCAAGTTTACTGCACCCACCCTAATGTTAGACGATAGCAAGGGGCACATCATCTCTGCCGACTTCCAAAGGGGGCAGGGTGCACTGGTCGCGTTCAATGAACTGACGATCAAGTACACAGATGCGGCGCAAGGATTTGTCGAGACAGAAGCGCAGCGTTGGGTTGACGCTGTTAACGTCGCACTCCGTGGTCGTGTATTGCCTCACTCGTTGGACCTGCTTTGCGTTCCTTCGCATTCTCAGGCCCGGCGCGTTGCGAAGATCTACACCCACAAATCTAACCCAGTGTGGACAGGAACAATTGTCACGAACTTCTACGGCCTCAACGCGATCGGGGAAGAAACACTGACGATCAAGTTCGGGCCAATGGGGATTGACACAACCTTCGCTATCACCGGCCTGCAAATTCTTGACGATTTAACAGGGGTGCAGCTTCAACTCTCGTCGCTTAGCCCGACTGCTTATGCATGGGATGCGGCGCTGGAAGAAGGAACGCCTTCAGGGGTTGCACCGGGAACGGGCGGCGGAACGAGTTTACCTTTACCCACGAGTATCACTGCCGCAACGGAGCAGGTCGCTATCGATGGGTCTCTCGTCGGCGTGCGTCTAATCGTAGGTTGGACAAGGCCACCACGTGAAGCCTTGGGCGTTCATGCACAATACAAGAAGAGCACTGAGAGCGTCTGGCAAGACATGCAGACGGCCGACGATCGCAGCTTCGCAACTTCGGCTCTGGTGGATGATGGTGGCACATACAACTATAGGGTTCGCACTCTATCGCCCGCCGGTTCTCCGGGCTCGTGGTCTTCGGTGGGCAGCATAACTGTCACGGCCGATCCGGTTGCGCCGGGGGTAGTCACGGCTGTCTCAGCAACGGGAGGAACAGCGCAAATCACCTTCGGTTGGTCCGCTCCGAACAGCGCCAACTACGCAGGCTCTCGGCTTTACATCAACACGTCCAATTCGATGACCGGCGCCACTTTGGTAGCTACCGAGTTTGGGCCTCCAAACATCGCGGATACGCGTGTTGTGACAGGCGTTTCAGCCGGAACGCGTTATGGTTTTGTAGTGGCGATAAACCGCTCTGGAATTCCAACTACAGCAGTCGCAACTGGCGCGATCACAGTCTCCTAATTTCTCGCAGAACCAACACCCTACAAGGCTGCCATCTCGGCGGCCTTTTTCTTTATGGAAAGGCTCCTATCGTGTCCCAAACGATCGATCAGGTATTTCGTGACTTCAATACAGAGGGGGTTCCTGCCTCTGGTGAGCATTTGCCAGACAAGAAAGATATCCGCTCACTTCTGAAAATGATCCAGAATAGCGGCGGTCAATCGATCACCCGTAACACGCTTGCCGCTCTGAATGCCGTCATCCCTCCCAATGAGAACTATATGGGCATGGTGCTAACCGGCGCTGGTGCGGGTTATTACAGCAGGTCTGGCGGCGCTTGGCTATTTGGTCGTCCTTTCCCTGATACCATTGCTGGCGTCACGCTATCTGGCAGCGGAACGGCTCAGACTGGAATGCCTAGCCCCGGCGTCAATCCGGCATCGGTGCTGGTCTACTTCGCAGAGGTCACCACGCCGAACACTGACACGCTCAAGCTCACCATCGGCGGTGTTCAGCGCGATGTTGTGAACGCTGCGGGCAACCCGCTGTCTGCAGGCGAATGGACAGGAGGCGTCCTGTTCCGAATTAATCCTGCGGGTAAATTCCAGCTTATCAATGATGCCGGTGCTGCTGTAGCTGCCGCTGCAAGTGCGAGTGACGCCAGTGGCGACGCGGAGCGCGCTGAGGAGGCTGCTGAGCGAGCTGAAACGGCGTCAGCTGGCGTCGAGTATCCAGTTAGTTACGGTGGAATCCAGTTGCTGGGTCCTGGTCAACGAGCACAGGCTCGCGAGAACGTGCGAGCGGTAGGCTATGACCCTCAGTCGATTGCGGAGCCAGAGCAAGAGCAGGCGCGCCTCAATATCGGTGCAGACTATTCGAAGTTGGCCACACTATTGGCCTCCTCGCGTAGAATTACCTACCATGACCCAGGTCGTAACAAGATGGGTCATGCGTTAGGAATTCTGCCTAATGGCCGGATCGTTGTCTGTTATCGGAGCGCAACTACGCACAACATCGCAGTGTCGAGGATGGAGGCGATTTTTAGTGACGATGGCGGGCTGACGTGGTCCGCGCCGGTAGTAGTCGCATCTCTCGCTGACCACGACTATCGGAACTATTCTGCTGGCGTCACCCAGAATGGCGTTTTTGTTGTCGCCACCGAGGACATTACCGTTTCGACAGGGGGGGCGTCGGGAAATAGAACGCGCTTCTACTTTTCGCTGGACGGAGTCGCGTTTGCTGAGCGAACAAGTGCAGCAAGTAACCCCGCAATGACTCGGATTGTTCCCCACGGAAGCCTAGTACTCCGCAATGACGGAACGTGCTATTTCCGCTGCTACCATGGGCATGCCAATCCAGCGGCAAATGCCGATGGCGACCAGTCATTATTCTCGTCGTCCGATGATTTTCAAACCGCCACATATTCTACTATTTGGGACGGTCCCGGCCTGAGCGGCCCAAACCCTGCAGAGCCGTATACTGTAGCACTCGACGCAACGCACCACGTATCGTTCATGCGACGTGAGAAGACTGGAGACGACACCCCGCTGTTGATGAAATCTGCCGATGGCGGCATCACGTGGGGCGCACCACAGGCAATTACCAATATCGCTATGGGCAAAAACCCGCCGTGCCTTTGGTATAACAGCGCCAGAGAAACGCTTTATGCAATTTGGCCATCACGGGGGCAGACTCATCTCGCGGATGGGGCGACACGGTGGATGTTTCCGTTTTATTACGCGAGTATTTCCAAGGCACAGCTGATCGCTGGAGGCGCTGTTTGGAGGGCGCAAACCCCATTTGCGGTATTTTCTCCCGCTCAAGCCGGAAGTTTCCCCGATAAGCCGGGTGGGGACGGAGACAGTGGTCATCCGCATGTCTTCGAAGCACACGGAATGACATTCATGCTTTACTACAGCGGTAGTCATGGATCGCTGGGATCGGACCTTTATATAGCTAATCTGTCGGTGCTAATCGGGATCTGAAAGCTGGAAGGTATTTGAGGTCCCGCATTGGTTTCTCGAAGTATCGATAGGTCAACGTAGCTAAAACCAGACTGACTACTATCGCTAGCAATGCTTGGATCCCCAAGTCCGCGTTTACGTGCATTTGCACGCGATACCAGACCGGGTAGTGGAGCAGGTAAAGCGAATAGCTGATTTCGCCTAGAAAAAGCGCCAATGCTTCCATCCGAGACCGCAATTCTAATAAAGAAGCTATGGCGATCACAAGCAAACTCGCCATGATCATTATTTTGGCTGGCAGCCCTAAAATTATTTCCTGGCGAGAAATGGACATTGCGGACGGAATAAAGAACATGGCGACAATAATGATCGCTAAGATTGGAGGCAATAATGAGGAAAGTTTCTTATGCTGGAGCATAAACTCTACAATCCTCGGTCTCAGTCTAGCAAGCAGGGCCCCGCCGATGAAATATACAAGAAACGTGGGAGCCTGAGTGTAGGCCATCCATTGATTGTCTATAACTGGAGTTGTGTAGCTCCACGCGGTCATAACATGATTGATAAAGGCGGCAAACAAGAGCATCCCCGCCAGGGCGCGAAGGTTGCTGATGCAGAGTATCAGCGGGAACATTAGATAAAATACTGCTTCGATGCCGATACTCCACCCGCCAGGAACCATAGAGGTTGCTCCTGGTGTGGCTAGCCCGAAGAACATAGTGACGTTTAACAGGTATTTTTCCCAAATCCCGGGCGTGGCTCGGAGCATATAGAGTTGATATGTAGCCACAACAAAATACAGTGGCAGAATTCGAAACACTCGCGAAACGAAGAAATTCCCGAGGCTTCGCCCATTAAGGCGCTTTTCGCCATAGACGTATGTCAAAGCATAGCCCGAAAGCGCGAAGAATATATACACTCCGTAGGTGCCGACTGCGTGAAAAGTTCCGACGCCAGCCTCGTGAAGGTAGTGGTAGAACATTACTGCAATAGCGCAGAGCCCTCGTAGGAGGTGCAGACCCAAAAGTGTTGGCTGTTTCTCTTGGGTGCTTGGTGCAGTCATTACTATCTCTCAGCTAATGCAAATCGACTAGCGCAGATGGGCGCGATACGCAATTGCGTTGGTGCGCTCGCGGCCGTGTCCTCCAAGTTAGAACTGAATTGCGGTAAGGGTAGCCGTAACGGTTTGGAACAGCTTGCGGCGCTTTCCTCAAAACTGAACCATACACTAGTGCTTAAATCGATAGGAGACTAACGATGGGGGCACAGTTCCCAGCGGACTTCCTTGCTTTCTCAAAGCAATGGGAGGGCTTCCGCGCGAAGTACTGCCCAGGTGCAACGCGCCACTCGGCTTAAACCACACCCACATCTTTAGGAGGCCAGCATGGCCAAGGTATATCGCTCCTGGCGGGATTTCCCGCTGGGCAATTGGCGCTGGCCGAATTTCAAGCCAGAGGAAATCGCCAGCAATCGCTTCATCAACGGCAAGAACGGGCCGAAGGAAAAGGCACAGCTTCTTGTCGATGAGCGCAGCATGGACATGTTGCAGGCCCTTCGCACAATGCTGCGCAAGCCGCTGATCATCAACAGCGCCTACCGTACCGAGACTTATAACGCGCAGATCGGGGGTGCGCGGAATGGCTATCACCCCAAGGGCATGGCGTTCGATGTCTCGATGGCCAACCATGATCCGGAAGCGTTTGAGGCTGCTGCTATTGAAGTTGGGTTCCGGGGCATCGGTCATTACCCCAACAGCAACTTCATGCACATCGATAGCCGCCAGAGCGCTACGGTTGTTCGGTTCAAAGGTACGGGCAAGAACAATGCTTGGTTCCCAAAGAGCGCAGGCACGTTCTCAGGGGCAGAGCCGCCCAAAGAAACCCTCAAGGACATCATCACCAAGCCGGAAGTGCTGACCGGTGCTGGCGGCGTTCTTACCGGGGCAGGGGCTATCACTCAGGGCAATGGGCCGTTCCAACTGGCGCTGGGTATCGCGCTTGTGGTGGTCGTCTGTGCTTTCGTGGCGTGGTTGATAGCAAAGCAATTCACAGGGCAGCGCGAGGTGTAACGATGCTCCGCAAACTGAAGATGATCGGGCTCGCTTTGGCGGGCTTTTTTGTTGCCCTCGGCTTGGCGTTCTTGAAAGGGCGCAAGGCCGGGGTTGAGCATATCGAGCGCGAGCAATCGGCGCGCCGTATCCAGTCCATGAAAGACCGCAAGGAGGTCGATGATGAAGTCTCTAACCTTGGCAGCAACGATCTCGATAGCGACCTTAATCGCTGGCTGCGCGACCACGACCGGTGATTTCTGCGACGTGTCGAGCGCTATCCGACCGTCAGTTTCGGACGCCATGACAGACGGCACCAAGACGCAAATCTTGGCTCACAATCTTTATGGCGAGCGCGCCTGCGGCTGGAAAGGGCGATAGTGGATGAGCGGTAGCATAGAACGCGACATCGGCCGCCTCTCAGCAGAGGTCGAGGCTTTACAAAAGCAGGTAGAGGCGCAGGGCGTCATGATCCGCGAAATGCGGGACGTTATCGTTCAAACTCGGGGGAGCTGGAAAGTCCTTGTCGCAGTTGCGGGGTTCGCAGCTACGCTATCAGGTCTAGTCGTTTCGGCGGCTCAGTGGTGGCCATGGCGGACGTAGCTATCTGCCCACATCATGGGGTGCCGGCCAATTGGGATTGGATGCCGTATCGCTGCGCTGGCAAGCTCCTGATCGCCTACCGCTTCCCATGTTGCGACTATCAGCTCCACGTTGGCGGCTTGCCAGTTCCGGGTATCCACAGCCCACTCCCTGAAACTGCGCGCTTGAAGCCGTGAATTGACGCGTTCTCTTTTTGTTCTCATAAATCGAGCGAAGCGGAGAATCGAAAATGAGCATAGCGATCAAGGTTGGCCCCTCTGTTCAAATCAGGCGGCTTTTTGAAACTGGCCTCGATGCAGACGACATCGTGAAGCTGACAGGATATGCGCCGGTTGTCGTGCGTGATGCGTTGGCAGTTAAGCGGCCACTGAAAAAATGAGCATGACGCCTAGCAGGCGGCAGCTTGAAGCCTATCGCCTACATCACGCTGCCGAGGAGGGTAGGGTCATCATCTACAGGTGCGGCTGCTGCAAGCGGGAAACCGCATTGCTGGCATCTGACATGTTGGAAATCTATGACCCAGAGATGATGGTATATTATCCGCCGTCGCGGTGCGGGTTCTGCAAAGCGTCGGGCCGCATGACCGTCAGGTTTCATATCCCGTCACGCTTTGATTACGGCACGCTGCGGCTCAGAAGGCCAGCCGGACGGCGCCAGCTTTGGAAATGGGAGATGTACGGTCCCGAAATGGTCCGATCTTCGTAGGTCACTGATCAGACTTCTTGCCCACGGCGACGATCTCAAGAGCGCCGTTGGGTAGGGGCCTTTGCAATCCGATAGCGATTTCTTTCGGAGCCGTAAGCCACATTTCGATTTCGTCTGGTTCAGTCAGAATAACCGGCATCGCTTTGGGATGGATCGCGCCCACGACATCATTTGGTGAGCTGGTGAGGAAGGCAAAGAGGTCCAAGCTTTTTTCAATGCCAGTCTTCGCCTTCCGAACGCCGGTCCATCCTTCAAGCCAAATCCCCGCAAAGAATGCCAGAGGCCTAGATTGGTCGAGGGCGAACCAAGTGTCGCCAAGCTTCTTGCCGTCCGCGTCCGTATGGCTGTC
Source organism: Devosia sp. MC521 (assembly GCF_014127105.1). Classification (NCBI taxonomy): domain Bacteria; kingdom Pseudomonadati; phylum Pseudomonadota; class Alphaproteobacteria; order Hyphomicrobiales; family Devosiaceae; genus Devosia; species Devosia sp. MC521. The sequence continues at coordinate 1,369,723 of NZ_CP059902.1, forward strand.
AAACTCGGAAAAGCTGGTGAACGGGACAACGCACCGGTTCTCGACGCCCATCCATCGGGACCAGTGACGGTTCCATTTGTCCTTTTCAGGATCGTAGATGTTGCGCACGTTTGTCGTGCCGGAGTCTGGCTCAAGGCGGAGCAATTCTGCGAAATCGACCACTTGACCTTTCGCTTCCAACTTCTCAGAGCGCTTCTTCGCGCTTTGCATTAACGCGAACTGGCTGGACGGCATGCCCCAGCGAGCCATGGCGAGTTCTCGGCCTTCGGCGGTATTGCGCACTATCGGCGCCGGATAGTCAGGGAAGATACCTGGTTGTGGCTCAAGGTTGCCCACGCTGGAATGCACGCGGGTTAAATCTCGCACCATTGCTGTGATCGCAGAACGATTGCTGGTGTGGCTATAGAGGTTGCACATCTGGGCGTTGCTTCCGTCGCTCGATTTCCTGCACTTGCCGATCAAACTCTTTCAGCATGGCACGGGCTGCATCATCATCGACAAGTTGCACCAGTGGCACCTGATCGATTGCCACTCCCAGTATTGCGGCGATGCTCGTTAACTTCGGATCGCTAGCCATGGAGGGAGCCTAGCGGAAAACTGCGCGCTTAGGCAAACGCTCTAAAGTGCCTGCAAAAAGGTGCGGGGCATGCGCGGAATCTGTAAGCGGAATCAATGGCCCGCAAATGTACCCGGTGCGGGGCTGGGTCTTTGAAATCGCTAATATAATTGAAAAACTGGCGACCCCTGCAGGATTCGAACCTGCGACCTACGGATTAGAAGTCCGTTGCTCTATCCAGCTGAGCTAAGGGGCCTAGCGGGCTTTGCTTTACAGCATTTTGCTGAAATTACCACACCCCACTTGCGCTCTCACGCGTCTGCCTGTGGGTGACTGGTGCTTTCCCGAACAATGAGCTCCGAGTTCAACACAATACGCAGCTGTCCGCGCTTGGTGTAGCCGTCTTCCAGCATGTCGATCAGCGTTTCTGCGGCCATCCGGCCCAGCGTTTGCCGTGGCTGTCTTATCGTCGTCAGGGCAGGGGTATAGTGCGCCGCCACGTCGAGATCGTCATAGCCGATAATGGAAATATCGCGCGGGCAGAGGATGCCGTGTCGACGCAAGCCGGACATGAACCCGATCGCCGATTCGTCATTGGCTGCGAACACGGCCGTCGGGCGCTCAGACAGCGAAGCAAAGCGTGATGCCGCGCCGAACCCGCTGTCCATTTCAAAATTGCCGCGCAGCAGCCACTCTGGCGACACTGGCAGATCTGCACGCTTCATCGCTGCCAGAAATCCCTTGAGCCGCTCCTTGGCGACAACATTGCTCTCAGGTCCGAGCAGGTGCCCAATCCGTTTGTGGCCAAGATCGATTAAATGCTGGGTGGCGCGGTCAGCAGACTGCGCATTGTCGGTGAGCACCGTGTGGAACCCTGCGTTCATGATCTCCTCGCAGGCGACCACAAGGGGAATTGCATGCGGTTCTGAGGTCAGAATTTGCAGAGTCCGCGCGTCGAGCGACCCATCCAACAGCAAAAGGCCGTCGGCGCGATTGGAAAGCAAATAGCTTTGCAATTGCATAGCACTCTCGGCGCCGATGTAGAGATTGGCAATTAAAACGCCGTATCCGCGGGCCGTGGCCTCGCGCTCAATTGCATCCAGAATAGACGAGAAGAAGCCGTTTCTGATATCCGGAAGTGCAACTAATATAGTCTTGGTAGTCCTTTGCCGCAGCGAGCGGGCCGCTAAATTGAGGGTGTAACCGGTTACATGGATCGCATCAGCAACTTTTGCACGCGTGGTCTCACTCACCCGATCTGGGTGAGATAAAGCGCGGCTCACAGTGGCAGTCGATACTTGCGCTGCTAGGGCAACATCTTGAATTGTAGGTGTTTTTCTATGCTCAGACACGTCTGGCAGCTCCCCTCTGTGCTGACAGCTTATGCAATCGATGTAAAACACTCTTGACAGCAGCGCAAGGCGTGTATGAAACTCCTGAAATCGATTGCAATGCCATTTTAGGGGGCACATGCAATCGATTACACACCGATGCGGCTCCTGTTCTGGGAAGAGGAGGGTTGCATCAGGTGCATCACTGGGGCGGTGGCGCCCCGTGTCTCGGGAGGACAATCTCATGAAGAAGTTCGCAGTGGTTGCCGCTATGGCAACCGCTTTCCTCGGCTCGACTGCTGCTTACGCTGTTGATCTTGAAGTCACCCACTGGTGGACTTCCGCTGGTGAAGCGGCAGCGGTCTCCGAATTCGCCAAGATTTTTGAAGCTGAAACCGGCAACAAGTGGGTCGATAGCGCCCTTGCTGGTTCGGGCACTGGCGCAAACCCAGTCATCATTTCCCGCATCATCGGTGGCAACCCAATGGGCGCGACCATGATGAACACCGGCCGTGACGCTGAAGAGCTGATCCAGGCTGGCCTGATGCGCGACCTGACCGACATCGTCGCCGACATGGACATCGAAAGCTTCTATGTCGATCCGACCCAGCTTGAGCCATGCAAGTACGAAGGCGGTCTCTACTGCCTGCCAGTCAACATCCACTCGTGGGATTGGCTCTGGCTCTCCACCAAGGCTTACGAAAAGATTGGTCAGCCAGTTCCAACCAACTGGGACGAATACGTAGCGTCCTGGCCTGCTCTGCAGGAAGCCGGCATTCTGCCATTCGGTCTCGCAACCGGCTGGCCGATCAACGGCGTACCAGGCGTTCTGATGGCTGGTATCGGTGGTGCTGATCTGGTTCTCAAGATCAACCGCGACAAGGACCCAGAAGCTGTGCGTTCGCCAGAGTTCCGCAAGGTTGCGGAAGCTATGGACTCGCTCCGTAAGGTCACTGCACCAGAAACCATGGTTCCGTCCTTCGGCGACGTTGGCAATCAGCTCCTCGCTGGTGAAGCTGCTGGTAACATCCACGGTGACTGGCTCGCTGGCGACCTGCAGATCGCAGGCGGCGTACCAGGCGTAGACTATGAATGCCTTCCAGGCCTCGGCCTTGGCACTCAGCTCACCGGCGGTGGCGACAGCTTCTACTTCCCTAAGCTCCCAGAAGGCACTTCTCAGGAAGTTCTTGATGCACAGGCAGATCTTGCTCGCCTGCTCATCTCTCCAGAAGCTCAGCTGAAGTTCAACATGGTCAAGGGCTCCATGCCGATCCGTACCGACATCGACCTGTCGGGCGCGAACGCTTGCATGAAGAAGGCCATCGACCTGCTCGGCAATGGCCTGCTGCCATCGGGTGACTTCTCGCTCTCGAGCGACACCCAGCAGCAGCTGCAGGATCTCGATCTCGAGTTCTTCGCCGATGAAAACATCACTGTTGATGACTACATCGAGCGCCGTGCCGAAATCGTCGCTCAGGCTGACTAATCCTGCCTGAGTTGAATGAGGACTAGTTCTCATTCCTGAAAGCGGTGGTCGATCTCCGGATTGGAGGTCGACCATCTTCTCAATGGAGAGAAAAATGGCGGACATAGCCGTTCAAACGGCGGAGGAGGGTCGCGACGTCGCTCGACCTGGTCTCCTGCGAAAAACCTTCCGGAAAAACCTGCCCGCCAAAATAGCGGCGCTGCCCATGATCGCGACAGTTCTCGTCGTCTTCGTCGGGTGCACGATCTGGACCATCTATTATTCTTTTACCAACTCGAAGCTCCTGCCGACTGGCAAGTTCGTTGGCTTCGACCAGTATGATCGCCTGTTTGCGACCAGCCGTTGGAACATCTCGGTCACCAATCTGATGACCTATGGCGCCATGAGCCTGGTGCTGACGCTGGTACTGGGTTTCCTCTTGGCAGTTTTGATGGACCAGAAGATCCGCTTTGAAAGCGCCTTCCGCACCATCATGCTCTATCCTTTCGCTTTGTCGTTCATCGTTACTGGCCTTGTTTGGCAGTGGATCATGAACCCCACTCTCGGCCTTCAGGGCGCGATGCGCGATCTGGGCTGGGCTAACTTTACCTTCGATTGGATTTCCAATCCGCGCATGGTGCTGTTTGCGTTGCTGATCGCCGGCCTATGGCAGGGCGTTGGCTTCTGCATGGTTCTCATGCTTGCCGGTCTGCGCGGCGTTGATGAAGAAATCTGGAAGGCCGCGCGCGTCGATGGCATTCCGACCTGGCGCACTTATATCTCGATCGTTTTGCCAATGATGCGTGGCGTTCTCGTCACCGCTGTGGTGCTGATCGGCTCCGGCATCGTGCGCCTTTACGATTTGGTCGTTGCGCTCACCAATGGCGGCCCCGGTATTTCGTCCGAAGTGCCAGCCAAATACGTCGTTAACTACATGTTCTCTGGCGGCAATATCGGCCAGGCGATGGCCGCAGCCACCATGATGCTGATTTCCGTCATGATCATCATGATCCCTTGGGCCTATCTGGAATTCGGCGGGAAGGGCAAACGCACATGAGTACCACTGCAACCATGACTGGCGCTGCGCCTGTTTCGTCGACCGAACCGCGCGGCCCCAAGCCAAAGCCCTTCTTCACCCCGAAGAAGATCATGCTCTACACGACGCTGGTTTTCTTCGCGCTTTACTTCCTGTTCCCGCTCTATGTGATGGTCTCGACCTCGTTCAAGACCATGCCGGAAATCCGCTTCGGGTCGATCTTCGCACTGCCCAATCAGATCAATTTTGATGCTTGGGTCAGTGCTTGGACCAGTGCTTGTACGGGTCTGACCTGTAATGGCCTGTCCCCGGGGTTCTGGAACTCGGTCAAGATCACCGTTCCCTCCACGATCGTCTCGATCTTCATCGCCGCGATTAACGGCTATGCTCTGGTCAACTGGCGCTTCAAGGGCTCGGAAATCTTCTTTTCGATCCTCATCTTCGGCTCGTTCATCCCCTATCAGGTGATGCTCTATCCGCTCGTGATGATCACCCGTGAACTGGGCATTTTCGGCAAGCTCGAAGCCGTCATTCTGATCCACACCATCTTCGGCATGCCGATACTGACGCTGCTGTTCCGCAACTACTTCGCGTCCTTGCCACAAGAGCTGTTCAAGGCTGCGCGTGTCGATGGGGCAGGGTTCTGGCGCATCTTCTTTGAAATCATGCTGCCAATGTCGCTGCCAATCTTCGTGGTTGCGCTCATCCTGCAGATCACCGGCATCTGGAACGACTTCCTCTTCGGCGCTGTCTTCGCAGGCACGCATAACCAGCCGATGACCGTTCAGCTGAACAATATCGTCAACTCCGCCCAGGGTACGCCTGAGTACAACGTCAACATGGCGGCTACCGTACTCACCGGCCTCGTGCCTTTGATCGTCTACTTTGTCTCCGGCAAGCTGTTTGTCCGCGGTGTCGCCGCTGGCGCCGTGAAGGGATAACGACCATGCAATCAAGCGTTTCCATTAAAGACCTGTCCCTCAACTTCGGCTCCGTCAAGGTTCTCGAAAACCTCAACCTCGACATCGCGCAGGGCGAGTTCATCGTTCTCCTGGGCCCATCGGGTTGTGGCAAGTCGACCTTGCTCAACTGCATCGCGGGCTTGCTCGAAGTTTCTGACGGCCAGATCTTCATCAACGGCAAGAACGTCACTTGGGAAGAGCCCAAGGATCGTGGCATCGGCATGGTGTTCCAGTCGTATGCGCTCTATCCGCAGATGTCCGTCGAGAAGAACCTCTCGTTTGGTCTTCGCGTTGCCGGCATGGCAAAGGAAGAGATCGACAAGCGCGTCAAGCGTGCTGCCGAAATCCTACAGATCGAGCCACTTCTCCACCGTAAGCCAGCGAACCTCTCCGGTGGTCAGCGCCAGCGCGTCGCCATTGGCCGTGCACTGGTACGTGACGTGGACGTCTTCCTCTTTGACGAACCACTCTCCAACCTTGACGCCAAGCTGCGCTCGGACCTGCGTGTTGAGATCAAGCGCCTTCACCAGCGCCTGAAGAACACCATGATTTACGTGACCCACGATCAGATCGAGGCGCTCACGCTCGCTGACCGCATTGCCATCATGAAGAATGGTGTCATTCAGCAGCTTGCTGATCCGCACACCATCTACAACAAGCCGGTCAATCTCTACGTCGCGGGTTTCGTCGGCTCGCCGTCGATGAACTTCCTCAACGGAACGCTGGATGGCGCCACTTTCACCGCTGAAGATGGCACCAAAATTCCGGTCGGCACGTATGATTTCGTCAAGCCCGTAACAGGCGCAACCAAGGCTGTTCTCGGCGTTCGCCCAGAACACATCTTCCTTGGCGACGCGGCGCAGGGTTCGCCCTTCACCACACAGGCGGAAATCGAAATCGTTGAGCCTATGGGTTCGGAAACTCTGGCCTGGACCAAGGTCGCTGGTATTTCGGTGACCTTCCGGTGCTCGAGCGACATCGATCTGAACGTCGGCGACAAGGTTACTCTTGGCTTTGATATCGCCCGCGGCTCGCTGTTCAACGCACAGACTGAGAACCGCCTCTAAGATTTAGCAACGGCGTCCTACGGGGCGCCGTTCTTTACCTCCAGTATTACTTTCGCGGTGGTCATTCTGCCCAATGAGACAGACGCAGCGGAACAGGCGACTTAGCCTCACCGTCACCGCATGAACCGTATGAATAGAGACCCTAATGACTCAATTGTCATTCCAGCTGTATAGCGCGCGCAACTATCCATCCTTGCCAGAATTTCTTTCCAAGCTTTCGTCACTTGGCTACACGCAGGTCGAAGGCTACGGCGGTCTCTATGAAGATCCTGCAAGCTTTGCTGCGCACCTCAAAAACAATGGCTTGTCCATGCCGACCGGCCACTTCGGCCTCGATCAGCTCAAGGATACGGCTACCGCGCTCAAGACCGCCGAAATCATCGGCGTAAAGCGCATCTACTGCCCGTTCATCATGCCGGACCAGCGCTCGGAAGATGAGAGCAAGTGGCTAGAATTGGCCGAAACGCTTGCCGAGCTCGGCGAAGTTTACACCAAGGCTGGCTACGGCTTTGGCTGGCACAACCACGATTTTGAATTCCATCCAACGACCTCCGGCCGTACCCCGATGGAGATCATCCTCGAAACCGCTCCGAACATCGAATGGGAATGCGACGTCGCCTGGGTGATCCGCGGCAAGACCGATCCTGTCGCTTGGTTCGATAAGTATGGCGACCGCATCACCGCCGTCCACGTCAAGGACATCGCTCCAGCGGGCGAAAAGACCGACGAAGATGGTTGGGCTGATGTTGGCACTGGCGTTGTCGGCTGGGAAGAGCTGATCAAGAAGGTCGAGGCTAAGACCAAGGCCCAGTATTTCGTTGCCGAACACGACAAGCCATCCGACCCGGTGCGCTTTGCCACCCAGTCGATCGCAAACGCTAAGAACTGGAAGTAATCGCCATGGCGAAGACATACGGCGTCGGCATCATGGGTGCCGGCAATATCTCGGCGGCCTATCTGCGCCTCGCGCCGCTATTCAAGGGCCTCGAAGTGCGCGCTGTCGCTGACATTCTCCCCGAAGCGGCCAAGCGCCGTGCGGATGAATTCGGCGTTGCGGCTCAGACACCTGACGAGCTGCTCAAGAATTCTGAGCTGGACGTAATCGTCAATCTGACCATTCCGTCGACCCATTTCTCAGTGTCCAAGGACATCATCTCCGCTGGCAAGCACGCCTATTCCGAAAAGCCATTTGTGTTGTCGGTTGAAGAAGGCCTTGCGCTCAAAAAGGCCGCCGACGAGCGTGGCCTCAAGGTTGGTTCGGCTCCCGACACTTTCCTCGGTGGCGCGCATCAGCAGGCCCGCGAAATCATCGACAGCGGCAAGCTTGGCAAGATCATGAGCGGCACCATGCACGTCATGAGCCGTGGCATGGAACACTGGCATCCAAATCCGGACTTCTTCTTCCAGCCCGGTGGCGGCCCGATCCTTGATCTTGGTCCATACTACATCACCGATCTCGTGCATCTGCTCGGCCCAGTGAAGCGCCTCTCGGCCTTCACCAACATGGCACGCACAGAACGTATCGTCTCGGCTGAAGGCCCATACAAGGGTTTCTCGATCAAGGTTGGCACCCCAACCACGATCCACGGCATCCTTGAGTTCCACAACGGCGCGATCGTCACCATTGGCGCGAGCTGGGATGTGGCCTCGCACGGCCACCACAACATCGAGCTTTACGGCACCGATGGCTCGATCTTTGTTCCCGATCCGAACTTCTTCGGCGGCGATCTGGTCACCACCGGCATCGAAGGCATTCGCACTGCGGTCGATCCATGGGCCCATCCGTTTGGCGTAGCCAATCAGGACCTCGACAAAGCCGAGCCTCGCGCCAACTACCGCTGCGCCGGTCTCGCGGACATGATGCAGTCAATCGAGACTTCTCAGACGCCACGCTGTGGTTTGGATTCAGCACTGCATGTTGTTGAAGTGATGACTGGGCTGCTCGAAGCCGGCGAGAGCGGAAAAGTTCTTACGCTCAGAACGACATGCGAACGTCCTCGTGCGCTCGGCATAGAAGAGGCGCGGGCGCTGCTAAGAGCTTGATTGACGTGCGTCATTGACAGTCTGTCTAGTGCAGACAAAACTGTGATCACAGCACTTGGGCGGCGAGCAATTGCCGCCCGAAAACTAAGCGGTATCCATTCCGCGGAGGAAAGGGTCTCCTGTCTATTAAGGCACGGAGCCAGAGGAGGACACTATGGCCACCACTATCAAAGGCCCCGCTATTTTCCTGGCGCAGTTCGCCGGCGACAAAGCCCCGTTCGATACACTCGACAATATCTGCAAATGGGCTGCAGACCTCGGCTACAAGGGTGTTCAGATCCCCACTTGGGTTTCGAGCCTGATCGACCTTGAAAAGGCCGCGACGTCCAAGACCTATGCTGATGAACTTAAAGGCAAGATCAACAGCTACGGCCTCGAAATAACCGAGCTATCGACCCATTTGCAGGGGCAGCTCGTTGCCGTTCACCCAGCCTATGACGCAGCCTTTGATGGTTTCGCGCCGGCCTCGGTGCATGGCAATCCAAAGGCCCGCCAAGAATGGGCTGTTCAAACCATGCTGAACGCCGCCAAGGCCTCACAGAACCTCGGTTTAAAGGCCCATGCGACCTTCTCCGGCGCGCTCGCTTGGCCCTATATCTATCCATGGCCCCAGCGCCCCGCGGGTCTCGTGGAAGAAGCCTTTGACGAATTGGCGCGCCGCTGGACGCCGATCCTCAATGCCTTCGACGATGCTGGCGTTGACGTCTGCTACGAAATTCACCCCGGCGAAGACCTGCACGATGGCGTCTCGTTCGAGATGTTCCTCGATCGCGTGAAGAACCACCCGCGCGCCAACATTCTCTACGATCCAAGCCACTTCGTTCTGCAGCAACTCGATTATCTCGACTACATCGACATCTACAAAGACCGCATCAAGGCCTTCCACGTGAAGGACGCTGAATTCAACCCAACCGGCCGTCAGGGCGTGTATGGCGGGTTCCAGTCTTGGGTTGATCGGGCAGGGCGCTTCCGGTCCATCGGTGATGGTCAGGTCGATTTCCCGGCGATCTTTGCCAAAATGGCCGCCAATGATTTCCAGGGCTGGGCCGTTCTCGAATGGGAATGCGCACTCAAGCATCCAGAGGATGGTGCACGGGAAGGCGCGGAACTGATCGAGAGCTACATCATTCGCGTCACTGAAAAGGCGTTCGATGACTTCGCCAGCGGCGGCTCCGATCAGGCGGCTAACCGCAAGATGCTCGGCCTCTAATCGTCCTATTTCAATCGTAAAAGCGCGCCCCAAACTCAGCGGACGCGCTAAAATGCTAGACATCTGAGCAGTTGCACTCTGGAGGAATTCAATGGCTGAAAATGGCGCAAAGCGCATTCGCCTCGGCATGGTTGGCGGCGGCACGGGGGCTTTCATTGGCTATGTGCACCGGATCGCCGCGCGCATTGATGGCGATTATGACCTTGTCGCGGGCGCACTCTCGTCGCGGCCCGAAGTTGCAAAAGAATCCGGCCGCAACATCGGCCTCGCCGAAGACCGCATCTACACCTCTTACGAGGAAATGGCTCGCGCCGAAGCCGCGCGTCCAGACGGCATCGAGGCTGTTGCCATCGTCACCCCGAACCATATGCACTTTGGCCCGACCAAGGCATTCCTTGAGGCTGGCATCCACGTCATCTGCGATAAGCCGATCACGTCCACTCTCGAAGACGCGCGCAAACTCTTGGACATCAAACCCAAGAACGGCGCGAAATTCCTCCTCACCCACAACTACACCGGCTACCCGCTGATCCGTCAGGCGCACCAGCTGGTGAAGTCCGGCGCTCTGGGCAAGATCCGTGTCGTGCAGGTTGAATATCCGCAGGATTGGCTCGCCGTCGAAGCCGATGAAGGCAATAAGCAAGCCTCTTGGCGCACCGACCCCAGCAAGTCCGGGGCAGGCGGCGCCATTGGCGACATTGGCACCCACGCCTATAACCTCGCGCGCTTCGTCACGGGGCTCAAGACCGAAGCCGTTGCGGCCGATCTCGATGCCTTCGTGCCCGGCCGTCAGCTCGATGACAACGTCCACATCATGCTGCGCTTCGAAGGCGGCGCGAAGGGCATGCTCTGGGCCAGTCAGGTTGCAGTTGGTCACGAAAACGGCCTGCAGCTGCGCGTCTACGGCGAGAAAGCCTCGATCGAGTGGCGTCAGGATAACCCGAACTACATGTGGTATTCTGAATTCGGCAAGCCAAAGCAGCTGCTGACCCGTGGCGGGGCAATCTCCTCGCCTGCTGCGTCTGGCATGAACGTCCGTATTCCGGGCGGTCACCCAGAAGGCTATCTCGAAGCCTTTGCGACCCTTTACAGCCAGTTCGCTGCGGTCATCCGTGGTGACGGTGCGGACTATGTCGACGTATTGCCCTCCCTCGCCGATGGCATCGAGGGTATGCAGTTCATCACCGCCTCGGTGAAATCGAGCCAGAACGACAGCCGCTGGACCAAGCTCAGCGACGTCTAATCACTCGCTCTCTCTTATAATGAAGGCCGGGATCGCTCCCGGCCTTTTTTATTGAATGCGCTCGCTGGTAAAGCCTTTGTCTTCTAGGAGCTTCACCACGCTCATCTCGCCTGCCAGATGCGCTGCGCCTACGACGAGAAGCGCCCCCTCATTGCGCTCCAGCATGTCCGCGATTTGATCGGTCCAATTCTTATTGCGATTGTCGATGAGCCGCTCGACCATGATGCTATCAAACGAGCCCATCTGGTCCATGAATAGAGCACCGAGTTCTTCCGGATTGCCATTCGCCCAGCTTCTCGTCAGATCTTCGACGTCGGCCGTAACAGTTTCGAGTGTGTCGAGGCTGGCTTGCAGCATCTCAATGCCTTCAGCCTCGGTTCCGCCAGCGAGGAACCCCATTTGCTCTTCCACTGTTTCGAGCATGCCGATGCGCTCTTCAGCCAATTCAGCAGAGAGCACGGTCTCAACGCCAAAATTGGCGGCGTATCCGGCATTGATCATGGGCATTGACGAAATTGTGGTCGCTGCCATCCACGGCTTCATCGCCAGAAGCGATGCCATTGGCACGTAATGGGCTTCGGCCGCTTCACGCAGCTGCGCCATTAGTTCGGGTGATATGATGTCGTTGAGCAGTCGCCCATCCGTATTAAACCCGTGCAGGATACTGAGCGACGCGGCCTCTGCCTGCCCAACTGGGGAAATATCGGTCTCGAAATAAACCCGCTCGGCCTTGCTGACCACTTTATTGAGCAGAGGGGTGCGCCACTCTTGGTCGGCCCTCAGCATATGCACCGAGCCGAACAGGTAGATCGCACTATCGTCGTCGCTCACCTTCCACAGGGCAGGGGCCGCTTGCGCGCCTGCACTCAGCCCGAGAGCGAGCGCTATTCCGGTGAGTGTACGGAAGATCATGTGCGTCGTGCTCCTGAGTTGGCGGATCATTCTAATGCAATGGCTGAAAACGCAAAACGCCGCAATGTCTTGCGGCGTTCACACAACTCAGCGTCAATTGCCTTGGATTAGTGTGTCCAAGGCGTCTTGCGATCATGACGGAAGTTATCCGGATAGCTGACGCGCTTTGGAATTTGGTCGTAAGCAGGCTGCACAGTGTAGGCGATACCATTGCGCTGCGCATAGGCCTCAGCTTCTTCGAGACTATCGAAGGAGAGGCGGATCTGCTGCGCCATATCGCTGGAACTTGTATAGCCCATAAGAGGTTCGATAGTGCGGGCAACACTTGGCTCGTGAACCAGAACCCAGTCATTCGACTTACCCTTGCCAGATTGCATGGCGTTACGAGCAGGTCGATAAATACGAGCCGTCATTTTGAACCTCATCCCTAAGGTGCAAGTGGTCGGAGTACAAAGATTCGAACTTTGGACCCCCGGTTCCCAAAACCGGTGCTCTACCAGACTGAGCTACACTCCGACGTTTGCAAGGCAGTGACTAAGCCATGCCGCAGGGAAGTGCAAGAGGCTCGTGTCAGGAGTTTTCGTTTATTGCGTGAAAAACTTTGGACAAGTTTTGGTCGGTTCGGATCAGCGCAATCCTTTGCCTCGTGATCGACGGCACGACAGCGCCACAAGACCAGAGCCTGCATGAATCAAAATGAGAACCGATTCCCCTAAGGCGCTGTTTTCATTTCAAGATTGAACCCGGCAGCAGGCTAGGAGGGGCGTGCACCACACAGCGACTTTGCGCGAGGAGATCCATACGACGCGAGGTCGTACGTTCTAAACTAGGAAGGATGTGGGGAAGAAAATGGTCGGAGTACAAAGATTCGAACTTTGGACCCCCGGTTCCCAAAACCGGTGCTCTACCAGACTGAGCTACACTCCGACGATGTATCGACAGGGAGGCTTTTTAAGGCTCTCTATGTCGCTGCTGCAATCTGCCTAAATAAGCATTCTTGCAGTCTGATCAGGCGCTTGCCTGAGGTGCAAATGGTCGGAGTACAAAGATTCGAACTTTGGACCCCCGGTTCCCAAAACCGGTGCTCTACCAGACTGAGCTACACTCCGACGTTGCAATGGTGTGACTAAGGTATGCCGCAGTTATGTGCAAGCCCCTCCAATCACTTAACTGCGACCTTGACGGGTTTTCCACTGTGTACGACAAATCCGACATGTATGACATTCAAAAGCCATGGCCTCTGGGCCTTCCCCGCACCTGGCCAGCTTTTGTAGCGGCCTTCCTCGTTGTTCTGGCGGTCTTGGCCAGTTTGGACGTCTACCTTTCCCGCACCAGCATCGGCTGGCCAGAGGAATGGCGTCGGCCATTTTTCCTCATCACCGACTACGGTTTGGCTGATTGGACGCTTTATCCGGGCCTGATCGGGATGATTCTGTTCGGACTGCTGCGATTCCCGTTGCAGGGGCTTTGGAAGAAAGCCTCCGGCGAAATGGCACTGTTCTTCGCCTTCATCTTTATCGGCACCGGTTTCCCCGGGCTGATGACGATGATCCTTAAACGCATTATCGGTCGTGTGCGCCCAGTAGAGTTTGAGCAGGTCGGGGCGTTTGCGTTCCAGCCGTTGCAAAACTGGGTGTATCAGAGCTTCCCGAGCGGGCACTCGACGACGGCCATTGCCATGGCCTTCACCTTCGGCTTTTTCTGGCCGCGCTCTTACATTCCGTTCCTGATCCTCGGAATTATCGTCTGCATTTCTCGCGTCCCAGTGGGCATGCATTACCCAACCGACATTTTCGCTGGCTTCGTTGTCGGCATGTTGGGGTGCTATGCCGTCCGCAACTTCTTTGGTGATCGCGGTTGGCTCTTTGAAAAGACTGCTGACGGCCGCTACGTGCGTAAGCCAATGACGGCCGTCAAATCCTTGTTTCAGCGCGCCTGAGTGTAACGCTCGAGCGCTGCTGCCAAATCAGCCTTGAGGTCTTCAACGCCCTCAAGGCCAATATGCACGCGGAAGAGATTGCCTTCTTCGGTCCACGGCTTAGCCGTGCGATTAGCGCCGAGCTTCACCGGTAGGCACAGGCTTTCATAGCCGCCCCACGAATATCCCATTGAGAACAGTTCGAGCCCGTCGACAAAGGCGGCAATGCTGGCGCGGGCAGCCGGCTTCAGTATGAAGCCGAACAAGCTCCCAGAGCCGTCAAAGTCACGCTTCCAGATTTCATGGTCCGGGTGGCTTGGCAGTGCAGGGTGAATTACCCGCAGAACCTCATCCTGACCTTCCAGCCAGCTGGCAATCTCAATTGCCCGCGCCTGGTGCTCTTTCATCCGGATCGCCAGCGTGCGCAAACCGCGTGCCACGAGATAGGCATCATCACCCGAGGTGAAATAGCCGTGCAGCCGGCGGATATCATCGACATCGCCCCAGGCCTCTTCAGTGGCTGAAATTGTCCCGGCCATAACATCCGAATGGCCGACGAACATTTTGGTCGCCGCATGCACCACTATGTCTGCGCCATGCTCAAGCGGACGGAAGAAGAGGGGGCTAGCCCAGCTGTTATCGACGATGAGCCGCGCGCCACCCGCATGCGCCGCTTTTGCCAGCGCTGGAATGTCCTGCACTTCAAACGTCAGCGAGCCGGGCGCTTCGGCCAGAACCGCGCGCGTGTTCGGCTGCATCAATTCAGAAAGTCCCGCACCGATTCGCGGGTCGTAATAGCGAACGCTCACCCCCATGCGGGTCAAATACCCGTCTGCGAAGGTTCGGCCGGGTTCATAACCACTGTCCGAGATCAAAACGTCGTCACCATTTTTTAGGCACGACATAAGCGCGATGGAGATCGCGGCGAGCCCCGATGGCACGAGGCGCGTGCGGTATGCGCCTTCGAGTTCGTTGATGGTGGTTTCCACCGATTGGGTGGTGGGATTGCCGTGCCGGCCGTAGGTGAACCTTTGCCCCTGAGTCTCAAGCTCTGCGAGGGTTTTGAACAAAACTGTCGAGCCCCGATATACGGGGGTATTCACAAAACCGAACTGATCATCCGGTTCCCGTCCACTATGAGTAAGGATGGTCTCGAATGACTGCTTGGGGCGCCCTGTACGGCTGGACTGAGACATTTTCGTACTCTGCTTAAAAACGGATCACTCTGCACACGTGTCTAATAAAGCGACAGAGAGGTTGACCCAAAGTGTCGTCGACCCTTGACGTTACGGTCAATAGCGGTTTGCATGCTTATCAGCATCAAAACCGATAAATAAAGCGGTGATGCACCTGTGACGTCGTCAGCAAGGCGATGTTGAAAAACAGGGTCAGGAAACAAAAGGCAAATAACGACATGCAAAAGACGCTTCTTTCGATCGCCGTTGCCGCTTCCTTGGGGCTGAGCGCAACTGCTGTAAACGCTGCAACTCTTGATGACGTCAAAGCAAAAGGCTTCGTCCAATGTGGTGTAACCGGTGGTGTGCCCGGTTTCTCCGCACCGGACGCGAACAACAACTGGGCTGGCCTGGAAGTTGACTTCTGTCGCGCTGTAGCTGCTGCCATCTTCGATGATGCAGACGCTGTGCGTTACACCCCACTGACTTCGCAGGAACGCTTCGCTGCGCTGTCCGCTGGTGAAATCGACATTCTGTCGCGTACCACCACTTGGACCATGAGCCGCGATACCGATTTGGGCATCAGCTTCATCGGTACCATGTACTATGACGGGCAGGGCTTCATGGTCCGCAAGGCAGACGGCATTGCCTCTGCAGCGGATCTGTCCGGTGCTGCCATCTGCATCGAATCCGGCACCACCACCGAACTCAATGCCGCTGACTATTTTGAAACCAACGGTCTCGACTATTCGCCAGTCGTGTTCACCGATCAGGACGAAGTTGTGAAGGCCTTCGAAGATGGCCGTTGCGACGTCTACACCACCGACGCTTCCGCGCTCGCTGCTGAACGTTCCAAGTTCTCCAATCCGGATGATTACGCCATCCTGCCAGAAATCATCTCCAAGGAGCCACTTGGCCCAGTTATTCGTCAGGGCGACGAACAGTGGCGTTCGATCACACGTTGGACCTATTTCGCGCTGCTCGAAGCTGAAGAGCAAGGCGTAACCCAGGCCAATGTTGACGAAATGCTCGGCTCCGATAATCCGGTGATCAAGCGTCTCCTGGGCGTTGAAGGCGACTTCGGCACTCCAATCGGTCTCACCGCTGATTGGGCATACCGCATCGTCAAGCACATCGGTAACTACGGCGAGTCCTATGATCGCCACGTCGGCCCAGCCACCCCAATTGGTCTGGAACGCGGCCTGAACGCCCTCTGGAAAGACGGCGGCCTGCAGTACGCAATGCCAATCCGCTAAAGAGTGAAACTGGTTCTGGCGCCCCACGCGGGCGCCAGTTCGTCTCAGCGCATATCTATTCCGTAGTGATCGTGCCTGAAGTTTTTCTTTGCTCTGAGCCCTTGGCTCAGGGGCCTCTCAGTGTACCTTGATCCTGCTGGATGTGGCTGCGTTTTCTCTATTCGGGGGACTCTGCCTCATGGCTGTCCATGACAATACTGCTGCGGCGCCGCCACGCACCGCATTCTATAATGACCCCGTCATCCGCGGCATCATATATCAGGTGCTCGTCGCGGCGGCGGTGGTCGCATTTCTAGGGTGGATCGTCACCAACACCGCGCAGAACCTCGCTGCGCAAAACAAATCAACGGGCTTTGGCTTTCTTTGGGAAACCGCTGGCTTCGGCATTAGCTTCACCCTCTTTCCCTTCGATCGTTCATCTTTTTACTGGCAGGCATTCTTCGTCGGCCTACTCAACACCTTGCTGGTCGCCGTCATTGGCATTGTGGTCGCCACAGTCCTCGGCTTCATCCTGGGCGTAGCGCGTCTGTCGTCCAACTGGCTGGTCGCGCGTGTTGCCACTGTCTACATTGAGATCGTACGTAACGTCCCGCTGCTGCTGCAGCTGTTCTTTTGGTACTTCGCGGTTCTCAAGGCGATGCCAGCGGTGCGCGAATCTTATCAGCTTCCGCTCAACATCTTCATCAATCAGCGCGGCATCATTGTCCCGCGGCCACTGCCTGACGCCGAAATCATCTGGGTTGTCATTTCAGCGATCGCTGCAATCATCGGCGCTATTGTTCTGGTCCGCACTGCGCAGCGCCAGCGCGCACTCACCGGCTACTATTCGCCGGCCATTGTGTGGGCAGGTCGCATTGCTAGCGCCATTCTGGCCTTTGGCCTTGCCTATCTGGGCACTGTCTTGGTCAGCACCTTCATCCCAGTTCTCGCCCGCTTTGGCACGTTGCCCCTGATTGTCGGGGTTGCAACAGCTGCGCTCACCTTCAGCGCATTTGCGTTTTACGGGCGCGTCTTCGTCACATTCCTCCTCAGCTGGGCCGTGGCTGTCTTCCTTCTGGGCGGCATGTTAGCACTGCCCGAAGTCGCCGTCATCGGCCTGGCACTGGTCCTCGCCCTAGGCGTCGTCTGGTCTGTGCTGGTTTCAGATCGTCGTCCGCAGGGCGCTGAGGCCAAGCTTCCTTGGGCACTGCCTATTCTGGTGATGGTTGGCGTTCCAGCCTTCGTCTATTGGGTGACCGGCGCAAACCTTGGTTTTGAAGTTCCGGTTCTGGAACGCTTCAACTTCAAGGGTGGTTTGCAGCTCGTGCCCGAAATGGTGGCACTGGCCGTAGGTCTGGCCCTGTATACGGCGGCCTTCATCGGCGAAAACGTCCGTGGCGGTATTCGTGCCGTCAATAAGGGGCAAACAGAAGCCGCTGCCTCGCTTGGCTTAAAGGAAGGGGACCGCTTGCGTCTCGTGGTGATCCCACAGGCAATGCGCGTCATTATTCCCCCGCTGACGAGCCAATATCTCAACCTCACCAAAAACTCATCTCTGGGCGCAGCCATTGGCTATCCGGAATTGGTGAACGTCTTCATGGGCACGACGCTCAATCAGACAGGCAAGGCCATTGAGGTGATCGCCATCACCATGCTGGTCTATCTCACCCTGTCGCTCACCACGTCGGCCTTCATGAACTGGTACAATGCGCGCGTCGCATTGGTCGAACGGTAGGAGCGCGCTTATGTCAGTCTCATTCGTTCGTCAGGAAATGATCGCACCAACCACACCGCCTTCGCGCAGTGATGGCGTGATTGCCTGGGTTCGTCGCAATCTTCTCTCGACCCCGAGCGATGCTCTCCTCACCCTCATCGGCATCATCTTCCTTCTCTGGGCCATTCCCCCGATCTACAACTTCGTCATGCCCACCTTCTTGGGTGGCCATGCGGTAGCGCCGGGCGGAACAGTCGAAGATTGCCGCGTTCTAGGGGCGGGGGCCTGCTGGGCCTTTATCTCCGCGCGCATCACCTTCTTCATCTATGGCTTCTACCCCATGGAAGAATATTGGCGCCCTAACATCGTCTTTGGTCTGGGCGCGCTGCTGATCATCCCACTGTTGATCCCACGCGTTCCGTTCAAGATCATCAATGCGGTGCTGTTCTTCGTCGTCTACCCAGTCATCTGCTTCTACCTGCTCAATGGTGGCGTCTTCGGCATGCGTCCGGTGCCAACCGAGCAGTGGGGTGGTTTGCTGGTCACGCTGATCATCTCGATGGTGGGCATCATTTGCTCCATCCCATTGGGCATTCTGCTTGCCCTCGGCCGCCAGTCCAAAATGCCGATCATCAAGACGCTCTGCGTCATGTTTATCGAGCTGTGGCGGGCGGTTCCGTTGATCACCGTGCTCTTCATGGCGTCGATCATGCTGCCGCTGTTCATGCCTCAGGGCACGTCGGTCGATAAGCTGTTGCGGGCTCTAGTAGGCGTTACGCTCTTTGCTTCAGCCTATCTGGCCGAAGTGATCCGTGGCGGTCTACAAGCGCTCCCGCGTGGGCAATATGAGGCCGCGTCTTCCCTTGGGCTGAGCTATTGGAAGTCGATGGGCTTTATCATCCTGCCTCAGGCGCTCAAGCACGTGATCCCGGGCATTGTGAACACCTTCATTGCCCTCTTTAAGGACACGTCCCTCGTCTCGATTGTTGGCATTTTCGACCTGCTCAATGCCTCGCAGGCCGCCAGTGCCGACATCAACTGGTCTTCGCCCACACAAGCCATCACCGGTTATTTGTTCGCCGGTTTCATTTTCTGGGCTTTCTGTTTCGCCATGTCGCGCTATTCCATCTACATGGAACGGCGTCTGGACACTGGGCACAAGAGGTAACGCGAATGAGCGATCTATCCGCAAACGGCGTCAACGAGCGCGCCATCAAAGCCAGCCAAATGACGGTGTCTGAAACCGACGTCGCCGTCGATGTTATCGGCATGCACAAATGGTATGGCGATTTCCACGTTCTGCGCGACATTGACCTCAAGGTCATGCGTGGCGAACGCATCGTTATTGCTGGACCATCTGGGTCGGGCAAATCGACCCTGATCCGCTGTATCAACCGTCTGGAAGAGCATCAGCAGGGTCAGATCATCGTCAACGGCACAGAGCTAACCGCCGATCTCAAGCGAATCGACGAAGTGCGCCGCGAGGTGGGCATGGTGTTCCAGCACTTTAATCTGTTTCCCCACCTGACGATTTTGCAAAATCTCACCCTCGCGCCCATCTGGGTGCGTGGTATTCCCAAGGCGGAAGCAGAAGCTTCGGCCATGCATTACCTTGAGCGCGTGAAAATCCCGGAACAGGCGCACAAATTCCCCGGCCAGCTCTCGGGCGGCCAGCAGCAGCGTGTGGCCATCGCCCGCTCGCTCTGCATGCAGCCCAAGATCATGCTTTTTGATGAGCCCACCTCGGCGCTTGACCCTGAAATGGTCAAAGAAGTGCTCGAAGTGATGATCAGCCTCGCCGAGGAAGGCATGACCATGTTGTGCGTGACCCACGAAATGGGCTTTGCCCGCCAAGTGGCAAACCGCGTCATTTTCATGGACCAAGGTCAGATCATTGAACAAAATGATCCAGAGAACTTCTTCTCCAATCCGCAGCATGAACGGACCAAGCTCTTCTTGAGCCAAATCCTGCATTAAGCGGACACGAAGAATTACATGCAGAATAGTGGGGGCAGGCCATCACTTGGCTTGACCCCTTTTTCGTCCCTGACAATATGGGGGCGGAAAACGAGAGCATCGTCCTTTGAGAAAATTCTGCAAGCCATTGGTGGCGCTCGCCGCAACCTTGGTATCCATGATCGCCTCGCCAGCCAGTGCGCAGACGCCGGCCGAAACGCGCTCGACGCTTGAAATCGTGCGTGAACGTGGCTTTCTCATTTGTGGCGTCGCTAACCCCCTTGCTGGCTTTGCCTTCCAGACCACCGATGGTGTCTGGCATGGGTTTGACGTTGACCTCTGCCGCGCCTTGTCAGCGGCGATCTTTGGCAATCCCGATCTAATCGATTTCCGTCGCTACAATGGCGAAGCACGCTTTGCGCCGCTCCAGACGGGGGCGGTGGACGTGCTCATGCGCAATGGCGCTTTTGATGCGGGTCGCGATATTCGCCACGGCGCGCGCTACGTGGCGCCGAGCTTTTATGATGGTCAGGGTTTCCTCGCCCCGTCTTCGCTCGGCGTTGTTTCGGCCTATGAGCTCGACGATGTTTCCATCTGCGTGGTCGACGACGAAGGGGTAAAAGCGCTCGACGAGTTCTTTTTCTCCAACCAGACCAATTTCACTGAAATTCTTTATGAGGACGTGGCCGACCTCAGCATTGCCTATCGCGCTGGCTATTGTCAGGTCGTGTCCGCGTCCGGTCGCGTGCTGCAAGCCATTCGCCGCGATCTTGCCGAACCCGCGCAACACCGCATCCTGCCGGAGCGTATCTCCAAGGAAGCGCTCGGCCCGGTCATTCGTCAGGGCGATGATCAGTGGTTCAATATTGTGCGCTGGACCATCTACGTCCTGCTCTCGGCCGAAGAGATTGGCGTCACCAGCCTCAACATCGACTCGCTTTCTGCTGCCCGCACCCCCGCTGTCCGCCGCCTTCTGGGGCTTGAGCAGGACTATGGCGCGGCCTTGGGCCTGCGCAAATCGTTCATGACCGATGCCATCCGCGCTGTTGGCAATTACGCAGAGCTCTATGACCGTCACTTCGGTCCGCAGACGGGTGCGGCGATGCTGCGCGGTCAGAACGCACTATGGACCAACGGGGGCCTCCATTATCCCCCGCCAATCCGCTAGCTTCATTTAAGCAAAAAGCAGGCTTACACGCCTGTTTTGTTTGCCTTTTTTCTCGATTTTCCCAAGCGTGAGCTTGCCGATTTCGCCGGTGCGCGCCACGTGCGTACCGCCACACGGCTGCAAATCCACGTCGCCGATGCGGACCAGTCGCACGCGGCCCTGACCCATGGGCGGCTTGACCTTCATGGTCTTGATGAGGTCGGCCTGAGCCAACATCTCTTCGTCGGTAATCCATTCGGTTGAAACAGGGTGATCCGCCTCAACCAAACCGTTGAGCGCCGCTTCAACCGCCGCCAGATCCTCTGGTGGCGTTTCCATATCGAAGTCCAGCCGCCCCTTGTCCGTGCCGATCGATCCGCCGGTAACAGGGTAGGGCAGCACCACGGACAGAAGGTGCAGCGCCGTATGCATCCGCATCAGCGCATAGCGCTTGTCCCAATCAAGGTTCAGCGTCACGGTGTCACCAACCGAAGGCACGTCAGCCCCTTCTGCGAGGCGATGCACTATCGCTGTCTTGTCTCCCGCAGGATGCTCTGCCGTCACGACCTCGGCAACGCGCCCGTCCGCATAAGTGATGGTACGACTGTCGCCCGGTTGCCCGCCCGAGGTGGCGTAGAAGATGGTTTGGTCCAACACCACGCCGCCGTCTTCTGTGATCTCAGTCACCTGCGCTGGCGTGGTCTTGAGATAGGCATCGTCGCGGAACAAAAATCTCGTCATCAAGAACTCACAATACGGGCGAGAAAAGCTTGGCAGCCTGAGTGGCTACGTAAAATAGCCAGTTGCGGCTGCGCACTTCCGACAGCTCGACCTTCCGGCACAGTTCAAAATCTTCAAGCAGCATGGCTTCAATATTGTTGATCGTCGCTGGGTCCGTGAACCACAGCGTGATCTCGAAATTGATCGCGAAAGAACGGTTGTCGAAATTCACACTACCGACTGTCGCGATCTCATCGTCCATCAGCACCACTTTTTGATGCAGGAACCCATCGGTGTAGCGATAGACATTGACGTTGTGCGTCACCATCAAATCGGCATGGGCAATGGACGCCAGCCAGACGATTTTGTGGTCAGGTTTGTTCGGGAGCATGATGCGCACATCAACGCCCCTCAACTGCGCGGCATAAAGTGCGGTGCGAATGTCGGTGTCCGGCACAAAATAGGGGCTGACGATCCAAAGCCGCTTGCGTGCCCGCCCGATAATGTCGGTGAACGCTATAGCGCATTCTTCCAACTTATCGGCCGGACCAGACCCCATAACCAGCACCGACTCTTCGCCATAGCTGGTGAGTTCTGCTGGCGGCCGGGCAGGTAGTAACTCGCCCGTCGCCCAGTGCCAATCTTCGCGGAACAACAGCGCACATCCAAGTGCCGCGGGGCCGGAAACCCGCACATGCGTATCGCGCCAATTGCCGAATTTCGGGTCCTCGCCGAGATATTCGACGCCCACATTATGCCCGCCGACCCAAGCGTGCTTACCATCGGCCACAACAATCTTGCGGTGGTTGCGATAGTTGATCCGCATCGGACCGTAAAACCGCATGAACTTATGGCGCTGGTTAAACCCGGCGACTTTGACGCCTGCTTCCCGCATCTCGCGCCGATATCGCTTCGGCATGCCCGTCGAGCCGATATCGTCGTAGAGGAGATAGACATGGACACCTTGCTTGGCCTTGGCAATCAAGCGCTCTGCCAGCTGCTGGCCCAGCTTGTCGTCACGCACAATGTAGAATTGCACGAGCAGATACTCTTGGGCCGCTTCGATCCCAGCAAAAATGGAGTCAAAAGTCGCCTTGCCATTAATCAGCAGCTCGACCTCATTGCCTTTGAGGAAGGGCAGTTCCGACACCGCCACCTGCACCGGCCATTTGGCATCGGTCTCGCGATCGATAAGCGCCAGATCTTTGGCGCGCAGCGGGCGGTCGGCACGACCGTTTTTAACGCGGTCGGTCGCATAGTCGTCAAACAACTTCCACCCGAAGATCAGGTAGAGAAAGGCCGTTGGAAAGGGCAGCAGCGCTAGCGACAAAAGCCAGGCAATCGAACCCTGCGATGTTCGTGAGTTGAGGATTTCGCGAACCGCACAAATCCCTGCGAGGAGGTAGAGCGCTCCGGTGATGAGCGCGATAATATGGAACTCAGCTATTATCGTGCGCAGAATATCGTCTATGCCGATCACGTCCGCCTCGAATGTTTGGGCGGCCAGACTACCAAGCAGCGGGGTCTTTGCAAGGCTGAAAGCTAAGGGCCGCGCTTGGCGCAGCCCTTGAAAGTGCCAATGCGACGCCCACCGAGGCGCCCATAAAGGCCAGCGTTATGCCACTATAACGCCACTGACGTCGGTGGCCTCACGATCTTCAAGCCAAGGTGGTACTGGTAGGCCCTTAGCCCGCAAGAAACTGGGGTTATACAGCTTGGTAGCATAGCGATTTCCATAGTCGCAGAGCACCGTAACAATGGTCTTGCCCGGACCCAAATCGCGCGCCATACGCACCGCACCAGCAATGTTGATAGCGCTCGAACCGCCGAGGCAAAGCCCCTCATGCTGAAGCAAATCAAAGACATAGGGCAGGGCTTCAGAGTCAGGGATCTGATAGGCTAGGTCCACTTTGAGCTCTTCCAGGTTCGCCGTAATACGTCCCTGACCGATGCCCTCGGTCACCGAGTCGCCCGCGGACTTCAGCTCGCCATGGGTGTAATAATTATAGAGCGCTGCCCCTTCCGGGTCAGCAAGACCGATCTTAACGTCGGAATTGCGTGCCTTTAGCGCTTCCGACACGCCAGCCAGCGTACCACCCGAGCCAACAGCACAGATGAAGCCATCAATGCGCCCATTGGTCTGGTTCCAGATTTCTGGACCTGTGGTTTCGATGTGCGCGCGCTTGTTTGCGGTGTTGTCGAACTGGTTCGCCCAGATCGCCCCATTGGGCAGCTCTGCATTGAGCTTTTCCGCTAAGCGCCCGGAAATCTTGATGTAATTGTTCGGGTCTCGATACGGCTTGGCCGGAACCTCGATCACTTCCGCACCAAATAGGCGCAGCGCGTCTTTCTTTTCCTGGCTTTGAGTTTCCGGGATCACGATCACCGTTTTAAAGCCGAGAGAATTGGCCACAAGCGTCAGCCCTATGCCCGTGTTGCCAGCCGTGCCCTCAACAATCGTGCCGCCCGCCTTGAGCTTCCCCGATTTCACCGCATCGTGGATGATGAACAGCGCTGCACGGTCTTTAACCGATTGGCCCGGATTGAGAAATTCAGCTTTGCCCCAAATGTCACAGCCTGTGAGCGTCGAGACGCGGTTGAGACGAATAAGCGGCGTGTTGCCAATCGCGGCGATGAGATCTAGGTGCTTTGACATGGTCTGCGTGCTGGTGGCTCTTGCCTAAATGTGTAGGGGCGCGCTAACGCGCTCGCAAGCACTAAGGCTTGGAAGCGATAAGGGTTTCCATTCAACGCGGCCACGAAGAATGCAAATCTGCGCCAGCGCAAAGCACTAGAATAGATTTTTGCATTTATAGAGATTTGGATATCTCAAGAGCCCGCTGTCGGCTGGTTTTTAAGTCAACAATCGGATTTGGATAAGTTTTACCAAGGCTTACGCCAGCTTTCTGCAGCGCATAACTTGGCGCAGTCCACGGCGCGTGGATGAACTCATCGGGCAGTTGCGCAATTTCCGGCACCCACTGGCGCACATAGTTCCCGAGGGGGTCGAAGCGCTCACCCTGGGTTACCGGATTGAAAACTCGGAAGTAAGGCGAGGCATCTAGCCCACAACCTGCCACCCACTGCCAGTTTCCGGGGTTGCTCGCCCCATCAGCATCAAATAGGCAATCCCAGAACCAGTCTTCGCCTGTCCGCCAATCGATGAGCAGATTTTTGGTCAGCAGCGAGGCTGTCAGCATGCGCACGCGGTTTTCCATAAACCCTGTCTGCCACAGCTGGCGCATACCAGCGTCGACGATAGGAATGCCGGTTTGCCCTGTCTGCCAAGCCTTTAGAGCTCCCTTATCCCCGCGCCACGGAATGCCATCATATTTGGCACGCATTGCAGCTTTGGAAATGTCGGGACGATGATAGAGCTGATGGTAATTGAAATCGCGCCAGGCGAGTTCGGAAAGGAATTTATCGACTTCGACGGCTTTGTCAGGATCCGCATCGCCCACCATCTTGGCGGCATACCAAACTTGGCGCGGGCTGATTTCGCCAAATCGCAAATAGGGCGATAGCCGCGACGTGCTTTGCTTGGCTGGAATATCGCGCTCTTCAGAATAATGGCTCAGCTGCGCGTCTAAGAACGCGCCGGCGAGGTCTCGCGCTGCCTCTTCGCCAACCTGCCAATTTGCGATGACGCTGGGTGCCCAATGCGGCATGTCGAAAGTCAGTGGTTCATAAGATATCGCATTCCCGCCTTCTGGTGCAGGCAAAGGCTGTGGAATGTGCATATTTTTCAATGACTTCCAGAACGGCGTATACACCGCATAGGGATTGCCTTGCCCGGTTTTAACGTCCCAAGGCTCAATCAGAACATTGCCCATCTTGGAGTGCACAGCGACGCCATCAGCGCTCAGTACCCGTTTGATCTCAGCGTCCAATTCGCGCTCCGCTGGCGCATAGCGGCGGTTCCAATAGACCGCGTCGGCTTGATAATCGTCGACCGCGTGGCGCAAGACGCTCTGGGCGTCGCCGCGGCGCACGATGAGCTCGACCCCAACCGCCGCCAATCGTGCTTGCAGGACGGATAGGCTTTGCTCGCGCCAAACTCTCGCCGCGCCTCCAATGGGGCGCAGACCTGCATCGGTCTCGTCAATGAAAAGGGCGATAACGTCTTGATTGTGCTGACAGGCGGCGTGGAGTGCCGGATTGTCAGAAAGGCGGAGGTCGTTCCTCAGCCATACGATGCTCTTGGGCAATCTCGTCTCCATAGCTCATGGAGACATACGCACCAGAGGCAGCATTGGTTTGCCCCTGATGCGTAAAACTGTCGGAAAATTCTATTCCATCAACTCGGCGAGCTGTTCCAGCGCCGAGTTCCAGGCTTCCATCGAGAAGATGCGCGTTTGCGCGTCCTCATGCGGCAGCCCGCGTTCCACCAAAGTCAGGCGGGTGCTGTCTTCGTTGATGGCGTCAAAGCTGATGTCGAGAACGAAAATCATCTCGCTTTCTTCCTCTGGGTCTTTGAATACCCAGGACATCACAAGCTTCTTATCCTCTTCAAACTTAAGGATTTCCCCGGTCACTTCGTGATCGGCATCCTCATCGTCTTCCGCATAGGTAACGAAGCGGTACTGACCACCTTCGAAGGCGTCGAACTCGGCTTCGTCGACCTGCCACTGCTCAATCAGTGCCACATCTGTCCAAGCCGAAAACACATCGCTCACATTGGCGGCGATGGTCCGGGTGATGGTGATCTGGCTTTCGCCGTCCAGTTCAGCGCTCATGCTGTTTTCCTTTCAGGATGAAGCTCAGCCGTACGCGGAAGGAAGATGGTGAGGAAGCCCAAGACTGGCAGGAATGCACAGATCTGGAACACTGCAATCATCCCGATCACGTCAGCGAAAGCTCCCATAACGGCTGCGCCCAGCGCTCCGATCCCGAAAGCAAATCCAAAGACGAAGCCAGCGACCATGCCGACTTTGCCCGGAACCAGTTCCTGAGCGTAGACCACCATAGCGGAGAATGCGGACGAAAGAATGAGCCCGATCATCACGCTAACGACACCGGTCCAGAACAGGTCGAGGTAAGGCAGAATGAGCGTAAAGGGCAGGGCGCCAAGAATCGACACCCAGATCACCGCCAAACGCCCATAACGGTCGCCAATGGGGCCGCCGAAGAACGTGCCAACGGCAACTGCACCAAGGAAGGCGAAAAGATAGAGCTGCGCATCTTCTGCCGAGAGCGCGTACTTCTCGATCAGGAAGAAGGTGTAATAGCTCTTGAGGCCTTCGATGTAGATGAATTTGCTCAGCAAAAGGGCGCCAATGACGGCAAAGGCAATGATCAGACGCTGCTTTGGCAGTGCTGGTTTCGCAACTGCCGCTTTCGGCTGACCGGCCATCTGACGCTGATGTTCGGCAAACCACTTGCCGACATAGGTCATCAGGAAAAGACCAGCGAATCCAACGAGTAGGAACCAGAAGACGCTGCCCTGACCCATAGGGAATAGAATGAGCGCCGCAGCGAGCGGGCCGAGCGCTGTTCCTGCATTACCACCCACTTGGAAAAGCGACTGCGCAAAGCCCAGCTTGCCGCCCGAAGCCATACGCGCCACGCGCGATGCTTCAGGGTGGAAGAGTGCTGAGCCGGTCCCCATCACCACGGCGGCAAAGAACAGCAACCAGAACCCGTTAGCGAGCGCTAGGAACGCCACGCCAGCCGTCACAATCGCCAGCGATAGCGCCAGCCAATAGGGTTTTGGCTTTAGGTCGCCTGAAAGACCGAACAGCGGCTGGAGAATGCATGCTGTGATTTGCTGACCGAGAGTCAAAAGCCCGATCTGGAAATAGCTTAGACCGTAGTTCTCACGGAACATCGGATAGAGTGCCGGAAGAAGGAATTGCAGCAAGTCATTCAACAAATGCGCGCCACTGACGGCAAGGATGATGGACAAGGCTGTACGCTGCGCATCCGGGGCAGCACGCGAATTATGCTCTGACATTGAAATTGCTTCGAACGGAGGGAACAAACGTCCTAACCCGGTCGGGTGCGAAGAGCAACAGAGCAAAAGTAATACTGTTCGGGGGAGGGTAGAAAGATGGCTCCGCGAGCTGGACTCGAACCAGCGACCATTCGATTAACAGTCGAACGCTCTACCAACTGAGCTATCGCGGAACACTTATCTTTCGGCTGCTTACAGCAAGCTGTAAGACTTTTAAAGAGAGATGGCTCCGCGAGCTGGACTCGAACCAGCGACCATTCGATTAACAGTCGAACGCTCTACCAACTGAGCTATCGCGGAACATTTTCTTCTCTTTCGTTCTCAGCGATTGGTGTCGCCGGGAACGAGGTGGGGTGTACCCAAACTGATCTGGTTTGCCAAGACCCTAATCGCAAAGGCTGTGAATTACTTGTCTTTTCCCCAGCCCAAGGATCGCCGTTGCGCAGCCAAAAGATCCGAGAAATCGTTGATATTAGCGAATGGGTTAGCCTTTTCGGCCGACCAATCGAGCTCTGACGCGTTGAGGCTCTCCAAAGCGCGCTTCGGCGAACTCTGGCCTGCCACCTGCTTGAGCGCCGACACGCGCCATGCCGCATGTGTGGGATAGCGCTGCCCTTGCCACACGCTAACGACGGCGAGGCCTTGGGCGGCGAGGGGGGCACGCATAGCGTCGACATAGTGTGCGGGCAGAAAAGGCGAATCTACCGATGTCGTCACCACAATCGAGTCTTCGCTAGGTTCAATATGGTGCAGGAAAGCCCTTAGGCCGCCCATTGGCCCTTCATTCGGCCCGAGGTCCGGCACGCTCGCGGCAAGTCTAAGGTGGGGCTGTTCAGCAATACCTGTCGCGACATAGAGGGCGTCAGTTGACGCTGCCATCACGCCGCTAATGCGGTCTACGAGGCGCTCTCCGCCAATCCTTAGCTCGGCCTTGCGCACATGTCCCAAGCGGCTCCCCGTGCCCCCGGCGAGGATGAGGCCATAGACTGTCATGCCGACGGACGCGAACGCAGCAGCACAAGCAGCACTATGCCGCCAACCAGGCCCCAGAACGGAGCGCCAACGCCGATAATTGTGATTCCAGAAGCGGTTGTGACAAAAGTCAGGACTGCGGGCAGGCGCGTGTCCTCACTGTTGAGCGCTGCAGATAAGGAAGATGCAAGGCTTGCAAAGAGCGCCAGCCCGGCCACGGCCTGAATGAGAATGGGTGGAGACGCTGCGATGAATGCGGCGGCCACAGAGGCGATAAGTCCCAAAAGAATATAGGTACCGCCGGCGGCGATGGGGGCCGGCCAGCGCTTGCCCGGATCAGGATGCGCTTCTGGACCTGCGCAGATGGCGGCTGTGATCGCTGCCAGATTCGACGTGATCCCCCCAAAAACGGCCGTAAGCGCGCTGACCGTTCCTGTCGCCAGAAACATAGTGGCAGGGGATACCGCATAGCCATTTGCCCGCATCACAGCGAGGCCGGGCAGGTTCTGCGATGCCATCGTCACGATATAGAGGGGCAGTGCGATACGGATAATCGCATCCACGGTAAACACGGGCATGACCGGCATTAGACTGGGCCACGCGCCATCAAACACGCCCGTCGGCAGCTGAGTGGTCGTTGCGAGAATAACTCCTGTCACCACCACAGCAATTGGCACGGCATAGCGTCGAGCAAATTTCAGCCCTAACGCCCAAGCGAGAAGAATCGGTAGTGCAAGGAGAGGGAGGTCTCCAACCGCGCGAATGGGGGCTAGGCACAGTGTGAGCAGCATCCCCGCTAGCATCGCATTGGCAATTGCCGACGGGATAGACGCCACGAGTCGTCCCAGTGGTTTAATGAAGCCGGTGAGGATGATCATCCCTGCACAGACGATAAAGGCACCCGTTACAGCAGGATAACCACCGATCGGCTCGCCGACAGTGAGCAGAAACGCGGCCCCTGGCGTGCTCCAAGCGATGGATATCGGAAGCCGAGAGCGCCAGGCGACAACAATGTTGAGAAGTCCAATGCCGAGACAGACGGCAAATAGGCCAGACCCCGCCTGCTGTGGCGAGGCGCCAGACGCCGTAAGTGCCGCCAAGAGCAAAGTAAAAGTGCTGGCATAGCCGACTACAGCAGCCAAAACTCCGGCGATAATCGGCTGGGCAGTGGCGCTGCGCCCCGTCAACACAGTGTCAGGCATCGTGATTCTCAGCCATTTGTTGGTAGGACGCTAACTTCCTCCCGCCACGTGGCCAACAGATTATTGGTTTAACCGGAGGTTGATTGCAGAAATTGTGATTTTATGACTTAAATAGCCATCTGGGAGGGAGGTCCGCGATGAATTTCA
Source organism: Devosia sp. MC521 (assembly GCF_014127105.1). Lineage (NCBI taxonomy): Bacteria > Pseudomonadati > Pseudomonadota > Alphaproteobacteria > Hyphomicrobiales > Devosiaceae > Devosia > Devosia sp. MC521. The sequence goes on from NZ_CP059902.1 coordinate 1,399,687, forward strand.
AAGTTGTTGCGGCAAACTACGACGCAGAGCATCATTTCCTCAGCTACACCGCCACCGGCGCAGTGCAGGGCAATCGGTTCACCGTGTCCTCCAAAGTGCGCTGTTTGAAGGATCCCCAAACAGCCGAGCGAACTCATATGGTGGTGCTTCTGGCCCTGTCGGAACATTTCAAGCGACCCAATGCTAGTGGCTATCCTTGGTACGGCAAAGCCAGCCTAAGCTAGCCCCCGCTCATAAGGGCTTTGCGGGGAATAAACGAAGTTTTGCACACGGACCCTCTCTCACTCATGCAAGAGTTCTTGACAGTTTAGCCTAAACCCCTGAAAAGGCGCGCAGAGGCCGCGTGGCGGAGTGGTTACGCAGCGGATTGCAAATCCGCGTACTCCGGTTCAATTCCGGACGCGGCCTCCAACTTCCCCCATTTATCGTACATCTGACCCAGTGCTGGTGGTTCGCCACTTGATGGTGGTGTTCGGCTGCTCAACGTGCAGTTGCGCGGCCACTCTCGCGCGGTGCTGGGCGCTTTGCCGCAAATCTGCTGTGATTGCATCGTCCTGGACGACTGCACCCTTGCGTTGAATAGCTTGTGGCGCAGTGTTGGAGGGGCGTTATGCGTATTATTCTTGCTGTCGGCATCTTGGCGTTGGTAATTGGCGGACAAGCGCGGGGTGAAACTCCGGTTCCTGACGCTGTTTTCGAGCGAAGCGAGCCAGCGAATGCTGTACTCACCCTCACGCGGAGCGCCAGTGAGTGGCTGGTCTATATCCGTGCAGGCGGTCTTCCCAATGGCGGCGCGACGGCTGCTGATTGTGAGCTTGGGGCGATGGGGCCGCAGGATGGTGAGGGTGTTATTTCCGCGCGATTGGTCCCGTTTGAGGGCGAACTTGCGAGCATCAATGAGGCCGATTTGGCTGGCACTGATATTGTGATCGAGATCGCGGTGGGGCCTGAGGGAGCGTTCGTGGTTGATGGCGGTGCCAGCATGCGTTTCTGTGGTATGGGCTCCGATATTGACGGCTTCTATGCCCGGAACGAGACGCCAGAGTGAGCTGTGTTTAGGGCATCGCTGTTGGCAGATCGTCATACTGCGACTTATGGCTGTGATAATTAGCCGGTCGAGCGCCGTTCTAAGAAATTGGAGTTTCGAGAGTTATGGCTGATTACTCTGCCGCGCGCCGGGTTATGGTCGAAACGCAAATTCGTCCCGCGGCCGTGCATGATGAGCGCTTGCTCCAAGCACTAGGACAAGTGCCGCGCGAAGCTTTTGTGCCCGAGGCGCGCCGCGGTCTGGCCTATACCGATGGGCATCAACCTTTAAATGTGTCGGGCCGCTATTTGGCTGCCCCTGCAGTTTTTGCGCAAATGGTGCAACTGGCGGACTGTCGGCATGAAGATCGCGTCCTTGATGTCGGTTGTGGCTCCAGCTACTCCGTTGCGATCTTTGCGCATCTAGCGTCAGCTGTCGATGGTGTCGAAACTGATGATCACTTGCGAGGCGACGCTGCCGCGGCGCTCACCTCCATTGGTGCGGTGGGGTATTCTTTGCTGTCGCAGCTGCCGACGCAAGCTTCCGGCAAGCAATACGAGGTCATCTTCGTCGGCGGTATGCTGGCGGAGTCGCCGGACGAGCTTTTGCCACTATTGGCAGATGGCGGACGGCTCGTTGTTGTCTTAAAAGATGGTCCAACAGGTGTCGCTTGGGTCTATGAGCGCGACGGGGAGCGGGTAACGAAGCGGTCGTATTTCAATGCGATACTGCCCTCGGCTCTTAATAGGCCCGTGCCTACCGATTTTGTGTTCTAAGTTGTCGAATGTTGCCAAATGGCGATTGGTCCGGCGTTTGGAATGCGTTAAGTATAGTAAGATTTGCGCATGAACCGGTTATTGCCCCCGGACATGGTGCTCGAGTTTTTGGGGCAGGAGACGGCATGATGAAGTTCACAGGCTTTCTGAAAGTTAGCGCGCTGGCTTTGGCTGTAGCTGTTTCTTCGGTTGGAACGACGCAGGCTCAATCTATCGCAGAGGCGCTGGCACGGGCTTATGAACATGCGCCTGAGTTGCAGTCAGCACTTCTGAATGCGCAGTCGCAGGCGGAAAACATCGTGACGGCGAAGTCTGCTAAGTTGCCAACGATTTCGGGCAGTTTCGGCGCTTCCGAAAGCATTAGTAACGCCACGGGTCAGACTTTGGCGTCAGGGTCTCATCCTGTCATCGGTAGCCAGTTTAATGCTGGCCTGCGTTACGATCAGACCTTGTTCGATAATTTTAAGTCCGACGCACAGATCGAACAGGCGCGTGCTGGTGCAGAAGCGGCTGAGTATCAGCTGCGGAACACCGAGCAAAACGTGCTGCTCAACGTCGTTCAGGCTTATATGGACGTGCTACGGTTCCGCGAACTCGTTTCGCTCCGCCAAGAGAATATAGCTTTCTTCCAGGCGCAGCTACGCTCAGCGCAGGATCGTCTTGAAGTCGGCGAAGGCACGCGTATCGATGTTGCGCAGGCGCAGGCGAGAGCCGCTCAGGGGCAGGCCGCGTTCCGCGCCGCTCAGGGCTCGCTTGAAACCGCCGAGGCCACGTTCCAGCGTTATGTTGGGGTTCGTCCGCAGGGTCTAAGCGCTGGCCACAACTTTGCGCGCTTGGTGCCAAACTCTATCGATGGCGCAATTGCTGAAGCTGAAATTGGTCACCCAGCTATTCTCTTGGCGAAGGCCAGCATTCGCGCGGCGCAGGCTGGTGCCGATATTGCTGCCGCCTCTGGTGGGCCGACGGCTTCGCTGACCGGTCAGGTTGGTGGCGCGCTCAGCGTTGGTAACCGCAATAACACCGGCACGGGTACACTGTCGGGTTCCGTTGGTATCAACGTAGCCGTTCCGATTTATTCCGGCGGGCGTATTGGAGCGGCTGTGCGCCAGGCGAACCTTGGTCAGATCAAGTCGGAAGTCGATGCTATGTCGACCTATGATCAGATCCGTCAGGCTGTTATTTCTGCATGGTCCGGCATTCAGAGTGCTGACGCCCAGATTCAGGCCGCTCAGGCTGCTGTGGCTGCGAGCAACACCGTGCTCGAAGGCGTTATTCAGGAGCGCGACCTTGGAACGCGCACCACGCTGGATGTCCTGAACTCTCAGGCGGATTTGACCAGCGCTCGTGAGAGCCTGATCACCGCGTCGAGCCAGAAAACAATTGCGACGTTCTCGCTGCTTTCCGCGACGGGTCGTCTGACTGCCGCGAATCTCGGTTTGGGTGTCGCCACCAAGACCGCGGTTCCTTACACGCAGGCGGTCGAGGATGTTTGGCAGGAATTGCGCACGATTCCTCAATAAATTCCTAATGAGAGTTTAATCTTTTGTGGCCAGGCTCGTCCTGGCCACAAGTTTTAGTGGATGACGCTTTCTCGCTGACATTCAAAGATTCTCTTCGAGTGTCTTTGGCGCTAATCTCTTGTTTACGAATCATGGTGGTGGACCGCTGTGATCGGGCGCACGAGTAAGAGGCACAGATGAACAAGCCGGCTACGAAAGAACCGTCCATGGATGAAATCCTGTCGTCCATTCGACAGATCATCGCCGACGATGACGCAGCGAGCGTTCCGCGCCGGCCATCCATTTTGTCTGCGCCCCCACCGATGCAAGCAACGCCTGTTCACGCCCTCGGCGCTGGCTCCGATCGTGATTTGAGCGATATGCTCGAAGACGTCGAGCCACTCGCATTGGATGCGTCGCAAATCGTTGAACAGGGTCAAGTCGAGGCGTTTAGCTTTGAGTCGATCCTTGCAGATACTGAAGCGTCGACTGACGTGGCCGCTGCAGCCCTCACTGAACCCGAAGATGTCACTTTCGATTTAGATACCGATTTGCCCAGTTTTGAACCTGCTCCAGCCCGTCCCGCAATCGTGCACGACGAGCCTGTATTCGCCCCGTTCTCTCAGCCAAAGCTTACTGCTGTAGACGAGTTTTTCGTTCCTGAAGCGCCGAAAGAAGCAGTAGCGGACACATCGCCGCTGCCTGATCCGGAGCTGTCGGCCGAAATCGCTCGTGAACTGCTTGAACCTGCAACCCGCGCCGCAGTGCGTGGTTCCATCGGCAAGCTCAACGCTCTTGGTATTGGCAACCCAACCATCACCATTGAGCAGATGACCCGCGAATTGCTTCGCCCAATGCTGAAAGACTGGCTCGACGAGCACCTTCCAGCTGTTGTCGAGCGCATGGTCGAGCGCGAAATTTCCAAGATATCACGCGGAGAGTGATCGGATTGGGAGATGCTGATTAAACATCGGCTGTTGACCCCGAACCCGGCATTTGCTTGAAGTCTGCCAATCTCTTTCCGACCCGCCATGGTCACCCTGGCGGGTCGATGCTGTTGCGAGTGACGTTATGCTTGAAAAGACCTACGAACCCGCCGCCGTTGAAAGCCGCATCTATTCTGAGTGGATCGAGGCAAAGGCTTTCGAGGCTGGTGCGGGCGCAAAACCCGGCGCGGAAACATTTACCATTGTCATTCCGCCGCCAAACGTCACGGGTTCGCTGCACGTTGGTCACGCGCTGAACAACACCATTCAGGACATTCTGGTTCGCTTCAACCGTATGTTGAAGAAGGATGTTCTCTGGCAGCCCGGTACCGACCACGCAGGTATCGCAACGCAGATGATCGTAGAGCGCCAATTGGCTGCTCAGCAGGTTAGCCGCCGCGATCTCGGCCGCGAAAAATTTATCGAACGCGTCTGGGAATGGAAGGCCGAAAGCGGCGGTACCATTATGAACCAGCTCAAGCGCCTTGGCGCCTCTGCTGACTTCAGCCGTGAGCGCTTTACCATGGGTGAAGCAGGGCAGTCCGACGATCAGATGGTTCGCGCCGTCATCAAGGTCTTCGTAGAGCTGCACAAGCGCGGCCTGATCTATCGCGCCAAGCGTTTGGTGAACTGGCATCCGGGCCTCGAAACGGCGATCTCGGACCTTGAAGTGGAAAACATCGAGGTGAAGGGCCACATGTGGCACCTGCGCTATCCGCTTGCGGATGGTGTCACCTATGAGTTTCCGATCAAGGACGAAGAAGGCAACGTCACGGGTACGGAAACTCGCGACTACATCATCGTTGCGACTACTCGTCCGGAAACCATGCTCGGCGACGTTGCTGTGGCGGTTCATCCAGAAGACGAGCGCTACCAGCACCTCATCGGCAAGTTCGTTGAACTGCCGCTGGTTGGCCGCCGCATCCCAGTGGTTGGCGACGAATACGCTGATCCGAGCCTCGGTACCGGCGCAGTGAAGATCACCCCTGCGCACGACTTCAACGACTTTGAAGTAGGTGCCCGCGCTGGTCTTGAGCCAATCAACGTCTTCACCACCCGTGGGGCGATCATCGACGCGGACTTTATCCCGACCCAATATCGTGGTCTGGACCGTTTTGAAGCGCGCAAGACAATCGTTGCGGCCATGACCGCGCTCGCCGAGGAAAACCCGATCCGTGGTCTCGATCATATCGAAGACAAGAAGATCATGGTTCCCCATGACGAGAAGTCAAAGCTCGTTGTTATCGAACCCTTCTTGACCGATCAGTGGTGGGTTAAGGCTGATGTTATGGCGCAACCAGCGCTGGCTTCCGTTCGCGAAGGCCGCACCAAGTTTGTGCCGCAGCAGTACGAAAACACCTATTTCGCTTGGCTTGAAAACATCAAGCCTTGGTGTATCTCGCGCCAGCTGTGGTGGGGTCATCAGATTCCAGCTTGGTATGGCCCCGATGGCGAAGCTTTCGTTGCAGCTGACGTAGCTGAAGCTCAGGCTGCCGCTGATGCCCATTATGGCAAGTCGGTGGAGCTCGTTCGTGATCCGGACGTGCTCGACACTTGGTTCTCGTCTGCGCTGTGGCCGTTCTCGACCCTTGGCTGGCCCGACAAGACGCCAGAAATGGCGCGTTACTATCCAACGCAGGTGCTCGTCACCGGCTTTGACATCATCTTCTTCTGGGTTGCCCGCATGATGATGATGGGTCTGGAATTCCTCGATGAGGAGCCATTCCACACCGTCTACATGCATGCTCTGGTCCGCGACGAAAAGGGCCAGAAGATGAGCAAGACCAAGGGCAATGTCATTGACCCGCTTAAGCTCGTCGATGAGTACGGCGCTGACGCGACCCGCTTTACGCTGGCCGCTATGGCCGCACAGGGTCGTGACCTAAAGCTCTCGATCCAGCGCGTAGAAGGCTACCGCAACTTCGTCACCAAGCTCTGGAACGCAGCGCGTTTCCTCGAGATGAACGAAGCACGCCGCGTCGCAGGCTTCGACCCGAAGACCAATAAGCTGGCGCTCAACCGCTGGATCGTTGGCTCGACCGTTCGCGCGCTTGCTGACGTTCGTAAGGGTATCGAGGACTATCGCTTCAACGAAGCTGCAAACTCCGCTTACGACTTCGTCTGGGGCACGTTCTGCGATTGGTACGTGGAATTCGCCAAGCCAGTCTTCAGCGGCGAAGACGAAGCGGCAAAGGCTGAAACTCGTGCGACCGCTGCCTGGGCACTCGATCAGATTCTGATCATGCTCCACCCGATGATGCCATTCGTCACCGAAGAGCTCTGGGCCAAGACCGGCGAATTCGGCGACAAGCGCGAGAGCATGCTTATTCTCACCGAATGGCCAGTTCTGTCGGGTCTCGAAGACGCTGAAGCAGATGCTGAGCTGGCTTGGCTGGTCGATGTCATCTCCAACACGCGTTCGGTCCGCGCCGAAATGAACGTTCCAGCCAGCGCCAAGCTGCAGCTGGTCGTTATCGGCGCCAACGAAACGACGCTGGGCCGCTTGGTGGCGGGCACTTCGCTTATCACCCGTCTGGCGCGTCTAGAGCAGATTACCCCAAGCAATATTGTTCCCGGCGAATCCGCACAGTTCGTCGTTGGTGAAGCCACTTTCGCTCTGCCACTCACCGGATTCATCGACATTGCTGCTGAAAAGGCGCGCCTGTCGAAGGATATTGGGAAGCTCGAGAAGGAAATCGACGGCATCGAAAAGAAGCTCGGCAATGAGCAGTTCGTTGCTAAGGCTCCTGCTGAGGTGATCGAAGAGCAGAAGGCCCGCCTCGAAACGGCAGGGGCCTTGCTCAAAAAGATCCGCGAAGCGGTGAGCCGCCTCTAATCAGATTTTGAAGGCCCGGAGCGATCCGGGCCTTTTTTGTTACGAGGGGTAGGGGGCGGTCCCATTCGAGCGTCCGGGTGCAGCGTCCGACAGCCTAGCGCTGCCACAATTGGCTTGGGGGGGCGTGGATTTCGGATTTCTAACCGAGGACAGCGCCTCTAGAGGGAAATCCGGAATCAAATAATCCGCCACGGAAATATGCCCCCCAGATCACTGGTGGCGGTAAGACCCCCGAATTTCTTGACGTTTTTGCATCTCACAACACCACGTAGTTAAAATAGTTTCAATGCTTGTGACGATTCAGCAACAACGATCTCCAATTCGTTGAGATCCGCGGCGTGACAACAGTTTGGACATGTTTCCCGCCACAATCTGAGTCTAAAAATTTCCCCATGTGCATGAGCGGACACAGCTCAGCCCAACTAGGGGAAATCCTTTTTGGCGCTAAGCGTTCCGTTCAGCAGAGAAATTATCTACCGGGGGTAGAAGTGATCGTGGCAAAGCAGAGGCTGGATAGGGTGGCAGAGTGTGGGCGGTTTGGCGTCGCCATATCGCCTTATTTCCGCGCCGGTCGCTCCTGAATGCGGTCATAATGCATGTTTACTATTTATTCATACATTGCTTTGCCAGCCCCGGTGAAACCCATTAACTGGCACCCATCAAATTGCGCACTGAGAAGTGACGCTGTGGAGCTGGTTCACCAGTCGCCGCGCAAAAGTCTGGTCCGTGTTGTCACGGGCAAAAGGAGTAAAATGCGTACCCCTCGGGATAAGTCCCTTCCCATATCAGCAGGGGGCATGGCTCTGGCTCTGTTGGCCACCATGCCTGCATCGGCACAGACTGCCGCTGATGCTGCGGGCCAGTTCGCGCGTGCTCTCGACGGGGGCGGTGTGATCGTCTCCGACGATACCTATCTGTCAGCACTCGAAAGCGATGCCGCTGCTGGCCGCCCTTTGGCCATGTGGCAGCTGGGCACTATGTATGAAAATGGTCAGGGCGTAGACAAAGATCCGGTTAAGGCCTTCGGTTACTACTCCCAGATCGCTATCCAGCACGCGGACACGGCGCCAAAGGGCCTTGAAGCTGACATTGTCGCTCGGTCCTTCGTGAAGCTGGGTGATTACTTCCGCGTTGGCGCGCCGGAAGTGGGCATTCATCAGAACCCGAACGAATATCACCGCATGTTGATGCATGCCGCTACCTATTTCGGTGACGCTGAGGCGCAGTACCGGGTCGGCATTCTTTATCAGGTCGAAGACGGTTTGGGCCTCAGTCCGACCCTGAGCGCTCGCTGGCTGCAGTATGCCGCGAATAAAGGCCACTGCTTGGCACAGGCGCGCCTTGGCGAGTTGCTTTACAACGGCCTCAATGATTATCCGCCTCGTCCGGCAGAAGGGCTCATGTGGCTCAATGTGGCGCAGGCGACGTGTATTGGTACACCGGATCAGGCCTCCGCAGACGAACTTTTGGCCAACGCCATGCGCTCGGCTAGTCCGGATGTTCGCGAAGCCGCCATTACCATGGCAAGCTCTGGTGCCTTCGATACGGCCAGCAAGTTCTAATTAGAAAAATGGCGCCACCCGGCGCCATTTTCTTATTCCGGTCTAGAAGCTGAACCTTCCTTCAATTGGCACGTGATCGCTCGGTTTTTCCCAGTCGCGCGTATCCTTATGGATATGCACGTCATCCAAGCGGTCGGCCGCTTGCGGCGAAAGCATCAGATGGTCAATGCGGATACCCGCATTGCGGCGCCAAGCGCCCGCCTGATAGTCCCAGAAGGTGAATTGCTGTTCGCTGCTGACGGCACGCAGGGCGTCCGTCATGCCCATGTTCTGTAGTTTGCGGAAGCGCTCTAGACTCTCTGGGCGGAAGAGGGCGTCGCCCCACCATTTGTCCGGCGCATGGCAGTCAATTGGTTGAGGGATGAGATTGAAGTCCCCCATAAGAATGAACGGTTCTTCGAGCGCTAGCCGCTGCTCGGCGAACACGTTCAGGCGATCCATCCACTTAAGCTTATAGGGGAATTTTTCCGTGTCGACCGGATTGCCGTTCGGCAAATAGATGTTGCAGACGCGCACTGCGCCGCCTTCCACAGAGAACACGCCTTCGATCAGACGCGCTTGCTCGTCCGTGTCGTCGCCGGGGAGGCCGCGATGGACTTCATCGAAGGGGAGCTTGGAAAGCAGCGCTACGCCGTTCCAACTCTTCTGGCCGTGCGTTTCGACATTGTACCCCAGTGCCTCCATCTCTGCGCGCGGGAAAGATTCGTCGACGGATTTGATCTCTTGAAGCCCCACGATGTCGGGCTTTTCTTCCTCAAGCCAGCGCACCAGCACTTCAAGGCGGGCCTTGATGCCGGCAATGTTCCAAGTGGCGATGCGCAGGGCCATGCGGTTTTCCTTAGGTCAGGTCGTCGTAGACGGCGCGAATGAGGTCCTTGGGGTAAACCCCGGTGCACCCCTCGAGAGCCGTATTGGTCATGGACACTATCGTAAGCTCCTTTGCGTGGTCCACAAGCCAAGAATGTCCGTATACCCCGCCCCAATTCGCCGCGCCCCGGCCGCCTGGTTGCTCCGTTCTAGAGGTGTCTTCTATGATGGAGCCGAAGTAACCAAAGCTCCGTCCGGCGTCGGGGCCCAGTAAGCCTCCCGTCTGATTTGTGAAAGCTCTCCTGACCAATGCCTCGCTGACGACATCGCCGCCGCCCTTGCGCATGGTCTCAAAGAATGTTGCCATATCAGAGCTAGTGCCAGCCATACCGCCGCCGCCCGATTGGAAGGCCTTCGCTGAGAATATCCTCTTTGGCGAAAAGACAGTGGTGTTTCCTTCGGCGTTCATTACCGGTTCGGGGTCACGCATTTGGTGTGGTGGAGCGCCATCGGCATAGGGCTTGGCTAAGCGCGTAAGGTCAGAAACGAAAAAGCCGGTGTCAGCCATTCCCAGCGGGCCGGTGACATAGGTTTTCGCTGTCTCATCGAGAGTCCCACCATGAATTTTTGCGAGCACTGCGCCAAGAACGTCAATCGCGACTGAATAGAGCCACGCCGTGCCTGGGGCAAAGTTCAGCGGCAGTTTGGCGACGCGCGTAAAATTCTCTTCGAAATTATTGTCAGTTGGCCCAACACCGCCGGAAATGAGCGGATCTGCCGAGTAATCGTACCCCAGACCAGACGTGTGGGTGAGAAGATGGTGGATCGTGATCACCGCCTCAGAACCATCGGGCAACCGTGGTGTGAAATAGGGCAGGTAGTCGCGAACCGCGTCATCAAGCTTCAGCAGGCCCTTGTCGACCATAGCCAAGGCGGTCGCGGCAATGATGGGTTTGGTGACGGAGGCGAGGCGATAGATCGCGTTTTCGATCATCGGCACATTGGCTTCGCGGTCGAAATGGCCCGCGGTGCGCCGAATGATTTGCTTGCCGTGCTGAAAAACGAGCAGTTCCGCACCGACGATTTTCTGCTGCTCAATTGCGCTGTCCATGACAGCGTTTACGCGATGTCCCATTCCTACCTCCCCAAGCAGAACCCCGGAATCGACGATCCCGGGTTGCATAGAAGATAGGGAACTAAAGTAGAACGTAAAGTGTCTTAGACGGCGAAACTTGTGCCGCAGCCGCAGGATGCGACGGCATTCGGATTCTTAATCTGAAAAGCTTGGCCGATCAGATCGTCTACGAAGTCGATTTCCGAGCCGCCCATAAATTCGAGCGAGAGAGAATCGATCAGAACGGTCGCTTCGCCTTTTTGCAGAACGAGATCGTCGCCGTTCGCCGTTTCCTGAACAAGATTGTATTCATATTGAAAGCCGGAACATCCGCCGCCCGCCACAGAAATACGCAGAACAGTCCCCGGCACCTCCTTGGAGAGGATGCGAGCAACGCGCTTTGCGGCGCGGTCAGAGAGGCTTACTGTCGGTACTACTTGTGCTGCAACGGTCATGGGTTTTCCCAAAGCGATCGTAATGTCATAACGCTTTTCCTAAGATAGGCGCGTCGCGCCCAATTGCAAAGACCTGGAATTCACACATGAGCGATACCGCCCCCTATGCCAGCAAGCCTGAAGACACTTTGGGTCGGCTTTATGGTGCAGGGCCGAGCCCCACGCGCTCCGAATTCCAGCGCGACCGCGACAGAATTATCCACTCAACCGCATTTCGTCGTCTTCAGCACAAGACGCAGGTTTTTCTCGCGCATGAGGGGCGGCATTTTCGCAATCGACTGACGCACACCCTTGAAGTTAGTCAGATCGCCCGATCAATCGCTCGTGCATTGCGTTTGAACGAAGATTTGGCTGAGGCGCTCGCGTTGAGCCATGACCTTGGGCACACGCCGTTCGGACATGCTGGAGAGCGCGCCCTGCATCGGGCAATGGTGGGCTTTGGTGGATTCGACCACAATGTGCAGGCACTCCGCGTCGTCACGCAGCTCGAAAATCGCTACGCCGAGCATGATGGCCTGAACCTCACGTGGGAAACGCTCGAAGGCATTCTGAAGCACAACGGCCCGCTCATTGATGCTTCTGGCGTCCCTGTCGGGCGTTACGCGCATGAAGGCCTGCCAAGCGGGGTGAATGACATTCCCGCCGTGGCCGATCTTCGGCTCGACACCTACGCCAGCCTAGAGGCACAAGCGGCGGCGATAGCCGATGATATCGCCTATAATGCGCACGATATTGACGATGCGTTGCGTGCTGGCGTCCTGAACCTTGAGGACTTTCTCGATGTGCCAATGGCCGGGCCAATCGTACGCGAAGTCCTTGAACGGTATCCGGGTATTCCTGCCAATCGTCAGACTCACGAAGTCCAGCGGCGCATGATTACGCGGGCCATCGAAGACGTGATTTCGTTTAGTTCTGCCAATATCGAGCGCATTGCACCGCAGTCGGTCGACGATGTTAGATTGGCCGGCACCACAATCATCACTTTTTCCCCAGAGACGGCAATCGCCGAAAAAGGCCTCAAAAACTTCCTTTTGACGCGAGTTTACCGGCACAAGTCAGTTATGCAGCCAGTCTTGGAGAGCGAAGCAGTAGTGGAACGCCTTTTTGCACGCTATATGTCGGACGCTGACATGCCCGGCCGCTGGGGTGAGAAAGCAAAAGCCTGCTCAGGCCCTAATCGTGCCCGAGTTGTAGCTGACTTCATTGCGGGTATGACGGACCCTTATGCATTAGATGAGCACTACCGCTTGTTTGACGCTCGGCCCGAATTCCGTTAACCCGGCCCGACCAAATTCCGTAGGTTCGACATGGATATCTTTGCGCTCTTCACTACCCGGGTCCACGCGGCCCTGCGTGCCGACTACCCCGATCTCGATGAGGGCCTGCTCGCGCGCGTGGTTGTAGAGCCTCCGCGCGATGCAACCCATGGTGACCTTTCGACCAACGCCGCTATGGTGGTTGCGAAGCCTTTGGGTAAGAACCCACGAGAGCTAGCGACCGCTCTTGCGGGCCGCTTCGCCTCTGACGCAGATGTTGCCTCGGTGGAAGTTGCAGGGCCGGGCTTTATCAATTTCCGTCTCAATAACTCTGTTTGGCACCAGGTCCTGAAGTCTGTTTCAGAGCAGGGTGTCGATTACGGCCGCTCGAACCTTGGTCAGGGCGAACGCGTCAATGTTGAGTTTGTGTCGGCAAATCCGACCGGCCCAATGCACGTTGGCCATACACGTGGCGCTGTTTTCGGCGACGCATTGGCCTCGCTGATGCAGTGGACAGGGTATGACGTTACCCGCGAATATTACATCAACGACACTGGTGGCCAGACGATCATTCTGGGCCGTTCGGCCTTGCTCCGTTACCGCGAAGCATTGGGCGAAACCATTGAAATTCCATCGGGCTTTTATCCTGGCGACTATCTAATCCCAGTCGGACAGCAACTTGCCGCCGAATACGGCACCAAGCTTCTTGAAATGGAAGAGCAGGAAGCTGCGCTTATCGCGCGTGAAGTCGCTCTCAAGGGCATGATGGAATTGATCAGGGCAGATCTCGCCAAGCTCAATATCCATCATGACGTGTTCTTCTCCGAGCGTACGCTGCACGGGGCAGGGGGCGACATTGAGTCGACGCTTGCTTGGCTGCGCGAAGAAGGCATGGTCTACGAAGGCCGCCTCGAAGCGCCTAAGGGTAAGACCCCAGAAGATTGGGAAGACCGCGAGCAGACACTGTTCCGCGCGACAGATTATGGCGACGATACGGATCGTGCCCTGATCAAGTCAGACGGTTCCTACACGTATTTCGCCGCTGACATTGCCTATCACCGCAATAAATACCTGCGCGGCTTCAACCACATGATCAACGTGCTGGGCGCTGACCACTCCGGTTACGTTAAGCGCCTGCAGGCGGCTGTGAAGGCTGTTTCGAACCAAGAAGCTGATATGGACGTCCGTATCTGCCAGCTGGTGCGTTTGCTCAAGAACGGTGAGCCGTTCAAGATGTCCAAGCGTTCAGGCGACCTCGTTACCCTTGCTGACGTTGTTGACGAAGTTGGTCCTGACGCGACGCGTTTCATGTTGCTCTTCCGTCGCAACGACGCGTCGATGGATTTTGACTTTGCCTTGGTCAAAGAACAGACCCGCGATAACCCGGTGTTCTATGTTCAGTACGCCCATGCTCGCGCTTGTTCGATTTTCCGCACTGCGCAGCGTGATCTGCCGGATCTCGATATTTCCCCAGCAGCTCTCGCCAAGGCCGAAGTTGAGCGCCTAGATAGTGCCGCGGATATTGAACTGATCCGACTGCTCGGCGCTTGGCCACGGACGGTGGCAGCAGCAGCTGTTGCCCACGAGCCGCATCGTATTGCATTCTACGTGCACGAATTGGCTGGAGCCCTGCATGGGTTCTGGGCTAAAGGTAAGGATGATCCGTCTTTACGTTTCGTTAACCAGTCTGACCCGAAGTTGAGCTTGGCTCGACTCGCCCTTGTCGATGCCGTTCGCCAGGTTATCCGCAACGGTCTCGGCATGCTTGGTGTGTCAGCCCCCGATGAACTCTCATAATTCGGGCGCATTGGTGTGATCAATCGCGGGGCGGTGTCCATTGGGCCCCCCCGCTATCTAGAGGCGCTGTCGGAGTACGTCAGCGAAGCCGCAGCATATGGCCGGACAAAGTGATGCCCCGGACGATCTGATCGCCGAATTGGCCCGCCTGATGGCGGGAGAGGCGCGCCCTGAAAACGCTCCGAGTGAGCCGCAGCAACCGCGCGTCCGTATTCCCGGCGACGACTCGCCGCAAATGCCGCCGGTTCCGCGGTTTGATTTTACCGCGCAAGCGCCCAGCGAACGCGTTGTTCCCCCAGTTCCACCGGTCGCGCCGCGTCCTGTTTCTCAGCCGGTAGGCGCTCCACCAGCGTCTCAGTCGCAAGTTCGCGTGCCATCTCTAGCGCCCGTGCCGCCGCAAACGCCGACACCGAGCCTTGATTTCGCTCTTCGCCCGGGTGTGACCGCCGCACCAACACAGCCGCTCACGCAGCCCCCGCGGCCACCGGTTGAACCCTTTGCGTTCGACTTTGATCTGCGTTCTGCTCAGCGGCCATCGGCTCCAACCTCGCCTGTGCCATCGGTCCCGCCGGTCGCTTCGCCACAGCCGTCGCTCGATCAAGGCGTAGCGAGTCGCGAGCAGGGTCCTCAATTCGTTCCCCAACAGCCAGTTGCGCCACAGCGCCCTGTTGAACCAACACCTGTTCGGCGTGAACCCATACAGGCTCAGGTCGTCTCCCCAGCGCCAGTTGTGGTTGAGGAAGAGCCCGAGCCAATCAATCTTGATCAAGATAGCTTGGCCGATCTGATTGCATCTGAATTGGCCAAGGATCAGCTGCAGAGCGAAGATAATACGGGTGGCAATTTCGAGTTCGAGGTTGAACCCGATAGTGTCGCATCACAGTCTGACGACTATTTCTCTCAAGTCGCGACGCACACGCGTGGCGTCGAGCAGCCGTCAGTGTACACCGCAGCTGATTTCTCCGATTCAGTAAGAGCTGCGAGCTCTCAGTTTGACGAGCCAAGCTTTGGCATTTCTCCCGAACCTGCAGTGGCGACACCGCAGCAGAGACGTCAAGAACCCGGCTTTGGCACTGATCCGCTCGCTGAGATTGAGCGGCTTGTGGGGCCAGCGGTGCGCATGAGTGTCCAGCAGGACCCAGCGCCTGAACCCATGGAAGTCGTCGAGCCGAAGTCTGCTCCGGCACCCTTACGAAGCCTGGCAACACCAACTTTACCGCCGGAAACTGAACAGGCTCCACGCGGACCACGCCGCCGCGCGTCGTCAGCGGACACCAGTTCGGTGGACGATGCTATTCTGGCAGCAGCGGCCGCCTCTGGCGCGCGCGTTGAATGGGTCGATCATACGGCTGGAAGCGATGCCGATGATGGTGGCGATTACAGCGAACCGCGTCGCCGTCGTTCGTTCGGCGTGAACAAAGCCGTTCTCGGGCCTTTGCTCGCCATTCTCCTCCTCGGTGCAGGTGGCGGTGCGCTTTATTACATGCTCGGATCGGGCGGCCCATCGGGCCCAGCACCGACGATCGTCGCGGACACAGCTCCGATCAAGGAAGAGCCTGAGCCCAGCACTGAGGCTCCTGCACAGTCGGTCATTTTTAACGAAATGGCTGGTGGCAATAATGGCGCGAACGAGCAGATCGTCCCGCGAGATCAGGCTGATCCTGAAACTATATCTGAGGCTACTCAGAACTCCGGTATTGGCAATGTTATCAATTCGATAGATCAGGGCACGACCAACCCTGATGGCCTCGTAAACCGCCGCGTGCGAACGGTTACGGTGCGTCCGGACGGTACTATCGTGAGTGGCGATAGCGGTTTGGCTGGTACGTCCATGCTACCCGTCGACCGACCAAACGTCCCGGAACTTCCAGGGAATACCGCGGCTGCGAATACAACTGCGCCGTCAGAAACAGCTCCAGCTCCAGCGGCTCCGCCAGTTGCTGAAACTCCGGCGGCTCCAGCGGTCCCTCCTGTACAGCCGGGTTCGGTCGTGCCTGTGGTGAACGCAAGCGGCGCAGCTGTCGCTGGCCGAACAGTCGCGATCCCGTCACAGAAGCCTTCTGACTTCGCGTCAACCGCAGCGGCCGCAATTTCAGCGGCGGCGGCGGCGCCTGCGTCACAGGATCTCGCGGCACCGGCTGCAGCAGCTCCGGTTGCGGCGGCTCCTGCAGCAGCTCCAGCCTCTGGCGGTGCCTATGTCCAACTCTCGTCCCAGCGCACAGAAGCGGCTGCCCGTGAGAGTGCACAGGCCATTGCGACCCGGTATGGTGTGTTGTTCGGCGGCGCGAACCTCGAGATTCAGCAGGTGAACTTGGGCGAACGCGGTATCTACTATCGCGTGCTCGTGCCTGCTGCCTCGCGTGAAGCGGCCGTCAATGTCTGTACAAATGTGCGGGCTGCGGGCGGCGACTGCTTGCTGCTCTAAAAAATATTGCCTGACTTGACGATGGCTGTCATCGGTGTCCAATGTGCGCCGATGACAGCCTTTTTTGTTTTTCGTCCATGAGTATAGCGCAGACGGATTGGATCTCAGCGGCTCCTGACGATGCGGCGGAGCAGGCGCTACGTGTCGACGTAAAGGGCTACGAAGGACCGCTCGATCTTCTCCTTGATCTCGCCCGCCGACAAAAAGTGGACCTCTCAGCGATCTCTGTTCTGGCGCTGACCGAGCAATATCTCGCGTTCATCGAAGACCTGCGCCAGTTACGGATCGAGGTTGCCGCCGACTATTTGGTGATGGCCGCGTGGCTGGCCTATCTCAAAAGCCGCTTGCTGGTGCCCCAAGCGGTCAATGATGATGAGCCAAGTGGTGAGATGCTGGCAGCATTGCTGCATTTTCGACTCAAGCGACTAGAAGCAATGCGCAATGTCTCTACGCAGCTCATCAACCGAGCGCGCGTCGGTGCGAAAGTGTTTGCGCGCGGGGCGCCCGAGCCCATTGAGATCGAACGAAAATCGATTTGGGAAGCGACGCTCTATGATCTTCTCAAAGCCTATTCCGATCAGCGCGAGCGTACCGCAATCGTCGAGTATTCGCCCTATGTGCGCACTGTCTGGTCGCTTCAGGACGCGCGAGACTTGCTGGAAAAGCTGATTGGGGAAACGGCGGATTGGTTTTCACTCGACGGGTTTTTGTATGATTATCTGGCCACACCTGAGGAACGGCGAACGGCTCGAGCGTCATCATTTGCTTCTAGCTTGGAACTGGTTCGACAAGGTGTGATGGAAATCAAACAGCGCGATACCTTTGCTCCAATCATGCTGCGTAAGCGAATGACCTCTCATGATTGACGGCGAAGACAGCGAAATTCGAACCCGGCAACTGCGGATTATTGAGGCGCTTTTGTTTGCCTCCGCAGAGCCGCTCAAACCCCACGAGATGGCGAGCTTTCTGGGGGAGGGTGTTTCTGTGCTCCCCTTGTTGAAGGCGCTGCAAGCGCAATACGCTCCGCGGGGCGTAAACTTGGTAAGGCGCGGGGACGGGTGGGCATTTCGGACAGCCGAAGACCTCGGATTTTTGCTGCGCCGTGAGCAACAAGAAACGCGCCCCCTGTCTCGCGCCGCGCTCGAGACCCTATCCATCATCGCTTATCATCAACCCGCCACGAGGGCGGAGATAGAAGAAGTGCGCGGCGTTGCGACGGGGAAGGGGACTTTGGATCTGTTGATGGAAGCGGGTTGGATTCGCATGCGCGGCCGCCGTCGCACACCTGGGCGCCCAGTCACTTACGGAACAACGGATGCATTTTTAGACCATTTTGGTCTTGAGGCGCTTGCCGATTTACCGGGTCTGGATGAATTGAAAGGTGCTGGCCTATTGTCGTCTCGTCTGCCGCCTGATTTGCAAATTCCTCTGCCTTTTGATGGAGATGCTTTGCGCGAAGATGAAGATCCGCTGAGCCCAGATGATCTGGGTGAGGTAGAGACGGAAGATGAGGTTGAAGAGCGTGACTAAAACGCTTTCACATGTTGATTTTGAACACATCCTTGTGTTCGGTGCAGTTTAAACTTATTTCTCGAATTATGTGTCGCGTGTATCGCGTACCGTTAGCCTAAGGGAGACCATCCATGCACGCGCCATCCATCTGGGGCATTCTCGTCGTCGCCGTTGTCGTTATCCTGCTTTTTGGCCGTGGTAAGATTTCCGGCATGATGGGCGAAGTCGCTCAGGGCATTAAAGCCTTCCAAAAAGGCATGAAGGACGAAGACAAGCCTGCTGAACGTATCGACACTGCAACTGCTGCAAAGCCGCAGACTGTTGACGCTGCAGAAGTTGATCGGAGCAAGGACGCTTAATCAGCGCCTTCATCTGAATATTCGCGGCGCTTTCGCCGTACTTCGGAGATCGCTTTATGCTCGGTCTAAGCTGGACAGAGATGCTTGTGATCGGCGTGGTTGCGCTGATCTTTATCGGTCCCAAAGACCTGCCCGTCATGATGGGCAAGGTTGGCAAGATCATTGGCCAAATTCAGCGCATGGGACGTGATTTCCAGCGCGAAATCAACAAGACTTCGGGTTTGGATGAGGTGCGGA
The DNA here is from genome assembly GCF_014127105.1 of Devosia sp. MC521. Lineage (NCBI taxonomy): Bacteria > Pseudomonadati > Pseudomonadota > Alphaproteobacteria > Hyphomicrobiales > Devosiaceae > Devosia > Devosia sp. MC521. The sequence goes on from NZ_CP059902.1 coordinate 1,418,335, forward strand.
GCCTCCGCAACTCCATCACGTCGCCATTGAAGCAGACCGCCGAAGAAATCCGGCGCGAGTTCAACACGATGTCGGCGGACGGTCCTAAGCCAAGCGGAATAATCAAACCCGCTGATCCGTCCTCAGAAAGTGTCGTCAACGAAATTCGCGAGAAGGCGGGCATGCCGCCTATTGCGAAATCAAACGACGATCTCGCATCCGAGTATGGCTTCAAGTCGAGCGCTAAGCCTGAGGCTTCATCTGCGCAAAGTGCTGATACCGCCACAGCGCCCGTAGCACCAAAGGCTGCCGCGCCTGCAGCAGAAAAGCCAACGCCTGTTAAGGCCGCCCGCGCAAGGCCGTCCACGAAGACGGCCGCCGCAATCGACACTGCAGAAAAGCCAGTGAAGAAGCCACGCGCCAAGGCCGTTGTGGCCGACGCGGGTGAAAAGGCTCCGGCCAAGCCTCGTGCGCCTCGCAAAAAAGCCACTAGCACGGGTGAAAAGAGCGAATAATGGCCGATACTCAGGCAAAAATCGAAGATAAGTCGCAAGCTGAGCCGGTTGATGAACTCGCCGGTAGCGAAGCGCCGCTTTTGGAGCATTTGATCGAACTGCGTAAGCGGTTGATCCACTGCGCGATTGCGATCGTTGTCCTCTTGATTGTCTGCTTCCTCTTTGCAGGGCAGATTTTCGATATTCTGCTCAACCCATACCGTTCGATTTATCCAAATCCGGGCGATATGGAGTTGATCTATACAGCGCCGCAGGAATTCTTCTTCACCCAGCTTAATCTGGCATTCTTTGGCTCGATCTTCCTCGGGTTCCCTTATCTGGCAACGCAGATCTACGGCTTTGTCGCGCCCGGGCTGTATAAGCATGAGCGAAAGGCGCTTGTGCCCTATCTCGTGGCCACGCCGGTCTTCTTTGTGGCCGGGGCGGCAATGGTCTATTTCGTCGTTTTGCCAATGGCATTGGGTTTCTTTGCAGGAATGCAGACCGACGAGATCAAGCTTCTGGCGAAGGTGTCGGAATACCTCAGTCTCGCCATGACGCTGATTTTGGCATTTGGCATCTGCTTCCAGTTGCCTGTCGTGCTGACACTGTTGGCGCAGATCGACCTCGTGAGCGTTGATCAGCTCAAGAAGGGCCGTCGCTACGCTATCGTCGGTATTCTGATCGTGGCCGCGTTCATCACGCCGCCTGATCCGATTTCGCAGATTGGGTTGGCGATACCGATGTATCTCCTTTACGAGCTTTCGATTCTGTCGGTGCGTATGATTGAGCGCCGACGAAAAGCAGCGCTCGCCGCGCAAGAGAACGAAACAGCCTAGTTTCAACGCCCCATTCGCAAGATTGGGGCGTTGGTTTTTGGCTTTTCGAGAATGCCCACTTGCGGGCTACAGTCTTCAACTTTAGACAAGCCACACACCAATAAAGAGGCGGGCTTTCGCTCGTAACGTACAATGTTCGATATCAAATGGGTCCGAGACAATCCTGATGCCTTCAACCAGGCCATGGAAAGCCGCGGGTCCTCTCAGCGGGCTGATACCCTGATTGAGATCGACGATCGCCGCCGCGCGATCATTGTGCGTCTCAACGAAGCGCAAGAAAAGCGCAACGCGCTGTCCAAGCAGATCGGCCAGGCCAAGGCCCAGAAGGACGAAGCCAAGGCCCAAGAGCTGATGGCAGAGGTCGCCTCGCTCAAAGAATTCATCCCTTCGGGGGAAGCAGACGAACGCGCCGTCGAGAAAGAACTCCGTGACGCGCTCTCGACCATTCCAAACGCTCCGCTAGCGGATGTGCCGTTCGGCAAGGATGAGAGTGATAACGTCGAGTACTTTGGCCTCAACGGCAATGCTGAGACAGCTGCCACTGTGCGTCCCGTAAAGCCTAGCTTTACGTTTGCACCCAAAGAACACTTTGAAATTGGTGTTTCTGAAAAGAACATGGATTTTGAAGTTGCGGCCAAGCTCGCCGGTAGTCGCTTCGTTGTCCTGAAGGGCCAGATTGCGCGCCTTGAGCGAGCGCTTGGCCAGTTCATGCTTGACCTCCATTCGACCGAACACGGCTATCTCGAAGTGCAGACACCTGTCCTCGTTCGCGACGACGCGTTGTTCGGTACAGGACAGCTGCCGAAGTTCGAAGAAGATCTGTTCTTCACCCCGCATGGTGAGAGCCGTCTGGCGCTCATTCCGACGGCAGAAGTTCCGATGACCAATTTCGTGCGTGAATCTATTCTCGCCGAAGACGAATTACCGATGCGCTTCACGGCGTTGACGCCGTGCTTCCGTTCCGAAGCCGGTTCGGCAGGGCGCGATACCCGTGGCATGCTGCGTCAGCATCAGTTCAACAAGGTTGAACTGGTCGCGATCACGACCGCGGAAGAAGCCGAAAACGAACACGAGCGCATGCTCGCGGCCGCTGAAGCTGTTTTGACCAAGCTTGGTCTGCACTATCGCGTCATGAAACTGTGCACCGGCGATATGGGCTTTGGTGCGCGTCGCACCTATGACCTTGAAGTCTGGCTTCCCGGTCAGAACACCTACCGCGAAATCTCGTCGGTATCGGTCTGCGGTGATTTTCAGGCACGCCGTATGGAAGCGCGTTACCGCCCGTCCGGCGAGAAGCAGGCACTGCGTTACGTGCATACGCTCAATGGTTCCGGCACCGCCGTTGGCCGTTGCTTGATTGCTGTGTTGGAAAACTATCAGCAGGAAGACGGCTCGGTGGTTATCCCTGAAGTGCTGCGTCCCTATATGGGCGGCCTCACCAAAATCGGAGGCTAAGGCCCATGTCCCTGCGCATCTTGCTCACCAATGATGATGGTATTGATGCGCCGGGTCTTGCCGTACTCGCTGATATTGCACGCTCTATCTCCGATGACGTTTGGATTGTGGCTCCTGACGGAAATCAATCGGGGGTAGGGCACCGCTTCTCCTTCGGGCGCGAACTCAGCTTTGACCGCAAGGACGACAAAACCTTTGCTGTGGTGGGTGGCTCACCTGCCGATTGTGTCGTTGCCGCGATGACCCATCTGCTGGGTGACAAGCCGGCTGACCTGGTCTTGTCCGGCGTCAATGCCGGGCAGAACCTTGGCGATATCGTCAACTGTTCAGGCACGGCCGCTGGCGCCCGTGAAGGCGTTCTGCAAGGCGCTATCGGTATCGCGCTCAGCCAAGCGCTTGATTATGAGCTGACGCTGGAGCCAAACTGGGAAAATGCTCGGGCTTTTGGTGTGAGAACCGTTGAAGCCATTCTGCGAAGCCATGCGGGCCATGACGTCTTTTACAACGTCAATTTCCCATATTGCCCGCCGGAGGCTGTGACTGGGATACGCGCGGCAGCTCAGCAGCGTTTCTCCCGATCGCCAATTCGCTACTATCCCAGCGACAATGAGGGCAAATTCTTTATGGCGATTCCCTCAACGCCCACTCCACTTGATCCGAAAGCGGACTTTGAGGTGATGCGCCGCCAGAGCGCCATCACCGTTACTCCGGTTGCGCTGCAACAAACCCATCAGGATGCTCTAGCGAGCCTTGCCAGCTTGTCACTGTAAGTGTGGCAGGTGGTATTTTAGCACTCGACGGCTCGCTCGGTTTTAACCCTAACCAGTGCTGAATCATGTCGATGTGAATTCGCTCAAATCGCATCGGTCTTAAACTCGTCTTTACCTTACCGGCCTAATCTCGGGTCTAGTTGTTTAGTATCTGCGTACGAGTAAGCCGATGAGTATTCGCGTTCCCCGGCGGACCCATAAAGTCTCTGTCGCTATGGCTGGGCTTATGGTTGCAGCAGTCGCATTGTCCGGCTGCTCTAGTCTTGGTAGCCGTACGTTTGGCGACCAGACCGTCACGGGCTCAACAGCCCAACCAGCCCCGTTCTTTGCAAATCAACCCATGCCGCCGAGCCTCGGTGCAGTTCAGGGTGCGCAGAACACTGCCTTCCTGCCTCCTGCGAATGTAGGTGGTGGTGGCGGCGGGATGCTGCCCCCTGCGCCAGCGCAGGGCGGTTTCTGGCAAAACAATGCCCCGACATCACCAGTTATGATGGGGGCAACGTCGCCAGTTGTCCAAACTCAAGATTTGCCTGCACTGAACTCGTCTCCAATGGGAAATTCGCAAGCCATGCTCGCTCAGCAGAATCTTGCCCCAATGCCGGCTGCGCCTGCGGCCGTTGCCATGGGCAATCCGAACGCTTCGCTTCCGCTTAACTCAAATGTTCCTGTGCAGGTTTCGCCTGCTGCGAACACGAACGGTTACACGCACACCATCGCAAGCGGTGAATCGTTGCACACAATTGCACGCCGCTACGATGTCACGACCCAGTCTCTCGTTCATGCCAATGGCATGAGCTCGCCAGACAAGATCATCGTGGGTCAGAAAATTATCATTCCTGGCCGTTCGGATCTGAACCCAGCTCCAGGTTCTGAGCAAATCACGAAGGTTGCGACGATTTCCACCGTTCCAACCACTCCGGCTGCTGCGGCACCACAACCTGTTTTGGCTGCGGCACCTGTTGCTCAAACTGCCCCTGTCGCCGCGCCGATCCAGCAGGCTGCACTGCCACAGGCCGAACCAGTCGCTTCGGGCAATGACAAGTTCCGTTGGCCGGTGTCTGGTCGGATCATCACCGATTTTGCCGCATCGCGTGGCACAGGTATCAATATCGACGTTCCAGAAGGCTCAGCCGTTAAGGCTGCCGAGAACGGCACCGTCATTTATGTCGGTTCGGGCGTTGAGGGTTACGGTAATCTGATCCTCGTTCGTCATCCGAACGGCTTCGTTTCGGCCTACGCCCATCTCAAGGGCATGAATGTCGACAAGGGCGCAACTGTTACCCGTGGTGACACCATCGGCACGGTCGGCTCCACAGGTTCTGTTTCCAAGCCGCAGCTGCACTTTGAGCTGCGTAAGGGCGCGACGCCGGTTGATCCGGTTCCGCTGCTCGCGAGCTAAAGCTCCGCGCCGATTGAATTTCGAGGGCCACGGCTGTTGCTGTGGCCCTTTTCTTTGGTGAAGCGGGGAGGGGCTTAAACTGCCTTGCCTTCTTCACCTGCTAAAGTGCGAACGAGCTGGATCGCCACGCGGCCCGAGCGAGCGCCACGTGTTGCGGCCCATTCAATGGCGCGTGCACGCAAGGCTTCCGTCCCGATGCTGAGCCCATAGTAGTCGGCATAGCCGGAAACCATGGCGAGATAATTGTCCTGGTCAGAATTGTGGAACCCGAGCCACAAACCGAAACGATCCGACAGAGAGACTTTTTCTTCGACTGCTTCGTTTGGATTGATCGCGCTCGATCGTTCATTTTCGATCATGTCGCGCGGCATGAGATGGCGTCGATTTGAGGTCGCGTAGAAGAGGACGTTTTCTGGCCGCCCTTCAAGACCGCCATCAAGAATGGTCTTGAGCGATTTGTAGCTGGTCTCGCCCTTGTCGAAACTCAGGTCGTCGCAGAAGACGATGAAGCGAGCGGGTTCATTAGCGATAAGGCGCATGAGTTGGGGGAGGGTCTCTAGGTCTTCTCGCGCGATCTCGATCAGGATCAATCGATCGAAACCACTCCGAGATTCGATGTCTGCGTGAATCGACTTCACCAAAGAGCTCTTGCCCATGCCACGCGCGCCCCACAGCAGGGCATTGTTTGCACCGTGTCCACGCGCGAATTGCTCGGTATTGCGCAGCAGAATGTCACGGACTGTGTCGATGCCTCGTAGCATCTCGAGGGGCACTCGGCTGACCTTTGGAACAGCGAGTAGAGTGCCTATCTCGCCCTGCCAATGGTAAGCGTTTTCAGGGCCCAACGCCGGGTTCGGCGTGATGTTGTCGCTATTTGGTAGTTTCTGAGCAATGGCCTCAAGTGCCGCCGCAATTCTGCTCAGATAATCTTCTGTCATCACGAGTCCCGTCCTTGTGTCAGCCCCAATGTTGGGAGCCCTTGATTGGGCTTTGCAATCAGCCAACCCCAATTGTATAGTCCGGCCGATTTTGGCCTGGGCGCAAGTGCGGTTAAGCCCGATAGCGTCCACAGCGCATTCGATCAGCGCATTGCCACCCAATCCTGAGCGTCACAAGAAAAATTAAATGGAGTTTGCTTGATGTTTGTAACCCCTGCCTTTGCACAGGACGGCGGCGTGGCACCAGGAGGCATGGCTGACATTCTCATCCAGCTTATGCCGATTGCTCTGCTCGTTGTAATCTTCTGGTTGCTGATCTTCCGTCCGCAGCAGAAGCGCCTGAAGGCACAGCAGGCCATGCTTTCTGCGATCCGTCGTGGCGACACCGTTGTGACCACTGGTGGTCTGGTCGGTAAGGTTTCCAAGGCTGTCGACGGTGAAGACCTTGAAGTCGAAATCGCGCAGGGCGTGAAGGTCAAGGTTGTTCGTGGCATGATCGCAGACGTTCGTTCGAAGTCTGAACCGGTCAACGACAACAAGCCGGCTTAATCTAGCCGTATCAGCCGGGGCCATCAGGCTCCGGCTTTATCCTTCTCAGGACGTTATTTATGAATCACTCGCCGTTCCGCGTATTCATTATCCTGTTCGTGGCAATCGCTGGCATTCTCATGGCAGCTCCAAACTTCTTGCCCAAGAATGTGCAGGATGCTTTGCCCGACTGGCTCCCAAAACCCGGTCTTGTCCTTGGTTTGGACTTGCAAGGTGGTTCGCACCTTCTGCTTGAGGTCGACCGAAAAGGGATCGTGGATCAGCGCTTGAGTGATGTTCGCCGCGATGCGCGTAACGTCCTCGCGAACCAGAATGGTATCGGCAACCTCATCACAACGGATGCTGATCGCAATGCGATCTTCATCGAATTGACCGATCCGACCCAGAAGGCGCAGGCCGAAACCGCAATTCGCGGGCTTCAGAATACGCTAAGCAACGCTCTCATTGGTGGTGTTGGTGTTGATGAAATGGCCTTTGGCGAAACGCCAGACGGTCGCTTGTCGATTACTCTGACCCCAGATGGCATCACCCAGCGCATGAGCTCGCTGGTTGCTCAGTCCATGGAAGTTATCCGCAGCCGTATCGACGAAATCGGTACCACGGAACCCACCATTCAGCGCCAGGGTGATACCCGCGTTATGGTGCAGGTGCCTGGCTTCGGCGACTCGACCCGCCTCAAGAACCTCATTTCACAAACCGCGCGCTTGACCTTCCACATGGTCTATCCGGGCCTGTCTGCCGATCAGGCCGAAGTGCAGGGCTTGCCTGCTGGCACCATGATCCTGCCAAGCCAGGACGGTGGTCGTGAGCTGCTTTATGAAGACGTCGCTCTGGGCGGTGAATCGCTCGTTGATGCGCAGCCGTCTTATGACCAGCAGCGCGGCATTCCTGTTGTTTCGTTCAAGTTCGACACCCGCGGCGCGATTTCGTTCGGCGAAATCACCAGCAAGGCAGTCGGTCAGCGCTTCGCTATTGTTCTCGACAATCAGGTCATCACGGCTCCGGTTATCCAGCAGCCGATCACCGGTGGTCAGGGCCAGATCTCGGGCACCTTCACCACTGCAACTGCTAACGATCTCGCAGTTCTGCTGCGCGCGGGCGCTTTGCCTGCAAGCTTGAACGTCATCGAAGAACGTACTGTTGACGCGAGCCTTGGTGCTGACTCAATTCAGGCTGGCTTCACCGCTGGTTTGGTCGCGGCAGTGCTTGTTCTCGCCTTTATGGTCATCGCCTACGGCATCTGGGGCGTGTTTGCGAACGTCTCCCTGATCCTCAACATCATTCTGATCTTTGCCGCGCTCTCGACCCTCGGCGCTACGCTGACGCTGCCCGGTATTGCCGGTATCGTCCTGACCATCGGCATGGCCGTCGACGCGAACGTTCTGATCTATGAACGCATGCGTGAAGAACAGCGTGCCGGTAAGACACCAATTCAGGCGATCAACGCGGGTTTCTCGCGCGCTTGGGGTACGATTATCGACTCGCACCTGACCCAGCTCGTTGCGGCTGTGGTGCTTTACTTCATGGGTTCCGGTCCGATCCAAGGCTTTGCGGTCACGCTTGGTCTCGGCATTATTACTTCGCTCTTCACCTCCTACACCGTGACCTCCTATCAGGTTGGTCTGTGGTTCAAGCTGCGTCGCCCTAAGACGCTCAAGATCCAGCACTTCCGCTTCATTCCGGACGGCACGACCATTCCGTTCATGAAGATATCGAAGTATGTGATTGCCTTCTCGATCATCATGACCGGTGTTTCCATCGGCTCGGCTGTGTTCAAGGGCTTCAACCTCGGCATCGACTTTGTTGGTGGTACTGCGATTGAAATCCAGCACGTCGGAGGCCCAGCAGACGTGGGTCGCGTGCGTGAGTTGACCAGTGACTTGGGACTTGGCGAAATCCAGGTTCAGGGCTTTGGTACGCCGCAGGACGTTCTCGTTCGTGTGCAGGCGCAAGAAGGCGGCCAGTCCGCTGACCAGATCGCTGTTGCCAAGGTCACCGAAGTTCTGGCTGCTGAGAACTATGAGGTACGACGTACTGAGGCAGTGAGTGGTACGGTTTCAGGCGAATTGGCTTGGACCGGAACTATCGCGGTCATCATCGCGCTCGCCTGTATCTTGATCTACATCTGGTTCCGCTTCGAATGGCAATTCGCTATGGCGGCGGTGACCACCACCAGCCACGACTTGATCATGACGATCGGGCTCTTCTCGCTGACCGGATTGGAGTTCAATTTGAGCTCTATCGCGGCGGTGCTGACGCTAGTCGGTCTGTCGCTGAACGAAACTGTGGTGGTCTCGGATCGTATTCGTGAAAACCTCACGAAATACCGCAAGATGCCTCTGCCAGAGCTGATCGACCTGTCGATCAACCAGACCATCGTGCGTACCTCGCTCACCCAGTTCACACTTCTGCTGGCGCTGATTCCGCTGGTTCTCTTTGGCGGTGAATCGCTCCGCAGCTTTGTTATCGCGATGACATTCGGCTCTATCGTCGGCATGTACTCGTCGGTCATCGTTAACGGTCCAATTCTCATCAACTTCGGCTTGAAGCAGAAAACTGATGAGCAGCTGGCCGCAGAAGACGCTGAGAAGAAGCGCAATGCTGATGGTGCTGCCGTTTAATCGGTGCACTGCTTTAAACATCTGAAAAGCTGTGATAGCCCCGACCTATTGGCCGGGGCTATTTTTTGCTCCATTTGGATCGGCGAACTGAAAGCACTCTATGACCAGCTCATCGCCCACAGGTTTCTATCCCCAACGCGTTGGCATTGATGCCTATGGCAATGGTGGATTTCGCTTTGCCGATATGTCCCACAAAGGCTCGCTGCTGTGTTTGCCCAGTGGCATGTACGCATGGGAGATCGCTGAGGCGCAGGAGTTGACGTTAGAGTCTTTGCAGCCGGTCCTTGACCACGCCGACGAGATTGAGGTTCTTCTCATCGGACTGGGTGAAAAGGTTGCCGCCATTGACCTTGCCATTCGGACTGCATTACGGGCGCGTGGCATTATCGTAGAAGCGACGCAGACTGGTGGGGCAGTGCGGACCTATAATGTGTTGCTCGCCGAAGACCGTCAGGTTGCAGGCGCTTTCATTGCTGTCGAGAACGCCCGATGACTGCCACGTCCTTCGATCACGCGGCAGACCTGCTCCGCACAGCCGACCCCGATCGCTACCTCTCCACACTCGTCCTGCCCGCAAAGGCTCGTCCCTATATCGCTGCGCTTTATGCGTTCAATGCCGATGTCGCGGGCATACGGGATCGCGTCTCTGGCCCGGCGCCGGGCGAAGTGCGGCTCCAATGGTGGAGCGACGCTCTCGCGGGCGAAGGGCATGGTGAAGTTCGGCAAAATCCCGTCGCCGATGCGCTTCTGCAGACAATTGAAAAGTTCAACCTTCCAACGGGCACCTTCCTCCGTCTGATTGGCGCGCGTCGGTTCGATCTTTACGACGATCCTATGCCGGATGTCAGGACTTTTGAGGGCTATGCCGGGGAGACCGCATCAACGCTGCTCCAGCTCTCGGCAATGGTGCTCAATGAGGGCAACTCGGTCGAGACAGGGGACGCAGCTGGGCATTTGGGCGTCGCACAAGCTCTGATCGGTCACATGAGGGCTCTCGGATACGTTTCCGCACAAGGCCGGATCATGCTGCCTTGGAGCCTTTTGCAGGCCAATGGCGTACAAGAGACTGAGCTCTTCCGTGGGCAAAACTCTGAAGGCCTCCACGCTGCGCTCAGCCAGCTTGGCGAGATCGCGTCAGAACATTTGGTCAAGGCACGAGACGCTATTGCGCTTCTGCCCGCGTCGCTTCGCCCTGCGTTCGCAATCGTGACTCTCCTCGAGAAGCAATTGGCGCAAGTGATTGAAAATACAAATGCCTTTGCAGTGGCCAGTGATAGCGCAGCGTGGCAGAAGATCGCCAAACTGACCTATTGGTCGTTGCGCAACCGCTCGTAAGTCGTCGCGACGAATTCTCCAACAAAGCGGGCCGCGAGCGCGTCACCGCTGAACAGCTGCGCACTGACTGTTATCCGGCCGCGGCCACGCTTGGAGAGCATCGTAGCGGTGCGCACCCACGGGCCATCGTCGATGGCGCTATGCGCCGATATGGCTTCACGCGCAGGCGCGATGTACTCCATTTGCGATGTATGGATGACGAGCTCTGCCTCAAACTGATAGCGCTCTAAGCGCAAATGCACAGCGCTCCATGCGGCGAGGAGACAGAGGGTCGATCCGCTGCCGCCAAACAATGTGCCATGCATATTGATATTGGGCAGCAGCGGGGCCTTTAAAACGAGATTTGAAGCGCTGGCACGCACTGCACTCACCTCCATGGCCCGCGACAGCGGGATCGTGGTGTGCAGATATTGCGTCAGCGCCTCGGGCGTCATGCCCAGGACTTGAGGTCTTCAAGCGCGCGGCTGGTGATCGCGCGACGCTTGGCGATGGTTTTGTCTGGACCGCGCCAGCGGGTCACGCCCTCTGGCTTGGTGATGGTGACTTCAGGAAACAGACCAAAATTGACGTTCATCGGCTGGAAGCTCCGAGCGCCTGAATAGCTTTCTGCTTCAAGGTGGCCCCCGGTGATGTGGCCAATAAGAGCGCCGAGAGCTGTCGTGGCTGGCGGTAGGCCCATCGTGCCACCAAGAGCTTCGGCAGCGGTGAGACGTCCAGTGATCAGGCCGCAAGCGGCGCTTTCCACATAACCTTCAACGCCGGTGACCTGACCAGCGAAACGAATGCGCGGATCGTTCTTGAGCTTGAGATCGCCTTGCAGAACCTTCGGGGAGTTGATGAAGGTGTTGCGGTGCAGACCGCCCAGGCGTGCGAACTGTGCGTTCTCGAGGCCTGGGATCATGCGGAAGATTTCCGCCTGAATGCCATAACGCATCTTGGTCTGGAAGCCGACCATGTTCCACAGCGAGCCCAGCGCATTGTCCTGACGCAACTGGACGATGGCATATGGCTTAACGGTTGGGTTGCGCGGGTTGGTCAGGCCAACAGGCTTCATTGGACCATGGCGCAGGGTTTCAACGCCACGTTCTGCCATCACTTCAATCGGCAGGCAGCCGTCGAAATAGGGGACCTTTTCCCAATCCTTGAATTCGTGCAGCGGCGCTGTCTTCAGCGCTTCCACGAAGGCAAAATACTGATCCTTATCCATCGGCAGGTTCAGGTAATCAGCACCAGTTCCGCCTGGGCCGGCCTTGTCGTAACGCGACTGCTTCCACGCGATGTCGTGATTGATGCTGTCGTAGTGCACGATCGGGGCGATCGCGTCAAAAAACGCGAGGGCGTCTTCGCCCGTCTTCTCGAGGATGGCTTCTGCCATCGCGGGCGAGGTGAGGGGCCCCGTCGCAATAATGACGTGCTCCCAGCTCGGGTCCGGCCAGCCGGCGACTTCTTCGCGCGCGATGGTGATGTTCGGATGGTTTTCGATCGCCCGGGTGACTTCCGCGGAGAAGGCGTGGCGGTCAACGGCGAGAGCGCCGCCTGCCGGGAGCTTGTGCAGGTCCGCAGCGCGCATGATCAGCGAGTTGCAGCGGCGCATCTCTTCATGCAGCAGGCCAACAGCGTTCTGCTCATGATCGTCCGAGCGGAAGCTGTTCGAGCACACGAGCTCGGCGAAGCTATCTGTGCTGTGAGCGTCGGTTTCTTTGACGCCACGCATTTCGTGGAGAATGACGGTTACGCCAGCTTCAGCTGCCTGCCAGGCAGCTTCAGAACCAGCAAGGCCCCCGCCGATGATGTGGATGGTTTTGTTTGACATGATGAGCCAAATACCAAGCCCGTCATGCCGCTGCAACTCGCCTTATAGCGAGCGCCCCTCATGAGGGCCTTCTTTGCGTTCTTCGATGATCTTTTGCGAGAAGACTTGGAGGTCATCGCGGGGCGGACGGGCGTTTGCGTCCTAACCGGAGACCGCGGACGCGGATAGAAAATAAGATCCAAATAGAAAACGCCCGCATCTCAGAGAGAGGCGGGCGTTCGGTTTGGGTCTACGTATGCTGCAGGCTTAGAGCGTGTTTGCATGATCGCGAGCTACGCGAGTGATATCGGTACGCGAAATGCCAAGGTCGTTGAGCTGACGGTTGTCGAGCGAAGCGAGTTCACGAACGGTCTGCTGATAAGCGGCCCACTTCTTAAAGGTCTTACGGATGTCCATCGGATGTCTCCTGTTGTTTACGTGATCATATTTAGTGCGTGGCGTAAAAATGAGCAGTCTGGATTTACTCAGATTAGCTATGCACTTTTTGCAAGGCGGCGCGTGACGGAGGCGAGGCTCAAAATCCAGAATGACTGTGCGGCCGCAGCTTTAGCGATCGAACAGCGATTTCGTCATTTGCATGAAGTCGGGTGGGCAAATGCCGATTATGCCAGGTTCGCGACTGATGCGAACAATGCTAGGAAGTTGACTAGGCTTAGGTTCTAGTGCGCGAACCGAGCGCCAGATTGTGCGGACGAACATGGGGGTACTCCCAAGGTTTCGTGAACTCGTCGTTCCAATACATAAGCGATCCTGTGAACCTTGCTCAGGGGCGTGTGGTCAGATGACGCATGCGCTGCATGCATGGCATTTTCATCATCTTGTCACGAACACAAAATCCTCTCCGGAAATCTCCCTGTTGCGATGTAAAACCTTTTTATTAACCATAATTCCGCTTGCCCCTAGGGAGGCGAACACAGACACTCCGGCCGAGTTCAGCGAGGTGATATCCAGTGCGGCAAGGCGCCCATGTCATTGTTGTCGGTAATGAGAAGGGTGGTTCGGGCAAGTCGACCACAGCTTTTCATATCGCCATACTGCTTCTGCATCAGGGATTTAAGGTTGCGACGCTCGACGTCGACAGCCGACAGCAGACCTTTACGCACTATGTCCGTAACCGCCGTGAAGGGGCGCGCTTGAACGAGCAAGTCATTCCGCACCCCACTCACTATCACCTGCCTTTGTCCCGGGGCGATTCTCTGCGTGAAAATCATCGGATCGAATTCGATCTCTTCACTCAGGCGATTGGTGAGGTCGAAGACACGGCAGATTTCATTATTATTGATACGCCAGGCTTCGACACCAACCTGACGCGGCTCGCCCATTCATTGGCCGACACTTTGGTGTCTCCGGTCAATGATAGCCTTATCGACCTGGCTGTTATGGCACAGGTTGACCCTGTGACTGGGGAACCGCGTGAGCTCAGCCACTATGCAAGATTGGTTCAGCGCGCGCGCTCTGAACGTCTGGCGATTGACGGGCGCAACATTGATTGGGTGCTCGTTCGAAATCGCATCTCGATGCTCTCCTCGCGCAATATGCGTCAGGTGCAGACAATGCTGGACCGCATTGCCGAGCGTCTGGGCTGCCGCGTTGCCGATGGCATTGCCGAGCGTGTGATCTTCCGCTCGCTCTTTGCCAGAGGCATGACAGTTTTTGATCCGCTGAGCGAAGAGTTGTTGGGCGGCATGCCATCTGCTTCACATACGAGTGCTCGGCAGGAATACCGAACGCTCGTCAATGCTTTGAACCTGCCGCTGTCACAGCGCGCGGTACAACGGATGGAATTGTTGGCAGCCGAGGCTCCAGAGACGATCCGATTTGAAGAAACCGTGCGAGACGACGCTTAGCCTTGTGCGTAAGCGGCCTTGCGCGGTTCCTGAGTGGCGACCACGTTCTCGCGCGCGTCATAGGCGGCGCGGGCGTCAATAATGGCCTCATGGTTTTCAGCGGACCAATCCCATAGCGCGCTGATAGGGCCCTGTAATGTCTTGCCCAATTGCGTGAGGCTATATTCCACCCGTGGGGGGACTTCAGGATAGATAGTGCGTGTCACCAGCCCGTCGCGCTCCAGATTGCGCAGGGTCAGCGTCAACATGCGCTGCGATACGCCGTTGATCATGCGCTTGAGTTCGTTGAACCGCAGAGTGCCATTACGCCCCAGCATGCCGACGACCATGACGCTCCATTTGTCGCCGATGCGATTGAGCACGTCCGACATGGCAGAGCAATTTGAGTGCAGCGATGTGTCTGTGAGCGACATGGGACACCTATATAAGAACTAAGGCACAGAATATATGCGAGGTTACTACTTGTGACTAGCCCCCGTCGCAGATGCGCGCGGTTGGTCAAACTCTCGCCGTTTCCTTGAGATTGCTGCTCCTGCCTGATAGTAGGTGTGCTTCCTAATATCGTGCCGTCGGAGTGTTCCTGACTTGTCTTTCGCTCAGCGCATAGCTTTGATCTTTTTCATGATTGCAGCCAGTATCTTGCCTGTTCAGGCAACACCGCTGTTGGTTGTCGATCGATCCAATTTGTCAGTGCTGTATGCGCAAGATGCCGGTCAGCCTTGGCATCCGGCTTCGCTCACCAAACTCATGACGGCCTACGTGGTTTTCGAAGAGCTGGCGCTTGGAACAATTACTCTTGATACCCCTGTCCGGATATCAAAAGGGGCGGTTGCGCTCGCGCCGAGCAAGTCAGGCCTGGCTGTCGATAGTTCAGTGACGATGCGAGACGCGCTCTACCTGCTGATCGTCCGCTCTGCCAATGACGTTGCCTATTCCATCGCGGAAACAATTGCGGGCACAGAAGCCAATTTCGCGGTCAAAATGAATGACGTTGCACGTCGCATGGGGATGACGGGGACCAATTTCATCAATTCCCACGGTCTGCATGTTGTCGGCCAGGTTTCCACGGCGCGCGACCTAGCAATTCTTTCACTTTACATCGAGCAAGCCTATCCCCAGTACATGCCCATATTCCAGACTGGCACTGTGCGATTGAACAAGGCAGTGTATGAGGCCAACAACGCGCTTCTGAAGGGGTTTTCCGGCACCAACGGCATGAAGACAGGGTACACCTGTGCTGCGGGACTGAACGTCGTTGCGACGGTCGATCGTAATGGTCGCCGCCTCTTAGCTGTTGTTCTCGGTGGTTCTTCAGCACGCGAACGCAATGAGCGGGCAGCCGAGCTCTTCACCAATGCCCTGTCGGGTCGTTATCAAGGGAGTGGCCAGTCGCTGCTCAGCCTCGTAAACTCTGGTGGAGCAGCCCAAGACATGCGGCCATTGGTGTGCGGCGCTGGGGCGCCAGAGTATATCAAGGCGCGCGAAGCTGAGTTCCCTATGGGCCTTAAAGGCCAGCCAAGCTATCTCAACGATGAGATTCCATTGCGCGAATATACGGTTGTGGATTTGGGCCGCACACGGGCCGTCGCGTTTCCGCGTCCACGCCCGGCGCATGTTTCTCGGTTCGCGGCGCCAGCAGTTGCCGCAACCTCTACGGCTCCGATTGTAGCGGAACGAGCAGTATCCCTGCCAATACCGCGTCCCGCGGACCTCTAGCCCGCCGAGCCAATCCGGACGGTGAGAGAGATAACCTCTCCGTTCGTTTGCACGTCGCAATGATGTCCATTCTGACGGCAGAACAGCGGGATATCGATTTTCGCCATCGCGTCTGTCGTGAGGATGAGGAGCTGATCGCCCGCATTCGCAGTGGCAGCGGCCTTTTCCAGTTTCAAGACGGGAAGGGGGCATTTCAGCCCCCTTGCATCAATGGTCAGGACGTTAGTTTCCAAGAACAAGCACCCAGTGAATGCCATAGGCGGAGTTCGGGTTGAACGCGACGCCGATACCAGCCTTTGAGGCGTTTGCGGCGAGGGCGACGGCATCCGCAGGGTTGTTGCGCCAGCCTGAGAAGGTCTCAGCGAATGTCGCATAGCCTGCGCTCAGCTTCATTTGGACAAGTCCGCCCGGCATGCTCGGCGCGACGCCGGTCTGAGCGTACTGATTGGCAAGCGCCTGTGCGGAGCCATTGAGGCCAGCATCAGCGACCAGTGGAGGCATGTTTTGGTTGGCGCGATAGGCGTTTACCAGCGCAATGGCCTGCTGTGAGTCGAGGCGTGCATTGGGCACGTCCATCCGTGCGGTCAGAGCAGGTTGGAGGCCTGCGGGAGAAGATCCGCCGCCGCCGCCAAATGAAACGCACCCGGCTACGAGCAACGTCATCGACCCCATGAGTGCAAAGCGGGCCAAACTTCTGTTATTCGACATATCTTTCCTTCTGGCGCGCCGCGGTCCATAAGAGGAGCGAGACTTCGTCCATATATCTATATTAGCTCAGTTGGTTGGCCGTTAAAAACCGGCACTATGACGATTTTCATTAGATATTGGCCACCTTGGTGTTCCTTGTGCACTGAGAGCTGGCAAACAAGGCAGCATTGTGGGGGAGGTTGCACTGACTGTGAGTCTGTCTAAATCCGTACAAGAAGTGCGTGCCACGTCAGTGTCCGTGATTTTCCTCGTGTTGTGCCTCGCCGCTTTCGTTGGGGTCTTCACCTATTTTCTCGCAAATGTCGCTGCGCAAACCAAAATTCAGCTCGAAGATGACGCTGCTTCTACAACGCAAGTGGTCGCGACCAATGGGCTTTGGATGAACCAGCTGGCAATTCAAACTTTGCGCCGGATGGATTCACTCATCGAGGATAGTCCTCTGTCTGTAGATGCCGAGGCATTTGGTAAGATTATGGAGGACCGTCCGCCGGAACTCATCGTTAGCCTTATCGATGCCGATGCCAACCTCTTGTTCAGTAGCGCGCGATTTATGCCCGGCGTAAATCTGCGTGAGCGTGACTATTTTCAGTCGATACGCAGCGGAGCAGCGTTTGCGACTTCAGCCAAGGTCGTGACGCAACCTAGGGGGCGCGAAGGCTTTGTATTTGCTAAGAGATTAACGCGCAACAATGTCTTTGTTGGTGCGGTTGCAGTCGCTTACCCGAACAGTGTGCTTGAATCTTTCGTGCGCGACGTTGAGCTGGAGGCTGGGGCGTCCATCAGCCTCTTTCGGCGCGACGGGCGGCTTATGGCGCGCTATCCACACACCAATGTGCCCGATCTCGTGGGCGACGTTCTGTTCACCGAACACCTTGAACGAGGTGACAGCGGGACATTTTTTGCCGATCGCTCACCCTCGGACGGCCAGCCAAAGATTCTCGGTTATCGCGCGATACAGGGAACCGACATGGTCGCCGTGGTCGCAATACCGACGGAAGGCGCGTGGGGACGATACCGGGCGGAATTAATGTCCATCTTGGTCATCGTAGCCCCCATCTGCGTTGCGCTGATCATAGTCGGTCTGTGGATATGGCGGCTATTGAGACGTGACGCTGCCCATGCTGAAGAGCTCGAGACGGCGAATGAAACCAACATGATGTTGTTTCGCGAAATCCATCACCGCGTGAAAAATAACCTCCAGTCTGTTCAGTCCCTTATCCGGCTTCAGGATATCCCTGAAGCGGCCAAGCTCGATTTGCAAAGTCGCTTGGGCGCGATGGCGGCCATGCATGAACATATCTACCGCCGTGATGAATATGAGGACATTGACGCTCACGACATTGTCCCGGTGGTCATCAATGAAGTGGTTCGCGCCTACGGCAAGCCGGTGGAAATCATCTACGAACTGGATCGGTGTTATGTCGATCGCGACCACATCACGCCCCTGTCACTACTGCTCAGTGAAGTTGTGACCAATGCTCTGAAATACGCTTTCCCTGATGGGCGGGAAGGGCGTATCCGCATCATTATGAACGACTTCTACAATGGGCGATGCCAGCTCATCGTCGCCGATAATGGGGTCGGCATGCCGAAAAATGGCGTGCCCAGCACCAGCATGGGGCTCCGCCTCATTCGCGGCGTGGTGGCGCAGATGGGCGGCACTTATGAGTATTTGCCCAGTGCCGGTACGCGATTTGAAGCGAATATCGCCCTGAGCGCAGTCGGCCACCACGCAGAGCATCGTTAAACTGGCAAATTCGCACTTGCGCCACCGGCCGAGGTCCGGCAAAGCGTAAGTGGAATAGATTGGTCAGGTTATGCTGAAGCGCTTCTTTGCTTACTACGCTCCCTATAAGGGATTGTTTATATTAGACTTTGGATGCGCCGTGCTCGCTGGATTGCTTGAGCTGGCTTTCCCTGTCGCTGTCTCCAAATTTGTCGACGAGTTATTGCCGCAGGGAGATTACAACCTCATCCTCCTTGCGGGGATAACTTTGCTCGTCATCTACTGCTTTGGCGCTGTTCTTAAAGCCGTCGTGAACTATTTTGGTCACGTGCTGGGTGTCTCTATCGAGACCGATATGCGCAGGCAGGTGTTCGATCATTTGCAGAAGTTGAGCTTCCGCTTCTTCGATAATCATAAGACCGGCCATCTAATTACGCACGTTACCAAGGACTTGGAAGACGTGGGTGAGGTTGCGCACCACGGCCCCGAAGATGTGTTCATCGCCATCATGACCTTCATTGGCGCGTTCATTTTGATGTTCCTGACCAATTGGAAATTGGCAGTGATCACCGTGGTGCTCGTGCCGGTGCTGAGCTGGTTGGTCGCGACCCAAGGCAAGAAAATGACCCGCAACTGGCGTGAGCTGTTCCGCCAAGTGGGGGACTTCAATACCCGTGTCGAAGACGCCATTGGCGGCGTTCGAGTGGTCAAGGCCTTCGCCAATGAGGAGCACGAGGCAAAGCTCTTCGCCGGCAACAATCAGGCCTATAGGTCTACCAAACTGCGCGCCTATGCGATTATGACCACCAGTCAGGTCGTAACCTATCTCTCGACCCGAGTGGTCCAGCTGATGGTCATGTTGGTGGGTGCTTGGCTCGTTACGCTGGGTGAGTTGAGCTATGGCGGCTTTGTTAGCTTCTTGCTTTTGGTAACGGTCTTTATGCGCCCAATCGACCAGATCGCAGGCGTTTTGGAGAGCTATCCCAAAGGCATAGCGGGCTTCACGCGATTTACCAAGCTGATCGATACAGCACCAGATATTGCCGATAAGCCCGATGCCGTAACCGTATCGCATCTGCGTGGCGACATTCGTTTTAACGATGTGAGCTTTGCGTATGAAAGCGGCCGAACGATTTTGGCCAATATCAATCTTGACATCAAAGCGGGCGAAACGCTCGCTATTGTTGGACCGTCGGGCGCTGGGAAAACAACTCTTTGCGCGCTCTTGCCGCGCTTCTACGAGATCAATTCGGGTTCAATCTCCGTGGATGGGATCGATATTCGCGATATGACGCAAACCAGTCTGCGCGAGCAAATCGGCATCGTGCAGCAGGACGTCTTCCTCTTCGGTGGCACCTTGCGCGATAATATCGCTTATGGCCGCCTCGGCGCGACGGATGAGGAGATCATGGAAGCGGCGCGCCGGGCGCGGCTTGAAGCAGTGATCGCCCGTATGCCCAATGGGCTCGATACCATGGTTGGCGAACGCGGCGTAAAACTCTCCGGGGGCCAAAAGCAACGTGTAGCTATTGCTCGTATCTTCTTGAAAAACCCACCGATTTTGGTTCTCGATGAGGCGACGTCGGCACTCGATACGGCTACCGAATTGGCGATCCAACGCTCGCTGGCGGAGCTCGCAGTTGGCCGCACTTCACTGATCATCGCGCATCGCCTTGCCACTATTCAGCACGCGGACCGGATTGTCGTCGTCGACGAAACCGGCATTGTGGAGCAGGGGCCGCACGCAGAACTCTTGAACTTGGGTGGGGCCTATGCGCGGTTGCACCGGGCCCAGTTTGGCGAGTTGAATTAGCATGCTTGGAACAAAGGGCTTCTAATGGCGTCGCTATCGATGACAAGCCAAAAATTGGCGCAAGGGGAAGCGAAACGCCCCGGTGTTGTCGATAGCAATCGCTCGCGTTTTTTGGGGTTAATTGTCTGTTTCTGCGTGCTTATTTTCGCGGTGACACTCAGTCTTGGTATTGGCGCGCGCTATATCCCTGTTGCCACTGTTGTAGATGCCCTCTTCGCCTACAACGATAGCGACGATCACGCCATTATCGCCGGGCTGCGCGCACCGAAGACAATTATGGGCGTGCTGGTGGGGACAGCGCTTGGCCTGTCTGGTGCATTGATCCAAGCGTTGACGCGTAACCCACTGGCCGATCCTGGTATTTTGGGCATCAACGCAGGAGCGGCATTCTTCGTCGTTATCGGCATCGGCTTCTTCGGGGTCAGCGGCATTGGCGGCTATGTCTGGTTCGCACTGGCAGGGGCCATTAGCGCGACAGTGATCGTTTATGTCATCGGCTCGGCTGGTCGGGGCGGGGCAACGCCCTTGCGATTGACCTTATCAGGCGTGGCCTTGGGCGCCGTGCTGGGGGGCGTCACGTCGGGGATATCGCTGCTCGATCCAAGCACCTTTGACCGCATGCGCCAGTGGAGCGCGGGCTCCCTCGTGACGACGGGTTACGAAGCATTATCAACAGTTTGGCCGTTCTTTCTGGTGGGCTTTGGGCTTGCGCTGTTTGTGGCGCGCCCGCTCAATGCTGTGGCATTGGGCAATGATTTGGCGGCCGCTTTAGGCGCGAATTTGTGGCGCACGAGAACCTTGGTGGTTATCGCAACGACGCTTCTTGCCGGCGCTTCAACGGCCGCGGTTGGACCCATCGGCTTTGTGGGATTGATGGTTCCGCATGTGGCACGCTGGTACGTAGGTCCTGACCAGCGTTGGATTTTTTCGTACACGGCGGTATTGGCGCCGATCCTGCTTTTGGTATCCGATATTGTCGGGCGCGTGGTGTTGGCGCCGGGTGAGCTCCAAGTTGGCATAGTGCTGGCATTTATGGGCGCCCCAGTGGTCATTTTCTTGGCCCGAAGGGGCAAGGTGAGCGGATTATGAAAACGCTCGCGAGTGGTCGGCGGACTGTGGTTTTGCGATCGCGGCGCTGGCCGTTCTCTCAGCGCATAGATGTGCAGTCGTGGCTGGTCATTGGCGGGCTTTTCGCCGTTGCTGGGTTCCTCACAATCGTCTCGCTGGCTTCCGGCGATTTTGCGGTGAGCTTTCCCGATGTGATTGGCGCACTCCTCGGTCAGGCAGACGGTCGGACCCATATGGTTGTGGTCGAATGGCGTCTGCCGAGGGTCCTGCTGGCGCTGATCCTCGGCGCGGCATTGGGCATGGCGGGAGCCATCTTTCAGTCGCTGACGCGAAACCCGCTCGGCAGTCCAGACATCATTGGGTTTGACGCGGGAAGCTATACGGGCGCGCTTATCGTCATCACGCTGCTTGGCGGGGGCTATATGGCGGTCGCCGGTGGAGCGCTCGTTGGAGGGCTCGTGACGGCGCTGCTGGTTTATCTCCTCGCGTATCGTCGCGGCGTGCAGGGGTTTAGACTGATCATCGTCGGTATCGGCGTTTCGGCCATGCTGAACTCGCTCAACACCTGGATGCTACTGCGGGCTAAGGTTGAAGTGGCAATGATGGCGTCGGTGTGGGGGGCAGGGAGCCTCAATGGCATGACGCTCGAGCGTCTGAGCTATGCTGGCGTGATCCTGCTTGTTCTCATTCCGGCTGCACTGCTGCTCAGTCGCCCTTTGGCGCAGCTGGAGTTGGGCGATGATGCGGCGCGCGGTCTCGGTGTCAATGCCGAGAAAAGCAGGGTTCTCTTATTGGTGGTGGGCGTTGGCCTTACGGCTGTGGTCACAGCGACGGCTGGGCCGATTGGGTTTGTGGCTCTGGTCGCGCCGCAATTGGCGCGGCGGCTGACGGGAGACGCTGGCGTTGCCTTGCTGCCGGCGGCGGCAATGGGTGGGGTATTGCTATTGGCAGCGGATTTCATCGCCCAACGCGCCTTTGCGCCGACGCAACTGCCTGTGGGCATAGTTACAGTGAGCTTGGGCGGCATCTATTTCGCCTGGCTCCTTATTCGTGAGGCGCGGCGCTGATGACGGACGAGAAAAGCTACCCGGTGCGGCTCGCCGCTAAGAGCGCCACTTTTGGCTATGAGCAGCGGATCATCTCGCGCGAGTTGTCCGTCGCAATTCCGGACAAGTCTTTTACGGTGATTGTCGGAGCGAATGCGTGCGGGAAATCGACCCTCTTGCGGGCGCTTTCGAGATTGATCAAGCCTAGGGAAGGGCAGGTGATCCTCGATGGTCAGTCGATCCACTCTCTGCCCGCCAAGGAAGTGGCACGGCGCTTGGGCCTTCTGCCGCAAAGCTCGATTGCACCCGATGGCATTCGGGCGGCCGATCTGATCGCGCGGGGACGATACCCGCATCAAAAGCTGTTCCAGCAATGGTCAGAGGCTGATGAGGCGGCCGTATTGGAGGCCATGGACGCGACCAAGGTGACCGAGCTTTCCGATCGCCTGGTGGACGAGCTGTCCGGTGGTCAGCGCCAACGCGTGTGGGTGGCCATGGTTCTAGCTCAACAGACGCCAATTCTGTTGCTTGATGAGCCGACCACTTTCCTCGATATCACGCATCAGATCGAGCTGATGGAGCTGATGAGTGACCTCAATTCAAAGAATGGTCAGACCGTGGTCGCGGTCTTGCACGACCTCAATCATGCCTGCCGCTATGCCAGCCACATCATTGCGATGCGAGACGGGCAAGTGGTGGCCGAAGGCAGGCCATCTGACATCATCACGGCGGAATTGGTTGAGGCCGTGTTCGGCCTGCCGTGCCTGATTATAGACGATCCGGTGTCCCACACGCCGCTGGTTATTCCTAAAGGCTTTTCAGGGCGCTACGCTGAATAACGAAAAAGCCGCCAGAGGATTCTGGCGACTTCTTGATTCAAAACTTTAATTGCGATCAGCCCTGTTCAAGCCACTTCACCTGTTCTGGCGAAAGCTTGATGTCAAAGGCTTGCAGGCTATCGTCGAGTTCGAGCACGCGACGTGGTCCGATGAGCGGTATGCTCGGGAACTCTTGGGTGAGCACATAGGCGAGTGCAACGTGGATCGGGGACTTTCCGAGTTCCTTTGCCAGTTGCAGGGCGCGGTCACGGCGACCAAAATTCTGGTCATTGTACCAAACGCGGACCAGCTCCTCGTTGTCGGTCTTGTCGCGACCTGCGAGGTCGGTAAAGAAGCCGCGCGCTTGGCTTGACCATGAGAAGTTGGCGACCTGACGGTCAGTCAACCACTGCTTATAAGCGGGTGTCGACGAGGTGACGCAACCGTCCCAGATCGGATCGAGCATTTCTGCAAGGGCAAAATTGTTCGACAGCGCCTGTGGCTTGGTCTTGCCGGTGCGTTCGGCATAAGCAATCGCTTCGTCCATACGCTCCTTGGTCCAGTTTGAGCCGCCGAACGGACCACGAATGCGACCGGCCTTCACCTCAGCGTCCATAGCGTCGACGAATTCGCCCACTGGGACATCGAGATTGTCGCGGTGCATGAAGTAGATATCGACATAGTCGGTCTGGAGGCGATCCAGCGACTGGGTCAGCTGCTTGCCGATCACGTCCGGATAGCAGAGCGGGGAGTGCGCACCCTTGCCGATGAGCACAGCCTGTTCGCGGGTGCCGCGGCTGGGGTGCCATTCGCCAAAGAGCTTTTCGGTGTAGCCGCCGCCGTAGACGAAGGCGGTGTCAAAGAGATTGCCGCCACGCTCCCAAAACGCATCAAGCAGAATGGCGCCAGATGCGAAGGTTTTAAAATCTTCAAAGCCGAGCGCAACCGCGGAAGCCTGCTTGGAGAGACCCGGAATGGAGCGCTTGGGAATGATGCCGGTGTTGGCACCAAGTTTGCGGTTGTCGAGTGTGGTGAGGCGCGTTTTGGATTTTTCAATCGAGAACTCAATGCCCGCGTCTGCACGCCACTTATCGAGAACGCGCAGATTGCCCAAGGTGTCGTTCCAGCTCATGCCGGGTTCGGTAAATTCCTGACGACCTTCGAGGATCGCCTTGGAGGCAGCGTCAGCTTCAAAGGAATAGACGTGCCGGGTTTCATTGACCGAAACGCTCTCGGTCTTGCCGCCCTTCACGATCTCGATCTTGCCAAGGCCCTGGTCGCGATTGCCGCCAGCGAACCAGAAGTCTGGCACGTCGATGCGGCCTTGCGAGCCGTGGATATGCAGGACGTTGTCGAGATTGGCCATAACGGCGCAAGAAACCTGCGCGACGATGCCATTGCCGAAGGTGAGGATTGCTGCGGCGGTATCGTCGGTGCCTTCAGCGTTGAGCGCAGCCGTGCCAGCGACCTTTACCGGATCGGCGAACGGCTTGCCGTCCACTGCGCCAGCGAGCAAGCGGGCCATGGAAATGGGATAGCAGCCCACGTCCATAATGCCGCCACCGGCCAGCTTGGACGCAAACAGGCGGTGTTCGGGCTGGAAGGAACCCATGTTGAAGCCGAAGCTCGACTGGATCATGCGGACTTCGCCGATGGTGCCGGACTTCACCAGTTCAATGATTTTCGCTGTCTGTGGATGCAGGCGATACATGAACGCTTCGCCAGCAAAAGTGCCAGCCTTGCGGTGAGCGTGGAAGACCGCATCGGCCTCATGCGCGCTCAGCGCAAATGGCTTTTCGACCAGCACATGCTTGCCCGCCTTGGCAGCCTTGATGGCCCATTCGGCGTGGCCGGTGTGCGGCACGGCGATATAGACCGCGTCAATATCCGCATCAGCCAGCAGAGCGTCGTAGCCATGCACAACGCGGATGCCGGGGAAGTCGGTGGCGAGGGAGGCGCGGCTTGGATCGCGGGTTGCGATAGCCGCGAGTTCTCCATGCTCGCTATCGAGCAGGCCGCCGCGGAAGGCCTTGGCAATGCTGCCTGGCCCGATGATACCCCAGCGGATTTTCGTCTTCGTCATAGTCTAAGGTCCTTGGTATGGGACGACACAGCACCGGTCGTCCAAATTTATGTGGCGACTTGGGTCAGCGGATACGCTGGCCGTTGGCGGCAAAAAGGTAAGCCTTGCTCGGATCGATCCCGACGGTGATGCTGGTCGCGCCAACGTCGCTGCGGGCTTCTTCGCGTTCAATGATGATGGGTTCGCCATGCGAATGCGCGTAGACAAAGCTGGTCGAGCCCAGATGTTCGGCAACGTCGATGGCGAAGGTCAGCGATGGTCCCTCTGCCGGGGCCGTGATGAAATGCTCGGGGCGCACGCCGAGCGTGACTTTTTCGCCCTTCTTCGCATTCTGGACCGGCAGGGTGACAGCAACGCCACCATGATCGGCAAGGCGTACGGTAGCTGATTGAGCGCTGGCTTCGATAACTTCAGCGGCGAAAAAGTTCATCTTCGGGGAGCCGATAAAGCCGGCGACGAACTGATTGTCTGGATCATCGTAAAGATCGAGCGGACGCCCGACCTGCTCAATCCGACCGTCACGCAACACCACGATCTTATCTGCCAAGGTCATGGCCTCCACCTGATCGTGGGTGACGTAAATAATGGTGGTCTGGAGCTCTTTGTGCAGGCGCGCAATCTCGATGCGCATATGCACGCGCAGCTCGGCGTCGAGGTTGGAAAGCGGCTCGTCAAAGAGGAACACTTCCGGCTGACGCACGATGGCGCGACCGATAGCCACGCGCTGACGCTGACCACCGGAGAGTTCCTTGGGGAGACGGTCCATCAGGGGATCGAGCGCAAGGATTTTAGCGGCAGCATCAACCTGCCGCCGGATTTCGTCCTTGGGGACTTTAGCGAAGCGCAGGGCAAAACCCATATTCTCGCGCACCGTCATGTGCGGGTAGAGAGCATAGGTCTGGAACACCATGGCGATGCCGCGCTTGGACGGATCAACATCGTTCATCCGCTTGCCGCCGATGGTGAGATCACCAGAGGAGATGTGTTCTAATCCGGCGATCATCCGAAGCAGGGTCGATTTTCCGCAACCCGAGGGGCCGACGAAAACGACGAACTCTTTGGACGTGATGTCCAGATTAACGCCCTTGATGACCTCTAAGGCGCCGTAGGATTTGCGGAGTTCTCTGAGATTGAGGCTGCTCATTTGATGTTCCTCACTTTACGGCGCCGAGCATGCCCTGAACGAACTGGCGTTGCAGGACAAAGAAGATGACGAGGGTTGGCAGCGTGGCCAAAACGGTTGTCAGGAGGATCACCCCATAGTCGGGCGTGTACGCTGCGGTGAGCGTCGACAGGACGAGGGTGATGGTTTTGTTCTCATTGGTCTGCAGCACGATCAGCGGCCACAGATAGTTGTTCCAAGCGCCCATGAAGACGATGATGGTGGCTGCCGCATAGGTGGAGCGCATGGTCGGCAAGTAGACGAAAAGGAAGATTTGCCATTCCTTGAGGCCGTCCACCCGGGCCGCATCACGCAACTCGCTGGGGAACGCCTTCGTCGCCTGACGGAAGTAGAAGATGATGAAAATCGAAGCGATGCTGGGCAGGATCACAGCGGTAAAGCTGTTGCTCAGCTGCGCCCGCGAGATCATCACGAACAGCGGAACCATCAACGCCGCAAAGGGGATCGACAGAAACAGCAGGAGCAGCTGGAAAATGCGCTCGCGAACACGGGAGCGGAAGATCTCAAAGCCGTAACCCGCCATGGACGAAACGGCTAAGGTCAGAACGGTGGAGACTATGGCAATGTAGAAGGAATTGCCAAAGACCCGCACGAGATCGACCTGAGCCATCAGATTGGCGAAGTTCTCGAACAGGCTGGTGCCAACGCTGAGCCTACCGGTGACGATATCGCTCGACTTGTTGGTGGCACCTACCACCATCCAGAAGAAGGGGAAGACCGATAGGAAGGCGGCAAAGGCAAGCAGAGCATAGGTCGCCGTGCGCTTGATCAGATAGCTGCTCATGATGCCCTCCGGCGATCGCGTGCAATGAAGAACTGCATGATGCTGAGAACTGCCACAATCAGAACGATCACCCACGAAACCAAGGCCGAATAGCCAAAGCTTGGCATCATGCGGAAGGTGAGGTTGTAGATGTAGAGTGAGAGGGTCATCGTGCCATTGCCCGGGCCGCCCTGGGTAATGTTGTTGACCTCGTCAAACAGCTGCAGCGTGCCGATGGTGGACAGAATGGTGGTGAACAGGATCACCGGCTTGAGCATCGGAACAGTGATCCTCCAGAAGCGCGCCCACGCGGGCACGCCATCAATGCGCGCAGCTTCATAAATCGACTTGTCGATGTTCTGGAGCGCAGCGAGATAGAAGATCATGTTGTAGCCGGTCCACCGCCAGGTGATGGCGGAGATGATGACGATCTTGGCCCAGAATGGGTCGGTCAGCCACGGGATTGGCGCGCCGATAATATGCAAGCCCATGAGCGCCTGATTGATGACGCCATCAGTCGAGAACATCGATTTGAAAAGGCTCGAATAGGCGATCAGCGAGGTGACGCAAGGCAGGAACAGAAGAGTTCTGAAGAGCCCGCGGAAGCGCAGCGATGGATCGTTCAGCGCCACTGCAGACAGCAGGGCCAAAACGATCATGATCGGCACTTGGATGATGAAGAAGATGATGGTGTTGGTCAGCGCCTGAACGAGCAGGGCGTCATTGGCCAAACGCTGGATATTGGCGAAGCCGCCAAATGAGAAGCTGTTGCCACGCCCCACCTGAAAGCTCATCCAGAGCGACCAGATGATGGGGTAGATCATAAACAGGCCAAGCAGGACCATTGCGGGCATGATGAATGCCCAGCCATTGAACTGCTCATTACGGTCCAAACGCGCTTGCGCCATGTCCGCTCCAATCAAATGCTGGAATTTCTCGGAAGGGGGCAGGCCGGAACCCGCCCCCCGTCGGGGAGGAATTATTGCATCTGCTGGCGCAGCTGAGCGTCCATAGCCTTCAGCGCTTCGTCGATATTGCCACCGTTCGCGATGTTCGGGAGCTGGGCACGAACAGCGAGGCGAGCTTCTGGCGTGAAGGTGCCGTAGTCGACCGATGGAACCTGAGCGAGCCAATCGGAGAAGTTCTGCCAAACGGGTTCGCCGCTGAAGAATTCGTCGCTGGCCTTGTAGGCATCGCCTTCACGCGCCGCGAGGAGGGAGCCAACAGCGCCCTGATTGATCAGAATGCCCTGGTAGAAGTCGACGTCTTCAGCCCAGATGGTCTTGAGGAAGTCGATGGCTTCTTCCTGGTTCTGCGAGGAGGACAGGACGTACCAGCTCGAGCCACCATTGTTGGAATAGTTGGTTGCGCCTGCAACGTCATTGAGCTTTGGCATTGGAGCTACGCGCCACTTGCCAGCCTGATCTGCTGCCGACTTAACGGTACCGGTGATCCAAACACCCTGCGGAACCATGGCGATTTCGCCCGAGGTGAACGCGCCGGTGTAGCCGGTCCAATCCGACACTGGCTTGATCAGTCCGGCCTGAGCCATTTCCTGGAAGACTTCCAGGGATTCCTTGAGCGCAGGGTTGTCGAGAATGTTCGGCTCGTTCCCTTCCTTGAGGTACCACTGACCAGCGGACAGCATCATCATGATGATCTGACCATCATCATTATAGTCCATGTCGATCAGCTGCTTGCCGGTCTTGGCGAGAATATCCTTGCCGATCTCGACCAGGCGATCCCAGGTGATGTCCTGAACGTCTTCAGGCTTGTAGCCAGCTTCTTCAAGGTAGTCGGCGCGGTAGAAGAGGCCAGTCACGCCGGAGTCAAACGGCAGGGAGTAGGACTTGCCTTCATATGTAGCCGCCGCGACCTTGTAGTCCGCGAACTTGCTCATATCGATATGGTCCGACAGCGGCACGAACGCGCCAGGGAAGGACTGCAGGAAGCGCTGAATATTGTCGTCCTGAATCAAGACGATGTCAGGCAGGCCATCAGAAACGCCAGCGAGCAGCTGGGTCTGTAGCTTCTGGTTGATTTCGTCTTGGGTGACATTGGTCACAACGAATGTGGTGTCGGCATTATTGGCTTGGTAGCGCGCGGTGGCGTCGGCCATGGCGGCGATGTTGAAGTTCGGGTCCCAGGCCCAAACATTCACTTCGCCTGCGGTGGCTGCCGCAAAACCGAGCATGCTCACGCCAGCCATAGCGGTGGCGAGAGTACGTGCAAAACGCGTGCTCACTTTAGTCATAACTATCCTCCCGTTTTCAGTTGCTCTTCCTCTGAGCGGTTCTTAAGCTAGTTGAAGGGAGGAATTGGTCGCTTTGAAACGGTATCCAAAGTTGGCGGATAGTAAGATTGCTCACCAAGCATTCTATGTCGCCTTGCCTAATGGTGTTGAGCGTACGCCAACATCGCTGCATACTTTCCACGCACACCCCTTGATTATGACCTCTGCGCACTGGCATGCGCAGGTTGAAATCAATTATATTGTAAGAGGTTGGGCCCACTACAAAATGGCGGGCCATGAAGTAACATTCGCGGCGGGCGATCTTGCGATGTTCTGGGGCGGGCAGCCACACTGGATGTCGGCCGGTTCAGACGATCTTGTTTATGCTGGCGCTCATCTTCCGCTGGTGCACTTTTTCAGGCTACGCCTGTCCTCCGAGCTGCAATCGCGCCTGATGCAGGGCAATATCCTCATCACCCAAGATACCGATGAGTCAGACCCCATCAATTTTGCGCGCTGGGACGCCTATGCGCGCTCGGGCGATCCGATGAAGGCGAGCATCGCCGTTGACGAACTGCTGCTGCGCATCGAACGCGTCCGCTTCTCGCCGTTCCGAATGTTACCGGATGATAAGCCCATTGGCACATTAGCCAATGATCAGCACACCTCGCCTCTCGTGGTGCGCATTTGTGAGTTCATCTCGCAGAACTTCCGTGAGGAAATTGATTCTGTAGACATAGCTGTAGCGGCAGATGTTCATCCAAAATATGCGATGACGGTGTTCAAAAAATCGACCGGCATGACGCTGAATGACTACACCAATCTGATGCGGCTCTCTTATGCGCAGGCGCTGTTGATGCGTGACGAGGAGAGCGTTCTCACCATTGCGATGGACAGCGGCTTCGGCTCGCTCAGCGCCTTCAATAAGTCATTCCGCAAAGTTGCAGGCATGTCGCCGAGCGACTTCCGCCGCGAAGTGCGAACACGCCCACCGGTGACACCGGCAGGCGTTGATCATGTTGTCTATGCCTAGCGAAAAATTCGGCTAGCGCTCAGCGCTGGTCGATAAGCTTTTTGAAAAGCGATTTCTTTTTGATGCCGTCGGTCGAATGACCTTTGGTCTTGCTCAGATTGATGACCACGACCACATCGCCATCCTGCATATTGGCGCCGGCCATAATGTCTTCTTTCAGGCCAAGCGAATTGCGGGTTGAAGGCACGAGGAAAAAGCTCGAGGTTTCGCCCCAGATGTCACCATCGGCATTGGTCTCGATGGATTTGATCAGCGCATTATAGCGTTCCTGATAATCGCCACCGTCTTCAAGCTTAAAACTGACCGCAAACAACGCCACTGGGAATACTCCTAAATCCTGACCCTCAGCTTAGCGGAGATGGGCGAGGGGGGATAGGGTAGGGTGTGCCCAACTGATGGAAGGCGCCCATCGTAGGGGCTCTCCAATGAAGTAGGGCCGAAGCTTGGTGCTCCGGCCCTTGAACGCTATCGTCGTTGCAGGGTTAGCCCCTTGCTGGTTCCAACCTCAAAACTCGTCCCAATCCGAGTTTACAGCGGTATTGCCGCGACTGAGATAGGTTTGAGCGGCAGATGGCTGATTGCGGCGCTGGGGGCGGGCAGCAGGCGCTGCAGGAGCCGCCGGAGCGGCTGCGGAGGTGCGAGCACGGGCGTCGGTACGGAAAACCGCGACAACGCGATCCAGCTCATTCGCCTGCGCTTCGGTCTGTTCGATCGCAGCATTGGTTTCTTCAACAAGCGCCGCATTGTGCTGGGTCATCTCATCCATCTGGCGGACGGCGATGGTCACCTCTTCAATGGCCGAGGCCTGTTCGCGGCTGTCGCGCGCAATGCTGTCCATGAGGCGCGAGTTGGACTTGGCGGCTTCAACCATAGAGGCAAGCTTGCCAGCGGCTTCATCGACAAGGCGCGTGCCCACGGTGACTTCATTGGCCGACGCTTCGATCAGGGCCTTGACGTCGGAAGACGCCTGGGCAGCAGACTGAGCCAAACGGCGGACTTCGACAGCCACGACAGCAAAGCCCTTGCCCGCATCGCCAGCACGTGCCGCTTCAACCGAAGCGTTCAGCGCCAGCAGATTGGTCTGGAAGGCGATATCGTCGATGAGCCCGATGATGTTGGAAATCTTGGCCGAAGAGGTCGAGATCTGGGTCATGGCCAAGGTTGCCTTGGTCATCACTTCACCGCCTTCTTCGGCAGTGCGTGTGACCAGCTGCGCGTCTTGGTTGGCATCGCGGGCGCGATCAGCACTCTGAACGACCGTATGCGCGAGCTGTTCCATCGCCGCAGAGGTTTGCTCAATGGTTGCAGCCTGCTTGGTGGTCCGTTCGGAGAGATCGTTTGCGCCAGAGAGAAGCTCGCCAGTCGCCGTCTTGATCGACTGCGAGGTGTGCTTGAGCTGGCTAACAACGTCGCTCAGTGTTTCGGCGACGGCGTTCGCGTCTTCTTTGAGCTTGGCGAAGGCACCGCGGTAGTCGCCCGACATGCGAACTGTCAGATCGGTACGGGCCAGAGCGCCGAGCACGACACCGGTTTCGCCAATGCCACGATCCACGGTTTCGACCAGCGAATTGATGCTGCCTGCCAGGCCGTTCAATTCAGGATCTGGGAACTGGGAATGAACGCGCTTGGAGAAGTCGCCGGCGATAGCGGCATCCACCACTTCGCCGAAGGCCGCCTGCAGATCGGTCATCATATCGCGACGGCTCTGCTCGTCGGCAATGATGCGCGCGGCTTCTGCTTCGGTCATCTGGCTAATTTTGAGGCCGTTTTCGCGGAAGACTTCTACCGCACGCGCCATGCCGCCAATTTCGTCCCCACCGTCGCGATAGGGAACTTCGATGTCATACTTGCCTTCGGTGAGCTCACGCATAACCCCAGTCATGCGGACAATCGGCTTGGCAATCATACCGGCACCCAGGCGCACGAGTGCCAAGGTTATGATCAGCAGGACGACCGATGCGATCAGCGCCAGATTACGCGTTTCGTTGATCGAGGCGTAAATAGTTTCCGTCGGGATCTCCATGATTAGCGTCCACTCTTCGGACACTCCCGGAAACTTGACGCGGCTCGCAATGGCAAAGAGCTCGGTGCCGGTCGGGTCGATATAGCTTTGGCCAGTGGTGACCATGGCTTCGCCCAACATGCCGGCAGCAAATGCCGGCGGCATCATCTGGCCGACTTGCGCGGGGTCCCAGTGGGCCACCCACTGCGTGTCATGGCTGACCAGCATAATGCGGCCGGTGCCGAAAGGCTTCATATCGCCGATCAGGTGACCAATCGTATCGAGCGATAGATCCGCCGTGAGAATACCGATTGGTTTCTCGTTCTTCCGAATGATTTCAGTGAAGGTGCTGAGCAGAATGGACTGCCCATTGACTGGATAGGCGTAGGGTGGGGTCACCAGATCGCGGTTTTCCCGCAGTGGCATATCATACCAGCTCTCCGTGCCGTTCTCCGGCGACATGTCGAGCAGTTCGGTCTGCAAGCCGTTTTCGCTGTTCGTGAAATACGGAACGAAACGGCCGGTCGCATCAGAATAGGGATGGCCGATATGCTGGGCGTCATTGCCGTCGAGCGCATTGGGCTCGAAGGCGAGCGTCATGCCGGTGAGGGCAGGGTTCGACGAGACAACGGATTTGACCATTTCTCCGAGCTGGTCGCGGCTAAACTGAGCGTGCTCAATCGTTCCTTCAACTGCAGCGCTCAACCCGCGGGCTGTGCCGATGAGCGAGCTGAACTCGCCTTCGACCATCTCTGTATACGAGCTCATGAGGGCGCGTGCCTGCGCCTCTGCTTCGCTCCGTGCGGCGTTGGACATCAGGGAAGTGCCCCCGATCACGATAACTGCCAAACTGGAAGCGATGATAACACCTGCACCTGCCATCAGCTTGGTGCGTATAGTTAAATTGGAGAACTTCATCTCTCATGCATGCCCTGACGTCTCGTTCAAAGACTGAACTTGACGGGCCCTATTGGCCGTTCTTGACCCGATTACGGCCCAAGGTCTTCAGGGGTTAGTCTTTTAGGCTAGTGATGCCGCCTGAAGCACTTGCGTGCTCTGATCTGTCAACTTGCTTCCATGAATCGCGTTAATAGGTGGTAAATTACTGTGGCTCGTCATCTTCTTTGGATGTGATTTTTGTTTTCCGTCTACTTGCGACGAACTGTGTGGCTCAGCCCCGCATAGGCGGCACTGAACGCAGCGCGGTCGGCGAGGCCTCGGTATGTTTTCAATCGAACACGACGCCCACGAGAAACGCCAGGTGGGCTGGAATTCCGGGGGCTACCCAGGCCTCAGTGTTGATTGTGCCAACTGCACCTTACAAGGGGAGAGGAGCGGGGAAGCGCATGTGCCAGCGATGGGCCGGTTCGTGCGTTTCCGAGCTCATTTTACTTGGTGGTTGATTTCGCGGCCTCGTCGGCACGCTCCCCTGGTTCAGTCGGCTCAGCTGGTGGCGCGGCAATGGTACTGACAAACTTGGCGCAGCCACGGGCGGCTTGGACATGGGTGATCGGCGTCGTTCCGCCATTCATCGACCAATTCTGGCCGTTGTCGCAGGTCACCCAGTTTTTGCCGTTGACGCTGTGGATGACATAGGCTTGGGCGGCGGTTACGGGAATGATCAGTAAAGTGGAAACAAGAGCGATTTTGGCGATAAAGGTCTTCGTCACTTGAGGTCTCCTCCTCGTTGTCTGGAGGCAATGTGAGCCCAAGCTTATGAACGGAAGCTGAAGGGGCAGTTCAGTTGTGATCGACCAAACTCTCCCTCAATGCCTCGCGTTGTATTGAAAGGAGGAGCCCAATTCTTACCTGCGGCGCAACTGTGGGCACATCTTTTCACGCGCAACAGTTGACTAGGACACTGAAATCACAGCGCTTCCTGAGACGTAGACCGAACACAACTTTGGAGATACGGCGCAGGGTCACTCAAACCTGAACTGGCTGAAATGCTAACCTACATGTCATTGAAGCTTTGGTGATCCCGGCGGGATTCGAACCCACGACCCCAGGATTAGGAATCCTGTGCTCTATCCTGCTGAGCTACGGGACCAGCCATATGTCGACCTAGCAGCGTCGGAAACAAGTTTCAAGCTATGCGGTCGAGACGGTTTCGATTAGCAGAGATTTATGACCAAACCTGCGCAAATTCTATTTTATCCAGACCCTCGTTTCGCACAACGCGCGGCGCCGCGCCCTGTCGACACCGCGTTGATCGCGATCGGCGAAACGTTGAAGGCCACAGCTGCCGAGCATCGGGCCTATGGATTGGCCGCCGTGCATATTGGCGATGTGGCTCCGGTGGTTGTGGTGAGCTTTGGCTCGGTTGAGGGCAGGGACTATCGGCTTCTCTACAATCCGGAGGTGCTGAGCGCTTCTGATGAGGCGGAGCTCGGTACCGAGGGTTCGGTGTCGCTGCCGGGTATTGAGGTGGAGGTGGTGCGCCCCATCTCATGCGTCATTGGCTATGACAATGCGGCCGGTGTGCGCCACGAAACGGCGCTCTCAGGCTTTGAAGCCCGCGTTGCCATGCATGAGATTGATCAAATGAACGGCATTTTCTTCCTCGATAAGGTCTCGCGGCTCAAGCGGGATGCGGCTTTGCGGCGATTTAAGAAGCTGCAACGCTGAGGGAAACACCCTCACAAGGTTGATCGATTGGTGCGTGTCCGCTAAACGGAGCGCACGTAATAAAGGAATATCCATGCGCGCGGAAATCGAAAAGACCGTCGCCGAAATCAAGCAGGTCCTAAGCCTGCTGAGGAGGCATCTTTGACTGGGATACAGCAGAACTCCGTCTCGATGCG
Source organism: Devosia sp. MC521 (assembly GCF_014127105.1). NCBI lineage: Bacteria > Pseudomonadati > Pseudomonadota > Alphaproteobacteria > Hyphomicrobiales > Devosiaceae > Devosia > Devosia sp. MC521. The sequence continues at coordinate 1,453,370 of NZ_CP059902.1, forward strand.
CTAACAGCGCAAACTGAATCACCAGATTTTTGGAACGACCCCGCCAAGGCGCGCGTCACCATGCGCGAGCGCGATGAGCTCGATGTCGCGGTGAAGGGTGTCAAGGAACTCGAAGCCGGCATTCGCGACAATGTCGAGCTGATCGAAATGGGCGAAATGGAAGGCGATGCGGATATTATCCGTGACGCTGAAAACGCCCTGCTCGAGCTTAAGGTTTCTGCTCGCCGGACGCAGATTGAAACCCTGCTGTCAGGCGAAGTCGACGCCAACGATTGCTATGTGGAAATCCACTCCGGCGCTGGCGGCACTGAAAGCCAGGACTGGGCGAACATCCTGTTGCGCATGTACACGCGCTGGGCTGAACGTCGTAAGTTCAAGGTTGAAGTCATCGAAATGCACGATGGCGAAGAAGCTGGGATCAAATCGGCAACGATTATGATCAAGGGCCACAACGCCTATGGGTGGATGAAGACGGAGTCTGGCGTTCATCGTCTGGTCCGCATCAGCCCTTATGACTCCGCTGCGCGTCGCCATACGAGCTTTTCGAGCTGCTGGGTTTACCCAGTGGTCGACGACAATATCGATATTGAAATTCGTGAAAGCGACCTCAAGGTCGATACCTATCGTGCATCGGGCGCCGGCGGTCAGCACGTTAACACCACGGACTCGGCAATCCGTATTACCCACGTGCCATCCGGCATCATTGTGGCGTGTCAGCAAGAACGGAGCCAGCACAAGAACCGTGCGACGGCGATGAACATGCTCAAGGCGCGTCTTTATGAGCAGGAATTGCAGAAGCGCGAAGAAGCGGCGAACGCTCAGGCGGCCAGCAAGACCGATATCGGTTGGGGGCACCAGATCCGCTCTTACGTCATGCAGCCCTATCAGATGGTCAAGGATCTGCGCACCGGCGTCGAAAGCGGCCAGCCGGATGTGGTTCTGGACGGCGACGTTGACAAGTTCATGGAAGCCGCCTTGGCGCAGCGCGTTGGCGTTGCGACTGACGTGACCGCTGACTAAACAAGATGATGAGAAAGGCCCGGGAGACCGGGCCTTTTTTCTATCCTAATTGTGCGCGTAGCCGGTTGCCGACGTCTAAAAAGCGTTTCGGATTTAAGGCTTGGTCGCCTTTCCTCACCTCAAAATGCAAGTGCGGACCAGTGGAGCGACCGGTAGAGCCAACTTTGGCAATAGGGAGCCCTGTGCTGACATCCTGGCCGATTTCGACCAGATAGGCCGAGAGGTGGGAATAGCGGCTCAATAGGCCCGAGGGATGTTCTATCTCCACCGTTTTGCCATAGCCGGACTTGCTGCCGACAAAAATCACGCGACCCTCTCCCGCAGCGAGCACGGTGGTGCCGGTTGGCGCTGCAAAGTCCAACCCCGAATGGAAGGCCGGTGCGCGCGTAAACGGATCGGAGCGATTGCCGAAGCCCGAACTCTGTCGATAGGAATTTTCGGCGAGAGGCAGGTGAACCGGGGCCTGTTCGAGGCTGGTGCGCGCCGTGTTGTAGCGCAGCAATGCCGACATCACATGATTGGCCGTAATCAACATATCGCGGGATTCAGGCCCTGAAGCCGCCGGAAGGAGCGGTCCGCCAATCGAGAGATCTGAGGAGAGTTGGCCGGGATAAATACCCAATGAATTCAACTCACTCGCGATGGTCTCTGTCCTGCTACTGGCGGTGTCGGCGATTGAGGTCATCACCGCGTCGGTTTCCGTGAGCATGAGATTGAGCGCGTCGGTGGTGGCGAGCAGATCTGTGGGATCGCCAAGCGTTGGCAGGCTTGGCACCGGCAGCGAGGCAATGCCCATCTGCCCGGCCTTATCGACGAGTGCTCGCACCAATTGCTGCTGTTCCAGCAGCACATCTTGCTGCTGCACGACTTCCTGCAATTGCATGTTGATGTCGCCCGCCTGGGCGTAGACGCGAGAGTGCAGGCGGTCGATTTCGACCCGCATCTGGCTCAGTCGGTCCTCGTAAGCAGAGATGACGCTGGTGTTTTGCTCGCCCAAGATGCGGGTGAGATCGCCCGACATGTAGAAGGCAAGGCCAGTTGCGGCATTGGTCGCAAAGAGCACGGCAAACATGCCGTAGAACAGTTTTGACGACACGCCCGCTCGGGGGGTGGGTCGTGCGCGCAACTCTCGGTGCTTTCCTGCCGTGCTCACGCAAATGCCTCAAGTAAAACGGGTTTTACTCAAGATGAACGATTGTCGTTAAAAAATACTAACCTATGTTAGTGGGGCTTTATTGGGCCAGTACGGCGTCGAGTTCGGCAAGAACCTTTTCGGCGTGGCCCGCGACTTTTGTGGCGCGAATGATGCGTGCAATTTTTCCATTGCCATCAATAATAAAACTCGTTCTGACGAGCCCCATAAACTCTTTGCCATAGAGTTTTTTGAGCTGCCACACGCCAAATGCCTCGATCATCTTGCGTTCGGGATCAGCCCCTAAAGGCAGAGCGAGTTCGTGCTTGGCGCGAAACTTTTGGTGGGTCGCGACGGTGTCTGGCGAAACGCCGAGCAGCACCGCGCCGCGCTGGGCAAACGCATCGGCCATGACGCAGAAGTCTTTGTTCTCGGTGGTGCAGCCGGGGGTGTTGTCCTTTGGGTAGAAGTAGACCACCACTAGCTGCCCTTTGAAATCGGCGAGGGAGACGGTGGTGCCGTCATCGCGCTCCACGGCAAAATCTGGTGCCGCGTCTCCGATTTTCAATTCAGTCATAAGGCACTCCTAAGATGTAGCGATTGAGAGGGTGTCGAGGCCACATTGCAGCCGGTATCATCTCCCAATGAAACGCCTTTAGGGCATTGATTCTCCGGGCACGCCAAGGCTGTTCGGGACAATAGTGAGTGACGCGATCATTTCTGCAGAAGCGCCGAAACCATCGCCATCCTCGCCGCCACGAGCCTGGGCTCGACAGGCGACCAAGAGTCTCGTCTGGCTTCTGGGTATTCCCTGCGCGCTATCCCTGATCCTTTATCTGGTGCTGTTGGCGACGCCGATCAGCCTGCCATTATCCGGACCCGCCGTGCGCTTGTTTGTGCAGAACGCCATGGGCCCCGATACCGATATCGAAATCGGCGACATGGCACTGGGGTTGGAGAACGGAGTTTGGCCCGTCATTCGGTTCGCGCCGGTCCGGCTGACAGACAGGAAATCGGGCACCCATATCGCCGTTGATGCTATTGAAGTGGGGTTCTCACCCGCCCGAGCGCTGTTTGGGCAGCCCGGCGCGTCCATTGGCATCGTCGGGCCAGATATCGAGATGGTGCAGGACCTGCACGGGCCGCGTCTGGTGGAACTCGAATTTCACGGCCTTTCAGAAGACAGCCTGCCGACCATCAGCGTGATGGAGGGCGCCGACCGGTTTCCGGCCATCGAGATCGATGCTGAGGGCGTGCAGACCGAGAAAAGCTCTGCCCCGCCCATGCGTTCGGACAATGATTGGCTGATTTACAATCTGGAAGCGGCGGAAGCCGCGATTTCAGACCTTGTCGAGCAGACGGCGCAAGGCCGCTTTTCGCGTCTCTATATTCGGGGTGGCGAGGTCGCGATGTTGGACCCCGTCAACGGCCTATTCCGCAGATTAGAAAATGTTGAAGTCGATATCGCGCCGGTCCCTGGCAATGCACAGCGCACTGAGGGCAAGATTTCCGCGACCATCGCCGGACGGAAGGTGCATGTGGCGCTGACAAGGATGTTGGCAGAAGACGGCACCAGGCATTTGCAGGCCGATGTGACCAACATCGACTACGCCAATATCCTACCTGTCCTTGACGGACAGGACGCTCTGGTGGCCTTGCGGGGAACTGGGGCGCTGTCGCTCGATGTGACCTTCACGCCCGATGTTGGGGAGCTAATCGGGGGCGAATTCAAGCTCGACCTCACCGGCTTGGACCTCAAGATCGGCACTGACAGCTATCCGATCGTCAGTTCGATTTTCGATGTGGTTTGGAAACCTAGCGAAGGGCGCTTTGTGCTGCAGGAAGGCACAATTCAGGTCGGGGACACCACGGCCAGTGTTTATGGCGTTATCGCGCTGGGGCTCGATAAGCAGTTCGGTTCGACCACGGGGATCGCGCTTTCAGCGCGCAATGTGTTCATCAACCCCAGTGATCTGCCCAAAATGGAGCAGCCGTTTGATCGCATCGATTTCTACGGCTGGTCCGCGGGGCTCTATGGCGCTGTTGGTATCGATCAACTGACGGTGTCCAAGGGCGACGGGCAACTCTCCCTCTCGGGTCGCGCTGACATGCTGCAGAGCGGCACGGGCATTGATCTGTCGCTGACTGGGCACGATTTCAGTGTTGAGGACATGACGCGGCTGTGGCCCTACATCACGGCCCCTGAGGCGAGGGATTGGGTTTTGCAGAACGTGTCGGCGGGTCAGGTTCTCGACACGCAGATGCGCTTCAACTTCCCCGTCGGCACGATTGGCGCGCCGGGCGGCAATGCACCACTGCCTGAGGACAGCATTTCGGTCATGCTCAGCGGCACCGGCATGGTCGCCCGACCGCTGCCGAGCATGGAGCCGATCCACATATCTGGCACGTCTCGCATCTCTATTGATGATGCTGTGGTGTCCTATTCGGGGGGCCTCGTCAGCGTCGCCACTGATGTGGGCAGCATCGAAGTAATCAACCCCGGCTTTGTGCTCGATAACTCGTCGCCCGACCAGACGGTGATGGAACTTTCCGGCGACGTGCTCGGCGCTATTCCCTCCGTTGTGGCTTTTGCCAAGGCGCATCGACCCCAGATTTTGGAGCAGCTGCAACTGCCGCTCGACATTGAAACCCTGTCTGGTGAAGTTGATGTCAACGTAGTGACGACGTTGATCACGGCGCCAGATAAGCCCGAACAGGTCGACTACGTAATCAATGGCGGGTTGAGCCGCTTTGGCAGCAGCCGTCCCGTCGAAGGGCGCGTCATTCGGGATGCCGAACTCCAGATCGCGGCGACCCAACACGCCTATCGGTTTAACGGCTCCGCCAATATCGATGGCATGCCGGCCGATATTCTGGTCGAAGGCACGCCCACCTCAGAGCCCACGCTGCAAGTGGCCTCGACGGTCTCGATAGACGACATTGGCAAGCTGGGCATTGATCTATCAGCCTTCTTGGAAGGGACAGTGCGGTTCATCGCCAGCCCACTCTCGGATGGCGCGATTGACCTCACGGTCGATCTTGAAGGGGCGGGGGTGAATGTCCGCGATCTGGGGATTTATAAGTCCATCGGTCGCGCGGGCACGTTGAGCGCCATTGTTCGGCTGGGCTCGCAAGGCACAAGGCTCGAAAACATCGTGCTGGCCTTTGACGATGTGCGGCTCGCCGGGACGCTGGAGCTTGACGCACAACAAGCGCTCAAATCGGCCGAGTTCGGCACCTTCCAGCTCAGCAAGGGCGATAGCGCCAGTGTCCGTCTGACGCCGCTTGAGGATGGGTTTGCCGTCCGCGTACGCGGTGAACAGCTTGATCTGAAACCTGTTCTTGGACGGTTCTTCAGCCTTGAACAGGGCTCGGGCGGCGTGGAAGCGACACAGGTGAGCGCGCCCATTTCGATGGATATCGAGCTCGATCGCGCCATTGGCTATTATGCCGTGACGGCGTTCAATCTCGATGTGGACATGCTCTTGCGTGGTTCCGATCTGCGCGGGGCAACGCTGGCAGCGCAGTTCTCTGAAGGCAATGCCATTTCCATCACGACCAATCCCGCTCCGAACGGGCGCACGTTGACAGTGGCCTTCAACGACGCCGGGACGATATTGCGATTGCTCGGCATCTACTCCCAGCTCGCCGGGGGCTCGGGTAGCTTGGTGATGACCACTGATCGGCAGCTTGATCAAGAAGTCGGGCAGCTGATCATGCGCAATTTCGCCATCGTCGATGAAGACAAGGTTGTGCAGGTGCTGGGCAATCACTCAGACTCGCGCAGTGCTATTGCCACGCAGAACCGTCTCGACTTTACCGCATCGCAGGTCGACTTCGTTCGTAAGCGCGACCGTGTCGAAGTGGGCAATGCGGTCCTGGCGGGCGCGACTGTCGGCGGCACTATGCGGGGCTTTATCTACACCGACCGCCGCCAGTGGGATCTCACAGGCACTTACGTCCCGCTCTTTGGCCTAAACAACGTATTCCAGCAGTTGCCGATCATCGGCGAGTTCCTCGGTGGCCGCGAAGGCGAAGGGCTCGTGGGCGTCACTTTTGCGGTCAATGGCGCGCTCGATAGCCCGAACTTTGTTATCAACCCGCTGAGCGTTCTGGCACCGGGGTTCTTGCGCGAGTTCTTCGAGTTCCGCTCACGCGAACTGCCACCAGCAAACTGAGCCCAAAAAGAAAGGGCGTCCCGAGAGACGCCCTTCAAACTCGTTGTAAAAGACCGACTTAAACCGGCTTGATCAGTGCGTGCTTTTTCTTGCCGACGGAAAGCTTGATCACGCCTTCTTCAAGCAGGGCATCGTCACCCAGCATCAGCTTTTCGTCGCTGATAACGGCATCGTTGACGCGCACTGCACCAGAGGTGATGTGACGGCGGGCTTCGCCATTGGACGCTGCGAGGCCAGCTTTAACCAGTGCGTTGAGCACGCCGATACCCGCAGCCAATTCAGCCGCTGCCACTTCAGCAGTCGGCAGCGAGAGGTCGAGCTTACCGGTTTCAAATGTCGCGCGAGCGGTTTCGGCAGCTTCGTCAGCCGCAGCCTTGCCGCGCAGCATGGCGGTGACTTCGGAAGCAAGACGCTTCTTGGCTTCGTTGATGTCGCCAGCAACAATGCCTGCAATCTCGTCGAGCGGCAGGGTGGTGTAGAGCTTGAGGAAGCGTTCTACGTCAGCGTCCTCAGTGTTGCGCCAGTACTGCCAGAAATCATAGGCCGAGAGCATGTCTGGGTTGAGCCAGATCGCGCCATTCATCGACTTGCCCATCTTCTGACCCGAAGAGGTCGTCAGCAGAGGCGAGGTCAGCGCGTAAAGCTGTGGCGTACCCATACGGTGACCGAGGTCGATCCCGTTGATGATGTTGCCCCACTGATCCGAACCGCCCATCTGCAGGCGAACGTTGTAGCGCTGGTTGAGCTCCACAAAGTCATAGGCCTGCAGGATCATGTAGTTGAATTCTAGAAACGAAAGCGACTGCTCGCGATCCAAACGCTGCTTGACCGAGTCAAAACTGAGCATGCGATTGACCGAGAAATGCTGGCCAACGTCGCGCAGGAATTCGAGGTAGTTGAGCGGTAAGAGCCATTCGCCGTTGTTCACCATCAGCGACTTTTCAGAGAAGTCGAGATAGTTGGAGAACACCTGCTTGATCCCGTCGATGTTCGACTGGATCATATCCGTGCCCATCAGCTTGCGCGCTTCGTCCTTGAACGATGGGTCGCCGACCATGCCGGTGCCGCCGCCCATCAGGGCAACAGCGCGGTGACCGGTCTTTTCCAGCCAGTGCAGCATCATGATCTGGATCAGGCTGCCGACGTGCAGCGACGACGCGGTTGGGTCAAAGCCGATGTAGGCGGTGACCTGTTCGGTGGCGAAGAGCTTATCAAGGCCCTCAGCGTCGGAAATCTGGTGGATGAAGCCGCGCTCATCAAGGGTGCGCAGGAAATCGGAAGTGTACTTGCTCATTTTGCGATCCAAGTGCCGCCAGTGCGGAGTTGTATGATCTGGCGTCTGGGAATGATGACGGCGTGCCCACTCAGGGCACACCGTGGTGAGGCGATCGCCTCTTTGCGCTACTGAGTTTAGCGCCCGCCGCCGTCCGCGATCTCCTGACGACGACGGTCGAGATACTCGGCGCACCGTTCGGTCAGTTCATCGATCTTGCCTTCGTAGAAGTGGTTAGCCCCTTCCACGATCTGCTGTTCAATGGTGATGCCCTTCTGGGTCTTGAGCTTGTCCACCAGCTTCTGCACCGAAGCAGGTGGGGCCACACGGTCCTTATCACCATGGATGATCAGACCCGAAGACGGGCAGGGGGCGAGGAACGAGAAGTCATAGAGGTTTTCCGGTGGGGACACCGAGATAAAGCCTTCAACTTCTGGGCGACGCATCAGCAACTGCATGCCGATCCACGCACCAAAGGAGAAACCGGCGATCCAGCAACCGCGTGATTCTCTGTTGATGGTCTGCAGCCAGTCGAGAGCGGCCGCCGCATCGCTCAATTCGCCGATACCGTGGTCGAATGCGCCCTGCGACCGACCGACGCCGCGCGAATTGAAGCGGAGCACCGCAAAACCACGCTCTACGAACATGTAGAACAGGTTGTAGATGATCTGGTTGTTCATCGTGCCGCCGAACTGCGGATGCGGATGAAGCAGGATGGCGATTGGAGCGTTTGGCTCCTTACCTGGCTGGTAACGGCCTTCCAAGCGGCCCTCTGGGCCGTTAAAGATCACTTCTGGCATAGGATTAATCCGGCCTTTCCGGCTCTGTCACAGTGACGTTTCGGACGTTTCAAAAGGAGTTCACGCAGCTTGACTAAGCGCGGTGCTCTCCCTAAAACATGGGTCGAAAAATCAGTTTAGAATGGTTCGAAACTCGATTGTGCGCCGCAGAACGGCGCGCTTGAGCGCCCCTTGTAATGAAGTTGGGCCTTCAATTTCAAGACGTGTTTGGCCGCATATGCGTTCTATGCTGCGGTTTGGCTCTATATAAAGGTGTCGGACACTGTGTCCGGTAGGCGTAATGACGAGACCTTCGGTCTATCTTGATCACAATGCAGCTGCGCCGCTTCGCCCCGAAGCGCGAGACGCTTTGTTGTCTGCGCTTGCGCTCACCGGCAATGCCTCATCGGTCCACACCCATGGTCGCGCGCTGCGCGATGTGATGGAGACTGGTCGTCAACAAGTGGCTGCGCGGGCCGGTGCAGAGCGCCGTCAAGTCGTCTTCACAAGTTCCGCTACCGAAGCCATTACGCAGGCTATCATGGCCGGAACAAAGGTTTTTTCGGCAGGCGCCATAGTCACCAGCATGGGGGAGCACGCTGCTGTCCTCAAGGCAGTTGAGGCCACGGGCCTGCCTGTGTGGACCGTAGGGCTAAAAGAAGACGGCAACATTGATCTCGATCAACTGCAGTCGTTTTTGTCTCGTGCGGATGCAGAAAACATCACGCTCTTTGCAGCGTTTCATTGGGTGAACAATGAAACCGGCGTAGTTCAGCCAATTGGCCGGCTTAGTGCTCTGGTGGGGCCAACCCGTCACACGCTTTTTATTGATGCGGTTCAGGCCTACGGCAAGATTGATCTGGATTTTGCCGCATCGGCTCCCGATATGGTTGCTATAAGCGGCCATAAGATTGGCGCACCTGTCGGTATTGGTGCGTTGTTGGTCAAAGGCCACGCCGACACCGTGCGGTTGATTCCGGGTGGTGGTCAGGAGCAGGGGCGTCGTGGTGGTACTGAGCCAACGGCGCTGATCGCAGCTTTTGGCGCGGCAGCGGCCGCAAGTGAATATGATGCGCAGAGCATGTTGGCGCTCGTCGACCAGCTTGAGGCCGGACTGAAGGCGCTTGCGCCAGAGGTCGTAATCTTCGGGCAAACTGCTCAGCGCGTCGGTAATACGGTCAACTTTGCTGTACCCGGTCTCGGCAATGCCACAGCGATGATGTCCTTGGACCTTATGGGTCTATCAATTTCGTCCGGCTCGGCCTGCTCGTCAGGCAAAGTCGGCGCTAGCCATGTTCTAGCAGCAATGGGCGTGCCTAAGGCTTTGGCCGAATGTGCCCTGCGCGTCAGCTTTGGCTGGACTTCCACAAGCGAGGACGTGACTGCGTTTCTTGCCGGTTTTGAAAAACTTCTTGCACGCCACAAGCGTTCAGGAACAGCGGCCTAGGTCGCTGAAAGAATAGTTCGTTCGCGGCGGCCTTGACCCGTCGATGGACATAAAGGAGAGCCTAATGGCGGATTTCGATATTCCGACCCTCAAGGAAGAGATCGATCGGGAAACCGTCGAGCAGGTGCTTGCGCTTGACGTCGACAAGTACAAGTACGGCTTCGAAACGGACATTGAATCCGACACGATTGCTGTCGGCCTGAACGAAGACACCGTTCGCTTCATCTCGGCTAAGAAGGAAGAGCCGGAATGGATGCTGGAATGGCGTCTGGAAGCGTTCCGCCGCTGGCAGACCATGGAAGAACCAGCTTGGGGTAAGTTGCACTACCCAAAGATCGACTTCCAGGACATCAGCTATTACTCCGCGCCGAAGAACTTCAAGGGCCCCAAGAGCCTTGATGAAGTCGATCCGGAACTGCTGGCGACTTATGCCAAGCTGGGTATCCCGCTCAAGGAGCAGGCGATCTTGGCTGGCGTTGAAGGCGCAGCGGAATCCGTTGGCACGCCATTCGGCGCCAATGTTGCGGTCGACGCGGTGTTTGACTCGGTCTCCGTTGTCACCACCTTCCGCGAAGAACTGGCCAAGCAGGGCATCATCTTCTGCTCGATCTCTGAAGCCGTGCGCGAGCACCCAGAGCTCGTGAAGAAGTACCTCGGCTCGGTGGTTCCCGTTTCGGACAACTACTACGCGACGCTGAACTCGGCCGTCTTCACCGACGGTTCCTTCGTCTACATTCCAAAGGGTGTCCGTTGCCCGATGGAGCTCTCGACCTACTTCCGTATCAACGAGAAGAAGACCGGTCAGTTCGAACGCACCCTCATCATCGCTGATGATGACAGCTACGTCAGCTACCTCGAAGGCTGTACCGCTCCGATGCGCGACGAAAACCAGCTGCACGCTGCAGTGGTTGAACTCGTTGCGCTTGAAAACGCCGAAATCAAGTACTCGACGGTCCAGAACTGGTACCCGGGCGACAAGGACGGCAAGGGCGGCATCTATAACTTCGTGACCAAGCGCGGCGATTGCCGTGGCAACCACTCGAAGATTTCTTGGACGCAGGTTGAAACCGGCTCGGCGATCACTTGGAAGTACCCAAGCTGCATCCTGCGCGGCGACAATTCGCGCGGTGAATTCTACTCGATCGCGATTTCGAACGGCTACCAGCAGGTCGATAGCGGCACCAAGATGATCCACCTGGGCAAGAACACGTCCAGCCGCATCATCTCCAAGGGTATTGCTGCAGGCTTCTCGGACAACACCTATCGCGGTCAGGTTTCTGCCCACGCTAAGGCCAAGAACGCTCGTAACTTCACCCAGTGTGACTCGCTGCTGATCGGCGACAAGTGTGGCGCACACACTGTTCCTTACATCGAGAGCCGTAACGGCACTGCGGTGTTCGAACACGAAGCAACCACTTCGAAGATCTCCGACGACCAGATGTTCTACTGCATGCAGCGCGGCCTCAACGAGGAAGAAGCTGTGGCGCTTATCGTCAACGGCTTCGTCCGTGACGTGCTTCAGCACCTGCCAATGGAATTCATGGTCGAAACCCAGAAGCTGATCTCGATCAGCCTCGAAGGCAGCGTCGGCTAAACCGCAAACAGTTGGATACCCGGGTGGCGCTAGCGGCGACCCCGGATTTGGAGACAAACAGATGACCACTCCCGTTCTTGAAATTCGCAACCTGCACGCTCGCATCGAAGATCGCGAGATCCTCAAGGGTGTGAACCTTGTGATCCCACAGGGTGAAGTTCACGCCATCATGGGCCGTAACGGCTCGGGAAAGTCGACCCTTTCCTACGTTCTCGCAGGCAAGGAAGACTACGAAATCACCGAAGGTGAAGTGCTGCTCAACGGCGTCGACATCCTTGGCCTCGAGCCAGATGAACGCGCTGCTGCTGGCCTGTTCCTGGCTTTCCAGTACCCAATCGAAATCCCCGGCGTTTCGACCATGACCTTCCTCAAGGCGGCGATGAACGCGCAGCGTAAGGCTCGTGACGAAGCTGAACTCTCGACCCCAGAGTTCATGCGTCTCGTCAAGGAAGCTGGCGCAGCGCTGAACGTTGACTCATCCATGCTGAAGCGTCCGCTCAACGTTGGTTTCTCCGGCGGCGAAAAGAAGCGCGCGGAAATCATGCAGATGGCGCTCCTCAAGCCATCGCTGGCCGTTCTCGACGAAACCGACTCGGGCCTCGACATCGACGCGCTGCAGGTTGTTTCAAACGGCGTGAACTCGCTGCGCGACGGCAAGCGTTCCATGCTCGTCATCACCCACTACCAGCGCCTACTGAACCACATCGTTCCAGACGTTGTGCACGTCTTCTCGGACGGCAAGATCGTGGAAAGCGGCGACAAGTCGCTCGCGCTCAAGCTCGAAGCTGAAGGCTATGCCAACTACGGCGGCGAGGCAGCGTAACAATGGCGACTTTTCCAGTTCGTCTCGGCGCTGCCGAGCATACGCTGATTGAGCAGTTGAAGGCCGCTGGCGCTGATCAGGCTGCGGAGCGCATCGAAACTGCGGGTCTGCCGACCCGTCGCGTCGAAGCCTATCACTATACGGATTTGAAGACTCTGCTGCGCGCCGTACCGGATCTCGCAGCGGCTGCAAACGACGCAGTGACGCCGTCTGTGGCGATTGAGGGCGCTTATGTGATCTCGATCGTCAATGGCGCTGTAAAGGCGTCTAGGGACGCTCCTGCAGGCATTATGATCGGCACCGCACGGGGTGGCGTTCTGTCGACCCGCGATGATGTTGTAACCCACATCAACAACGGCCTGACCAAGACCGCTCTCTCGCTCGACATCGCCGCTGGCGACGAGCAGGTGATCCAGATTGATCACACCATCGTTGGCGAAGCTGCACACGTCTCGGACGCTGTGAAGGTCTTCGTGGCGGATGGCGCTAAGGTCACCATCGTCGAAACCTTCGCCGGTTCGGACGCTGCGCACTTGGGCAACCACGCCGTCTACATCGCCCTGGGCGAAGGCGCTGAAGTTGTGCACGTGTCGATCGACCGTTCGCCAGCGCAGTCCTCGCACTTCGCGACCAATGAGTATCACCTTGCAGCCGGCGCGCAGTTGCGCACGCTGGTGGTCCATGGTGGTGCAAATCTGGCTCGCACACAGGTGCTGCCGCGTCTTGAAGGCGCTGAGGCACATGCGGACGTCACTGGGCTTAATCTCGTGGCCGATGGTCAGCATGCTGACATCACCATGATCACTGAGCACGCTGTGGCGCACACCACCTCGCAGCCGCTGTTCAAGTCGATTGCTCGTGGCCGTTCCAAGTCGGTCATTCAGGGCAAGCTGATTGTGGCGCGCGATGCGCAGAAGACCGATGCCAAGTTCATGCATCAGGGCCTGATGCTGTCGGACGAAGCGGAAATCCTCTCCAAGCCAGAACTCGAAATCTACGCCGACGACGTTGTCTGCGGCCATGGTTCGACGTGCGGCAAACTGGATGAAGATAGCCTCTTCTATCTCCTCAGCCGCGGTATTCCCAAGGCTGAAGCCGAAACCATGATGGTTCGCGGCTTTATCGCAGAACTGGTCGATCCGATCGAAAACGAAGCAGTTGCTGGCGTGCTCAACGACGTCATCGACACTTGGCTTCTCGGCAAGTAAGGGCCTCACACTTCTCCTCTCCCCTCGGGGGAGAGGTCGGCGCAGAGCGCCGGGTGAGGGGGCCTTAACGCAAATAGGGGTAGGGGAATTTCCCCTCACCCACCCAAAATGCTCCGTTCGTGGACCGGGACGCCACAAGGACCAAAACATGACCTTCGATCTAGCTGCCGTTCGTGCTGATTTTCCGATCCTGTCGGAGCAAATTCACGGTCATCGTCTTGTCTACCTCGATAGCGGCGCATCGGCGCAAAAGCCGAATGCAGTGCTTGAGCGTATGGATTATGCGTTCCGCCACGAATACGCCAACGTCCACCGTGGTCTGCACACGCTCGCCAATCGCGCGACAGAAGGCTACGAAGCCGGGCGGGAGAGCGTAAAGCGCTTCATCAATGCGCCGCGCCTCGAAGAAATCATCTTCACCAAATCGGCCACCGAAGCGATCAATCTGGTTGCCTCCTCCTTTGCTGGCCCGCGCATCAAGGAAGGTGATGAGATCATCATCACGACCATGGAGCACCATTCCAATATTGTGCCGTGGCATTTCCTGCGTGAACGTCAGGGCGCGGTTTTGAAATGGGTCGACGTCAAGGACGACGGCTCTTTCGATATGGATGCCTTTGAAGCGGCGCTATCGGACAAGACCCGCATGGTCGCCATGACCCACATGTCCAACGTCTTGGGCACTGTCACTCCAATCAAGGGCGTGATCGAACGCGCCCACGCGCGCGGCATTCCTGTGCTCATCGATGGCTCGCAGGGCGCCGTTCACACCACTGTGGACGTGGCTGACCTCGACGTCGATTTCTACATTATGACCGGCCACAAGCTCTACGGCCCGACCGGCATTGGCGTTCTCTACGGCAAATACGATCTTCTCGCCCAGATGCAGCCCTATCAGGGTGGCGGCGAGATGATCGAAACCGTCACCCTCGAAGGCGTCACCTATAACGAACCGCCGCATCGCTTTGAGGCGGGCACGCCGGCTATCGTTCAGGCCATGGGCCTCGGCGCAGCCCTCGACTACATGCAAAACCTTGGCCGTGAAAACATCATCGCCCATGAGCATGAAGTCGCTGCCTATGCCGCCGAAAAGCTCAAGAGCATCAATTCCCTGCGCATGATCGGCACTGCCGAAGGCAAGGGCGGCATTTTCTCGTTCGAGATTGCCGGTGCGCACGCCCATGACGTCGCCACGGTCCTTGATCGTTACGGCATCGCTGTTCGCGCTGGCACCCATTGTGCCCAGCCGCTGCTGAAACGTTTTGGCGTGACCTCTACCTGCCGTGCCTCTTTGGCCCTATATAACGGCAAAGACGATATTGACGCGCTGGTCGACGGCATTCAGCGCGCCGCGAAATTTTTTGCCTGATTAGGCACGAGAAAGACGACCATGAGCGACGATACCGTAACCGACACGCGCATCACCCCCAGTGTTTCTGCCAGCCTGCCTGAGAATGAAGTCGAGCGGATCACGACCGACCTGATTGGCGCATTGAAAACCGTCTACGACCCGGAAATTCCAGTCGATATTTATGAGCTTGGCCTGATCTACAAGGTTGATCTGGATGAGGATCGTAACCTCACCATCGACATGACCCTGACCGCGCCCGGTTGCCCCGTGGCTGGCGAAATGCCCGGCTGGGTCGAAAACGCTGCCCGCAGCGTTGAAGGCATTCAGGACGTTAAGGTCAACATGGTGTTTGATCCACCTTGGGATGCGACCCGCATGAGCGAAGAAGCTCAGGTTGCGTTGAACTGGTGGTAATGGGACGCGTTTCGTCCTATATATCGTGAATTACCGATAAAGGTTTCGATCCATGCCGTTCAAGATCATGTCGCTGACAGACGCCGCTGTAGAGCGGATCACCGAGATTATCGAAGACTCGGATACGCCTGTGATCGGTCTGCGCGTTGGCATCAAGAATTCCGGCTGTGCGGGTGTTGCCTACACGATGGACTATGTCAGCGAAGCTGTGGCGGGCGATGACCATGTCGAGGACAAGGGCGTCAACGTCTGGGTTGATCCCAAGGCGACCATGTACCTGCTCGGCACGGTGATGGATTTTGAGGCCGGCAAGCTGGGCTCGACCTTCACCTTCAAAAACCCGAACCAGACCGGTGCCTGCGGTTGCGGCGAAAGCATCACGCTCAAGCCTGCGGACCTCAAAGCACTGGTGGAAGCCCGCGCCGAAGCATAATTGGCGACTTGTCTGAAATTTCAAAATGCCCGGAGCGATCCGGGCGTTTTTGTTTTTTGGGGGCAGGGACCATCGTCCGCATCGGGATATGCCCCGTATAAAAATCCCCGCGCCCCGTACGCTTTCGCGTTGAAGCGAGATTGCGCGAGTTGCGGCTTTGTCCTAGAGCGAATGCATGCCAAAAACTCTTCCAGCTGCTTACTCCATCACCCCGCCCGGCAAAGCTCTGAACGGTCGCGTTTCGCCTCCGGGGAGCAAGTCCATCACCAATCGCGCTCTGCTGTTGGCAGCGCTGGCGCATGGCACGAGCCGCCTGACGGGGGCGCTCAAGAGCAAGGACACTGTGCTCATGGCCCGCGCCCTGCGCGAAATGGGCGTCACGGTGGAAGAGCCGGATGCGACTACTTTCCTCGTCACCAGCACAGGCAAGCTGGCCGTCCCCGATGCGCCGCTCTTCCTCGGCAATGCCGGGACCGCAACGCGCTTTCTGACCGCCGCAGTGGCAACGATTAACGGCACAGTGGTCGTCGATGGCGACGAGGAAATGCGCGTTCGCCCGATCAAGCCTCTGGTTGATGCCCTCAATGCGCTCGGCATCGGCGCGTCGAGCCCGACCGGCTGCCCGCCTGTGACTGTTGAAGGCAATGGCACTTTTGGGAAGGGGCGCGTTGAAATCGACGCCTCTCTGTCGAGCCAATATGTTTCCGCGCTGCTTATGGCAGCGCCATTCGGCGATGGCCCAATTGAAATCGCGCTCGCGGGCAAAGACATCGGCGCCCGTGGCTATGTCGATCTCACACTTGCGGCTATGCGCGCCTTTGGCGCTGACGTTGAACAGGCCGACGAAGGCACTTGGATTGTGCAGTCAACCGGCTACACCGCAACCGATTTCCACATCGAACCCGACGCGTCTGCCGCAACTTATCTTTGGGGCATTGAGGCACTGACGGGCGGCAGCATCGATCTTGGTGTCTCAGCCGATGCCTTCACGCAGCCGGACGCTTCGGCGCAAGCCATGATTGCGGCTTACCCGAATATGCCAGCGGTGATTGACGGATCGCAGATGCAAGACGCGGTTCCGACCATGGCCGTCGTCGCTGCCTTTAATAACACGCCTGTGCGATTTGTTGGCATTGCCAATTTGCGCGTCAAAGAAACGGACCGCATTCGGGCCGTCGCCAATGAGCTTAATCGGATCATGCCGGGCCTCGCCACGGAGGAGGGGGACGATCTGCTCATCGCATCCGACCCACAACTCCCTGCCAAGCTTAAGGGGCGCAACTCGCGCGCAAAAATTGAGACCTATCACGATCATCGCATCGCCATGAGCTTTGCTCTGGCGGGCCTACTCGTCGATAACGTGGTTATTCTCGACCCCGCCTGCACAGGCAAGACCTATCCGGAATATTGGGACATGCTGGAAAGCCTCGGCGTTACGCTAACGCCGGCGGCTTGAGTTAGGCGACGGACGAGGCAACCGAGCGCGGGGTTTGCAACTCATCTTCACAGATGACGCGATTACGCCCCGCGCGCTTAGCTGCATACAGACAGGCATCGGCGCGGTCGACGAGGCTGGCGAAACTGTCGGCCTGGCCGAATTTTGCAACCCCGATAGACGCGGTGAGATTGCCCAAGCGCTCGCTCGTGGAAATGCGCAGCAATTGCTTGCTCTGAATGGCTTCGCGAATGATCTCTGCGGTAAGGGACGCTAGGCGCATGTCGGTTTCTGGCAATATTGCCGCGAACTCTTCACCGCCAAACCGGGCAGCAATGCCCTTGCCCTCGAGCGAAGTCTGCAACTGCCCAGCGACGAGGCGCAGCACTTGGTCGCCGGTGAGGTGACCATAGCTGTCGTTAAAGGCTTTGAAATTATCGATATCGACGAGCAGAAGACACAATGGCGTGCCTGCTAGGCGCGCTTCGTGCATGGCGTCTATCAGACAGGTGTCAAAGCGCGCACGATTATAGAGCTTGGTCAGCGGGTCCAGCATCGCTTCGCGGCGGACTTCGTCCAGATCACGCTGCATATTGGCAATTGCATCGCGTGATGCGGCCAGCTGCGCGCTGAGCAAGGAGTTGTCATCCTGCATCCGCTCAGTTTCAACAATGAGCTTCCGCGTGATCTCTTTTACGGAACTTGCATCGCGCGCTGTATCAAGGTCGTACCATGCGCTGGAGAGCGTGGTGCTGAAATCTTGCGCGGTTTCGAGCGCACCTTGAATGGCGCCGTTCACGGCATTGATGCGCTCGGCAACGCGGTCTGAAACAACAGACACCCGTTCTGAGACCGCCACCTCGAAAAACTCCTTGTGGAGCAGTTCGGCAGTGAGCGGAGTGAGCTGCACGCCAGACATGAAGAGCGCGTTGAGGCGATCGTTCAGGCTCTGGTTGGTGCCTTTGACATAGGTGTAAAGCAGCTCGTAAAAGGCCGGTTCGGCCGGTACGCAATTCTGCATCAATTGATTTATGGCGATTTTGGCAAAGCCAAAAGAGCGCTCTAGATCCTGATCCGACACTACCACCAGCCCCCCGGTGTGCTGGCCTAATCCAGCATGGTTAAGTGAGTCGTGCGTAAGGATATTCTCACGCGGATGTGAGAAAGTAACGCTCCAAGATGTAGCAATGCTTAATCTTGGAGCGTTTAATGATTATTGGGCAATGCGCGTCGGGCGCAGCAAGAACGCTGGGATTGGTCCGGCGTCGCCAAATGGCCCATTATTGTTCGGCGCTGCCACTGGTGCAGTGTCGTTATTGCGCTTGCGGCGTGCGTTGTCGGCGCGCGTTCTTTGCGGCTTAAGTGGTTCGTCCACGGTATTCGTTTCTACTTCTGTAGGCGACGGAGCCACAACATCGGACTTTTCAGCCTTAGCGACCTTGCGGGTGCGACCGCCACGACGGCCACGCGATGGCTTGGCTTCAGCGTCTTCAGCAGCATCGGGAGCCGCTTCAGTTGTGATTGCCTGGGCAGTCTTACTTGGCGCGAGCCATTCGATCTGCTTTTGGATCAGCTTTACGATCGCATCGAGGTGCTTTTCGTCTGCGGGGGCGACGAATGTGTAGGCAACACCAGAGCGACCAGCGCGACCCGTACGGCCGATACGGTGAACGTAATCCTCGGCGTGCACAGGCACGTCGAAGTTGTACACGTGGCTTACCGCTGGAATATCGAGACCACGTGCCGCGACGTCACTGGCAACCAGGAGCGTGAGCTTGTTGGTCTTGAAGGCATCCAGAGTTTCCATGCGGCTCTTCTGGTCCATGTCGCCATGCAGCGAACCAGCGGAGAAACCGTGGCGCTGAAGCGAGCGGGCGAGGGTAGCCACATCACGCTTGCGATTGCAGAAGATGATCGCATTGGTGAGGTTCTCCGCCGCGTTGATCTGTTCGCGCAGAGCCGCGCGTTTCTGATCTGGGCGCGAGGATACCTTGACCAGCTTCTGATCAATCGTGTCGGCGGTCGAAGAGGTGCGCGAGACCTGAACGTGGACTGGGTCCTTGAGGAAACGCTTGGTGAGGCGCTCGATCTGTGGGTCCATCGTTGCCGAGAACAGCATGGTCTGGCGACGCGGCGGCAGGCGCGAACAAATCTTTTCGATATCGTCGATAAAGCCCATGTCGAGCATGCGGTCCGCTTCGTCGATGACGAGAACTTCCACGCCGGTCAGCAGGATCTTGCCGCGATCGAATTGGTCGAGCAGACGGCCAGGAGTAGCGATCAGCACGTCAACGCCGCGATCAAGCTTCTTGTTCTGCTCTTCAAACGATACGCCACCGATGATCAGAGCCATCGAAAGACGGTGATTTTTGCCGTACTTCTCAAAGTTCTCGGCAACCTGCGCCGCGAGTTCGCGGGTCGGTTCGAGAATGAGTGTGCGGGGCATACGAGCGCGGGCGCGGCCGTTTTCCAGCAGCGTCAGCATGGGCAATACAAAAGAGGCAGTCTTCCCGGTACCCGTCTGCGCGATACCAATAAGATCCTTCTTATTCAGAAGGTGTGGAATTGCCTGAGCCTGGATCTCGGTAGGCTTCGTGTAACCAGCGTCTGTGACAGCTTCGGTTACCTTGCTCGAAAGCCCAAGTCCGGAAAAGTCGTCGGTCAAGTCGGTCGTCCCAATCAGCGGTGCGGAGCGGCGCTATTCAGCCAGTACATGACCTCAGCGTCACCGATGAGCGCGCGCCTGTACCGCTATTGCGGGCGCGCTGCCCTAAAAGTTTCGAATGGAAACAATGTCGCGTGACCATTCGCGTTCAAAAGCAACACACGGCGGATCCAGAGTGTTGCAGGGTGCTGACGTTAGCATTCCCCGGCGATAGAAATGCCGATGCCTAACGTATAGCTAGCGGCGCGGACCATAGCGCAAACCCCTTGACTGTCAACGGGTTTGCCCGATTCACGCCATATTGCAGTAAATCTTTGCTGATCAAATGTCCAAATCGGTCACAAAAGCAGCGTTCTCCTGAATGAATTCATAGCGCAATTCAGGCTTGTTGCCCATCAATCGATCCACGGCGGTGCGGGTTGCATCGCGATCATCCAGCATTTTCACCTGCAGCAACTGGCGCGATTTCGGCGACATCGTCGTCTCGCGCAGGTGCACATAAGGCATTTCACCCAGACCTTTAAATCGGGTGATGTCGATTTTGCTCTTGCCGGTGAACTCGGTCTTCATCAACTCGTTCTTATGGGCGTCATCACGCGCATAGAGCGTCTTGTTGCCTTGAGTGATGCGGTAGAGCGGCGGCAGGGCAAGATAGAGGTGACCATTCTCAATGAGTTTGGGCATCTCTTGGAAAAAGAAGGTGATGAGGAGCGCGGCAATGTGCGCCCCGTCCACGTCCGCGTCGGTCATGACGATGATTTTGTCATACCGCAACTCATCTTCAGAATAGCGATCGCGGGTACCGCAACCGAGCGCTTGGATGAGATCGGCAATCAGCTGGTTGGCGGCGAGCTTGTCTCGGCTTGCGCCAGCAACGTTGAGGATCTTGCCGCGCAGCGGCATAACGGCCTGCGTAATACGGTTACGCGCCTGCTTGGCAGATCCGCCCGCCGAGTCACCTTCCACGATGAACAGTTCAGCACCCTGCGCCGCATTCTGCGTGCAGTCTGCGAGCTTGCCGGGCAGGCGTAGCTTGCGTGTGGCGCTGGCGCGATCGATCTCTTTTTCCTTGCGGCGACGCAAGCGCTCTTCAGCGCGCTCTACGGCCCAGTCGAGCAGCTTGCCTGCCTGATTGGGTGAGGCCGCCAGCCAATGGTCGAACGCATCGCGCAGCGCTGTTTCAACAATACGCGTGGCTTCTTGCGAGGCGAGCTTGTCTTTGGTCTGGCCGACGAATTCAGGTTCGCGCACGAACACCGACAGCATGGCCGAGCAGGAGGTCAGAATGTCCTCAGCGGTCAGATTGGCCGCGCCCTTGTGTTTGATCAGTTCCGCATAGTTCTTGAGGCCGCGCAGCAGCACCATGCGCAGGCCCGCTTCGTGCGTGCCGCCATCAGGCGTCGGGACGGTATTACAATAAGACTGTACGCCGCCGTCCCCCAGGGTCCAGGCAATCGCCCATTCGACCGAAGCGTGGCTGCCGGGGCGGCCGGTCTTGCCCGCGAAAATTTCGTCGGTAATGCGCGTTTCGCCTTCGATCCGCGCCGTCATGAAGTCCTTGAGGCCGTCCGGATAGTGGAACACAGCCTTGGCCGGAACGTCGTCGCTCGCCAGTTCTTCGTCGCAGCTCCAGCGCAGCTCAACGCCACCAAAGAGGTATGCCTTGGCGCGGGTCATGCGGAAGAGGCGACCGGCATTGAACTTTGCGGTCGGGCCAAAAATTTCCGGGTCGGGATGGAAGCGGGTCGTGGTGCCGCGACGGTTCTGCACGCGGCCAACATTGACCACGTCCTGCACCACCTTACCGCGTGAAAACTGAATGCGATAAAGCTGTTGCTCGCGCGCGACCTCAACGATCAAGTCGTCCGAGAGCGCGTTCACAACCGAAACGCCAACGCCGTGAAGGCCGCCGGATGTTTCATAGGCCTTGCCGTCGAACTTGCCGCCGGCGTGCAAAATCGTGTGCACGATCTCAAGCGTTGAGCGACCTGGGAACTTTGGGTGGATTTCGACCGGAATACCGCGGCCGTTATCCGAGATGGTCAAATAGCCATCGGCGCCCAAATGAACTTCGATGCGGGTCGCGTGACCAGCGATCGCTTCGTCCATCGAGTTGTCGATAACTTCGGCGAAGAGGTGGTGATAGGCGTTAATATCCGTGCCGCCGATATACATGCCCGGACGGCGACGGACAGGCTCAAGGCCTTCCAATACCTCGATGTCGGCAGCACCATAGGCCTCCGGCGAACCGGAGACGCGAGGCGCGACTTCGGCTTTCGGTTTGATCTGTGGTTGGTCTTGCTGAGGAGCGGCTGCTCCGAAGAGATCTGACGACATACATTTTCCATCAGTTCGGCCCGAATCGGGCGAATTGGGTTTTCTACCATATCGCGAGGATTTTTGCCGGTCTGGACCTGCGTTCAATTCCCACAGATGAGCTGTGCTTCATTGCCGTCAAGGTGAACGATATGAGAACTCTGGATGTACCTGATGGGTGCTTGTTCTCATTCCGGGACAGTGAGTGTCCCAGGATAAGTGGATGAATTTACGTTCTGTTTGTTTCTTGGGAGCACTTTTTTAAGTGCGTGCTGATACTCATGTGGACATACGGTTTTTGTATGGAGTTGCCGTATGAGGGCAGATCACTTGAGTATTGCGTATCAAACAAGTGTTCCCCGCCCAACTGTGCCAGGACATTGGCCACACGCCGGAAATAGTATTGCGTACCGGCTGGCCAATCTCCGCACCTCGCGTGTTCTTGCGATGGTGTTGGCGATAGGTCTCTTTTATTTCTGCTGAATATCTTGTGCCGTCCTTCGGGGCGGCATAAACTTATGCATCGTTCAATGTCGAGACGGGAGGGTGACGTGACAATATTTCCGACGCATCGCCAGCGTGGTCCCGTCCATGCCCTGTTGCTTAGGCTGCAGGGCTGACCAGTCGGTCCGGACGATATTTCGCTCCTTCCCACTTGGTTCGCCCTTTATGGCGCTTCGGCTAATGCTGTAGCGCTGAATTGACGGCAAATGGCGCCACACTTGCGCCGATCCAATGAGCGAAATCGATGGGCAGATCGTGTCCCTCGGCGTGGTGTAACTGAGGCAGGGCCTCCACGCATATCCGGCTTGGCCGGGTTGGTCAGCGTGCGGGGACTGCCGGCAGGCTGACGAGGGGATCATCGCTCAACGGGGCGACGGATTCCAGCGTCATGTATCTGGCGCGCTGCACAGCCCACTCATCGTTCTGCTCAAGCAGGATGGCGCCAACGAGCCGGACGATGGCATCCTCGTTGGGGAAGATGCCCACCACCTCGGTCCGCCGCTTCACCTCGCCATTCACCCGTTCTATCGGGTTGTTGCTATGCAGCTTGGCCCGATGCTCCCTGGGGAAGCTCATGTAGGCAAGGACGTCGTGCTCGGCCTCGTCCATGATGGTGGCGAGCTTGGGCACCCGCGGACGGATCTGGTCGGCAACGGCGCGCCATTGGGTGCTGGCGGCCTCCGGCGTCTCCTGAGCGAAGGCCGTGGCGATAAAGGCACTGGCCACGCGGCGACCGCTCTTGCCGGCATGGGCAAGGACGTTGCGCATGAAGTGGACTCGGCAGCGTTGCCATGTGGCACAAAGCACCTTGGTGACGGCCGCCTTGATGCCCTCATGGGCATCGGAGATCACCAGCTTCACGCCTCGCAGGCCGCGGCGGGTCAGCTTGCGCAGGAACTCGGTCCAGATCGCCTCGGCCTCCGAGGTGCCGATCTCCATGCCCAGCACCTCGCGCCGGCCATCCGCATTGACGCCCACCGCCATGATGGCTGCCACCGAGACGATGCGGCCGCCCCTGCGTACCTTGAGGTAAGTGGCGTCGATCCACAGGTAGGGCCAATCGCCCTCGATCGGCCGCTCGAGGAAGGCCTTCACCCGCCCATCGATCTCCTCGCAGAGCCGGCTGACCTGGCTCTTGGAGATGCCACTCATGCCCATGGCTTTGACCAGGTCGTCCACCGAACGGGTTGAGATGCCCTGGATGTACGCCTCCTGGATCACCGCGGTAAGAGCCTTCTCGGCCAGCCGCCGAGGTTCCAGAAAGCCCGGGAAGTAGCTGCCCTTGCGCAGCTTGGGGATGCGCAGCTCGACCGTGCCGGCCCGCGTCTCCCAGTCCCGCTCGCGGTAGCCATTGCGCTGGACCCGCCGCTCGGCGCTCTTTTCGCCATAGCCGGCCCCAGTGGCGGCACCCACTTCCATCTCCATCAGCCGTTCGGCAGCGAAGCCAATCATCTCACGCAGAATATCGGCGTCGGGGGTCTTCTCTACCAGCGTGCGCAGGTTCATCATCGTGTCGGTCATCGGTGGTCCTTCAGGTGCAGGGTTGGGGTAAGCAACCAGACCTTACCGGAAATCCGTCGATGACCACCCAGCCGCTCGCTCGCTACGGCGCTCCTAATGGCGCGCTCGCGAGCGGCTTGACCACCTCAGTTACACCACGTCCCGGGACACGACCGATGGGCACTCTCAGTCTCAAAAATGCCGGCCACCGTGCGGGCGATCTCTTATTCTCCAATCTCACTCTTTCTATCGCTGATGGCGACCGTGTTGGCCTTGTGGCGCCAAACGGGCGTGGCAAGTCTACGCTTTTGCGGGCCCTGGCGGGGGAGCTTGAATTGAGCGAAGGCGCGATCACGCGCTCGCGGGGCTTGAAACTCGGCTATATTCCGCAGGACATTCCATCTGAATTTCTCACGCTCTCCTTGCGTGACTTTGTCGGCACGGGGCTCGATCGCAGCCAGCTCGAAAGCGAAGGCTGGCGTGTTGATGTGGTACTGGAGGAATTCTCCATCCCAGAAGAGTTTCGCGACAAGGCTCTGAACCAGTTGAGTGGTGGCTGGCAGCGCATGGCCCTTTTGGCGCGCTGTTGGGTTGGCGAGCCGGATGGCCTGCTGATGGATGAGCCCACCAACCATCTCGATCTCTCTCGCATCGTCGCGCTTGAGGATTGGCTCGTTTATGCGGCGAAGTCCATGCCGGTGGTTATCGCTAGCCACGATCGGGCCTTTCTCGATCGCGTAACCAATAGGACACTGTTCCTGCGTCCTGACGAGCCCGTCTATCTGCCGCTTGCCTATTCGGCGGCCCGGGCGGAGCTTGATCGCGTCGATGCGGCGGCCCAAGCCCAGCGCGAGCGTGATCTCAAAGAAGCCACTCAGCTGCGCAAGCAAGCTGCGAAGCTGACCAATATCGGTATCAACTCGGGCAGCGATCTGCTGACGGTGAAATCCAAGCAGTTGCGCGAGCGTGCCGAGAAAATTGAAAACAAAGTCCAAGAAATGCATCGCGACCGGACAGGCTTGGTCAAGCTCGGCAATAGCGGTGCCGACGCGCGCGTTATGATGGCGATCAGTAGCCTTGCCGTTACCACTCCGAATGCTATTCCCTTATTCTCAATTGAAAAGCTGCATATTTTTCAGGGAGATCGGGTTGTCCTCTTAGGCGCTAATGGTGCTGGTAAATCGCAATTCATGCGCGTCATCACAGAGGCCCTTGCGGGCGATGTGGTGGATGGTGTTCGGCTCTCGCCCCAGCTTGTGCCCGGATATATGGACCAAGCCCTCGCTTGGCTTCCGATTGACCGGTCACCGCTTGACTACCTTTTGGAGCGGTTTGACGAGGGCGATCGGCGGACGATTGCGCTGTTGGCGGGCGCGGGTTTTGCCACCGAGAAGCAAACCAAGCCAATGGCGACACTGTCCCTTGGTCAGCGGGCGCGTGTCGCGCTCTTGGCGCTAAGATTAGCCAAGCCCAATTTCTATTTGCTGGATGAGCCGACCAATCACCTCGACATCCCCGGGCAAGAACAGCTTGAGGACGATATCTGCGGGCAGGGTGCCACGGCCATTATCGTCAGTCACGACCGCGCTTTTCTGCGGGCGGTGGGGACGCGGTTTTTGCAGATCAAGGGCAGGCGGCTGGTCGAAGTTGACAGTCCGGAAGACTTTTTCGCGGAGATGGCTGCCGCTCTCTAAAAAGAACGGGAGCCCCGCGAGGAGCTCCCGTTCTCACCAACTGACTGGAGGTCAGGTCAGTGTTCAGCGATCAACATGCTCTGGCAGAGCTTTTAGCTGATCTTTGGTAAAGCGCGTGACGCCGTGCACATTGCCGTCCTCGTCACGCATGAAATTGAGGTCTGACACGTTCAGCGCGACCGGCTTTGCGCCGAGGCCGAGAAAGCCACCGACATCAACGACAACCTGCGAAATTGCGCCAAGTCCGTGAACATGGGCGACCTTGCCGACATGGTGGTCATCCGGGCCGTAAATTGTTGCGCCTTCTAAAACGGCAGCGTTCAGCTCGGTAACGGAAAGGGGTGTGTGACGAGTATGGTCCAAAATGAAATCCTTTTTGGTGTTGCTTATTATGGGATGGTCAGTTGGGGCTAAAGCGGACTGCGGGCCTCAAGGGCGGACAGCATTTCACCGATCCGCGCCGCCACTTCTGAATCGAAGCTTTGGCTCTCTTGGGTCAGCTCATATTCATGCAGTTCGCCAGTCGTGATGCCCGCACGGCGCGCGAAGTTCTTCGCATCAAGACCAAGTGCTATGCGTCGATCGCGATCGACTTGCGGCTGGGGGGCAAAGGCGGATGAAATATAGCTCATGATTTCAGACTCCACAGTGCGTAGTGGCAATGTGGCAGACGCCAAAAGGTTCACTCAAAATGGCTGTGATCGGTAACAAAGAATAAAAAAAGCCGCCCCGGAGGGCGGCTTTCGTTTGAGCTATGCTCAGATCTTAGTGGTGGTGCTCTTCTGGCACTTCGTCTTCGTCAGCCTGGATGAGCTTTGCGAGCTCTTCACGGGTCATCTTCTTCTCGGTGATTGCACCGGTATCGATGATCAGGTCGACGACCTTGTTTTCGAAGATTGGAGCACGCAGGCTTGCGAGAGCCTGTGGGTTCTTGCGGTAGTAGTCGTAAATCTGCTGTTCCTGGCCTGGGAAGCGACGGACTTCAGCGATAAGCGCCTGCTGGTGCTCTTCGTCCGAAACCTGAACTTCCTTGGTGTTGCCGATTTCGGCAACGACGAGGCCGAGGCGCACGCGGCGTTCCGCGATACGGCGGTACTGTTCACGAGCTGCTTCTTCGGTGGTGCCTTCGTCTTCGAAGGAACGGCCGTGCGACTGCACTTCGTGCTCAACGCGCTGCCAGATGGTCGCGAATTCAGCTTCAACCAGCTGGGCTGGAACGTCGAACTTGTGGCCGTCATCGAGAGCGTCCAGAACCTGGCGCTTCATGTGCTGGCGACCCATGGAAGCGAGAGCCGATTCCATCTGTTCGCGGATGATCTTGCGCAGTGCTGCAACGTCTTCGAGGCCGAGCTTCTTAGCGAATTCGTCGTCGAGTTCGCCAGCGTTCGGGCCGTCAGCATGCAGGATGGTGACGTCGAAGGTTGCTTCCTTACCGGCCAGATCAGCGTTCTGGTAGTCAGCTGGGAAGGTAACCTTGATGGTCTTGGTTTCACCCTTCTTCTGGCCGACGAGCTGTTCTTCGAAGCCAGGAATGAATTCGCCCGAACCAACGGTCAGGTGAGCGTGCTCGGAAGTGCCGCCATCGAATGGAACGCCATCGATCTTGCCAACGAAGGAAAGGCCGAGACGGTCGCCGTTTTCGACAACTGCGCCATCACCCTTGTCGGTGTAGCCGCGGTTCTGTGCGAAAACGCGGTTCACTTCGACGTCGACTTCTGCGTCGGTCACGTCGATCACTGGCTTGGTGATCTTGACGCCAGCAGTGTCCATCAGTGTTACTGGTGGGAGAACTTCGTATTCAACTTCAAATGCCAGATCGGTCTTGCCGTCGAGCACGTCGTTGATCACTGCCTGATCCTGCGGCAGATCAACCTTTGGCTGAGCAGCTGCGCGTTCCTTGCGGGTGTCGAGCGCGCTAGCAACGGTTTCGTTGATCGCGTCGGTCATGACTTCGGACATAGCCGAACGGCCATAGACCTTCTTCATGTGAGCGGTCGGCACCTTGCCGGGACGGAAGCCCTTGATGTTAGCCTGGCCCTTGAGCTCTTCGAGCTTGGTGTCGAGGCGCGCGTTAAGGTCAGCGGCCGAAATGGTGACGCTGAGCTTGCGCTTCAGGCCTTCGTTGAGGGTCTCAGTTACCTGCATGGGGGTCTATTCCCGTCTTGTTTGATCTCGTTAGGCCAACGGCATGACGCATTGATTCAGGAGGCGAGGCCACGCGAAAATTTCGCGCCAGATGAGCCGTTTGCTTTTCTTACCCCGCGTTAAATACAGGGCTTGAAAGCACAAAACCCATCTGTTGGGTCGACACTTTCACCAATCCATCATTTGGACGCGCCAAAACAAAGCGCGGCCTCAGGCCGGGTTGATGGAGGCGTATAGAGGCTATTCGGGCTTGGTGCAAGCATTGCTATGCCTGTCTAAACGCCGGATACCCTAGCAAACCTGCGATTTTTCATGTGGTTGCATCTTGGCGCGGTAATCAAGTGGTGAGGGAGCGGGTTCACTGCGCAGTTTTCCACATGATTGAACGCGCCAGAGTCGGCTGTTTCACAAGATTCTGTGCCTTGAGCTGAGGAGAATGAGGGCAGGGCATTGACCCCGTTATGACAATATCATAGCAAGCCGACAGCGCGCTCGTGGCGGAATTGGTAGACGCACTGGATTTAGGTTCCAGCGCTTCACGGCGTGGGGGTTCAAGTCCCTCCGGGCGCACCATCACTCACCTGTTGAGTGGTTTCAGATTTAATCTGATTGAAAAAGCGGCAGCCGTGATGCCGCTTTTTTCGCATCTAGCGTTTGGCGTCGTGAGTACGGGCGATCACCACCCTTGTGTGATGTGCTGATCGCATATTTCTCATGTTATGCACCGCTCTAGAGCGTGCTGCAGCTCTGAGCTGAGCAGCGCACAATGCCGGTGGCGAATAGAAGTCACTGCCACCCCCTTCTGACATTGTACAAGGGCGCAGCTTAAAACTGCGGCACCAAATCCCTGTCCTGTGGTGACTGGGCTGTAAATCTGTGCGCGCCGCCTAAACTTTGTGCATATACCTCACTTTGCCCGTGCTACACTGTTTTTCGCTTATTGACTAAGGCTATGGAAAATATGGTTTTCTTGAAGCTTGTGTGAGTTGGCACACCCTATGCATATGTATTGGCGGTAATTGCCGAAAGTGGCCATGGAGGCATGAGTTGAAAAAGATCGAGGCTATCGTAAAGCCGTTCAAACTCGACGAAGTAAAAGAGGCACTGCAGGAAGTAGGTCTGCAGGGCATCACTGTGACCGAAGCCAAAGGCTTTGGGCGCCAAAAAGGCCACACGGAGCTCTATCGTGGCGCTGAATATGTGGTGGACTTCCTGCCAAAGGTGAAGGTCGAGGTGGTTTGCACCGACGACGTCGCCGAAAAGGCAATCGAAGCTATCCGTGCAGCAGCCCAGACAGGGCGCATCGGCGACGGCAAGATCTTTGTTTACTCGATCGAACAAGCGATCCGCATCCGTACCGGCGAATTTGGTGACGACGCGCTCTAAGTCCCCTTAGACCGAGCGCATCGCACCCGACTGAATACAACCGTTTCCGCAAGACAGGGGAAAGACCCAAATGACGACCGCAGCCGACATCATCCAGCGCATGAAAGACGAGGACATCAAGTACCTGGACGTGCGCTTTACCGACCTGCGCGGTAAGCTTCAGCACGTTACTATGGACGTGTCTGTTGTCGACGCCGACATGTTCGAAGACGGCGTGATGTTTGACGGTTCCTCGATTGCTGGCTGGAAGGCCATCAACGAGTCCGACATGGTGCTCATGCCAGATCCGGCGTCCGCTTACATCGACCCGTTCTTTGCTGCCAAGACCCTCGCAATTAACTGCGACATTCTCGAGCCCGCAACCTACCAGCCATACAACCGCGACCCACGTTCGATCGCGAAGAAGGCTGAAGGTCTCGTCAAGTCGTCGGGTGTTGGTGACACCGTCGTTTTCGGTCCAGAACCAGAATTCTTCATCTTCGACGACGTGAAGTACTCGACCTCCACCTATAAGGTTGGCTTCCAGGTTGACGCGGCAGAACTGCCAACCAACAACGATGCAGACTTCGAAGGCGGCAACAACGGCCACCACATCGGCATCAAGAAGGGCTACTTCCCAGTTCCTCCGTTGGACAACGCGCAGGACATGCGTGGTGAAATGCTCGAAGCCCTCGGCGAAATGGGCGTCATCATTGAAAAGCACCACCACGAAGTGGCATCGGCTCAGCACGAACTTGGTCTGAAGTACAAGACCATGATCGCATCGGCTGACGACGTGCTGATCTACAAGTATGGGGTTCAGCAGGTTGCTAACTCCTACGGCAAGACTGCAACCTTCCTGCCAAAGCCAGTCTTTGGCGACAATGGTTCGGGCATGCACTGCCACATGTCGATCTGGAAGGATGGCAAGCCACTCTTCGCTGGCGACCAGTACGCTGGTCTCTCGATGGACTGCCTCTACTACATCGGCGGCGTCATCAAGCACGCGAAGGCAATCAACGCTTTCACCAACCCGACCACCAACTCCTACAAGCGTCTGGTTCCAGGCTTTGAAGCTCCAGTTCTGCTCGCTTACTCGGCTCGTAACCGTTCGGCTTCGTGCCGTATTCCATTCGGCCAGTCGCCGAAGGCAAAGCGCGTTGAAGTTCGCTTCCCAGATCCATTGGCGAACCCATACCTTGCCTACACCGCACTGCTGATGGCTGGTCTTGATGGTATCAAGAACAAGATCCATCCAGGCGAGCCAATGGACAAGGATCTGTACGAACTGCCAAAGGACGAACTCAAGGAAATCCCGACCGTCGCCGGTTCGCTCCGCGAAGCTCTGGAAAGCCTCGACAAGAACCGTGAGTTCCTCAAGGTCGGCGGCGTGATGGATGACGATTTCATCGACGCTTACATCGAGCTCAAGATGGCTGAAGTGCTGCGTGTCGAAATGACCCCGCACCCAGTCGAATACGAAATGTACTACTCGGCCTAATTGGCAGGGTTTGGGGAAGGGGCCTTCGGGCCCCTTTTTCTTTTATAGGCTGGGAAATGCGCGGCGCATGGCGTGACGCCAATCCTTGGGCGCCTCAAGCGCCAATTGCGCGTCGCGTGTGGAATAGTGCTCTGTAAACTGCACAGCAAAGCCGATGTCGAAGAGGCGCACGACCGCCCCCTCAAGCTGACCGATGGTGACGAGTTCCCCGATTGCCGGTTGGAACGGAGCCGATACCGCTGCCCCGCGACCGGAATAGTCGATGACGAGGCATGGCTGTGGCCACTCATCCTGTCCGCGGCAAATGATGGTGCGCGGGTTTTTCGGTAGCAGACGTTCGCTACTGCGGCGGTTGTTGGTTTCCGTCCACAGGGTTTCAGTGAAATTGTTGATGCGTTCGTTATGCTCCAATGTGCGCGCGCTGCTCATGAGCAAAGCCATCTCAAACCCATCTTCGAGGCGCCGTGTCACCGGGCCCTGCAGGGCACCAAAAGCGGCAAAGCGTGCCGTAACCATTTCACCCAATTGCGGAATAATCGGTGCGGCCACGCCCAGACTGGTCGTTGCGATCATACGTAACCGGCAAGCAAACAGGTTGAGGCCAGCGTGAGCAGGTCTCGCGCCAAGTGAATAGCGGCCTGAAACAGTGGTAATGCCGTGTACGACGATAGACGCCTGCGGGGATAGCTCGGTCACGTGGAACCCTCCAGTGTGTAGAATCTACAGCAAAACTGGCAAGCTGACCTTTAAACTCACCGCTGAATTTTATGACCTGCCTTAGCTATTTAGAAAGCATAGGGGCGTGCCATATAAACATGACAATGAAGTTCAGGAATCTCTTGACCTGACCTTAACATGAGTTTAGCAGTCCGGTTAAGGGTGCTTGTAGCCCAGTTTACAAAACCGGATCTTCCAAATGCGTCGTTCACTCCTTCGGGGTGCGAGTGCTGTTGCGCTCGCCCTATGCCTTGCCGCGCCTAGCTCTGCTCACGATGCGAGGCTCCATGCTAATCCTGAAGCTGGCAATGGCAGCCCTCACACGGCTGCGGGCATCCTCAGCACGGTCAACAATCAGGGTCCAAAGACTGCTGATAGCCTGACCATCGGCATTTGGAACACCGCCGCCAACATCACCACCTATACGATCGGCAACAGCTGGAACGATTGGGTGCTGTATCTGGCCCTCGATAAACTGCTCGAGCCATCGCCCTATATGTCCAAGGGCCGCTCGTGGCTGGCGACTGAAGTTGTGCAGGTGTCGGAAGACGCGCGCATCTGGGAAGCGGAAATCCGTCAAGGCGTAAAGTGGCACGACGGCACTGACATGACCGCCGAAGACGTCGTCTTCACCTACAATCTTTACCTCAACGGCCCGGCAAACCGCTGGACTCACCACGTCTCTGACGTGCCACGCATCGAAACCATTGAGCTGGTTTCGCCCACCCGCGTCCGCTTTACCGCGCCGCGCCCCATGCCAAACTTCGATCTCGTGACCGCGCCCGAGCTGCCGATCATGCAGAAGAAGCAGTGGGAAGGCATCGAAGACCCGCGCACCATGACCGATCCGGTCATTGGCACCGGCCCCTACAAGCTGGTCGAATACAAGGCCGACGAATTCTACCGCTTTGAAGCGCACGAAGAATTCTGGGGCGGCGCGCCAACGGTCAAGGAATTGACGCTGGTCATGATCAAGGACCCGCAGACGATATTTGCGGCCCTGAAGTCTGGCGAAATCGACGGTGCTGCCCGCGCTCTGCCGCCTGAAATGGTCGCGCAGTGGAAGGACGATCCCAATATCGAGATCGCGCAGGCGCCAACCCTTTGGGGCACCTGGATGCAGATGAACCTCAATGATCCGGTGTTCAACAACCGCGATCTGCGCAATACCCTCTCGCTCGCGATCAATCCTGAAGAAATGGTCGAGCGCGTCATGCTCGGTCGCGCGCAGTCCGGCAAGCACGGTTGGCCGCACCTCGATAGCACCTGGACCAAGCCAGGTCTTGAAGTGCCATTCGATGCCGAAGCGGCCAAGGCTGGCTTTGAAACCCTTGGCTTTGTCGACGCCAATGGTGATGGCTATCGCGATCTGCCCGATGGCACGCCGTTCGATTGGCGCATCGTCGTCTCGACCAATCAGCCGCTCTATGTGCGTGCGGCCGAAGTCATGGTCGAGCAATTCGATGCCGTGGGCATCAAGACCCATGTTGAGGCCGTGGACGCTGCCACCTTCAACAGCCTGACCACCGATGGCAATTACGAGTTCTCCATCTCCGAAATTACCCCGCACGGTCTGGCCGATCAGGACCAGTACATGCAGTTCTATTCGAGCCCGCAGATGAAGACGCTGCTCGACAGCGAACCAGAACGTCTGGCCCTCTACAATGAGTGGTGGGAAGCGGACAGCCGCGAAACACGTCAGGACGCCCATTTCAAGCTGCAGGAATATGAACTGAAATACCCGAGCCGTTTCATGCTCTGGTACCCAGATGGTCTGTTTGCCTACAATTGGAAAGCCTACGACAACTACGCCTCTTCGTTCGGCTACGGCATCTTCCACAAATACTCCTTCTTGCCTGAAGCTGGCCGTATCGGCACCTCCGACTCCATCGATCAACTGATCGCGGAATAAGTCTGGCTCGCCCGCGCGGCTTCGGTCGCGCGGGCTTTTTGGCGTTTCGGTCCATGTATTATCTGCGCACGACACTGCAGTATCTGCTGACTTTGCTCGCGGCTCTCGCGGCGAACTTCTTCTTGCCCCGTTTGGCGCCCGGCGATCCCATCAACGCTCTGCTCGGCGCAGACGTCGTTGAGACCATGACCGAAGAGCAGGTGGCGCAGGTCGCGAGGGAACTTGGCATCCATGATGCCCTCCACGTGCAGTTCTGGAACTATCTCACCGGCATTTTCACCGGCGATTTCGGCATGTCGATCAAGCTGGGCATGCCCGTCTGGGATGCCCTCATCCAGAAGCTCCCGTGGACGCTACTGCTGATGGGTTTTGCGCTGGTCATCTCGACTGTGCTCGGCACGGTTCTAGGCGTCATGTCCGCCTGGAAGCGCGGTGAAATTGCCGACATTGCAACCATGGGCGGCGTGCTTTTCGTCGGTTCACTGCCGCCGTTCTGGCTGGCGATGATGCTCATCATTCTCTTCTCGACGACCCTTGGTTGGCTGCCATCCTACGGTGCTTACAAAGTGGGCACGTCCTTCCCGAGCCTGAATTGGTTCCAAGGGGTGGGGCTGCGGTTGATTATGCCTGTGCTGGCTCTCGCCATTGTCCAAACCACCTCCGTCCTCCTGATTGCCCGCTCCTCCATGCAGATGGCGCTTGATCAGGATTACATCATGTTCGCCCGCGCCAAGGGCGTGTCCGAGGGCAAGATCTTCTTCAAGCACGCGTTCCGCAATGCGCTGCTGCCACTCTACACCCACACCATGATGGGTCTTGGCGCCCTCATTGGCGGCTCGCTCATCATCGAGACCGTGTTCTCCTATCCCGGTCTCGGCGGTCTCATCGTTCAAGGCGTCAACTCGCGCGACTATCCGCTTTTGCAGGGCCTGTTCGTCATCACCACGATTTCGATCATCGCCGCGAACTTTGTCACCGACCTTCTCTATCCCCTGATTGACCCGCGCACGCGGCGGGCGGGTTAAGTCCATGTCGACAGCACACTATTCCAATACCAGACGCGTCATCGCGCCGTTCTCGACGGCCACCGGCAAGGTGCAATGGCTGGGCATCACCATGCTGGGCATCATTGTCCTGCTCGCGGTCATGGCGCCGCTTTTTGCGGGCTATCTGCCGCGCGCCCTAAGCTGCGCGCCATTCGAAACGCCGAGCGCCGCCCATATTCTGGGCTGTGACGACGCTGGCTACGACATCTGGTCCCAGCTGCTCTATGGCGCGCGCGTCTCTCTCATTGTCGGGCTCTCGGTTGCCACGGTCTCGACCGTGATTGCCACCGCCGTTGCCATTCTCGTTGGCTATCATGGCGGCTGGGTTGATCGCCTCGTCATGCGGTTCATCGACGTGGTGCAAGCCATGCCGTTCATGCCGCTGGTCATCGTTCTGGGCGTCTATTTCGGGGCCTCCATCCAGACACAGATCATCGTGATCGCGCTGGTCATGTGGGCGAGCCCGGTGCGTGAGCTGCGCGCGCAAATTTTGTCTATCCGTTCAGCCGGTTACGTCGAAGCGTCCATTGCTATGGGGGCAGGGGGCTGGTTCGTCGGTCTCAAGCATATCCTGCCAGAGATTGCGCCTGTCATTGTGCCGCAGTTTGTGCGCATCGCCCTTGCGGCGATCATGGTCGAAACCTCGCTGAGCTTTTTGGGCTTGGGCGATCCCCTGCAAAACTCTTGGGGGTCGATCCTCTTCCACGCCAATGCGCGCGCCGCTTTCCTCACCGGAACTTGGATCTATTGGATCTTGCCGCCCGGCATAGCCGTCTCGCTCACCGTTTTGGCTCTGGCCTTTATCGGCTTTGGCTATGACGCCTCGCTCGCGCCGCGCATCAAGGTCAAAAAGCAGGCCCTGCCTCTAGCGCCAGCTCATGCTGCGCCGCAGTCTGGCGCGGCCCTGTCTGCTCAGGGATTGACCATTGTTTACGACACTGAGTTTGGCACCAACACCGCCGTAAAAGCCTGTGATCTGACCCTTCATAAGGGTGAGCTTTTGGGCCTTGTCGGCGAGTCCGGTTCCGGCAAAACCACACTCTCGCTCGCCATCCTGCGTCTCCTGCGCCATCCGGCCCGTGTCACGCACGGCGCGGTCTGGCTTGGTGACGATGATCTGCTGGCAAAAGACGCCGAAGAGCTTCGTGCGCTGCGGGGGCGCAAGATCGCCCTTATCCCTCAGAGTGCCATGAACGCACTCAATCCCGTGCTCACCATTGGTGCGCAGATCGAGGAAGCTCTTGAGCGTGGCGATAAGCTGCCCAGCGACCAAAAATCCGCCAAGGTGAACGAGTGGCTGGGCAAGGTTGGCCTCCAAACCAAGCACGCCAACAGCTACGCCCATGCCCTCTCTGGCGGTATGCGTCAGCGTGCCGTCATCGCTATTGCCCTGTGCAACACGCCCGAGGTGGTGATCGCCGATGAGCCGACCACTGGCCTTGATGTGCTGGTGCAGGAAGAGATCATGCAACTTCTGCTAAATCTCCGCCAAAGCCTTGATTTATCTATTCTTTTCGTCACTCATAATCTCCCCTTGATCGCGCGCCATGCCGATCGTTTGGCGGTTATGTATCAGGGCGAATTGGTCGATCTCGGCGCGCCAGAAAGCCTGCGCACGGCGGCTCTTCATGCTCATACGCGGGCGCTTTTTGACAACCTCCCAGAGATCGACGACCCAAAACTTTGGCCGCAGGGCGTGCCGAATGGCGATCCCGTCATTGCCTTTACCGGCGTGACGAAAACCTATTACCCAAATTCGGTTTTGGGCCTCAATCTCGGCGCACCGCACAAAGCGCTAAACGATGTGTCCTTCACCCTGCGTACCGGCGAAAAGCTTGGGCTGGTTGGGGGCAGTGGGGCGGGTAAATCGACCCTTGCCCGTTTGGTCATGGGCATGATCAAGCCCGATAGCGGCGCGATTGCCTATAACGGTGCTCCGCTTGGTGCTGGTCGTACCGCCCGTAAAACCATGGCGCGCGCCGTCCATATGGTGTTCCAGGACCCGTACCAGTCCATCCGCAATCGCATGTCCATTCGCGACATTATCGCCGAACCGCTGCGCATCCACGGGGAACGCGACGATGGCGTTATCGCGCGCAAGGTTGCGGCAGCACTAGCGGCAGTACGTCTACCGTCCGATGGGCATTTCATGTCCCGTCGCCCGGTTCAGCTCTCTGGCGGACAACGCCAGCGTGTCGCCTTCGCCCGAGCATTGGTTTGTGACCCCAAGGTGATCATCGCCGACGAGCCAACCTCAATGCTTGATCAATCCGTGCGCATGGAAATCGTGCAGTTGATGGAAGACCTTCGCCGCGAATACGGCACAGCGTTCCTCTTCATCACCCACGACATCGCCTTGGCACGCCACTTCTGCGACCGGCTCATAGTGTTGAGCGAAGGCCGTATCGTTGAGCACGGGGATGCGGACGCTGTCGTCCAAACCCCACAACATGACTACACGCGCAAGCTGATCGCAGCGGCCTGACGCACAGAAAGACAAAGATGAGCGGACGTTTTCTCTATTTGCAGAATAGTTACGGTGGCCCCCCGCCTGCGCTTTTGCGTGTCGCAGACCACACTCTTGATATCTACCAGCAGTACGACACAGACCGGCTCGATTGGTCAGTCTACGATGCAGTCATCATTTCCATGAGCGCCGATCAGCTTCACCTTGTGGAGATTACGGCGAAGCTGCAGGCCTACCTCAATGGCGGCGGCACGCTGGTCATCAATGGTCACGTGGCGCGCCCGTTCTTGCCCGAATTGCAGCGCTACGAGCCGATGGAAAAGCGCGGCAAAGCCGAGCTGGTCATTCATCGCGAAACCGAGCACCCAATGTTTGCCTCCGTCACTGCCGAACAGCTCACCCTGCGCAAGGGCGTTGCTGGCTTTTATGGACGAGGCACCAATCCTGCTCCCGCAGGCGCGACAGTCATTCACTCGGTTGGCCCTGATCATGTAGCCGTCGATTGGCTCTACGAGCGTCCCGAAGGCGGTCGCATCTTCGTCCACTCGGGCGTCGAGCTCTGGGCGGTTCTGATGCTGGAAGGTCCCGAGCAGGGCATACCTGTCATTCAAGCCATTTTCGATTGGTTGGCGCAAACCTCGCAGGTGGCAGCATGAGCACAGTTTTGAAGCCTATTGTTGCCGTTATCGACGGCGGCCAGCACTATCATCATGACGCGATCACCCGGGAGCCATTTGCCTCCTATTTCGACCACATCATCTATCTGCGCGATGTCGCCAAAACCGATCTCACCCAGTTCGATATCGTCATCATTCCTTGCCGCACCAATGCCTATTATCTGGCGCCTCTGAGCCGTCAGTTCCAGGCCTTCATGCGCAATGGTGGCACCCTTGTTGCCATGGGCGAGACCTTCCCCAATACATGGCTGCCCAATATTGGCCTGCGCGAAATGCCGACCAACTTCTGGTGGTGGCTGACCCCCGGTGCCGATCTTGGCTTGCGCATGAGTGATCCCGATCACGTGGTCTGCGATTACCTCAAAAAAGAAGACGTCACCTTCCATCTCCACGGCGCTTTCGAGCCGCTGCATGAAAACCAGAAATCTCTGGTCGAGACAGCCGAAGGTGAGTGCCAGATGTTCGAGGACGAGGTGTCCTATGCGCCAGGTCGCTTGATCGCCACGACGCTCGATCCATTCTTCCATCACGGCGCGTTCTTCATGCCTGCAACCACCCGCATGTTGGCCGGTATGTTGCCTTGGCTGATCGATACCGAAGCCGAGCGAAAGGCTGCTCTGGCCGAATGAGTACTGCAGATTTGGAGGCCGCTCCGGCGGCCGTTCCTCCGCGGCAGGCGTTCTTGAACGCCATGTCGCAATTCGCCAATTCGGTTTGCATCGTGGCCACGGACGGTTCCGCTGGCCGCGATGGCACCTGCGTTTCGTCCATGACATCAGTCGCCGCCGATGGCGACAAGCCGACACTCCTGATCTGTCTCAACGAAAAGAGCCGGGTGACGCCAAAACTACTCACCAATGGGCGGTTTAGCGTCAATCTCCTTACCGCGAGCGAGCAGGGGATTGCTGACCTCTTTGCCGGTCGCTGCGGCGGCGTTGCCGAGGGATGGTTTGACGATCCGCGCTGGATGCTGGGAGAGACCGGCTTGCCAGTCCTCAACCCAGCCCTCGCCAGCTTTGAGTGCTCGGTCTTCCAGACCAGTTTCGTGGGCACGCACCACATCATCATTGGCGCCGTTGAGGCGGTTTACACCACCCAGAGTGGCACACCGCTCATCCATTCGCAGCGCCTCTATCGCTACCTCGCTTAGGCGAAAACCTGTACGTTGAAGGGTACACAGAACGATGACTGAACCGACAAGCGGCAAACTGCTGCTGATCCATTCGCACTACGGCACACCGCCGGGCCTATTTGATTTGGCGATGCAGCGTGGCGACGCCATTATCGTGCGCGAGAAAGACCTCACACCTGAGCATTTCGCTCAGGCCAAGGGCTTGATCACCACCAGCC
Organism: Devosia sp. MC521; assembly: GCF_014127105.1. NCBI lineage: Bacteria > Pseudomonadati > Pseudomonadota > Alphaproteobacteria > Hyphomicrobiales > Devosiaceae > Devosia > Devosia sp. MC521. Next base: position 1,492,316 of record NZ_CP059902.1, read on the forward strand.
ACATCGACCAGTTGAACTTCCTTGCTCTACGCCCGCATCTTGAGGCTTTCCTCGCGCGTGGCGGCAATTGGTTCTTCAATGGCCACATCCTGCGCGAACTGGTTGGCGGGCTCAAAATCTACCAGCCGATCATCAAAGCCAAGCGTGCTGATCTGGTGCTCACGCGCATTAACGAACACCCAATTTTCGAGGGCGTCGATCAGCCTTCTTTTGAAGAAAACAAGGGCGTCGCAGGCTTCTATGGTCGCGGCCACAACCCGCTTCCCGAAGGCGGTCTCGTGGTCAATGGCATTGGCCCAGACAACTTGCCGATCGATTGGGAATGGAGCCTCCCCACCGGTGGTCGCATCTTCAGCCACGCTGGCAATGACATTGGTGGCATGGGCGGACCGAACCCGAACCACGCCCTTGTCGCCCCCCGCATCATCGCTTGGACCATGGGAGAACTCTAATGGCCATTCTCGCCATCAATCCCGGCACTTACTACCACCTCGAAAGTTTTGAAGCGCCCCGTTACGCGCAGTATTTCGATCAGCTCGTGCGCCCCGAAGATCTGCCGAACGTCGACCTCAACGCCTTCAATGTCGTGCTGATCCCGTGCCGCACACCAGCCGACCGCATGGAGCCGCTCAAGCAGCAATTGCTCGATTATCTCGATAAGGGCGGCACCATCATCGCCACCGGCGAGAGCGACAGCGAACTCTTCCTGCCCAATATCAGGGTCACCCCACAGCCGACCAATTTCTGGTGGTGGCTCACCCCCGGCGCAGACCTTGGCGTGCGCATCGCCAAGCCTGAGCACAGCCTCTTCCAATATCTCACCCAGAAGGACATCACCTGGCATTTGCACGGCTGGTTCGATGTTCCCGAAGGCGCTGAAGTGCTCGCTGTCAACGAAAGCGGCAAGCCCATTCTCTATATCGACGAAGTGACCACCAAGGGCCGGATGATCATCACCTCGCTCGATCCCTTCTACCACCACGGCAGCCACTTCATGCCTGCCACCACCCGCTTCCTCGACGGCTTCTTGCCCTGGATGCGCGCTGAACTCGATCGGGACTGCCTCTAATGACTGCCACAACTCTCACCGTTCTCGAAAACGGCAAGCCACTGACCTACACCTATGCCGATCTCATGGCCTATCACGGTCACGGCTTTTCCGGCGGCGTCGCCCACGGGTTCAAGGTGCTGGAGCGCTCGCTGCCACTCTTGGCCGATGGAGCAATCCCTGAGCGCCGCGAAATCTCCTTCCGCACCTCGTTCGGTGGTCCGGGCGGTCGCGATGCTTTGGAAATGGTCACCCGTTGCCTGACCGAAAATCGCCTCTCGATTGAGCCCGATCTGGCGCAGACCGAGCGCGGCTACACCATGGCCCGCTACGTTTGGCTGGTGAGCTATCGCGGCACCACGGTCAGCGTTCGTATCCGCGAAGGCATTGTCCGGGACGAGTTCATCGCCTTGGGCAAAAAGGCCAATCGCACGGACGACGAAAATGCGCGTCTCGAATATCTAAAAAGCGAAATGGCGGAGCGGATTTTATCCCTCCGCGCCACCGAAGTTTACGAGACCTTCTAAGCCTAGCCGACCAACACGGTGATCATCAGGTGCAGTTCGCTCAAACGAACTGCACCTGTTTTGCTTACGCGGTGTGCGGCAACACGCGTTTGAGAATGTCGGCCATGGTGACGACACCCAGAATACGGTCTGCTGCGGTGACGATAGCGAGTTGCTCGCCGTCCTTACGCATACGGGCCAGAGCTTCGTAGACCGATGTGTGCTCTGGCAAAGCCAGAACGTCACGCGCGAATTTGTCGGCTGGCGCCGACCCACCCTCGAGGAGAGTGTCGCGAACGTGCACAACCTTGGGCCCGGATGCGCCCTCGTCGAGCAGCAAAATCCGCATGTGTCCCGAAGTTTCGGCAAGCTTGCGCACCTCGGCAACACTGGCTTTAGGGCCAACCGAGACGGGCTTGCGACCCGGAGCGATCAAATGGCTCACGGAAGCACTACCCAGATCGATCAGGCTCGAGAGCTGTTGTTGCACTTCCGTTTCCAGCACGCCCACTTTCGCCGAATGTTCAACGAGTTGACGGATGGTCGCCGCGTCCTGCCCACCGATAGCTGTGCTTTCGACAGGCTCAACGCCTGAGGCACGGACGAGAGAGTTGGCAATGCGGTTGATCACGCCGAGCACAGGGCGCAGCGGCCAGATGTAGCTTTCAGCGGCCAGACCAATTGCAACGGCCGCCTTTTCAGGATGCGCAATCGCCCAGGACTTTGGTGCCATTTCGCCAACAACCAGATGCAGGAAGGTGACGAAGAACAGCGACAGCAGGAATGCCGCGCTATCAGCCAGCCAGAATGGAGCACCGGCATTGAGCAGGATAGGGCCGAGCGCCGCGTCTACGGCTGGCTTGGTGATCGCACCCAATGCGAATGTGCACAGGGTAATCCCAAGCTGCGCGCCCGCAAGCATGAGGGTCAAGTCGTTCATGCCGCGCAGCGCTGCGCGGGCCGAAGCACTCTGCGGGGCCATTTCTTCGAGCTGACGACGACGTGCGCCGATCAGTGCAAATTCGATGATCACGAAGAAGGCGCTGAGAACGATGAGAGCGATAGTCGCTAGAATGACGAATGTTGGGTCTTTCATGGCCATCACTCCGCCTGCTCGATGAGCTGGACGCGCACTCTGGTGGGCACATGGCGCTCCACTTCGAGCACAGTCACAGACAGGCTACGGCTAATCAGAATACCCTCTGCGACTTCAGCTTGATCGGCAGGGAGCTGCACAACCACAATTTCATCAACAGTTGGCAGCTCACCTGTTTCCGCAATAAGCAGACCGGCAATGGTTTCGACGTCGCCTTTCTCAATCGGGCGACCAATCGTGCGTTCGACTTCGTCGAGGTGCACATCGCCTTCCATGATCCAGATACCGTCGCCATCAAAGGTCACGGCATCTTCTTCATCGCTGTCGTGCTCATCAGTGATTTCGCCGACGATCTCCATGGCGATATCTTCGAGCGTCAAAACGCCAGCAAAGCCACCATATTCGTCGATGACACAAGCCAGTTGGTTATTGGTCCCAACGAGCTTATCGAAGGCGTCGGGCAGGTCCATCAATGTCGGTACAACCAGTGCAGGGCGCATGATGGTGGTCACCGAGGCGTTCGGGTCCGCGGTTTCCAGTTGCGGGAGCAGGTCCGACAGATGCACCACGCCAATTGGCGCTTCTTCATCGTCGACCACTGGATAGCGCGTATGCGCACGCGCCATCATCTCACGCACTTCAGCGATAGTCGTTTCCGGGCCGATCCAATCCACCTGAGAGCGTGGCACCATGGCGTGCTCGACGTCGCGCTCTGGGAAGTCGACAATACGGTCCATCATCCAGGCCAGTTCGGCTGGCAGGTCGCCGCTGTTCCGAGAGTCCGCGATAATGCGTGGCAGATCCTCGCGCGAAGCGCTGACGTCGATGTCGTGAACAGGCTCGATCCGCAGCAGCTTGAGCAGCACGTTCGCAGACATGTCGAAGAAGCTGATGATCCAGCCCATCGCCTTGAGATAGAACAGCGTCGACGTCGCCAGCATTTTTGCGAGCGGCTCTGCATTCGAGATGGCGAGGTTCTTTGGATAGAGTTCGCCAAAAATCATTTGCACGACAGTCGCGAAGAGCAGCGCCAGAATGGTGCCGGTGGCAATACCGACTTCTGTGGGGATACCCACCCCGCCAAGCATGGTGCCGAGGGCACCGCCAACGAGTGGCTCAGCCACATAGCCAACCATAAGGCCGGTTACAGTGATGCCCAGCTGCGCGCCGGAGAGCATGAAGCTCGTTTGCTTGGTGACAAGCAAGGCACGCGCAGCGGCTTTGTCGCCCTGTGCCGCTTGCGCCGCGAGCTTGGTGCGGTCGACGGCCATATAGGCAAATTCTTGAGCGACGAAATAACCGCCAACAGCGATGATCATAATGATGATCGCTATGCCGAGCAGCAGATTCAATATTGGTTCGATCATTTGTGACACCTGATGCACGCTAAAAGAAGCGGCACATATTTCTCCTGTAAGGCTTCGTCAGTTGGATATTGGGTGCTGTCATTCATAAGAACGACAGATGATGTCGATCTGTTCATTTCAGATCGCCTGATTGGGTTGATGGCACTGGCTGCGGTCGTTTCAAAAGATTGCCGATATCGCCAGCCATGCAGCAAAGGCGAAGGCTGCGATAACGCCGGAGACAATCACGAGGGAAACAATGCCGGTCACTGTTCCGGCCAGAACCCAGATTCCGTCTTGCTGAATAAGACCCAGCGCGAGGATGCAAATGGCGATGGCGGGCAGCATATTGCCCAGCGGAATTGGCAGAAACAGTACGATAGCGAGAATGAGTGTGAGCGCGCCGACCAGATATTCTGCCGGTGGCTTTGTCAGTATGGAAAAGCGCGGGCGCATAAGCCGCTCGGCTTTCTCCAGCCATGGCCCAACCTTGGCCAGAATGCGGGCAAAGTCTGCGCGCGCAAAAGAGCGATCAGCGATGATGGCTGGTAGCCATGGAGTGCGTCCCAACATCAGCTGAGCCGCCAGAAATAGGAGCGGCGCTCCAAGCACGCCTGACACACCCGGCGGCACCGGGATGGTATTGGGCACGGCGAACACAAACAGCATGGCGGCGATAGCGCGCTGATCGAGCTCTAGCAGCAGGTCGCGAATATAAATGCGATCCCGGTCAACGCGCCCGGCAATCTGGCCCAGCTTGGCTGAAAGACTAAACGTTTCATCGTCGCCGCTTATCGCGGTCTCTTTTGTCGACATAAAATTCCCCCTCTCGGCAAAGGCGCGCCACCGACCATCGGTCGGCAGCGCCCCTCAGCTTTACTCGTCTTGTTGGCCTGTCAGGCTGAGCAGCAGCTGGAAGATATTGATGAAGCTCAGATAGAGCGACAGTGCGCCCATAACGGCGAGCTTCTGGTTGCCTTCAGCACCATTGTGCTCTGCGTACTGATCCTTGATCGACTGTGTGTCCCAAGCGGTCAGGCCGAGGAACACCAGAATGCCGATGATCGAGACCGCGAACTGCAGAACGCTGGAGCCGAGGAAGATATTGACGATCGAGGCAATAACGACGCCGATCAGGCCCATGATCAGGAACGAGCCAAACTTGGCGAGGTTCGCTTTGGTCGTATAACCGTAAAGGCTCATCACGCCGAACATTGCAGCGGAGATGAAGAACGTACGGGCGATGCTCGACCCGGTAAAGTTCAGGAAGATGGAGGCCATCGACAGGCCCATCACCGCACAGAATGCCCAGAACATGCCTTGCGCTGCAGCAGCGGAGAGGCTGTTGATCTTGAACGAGAAGAACATCACGAACGCCAGCGGCGCGAACATGACAACCCACTTCAATGGCGAGGAGAAGATCGGCACGTAGAGGGCTGGTGTCGAGCCGACGAAGAAGGCTACGAGGCCGGTGATGACCAGGCCAAGGCCCATGTAGTTGTAGACGCGCAGCATATGCTGGCGCAGGCCTTCGTCGTAGACGGCGGTGTTCTGCGAAGCGGTGGCCGAATTACCCCATCGCATGTTGGGCTGGGATGACATCTGTCTCGTCTCCATTAGTATAAGGTGTCAGCGAGCATGTGCGCTGCGTTCAGTATTTCTGTTTCATCGCTGGCGCCGACGAGCGCATAGGCGATTTCCCCGATTTGCCAGTGCGCGAGAACAGCATTGCCCTCGCTGATAGCGGTGGGGTTGTGCGCAGCGAAGTCGCCGGGGCGCGCTGCGAATATGGAAACCCGTCCCAAATCTGATGCACTGAGGGACATCTCGACACTGGGGCCAAACCGGGACGGATAAACCTGTACGTCTTCGACGGTCCAGCTCTCGGGCAGGGTCGGCATGACGATGGCTGTCGCCGCGAGCAGTTCCGCCGGATCGTATTCGGGAACCTCTGGCTGCGATGTCATGACCGCGCGCACCTGACTAACTTCGTGGGCGCGCAACGCTGCCTCAAGATAATCGGGCATCGGGGAGGGGCGCGAGAGTGCCGAAGTGGTCAGTGCGCCGATAGACGCTCCCACCATCACCAGACCGCAGGCCGCTGCGACGGGACGCAGGCGGTTGAAAAAGACCCGTCGACCAATTGAGTTTTGTAGACGCCGGGCGAGATCCTGCGAAGAAACGCGGATCGCCTCTGGCGCACCAACACTGCTCAAATAGAGCTCGTGGTTGACCCGCAGCTCATCAATAACCTGCGCTGCCAGCTCGGGATTGCGTGCGAGGTGCTGTTCGACGACCACACGCCGCAGCGGATCAATCTGGCCATCGATGTAGAGAGTTAGATCCTCGTCAGTGACGTGCTCAGTCATTGTCGGCACTCCCTACGATCTTGAGATGTCTTGGGGGATTGAGAAGCTCGCCAGAGCGCAGCGCCTTGCGGGCACGGGACACGCGCGACAGCAACGTGCCTTCCGGCACATTGAGAACCTGTGCCGCCTCGGGATAGGTCAGCCCTTCAATGGCAATCAGATGCAGCGCCTCGCGTTGCTCATCGGAGAGCAACAGAAAGCCGCGCCGGACTTCGCTCAATTGGACGGCATCGTCCTGATTGGGTGGGTAGCTTACGCTGCCAACACGCGCCTTGTCGGCACTCGTGCGAACAACGCTGCGACGATACCCATCGACGAAGCAATTGTGCATGATCGACATGAGCCAGGTTTTGAGAGAGCCACCAATTTTGAAGGACCGGCGCTTTTCATAGGCGCGGACCAGCGTTTCCTGCACCAAATCCTCGGCATTCTGCGGCTCGCGCGTTAGCGTCAGCGCGTACCGTCGCAGGTCTGGCAGGTGGTCAATCACTTTGGCGAGGCGGTTGCTCATCCAATATATACGCGCGACTTGCCCAACCCTTCCAATAGGTCATGAAAATAATTGAGCGATCGCAGGTGAGAAATGAGCGTCAGGTCTTCCATCCTGACGCCCACAAGGTTCTGGTCTATGCCGTATGGACTGTGCGAGGCAGGGACGAGAGGATTTCCGCCCCATCGGCGCGCAGAATGACGATGTCCTCAAGGCGAATGCCAAATCGGCCTGGCAGGTAGATACCCGGCTCGATGGAGAACACCATGCCTTCGGCCAGAACAGTGTCCGACGACGCGGTGATATAAGGGGGCTCGTGCCCGCCAATGCCCATGCCGTGACCGGTGCGGTGGACGAAATATTCGCCATAGCCCGCCTCGGTAATCACCCCGCGAGCCGCCGCATCAACGTCGCGCGCCAGTGCGCCGGGAACCGCGGCCTTCAACGCAGCCTGCACCGCACGTTCCACGATGTCGTGGATTTCCGCATACCCATCCGGACCCTGGCCGATGATGGCCATGCGCGTGATATCGCTTGGGAAACCATCCGTTCGCCCACCGATGTCGAGAACTACCGCGTCGCCATCGGTAAGCTTGCGCTCACCAGTGTGGTGGTGCGGGAATGCGCCATTGGGACCACTGCCGACCACGGCAAACTGCATGGGTGCGTTTTCAGCACTAAAGTGATCGCTGATGATCGCCATGAGTTCATTTTCGGTCATGCCGGGCCGAATAGCCTTGAACGCCGCCTGCATGGCACGGTCCGCGATCAGCGCATTCTTCTTGAGCGCCGCATATTCGCGCTCATCCTTGCGCATGCGCAAATAGCTCAAGGTCTCATCGGTAAAGCTGCGCTTGGCCGAGGGTAGGGCGTCGAGCAGCAGCATGGCAAAGTCGATGCGCATGGTTTCGTCAAAGCCAATGTGCTTTGCCGCAGTCGCACCAACATCGGCCAGCGCTGCCAGAAACGCCTCCTTCGGCCCAATATCATCGGACCAGACATGGAAGGCGATGTCCGTCTCTGCCCGCGAGCCTTCCGCATTCAGCGCCGGCATCACAAACGCTTCGCGCTCAGGGCCGATCAGCAACAGGCACGGGCGTTCACACAACATGGGGTGAAAACCCACCAGCCAGTCCATGTGGGAGCTTGGTGCAAGCGCAATCAGATCAACATTTTGCTCGGCCATACGCTCACGCAGGCGCGCGAACTTGGCCTTAGTATTTTCGGTCACAGAATGCCCCTATGGCTTTGAAATCGCGTCGAGAATGCGGATCCAGCCGCGAATGCCCTTCTCGAACGAGCTGAGGTTGTATTTCTCGTTTGGCGCGTGCCCGCGGTCGTCCGCCGTACCCCAGCCGACCAGTAATGCATCCATGCCCAGAATAGAGCGGAAATCGCCGACAATCGGGATCGACCCACCACCGCCGGTGACAATCGCCGGATTATCCCACTCGCCCTTCAACGCCTGCTTGGCCTTGTCGAGAATTGGCGCGTCGTAAGGCAGCTGCACCGCTGGCGCCGCGCCATGATCGCCGAACTCAACGCGGCAATCCGCCGGAACCTTCGAACGCACATAGTCTCGGAAAATCGCGCGGATTTTGTGCGGGTCCTGATCATGCACCAGGCGGAACGAAATTTTTGCGGTGGCTTCCGCCGGAATGACGGTCTTGAAGCCTTCACCCGCATAACCGCCGCTGATGCCGTTCACTTCCGCTGTTGGGCGCGCCCAATTCAGCTCCAGCATCGAGCGACCCTTTTCCCCGACCGGTATCGAGAGCCCAACCTGCTCGAGCATATGCGGGCGAGACGCTTCCAGCGCATCCCAGACCTTCTTCAGCTCCGGTGGCGTCTCGTGCACGCCATCATAGAAGCCGGGCAGGGTGATGCGGCCCGTTTCATCATGCAGTCCGGCGACAATCTTGCCGATAATGTGCAGCGGATTGGCGGCAATCGCCCCAAACCCGCCCGAGTGCAAATCGTGGCTTGCCGCGTAAATCTTGATTTCTTCGCCCACCAGCCCGCGCAACCCAGCGCAGATAGACGGCGTCTCGTCGTCCCACATGCCCGTGTCACAGACGAGGACATAATCGGCCTTAAGCTCGTCCTTATTGGCCTCAAGGAATGGCCGCGCCGATGGCGAACCGCATTCTTCTTCACCTTCAAAGATGATGGAAATCCGCGCTGGCAGCTTGCCATTGACCTCCTTATAGGCGCGCACCGCCTCCACAAAAGTCAGCAGCTGAGCCTTGTCATCGCAGGTGCCGCGACCGGAGATAATCTTCTGCCCCTTCGCCCCAATGCGGATCGCAGGTTCAAATGGCGGATGGTCCCACAGGTGCAACGGGTCGACCGGCTGCACGTCGTAGTGGCCATAGAACAGGTAATGCGGGCTCTCGTCGTCCGGGCCCGCATGATGGGCAACAACCATTGGGTGCCCGGTGGTGTCGCGGACCGAAGCGTCAAAACCGAGCTCAGTGAGATAGTCCGACAGCGCCTGCGCGGCCCGTCGACAGTCGGCGGCATGGGCCCGATCGGTTGAGATGGACGGTATGCGGACCAGATCAAACAGGGTCTGCAGGCTTGATTCGAGGTTAGCATCGGCCTGACGAAGGACCGGTTCGAGCTCAGACATGGGCACCGTATCGCTTTGCAATGTATAATTTTTTGAAGCCGCAAACACCGCCCGCCGTACTCAAGCAATACACTCTGTACCCTTGTATGTAAGCGGGCCTTAGCAACTTCCAGCATGACGATTTTAATTGTCTGACATCTCTTGGAAACCCATTTCTGATCGATGATGGCGCTTGTCTGGGCTTGACAGCGGACGGGACATGAATTTGTCTGACATATGTCTATTTCTGCTGAAATGGTCTTGGCTTAAGTTTTCCTGCGCCTTGTGCAAAGGGCAAACGCGGCGGGCCAATAGGGACAGCGGGATGCACGAATTTTACCGGGTGTTGCGGTTTGGCAGGGGGCCAACCGCACGCTCTCGGGTAATTTTGAGGGAGTTTAGTGGTGAGACGTATTATTCTTTTGGGCACGACTGCGCTTGCGATGGCAGCGTCGTCTGCAGGTGTGTCGCTCGGCTACGAAGGGCTGGAACTGGTCGCGCCAAACTGTGACGCTGGCAATAAGATCAGCGCCATCCGTGCTGTCGACGCACACACGGTCACGTTTGAGATGTGCGGCTCCGATCCGGCTTTTGAACCTAAGGCCGCTTTCGTGTCCTTCGGCATCCAGCCTTCGGAACACATCAACACTGTTGGTACCACTAAGGACATTCTGTCCAACCCAATCGGCACCGGCCCATACAAGCTTGAATCGTGGAACCGCGGTGACTCGATCATCCTCAAGCGCAACGACGCTTACTGGGGTGACAAGGCTAACGCCGAAACTCTGGTTTTCCGTTGGAGCACTTCGGGCGCCAGCCAGCTCAACGAACTCCGTTCCGGCACTGTTGATCAGATCAGCACGCTCAGCCCAGACGATTTTGACGCCGTAAAGAACGATCCAGATCTGCAGTTCCTGCCGATTTCTGGCCCAAACACCTTCTATGTCGGCATGAACAACAAGTTCGCGCCATTTGACAACGTCAAGGTCCGTCAGGCGATTGCCATGGGCATCGACCGTCAGCGTATCGTTGACAACTACCTGCCTGAAGGCTCGGACGTCGCCAAGTTTTTCACCCCATGCACCATTCCAAATGGTTGCGTAGGTGACGAATGGTATGGTTTTGACCCAGTGGCCGCTAAGGCTCTTCTGGCGGAAGCTGGCTTCCCAGAAGGCTTCAAGACCAAGATTTTCCTCCGCGACGTCTTCCGCACCTATCTGCCTGAACCAAACACCATGGCTGTTGAACTGCAGTCGCAGCTCAAGAACAACCTCGGCATTGAAGCTGAAGTTGTGGCTCTGGAATCCGGTGACTTCATCGGTCAGGCGAGCGCCGGTGATCTGGATGGCTTCCACCTGCTCGGCTGGGGTGCAGACTATCCGCACATCACCAACTTCCTCGATTACCACTTCGGTGCTGAGGTAAAGCAGTTCGGTAACTCCTTCCCAGAAATCTCTGGCCCACTGGCTGAAGGCGCGACCGTTGCGGACGTTGAAGCGGCTAAGCCACTCTACGAATCTGCCAACAACGCCATTCGTGATCTCGTTCCGATGATCCCGATCTCCCACGCGGCTGCGGCTTCGGCTGCGCGCTCCTATGTCGAGAATGCCGGCTATCGCCCATTCGGCGCTAAGCAGTTCAGCCTGGCAAACCCCGGCAAGGACACCATGGTCGTTATGCAGAACGCTGAGCCAATCAGCCTGTACTGCGGTGACGAGTCTGACGGCGAGTCGACCTTGGTCTGCACCCAGATCATCGAAACCCTGCTCGACTACGCTCAGGACAGTGGTTCCATCGTCGGTGGTCTCGCAACCAGCTGCGATGCGAACGCAGACGCCACTCTGTGGACCTGCAACCTGCGTGAAGGCGTAAAGTTCTCGGACGGTTCGGACTTCGACGCAAATGACGTCGTTGCTTCCTATGCTGCCGGTCTTGACGTGACCAACCCTGCGCACGTCGGCAACACTGGTACGTTCAACTACTACTCGTACCTCTGGGGCCTGATTAACGCTCCGGCCAAGTAAGCGATTATCGCTTCGAGCGAAGCGGGTGCTCCGGCACCCGCTTCATCAGACTTCTGCTCTTTTAGAAAAAGCCCGATGCTTGGATATGCGATAAAGCGTCTACTGAGCGCCATCCCTGTGCTGTTTGGCATTCTGCTGGTCACGTTCTCACTCTCTCGCCTGATACCCGGCGACCCCTGTAAAGCCATGCTGGGTGACAAGGTCAGCGAAGCGACCTGTATCGAGTTTGAGCGCAGTTTTGGGCTGGATCAGCCTATATGGGTGCAATTCTTCTATTATATCCGTGACGTCGCCCAGGGTGACTTCGGCAATTCCATTCGCTTTTCGCGTCCGGTAACCCAGATCATCATTGAGCGTCTGCCGATGACCATGGAGCTGGCACTGTCGGCTCTGGTGATCGCCACGATCTGCGGCATCGCTATCGGCATTTTCGCCGCTCGCCGTCACAACACCGCCGCTGACGTCGGCACCATGGCTATCGCCAATGTCGGTATTGCTATGCCGGTGTTCTGGCTTGGTCTGATGATGGCCTATGTCTTTGGCGTTATGCTCAAAGGTACCCCGTTCTGGCTTCCGCCCTCTGGGCGTTTGACGGCTGGTTTGGTGTCCGTGCCCTTCTATGAGGCATGGGGTTGGGAAATCACCAAGGGCACGTTCTTCGGCCAGATCGCCGAGTTCATCTCCAACTTCTTCATTTTCAACGCGCTGATCACCTTCAACTGGACCGTCTTCAATGACGCGGTCCGCCACATGATTTTGCCTGCAATGGCCGTGGCGACCATTCCAATGGCGGTTATCGCGCGTATGACCCGGTCCTCGCTCCTCGACGTCCTCGGTCGCGACTATGTCCGCACCGCGCGCGCCAAGGGTGTGCCCGACAATAAAGTCGTTCAGCGCCATGCGCTTGGCAACGCCATGCTGCCTGTCGTCACCATTCTGGGCCTGCAAATGGGCGCGCTTTTGAGCGGCGCCGTTCTCACCGAGACCGTTTTTGGCTTGGCTGGGGTAGGGCGCATGTTGATGGAGGCGATCTTCGCCCGCGACTACCCAATCGTACAGGGTTTCACCGTGCTCATCGCCACCATTTACGTGGTCGTGAACCTCATCGTGGACCTCTCCTATACCTACCTCGATCCGCGCGTACGGCCGCAATAGGACCCTGATATGAATAGCCTAAATACTGTAACTGCCAGGGCCGCTGAAATCGTGCTGGAAGAGGGCCTGCTCGGCGATCCAGTGCCGCTATGGAAGCAGACGTGGAAGCGTCTCCTGCGTAAGCGCTCGGCCCAAGTGGGCATGCTCTTCATCGGCTTTATGGTGTTGGTCGCAATCTTTGCGCCGCTCATTGCGCCCTATGATCCAAATCAGGTGCTGCTTGGCGTTGAGGATATCAAACGCCGCGAAGCGCCATGTATCCATATGTTCGGCTGCGATGTTGCCAAGCCCCAGCATTTGATGGGCATTGACGGCAACGCTCGCGACGTCTTTTCCCGTATTGTCTATGGCTCCCGCATCAGTCTGATGATCGGCATTGTCACCGTTTCTGCGGCTCTCGTTATGGGCGTGCTGCTCGGCGCAATCGCTGGCTACTTCGGTGGCTGGCTCGACAACATCATCATGCGCATCATGGACGTCATTCTCGGCTTCCCATCTCTGCTTCTGGCTATCGCCATTGTCGCCGTGCTGGGGCCTGGCATCGTCAACGCGCTATTGGCCATATCCGTGGTCTCTGTGCCCGGATACGCCCGTGTGACGCGGGCCAGCGTGTTGTCGGTAAAGTCACAAGACTTCGTTGCTGCCAGCCGCGTCCTTGGCGCGAGCAAGTGGCGCATTCTGTTCACCCGCGTTCTGCCGAACTCGCTCACCCCGATTGTGGTTCTTGCCACTATGGGCGTCGCTGGCGGCATTCTTGAAGCTGCGGGCTTGAGCTTCCTTGGTCTTGGCGCTCAGCCGCCAATGGCTGAATGGGGCACCATGCTCGGTAGCGAGAAAGACCAGATCTTCTCCGCACCGCACTTGGTCTTTTTCCCCGGCATCGCCATCGTCATCACCGTACTCGGCTTCAACCTGCTGGGTGATGGTCTGCGCGATGCGCTCGACCCACGTTTGAACTCGTGAGGCGGCGATGAGCGAACCAATCCTTCAGGTCCGAGACCTCAGCACTCTCTTCACCACGCGCAACGGCAATGCCCTTGCCGTCGATAAAGTCTCGTTTGATTTGAAAGCGGGGGAGACCCTGTGTGTCGTCGGCGAGAGCGGTTGCGGCAAGTCCATTACCGCCCTGAGCATTGCCGGCCTTGTCCCCTATCCGGGCAAGGTCGTCGGCGGCGAGGTCATGCTTGGCGGCATCGATCTGCGCCGTATGACCGCAGCGGAAACCTCAAGAATCCGCGGCAATCGCCTGTCGATGATCTTTCAGGACCCGTCGTCTGCGCTGAACCCGGTGCACACTGTCGGGAAACAGATCGCAGAGGTCTATCGCCTACACAAAGGCATGACCGAGGCCGAGGCCAAAGCGGCGGCCATCAAGCTTCTTGCCGCTGTCGGCATTCCTGATCCTGAGCGCCGCATGAAGGCCTATCCGCACGAAATGTCGGGCGGCATGGCACAGCGCATCATGATCGCCATGGCTCTGGCCTGTCAGCCTGAAGTGCTGATCGCCGACGAGCCAACCACAGCCCTCGACGTGACCATTCAGGCGCAAATCCTTGAGCTGATGCGCGAGCTGCAAAAGGATTTTGGCACTGCCATTATTCTGATCACCCACGATCTGGGCGTCGTTGCTGAAATGGCTGACCATGTAGCGGTCATGTATGCGGGGCAGGTGGTTGAATATGCCGACGTGCGGACCTTGTTCCGCTCGCCTCAGCATCCCTACACCAAAGCGCTTCTGCGCTCGATCCCGAGCATGGATGCCGGGCAGGAGATGCTCGAAGTCATCGAGGGCCGCGTCCCGCAACTGACGCACCTGCCGCAGGGCTGTCGTTTTGCGCCGCGTTGCACGGCGCGCCGCGAAGTCGATGAGCCGCGCTGCACAAGTCTCGTTCCGGACCTGCTGCCCGTTGCCCCCGATCACCATTCCCGGTGTTGGCTGACGGCGTCGTCCGCTACCGAAATGCATAAACAGGCTGAACTACTATGACCGCCTTGTTGGAATTGCGCGATGTGAAAAAAGAGTTCGCCGTCACCGGCGGTCTCTTCCAACGCGTCGTTGGCAAAGTCGCGGCGGTGAACTCCGTCAATCTCGCCATCGAAAAGGGCAAAACCCTTGGGGTGGTGGGCGAGAGTGGCTGCGGAAAGTCGACCCTTGCACGCGTTGTTGTCGGCCTTCATCCCGCCACCGGCGGCGAGGTCATCTTTGACGGCAAGCAGATCAACAAGGGCGACGCTGGCGTCAGCTTTGAAGCCAGCCGCCGCATCCAGATGGTCTTTCAGGACCCGTACTCATCGCTCGATCCGCGCCTGCCGATTGGTCGGTCAATCGCCGAAGGCCTGGCTGTCCACGGCATCGGCAATGAGGCGAGCCGCCGAAAGGCCGTCGGAGAGATCCTCCAGCGCGTCGGCTTGCCAGCGCAAGCGGCGGATCGTTATCCGCATGAGTTCTCTGGCGGTCAGCGTCAGCGCATCGGCATTGCCCGGGCGCTGATCCTCGAGCCCGAATTGCTGGTCTGTGACGAACCCACGTCTGCCCTCGACGTCTCGGTTCAGGCTCAGATCCTCAACCTGTTGCGCGTGCTCAAGAGCGAGTTGAACCTCACAATGATGTTCATCTCGCACAATCTCGCCGTCGTCCGTCACATCGCCGACGACGTCGTGGTGATGTATCTCGGTCACGTCGTCGAGATGGCGCCATCGGCCGAGCTCTTCGCTAATCCCCGCCACCCCTATGCGCAGGCATTATTGTCCGCGACCCCGGTGGCTGACCCAGACCGTCGGGGCACACGACTGCGTCTGACTGGCGAGCTCCCCTCGCCAATGAACCCGCCAGCCGGATGCCCCTTCAATCCGCGTTGCCCATTGGCCAACGATCGTTGCCGGAGCGAAGTGCCGACACTGGCGCAAGCCGGTGCCGCCCGCGTCGCCTGCCACGCCGTCCAAGAGGGGCGGGCCTCTAAGCTGGACTCCCTCATTCCAGCTTAAACCAGGGCCAAGCACCGCAAAAGCTCAAGGCGTCTCCATTGGAGGCGCCATTTTTTCGTGTTCTGGAGAGGGCATGCCCCTCGATAAAGCCCCCGTCAAGCCCTTCACGGCGCCCAAAAGTGCCAGCCAAGTGCCAATGATAGGCCCATCGACGCCACAGATGTTGAAAAGCTTTGAGAATTTTCTTGGGCCCGCTTTACAGGCGCAAATCACGCCCCTATACAGAGCCCACGTTGCGCCGAACGAGAGTTCGCAAGCGCTGCGGGAGTAGCTCAGTTGGTTAGAGCGCCGGCCTGTCACGCCGGAGGTCGCGGGTTCGAGCCCCGTCTCTCGCGCCATTTTCTTTCATGAAATTGCTGTTCTGAAGACAGGGTGCCCTTGCTATGTCCTTGCCCTTTAGTGGCTTTCGGGCAGTCGGAATGTTGACTGGAATGTCTGTCGCTTGAAGCCTGTAATTCGCACCGTTTTGGGCAGTGCGTCACCAAGACGAGTGCGATCCCTTACAGTCTCGTTTTACCTTGTGAAGAATGGTGCCTCCCAGATACTCGTCGGCCAACCGGGGAGGCTTGTTTGGTGTAGGCTCTCTAGTGACTGATCATCCAAGGTCTGGCGGCAGGGAAGCTCTTGGAGCCGTCGGCTCGGACCAAGGTGGAGCGCCCCTTCTTTCCGGTGCTGCTGCAACACGAGCAGCCTGGTCCATGCGCTGATCCACCCCGTTTGGGCTCGTGGCGCGCCCGCTCATTGGTGGCAAAAGCCTGCCGCTGTGAGGCCTCCATGCCCGCAATGTAGGGGACTGTAAGGAAAGCCCGCGGCGCGGGCCCTCCACAGCTTGGGCAGGCACAGGGCTCTGCCGATTGGGCCATGGGACGCACAGCCGAGAACGGGCCGCAGTCCTGACATTGATAGTCATAATTGGCCATGATGTTCCCCTAGAGGTCGCGCGCCAGCGGCATGTCCACCGAGCCATCGAGGAACTTCTTTGGCCCCTCGGAGCCGGGCATGATGTCGAACTCGAAGATGTCCGTCGGCAGCCATAGTGTGGCGCAGGCATTGGGAATGTCGACCACGCCAGAGATATGGCCCTGCACCGGCGCTGTGCCGAGGATCGAATAGGCCTGAGCGCCCGAGTATCCGAATTTCTTGAGATATTCTATGGCGTTGAGGCAGGCCTGGCGATAGGCCGTGGTGACATCGAGATAGTGCTGGGTGCCGCTCTCGTCGACAGAAATGCCTTCAAAGATGAGGTAGTCATCATATTTAGGGGTGATTGGAGAAGGGCGGAAGATCGGGTTTTTGATCCCATATTTGGCCATGCCGTCTTTGATCAGACTGACGCGAATATGCAGCCAGCCCGCCATCTCGATAGCGCCGCAGAAGGTAATTTCGCCGTCACCCTGACTGAAGTGCAAATCGCCCATCGAGAGGCCCGCACCCTCGGTATAGACGGGGAAATAGATCTTGGAGCCGCGGGAGAGGTCCTTGATATCGCAATTGCCGCCGTGTTCGCGCGGCGGCACCGTGCGTGCGGCCGTTTTAGCGGCGGCGTCAAAGGCATCGCCCTTCAGCGGGCCAAGATGGGCGGCATTGACCTCTGGGAGTTTGGCGAGCGAAGGGACGCGGGTTGGATCGGTATCGTTGAGCTTTTTCTCGCGCGTGTTCCACAGGTCGAGCATTTTATGATCGGGCAGGCAGCCGATCAGGCCGGGGTGTATGAGGCCTGCATATTTGACACCCGGAATGTGGCGGGACTCGGTGAACATGCCTTTGAAATCCCAGATGGATTTCTGAGCACTCGGAAAATGCTTGTCGAGAAAACCGCCGCCATTGTTGACGGAAAAGAAGCCGTTAAAGCCCCAAAGGGAGTCTTCAAAAGCGCCGATGTCGAGAATGTCGACGACGAGCAGATCGCCCGGCTGTGCGCCTTTAACTCCGATTGGACCTGAGAGAAAGTGGACCTGATTGAGATCGACATCGCGCACGTCGGCGGCGCTGTCGTCGTTTTTGATCTGGCCGCCAGTCCAGTCATAAGTTTCGACCTTGAAGTCATCGCCCGGCTCGACCCAACAGGCCATCGGAATGTCTGGATGCCAACGGTTGTGGATCTTCTCGTTGGTGTATGGGCTTTCGTTGAGATCGACCTTGATCAGTGTTTCGGTCATGTCTGCTCCTCTTTTAGGCGATGAATGGCAATGGCTAGACGGAAAGAAATGAGGAGACTTTCGCCTCATCGATGCCGGCGCGGGGG
This sequence comes from Devosia sp. MC521, assembly GCF_014127105.1. Taxonomy (NCBI): domain Bacteria; kingdom Pseudomonadati; phylum Pseudomonadota; class Alphaproteobacteria; order Hyphomicrobiales; family Devosiaceae; genus Devosia; species Devosia sp. MC521. Next base: position 1,510,191 of record NZ_CP059902.1, read on the forward strand.
CTTTCGTGGACGATCTCGCCATTTTCGATGACCAGCACGCGGTCAGCGATATCGAGCGCAAAGCTCAGCACCTGTTCAGAAACGACGATGGAGAGGCCTTTGTCGTCGCGGATGCGGCGCAGGGTCCGGGCGATCTCTTTGATGATCGAGGGCTGAATGCCCTCGGTGGGTTCATCCAGCAGCAAAACTTTTGGACGCGAGGCCAGCGCTCTGGCGATTGCCAGCTGTTGCTGCTGGCCGCCCGAAAGATTGCCTCCGCGACGTCCCTTCATTTCGAGGAGCACGGGAAAAAGCTCATAGAGGTCGGGCGGCACCTCGCGGTCGTCGGTGACGGTGAGGCCGGTCTCGATGTTCTCTTTCACTGTCATGGTCGAAAAGATCATGCGGCCTTGTGGGACATAGGCGAGGCCAGAGCGGACGCGGTCGAAGCTTTCGGCGGTCTCCACCAGCTTGCCGTCAACGGCGATTGTGCCGCTCCGTGAGGGGACAATGCCCATGAGCGACTTCATAAGTGTGGTTTTGCCCATGCCGTTGCGGCCCATGATGGCGACAATCTCGCCGGGAGCGACATCGAGCGAGACGCCATGGATGACTTCACTCTGACCGTAGGAAACGCGCAGCTTGTCGATTGCGAGCATGATGGCCTCCTAATGACCGAGATAGACTTCGACGACTTTGGGATCGTTTTGGACATGATCCATGGTGCCCTCTGAAAGCACCTTGCCTTGGTGCAAGACCGTGACCCGGTGGGCGATGTCCTCGACGAACTTCATGTCGTGCTCGATGACGATCACGGAGTGCTGCTTGATGATGGTGTTGAGCAGCTCAGCGGTTTTGATGCGCTCGGCGACACTCATCCCGGCAACGGGTTCGTCCAGCATCAGCAGTTCGGGTTTCTGGATCAGCAGCATGCCGATTTCGAGCCATTGCTTTTGGCCGTGGCTGAGAATGGCGGCTTCCGTATCTAGGTGATCTTTGAGGAAGATCATCTCCGCGATCTCCTCGACCCGGTTGGTCACCTCATGATCGCGCCGAAAGGCCAAAGCACCCCAGACGGTTTTCCCGCGCGGAAACGAGAGTTCGAGGTTTACGAAAACCGTCAAATCCTCGTAGATGGATGGGTTCTGAAATTTCCGCCCAACCCCGGTGTGAACGATCTGGTGTTCCTTCATCATCGTCAGTTCCTTGCCGCGGAAACGGACGGAACCGGATGTTGCTTTCGTTCGACCGCAGATGAGGTCGAGAACGGTTGTTTTTCCCGCCCCATTGGGGCCGATGATGACGCGGATCTCGTTCTCATCGACGTAAAAGGACAGGTCGTTCACGGCCTTGAAACCATCGAAGGACACGGTGAGGCCTTCGACTGCGAGCAGGAAATCCTTCGGCGCTACGTCTGAAATGAACGTCATAGTTCGGGGTCCTATTCGGCTGCAGCTTGAGAGGGGATGGGAGCTATGGAGGCCACGGGCAGGGGCACAGGCGGCGCTGTGACGGGGGTAGTCGGAGCCGGGCGCGGCCGCTCCCGCAGGCGGGCCCAGATCGGCTCGACATAACTCTTCCAAATACCGGCCAAGCCGTTGGGGAAGGCCATGACAACGGCAATGAAGAGGCCGCCCATGGCAAAGAGCCAGAGTTCCGGAAAGCTCTCGGAAAACGTGGTCTTTGCCCAGTTCACCAGCAGAGCCCCGTAGACCGCGCCGAAGATCGACAGGCGTCCGCCGACAGCGCAAAAGATCACCATTTCGATGGATGGAACAATGCCGACAAAGGAGGGCGACATGAAGCCGACCTGGAGGGCGAACATGGCACCACCAATGGCGGAGAAGGCAGCAGCGAGGCAGAAGACGAAAATCTTGAAATTGGCGACGTCATAGCCCGAGAACCGCACCCGATCCTCCTTGTCGCGCATAGCGATCAGGAGGCGGCCGGCCTTGGAGCCTTTGACGTAAAGAGCGATCAGGATAACGCCCAGCAGCAGCGCTGCATTGACGAAATAGAGGATGAACTTGGCGCTGTCGGTGCGGATATCCCATCCGAGCAGGGTTCGCAGGTCGGTCATGCCGTTGATGCCGCCCGTATACCCCTGTTGCCCAACGATCAGAATGGTCAGAATGGCGGCGATGGCCTGGGTGATGATGGCGAAGTAGACCCCGCCGACCCGGCGTTTGAACATGGCCGCGCCGATGATGTAGGCAAACACTGTCGGGACGACGATGATCGCAAGGATCGCCACGGGGAAGGACTGGAACGGCACCCACCACCAGGGCAGCTCGGTCACCTGGTTCCAATCCATGAAATCGGGGATGCCCGGTGTCGACTGGATGGCCGTGTTTTCTGGCGATGACGCCTCGAGCTTGAGGAACATGGCCATGCAGTAGCCGCCAAGGCCAAAGAAGATGCCTTGGCCGAGGCTCAAAATGCCCCCTAAGCCCCAGCACAGAACGAGCCCTACGGCGACGAAGGCATAGGTCAGATATTTGCCCACGAGGTTGAGGCGGAAGAGATCGAGCGTTAGGGGCAAAACCAGCAGCAACAGCGCAGCGATGACTGCAAAGGCGAGGAGGTCTTTGTTTATCGGGCGTTTGGATGCAGAGGTCGCGAGTGACATAAGAGTGCTCCTTCAGCGACGAATTTTGAGAGTGAACAGCCCCTGCGGGCGCAGCATCAAAATGCCGACCACGGTCAGCAAGGTGAGGACCTTAGCCATGGAGCCCGACAGGAAAAACTCCATTGTCGATTGCGCCTGGCTGATGGCGAAAGCGGATGCAATGGTGCCGAGAAGGCTGGCAGCGCCGCCGAAAACAACGACAAGGAAGGTATCGACGATATAGAGTTGGCCTGAGGTTGGGCCCGTCGAGCCGATCATGGTGAAGGCCGATCCTGCGACCCCGGCAATCCCACACCCAAGACCAAAGGTCAGACGATCGACCCGCTTGGTGTCAATGCCAACAGCCCCCGCCATCACCCGGTTCTGGGTCACGGCACGCACCTGCTTGCCCCAACGGGATTTGAACATCAGCAGGAAAACGCTCGTGGCGATCAGTGTCGTCAGGCCCATGACGAAGAGGCCATTGATCGGCACTTCGATGATATCGGTGAGGGGAAGCGATCCCATCATCCAGTCGGGCAGGGTGACACCCACTTCGCGCGCACCAAACACGGTGCGATAGAGCTGTTGCAGAATGAGGCTGAGCCCCCAGGTTGCGAGCAGAGTGTCGAGTGGGCGTCGGTAGAGATGCCGGATCATCGACCATTCCACCAAAACCCCCAGCGTAAAGCTGGCGCAAAAGGCCAAGGCCATGGCGATAAAGAAATAGACTGGGAACAGTGCCGGGGCAAAACTGGTGACGAAAAGGCTGACGCCCCAAGTGGTATAGGCACCCAGGATCATGAATTCGCCATGCGCCATGTTGATGACGCCCATCTGTCCGAAGATGATGGCTAGGCCCAGCGCCATAAGCACGAAGACCGAAAACAAGCTCAGCCCGGCAAAGCCCTGCATCGCCAGGATCGAGAAAAACTGGTCATATGTGTAATCACCGATCATTTGCGCCTCGCTAATTGATGGAGAGTTTGGCGGCCCCTAAAGGGACCGCCGTTGGCGTCAGAAAATCGGCTTATTGGTAGCCTTCTGGGAACGGATCGGGTTCCATCAGGTCGGCGGTTTCGTAGACAACGTCATACTGCCCGTCGGTGCGGGCGTGTCCGATGCGCAACTTGCTCCAGAGGTGGTGGTTGTCGTGAACCTTGACGTAGCCTTCCGGGGCGGTGGTCAGTTCTATGCCCGGCGATGCTTCGCGCACTTTATCGATGTCAAAGCTGCCAGCACGCTCGACCGCGGCCTTCCAGAGCCAGGGGCCGAGGTAGGCCGCTTGCGTCACGTCGCCGATGACGATGCCGTCGCCCCAGCGCTCCTTGAACGCCTTGACGAAGGCGGCATTGTTGTCGTTCTCGATCGATTGGAAGTACTTCATCGCGGCATAGGCGCCGACGATGTTCTCGCCACCGATGCCGAGGATTTCGTCTTCCGTCACCGAAATGGTGAGCAGCAGTGGCGCTTCCTTGGTGAGGTCGATACCTGCGGCCTTGAGCTGCTTGTAGAAGGCCACATTTGAGCCCCCCACGACGATGGCATAGATGACGTCTGGCTTGGTCAGCTTGATCTTGTTGATGACCGAATTGAACTGGGTATGTTCGAGCGGGTAATATTCCTCGCCGACGACCTTGAGCCCCTTCATCTCGATATGCTTGCGGGCAATCTTGTTGGAGGTGCGCGGCCAGATATAGTCCGAGCCCAGCAGGTAGAAGCTCTTTGCGCCCTTGGTGTCGACCACCCAATCAATGCCCGCAAGGATCTGCTGGGTTGCTTCTTGGCCAGTGTAAATGACGTTCGGGCTCTCTTCGAGACCTTCGTAGAAGGTGGGGTAGTAGAGCATGCCGTTGTATTGCTCGAAGACGGGCAGCACTGCCTTGCGCGATGCCGAGGTCCAGCAGCCCATGACGGAGGCTACCTTGTCCTGTACGAGCAGCTTCTTGGCCTTCTCGGCAAATGTTGGCCAGTCGGAGGCGCCGTCTTCCTGAATATACTTGATCTGGCGTCCGAGGACGCCGCCAGCGGCGTTGATTTGCTCGATGGCAAGGATTTCCGCCTGCACCGAACCGGTCTCGGAAATCGCCATGGTTCCGGTCACTGAGTGGAGGATGCCCACAGTCACATCTGTATCGGTGACGGCGAGGCCGCTGGTGTTCACGGCGGCCGTCGATGTGTCGGCGAAAACGCGCGTTGTGCCCAGCACGCCCAGCGCTGGAATGGTTGCCATGGCCCCCAAGAGTTTGCGGCGGTTGAGTTTGAAGGGGCCTTGGCCCGTTGCATCAGTCATTGAAATGCCCTGTCCCTGTTCGCGGCTGCGGCGGGTTTCACCAGCAACTGAGTAAGGATTGGGCATTTTATTGCTTTGCCTCTCAACGGGGCATTTGACGTATTCCAGTGCGCGAGATTTCCCCCTAGTCTGCGTTATGTCGCGAGCGATCTGAGGGACGATACCCTCGCGACTACGATGAAATGCGAATGGCACGATACCCGAACGCGGTGGGGGCGCTCGGTTGGGAGAAACGATGACGGCGCATCCGAAAGTGACGCGGGTACGGCGGACCTATAATAAATGGGTCGCCAATCAGACGCTGGAAGACTTTGCCCTGCGCTTTACCGCACAGAAGGTGCGTCGCTGGTCGCCTGCACGCATCGCCAACACAGCGATAGGCGCCGCATCTTTTTTGGCCCTTGAAGCGATAGGCGGGGCACTGACGCTCAATTACGGCTTCCACACCACCGCTTGGGCCGTGCTCACAACCTGTCTCATCATTTTTCTGATGGGCATACCCATCGTCTATAACGCTGCCAAATACGGCGTCGACATCGATTTGCTGACCCGTGGCGCTGGCTTTGGCTATCTCGGCTCAACCATAACCTCGCTGATCTATGCCAGCTTCACCTTCATCTTCTTTGCCATTGAAGCGGCCATTATGGCGACGGCGCTGGAGCTCTGCTTTGGCCTGCCGCTGACCATTGGCTATTTTGTCAGCGCGCTCGTCGCTATTCCACTCGTGACCTATGGGATCACGCTGATCAACCGCTTCCAAATGTGGACCCAGCCCTTCTGGCTGGTTCTGCAAATCCTGCCCTTTGTCTTTATCGGCGCGCAAAGCATGCCGTCGGTGCGGGAGTGGACCGGCTATACCGGCCTGATGGGAGAGTTGGATGGGAGTTTTAATCTCTCGCTGTTCGGCGCGGCGTCGGCGGTCATGTTTGCGCTGGTCGCTCAAATTGGCGAGCAGGTGGACTATTTGCGGTTTCTCCCGCGCTCGACGCACAAAAACCGCCTGACGTGGTGGATTGCGCTCATCGGCGCCGGTCCGGGGTGGATCATCATCGGTGGCCTCAAGGTCATGGCTGGATCGTTCTTGGCCTACTACGCCTTCCGCCATGGCGTCGCCTTCGAGAGTGCTGCTGAGCCCACGCAAATGTATCTCGTGGTCTTTGGACAGATGCTGGCCAGTCCCGAACTGGCGCTGGCAGCGACAGGCATTTTCGTTGTCGTCTGCCAGCTCAAGATCAATGTCACCAATACCTATGCAGGTTCGATCGCGTGGTCGAACTTTTTCTCGCGCCTGACCCATAGCCATCCGGGCCGGGTGGTCTGGGTGGTCTTTAACGTCTTGATTGGCCTGATGCTAATGCAGTTCGGCATCTATCGAGCGCTTGAGCAAATCCTCGGGCTTTACGCCATTCTCGCCATTGCCTGGCTTGGGGCGATTGTCGCGGATCTCGTGATCTGCAAGCCGCTCGGACTGTCGCCCCGCCATATCGAGTTTAAGCGCGCCCACCTCTATGACATCAATCCAGTTGGCTTTGGCTCGATGCTGATTGCGGTGGCTTTGGCTGTCTTGTCCTATTTGGGCGTGTTCGGACACGTAGCGGCTGCGCTTTATTCCTATGTCGCTCTGGTGTCGGCCATGGTCTTTGTGCCGATCATCGCGCTGCTAACCGGTGGGCGGTATTATATCGCGCGCGAGAGTGAGCTTTCGGCACGCAGCGGTGAACCCATTCAGTGTCACGTCTGTGAGCATAGCTTTGAGCCCGAAGATATGGCTCGGTGCCCTGTTTACGGCGGCCCGATCTGCTCTTTGTGTTGCTCGCTCGATGCCCGGTGCGGCGACCGCTGCAAAGCCGATGCTCGAATTTCCGATCAACTCTCGAATGTGGTCACAAAACTCTTTCCCGCGCCCATCGCCCGCGCCCTCCGCAGCAGGCTGGGTCACTATCTGTTCCTCATGGCAATCGTTGGGGCGTTGATGGCGGCCGTTCTGATGGTGTTCGCCTATCAGGCCACGCTGGATGGGCTTTTGGCCCGCGCGGCCATCGATTCAATCCTGACAAAACTCTTTGTGGTCTTCTTCATAATCACGGGCATTGTTATCTGGCTTTTTGTCCTCAACCGCGAGAGCCGTGACTTCGCCGAGGAAGAGGCGCGGCGCCATACCGCCTTACTGGTGGAGGAGATCGAGGCGCATCAAGAAACCGACCGCAAGTTGCAGCGGGCGAAAGAAGCTGCTGAATCCGCCAATTTGGCAAAGTCGCGCTATGTAACGGGTCTGAGCCACGAGTTGCGCTCGCCGCTCAATTCCATCCTTGGCTACGCCCAATTGCTCGAACGGCAGCGCGAGGAGCAGCCCATGGTGACGCGAGCCGCCCGGACAATCCTGCGCTCGGGGGAGCATTTGTCGGGGCTCATTGAGGGGCTTCTCGATATTTCCAAGATTGAGGCAGGCAAGCTGTATCTGTTTCGCGACAAGACGGCATTGCCTGCCAATATCCACCAAATGGTCGAGATGTTTTCCCTGCAGGCACGGGAGAAGGGGATCGAATTCATCTTTGATCAGCAGACCCCGATCCCCGGTTATGTCTACACCGATGAGAAGCGTCTGAGACAAATCCTCATCAATCTCCTCTCCAATGCCATCAAGTTCACCCAGCAGGGGTCGGTGACCTTACGCATCAGCTACCGGAGCCAGATCGCGACTTTTGAAATTATCGATACCGGCATCGGCATAGCGGCCGACGAATTGGAGCAGGTTTTTCTTCCCTTCCAACGGGGCAGCTATCCTCCCGGCGCAGAGCCGCAGCCCGGAACGGGACTGGGTCTGACCATCACCAAATTGCTCGTCGAGATTATGGGCGGGGAACTGACTGTGCGCAGCGAGCCGGGCGTCGGCACGTGCTTTACAATGCGCATGTTATTGTCTTCGACTTGGATGCCAGACGAGCCCAAGCATTCTACTATTCGCATCACCGGGTACTACGGTCCGCGTCGTTCGATTCTAGTGGCTGACGATGATCCGGCCCAGCGCGAACTCCTCACCGACCTGCTCGGCGGGCTGGGGTTTGAGGTGTCAACCGTCGCCGATGGCATTGAGTGTTTGCGGGCGGTGCGAAAACATCGGCCAGACCTGCTTTTGCTGGATGTCTCCATGCCGGGGCAAAATGGGTGGCAAGTTGCGCGAAAACTGCGCGGCGATATCATGAAACGATTGCCAATCATCATGATTTCCGCCGATGCTGGAACGGACAGGCGTCAGTCCGAGCATAGCTCGCTTTACGACGGCTATCACATCAAGCCGTTCAAGATTGACGATCTCGTCCAGCAGATCGGCGCAACGCTGGCCCTGCAATGGATCGAAGCCGACGAAGCACTCCCGCCAAACATTGAGGATACGCTGATCAGATGATGACGCCGAGCGCGCCTAAAGTCCTGATTGTCGACGACCAGCCCGAAACGCTGTCCATGCTCTTTGATGCCTTGGAATTTGAGGGCATGGCCCCTCTGAAGGCGGTGGATGGGCGCGCCGCCTTGTCCTTGGTCGGTCAGGCCCGGCCGGACATCATCTTGCTCGATGCAATGATGCCGGGCATGGATGGGTTTGAGGTGTGCCGGGTGCTCAAGTCGGAAATGGGGTATGCGGACTTGCCCGTTGTCTTCATGACCGGTCGCAATGATAGCGAACATGTGGTCAAGGCTCTCGCCTGTGGCGGCGTTGATTTCGTCCCCAAACCTATCGTCTTGAACGAATTGTTCGCGCGCATGCGCGTTCACTTGGCAAATTCGCGCAAAACGCGCTCAGCGCGTGATGCTCTCGACGCCATCGGTCGGCCCATTGCTGCTGTTGGTCGCGATGGTGCCATCGCTTGGGCCACCCCGCAGGCGCAGGAATTGCTGACCCGTATCGGCCTGCGGTCGGATGAAGGCGCCGCGCTCCCCTGGGAATTGAAGCAGTGGCTGGTCGATAGCGAAGGCAGCGAGAGCGCGGCGCGGCTGTACCGGCGCTTTGACCGCGAAGTTGAATTCCGGATCATGGAGCGCGGCAACGAAGGGGCAGTGCTGCTCCGCCTGATCGATCGAGCCATTGGCACGGGCGAGGAGCGCCTTGCCGCTGCCTTCGGGATCAGCCTGCGCGAAGCGGAGGTGCTGCTCTGGCTGACCCATGGCAAATCCAACAAGGAAATCGCTGAAATCCTGCAGCTCTCCCCGCGAACGGTGAACAAGCACCTTGAGCAGATTTTCGAAAAGCTCGGCATTGAAAATCGCACGGCTGCCGCAACCATGTCGGTCCGCGTACTGTGGGATTGATCCGCGCCGCTAGAGCGGTTCAGTCATACTGCGGCAGGACCATGCCCGGGTCACGCGTGGTGTTGAATGCTGCACCCTCGAAGGCGAGCTCTTGGTTCGCCGCGGCATTGATGGCGATCTCCGCGCCGCGGTACCAAATAGTCCCAACCACCGTTCTGGCCGTAACGCCGATTACGCTGAGGAGCGCGCCGCTCCGATCAAGGCAAACGCGCAGCCCCGCTGGCGTACGGACGTGCAACGCGCCGTTCCGATAGATCTCGCTGCCCTGCGCTAGATTGATCAGCTCGTAGGTGACGCCGTCGATCACTCTGCTATAGGCAGTGTCCCAAGTCTGATGCTGATGCATGGTCGGTTTGGGGAGAAGGCTCGTGAACCAGACGGAGCCATCCGGTCTTGGCGCGATCCCGCACGTGCGCTCCAGAAAATCAAGAAGGCACAGAATGGCAGGGGAGTATTTTTCGGTAAAACCCGCCGCGCCTGTATAGGGATTGAGAGTCTGCGGGAAGCGCTCGGCATGGATCAGCGCGTCCAGCACAGGCTGCATGATCCACGTCAGCTCCGTGTGGTGCCCATGATGCTCGAAAGCATGCGGCGTGCGGATCAGCGTGAGGAAATTGGTGGGGCCATTCCAACTGTTTTGACCCGGATTGGGGTCAAAGCGCGGATCGTCGAGCGCTATGGATGTGAGCGGAAACCGCGCGAAGAATTTTCGCGTATTGAGCAAATAGCGCTTCAGCGACGTTCGGAAGAGGTCACCATCGCCGATCTCGCAGGCAAGGACACGCAGCAGCACATCCGATTGAATGCGAACGTGACGGTCATTGCGGTCCTTGTCGTAAAAGAGGGCATCCTCGTCATCAAAACACTCCCGGAACAACGCGTCAGTGCTGGCAGCGGCCTTGCTTGCCCATGCATCGGCATTTTCGCCCAATGTCGCCGCAATGGCCCCAAGGTAGTGCCGCTGGCTGGCAATATTGGCGGTCAGATCGGGGGCGACGAATGGCAAAATGGGGCTATCAGGATCAAAACGCGTTGGGTCGTTTTGAAACGGACTATCGTCCACGTGCCAGAAGCGCGAAGACAGGTCATGCCCTGTGTCGTAGGTCGAAAACGCCTCGACGCCGCCGGTCCCACGCGTATCGCGGTATTGCGCGATCCAAGAATCGTAACGTGCCATCGCCTCATAGATGGTGCGTAGCCATTCAGTATCGGTTTTATTGAGGCGCGCGTGGGTCCAAACACTGCGCGCCAGAGGCGACACCAGCTGGATCTGGCTAAATTTCGGGCCAGTCGCAGCAGTCATTTTATACGGAAAGAGCCCATCATCGCGCTGATGTCGGGCAAAGGCCGAAAAGGTTGCCTGCGCGATACTGGGCAGAAAGCGCGAGAGAATTTCGGCATTGATCGTGCCCGTGCTTTCGAGCCAGCAGCCGTGATAAATCCCGCCCTCGTGCAAAATAGGCGTGTCGTCGGCAGCGGGGCCAATGCAGTCAAACAGTTCGCGGACCGCTTGCTCATATCGCGCGTTGAGCCGCTCTGAAGACGAGACAAAATTGACGCCCGACTTTTGCCATTCCTCAAGCAGTTGCTGATGCTCGGCACGGGGCAGCGGCCCCAGCCGGTCGGCCAGTGGCGATGCTCGCAAAGTCTCAAGCAGAGATAGGCTCACGACACGCTCTCAATGCGCAGCCCGTCGGCATCAAAGAAATGCATGTCAGCGGGCGAGAATGAAATCGTCAGCTTTTCGCCGCGCTTGTGCGGCGCATTGCCGGGCGCTTGAACCAGAACACTATTGTTGCCTGGTAGGGAGAGGTGGAGAAAAACCTCGCTTCCGAGATATTCGACCAGCGTAATATCGCCCTCTACCGACAAGGCGCCGGTAGCGCCAATCTCGATATGCTCGGGACGAATGCCTACAGTGACAGCTCCGGCCTGCGGAAGTGTAACATTTACCTGACCAATCTTCTCCAGTTCTATCCCTGCAGCTCCAGCTAAGCCATTGAAAAAATTCATCTTTGGTGAGCCGATGAACCCAGCAACGAAGAGGTTTCTTGGCCTGTTGTAAAGCTCGTGCGGCGTTCCGATCTGCTCAAGATTGCCCTTGCTCAACACGGCGATGCGCGTCGCCATCGTCATCGCTTCGGTCTGATCATGGGTCACGTAGATCATGGTGGTGCGGAGGCGATTGTAGAGATTGGCCAGTTCGACACGCATCTGCACGCGCAGCTCAGCGTCGAGGTTGGAGAGCGGCTCGTCGAAGAGAAACAATTGCGGCTCGCGGACGATGGCCCGCCCGATGGCAACGCGCTGCTTTTGCCCGCCGGAGAGCTGGCGAGGCTTGCGCTCAAGCAATTCGTTGATCTGGAGAATTCTAGCCGCGTCCGCCACGCGCCGCTCGATCTCGTCCTTGGGCATCTTTAAATTGGATAGGCCGAAGGCAAGGTTCTTGCGCACGCTCATATGCGGATAGAGTGCATAGGACTGGAACACCATGGAGAGATTGCGCTGGCTGGCCGAGAGGTCGTTGACGATCCGATCGCCAATGGCGACCGTACCATCGGTAATTTCTTCCAGTCCCGCAATCATGCGCAGCAGAGTAGACTTGCCGCATCCAGAGGGACCGACCAGCACCAGAAACTCGCCATCTTCAATGGCCAGATCAATGCCGTGGATCACTTCCATATTGCCATAGGCTTTGCGGACTTCGCTGAGGGTGACAGAGGCCATGGTCAGACGCCTTATTTCAGTCCGCTCATCGCGATGCCGCGAATGATGAGACGCTGGAAGATAATGAAGAACAACAGGATGGGCAGGATGGAGAGGATCGACATGGCGAACATCGCGCCATATTGGCTGACCCCATCGGAGCTGATGAAACTGCGCAGCGCTAAGGGGACGGTATAGTCGGCCTGATCATTGAGATAGACCAGTGGTCCCAGGAAATCCTCCCAAGTCCAGATGAACGAGAAGATCGCCGCCGTCGCCATGGCAGGGAGCGAAAGGGGCATGATGATCGCCCAATAGATTTTGAAAGGCGAACAGCCGTCGATCATGGCCGCTTCGTCAAGTTCGCGCGGAAGCTGGCGGAAAAACTGGATCATCAGAAAGATGAAGAAGGCTTCGCCTGCGAGAAATTTCGGCACGATCAGCGGCAAATAGGTGTCGACCCATCCCAGCTGTAGGAAGAGGAGATACTGGGGGATGAGAACCACGTGATAGGGGATCATCAAGGTCATCATCATCAGGCCGAACCATATGGTTTTGCCGGAGAATTCGAGCCGGGCGAAAGCATAGGCAGCAAACGAGCACGAGATGACATTACCGATGACCGAGAGGACGGTCACGACGGTGGAGTTCCAGAAGAAGGTCGTAAAGCTGACGGGCAGGGCGTTCCAACCCTTGGTATAATTGTCCCAGCGGAACTCGCGCGGCCACAGACCCAGATCACCAAAGATCTGATTATCCGGCTTGAGTGAGGATGCGAGCATCCACAACAGCGGATAGATCATGATCAGCGAGGTTGCGATCAGGAAGGCGTGCTTGAGCAGCGCGGCGCGTTTCGCCCGTTTGGCCTTTTCGACGCGATAGGCGCGGGCGATTTCGGAAGTCGTGCTGGTCGATTGAGGCAGTGTCGCAGTCATGCTCATGGCTCAACCCCTCTCATTTTCGTAGTGGACCCAATATTTGGAGGTCCAGAAGGCAATGGCAGTGAAGAGCGCAATGATCAGCAGCAGAACCCAGGCCAGCGCCGAGGCATAGCCCATGCGAAGGAAACTGAAGGCTTCGTTGTAGAGATAGACCGTGAAGAACAAGAGGCTATCCAAAGGCGCACCGGTGCCGCCAGAAATGATGAAAGCTCCGGAAAAGCTCTTAAAAGCCTCAATCATCTGCAAGACGAGATTGAAGAAGATCACGGGGGCGAGGAGTGGCACGGTAATGGCGAAGAACTTCTTGCTTGGGCTGGCCGCGTCGATCTCTGCGGCTTCATAAAGCTCCTGCGGAATGGCGCGAAGGCCCGCCAAAAAAATCAGCATGGGGGAGCCGAACTGCCAAACGGCGAGGACCACCAGCGTCCAGAGCGAAAACTTTGGATCGGAGAGCCAATAGGGGCCGTCGATACCGATAAGGCTCAAGGCAGAGTTGATGACGCCATCATAGTTGAACAGCTGCCGCCATAGGATGGCCACGGCGATAGAGCCGCCGAGAATGGATGGTAGGTAAAACAGCGCCCGATACCAGCCTATGGCGCGAATGCCCTTATCGAGCGCCATTGCCACGCCGAGGGCGAAGATCAGCTTGAGCGGCACAGACACGACAACGAAGGTGAAGGTGACCTGCAGGGCTTTCCAGAACCGCTGATCAAATTGCAGCATATAGGCGTAGTTATCGAGGCCGATCCACTGCGGTGGACGCACCACATTGTACTTGGTGAAGCCGAGATAGAACGAGGCCAGAATGGGCCCGATCGACAGGAGGAAGAAGCCGATCAGCCAAGGCGTTAGGAAGGCGTAGCCAGCAAAGTTGCGGGCGAAGAATTTCTGCACCAGTTCAGTCCTCGATAGCGCTTCGTGCAAGGCTCAGGAAGGCTGCAGCACCTGCCCGTGACCAGTGGCAGAGCTGCAGCATCTCCCGGAGAAGCCGGCGCCACGGGAGAGAGGCGCCGGACGGGTTCAGGCGTCAGGCGCGCCGGAGAATGGCCTGAGCCTGGGAGACGAAGTCGGAAGCCACTTCTGAAATCGAGCGCTCTCCGAGCAAGACGCCGACGGCAAGGCGCTCAAAGGTCTGTTCGACTTCGCCCGAGCCACTCGGCGGTGGGGCGGTCAGCGCTGCGGTCTTGCCTTGGATTTTGTCAAAGAACTCGACCGAGCGGGCTTCAACTTCTGAAAGCTGCGGCTGCAATGCAGCGCGCACATCAGATTGGCTCGGAATACCGCGCTCCAAGCCAAGGATCTTGGTCATGTCGAGATCGTTGACGAAGGCACTCATATAGGCGGTGGCAGCTTCTGGGTTCTTGCTGTCGCGTGTCAGGCAGACGAACTGGCTGGGCTGCACGACAGACCCCGGACGCATTTCTGCCGTGTTCGGATACATGGCGCAGCCGAGTGCATCTTGCATCAGGCCCTGAATGCCGACCAATTGGTTGGACCACAAATAGGTCATGGCCGACTTGCCGGTGACCACGCCCTGGGCTGCGAGGTCAGAAACGCCCGACAGGCCTGCGCTTTCAGCACCTGCTGGCGTGCCACCCGCATTGCGGATTTTCTCCCAGGTCGCAAAGTATTCTTCGACGATTTCCTGCGTTGGGCCGTAGGAGCTGTCCTCATTATAGAGGTTGGCACCCTTTTGGACCGTGAAGTCGGAAAAATTCTGATAGTCGGCCGTGTTGTCGTCAGTGCCTGGAACGCCGGTTGCCTTCTTCACCTCGGCCGCGATCTCTGCGAGTTGGTCATAGGTGTAGCCATAAGGGTCGAAGTCTTCGCCCACCTTGATCCCAGCTTCTTCAAAGAGGCGGGTATTATAGACCGCCATATGGCTGTTGGCGCCGATGGAGAGGGCGTAGAATTTCCCATCCACAGTACCGGCGTCGATTGCGCTCTGGTCGATCTTGGAAATATCGAGGCTCTTGCCTACGAACTCATCCAGCGGAACCACCGCACCATTGGCGATGTATTCGAACAAAACCCCGTAACCTTGCTGTATCACGTCCGGCATGTTGCCGCCCGCAATCTGCGTGGTCAGCTTGGTGAAATAGTCCGCAAAACCAAGGGTCTCACCGGAGACCTTGATCGACGGATTCTTGCCATTGAATATGTCGATGACGGCTAAAGTGCGTTTGTCGCGCTCTGGATTGCCCCACCAGAAATGGCGGATGTCAGCGCTTTGCGCAAAGGCCGGACGGCCCATCGCCGCGAGCGCCAAAACTGAGCCCGAAGCGCCCAAGAATGTGCGTCTTGAAAGTCTGCTCATGTGTTCCTCCCTAGAACATTCTTCTGATCTCTGGGTGGTTCCTCCAAACCAGTCCCGGAAATCATGAGTTACGTACCTCTAAATTCCTCACGCCAGAATGCCCGAACGGTTCTGGCTCATTTTTAGTCTCGGGGAGAGGGAGGTGGGCTGATGCCGAACCGTTCTCTCGCTGTCTATCAGGGACAAACTGCGGTGCAGGGAACGGTAGTGCCCGCCAACCGCGACCGCACGGTTGTTACTTCGCAGGCAACTCAGAAGGTCGATACGAGCAGCTGTCCGTTACTCATCGGTCCGACAGCAGACGTACCGCGTAGCTCGCGCTTGACCACATACCCTGGCTGGACCCAAAAGGTCCATGACGCGTCTCCGGCCGATCCTGAGAGGAATATCCTGCTCAGATACCGCAACATTGCGCCGCCTTCCATACAAGTCAAGCGCAAAGATGGACGCCAAAACCCGGCCAAGTAAAATGGCGCTTTTTGCTAGTTCGCGTCGCGTGATGGGGCGCTCAGTGCCGCGGAAGGCGGCATGGTATGGGGGGCGGGGCGAAGCCGGGTGAGCCGGTCTTTCAGCATTTGGTTGCGGGGCACCAATTGGGCGGCTTTTGCATAGGTCAGATAGGCAGCATCCTCATGTCCCGTCTGCTCATATAATTGTCCGAGCCTATAGAGGATATTGACGGTATTGGGTGCCGATTGCAGGATTTGGGTATAGCCGGCGGCCGCTTGTTTGAAGCGCGATTTCTGGTGCGCGGCAGTTGCCAATACCGCGGCGCGATCAAGCACGGCTTGGGGCAATATCCCATTGGATTTGCGTCTCTTTACACGGACGCATTGGAGCTGTTCCAGCTTGGGGCCGAAGAGCAGTTTGTAGGGTTCGTCACCACGCAGGAAATTATACTCGCGGTAGCTGCGACTGATCATCTCCCTAATGGAAAAGGCGTGGAGCAAGAGGCCGGGCGAGGGGCCTTCATAGCTTTCGTCGCGACCTGTCATAAAGAAATTGGCGGTGCCGCGCACCGGGTCGAGAAAGGTGATGAGCCCAGCAACGAGCCGTCCGTCTACCGTGAGCAGCGGCATATAAAGCGACCCCGCCTGTAGGGCATTGAGGGTAATCCGCCGATTGGTCCGCAAGATGCTTTGAGAGCGTTCTGCTCCCTTCTTGTGGGACCATTTTTGCCACCAGAATTGGGCCAGTTGGTCATAGGCGGCGTTAAAAGTCTCGGCGGTCGGATAGGTGATTTCGACCGAATTCTGATCGTCGAGTGTGCGCAAGAGGCGGCGCAGCTTTTGCCTCATATTGGCGCTGAGCTGGCCGAGATGCTCGTCGAAGGTTGCTGGCAGGGAGACGACGGGACACAGGAGGTTGTTGGTGTGCTCTTCATTGGTCCGCACGCCTGCTGTTCGGTCAAATCGCCGAGCGGAAAACTCATCGAGCAGTTTTTCATAACGCGGGTCGGCGGCCTGGATGTAGTCGAAGTCTAGCTCTTGCCAGTCGAGGTGTCGGATTGCCTTGGCCAGCGCGGGGATAACATGACGCGTCTCCTGCGGACGGCAAATCAGCCCCGTATAATCAGCGCCATAGTTCCCGGCCATCAGCAGGGTGACATAGAATCTCCCCGAGGGCAGCGTGCGCAGGCGGAACCTCAAAGGAAGGAGGGCGACAATCTCGCCATCGGCCGTGTTTCGGGCAATTAAAACCTGCCAGCCGCCTTCAAGCGCCACCAGCCAATCGCGCATGAAACCATAGGAGAGGAAATAATGCGCATGGGGATCTTGCGCATAGAGCCTGTTCCACTGGCTCTCCAGCGCAGACAATTCAGTGGTGGTGGAAATGGCCGTGACGAGCATCGCGTTTCCCCTTGGGTTTAGGGAATATTACGTCGCAACCGATTTGCTGCTTAGTAGCTAGTCCGATGGGGGTATGCCCGCTGCGGGGTCAGTAGCTAATCCCTTTGGCTTGGATGAAGGCCAAGATCGCCTTGTTGACCGCCACAATTCTGGTTATGGCCGCGTCGATGCGCTTGAGCTCGGCGTCATCCAAAGCCTCTGTTTTCCCATAGCGAATATCGTCATGGAGATCGGAAATGCGCATCAGCTGCGTGGTGATCGCGCCATCTCGATCGAAAGAGTAGATGCAGTGGTTGAACTTGTTGCGAAGCGCGCTTTCTTTTCCCAGGCGATCTGTGATGGACAGCACAGCCTGCCGGTCATCCGGATCGACTGCGGGGAGTTTGGCCAAGCGCTGCAGGAGGTCGAGCCGCGCCCGCGTCGTGTTGAGTGTCAGAAAGACAATGATCGCACCGTCCTTCGATGCGCCAAGCAGATGGGCGATCAGGTAGATGAACAGGCTCTCGGTATTGGTCCAGACATAGTTCAGGCGACCGACGCGCTGTAAGGCACTCTCGAGAGTGCTCATGATGCAGTTTCCCTTCTGAGGTGATGCCTACTCTGGGTCGTCGGATCGGTTTCGGAACAGCCAAGCCACTTGGGTTCGGTTGTGAACGCCAAGCTTGCGGATGATGTTGTGGACGTGGATCTTGATCGTGTGTTCCGACAGGTCTAGGCGTGCGGCGATGATCTTGTTTTGAAATCCCTTCGATAAAAGCCGGAGGACTTCGCGTTCACGGATCGTCAGATTTTCGAGGTGGTTCGGGGCGATATTCAGGGCGGGGGAGAGAATTGAACTGGGCGCTTGCGTGAGCACCGGTGTGTCCAGTCCACTAAAGCTGGGTTCGGTTGCGTGCGTCCAAAGGCTGGGCGGAAGATAGCGCCCGCCGTTGAGCAGCAGCCAGACAGCGGCGAGCCAAACGCGCAGCGACAGGCTGATGGGCAAGACACCATGGGCGAGGTTTTGTGCCGCCGCTGCGCTCAGTACTTTTTCGTCGCAAGACTTGCCGTTTACAACCACGACTCCAATGATCGAGGCGGGATATTTCTCTTTGAGCGCGGCCAGCGTCGAAAGCAGATCATCGGATTTGTCGGCCGGCAAAAGAATAAGCGAGGGCGCGTGGGGAGCGTCCAATTTATCGTCAAAGCGCGCTGTGTAATTGGGGAATGCCAAGCTCATCGCATGGGCTAGTCCCTGAAATAGCGCATCCTCTTCTACCCCCAATATGATCGTGTTTTCGACCATGCCTGAGGTAGGCGCGGGGCCTAACGCCCCGACATTGGGAAAGACGTCTCCAAGCAGTGACACTGGTACCCTCCAATCCAGTCTTGCATGTCGCCCTGCACTAGGGAGATTTCCGTATCTAGACTTGGGGGTGACTATAGCTACAAGGATTTGCGAGGAATATAGTCTTATTGGGTAAAATATTTGCCCTGGCAGTCTTTGGGAAACAGTTTCGAAACCCAAGTCTTTGCGCCGTAATAGTTTCGTAAAAATCCGTATAGCCCGTTCTAGCTAGTCTTAAAGATCGTCTTAACTCTAGCCCGAAATCGATGCTCCAACGGTGATGTTCCGGGTGGGCCTCGGAATGGTGAGCTTGTCTTACCGACGCTCAGGATAGTTGTCCGAGATCGTCTTACTGCCCTCGGTTGAGTTCATGTACATAACGCTACGCCATCTGCGATCATTTCGCAGAGCCTATTGTGGTGTGCCTGATTCAGAGCCGGTCACCAACACCGTGACTATGGACCCTTTGGAAATGAGTTGGGTCTCGCCACAGTGTTATTCTCGTGGAGCGAGAAATGACTAGATCTAATAGAAACAACAACAATCACCACACTCCAAGCACCATCGACCCCTCCCAGGACCAGTCACAGGTGCAGGCCGAGTTGCAAGCCCAGCTGCAGGCGCAGCTAGAAGCCCAAGCTCAGGACCAAGATCAGAAACAGGATCAAGATCAGGATCAGAAACAAGACCAAGATCAAGACCAGAAGCAGGATCAGGACCAGGGCCAGTGGCAGCATTCGTCCAGTGAGAACCTTAACGGCAATCTCAATGGCAATGTGAACCTGAACGGCAGCAGCAACGAAAACGTCAACGTCAACGAAAACACATCGACCACTGATGTGAACGTCAATGTCGATGTGGACCTCGATCTGGACACACCACGTGTCCCTGACGACGCTGATTTTGCTGACATCGATATGAAGGACGTCGACTTCGACAATATCTTCATGACCAATGGTGGTGGCGATATCTCCTTCGATCCCGGTGACGATGTTAACTTCGAAAACATCTTCAACAATGCCTTCGGGACTGGTGACCACAACACCGCATTTGCGGTCAATCAGATCGCCGATCTGGTCGACAATGACAACCTGAGCAATGTGCAGCAGAATAACGGCGGCACCTTCGATATGACTTGGGATAGCGCCGGTGGTGACTCCAGCACAGGTGACGGCTTCGGTATCGGTGATGCAGACGGCAAAGACGGCTGGTCTATCGATGCTGGCGACGATATCGCAGCATCGGCAGCCTCCAGTGCTGCATCGTCGCTAAGCTCCACAGCATTCACGCAGGAAATCGTCCTTGGTGCGAACCTGCAGCAGAATGCGGTCGACGTCTCCGTAGTTGGTGGAAACAACAACTATACGAGCGTTGGTGGCGACGACGCCGAAGCGTAATTCACCCCGTTCAGTACTTACGACCTGCGCGCAAGCGCAGGTCGACCTGCGTTGAATGCCTGCGCAGGGAAGGGCCACGCTCATGTACGCTTACCTCCCGCCATACGACGAAATCATCGCGCACTTCATTGGTCACTGGGAATTCTCCGAGGAGACAGCACGCTTACGGCACGAGCTACTGACTTTTCGCTATCGCGAAAATGAAGTGCCGGATGAGGAGGCGCTACGCCTCCACGAGCTCGATGTCATCCAGCCCCATGCTATCAAGTATTTCCAACCTGGTGTTGAGCACACGCCGCACCCCTATGAGTTCTATGGTCATTCACCCATTGATCCCGCGCGGATCAAACTCGAGCCCAAGCCTGCCAAGCGTCCTGCGGAACAGGACGATAGTGAACCCTCACACAAATCCTTGCCCAGCGGGGTGATTGGCTATGTTCACCGGGAAGCGGGTCCAGACCTCGGTCCTGATCCGGGTGAAGTCCTCTTCGTCGTCAAGCAGCAGATTTTCCTCGAAGACAATGACGTCTTAGATCTCGGCGGCGCTGACCGTCCCTTGGTTGATCTGACCGTAACGCCACGACTTGCTGAAATGCTCGCGGACACAGTCGCTGTTAATCCGTTCAGCGCCCTCGATGTGCCGTCCGACGTCTCCTCGATGGGAGATTTTGTCATTGCCGTGCAGCAGACCATTGCTGCCGACGATTTTGCTCCGGATCACCTTGTTGCCTCTGGCGATACGCTCTCCGGCATCTACGTCAATGGCGAGATGGCCGAAGAGGCTCCGCTTCTTGATGATCTCTTGCCCGAACCGTTTCAGCCCCAAGATACGCCGGAGCCCGCAGAGGAAACCGTGCAGCACGAGGCTTCCTCCGGAGCGGAAGCGAGCCTTGATCTGATGGCGGGCGGCAACTTGCTCGTCAACGTCGCCCAGTTGAGCAATTCTGGCATGCTCACCGGTGTCATTGGTGTTCAGGGCGATGTTCGTCAGCTTGACGTCATCGTGCAATCCAATTGCGTGAGCGACCAAGACACCCTCGTGGGTGAAATTGCCGCCTCCGTGGCCCCGCCCACCATGGCGCTAAACGTCGCGACCTTCACCCATTCCCAACTCGACATTGCTAGCAGCACGCGCTCCGGCGACACTGAAGCAGGTCCTTCCAATTGGAGCGTGACGGTCGTCCAAGGTGATCTGGTTTTTGCCCAATGGCTGGTTCAAGCCACCTTCATCTACGACAACGATATCCACGTGCTCAACAGCACCGGCTCCCAGTCCAACTTCGTGACTGGTGCCGATCTGGCGCAGAACATCACCTCGTTCAGCGCGCTGGGGACGTATTACGATCTCATCATCATCGGTGGCACTCTCTACGACGCCAACTTTATCGTGCAATCCAATGTGCTGCTGGACGATGATTTTATCTCCGGTGATGGCTATGCGGGCTCGGTCAGCACCGGAGGAAACCTGCTCTACAATGGCGCGTCGATTTCCAACATCGGTGCGGGCGGGTGGGCCTTAGGCCTGCCGTCCCATTACCAACAAGCTCTTGAGGACGCTGAAGATGGCGACCGACCCGCCATGCCTTCAGGTTTTCTCAGTGATGCGGATTATGCCGGAATGTCCGGCCTATCGGTTCTGATCGTAACCGGGAGCATTTTTGATCTGCACTATGTGCGCCAGCTCAATGTGCTCGGCGATGCTGACCAAGTGGCCATCGCTCAGGCGGCGATATTGGATGATCAAACCGCCAATTGGCAGGTAACCACCGGCAGCAATGCTCTGATCAATCTGGCCGCAATTGTTGATGTGGATACCTTGGGAACCGGCGCCTATGTCGATGGTGTCGTCTATTCGGACGCGATCCTCATCCAGGCGGATATTCTCTCCGGTGGCGACGGCGGGCGTTTTGATCCTGACGTCTTGGTCACCGAGGCAATCGCATTCTTAGGCGCAGATGCGGGGGACGACTGTGGGGACAGCGACGGCGTAATCGCCGCACCGACACACCATGACGCCTCGCTCGACGCAATGCAGTCGATGCTGGTGTAAGGGAGACCTCTCGTGGGGGACGGCACAAACGACCGAGGCAATGGGCGTCCAGATCAATCTTATGGCCCTCAAACGAGGACGGCCGGAGATTTTCTCGATCAGGTCGATCGCGCTACACGCTCATTGGAAGGGATGATCACGGAAGGCGATCCACGCGCTGCTCGCGCGGGAGACGATATTGATACCAAGCTTTACGGTGCGGTATCCGGCGCTCTGGGCAACGGCAGCGCCCCGGTTCGTCCTACCGAAGAAATTGGCAGATCACGGCCGTTAGGGCCAACCATCGACATGGAGCGCGGGCCAATCCTCGCCGATCCTGAAACCGATGGCCAGGACGAGGACGAGCAGCGCCCGGTAACAATCGACAAGCCTGCAACCAATGACAATGGCGGCGGAAATTTCCATAAGCGCATGAAACCGATCAGCTTTGCTGACAGCTATCGGAGCGCCTTATCGACCATCAAACGCAATCTTGTGTTGGTTTTCGTCTTCACAATCTTCATCAACATCCTCGTTCTGGCGATCCCCATCTATCTCTTCCAGATGTCAGACCGCGTCCTCACAAGCCGCTCTCTCGACACGCTGGCGATGCTCACCATATTCGTGCTCGGGGCTGTCTTCTTACAAGTCTTTCTGGATGGCACCCGGCGCATCATCCTCATGCGAACGGCCGTAGAGGCTGAGGTGCAATTGGGCGCTCCGGTCTTGAGCGCTGCAGCGCGCGCCTCGCTCGGGGGTAATGGCCGGGAATATCAGGTGTTGTCAGATTTGCAGCAGGTTCGCTCGTTCATCACCTCAGGCACGCTGCTGGCGCTTCTCGACGCGCCGCTCGCGCCGCTCTTTATTGTGGTGGTCTATCTTATTCACCCAACGCTCGGGGTCATCATTGTGGGCGCCAGCTTGGTGCTGCTGGTGGTGGCCTTGCTCAACCAGCGCGCCACGGCCAAATCCTTTGGTGAGGCCAATGCCTTCCTCTATCGAGCCAATGCGCATCTCGACTCCATGTCTCGCAATGCTCAGATCATCAACGCTTTGGCGATGATCCCCGAGGCCGTGCGCATCTGGGGTAAAGACACTGCCGGGTCGCTTAAAGCGCAAGTGCGTGCGCAGGACATGAATACGTTTTTCTCTAGTATTTCCAAGCTCGTACGGCTGTGTACTCAAGTGGGACTTTTAGGGTGGGGCGCCTTCTTGGCGCTGGAGGGGCAGATGACCGGCGGCATGGTGATCGCCGCGTCGATCATCTCTGGACGCGCTCTCTCGCCGATTGAAGGGGCTATTGAAGGGTGGAACCACGTCGTCCATGTCCGCGCCGCTATCGGGCGCATCCGCGGCCTCCTGCAATCTTCGCCATTGAACTTCGCCCGCCTGCAGCTGCCCTCGCCAAGTGGCAAGCTTGATGTCGAGCGCGTGCTCTTCGTACCGCCGCCAAACAAGCGCGTTATTCTCAACGGCATCTCCTTTTCCCTGCAACCGGGCGAGTCTTTGGCGCTGATTGGAAGTTCGGGCGCAGGCAAGACGACGCTGGGAAAAATGCTCGTCGGCTCGATCCTTCCCACCTCGGGCAATGTCCGGCTGGACCTGATGGATCTGCGCAATTGGGATCAACGTCAGTTCGGTGAAAACGTCGGCTATCTGCCCCAGGACGTCCAACTCTTCCCCGGCTCCATCAAGGCCAATATCGGTCGAATGCGCGATGACGCGACCGACAAAGACATCTTCGATGCCGCTGTTCTGGCCAATGTTCACGAGCTGATTTCGAG
The DNA here is from genome assembly GCF_014127105.1 of Devosia sp. MC521. Taxonomy (NCBI): domain Bacteria; kingdom Pseudomonadati; phylum Pseudomonadota; class Alphaproteobacteria; order Hyphomicrobiales; family Devosiaceae; genus Devosia; species Devosia sp. MC521. Next base: position 1,533,730 of record NZ_CP059902.1, read on the forward strand.
CCTGCCGCAGGGCTACGAAACCTATGTCGCCGCCGATGGCGCGCCGCTTTCCGGTGGGCAAAAGCAGTTGATCGCGCTGGCTCGCGCCTTCTACGGCTCGCCAAAGCTCGTCGTTCTCGATGAGCCCAACTCCAACCTCGACACGCAGGGCGAAGTCGCGCTCGCCAAGGCGCTGACGGAGGCCAGAAAGCGCAAGATCACCGTCGTGACGATCACTCAGCGTCCATCTTTGCTCAGCGTCGTCGACAAGATCATGCTGCTCAACAACGGCAGCGTCGCCTTGTTCGGTAAGCGCGATGAGGTCATGGCGCAGATCAGCGCCAAGTCCAACGCCAATAAGAGTGTCTTGAACGGCAACACCGCCGTGCCGCTGGGAGACGCAGTATGAGCGTGAGCGAAGTCCGTTACCACGAAGTCGAATGGTATCGCGAAGTCCCGCGCTCCATCCGCAAACAGGTGCTGATTGGTGGCACGCTCATCCTTGTCACCTTTGGTGGCTTTGGGGCCTGGGGTGCCTTTGCTCCTTTGGCGGCGGCAGTCATTTCCCCCGGCACCTTTGTTGCCACGGGGGAGAACAAGGTTATCCAACATCTCGAAGGCGGGATCATCGCTAGTTTGAGCGTCCGCGATGGCGAAACCGTCGTTGAAAACCAGACCCTCATGACCTTGGATGACACAGCCGCTCTCACCAATATGCAGCAGTTGATGCAGCGCGAGATGCGGCTGCGCGCCATCCTCCAGCGCCTCAGCGATCAGGTTGCCGACAGTAAAGTCATGACGGAAATTCCGGTCGCGGCCTATGGCGAAGGGGCGACCGCCATGCAGGAGATACTGGTTGGCCAAAAAGCCCATTTCCAGGCTTGGCGGGAAAAACTCGACAATGATCTCACACTGCTGACGCGCAATGTCGAGGCATTGACCCATCGTCAGACCGGTGAGAGAGGGCAAATCTCATCGATGGAAGCCCAGCGAGACCTTCTCACCGCGGAATTGGAGACCAAAACAGTATTGCTCGATAAGGGCCTCATCACCCGTTCGGAAGTCCGCCAGATCCAGCGCGCCGTGGCCGATGCAGACGGCGACATTTCCCGTCTGATGGCCGAAGTGCAGGAGATCGACACCCAGATATCGCGCTATACTGGCGAGATGATCCAAGTTCGTGACGCCAATCGGCAAACCGCCCTTAGCGAAATCCAGAACGTGCAGATTGAGCTGGATAGTGTGCGCGAACAGATCCGGCAGGCGCGAAGCGTGCTGACACGCACTACCATACGCTCGCCCGTTTCCGGGGTCGTGGTGCGCACCTATTACCACACCACCGGTGGCGTGGTGGAAAGCGGTAAGCCGATCATGGAAATCCTGCCCAGCGGCGTGCCGCTCATCATCGAGACCTATATTCCGCGTCAGAAGATTGATGAAGTGAAACAGGGCGTTAAAGTCGCCGTGCGCCTGTCGGCGCTCAATCAGCGGACGACGCCAATTCTCGAAGGCACGCTCGACTACCTCTCAGCAGACTCCATGCTCGAAAACTCGACCCAAGGCGCTCAAGAAGTCTATGTGGCCCGTGTCAGCATCTCGCCTGAACAGTTTGCAGCGGTACCAAACTTCGTGCCCACTCCCGGCATGCCCGTCGAGGTTATGATCCAGACCGCCCAGCGGACCTTCTTTGAATATCTGTCACGGCCAATCGTCGACAGCATGAGCCGCGCATTCCGGGAAACCTAAACGCAGCCCGCCACATCGATGTGATGTCGCGGGCTGCAATATATCGACTTAGACGGCTTCGATCACCGCCGAAATGCCTTGGCCAACGCCAATGCACATGGTCGTCAACGCTCGCTTTTTACCGGCAAGGCCGAGTTCCAGCGCGGCGCTGCCGATGATCCGCGCTCCCGACATGCCGAGCGGATGACCCAGCGCAATCGCGCCGCCATTCGGATTGACGCGGTTATCGTCCGGCGAAATGCCAAGTTCGTTGAGAACAGCAATGGCCTGGCTCGCGAAGGCTTCATTGAGTTCGATCACATCGAGATCAGCGGCCTCGAGGCCCAAACGCTTCAGCAGCTTCTGGGTCGCTGGAGCTGGGCCAATGCCCATGACCCGTGGCGGAACACCAGCAGTGGCGCCGCCAACGATCCGCGCGATTGGCGTCAGTCCGTGCTTTTTGGCCGCGTCAGCCGAAGCGATGATCAGCGCTGCTGCGCCATCATTCACGCCCGAGGCATTGCCAGCGGTCACGCTGCCCGATGGGAACAGCGGGCGCAGCTTCTGCAGTGTCTCCATCGTTGTGTCTGCGCGCGGATGTTCGTCGCGGCTCACGACCGTATCGCCCTTGCGGCCCTTGATCGTCACCGGCACGATTTCGCGGTCAAAGCGACCATTCGCCTGTGCCGCCGCGGCCTTGGCCTGACTGGCCACAGCGAACTGGTCCTGTGCCTCACGGCTCACGCCGAAGTCGCGCGCAACATTTTCGCCGGTTTCCGGCATGCTGTCGGTGCCATATAGCTCTTTCATCAGCGGATTGATGAAGCGCCAGCCAATGGTGGTGTCATAGATTTCCGCCTGACGCGAAAACGCGGTCTCAGCCTTGGGCATGACGAAAGGCGCGCGGGACATGGATTCCGTGCCGCCCGCGATCATGAGATCGGCCTCGCCGCTGATGATAGCGCGCGCCGCCGTCAAAACCGCATCGAGCCCGGAACCGCACAACCGGTTGATGGTCGTGCCTGTCACCGCAAGCGGCATGCCCGCCAGCAGCAGGCTCATACGCGCCACGTTGCGGTTGTCTTCGCCGGCTTGATTGGCATTGCCAAAAATCACGTCGTCGACCGCTTCCCAGTCAACGCTTGTGTGCTCTTCCATCAATGCCTTGAGGAGGATAGCGCCAAGATCGTCGGGGCGCACTGCGGAGAGAGCGCCGCCAAAGCGGCCGATTGGGGTGCGCTTGTAAGCGCAGATATAAGCCTCACGCATTTATAGCTCCGGCACAGTCAGATCGAGAATGTCATCGGGCAGAACGAGTTCTGCGCCGGTGACGCTTTGCAGTTCTTCGACGCTCATCGAGGCAAGCTTTTCGCGCAGCACGAATCTCTCGTTCTCGATGTCGATCACCGCAAGGCTTGTGTACACGCGCGTGACGCACCCTAATCCCGTAACCGGCAAGGAGCAGCGTTTCACTAATTTGGGCTTGCCATCTTTGGTGACATGCTCGGTCAATACCGCAACGCGCTTGGCGCCATGCACGAGGTCCATTGCGCCACCAATGCCGGGAATGCCCTTACCGCCCGTGCTCCAATTGGCGAGGTCACCATTTTCGGCCACTTCATAAGTACCCAAAATCGCGACGTCCAAATGTCCGCCACGCACCATCGAGAAGCTGTCGGAGTGGTTGAAAAAGCTCGCGCCCGGCAGGAGGGTAACGGCCTTCTTACCGGCGTTGATCATGTCCCAATCTTCTTCGCCCTTGGCCGGGGCGCTGCCGAAGTTGAGAATGCCGTTTTCGGTGTGGAACACCGCCTGACGACCGGCAGGCTGGAATTGCGCCACCATTTCGGGAAAGCCAATGCCCAGATTGACATAAGCGCCGTCGGCAATGTCCTGCGCTGCGCGCCAAGCCATTTGTGCGTTTGTGAGCTTGCTCATACGTGTGACACTCCCTGCTGCATCAGCGTTTCTTCCTGCTGCGGGTCCGCCACTTCGACAACGCGTTGCACAAAGATGCCCGGGGTCACGACGATTTCAGGGTCAATCCCACCGGCGGGAACCACACGTGTCGCCTGCACAATGGTGACGCGGCCTGCGGTTGCCATCAGCGGCGAGAAGTTGCGCGCGGCAGCGCGATAGGTGAGGTTGCCGTGTGTGTCGGCCGTTTCCGCCTTGATCAGCGCAAAGTCAGCCTTCAGCCAACGTTCCTGCACATAGCACTTGCCGTCGAATTCGCCGACCGGCTTGCCTTCGGCAACGGTCGTGCCGTAGCTCGCGGGCGTATAAAATGCCGGAATGCCAGCGCCACCAGCGCGAATGCGCTCAGCCAGAGTTCCTTGCGGCACCAGTTCGAGTTCTATTTCACCAGCCAGATAGCGATCGGTGAAGGCTTTTGGGTCAGCAGAACGTGGGAAAGAGCAGATAAGTTTCTTCACCATCCCCAGAGCGATCATGGCAGCCAGGCCGATTTGTCCATTGCCCGCATTGTTATTGATGACGGTCAGTCCGGTCGGGTGCCCGGTTGCCTTAAAGCGTTGAATTAAAGCGTGGATCAGTTCGATTGGCGCGCCTGCGCCACCGAAACCACCAATCATCACTGTCATGCCATCCTCAATGTCCGCAACGGCGGCACTGAGGGCTGGGATAGTCTTATCCATGAACAGCTCCTTCCTGTTGCGCGGGAGAATGGTCATTCAGGGGATTTCCCGCAACTGCATTTGTGCGATATGTGTCCTTTGTTGAGTTATCGCACAAAAGGGGTTCGCGGTGCTGGAACGTGATATAATGGGGGGCTTGGCCAAAGGCTTGTTGGCTATAGAAACCTTCCGGGCGGATACGCCACGTCAGTCTATTTCTGAGGTTGCTGCGGCGAGCGGACTCGATCGCGCCACCGCGCGGCGCTGTCTGCTCACTTTAGCCCACTTGGGATACGCCACTTACGACGGCAAGTATTTCACCCTGACGCCGCGCGTCCTGCGCCTCGGTACAGCGTGCCTCGCCACCATGCCCATGCCGAGCATCATCCAGCCCATGCTTGATGATCTCTCCGAGCGTATTGGCGAAAGCAGCTCCGCCTCAATTCTGGATGGGTCCGAAATCGTCTATGTCGCTCGCGCCGCGCAGCGAAAGATCATGTCGATTTCGCTGATGGCTGGCTCGCGCCTTCCGGCTCACTGCACCTCGATGGGACGCGCCATGCTAGCGCAGCTTAAAGATCACGATCTCACAGCGCTGATCGGCGAAGGTCCGTTTGAGCCGCGCACGAAAAACACCATCACGACCCTTGAGGGTCTTCAGGCCGAATTCGCCAAAATCCGGGAGCAGGGGTACGCGCTCAACGATCAGGAAACAGAGATCGGCCTGCGCTCCATTGCCGTTCCGGTATACAATTCTCGCAAGGTCGTTATCGCCGCCATCAATATCGGCGTCTCGGCCTTCCACTACGAAAATGCTGAAGTCGTTGCGAAGTTCTTTCCGCAACTTGTTGAAATTCAAAATGAACTGTGCGGTCTGATCCACTAGCTCGCGCGCGATGAAGGGGAGGGCTTTGCTCTCCCTTGTGGGGCTTTATGCGCCGTATCCTTTTAAACTGGCTTTCCTTGCAATGATAGATATGTATACATCATAACAATTATACATCTGTTGTTTGCAGGGGAGGGCAATATGACGGCTCAAACATTTCCACTCAATGCGTGGTATGCCGCCGCTTGGGATGTTGAGGTCAAACGCGGACTTTTACCGCGCAAAATCTGCGACAAGTCAGTCGTTCTCTATCGCAAGCAAGACGGCACAGCTGTCGCGCTCGCTGACGCCTGCTGGCATCGCCTGCTGCCGCTCTCTTTGGGCGAACTGCACGGTGACAATGTCATCTGCGGCTATCACGGCCTTGAGTTCGACGATACCGGCCGCTGCGTATACATGCCCTCGCAGGATACGATTAACCCGTCCGCCTGCGTCAAATCCTATCCACTGGTTGAAAAGCACCGCTTCATCTGGCTCTGGATGGGCGATCCCGCTCTGGCTGATCCGGCTTTGGTCCCGGACCTCCACTGGAACGACGACCCGGATTGGGCTGCCGACGGCAAGCTCATACAGGTCAAATGCGACTATCGCCTCGTTATCGATAATCTCATGGATCTGACGCACGAGACCTATGTCCACGGATCGTCCATCGGTAATCGCGCCGTTGCCGAAGCGCCGTTTGAGGCGACCCATAGCGACACGACCGCCACGATCACCCGCTGGATGATCGACATTGACGCGCCGCCCTTCTGGCGCGGTCAGCTCGGCAAGCCGGGCAATGTCGATCGCTGGCAGATTATCAATTTCGAGGCTCCATCGACCATCGCCATCGACGTTGGCGTTGCACCAACGGGCACGGGCGCTCCCGAGGGTGACCGAAGCCAAGGCGTCAACGGTTTCGTGCTCAACACCATGACCCCGGAAACCGGTAAAACCTGCCACTATTTTTGGGCCTTTGCCCGTAACTATAAGCTTGGCGAACAATCGCGAACGCATAATCTGCGCGAAGGCGTGTCCTCCATTTTCCGCGAGGATGAGATCATTCTCGAAGCCCAGCAAAAGGCCATCGACGCCAATCCCGATCACGTCATTTACAACCTCAATATCGACGCCGGGTCGATGTGGGCGCGTAAGCTGATCGACCGCATGATTGCCAAAGAGAATGCGCTGGCGCAGGCCGCAGAATGAGCGAAACATCTGACCGTGCGATGCAATCACAGCGCGCCCTCATGGGCGTGCGCGATCTGATCATTCGCGGAGAAATCCAGTCGGGTGAGCGCTTATCCGAAGTCGCCTTAGCAGAGCGTCTGGGTATTTCGCGCACGCCTTTGCGGGCTGCTTTAGCGCGGCTGGAACAAGAAGGCTTGGTGGAGCTCAAGCCAACGGGTGGCTATGCCGTTCGCAGTTTTACCCGGGAGGACGTGGTCGACGCCATAGAACTGCGGGGCGTACTGGAGGGGACAGCCTTGCGCCGCGCGGCCGAGCGTGGTGTCGAGAGCGCAAAACTCGACGTGCTCCATAGCCTTCTCGCCAGCATTGATGCCGCGCTCAGCGCCAGCGTCGAGACGATGGAGTTTGAAGCCTATGTCGGGCTTAACGCCCAGCTGCACGCATTCTTCTGGAGCCTATCGAGCCAGACCATCCAGCGCGAGATAGCCCGCATCACCAGCCTGCCATTCGCGTCGCCGAGTGCATTTCTCGATAAGCAGGCTGATGTCCCGGCGTTTCGCCGTTCGCTGTTTGGCGCGCAAGATCAGCATCGGGCGATGGTGCAGGCAATCGCGCGGCGCGAAGGGGCTCGGGCCGAACATTTGGCGCGTGAGCACGCGCACTTGGCTCTGCAGAACCTTGAGTTCGTCCTCGATCAGGATCGGAGCCTGATCCGCCGCGTACCGGCGCTGTCATTGGTTGTGGGGTAGGGAATGCGCAACAAGATAGAGTGGCGCAACGCCAAGGTAAGCCAGGTCCGCCAGATCGCCGACGATGTGCGCTATATCGAATTTGCCGTCGACGGCGGGGTACCGCGCTTTGATCCGGGCTCTCACACCAACATCAAAATAATCATCAACGGGCAACACACCGTCCGCACCTATACGGTGGTCCCGTCACGTCCGGGCCACATCGCCGTGGCGGTCAAACTTCACCCGCAAAGCCGGGGCGGGTCCCGCTTTATGTGGAGTTTTAGCGAAGGCGATGCGGCGCGCCTCACCATTCCTGAGAACCGCTTTGAGCTCAGCTGGCGGGCAGGGCACTATCTCCTCATCGCCGGAGGCATTGGCATCACCCCGATCTACGGCATGGCCAAGGCGCTCGCCGCTCGAGCAGCCTCTCTTCGTGTGGTATTCAGCGCCCGTGAACAGGGTCTTATGGCATTCCGAGAGGAGATACTCTCCCTCCTCGGCGATCGGGTACAGTTCTGCGACAACAGTCGAGGAGAGCACGCCGACTTTGCCGAAGAGTTCGCTCAACTCCCGGCCGATGCCGAGTGTTACCTCTGCGGGCCCATCGGCATGCTGGAGGTCGCCAAACAGGCTTGGGCCGCGTCTGGTCGTCCGATTAGTCGTTTGCGCTACGAAGTTTTTGGCGACAGTGGGCTCTTCACCGAGCAAAGCTTTGAGGTCGACATTCTCAACCGCGATATGAGCGTCCAGGTTCGCCCCGATCAGACTCTCTTGGAGGCTTTGCTCGAAAGCGGCGTCGACATGATTTACGACTGCCAGCGTGGCGAATGCGGTCTCTGCGCTGTTCGAATTGTTGAGCACCAGAGCGAAGTTGACCATCGCGACGTGTTTTTCAGTGCCGAGGAAAAGTCGGAAGGGCATCGCATGTGCGCCTGCGTTTCCCGCTTCACCTCAGGTGGCGGCGTTATCGACGTCGGCTACCGGCCCTAAGCGCCACTTTGTGCCGCTGTGAAGCCAATGCTGGCGCCCCAAAGTGCCAGCATAGTGCCCACGATAGGCCAATCGGTGCCCCATCAAATCCCTCTTGAAACAATTTAGTTATGAAATATAACAATATGTATGAGGGAGGGACTCATGGACATTCAGGCAGCACCAATTCGCCATGTGCGATTGGGGTCTATGGCCGCTACGGCGCTGACCCGCGACGACGGCTCCATTGTCATTCGTTCGGCTGATCCGCTGGGGTCATACCCACGCTCGATCATCGACGCGCTCAAGCACTGGGCTGAAAAATCGCCGGATCGTGTGCTGATCGCTGATCGCGCCGGTGAGGGGTGGCGCAAGCTGACGTTCGCGCAAGTTGTCGATAAAATTCAACCGCTTGCCCAAGCTCTCCTCAATGCAAATCTCAGCCAAGAGCGGCCGCTGATCATCCTCTCCGGCAATGAAATCGAGCACTTTTTGCTCGGCATGGCCGCCTTGTGGGTGGGCATTCCCTATGCGCCGATTTCTCCGGCCTATTCCCTGATTTCGAGCGACTTTGGCAAGCTCAAGCATATCGCCAAAATCCTGACCCCCGGCATGATCTACGCCAGCGACGGCGCAGCCTTTAGCGCAGCAATCGACGCGACCGTTGATAGCCAAGTTCCTGTAGTTACGCGTATAAATCCAATCGGTTCACGCGCAGACTATTCGTTTGACGACCTGCTGAAGACGCCAGTTTCGCCTGCTGTCGCCGCAGCGAACCAAGCGATCACCCCAGACACGATTGCCAAATTCCTCTTCACCTCCGGCTCAACCGGCATGCCCAAAGGCGTCATCACGACCCACCGGATGATGGCCTGCAATCAGCAGATGATCTTGCAGGCATTAGCTTTTTTGGCAGACGAGCCGCCCATCTTGCTCGATTGGATGCCTTGGAACCACGTTGCCGGTGGGAGCCACAATGTCGGCATTGCCCTTTACAATGGCGGCACATTCTACATCGACGACGGTCAACCCACGCCGGCGCGCTTCGGGCGTACGCTCGAAAATCTCAGCATGGTGCAGCCGACGTTTTTCACCAATGTTCCAAAGGCTTACGAGGCGCTCGTTTCCGCGTTTAATGAGAACCCGTTGGCGCGCAAAAACCTCTTCGCTAATCTCAAGCTTATGCAATATGCCGGGGCGGGGCTCTCGCAAAACGTGTTTGATGGCCTCGCCAAAGCCTCGGTCGCTGAGACCGGTGAGCGGGTGTTGATGATCACCGGCTACGGCTCCACCGAAACAGCTCCTTTCGCATTTACAACGACTTGGCCGGTAGAGCAGGCCGGTCATATCGGGCTCCCAGCCGCTGGCATGGAGATCAAACTCGTCAGTAATGCCGAAAAGCTTGAGCTGCGGATCAAGGGGCCGAATGTCACCCCCGGCTATTGGCGCGATGATGAAAAGACCGCCGAAGCCTTTGACGATGAAGGGTATTATTGTATCGGCGATGCCGTCAAACTCGTCGATCCCCTGAACCTCGATCTGGGCCTCGTCTTCGACGGTCGCGTGACCGAGGATTTCAAATTGTCGACAGGCACTTGGGTGAATTTTGCTGCCGTTCGCAGTGCCGTTATCAGCGCCTGCCCCCCGCTCATTCGTGACGTGGTCGTCACCGGCCTGGATCGGAATTTCATCGGCGCCATGATCTTCCCAGACCTGCAAGCGTGTTGCCGCCATGCAGGCTTGGCCGAGGATACGGACGCTGCTCTCGTCGTCGGCCACGCCCGAGTTGTTGAGCGCTTTCAGACAGCGCTATCCGAGCTCGCGCTCAACGCCACTGGCAGTTCCAATCACGTCGCTCGGGCTATTCTACTGAGCGATCCCCCTGACATCGATAAGGGCGAGGTCACCGATAAAGGGTCGATAAATCAACGCGCTGTCCGCACCCACCGTGCCGAGCTAATGCAGCGTCTCTACGCCGAAGAGCCAGTGCAAGAAGTCATGATCTTTGACAGAAAGGGAGCCTAGGCATGTCCAAACCATTGGCCTTTACGTTTGAGGATGCCTGGCTGCTCGGCGGCGCGCGCACGCCCTTTGTGGACTATCGCGGGGCCTTCGCGGACATATCTCCAATCGATCTTGGTATTAAGGCCGCTCGCGCCGCTGTAGAGCGGGTTGGCGTTGACCCAAAGCATATCGGCCACACCATTGCTGGCTCAATGGCCCAAGCGTCCTACGATGCCTACTGCACACCGCGCCACATTGGCCTCTACGCGGGGGCGCCAATTGAAGCACCTGCCCACCTGGTCCAGCGCATCTGTGGCACGGGCCTGGAAGTCATTTCCCAAGCGGCGGACTCTGTCTCGCTGGGTCGGATGGATCTGACCCTGGCTGCCGGGTGTGAGTCCATGAGCCGCAACCCGATTGTGGCCTATACGCACCGCAATGGCTTCTCGCTCGGCAATGTCGAATTCCGCGATTTCCTCATGGAAGCCCTGTACGATCCTGCTGGCTTAGTGAACATGGGTGACACGGCCGAGAACCTGGCAAAGCAATACAATATCACCCGGCAAGACGTTGATTTGTTTGCGGAACGCAGTTTTAGTCGCGCGTTAGAGGCGCAGTCTGCTGGTGTGTTCTCTGAGGAAATTGTCTCGGTTGAAAATGAGATCTTCTCCGTTGAGGGCCTGGCAGATCGCGGCATTAAACTGCCGCGTGGCGTCACCACGGTGGCCGTCGATAGCCATATCCGCCCGTCGCCCTATGATGTTCTGGCCAAGCTCCGTCCTGCCTTTGGCGGAGTTCAAACTGGAGGCAATTCTTCGGCCATCGTCGACGGCGGCGCAGCCGTTCTGGTTGCCAATTCGGCCTATGCAAACGCCAACGGCCATAAGCCACTTGCCCGTATCCTTGCGAGTGCTGCTGTTGGCGTGCAGCCGCAATACATGGGCATTGGCCCAGCGCCAGCCATTCGCGCCGTTTTGGACAAGGCTGGCTTAACGCTCGAACAAATTGATCTCGTCGAGATCAACGAGGCTTTCGGTGCGCAAGTCATTGCTTGTGCGATAGAACTCGGTCTCGACATCGAAAAGCTCAACGTCAACGGCGGCTCAATTGCGCTTGGTCACCCCTTAGGTGTCACCGGTATCCGAATTGCGCTTACACTAGCCAATGAACTCAAGCGCAGTGGCAAACGCTATGGCATTGCCTCCGCTTGTATCGGAGGCGGGCAGGGCATGGCGCTGCTGATTGAGAATACGGAGTCTTAGGGGTGCAGGTTCACGGAAAGACGGTTTTTGTCACTGGCGCTGCCTCTGGCTTGGGCGAGGCAACAGCGCGCCACTTTGCGTCTCTTGGGGCTCGTGTCGCGGTCTTGGATCGTGATGCGGAAAAGGGTCTGGCCGTCGCCAAGGCAATTGACGGGGCGTTTTTCGCGCTCGATGTTGCCGATGCCGCCAGCGCGGAAGCGGCCGTCAATGCTGCAGTTGCAACGCTTGGCGCACCAAGTGTTTTGGTCAATTGCGCCGGTATTGGCACTGCAGCACGCATTGTGGGACGTGAAGGTCCTGCAGAACTTGCCGCCTTCCAGCGCGTTATCTCGGTCAACCTCGTCGGCTCGTTCAACATGATGCGCCTTTGCGCCCATGCGATGTCGACTGCGGAAGCTGATGAAAACCGTCAGCGCGGCGTAATCATCTCGACCGCCTCTGTGGCAGCCTTTGATGGTCAGATCGGACAGGCGGCCTATGCGGCCTCCAAGGGGGGCATTGTTTCCATGACCCTGCCTGCCGCGCGCGAATTGGCCCGCTTCGGAGTTCGGGTCATGGTCATCGCCCCCGGGCTATTTTTAACGCCGCTTCTGGCAGAATTGCCTCAAGAGGTGCAGGAGGGTCTTGCCGCCGCCATCCCCAACCCGCAACGCCTGGGAGCGCCCAAGGAGTTTGCCGATCTCGCTGCTGCCATTGTCGCAAACGACTACCTCAACGGCGAAGTCATTCGCCTTGATGGGTCGTTGCGCATGCAGGCTAAGTAGGGGCGAACTATGTTTTCCAACTCAACCCGCGTCTTTATCCAGTTCGGGGACTGTGATCCCGCCGGGATTGTCTATTACCCGAACTACTTTCGCATGTTCGACAATGCGACCGCTGCGCTCCTGTCTGCGGCGTTCGGCATGAACAAGCGCCAATGGGTCGCGCACTACGGTATCGCTGGCATCCCAATGGTCGACACCAGTTCGCGTTTTCTCATTCCTTCGCAATATGGCGACGAGATCGAGATCCGGACGTCGATTTCTGAGCTCGGACGCTCGAGCTTTGGTGTGCTGCACCACGTCTATCGTGACGACGCTCTTGCGATTGAAGCGCGTGAGAAACGCGTGTGGGTGCAGCGCGATGAGACCGGCGCGATCCGCTCTGCGGCCTTGCCCGATGACGTGCGCGAGCGTCTATCTTCCTGATTTGTTTGCGCGTCACGCGCAGTTCACTGCCACAGTGAAAGGTTGGTCTATGACCCAGTCTGACGTTTTAAAAATACAAAATCACGGGGCAATAGCGCATATTGCGTTGAACCGGCCCGAAAAGCGGAATGCCCTAAACGACGATCTGATTGCAGCGCTCGACGCATTCTTCTCCAGTCTTGGGGATGAAACGCGCGCGGTGATCGTTTCTGGTGAAGGCGGACATTTTTCATCTGGACTAGATCTGTCCCAACACGTCGCTCGGGCGCCGCTTGAAGTGATGGCGCATTCGCGCAATTGGCATCGGGTCATGGCTCTGGTTGCGCAATCTCCGCGTCCCGTGATTGCCGCAATGTCTGGAGCCGTCATGGGGGGCGGGCTGGAGTTTGCCGCGACCTGCCACGTTCGCGTGGCGGAGGAGTCGGTCCGTTTTCAAATGCCTGAAGGCCTGCGTGGGATTTTCGTTGGCGGCGGCGGTTCGGTGCGCATCTCTGGTCTAATTGGGGCCGACCGCATGACGGAGATGATGCTGACAGGGCGGAGCTACACAGGCGTTGAGGGGGAAAGGCTGGGGCTGGCCCATCATTGTGTGCCCGAGGGGCAGGCGTTGACCAAGGCCTTCGAATTGGCGGAGAGGATCGTAAAGAACTCACCGACGATCAATCAATTTATCATTCAAGCCATCGCTCAAATCGCAGCCATGCCGCCTGAAGCGGGTCTCTATGCCGAAAGCCTTGTGGCAGCACTAAGTCAGACAGGCCCAGATGCGGAGGAGGGGCTGCGCGCCTTCCTCGAAAAGCGTCAGCCGGTATTTGTCAGGTGATCTTCTTGAGCAGGCTCAGCAAGGTGTCACGTTGTTCCGTCCCGCCAAGCCTGGCGACGAGGTCATCCTCAAGCTTGGCGTGGACGTCGCGAGCGTCTGCCAAAAATCTGGTGCCCTGTTCAGTCAGATACAGAGCATTGGCGCGGCGATCATTGGCCACGACTTCGCGGCTGATCAATCCGCGTTTTTCGAGCCCGTCGACAAGGGCCACAAAATTGGCGCGCTTGATAGAGAGTGCCGCTGCAATCTCACTTTGTTTGCGCCCAGGGTTCTCTTCCATGAGCACAAGAACAGAATACTCGGCCGGCCGGAGGTTTAGCGTCTCGAAGAAGCTCAAGAATTGCTGGAATACGCTGAGCTGTGCCCGGCGCAGACGGTAACCAATCATACCCAGCGTCGCCTCTGTGCGGAGGTTTTCGTCGGATGTGTTGGTTAGAGCCTCATGCTCGTTCATTGCTGGCTCCGAAGATGCGGGCTGTGCTTGTGGCGAAGTCGGTCATTTGTTATGCTTGATAACATTGTTGACATCTGGTCCGTCAAGCTTAGCCTTTTATAGACCTGCAACTCGCTTATCAATCTGGTTGAAATAGTTATATATATCGCGCCGATGTTGGTGTTGTATCGATGTAAATTACATGCGGGGCGGTAAAGTAATAACTCTGTGGTTATAATGTGGGGATCTTATATCATTTTACACTACCGCGCCTGAGGCGTTTAATCGCTATCGTTGGAAGAGGGGGGAGCCGTGTTCCAAGATACTTCACTACTCGGCAGGTCCGCGCATGGGCTGGCGCGATGGACCGCTTTGCTCGGTGGCTTCGTGCTGCTGGCGATGATCGGTATCGTTGTTTTTAGTGTTATCGGTCGTGCCTTTATCTGGGCCGGAATGAAGCCCATTCTTGGCGATTACGAGCTCATATCGGTGGGGATGGGCTTTGCCGTTTTCGCGTTTTTGCCTTGGGCGCATCTAACTCGTGGTCACGCACTTGTTTCGCTCGTCACCGACAATTTCGGTGACCGCGCGAATATGTGGATCCTGGTGGTGACAGATCTTCTGATGCTGCTTGCATCGGCATTCATAGCCTGGCGCCTGTGGCTCGGCATGCTGGATAAATTCAACTATCGCGAAACGACCATTCTGCTCGGCCTTTCAATGGGCTGGGCCTATGCGGCAGCCGTCATCGGGGCCGTCGTTATGGTGATCGTTTCAGCATACGTACTGGGCCGATCGATTGGCGATGCGATTGCGGGACGTGCTGCGCCAAAGCACGCGGGGAGCGAACATTGAGCTTTAACGTCATGTTGGGGCTGCTTGGCATCCCCGTTGTTCTCATTCTCGTCTTTCTGCGTGTCCCCATCGGCTTGGCGATGATGATCGTCGGTATCTTTGGCTCCTGGATGGTGACCAAGACCTTCAATCCGGTGATGTCGCAGTTCAAGTCGCTCAGCTACAGCACTTTTGCGTCCCATAGCCTCTCGGTTGTGCCGCTGTTTTTGTTGATGGGGCAGTTTGCAACGCTGAGTGGGCTGTCGAGTAAAATCTTCACGGCTGCAACAGCTTGGCTCGGCCATCGCAAGGGCGGGGTCGCGATGGCTGCCATCGGTGCCAGCGCGGGCTTTGGCTCAATTGTTGGCTCATCCTTGGCGACGGCAGCCACGATGGGGCGCGTTGCGTTGCCAGAGCTAAAAAAGCATGGCTATTCCAACAGCCTTGCCACCGGCACGGTTGCTGCGGGAGGGACACTTGGGATTTTGATCCCGCCCTCGGTGATCTTGGTCATCTTCGCAGTGTTGACCGAGCAAAATATCGCCAAGCTCTTCATGGCCGCCTTTATCCCAGGGATCCTTGCTGCGATCGGCTATATTATTGTTATTGCGATCTATGTTCGCGTTAGGCCGGGCGCTGGCACCACTCTAGAGCGCAAGCCCTATGGTGAGCGCTTTAAGGCGCTGTTCGAGATTTGGCCCGTGCTTGCCGTCTTCACGCTGGTTATCGGCGGCATTTATACAGGCCTCTTCACGCCGACTGAGGCGGCCGCTATTGGCGCGGCGGGCACAGGGTTGATTGCTCTGGCAAACCGGAGCCTGACGTGGGCCAATGTGCGCGATGCACTGCTCTCGACCGCAGCCTCTACAGCGATGATCTTCTTGATTGTTTTTGGCGCGGCGGTCCTGAACAGCTTCCTGGCGTTGTCACAGCTGCCACAGATGTCTGCTAACTGGATTGGCGAACAGGCGTTCAACCCTTGGGTCGTGCTGGCGATTGTCCTCGTGTTCTATCTCATCCTGGGCTGCGTCATGGACTCCCTGTCCATGATCCTGCTGACCATTCCGATCCTCTACCCAATGATGATGGTTCTCGATTTCGGTATGACACCAGATGAGTTCGGTATCTGGTTCGGCATCATTGTTTTGATCGCGGTAGAGGTTGGCCTGATCACACCGCCGGTGGGCATGAACCTGTTCATCATCAACTCAATGTCCCCAGAGACCAAGCTCTCAGATACCTATGCTGGGGTTATTCCTTTTGTCATCAGCGACATAGTTCGAACCATAATCCTGGTGGCGTTCCCTGCCATAACCTTATGCTTGGTTTGGTGGGTGTATTAGCGATTTGCCTGCGTGGACTTGGAGGAAAGGGCACGCAGGCATTTAAGCCGGGACATTTCTCGGCCTTTTAAAGGGAGGAAGATTATGAAAAAGACCACTCTGCTTCTGGGCGCACTTGCGGCGCTGGCCATGTCATCCACGAGCTTTGCTCAGGAAGTGACACTGCGCATTCACCAGATGCTCCCGGCGCAGGCAACGATCCCTGCGCAAGCAATCGAACCTTGGACCAAGATTGTGAGCGAGGCCTCGGGCGGCCGTATCGCTTTTGAACTCTATCCTGCCATGCAGTTGGGTGGCGTTCCTGCCGACTTGTACGATCAGGCTAAGGACGGCGTCGTCGACATCATCTGGACTATTCTGGGCTACACACCAGGCCGTTTCCCCAAAGCCGAAGTCTTCGAGCTGCCGTTCATGCTGACGTCAGGTGAAGCGTCTTCTGCTGCGTTCTATAAATACGTGATGGAGAATGCTGCCGACGAAATCGCCGATACCCATGTTCTGGCGCTGCACACCCATGGTCCTGGCCTGTTCCACTCCAACGATCCGATCACTTCGTTGGAAGATTTGAAGGGTATGAAGGTCCGCGGCGGATCGCGTATTATCTCCAACATGTTGCGTCTCTTGGGGGCGGAGCCGGTCGGCATGCCGGTAACGCAGACTCCAGAAGCTCTTTCCAAAGGCGTGATCGAAGCGACCACGGTTCCGTGGGAAGTGACGCCATCGCTGCGCATCGCCGAGCTGGTCAAAAACCACACCGGTTTTACCAGTGACTATGGTCTCTACAGCCAGACATTTGGCATGTTCATGAACCATGACAGCTACAACAACCTCACCGATGATTTGAAGGCGATCATCGATGAGCACAGCGGTCTTGAACTGTCCCGCCAGTTCGGTCGTGTGATGGACAATGGCGATGCCACCGGTCTTTCTCTTGCGGTCAAGGCTGGCAACAATATCGTTCAGATCGATGCTGAGCAAACCGCCCAGTGGGTGGCCGCAGCTGAGCCAACCTACGCGGATTGGTACAAGGAAATGGAGGCCATCGGCGTTGATGGCCCCGCGCTGGTGGGAAAGGCCCGCGCGTATATCGCTGCTGAAGGCAAATAATCTGCCGCAATGAACTATGAAGCCCCGCCCGTGTTGGCGGGGCTTTTCTATGAGAAACTCTAAGATCTTAAGCCTGTATAGTTCTCAGCGAGCGAGCGTTGAGCATGAGTGGAGCTAATGAGATAGTCGAACTCCGCCCGCTGCATGTTCTGCTCAAACGCGGTGTGCTGTGGGAAGACATGGAGCAGGTTTGTCATCCACCAACTAAAACGTTCTGCCTTCCAGATATGGGCGAGTGCGCGGGGTGAATAGTGGTCGAGGCCTGCCGTGGATTTTCCGATAAGTGCCTCCGTCAGAGCTTCCGCCAACAGAGCCACATCGGACATGGCGAGGTTGAGGCCCTTCGCCCCTGTGGGTGGCACGATATGGGCTGCGTCGCCGGCCAAAAACAGCTTGCCGAAACGCAGCGGCTCTACAACAAAACTGCGCAGCTGCGCGATCGACTTCTCCAGTGAGGCGCCAGTGACCACCTGTTCGGCGATTTCTGGAGAGAGGCGCGAACGCAGTTCATCCCAGAAGCGATCGTCGCTCCAATTCGATACATCTTCCGAGGCGTCGACTTGGACATAATAGCGACTCCGGGTTGGCGAGCGCTGTGAGCACAGGGCAAAGCCTTGGTGGTGGTGCGCGTAGATCAATTCATGCGCGACAGGGGGCGTATCAGAGAGTAGGCCCAGCCAGCCAAAGGGGTAGACCTTCTCATAAACGTTGAGCGCTTTCGGCGGCACACTTGCTCGGCTTACGCCGTGATAGCCATCGCAGCCCGCGATGAAGTCGCACTCCACTGTCTTGCGCACGCCGTGTTCTGTCCACGAGACACTTGGGGTGTCATCTAGATCGTGAAGTTCAACGTCTTCCGCTTCATAGATTGTCGTTTCTCGCGGACGTAGTGCCATGAGATCGCGTGTGATTTCGGTCTGACCGTAAACAGTCACATGTCGTCCGACGAGCGCGGTGAAGTCGATGCGATGGTGGGTTTCGCCGTAGCTGAGCGTGGTGCCGTGATGGACTATGCCCTCTCTTTGTAGGCGGTCGGCCGCCCCGACTGTCTTGAGCAGATCGACAGAACTCTGCTCCAGCACGCCAGCCCGGATTCTCCCCAAAACATAATCAGCGGTCTTGCGCTCCAGAATAATATTGGCAATGCCCACTATGTCTAAAAGGCGCCCGAGCATGAGGCCAGCTGGGCCGGCGCCGATAATAACGACCTGCGTACGCATAGAACGATCCCCCTCGCTTGCAGGATGCGCTCCAAATATGGTCAGGTGAATGGATCAGAGCGACAAAAAGCTGGACGATCTGAACATGTCGCATATTCCGACTTACACGCTTTATGGTGAGCTGACCGACCCGCACGAGTTGCTGCATTGGGAGACTATCCAAGCCCGCAGCCGGCTACATGGCTTCCACATCGATAAGCATCGCCATGAGCAATTGCTGCAGGTCTTGGTGATCGATGGTGGCACGGCGACGGCGGTGTTGGACGGCGTTCAAGTCTCGTTGCACTCTGGTGATCTGGTGCTGATCCCGACAATGGTCGTGCACGAATATTGGTTTTCGGAGGATGTGGACGGACTTGTCCTCACGCTTTTCGAAACTGATATTCGCGCCTTAGGCTTCGCTTTTGACCAGGCTTTGGTCATTCACGGGGTGGTTGACGCGCGCTCATTGGTCGATCAGGTGCTTGGTGAACTGCGCAGTCCGGGTGCGAAGCATGAACTCGTACAAAACGCGCTTCTAACGCTGCTATTCGCTGCGATTGAGCGTGCTTCAGCAGCGTCCATCCAGTCCGATAACCCATTGCAACGCAATCAGCTTCTCTTCGATCGATTTCGAGGAATGGTCGAGCAAACCTATCGCAGCTCACGCAGTGTCTCGGTTTTGGCCCAACAGCTGGGGGTCAGTCATACCCACCTCAACAGGGTCTGCCACGCCATGCTTGGCGGTTCCGCGCAATCAGTGATCAATCGACGACTGGCGACGGAGGCACGGCGCTATCTCATGTTTTCAGATCTGTCCGTCAAACTTGTGGCGTCCGAACTCGGGTTTGATGATCCGGCCTATTTCGCGCGGTTCGTGACGCGACATTTGGGGAAGTCTCCACTGCAAGTGCGGGCGGATCGGCAAAACATCATTCGGCGTTAGGAGGCATTCGAATCTCCTCAGCGCGCTCGCGCACCATGTTCATCAGCGTCGTGACATCGATCGTCGGATCGACATCGGTGCGGGTGGTGAACCCTAAGGGCCCGACTGTTTCACTCAAATCGAAGGGGAGTTTGACGAGTTGATGTTCAGCCAGATCGTTGGCAACGACACCTTCGGATATAAACCAGATTGCGTCAGTGCTGCGCACATAGGCGCGCGCAAATGCATCTGATACGGTTTCGACCCGGCGCTTATGATCGATGACATTGTGTGCCAAAAACAGCCGCGACACCAACGGATAGATCAAAGCGTCTGGCGGCGGCAATAGGACTTCGTAGTCCGCCACGGCAGACAAATCGAGGTGGTCACGGGCGAGCAGCTCGTGATCTTTGCGCACGACCGCGACGGCGCACTCAGAGTAGAGATGCTCGAAGGAGAGGCCGAGCATATCAGCCGGATCCGCCATGCGGCCGATGACAAAATCCACATCGCCGGTACGCAGAAGCGAGAGCAAGTGTCCATTCGGACCGGTAATGATGCGGGTCACGACATCGGGCACGGCTTGGGCGAATTGCTGAACGGCTTTGGGCAAAATGCGCGCGGATACTGAGGGTAGGGCGCCGACCCGCAAAGTCGTCGCCTGGGATGAGCGGCGCGTGGCGTCGATCCCTTGCCGGAGCGCTGACATGCTGGTCGAGGTGTAGCGATAGAAGACTTCACCTAATCCTGTCAGCGCAAGCCGACGTTTACTGCGATCAAAGAGTGCTTCGCCCAAAATCTCTTCGAGGTCCTGAACGGTTTTCGTAACCGCCGGCTGACTTATGTTCAGAGCCTCAGCAGCCCCGACAATCGAGCGAAGGCGGACCACTTCGAGGAAGCAGACTAGGTGGCGAATTTTTATCCGTGGGTCTACCAAGCGGCCGCTCAAACTGTCCTCCTAGTTATAAAAGGCGGGTGTTTATTGAGGATCGCTGCGTTTCGCTCGCTCGTCAAATAATTTGAGGGTTATATTTAGGGCTGAAGTTATCATTTTACCTTCGCGCGTGTTTCTCTCTAATCTCAGGGTCGGGGGACGGTATGGCTTTCTTAGAACGATATTCAGGCGCGCTGTACTATCGCCTCTGTGGTCCAAAGCTCGGTCCAGCGCTGGTCTTGGTCAACTCGCTCGGCACCGATAGCCGAATTTGGGATGATGTGATCTCCCATCTTGCTCAGCGCTATCGTGTTTTGAGTTATGATCTCAGAGGTCATGGTTTGAGCGCGGTGCCGCGCGGACCATATACTCTTAACGATCAGGTCGACGATTTGCTGGCGCTGGTTGACCATGTTGGTTTCGACCGCTTTGCTCTGTGCGGCGTGTCGATTGGTGGGCTTATCTCGCAAGGCGTGGTGCAGCGCTGCGCTCAAAGGGTTGATGCGCTCATCCTCTGCAACACCGCGGCAAAGATCGGCACCGATGCCTTCTGGAATGAGCGGATGGAGACCGTATTGGCTTATGGGGTGGAGCCAATCGCTGATGCAATCATGACGCGCTGGTTCAGCCCTCGATTTGAGCGAGATAATACTGCAGCTTGGAGTGTTTGGCGTCGGCAGTTCTTGCAGAACAGCGCGCAAGGTTATGCTGCAACCTGCGCAACATTAAGGGACGCTGATCTGACATCGGCCCTTGATCATATCTCAGTGCCGACACTTGTTTTCGCGGGTTCTGACGATCAGGCAACCCCGCCTGTGCTGGTAAAAGCAAGTGCCGATCGCATCGCGGACGCCAGCTATATTCTGCTTGAACACGTGGGGCATCTTCCGAGCCTAGAGACGCCGGGCCAACTGTCTCGTCATATTCAATCTTTTTTGGAAGGGCATGGTCATGCCTAACTCAGCACCATTCGAGCAAGGTATGAAAACGCGTCGCGCCATTTTGGGCGACAAGCATGTGGATGCGGCAACAGCTCGAATTTCCGATCTGGATCGGGATTTTCAGACTTTTATCACCGAAACCGCGTGGGGCACGGTTTGGTCCAACCCTGATTTGACGCCACGTGAACGCTCTTTGATCACCTTGGCAATCCTCGCGGCATTGGGCCGCGAAGAAGAATTCGCCATGCATGTACGCGCAACAGCCAATACAGGCGCCACGCAAGAGGACTTGGCGCAAGTTCTGATGCATGTTGCAATCTACTCAGGAGTTCCGGCGGCGAACGCAGCGTTTCGCTTGGCTAAAGAAGAACTCAAAAAGGTCCAGGGGGAGGACAGATGAGCGGTATAATCTTACCCGGAGATGACGGGGTATTGTTTCAGCGAGATCGCGACTGGCATCCGCCAGCGGCGACACCGGGGTACAAGAGTTCCACCTTTCGCTCCCCTCAGCACAGCCTCATCGCTTTGGGGCCAACCAAGTCGGAGATGACTGGTCCGACTTTCGGTCATGAGCCAATCGGTGCGCTGGATAATGACCTCATCCGCAACTTTACTAAGGATGGGAATGAAGCCATTGGTCAGCGCATGATCGTCTATGGTCAGGTGTTGGACGAGAACGCGCGCGCGGTTCCGAACACTCTGGTTGAGTTCTGGCAGGCCAATGCCGGCGGGCGCTATCGTCACAAGAAGGAAGGCTATCTCGCCGCTCTTGATCCCAATTTTGGCGGGTTTGGCCGCGCTATTACGGACCAGAATGGCTTCTATAGTTTCCGCACAATCAAGCCCGGTGCATACCCTTGGCCCAATACCGGCAATGACTGGCGCCCGGCACATATCCACTTCTCGGTGTTTGGCCATGCCTTCGCGCAGCGGCTCATCACTCAGATGTATTTTGAGGGCGATCCGATGATCTGGCAGTGCCCGATTGTGGGCACGATTCCTGACAAGAGCGCGATTGATCAGTTGATCGCCCGATTGGACAGAATGAATACGACGCCGATGGACGCCTTGGCCTATCGTTTCGATATTGTCTTGAGAGGCCGCCGCTCCACCATGTTCGAAAACAAGTTGGAGGGGAACTGATGCTGCACCCAATCCCTGTTTTGAAAGAATCCCCCTCGCAGACCGCCGGCCCATATGTCCACATCGGCATGACGCCCAACTTCTGTGGCATTACCGGCGTTATCGCCGAAGACACCGGCAAGACTATGTTGGGTGAGGGCTATAACGGCCCGCGCATTGCTTTACGCGGTCGGGTTATCGATGGTTCCGGAGCGCCAGTGTCCGATGCTGTGCTCGAAATTTGGCAAGCTGATGCCGAAGGCAACTTTCCCCAGCAAGGAGACTCCCCACCGTTGTTTACCGGATGGGGTAGACAGCCTACCCAGGAGGACGGATCGTTTCTTTTCGACACGGTTAAGCCCGGTCGCGTAAAGGCGCCGGATGGCACTCTCATGGCTCCGCATATCAGCGTGTGGATCGTGGCGCGTGGCGTCAATATTGGTCTGCAGACCCGTGTCTATTTTGACGACGAGGCAGAAGCCAATGCTGCAGACTATGTCCTAAAGAAAATTATGGACCTACGCCGTCGGGCAACTCTTGTTGCAAAGCGAGATGACGCAGATGGCACGCTCGCGTATCATTTTGACATTCGCCTGCAAGGCGAAGGTGAAACCGTGTTCTTTGACATCTGATTTTTGGGTCACTGGCTATGAATAACCTGCTGTCGGCCTTTGCCAGTGACCCGGTAATCGAGGCGCTGCTCAGTAACGAAGCGCTCGTCAGCGGTTATTTGGCGTTTGAAGTCGCATTGGCGAAAGCTAGCGCCATTTCCGGCTTCATTCCTGAAGCCGCAGCGCAAGAAATTGAAACAGCGCTCGCACAGTTCTCGGTGGATTGGAACGACCTCAAACTCGGCATGGCCCGCGATGGCGTACCCATTCCCGCACTGATTAGGCAGCTCAAGCCTCGGCTTTCGCCGTCTGCCGCTGTGTATCTGCACAAGGGCGCGACGAGCCAAGATGCTGTCGACACCGCACTTATGTTGCAATTGGCGAAGGTGATTGCCATTTATGAGGAGCGGATCTCTCTGCTTCTGACCAGACTAGGCGAGATGAAGGCTGAATTCGGAAACAGGCCTTACCTGGCGCATACGCGTATGCAAATTGCCCTAGCGTCCACATGGAGCGCCAAACTCGCCACTTGGAGTGAACCGCTCGCGCGCATTTTGAAAGCCTTAGGCCCTTTGCGACAGTCGCTTTTGGTGCTCCAATTGGGTGGCCCAGTGGGTGATCGCGCCAGTTTTGACGGGTATGGCGATACTATTGCTCGGCACATGGCGGAAATGCTGGACCTCGGTCTCGCAGAGCCTTGGCATAGTCAGCGCGACCAAATCGTCAGCTTCGGCAATATCCTCGTGCAGATAACGGGCATTTTGGGGAAGATCGGCATGGATGTGGCCCTTCTTGCGCAGAATGAAATCGGCGCTGTCCGCCTGACTGGCGGCGGATCGTCATCTGCGATGGCCCATAAATCTAATCCGGTAACTGCCGAAGCTTTGGTGACCTTAGCCAAGCAGGTTGCGGGGCATGCTGGCACGCTCAATCTCGCGATGATCCATGAGAACGAGCGCTCAGGCGTTGCTTGGGCTCTGGAATGGCTGACACTACCCACAATGCTGATCTCAACCGGCGCAAGCCTCAATCACGCGGCTTCTCTGCTCGGGCGCTTGGAGGTTGTACCGAGCTAATGCTGCGCTCATGCAGGTGGATCGCAGGAACACAGGCCTTTGACGGAGTTTTCCACGTCTAAGGCACAGTGATCTCGATATATTTTTGTCAGCACCTTTCCTTTGGCCGAATAGTGCAGTAGATGAGTTTCACGTTGCGCCGAACGAGAGTTCGCAAGCGCTGCGGGAGTAGCTCAGTTGGTTAGAGCGCCGGCCTGTCACGCCGGAGGTCGCGGGTTCGAGCCCCGTCTCTCGCGCCATTTTCTTTCATGAAATTGTTGCGGTTATTAGTTCATCCCTCGTGGGATGTTGTGCCGCGTTAGTATTTTGCTCGGGCGCGAGCGGGCCACCTCGACCGGACCTCGCGGACCTCAGCCTCCATGGCCGTGAGCTTCTTATAAGACACCTCAAGCTCGATATTTCTATTATCTGGGTCCATCCTCGGTAGAGGCGGGACCCGAAGGTCGAGCGCGAGCTTAGGGTGCGGTGCGGTGTGCCGACTGTCGTTTGTCGAGATGATTGGTGATGTAAAGCGCCGATAGGATAATGGCGATGCCAATAGCGGTTGACGCGGATGGTATCTCACCAAAGGCAAGGAACCCTGCGGCGGTTGCGGCTATAATGGAAAGATAGTGAAAGGGCGCCAGTTGATTGGCTGGGGAGCTCTGATAGGCGCGGAGAAAGCAATATTGTCCAACTTGCGCGAGTACACCGATCGCTATCAGGACTGGCCAATCGCCAAGACGCACCGGTTCCCACATGATGATCGCTGGGGCGGATGTGAATACAGTCAGCCCAACGGTATAAAAGACCATCAATGTGGTTGTGTTCTCTCCTGCCAATGCACGGGTTTGCACCGTGGATAGCGAACCGAACACAACAGTGCCAAGAGCGGCTAATAGGCCTAGGTTCCATTCGACTTGATTGGGGCCAATCATGATCAGCACGCCAAAAAAACCGATCCCAGTGCCTATCCAGCGCCACGGCCCCGAGCGTTCTTGAAGGAGCCAGCTGGCCAGCGCCAGAGTGACGAGCGGCCTGGTAAAGCCGATGGCGTTTACGAGCGCCAAAGGCAGTGCCGTCAGCGCTGCGAAATTGCAGTTAAGGGCAAGCGTATTGCACAATACCCGAAAACTGTGTTGTCCCAGTCGCTTGGTGCTTTTGAGCGCAGTGCGGTGTTTCCATGCCAGAGGCAGCACGCTCACGAGACCGATGAGCGAGCGAATAAAAACAATCTGCACCGATGGGTAACTGGCCCCGCTCATTTTGACGAGGACGGTCATAACAGTGACCAGAACCATGTCGGAAAGAAGCCACGCTAGCCCAAGGGGCAGCGCACGCGCTTGGGCCATTTTAGGCTCTTTGCAAGAGGTTAGCCATGATGCGGAAGGCGCCCGGAACCAGCTTATCGAGCTGGTGGTGCAGCACGAGGCTCGTGTGGGTATGGCGCCCCTTACCGATCCTCCCTGAGACGAGAGAACCAAAGAGCGGATTTTCGCCGACATCGTTCATACTTAGGAGGGGCTCATAAGCTTCATCCCAGTGAGAGGCGAAATAGAGACCGCGCTCTTTATCCCAGCCGTCAAAGTCGGCGCGGGTGATGGTATTGGGGCCAGCAAAGAGCGGATGGTTGGGCTGCAGGATTTCGACTGTGCTTGATGGGTTGTTGACGCGCCAGCGAAGCGAAGGCGAGCCGATCGTCAGCGGGCGAGGGGGGGTAGCTTGCTTGTCCCAGCCGTCCGTTGGGCGATGGTAGAGGGTGACCAAGTGCCCGCCGTTCTCGACGAAAGTGTGTAGCTTGCTGGTTACCGCTTTCAAGTCTGGGCGCGTGCCGAAAGCAAAGAGGCCGACGATGATAGTGTCATAGACTGAGAGGTCGCCCGCAAGTGCTTCAGCGTCTAGGTCGATGACATTGGCGCCCATGCGTTTAAGCCAGAAGCTGACATTGTCGGCCCCGCCGTTGATGATGCCTACCTTGGTGTCAGGCACTTTCAGATCGAGCGCCAATATGTCGAGTGTGAGCGGGCGGACATAGCGCGATGTGCCGATATGCTCGTAGGCAATAGGGGTGACGACGTGAGCCGAAAGTCCGTCAACGCTCAGTGGCAGGTGGTATTTACCGGGAGTGAGGTCAGGAGTTGCTGTGAGCTGCAGCGCATCGCCCGCAAATTTGACGCTGAGCCCAGAGGGGGTATTCTCAACTGATACAGACGATGGAGCGCCGGTGCTTTTCACAGTGAAGCTGTGCTGGCCCTGTGCGGGAAGCGCTAGAATGAGCGCCTCGGGCGTGATTGCGGCCCTTTTCGCTGGGGCGATTTGGACGGCTTCTTCCGTATCGAGTGCAAAGCGAACCTTGGTCCCGCTGACCTCGGCTTCGACTTCGAGCCAGAGCGCGCCGTTGCCGCCTAGGCTGAACCATTTTGGGTAGTAGGGATTGCCGACGTCGGCATGCGGATCGGCCTCAACAGTCAGGATGGCCGTGCGGGCGCTAAAACTGACAGGAACGCCGGAAGCAAAAGCTTTTGGCGCTACTGGTGTCACGGTGACAGTGCTGTCCAGTGGATGTGCACTTTCGATAGTGATCGTTACACTCGATCCGGGAAGGACATCGCGGGAGGATACGGACGCAGTCAGGTCCAGACCAGCGGCCAGTACGATTGCAGCGTCGAGTTCGACAATTTTTCGAGTGATGCGGTGCGCGTGATGGTCAGCGATTGCGTCAATACTGCTGAGTGCCTGCTTGGCCTCAATTAGGGCGCTTAAAATTTCATCCGATTTTGGGAAGGCTGCAATAGCGCTCGCAATAGCCGCGTCAGCCCGGGCCAATTCAGGCTGGGACCCAAGATCCGACAGTTTTGTCGGGAGGGCGTCAAAGACACTAATTTCAGCGGTTCCGCCAACGAGGTGGAGGTCCCAACGCGAAGCGTCATAGCGCCAGTCGCCCATATTCTGGGTGGCGTGATAAGCCCGCGAGACTTCGCCGAGACGAGCAAAGCTCAAGCCCGTGACCGGGTCGCATGCGCCCGCAATAATCGTCGTGGTTGCGGGAGGTGGAGGAACTTCGTCGTCATAATAGTCGCCGCCGCCGGACCATGCGGGGAGATAATATTTGCTGACCTTCCAAGGGGTGAGGCCGGCGATTTTATACGTCGGATCGGCTGACAGAGCGAGTGCGGTTTCGGCTGCTTCAGTCATGGCACGGTGGTGACCGTGCTGGCCCGGAACGTCGAGGAAGGTTGGAATAACGATGTCAGGGCGGAATTCGCGATAGGCGCGAACGAGCCGATCGATTGTACGTTCCTTGCCCCAACGGGCGAGTGTGTCTGGGCCGGATTTGGAAAAGCCAAAGTCGTGAACGGGGTCATTCGGTCCGTGCCCGAGCCAAGCGATGTCGGCATCAATAACTCGGGCGGCCTCTTCAAGCTCGCGGCTGCGGACAACACCCAGGGCTCCCAAACGCTCTGGACCGAGCGTGTTCTGACCGCCTTCGCCACGTGTCGAGCAGGCGACAACAATGCGTGCGCCGTGTTCATGGCGCAAGGAGGCGAGCATGGAGTTGTGCTCATCGTCCGGATGGGCGCCGGTGTTCATAACGGTCACTGTGGACTTGAGCCGCGTGAGGGCACGGTACAGCGCGACGAAGCGTGGCGATTTTGCTCGGTTATGAAGACGGTCGCGGGAAGAAAGCATGATCGACTAGTCCTTGCGTCGAAGATGGGTCAGTTTGCAGGATCGGAAAGGCTGAGGTGTGGGGAGACGGTGTCGAGCAAAGGTAAAGCTGCAGCACCGAGGGCGGCCGTTAGTTGGCCGGTTTGCCCGCCTAGAACGCGCGGCAAGACGCGTTTGTCACGTGTGGCCACAGTAACGGGCAGAGGATTGATTGCTGAAATTACTGCTTCCAGAACGGCGTCAGGGAGGCCGCCACCAAAGATAATGGTTTCGGGATCGAAAATGTTTTCGAGTAGGGCCACGGTCGGCGCGAGATAATCTGCAGCGGTCTCAATCCAATCGAGCAGAGTTGGATTTTGCGCCTCGTGCAGGCGCTCGATATCTTCCACGGTTTTGGCATAGATGCCCGCCATGGCCAAACGCTCACGCAGAGCGAAAACGGATACGAACCGCTCGAGTGCGCCAGCCGGGCCTGCCTTGCCAGCGCCATTGCGCGGCACTAGGCCGATGTGACCGATTTCGCCAGCGTTGCCAAATGCACCGCGCAATGGGCGGCCATCGTGTATGACGCCGAGCCCAAGCCCAACGCCGAAATAAAGGTAACAGAAATTGGTAAGCTGGCGACCGGCGCCATAGAGGCGCTCGCCTACGACGGCGGCGGTCGCGTCGTTTTCGACAACTACATCGTGACCAGTGGCTTGGGCGAAGAGTTTTCTTGGGTCGTGGCCAGTCCAGCCTGGGAGGGTCGCCGGACCGACAGAACTCATACCCTCAATTTCAAACGGTCCGGGCATTACCACGCCGATGCCCAAAAGTTTGGGGGGCGGTGTTACGGAGAGTTCGGTTTGAAGACGGGCCACTTCATCTGCGACAAGTTTTGGCACGACCGCCGGGCCGGTATCCTCAAGTCGACTGATCGACTGCGCACGCACGCGACCAGAGAGATCGAGAAGAACGCACACCATATGGTCGGCGGCGATTTCGACGCCTGCGGTGAGTGGGCCGTCGGGATTGACTGCAAATTGGATCGGGGGCTGACCACGCCCAGAGCGAAGCCGTCCCAATTCTATCAGCATCCCCTCGGCGAGCAGCTCTTCAACGATATTGGTCACCGCTTGGGCGGTGATTTTGGCGTGGCGGGCAATTTCAGTGCGGCCCAAATGACCGTGTAATCTGATCACTTCAAGGACGACGCGGCGATTGTGCGCGCGGTTACGTTCTGGGTTGGAGCCGATAGCGACCATAGGCGGTACGGGTTTTTTGCTGCGGCTAGTCACGAGTGATCTCCGAAGGATGCGCTCAACTCATAGCACCAAAAGTCGAATGTCAAAACAATAACTCAAGTAGATTATGTTATTGACAATCGCTTGGATTCTGGGGGACGTTGAAGGCAAGCTTGGAAGGGGACTTTCAGGTCACATGGAGAGCTGTCGCTTAGGCCGACGGTCGTATGGAGGATATATACCAATGCTTCTCAAAGCAAAAATGGCCGGCCTCGCCGCTGGCATCAGCATGTTGGCACTCGGCTCCGCCCAGGCCGTTGAAATCGAATACTGGCAGTATGTGTTCGATAGCCGTGTTCAGGCTATGGACAAGCTGATCGAGAATTTCGAGGCGGCTAACCCAGGCATTACCGTCAAGCAGACCACCTTCCCTTATGCCGATTACCAGACGCGCGTTGTCGCTGCTAAGGTTGCAGGGCAGGGTCCGGATGTTGTGCAGCTCTTCTACGGTTGGACCGATCAGTTCGTGAACGGTGGCCTCATTCAGCCACTTGATCCGGCTGTGTTCCCGCACGATGAGATTGAATCAGAATTTTTCCCAATCGTCTCTGCGATGAAGCGTGGCGAAGACTATTATGGTCTGCCGACGGCGGTGCGTTCGCTTGCACTGTTCTACAACAAGGCGCACTTCGCTGAAGCTGGCATCGAGCCTCCAAACAATCTGGAAGAGCTCGTCGCTGCCGCTAAGGCCACCACCAAGGTTGATGGTAGTGGCAACATCACGTCCGCTGGTATCACACTCGATATGGCAGGGCAGGATCACCATTGGTGGCGCGAAGTACTCGTTCGTCAGTTCGGCGGCGTCCCATATGATGCAGAAGGCAACGTCGCTTATAACGACGAAGCTGGCGCAGCAGCGATGAAGTTCTATACGGACCTGCAGACCGAGCAGAAGGTTGGCCTGGTTGGTTTCATGGATGAAGGCCAGGCAGCATTCCGTGCAGGCCTTGCTGCTATGACCATCGACGGTACGTTCCGCCTCGGTGCGTTCGCTGCCAACCCATTTGAATGGGGTGTTGTCGAGCTGCCAGCCGATGCAAACGGTATGCGTTCGAACTACTCGTCCTACTTTGCTAACGGCATCGGCGCGACTGCTCAGGGTGAAGAGCTCGAAGCTGCGCAGAAGTTCCTGCAGTACATTTCCTCGGAAGAGGCAATGAACATCTGGCTGGAAACGGTTGGCGAACTGCCAGCGCGTCGCGACGCTGCACTGACCGAAGCCAATCTTGCTGACCCAATCCGCGCGCCGTTCTTGAAGGGCCTTGAATACGCGCACACCACCCGCTTCTACGACGAAGCTGGTCAGCGTACGACGGCGATCGATGCGGTTAATCGTATTCTGCTCGAAGGTCAGTCGCCAGCCGACTCCGTTGCCGCTGCAGCTGCTGCAGAGCAGGCGATCATCAACGACAACCGCTAATCGTCGGGCTTAGAGCTCGCGATTATCTCCAAAAAATCGGTCCATCCCGGTCCTTGTGATCGGGGTGGTTCGTCAGGCGGTGTGGATCTGTGGCTCTAGCGCCCGGGTGCCCCACAAGGAGCAAACATGGCGTCAACGAACGCACTTCCACAGTCAGGACCGGTTCGGCTTTGGGACCGACTGACTATCGGCCAAAAGCGTGTGATCTGGGCTTGGGTGTTTCTCATCATCCCGATCTCCTTCTACGCAGGCATTCGATTTTATCCAACGTTTCAGGCGTTTTGGCTATCGCTGACCAATTGGGACCTCTTGCGTCCGGCCAAGTTTATCGGCTTTGCGAACTATCAAAAAATGTTCGCCGATCCAGCTTTCTGGAAAGTGTTCAACAACACCTTCCTCTATCTCATCATCGGTACGCCACTGAGTTTGGTGATCTCTTTCTTGATCGCCTACTACCTCGACCGCGTCCGCTTCATGCATGGTTTCATCCGTGCGCTCTATTTTCTGCCCTTCCTAACCACGGCTGCCGCTATGGGTTGGGTATGGCGCTGGTTCTATCAGCCGGTTCCAATCGGCGTGATTAACTCCGTTCTGAGCAGTGTTGGGATCCCGCAGCAGCCATTCCTGCGCTCGGTCGATCAAGCGCTGTTCTCAATTCTCATTCCAGCCATTTGGGCAGGATTGGGCTTCCAGATCATCATTTTCATGGCAGGTCTGCGGGCTATTCCATCGACCTTTTATGAGGCCGCGCGCATCGACGGCTTGGGCGATGGTGCTATCTTGCGCAAGATCACCATTCCGCTGCTGAAGCCGACCACTGTGTTCCTCGTCGTCTTCTCGTCCATCGGTTTCCTCCGCATCTTTGATCAGGTCTACAACATGACCACCAATGATCCGGGTGGTCCGCTGAACTCGACTAAGCCACTGGTGTTGATGATTTATCAGACCGCGTTCTCGTCCTACCAGATGGGCTATGCCGCTGCGCAGACAGTGGTGCTGTTCACCATCCTGCTCATCGTCTCTCTGCTCCAGCTCTATGTGCTGAGGGAAAAGAAATGACCGCTACAACCGTTTCCTCTGAATTGGCGGCCAACCGCCGCGATATTCGTCCCGGTCGTTACATTGCATGGACGCTGCTGTTCATCGGTGGGCTGATCATGATCACGCCATTGCTGTTCATGTTCTCGACCTCGCTCAAGACGTCGGGCCAAGTCTATGACCTCAAGCTGATCCCATCCGCACCGACCTTTGACAATTATTTGAAGGTTCTGCAAGATGGCCGCTTCCTGCAGTGGTTCATCAACTCGACTTTCATTGCTGTCGTTGTGACCGCGTCGAACGTCTTCTTCGACAGTCTGGTTGGCTACACGCTGGCGAAGTTCCAATTCCGTGGCCGCTACTTCATCTTCCTCGCCATTCTGTCGACCTTGATGATCCCGACCGAAATGTTGGTGATCCCGTGGTATTTGATGTCGAGCCAGCTGGGTTGGCTGAACTCGTATTGGGGGATCATGTTCCCAGGCCTGATGACGGCATTTGGCACCTTCTTGATGAAGCAGTTCTTTGAAGGCGTGCCGAACGACTTCCTCGAGGCGGCGCGCGTTGATGGGCTGAACGAATTCACCATCTGGTGGAAGATCGCGATGCCGATGGTGGTTCCTGCCATCTCGGCTCTGGCCATCTTCTCCTTCCTCGGCAACTGGACTGCCTTCTTCTGGCCGCTGATCGTGACGACCTCCAAGGAGCTCTACACACTGCCTGTGGGTATCTCTTCGTTCTCGGCGGAAGCTGCGATCCAGTGGGAGTTGATTATGACTGGCGCGGCGATCGGCACAATTCCGACGCTGCTCGTCTTCCTTGCTCTCCAGCGCTACATCGTTCGCGGTGTTATGCTGGCCGGTCTGAAGGGCTAAGGCCATGACCGATCCACGTCTCACCGACACCTCGGTCTTTCCGGACCCAGTTTACATAGAAACCGTTCTTCGCCCCCTCTTTGATGGGGCGAAGGATCACCACGTCGAAGGTTTTCGCGCCATCGACCGTGCGCATTTGGTGATGCTGGTTGAAACCGGCATTCTCACCGAAGAGCAGGGAAGCGACATTGCTAAAGCGCTCGAGAGCATTGATGCCGAAATTGAGCCATCGTCCCTTGTTTACACCGGTGAGGTAGAAGACTTCTTCTTCCTGATCGAACGCGAATTGAAAAAGCGCGTTGGCCCGGACCTTGGTGGGCGTTTGCACACCTCCCGTTCGCGCAACGATATCGATCATACTTTGTTCAAGCTGGGTATCCGCGAGCGGTTGAACGTGTTGCTCGAGAAGGCACTGGCGCTGCATGCAGCGCTCATTGATGCGGCTGAACGGGAAAGGGCGACGCTGATAGTCGCCTATACTCATGGCCAGCCAGCGCAGCCAACCACCTTTGGTCACTACCTTTCTGCAGTCGTAGAGTTTGTTGGTCGTGACATCGAGCGGCTGTTCGAAGCATACCGCATTCTCGATTACTCGCCGATGGGTGCGGCTGCGATCACGACCTCGGGGTTCCCGATTGATCGTCACCGCGTTGCCGACCTTTTGGGCTTTTCAGAGCCTTTGCAGAATTCTTATTCCTGCATTGCGGGCGTGGATTACATCACCTCGACCTACTCAGCCATTGAACTGATGTTCCTCCATCTTGGTCGTGTCATTCAAGACTTCCAAGTGTGGACGAGCTTTGAGGTCGGGCAGATCTATGTGCCAAATAGCCTCGTGCAAATCTCCTCGATCATGCCGCAGAAGCGCAATCCGGTGCCGATTGAGCACTTGCGTCATCTTTCGAGCCAGACCGTTGGTCGCGCTCATGCCATGCTGACCGTGGTGCACAACACCCCGTTCACCGATATGAACGACAGCGAAGGGGAAACGCAGTCGATGGGCTATGGCGCTTTCGCCAGTGCCTATCGCGTGCTCGACCTGTTGGCCGCTCTGGTTGCACAAATCCGCATCAACCCTGATCGTGTGCGCGAAAACATCTCGCGCTCCTGCATCACCATCACCGAACTGGCGGACAGCCTAGTTCGGCGCGAGGGCTTGTCGTTCCGCGAGGGACACGAGATTGCGGCGGCAGTGGCCAAGTCGGTTGTCGCCCAAAAGGGCGATTTGGCCAAGGACGGCTACGCTTCATTCCGGGAGGCCTTCTTGTACGCAACCCAGCGCGAAACGGCACTGAACGAAGCCAGCTTCGCTGAAATCGTCTCGCCTGAATATTTCGTCGCTGTGCGGACACGCTACGGCGGTCCGGCACCTGAGCCGCTGAACGCGGCCATTGCTGGCTACAAAACCAAAGCAGCAGAACTTGCTGCAAAACACGAAACATTCTTGCGCCGACAGGCTGACGCCGCGCGCACGCTCAATGAGCGATTCAACGCATTAAAGGGAGCAGTCTGATGGCCAGTATCGAACTTCAGGGCTTGATCAAGGCTTACGGCAAAACCCAAGCCGTTCACGGTATTGACCTTAAGATCGAAGACGGCGAGTTCGTTGTCTTTGTCGGTCCATCGGGGTGCGGCAAATCAACGACACTGCGCATGATCGCAGGCTTGGAAGACATTTCCGGCGGCAAGCTGCTGATCGGTAATGAGGTCGTGAACCAGCGCGAACCAAAGCAGCGTAACATCGCTATGGTGTTCCAGAACTATGCGATTTACCCGCATATGACGGTGGGCCAGAACATCGGTTTTGGGCTTTATACCTCAAAGCTCTCGAAGGCTGAGAAGCAGCAGCGCATCGAAGAAACTGGCAAACTCTTGGGCCTGTCCCATCTGCTCGATCGCCGTCCTGCAGCTCTCTCTGGCGGTCAGCGTCAGCGCGTCGCTATCGGTCGCGCGATGGTACGCGACCCCGTTGCGTTCCTTTTCGACGAGCCGCTCTCGAACCTTGACGCGCAGCTGCGTTCGCAGATGCGCATGGAAATCAAAGCGCTACATCAGCGCCTTGGCACCACCATTGTTTACGTAACGCACGATCAGGTGGAAGCCATGACCATGGCCGACAAGATCGTGGTTATGCGTGATGGTCATATTCTGCAGGTGGGGTCGCCGACCGAGCTTTATGAGAATCCTCAGGATGTGTTCACCGCGCGCTTTATCGGTAGCCCTTCAATGAACATGATCGATGGCCAACTGACAGCGTCGGACCTCAGCGTCGCCGGTGCCGCCATTTCCGGGCTTACCCTTCCCGGCCATGACGCCAAGGTGCTGGTTGGCATCCGTCCGCATGATCTTGTGGTCGGTGAAAGCGACGGCAATGGTTTTGTCGCCAGCGGCCTGGTGGAGGCTGTTGAGCCGCTTGGTTCGGAAACTCTGGTGCACATTGGCCTGAATGGCAAAACCGTCATCGGTACGGCACCAGGCCGCGTTGTGCCTGCTGTGGGGGCGTCGGTGACAGTACGGGCTGAGCCCGGTTCGCTTTATCTCTTTGATGCCGTGACCGAAAAGGCTATTGGCCGCGCATGACATCGACTTCGAACAAAGCCGGGGCTGTTCTCAGCCTCGGCCGTATATATTGCGACATGGTGTTTCGCGGCCTCGACGGCATGCCGCAACTGGGGCGCGAAATCTTCGCTGATGATTTCGCTTTAACCCCAGGTGGTGGTGCGCTGATCACGGCTGCTCATGTTGCAGCGCATGGTCGGCCCTCAGCAGTCGTGGCACGCTTTGGCACGGATCCGCTTTCGCGCACCTTGGGTGGTGAGATCGAGACGCTTGGGCTGGAATTGCAGTTCCTTGATCGGCACGAAACTGCTGGTCCGCAGTTGACTGTGGTTATCGTCAATAGCGGTGATCGCGCCTTTCTCTCGCGTCGTGCGGGCTATGCACGCCCGGAAACCTTTGAGACCGCAATCGCCTGGGATCAGGCAGCGCATTTGCATATTGCCGAATATGCAACGCTTTACGAAATGCAGGATGCTGTCGCTCTGGCGAAGGCGCAGGGACTGACCGTGTCTCTCGACCCGAGTTGGGATGACACGCTTATCAAGGATCCATTGTTCTTTGAACGTGCAAAAGATGTGGATCTGTTTTTGCCAAATCTGGAAGAAGCGCAGGCCCTGACCGGGGATACAGATCCGGCCGCGGCACTGGCTAAGCTGGCATCGCATTTCCCCGTTGTTGCACTCAAGCTAGGGGGCGACGGGGCTATGCTGGCCTGCGAAGGTGAGGTGATCGCCCGCAGCAGTGCAAAGGTTGAGGTGGTCGATACGACCGGCGCTGGCGATGCCTTTAATGCCGGGTTTATCGACGCTTGGCTGAATGGCCAGCCGAAGGAGGTATGCCTCGAGGCGGCGATACTGGCGGGTACGCGTTCAGTCCAAGCGTCTGGCGGTACGGGAAGCCTGCGTGCGGCGTCCTAAAATCTGATTGCCTGGCGTTCGGCTAGCTCGTTTGGCCTTCGATGCCGGGCAGTATGAAATCTCTTGGCGTCGCTATTCTTCGGGATAGCGACGCATTCACTTGCGCAGCTGGGGCAGGGTACTACGACTTCGCCTGCTTCTGCAGCATGCGCACCAGTGGATCATAGTGAGCGATCACGGCATGGCGGTAGCCTTCATGGTCTCCGCGTTGTGCCGACCAATAGAGGTCGCTATGCGCTTGCGCTGTTTGGCGCATGTCGTCTGGAAGGGCCAGATCAAGTTTCGGCAAGACGGCCGTATGGATGTCCCAGAAAGCTGCGACGAGTTGAACGGCCAACGGATTGCCAACCGGTGACAGCATTTCAGAGTGGAAGAGCCTGTCGTCACTCAAAAAGGGTTCATTGTTATTGGAGCGCTCAACCATGTTCGTGACGAGCCGTTCGATGATCGGGTTCGCCTTGCCTTTGTGAGCGTCCACCACAGCGTCGGTGAATGCCAAGTCCAGCACTCGACGAAGTTCGATCACTTCACGCAGCGCCTCAAGATCATCGCCGGGTGTTAGCGCGCCGCGAAACACAAGTGTCTCGACAAGTGGGGTCAGGCTCATATTCCCCACGACTGTGCCATGACCATGCCTGACTTCCACGATGTCGAGTGTGGCCAAAGTGCGAATCGCCTCGCGCACCGATGAGCGGGAAACCCCAAGATCGTTACAGAGCTCCGCCTCGGTCGGGATGGCATCCCCTGGCCGCAAACCCCTTTGCATAATCAGGTGCTTGATCTGTTCGGCAGTGGTCGAGCGGCGCATCCGCAATGGGCTATTGGTGCTGTCAGTCGGTTCGCTCATTTTCCTACCATGCGTGTATTTTCGCCGTAGCGTGCCGCGATATTCCGCGTATTTCGCTTGGATACAAGGCTTGCGTGCAGCCATACATTAGGATAGAAGACGTCAGACGTCTGATGTCAACTGGAGGGAATAAGTGACTTCGCGTTCTCAAGGGATTTCTCGCCGCGCTCTCTGCCTTGCTGCAGGTGCTTTCGCCTCAATGTCGCTGTTTGGCGCATCGGCCAGCTTTGCGCAGGTAAATACTGATAATATCGACCTCGATGCCACCATTCAGGCCGGTATCGCTTACGGTCTCTCTGGCACTTTCGATCCGCTCAATGCGTCGGGTGCGGTCACTGTGGCTGCCAATTGGCACACCATGGAAGGCTTGGTTGATCTCGACCCGGTCACCCGTCAGCCTTACGCTGCCCTGGCTGCAGAAATGCCGACCAGTGCTGATGGTCTCGAGTACATCGTTAAGCTGCGTGAGGGCGCTGTTTTTCATGACGGCACCCCAGTCACTGCAGAAGACGTTGTCTTCTCGGCTCAGCGTGTGCTGGATCCAAACTCGAACTCGCTGTTCCGCTCATTCGTAGCGTTCATCGATAAGGTGGAAGTCGTTGATGCAACGACTGTAAAGTTCACCAACAAGTACCCATTCTCGCTTTTCAACGAGCGTATCGGTTCGATCAAGATCGTTCCGAAGGCACTGGTTGAGGCAGATCCGGAAGCGTTCGGTAAGCTCCCGACTGGTACGGGTCCTTACAAGCTGATTTCGGCAGTGCCGGAAGCGGAAATTGTGTTTGAACGTAATGAGGCTTACACCGGCAATCGTCCTGCGCTTGCAGCCGATATGGTTTGGAACCTCATCGCCGATCCTACTGCGCGTGTGAATGCTCTGTCGTCTGGCACAATTCAGGCGATGGAAGACGTTCCTTACATCGACGTTGACGCGGTAGCTGCGACTGCTGAGCTTGAAAAGGCCCAGTCGTTCGGTCTGCTCTTCGCGATGTTTGACACCACGAAGGCGCCGTTCAACGATGTTCGTGTTCGTCAGGCGTTTATGTATGCGATCGACATGGATAAGGTCATTGGCACTGGCATGCTCGACAACGCATCCGCTGCTAAGGGCTTCCTTCCAGAAACGCACCCGAACTTCCACGAAGCTTCGACGGTCTATTCGCTGAACCAAGAAAAGGCCAAGTCGCTTCTCGCTGAAGCGGGTGTTCCTTCGCTTGATATCACGCTGATGAGCACTGATCATGGTTGGGTGAAGGATGTTGCGCCAATCATCAAGGAAAGCCTTGATGCTGTTGGTATCAACACCACGCTCGACATCGGTCAGTCCGGCGGTCAGTACGTTAAGGTCGATGCTGGCGAAATGCAGGTCATGATCGCCCCTGGTGATCCATCTGTGTTCGGCAATGACCCAGACATTCTGATGCAGTGGTGGTTTGGCGACAACATCTGGCCAACCACGCGCTACCGTTGGGCTGAAAGCGAAGGCTACGCCGAGCTGACTCAGCTGCTTGCCGACGCACAGAAGCTGTCCGGTGAAGAGCAGACTGCAAAGTGGAACGAAGCCATGGATCTTCTTTCTGAAGAAGTCGTGCTCTATCCGCTGCTGCACCGCCAGCTGCCGACGGCTTGGAACCCAGACGAACTCGAGGGCTTTGCACCAGTTCCAACCACTGGTCTGTCCTTCCTCGATGTTGGCGTGAAGAAGTAATAGCCAGTCGCGCACATTGCGCCATTCGCAAATACGGACCTCGGGTTATCCCGGGGTCTACTTCCCCGTCACGCTTACCCAGAAGAGAGCCAAGGCGGAATGCTAAACGTGCTCAATCTGATCGGTCGCCGCTTACTGCAATTGCCGATCATGATCCTAGGGATCACCTTCCTCGTCTTTTTCGTCATGTCCTTTTCGGGCGTAGATCCAGCGATCACCGCGCTGGGCGAGGGCGCATCGATGGAGGCGCGCGCTGCCTATCGGTTGCAGCATGGGCTCGATGAGCCGTTATTGTCCCGCTACATCGATTTCCTTTTCGGCATGATCCAGGGTGATCTGGGCACGTACTCTGCGCGCCAGTTGCCAGTGATTGACGAAGTTGCTCGCGCCTTTCCAATCACGCTGCAGCTGACCTTCCTTGGGTTGATAACTGCAGTCTTCTTCTCGCTATTGCTCGGTGTGATCGCTGCGATTTATCGCGATCGTTGGCCTGACCAGCTTATCCGTGTCTTCTCGATTGCGTCGCTGTCCACCCCCAGCTTCTGGCTTGCTGTTCTTCTTATCCAAGCGCTTGGGCACAAAGTCGGTTTGATTTCTCTCCTTCCGACATCTGGCCGATTGCCAGACATGTTTGACAATTTCGGCGGTTGGTTCCTCCGCATGTTGCTGCCTTCTGTGGCGCTTGCTGTGCCTGTTGTCGGCCAGTTGTCACGTGTTGTCCGCACTGCCGTTGTTGAAGAGCTCGACAAGGACTACGTCCGCACAGCTCTCGGGGCTGGCATTCCGCGACATGTCGTTGTCGGTCGTAATGTTCTGCGCAACGCGCTTATTACACCGATCACCGTTTTGGGGCTCCGCATCGGCTATCTTATGGGCGGTGCCGTCATCATCGAGATCATCTTTAACATCAACGGCATGGGCATGCTGATCCTCAATGGTGTCAGCAACAATGAACCAAACTTGGTGCAGGGCGTGACCCTGACCGTGGCGGTCGCCTTCATCGTGATCAATGTCGTGGTCGATCTGCTTTACGTGCTGGTCAATCCGCGCATCCGGGATATCTGACGTGATCCGTACTGAAACCACCAAAAAGCTTTCTGTTCCGGGTTTAAGCCTGGTAGGCCTGAAGAACCTTCCGTTGACGTCCAAGATCGCGCTCTTTGTGCTGGCGCTCGTTGGTTTCGGCGCTGTTTTTGCGCCGCTTGTCTCGCCGTTTGATCCGCTCGCCACCGGGCTAACACGTGGCCCAGCCGGGCCGGACGCAACGCACTGGTTCGGCACTGACCGACAGGGACGCGATATCTTCTCTCGTCTTGCCTATGGCGCCCGCTATTCTCTGATTATCGGTATAGCTGCGACCTTCGTTGCGCTCATTGCCGCCTCTGTCTTGGGCGCAATTGCTGCAACCGCTAGTAAGCTCGTTTCCGAGACGCTTATGCGTGTCCTCGACATGGTCATGTCGTTCCCGGGCATTGCTCTGGCAGTTGTATTCGTCACCGTGTTTGGCCAGAACCTGCCAGTCTTGGTCTTCACCATTGCCTTCCTCTATGTGCCGCAGATGACCCGTGTCATTCGTGCAAATATCATTGGCCAATATGGCGATGACTATGTTGCTGCGGTGCGCGTTATGGGCGCCTCCACACCGCACATTCTGATCAAACACGTCGCTCGAAATTGCTTGGCACCAGTGTTGGTTTTCGCAACCATCCTTGTTGCCGATGCGATTGTGTTTGAAGCTTCGCTCTCCTTTATTCAGGCTGGTGTTCCCGACCCGGAGCCAAGTTGGGGTAATGTGATGGCCGCCGGTCGTCAGCTCGTCATGTCCGGCAGCTGGTGGTCGACTTTCTTCCCCGGCATGATGATTACGATTACAGTTTTGGCGCTCAATATTCTTGCCGAAGGCATGACGGACGCCATGGCGGCACCTCGTGCTCGCGCAGCGATCAACCAGAGCCAAGTTGCAGCCGCGATCGATCAGCTCACTGCGCCAAAGGCCCAGGGTAATGAGGCGGTAGCGGGTGACGCGGTCGTCCCACTCGAGGATCGTCTTGCCGAACTCCGACGCATTGAGTTGGCCCGAACGGATCGCCTCGTGGGTGACGACAGCAAGGCTCCACTTCTCGAAGTTAAGAACCTTTCGATAGCCTTCCCAAGACACGGCAATGTCAACGTCGTGGACGAGATCTCCTTCTCGGTTCGTCCGGGAGAGACCGTTGCGCTCGTTGGCGAAAGTGGTTGCGGCAAGTCCATCACGTCGCTTGCGGTTATGGGTCTTCTTGATCCGAGGGCGAAAATCACGGGCGAGATTCTGTTTGAAGGTAAGAACCTTCTCACCATGACCGAGAAGGAGCGCAATGCTCTGCGCGGTAAGGGCATCGCCATGATTTATCAGGACGCGCTGTCGTCGCTGAACCCGGCTATGTTGATCCGCAGCCAGATGGCCCAGCTCACCTCGCGTGGTGGGACCCGCACGGCTGAAGACCTGCTCACCATGGTTGGACTTGAGCCACAGCGTATCCTCAATTCGTATCCGCATGAGCTTTCGGGTGGACAGCGGCAACGCGTACTTATCGCCATGGCGCTTACCCGCAATCCGCGTCTGGTCATCGCCGACGAACCGACTACGGCACTCGACGTGACCGTACAGAAGCAAGTGGTTGAACTGCTCAATCGTCTGCGCGAAGAACTCGGCTTTGCAATGCTCTTCGTGTCTCACGATCTGGCCTTGGTTGCTGAAATCTCCCACCGCATTTCGGTGATGTATGCTGGCCAGATGGTTGAGCAGGGTAAAACCCGTGAGGTTCTGACTCAGCCGGTGCACGAATACACCCGTGGCTTGCTTGGTGCTGTTCTCAGCATCGAAGCGGGTGCTTCCCGACTTCACCAGGTGAAGGGCACAGTACCTTCTCCGCGTGAATTCCCGGAAGGCGATCGTTTCGCACCACGGTCATCTGACCCTGAGCGCAATGCGGGTGTGCGTCGGGTCTTCCGCCAAATACCAAACATGCAGCATTTTTATGCAGCTCATCCCGATGACGCCTTGGTTCAACCTTTGGAGCAAAACGCATGAGCACGGATGCATCCGAAAAGGGCGAGGCCCTTATTGAACTGCGCAACGTCTGCGTCGACTTCCGTATCCGGTCGTCCATTCTGAAGCCGGTTTCGCTTCGTGCACTCGATACTATTTCCCTTGCGGTTCATCGCGGCCGCACCTTGGGTGTAGTGGGCGAATCTGGTTCAGGAAAATCGACCGCTGCGAAAGTGTTGATTGGTCTTCTGGCACCGAGTTCGGGTCAGATTTTCTTTGGCGGCGAAGAGGTCAAGAAGTTCGACGCGAAGACGCGCAAGCGTATTGGTCGGGTGGTGTCGGTTGTGTTCCAAGATCCGGCTACCGCACTCAATTCGCGAATGCTTGTCAGGGATGCGCTGGTTGATCCATTGCAGGTCCACGGCATTGGCGACGACAGCTCGCGTCAGCGTCGCGTCTCTGAGTTGGTTTCTTTGGTCGGTCTGCCGCAATCCGTGCTTGACGCAATTCCAGCTCAACTCTCAGGCGGGCAACGCCAGCGTGTTGCGATTGCTCGCGCTCTCGCACTAGAGCCTCAGGTGATTGTTGCCGATGAGCCGACGTCGGCACTCGACGTTTCGGTTCGGGCGCAGATTCTCAATCTTCTCCAGGACCTCAAGCGCGAGCTTAATTTGGGGATGGTTTTCATTTCCCACGACATTCAGACCGTACGCCACATCTCGGACGATATCGCCGTGATGAACCGCGGCAAGGTCATCGAATATGGACCGGGCGCTCAGGTGCTCGGCTCTCCGTCCCAAAACTACACCCGTACTCTGCTCGCGGCAGCGCCAAGCCTGCTGCACGTTTAGTCGGATCCTCCTTAACCTCCTGACCCTTGGTCCTCTCATGTCT
Organism: Devosia sp. MC521; assembly: GCF_014127105.1. Classification (NCBI taxonomy): domain Bacteria; kingdom Pseudomonadati; phylum Pseudomonadota; class Alphaproteobacteria; order Hyphomicrobiales; family Devosiaceae; genus Devosia; species Devosia sp. MC521. The sequence continues at coordinate 1,575,844 of NZ_CP059902.1, forward strand.
AAGCACGTTTATCACGGCATCGTTCCTCCAGTCGTCACACCGCTCAATGCGGACGGCACCGTCAATTTTGACGATCTCACCAACCTCGTCGAGTACCTGATTGCCTCCGGCGTGCACGGCCTATTCGCCCTCGGCTCGACCGGCCAGGTCTGCTATTTGTCTGAGGAAGATCGCGTCGCGATCGTTCGCCACATCGCCAAGGTCAACGCTGGTCGCGTTCCGATTATCGCTGGCGCGATGGAAGTCTCCCCGCAGACCGTCATTCGCACCGCCAATAAGATGATTGAAGCCGGCGCAGACTCCATCGTGACCACCGCGCCAATGTACACCATCAACGATGAAGCTGAAGTGGCTGACCACTTCCGCATCATCAAGGCGGGTATTTCGGTTCCACTGTTCGCCTACGACATTCCGGTGCGCGTTCACAAAAAGCTGTCGCCTAAGCTGCTCGTTCAGCTCGGTAAGGAAGGCGTCATTGCTGGCGTGAAGGACTCTTCGGGCGACGACGTGTCGTTCCGTCGCCTCATTGCCTACAACGAAGCTGCCGGTAAGCCATTGGTACTGTTCACCGGTCACGAAATGGTTGTTGATGCCATGGCTCTTATCGGTGCCGATGGTGCCGTTCCTGGCGCTGCGAACTACGAAGCAGCGGCGTACGTCCGTTTGTGGGACGCTGCTAAGGCTGGCGACTACGCGACTGCCGTCAAGGAACAGAAGTTCATCAACGATCTTTTCGAAGTCGTTTTTGTACCGGCTGGTCGCTCGGGTGACGCTACCGGTGTTGGCGCGTTCAAGGTCGTTATGGCCGCACGCGGCATTATTTCGTCGGCAACGATGACCGCGCCTCTGAAGGGTTTGGATGCGGAAACTACTGCCAAGATTGAAAAGATCGCCCGCGATCTCGGCGTGATCAGTTAATCTGAATACCGTTTCCGGCGGCGACACGTTCGCCCGTTGCCGCCGGTACTCTCGTTTAAAGGACTAGATCGTGGACATTTTGAGCCGCATCCGTGGGGGCCTGGTGGCCTCGTGTCAGCCAGTAGATGACGGTCCGATGGATCGCCCAGAGATTGTTGCGGCCATGGCGCAGGCCTGTGTCGCCGGTGGCGCTGTTGCTCTTCGCATTGAAGGTGTCGACAATCTCAAGGCGACCCGCCCGCTGGTCAATGTCCCGATCATTGCCATTGTAAAATCTGATCTCGAAGACAGCCCTGTTCGCATTACCGTGCGTGTTTCGGAAGCTATCGCTTTGGCAGAAGCCGGTGCCGACATAATAGCCTATGACGCGACTGACCGCGCGCGTCCTGACAGCAAGGAAGCAGTGCTGGCTGCTATTCTCGGAGCCGGGAAAATTGCGATGGCAGACAGTTCGACTCTTGCTGATGGCAAGCTAGCGCTCGCTGGTGGTGCGCAGATTTTGGGCACGACCATGTCCGGCTACACCGAGGCAACAGCCGGGAATAACGATGGACCGGATTTCCGGCTTATCCGCGACTTCAAAGCCTTAGGTGCATTTGTTATGGCTGAAGGCCGCCTTAATTCACCTGACTTGGCCGCAGCAGCCATGCAATCTGGTGCAGACGCGGTTACCGTTGGTAGTGCCTTGACGCGTCTCGAACATGTTACCTCTTGGTTCGCTGACGCCATTCGGAGCGCAAAATGAGCCTAAGCGGGTTCGCGGTTGATCTGGGCGGCACTAAGATCGCAGCAGCGCGCATTGAAGACGGTCGCGTGGCCGTAAAAGTGCAGGATATGACAGATCCCGCTGCGGGTCTGCACGCGCAAATAGATAAGATGGCGGACCTGTTGAGAGGCATCGGTCATTCAGAAGGTCAGCCTGTTGGTGTCGCTGTCGCAGGGCGCGTTGATCACCAAGGCAATTGGCACGCGGTTAATACCAAAACTCTCAGTGCAATTACGGCGGCGCCGTTGGGCGCCTTGCTCGGCGAGCGCTTTGGCCACAAAAGCTGCGCAATAAATGATGCGGCGGCGGCGGCAGTTGCTGAAGCGAAGTTGGGGGCTGGGCAGGGGGCGTACAATTTTGCTTATATCACAGTGTCTACTGGCGTTGGCGGCGGCCTTGTCCTCGGTGGGAAGCTTGTCGAAAGCTCTAACGGCCTTGCCGGCCACGTTGGTTTCGTCTCATCGCCGTATGGCTCAGCGCGTTGCGGTTCCGGGCGTGTAGGAACTGTTGAGAGCATTGCCGGTGGTAAGGCTTTAGCCGCGGCGGCTGGGCTTGCAGATGCGAAAGCGGTTTTTGAAAGTGGCGAGCATGAAGGCGTTATCGCGCTCGCCGCTGCTAGCGTCGGCACACTGATAACGGATCTCACTTCAATTTTGGGGTTGGACCGCGTTGCCATCGGCGGAAGCATCGGCTTGGCACCAGGATTTCTCGATCGGGTGAAAAGTCAGGTTGCCGCTGAGCCGGAGCTGTTCCGCACCGAGATTTGTGCTGCTGCACTAGGGCACGACAGTGGGCTGCTCGGAGCATTGATGCATTGCCAAGACAAGTCGTGAGCGGATTGCTCTAAGGGTCAGCTTTCGTCCTGCGCAAAGACTAAGGCGCGGCCGCGGGTACTGTTGATGGCGTAAGCCCGCAGTTCCTCGGCGGCGTCACGAGCCACAGCAATTGTCAGGTTCGCACCTGTCGCGGTGAAGTCTTGTGCCGAAATGCTGGCATAGGGAAACGTAGGGATGCGCGCTTGAAGGAGTGCTACGTCCTCGAATGGCACCGTAATCTTGACGGTGCTCATTGCGATCAACTGAGCTTTCTCGGCGTTTCGCAAGCATTGGGCGGCGGTTCCGCCATAAGCTCTGATTAGTCCGCCACTGCCGAGGAGTACGCCCCCAAACCATCGCGACACGTTGACGACGACGCCATCTAAATTCTGACCGTCAATGGCCTGCAGTATCGGCTTTCCTGCTGTGCCACTCGGTTCGCCGTCATCACTGAAGCGATAGGCTTGGCCGAGGCGCCATGCCCAACAATTATGCCCCGCATCAGTTGCGGCACTCTCCGTTAGAAATTGCTTCGCGTCCGCCTCTGATGCAATGGGAGCAGCCAGGGCGATGAAGCAACTCTTCTTAATGTCCTGCCGAAATGTTGCAGTGTTGATGAGCGTGAAACGGTCCGTCATTTACCAAGGGTACCATTCCTTGCTCAGGTGCGGAAATAGCATACCGTTTTCCGTTCACAGGCAGCGTTTTACGTTTTGCCTGCGAGTTCACGTTGGCGGTGAATGAATTTGATGGCTGTGGAATAGCGATTGTGCAGCTTTCGGTAGCTGACCAGTATGCCTTCGCTCACTTGCGCGTTTTCGAGCTGAACGTAGATCGCTTTGAATTCCTGCTCGATCTCGTGAGCATCCTCAAGCAAGCTTTGAATTTGTTTCTCAGTTAGTCGTACGACAGTCGCCATTGTTCGCCTCCATTGAATGGAAAAATGGGCGGGGCCGTTGTCGGTTCCAACGAGGGCGAGAGCGCAGAGGCTATTCAGGCAGCACGAAGCTCAAGCCAATCGATCCTTGCGCCTGCCAAATCACGCGACACGGTTCAAGTCGATGCGAGAAGAGTAGATAGCAGTCAGCGGCGACCTTAGTTTCTTCATCCAGGCGAACTCGAGCACCGCCGGATGATTGCTCGATAATCGTCCCGGCTGCGCGCAGAAGCCCGTCACCCCAGACGAGCGTCGCTGGCAATCGCACTCTATCTCGTTCTTGGTCGCGCCGGTCGTTTTTCATGGACGACTGATTTGGGCCGAGTCGGCGAACGAGAAGCTAAAGCAGTGACTAAAATTGTATCTTTATCGCTCTATCCACAGTGTTGAATTCTACTAAAGTGATGTTAAATATAAGGAATTATGCTCTTGTGTAAATCTTGCGCCGTTGATTGAGGATACCGATTGCATTCTAAGTAATTGGAACCGAACGCGCGCCACTTCGTTTTTCGACTGCAGGCACCTCCCTCCCTGCGACCTCCAGTAGTCCCCGGTTCATGCACACAAGGCCGGGGACTTTTTTTTGTCTTGAGGGCATGGAGACGATTTGGAACTCCGCCATCGCTGCTGAGTTAGAGGTATAGCAAGGGCCGCACCGCAGGGGGTGCCAGATGAAATCGCAAATTCGAATTCTCATTCTGATACTGAGCGCGGTGTCGAACACTGGCTTGGCTGGTGCTGCTGAGCCTATTGCGGTGCCCATATCCACCTCTGCTTCTTTGCCTATCTACGATGAAGCCGACTTTGATTGGTCTGGACTCTACGCCGGGATCAGTGCTGGCCCTGCGCTCGATAATGACGGTGGAGCGTTAGCGCTGGGTGCGCAGCTTGGCATTCAAACCCAGTTCGACTTTTACTTAGTTGGAGCGGAAGTTGCCGTCCGTGGGCTTCCTGGCACCACAGGTCATGACGCTATGGCCTATGGTGAGATCCTTGGCAGGGCAGGGGTTATCGCGACTGATAGCCTACTCGTGTACACAGCAGCCGGGTACGGGCTGGATTTGGGACCTCAGCCAAACCAACAAGTCCTATTAGGCGGCGGGCTCGAAATTCCGATTTCGGACTCGGTTTCCTTGGGTGCGCAATATCTCCGTGGTGTCCCGATCTCCGGTGGGGAGCCCACGAATCTGATCACTTTTGGCGCTAATTGGCATTTTTGATCAAAGTGATAACGAATCTTAAATGAATGCGCGCGGCGGCGTGCGTTCGAATGTTGCAAACAGGGCGGAAATGTGTCACTACTGTGATCTGCCGCCCTATTGTGCTGCGCCATCTGGCTGCAAGGGGTGTGGATGGACGCAAAAGCTAGGATTTGTCTCAAATTGGAGCGAATCCGTAGTTTCTTTGCAACACCATGGGCCAATTGGTCATGGATTCTTAGCCTCACTGGCTAAAATGCGCTTTGACGCACTTGTATCTTCCCTCTGTCTGAGTCATTTACAGGGCGACTACGGTTAACTCTATTGGGAGTGCAAGATATGTTTGTACGTTCTCTGGCTATCGGCGTTTCGGCCGCAGCTCTTATGGTTGGTGGCGCTCAGGCAGCTGACCTCATCATCCCAACCACCCCACAGCCAATCATCGAAACCTCTTCGGGTTTTGATTGGGAAGGTATCTATGCTGGTGCTCGCGTTGGCGGCCAGTGGGTTGGTACTCAGCAGTACGGTAACGCAGGTCGTATCGACACCACCAATGGTGTTCTCGGCGTTGCAGCTGGCGTGAACTTCATTCCAATGGACCCAGTTCTGGTTGGTCTTGAAGTGACCGGTGACTGGCTCTGGAACGACTCGTACTCGTCCGGTGAATTCTTCGCTAACCTCCGCGTTGGTGCTGTCGTAACCGACAACGCACTCGTATACGCAATCGGTGGCGTTGGCTTCCAGGCTCGTGAAGGCGTTGACAATGCTGGTATCTACCAGCTCGGCGCTGGCGTTGAATTCGCTGTAACCGACGCAGTAACCGTTCGCGGTGAAATCGTTGGTCAGGGCGCATTCGACAAGAATGGCTCGGACGACTTCTTCCGTGCGACCAAGGCAACCGTTGGTGCCTTCTACCACTTCTAAGCCAAGATAACGTATCGGGGCGCTTCGCGCGCTCCGATGCTTTACTTGCACCCAATTCGGCGGACCGCTCGCGCGGTTCGCCGTTTTGTTTTTTAGGGTGCCCTACACTAACGAGCGGTGCGTAAAACGCTCGCGAGAAAATTGGTACATGTGATCGATTCTCTTCGGCTTGAGATTTCGGCCTGTCGTTGCCCGTTTAGGGGCTGAATGGTGCTCGGCTAGTGCAATATAATGCAGTCGGCTGGGAGAGATTTGCCGGTCAATGCGACAAATTGCACTGGCTAATGCCAGAGAAACTGCACTAATTTCCAGTATTCGACAGCAGTCCGATTACATGATTGTGGTGGTCATGTTTTCTTTCCCTTGAAACAGGATGGGGGAAGGTCTAATCGGTTTCGCATCACCGGCGTGTCGGTACACTCGCCCCAATTGCGATGCTACCCGCATGCCAAACGGCCGCCCTGGCCGGAACACAGTTTTTAGGCTGCTCGCATGACTGATTTGCTCAGCGATTATTTGCCCATTGTTATCTTCATCGCCTTGTCGGGCCTTATCGGCGCGGCATTGCTGATTGCGCCATTCTTGATCGCCGTTAAACGTCCCGACCCTGAAAAGGTGTCGGCTTTCGAAGCTGGCTTCGAGGCGTTCAGCGACGCGCGCATGAAGGTTGATGTGCGTTTTTATCTGGTCGCGATTCTGTTCATCATTTTTGACCTCGAAGTCGCCTTCCTCTTTCCTTGGGCTGTAGCCTTCCGGGATGTCGGTTGGTTCGGTTTTTGGTCGATGATGGTTTTCCTCGCGGTGCTGACCATCGGGTTTATTTACGAATGGAGTAAGGGAGCTCTCGAATGGGATTGAGCCACGCAGATACCACGCTGGTTACGCCCCGTCCGACAGGTGCTCTGGACCCGGCGACGGGCAGGGCAGTTGGTGCTGACGATCCGTTCTTTGTCGGCGTGAACAACGAGCTGGCCGACAAGGGCTTCCTTGTGACCACGGTCTCTCAATTGATCACTTGGGCGCGCACTGGTTCGCTGATGTGGATGCAGACAGGTCTGGCTTGTTGCGCTGTCGAGATGATGCAGATGTCCATGCCGCGCTATGACGTGGAGCGCTTCGGTACGGCGCCCCGTGCGTCGCCGCGCCAGTCGGACGTTCTGATCGTCGCCGGTACGCTGACGAACAAAATGGCGCCCGCTCTGCGCAAGGTCTATGACCAGATGCCCGAGCCGCGCTACGTCATTTCCATGGGCAGTTGCGCCAATGGCGGCGGCTACTACCACTATTCCTATTCGGTCGTTCGCGGTTGCGATCGCATTCTGCCCGTAGACGTCTACGTTCCAGGCTGCCCGCCCACTGCTGAAGCGCTGCTCTACGGCATTCTTCTTTTGCAAAAGAAGATCCGCAGAGACGGCACGATCGAAAGATAAGGGCAGGGTCATGGACGAAACTGAAATTTTGGACACTGCCGTCGTTGTGGACCCGCAAGTCGCACTGGGGGAATATATCGCCGCATCTCTGGGAGACGCAGTGATTGGCTTTGACGTCGCTTTCGGGGATCTGACGGTTTCCATAGCGAAGGATGCCGTTGTAGATGTCGCGCGGTTTCTGCGCGATGACGCAAAATGTCGCTTCATCTCTTTTGTGGATGTCTGCGGCGCGGACTATCCAGAACGCGAACAGCGGTTTGACGTGGTTTACCACTTGCTGAGTCCGCACCTTAATCAGCGTATCCGGTTCAAGCTGCAGACGGACGAGAATAGCCTTGTGCCGTCGATTTGCGACGTGTTCGCCGGGGCAAACTGGTTCGAGCGCGAGGTCTATGACCTCTACGGCGTTTTGTTCTCAGATCACCCCGATTTGCGTCGCATCCTCACCGACTACGGTTTTGACGGCAATCCGCTGCGCAAGGACTTCCCGCTCACCGGCTTTGTAGAAGTTCGCTACGACGAAGAGCGTCGTCGCGTTGTCTATGAGCCGGTTAAGCTCGCGCAGGAATTTCGTGCGTTTGATTACCTGTCACCATGGGAAGGCACGGACTATGTGCTGCCCGGCGACGAAAAGGCGAAGAACTGATGAGCGAAGTAGACGTTCGCAACTTCACGCTAAACTTCGGCCCTGTGCACCCTTCGGCGCACGGTGTGCTGCGTATGATCTTGGAGCTCGACGGTGAAATCGTTGAGCGCGTTGATCCCCATATCGGCCTGCTGCACCGCGGAACTGAAAAGCTAATCGAGCACAAGACCTATCTGCAGGGACTGCCGTATTTCGATCGCCTGGACTATGTGGCGCCGATGAACCAGGAGCACGCCTATGTGCTGGCAGTTGAACGCATGCTCGGCATCGAAGTGCCTCGCCGTGGCCAGCTTATTCGTGTCCTGTTTGCCGAAATCGGCCGCTTGCTCGCGCATTTGATGAACGTGACCACGCAGGCCATGGACATTGGTGCGCTCACGCCCCCTGTTTGGGGGTTTGAACAGCGCGAAAAGCTGATGATTTTTTATGAGCGCGCATCGGGCGCTCGTATGCATGCCGCCTACTTCCGTCCTGGTGGTGTGCATCAGGATCTGCCGCAGGCGTTGGTCGATGATATCGGCCAATTCTGCAAGGATTTCATTCAGCCACTCGAAGACATTGACCGCCTTCTCACCAACAACCGCATCTTTAAGCAGCGTAACGTCGATATCGGTGTTGTCCCGCTCGAAGAAGCTTGGGGGCGTGGGTTCTCGGGGGTCATGGTTCGTGGTTCGGGCGCTGCTTGGGATTTGCGCAAGGCACAGCCTTACGACGCCTATGCCGAAATGGATTTCGACATCCCAACTGGCCAGAATGGGGACTGCTACGACCGCTATCTCGTCCGTATGGAAGAGATGCGTCAGTCGACCCGCATTATGGCGCAGTGCGTTGATAAGCTGAACGCTCCGGACGGGAAGGGGCCAGTGGCCTCTACTGATGGTAAGGTCGTTCCGCCTAAGCGCGGTGAGATGAAGCAATCGATGGAAGCGCTCATCCATCACTTCAAGCTCTACACCGAAGGGTTCAAGGTACCTGCCGGTGAAATCTATGCCGCCGTCGAAGCGCCAAAGGGCGAGTTCGGCGTTTATCTGGTGTCTGATGGCACCAACAAACCCTATCGTTGTCACATTCGTGCGCCGGGCTTTGCCCATCTAAGCGCCATGGATTACCTGTGCCGTCACCACATGCTGGCTGACGTTACGGCAATTCTCGGATCGATCGACGTTGTGTTCGGAGAGGTTGATCGCTGATGTCGGTGCGTCGCCTTGCGGAAGAGTCGGTACAGCCGGCAAGTTTCGCCTTTACTGCAGAAAATCAGGTCTGGGCTGAAAAGCGCATTGGCCTCTATCCCGCGGGACGCCAGCAATCAGCTGTGATCCCTCTGTTGATGCGTGCCCAAGAGCAGGATGGCTGGGTCACTCGCGCCACGATCGAAAAGATCGCTGAAATGCTTGGCATGCCCTATATCCGGGTGCTCGAAGTCGCCACCTTCTATACTCAGTTCCAGCTGCAGCCTGTGGGCACACGTGCTCATATTCAGGTCTGTGGCACCACGCCTTGCATGCTGCGCGGCGCAGAAGGACTGATCGAAGTTTGTAAGAACAAGATCCACCACGAACCGCACCACCTCAACGAAGACGGCACGCTGTCTTGGGAAGAAGTGGAATGCGCTGGCGCGTGTGTGAACGCACCAATGGTTGCGATCTTCCAAGACACCTACGAGGATTTGACGCCGGAACGCCTCGAAGAAATCATCGACGCTTTCCATGCTGGTCGTGCTGACACGATCAAGCCAGGCACCCAGATCGATCGTCTGAACGCTGCGCCTGCTTCAGGCTTGGTTGTTCTCACTGAGGAGCCAACTGCCAAGCGCGAAAAGTTCGTACCGCCTCCGGCTCCAGACGCTCCAGCAGCCGTGCCCGCCGCTGGTGCCGCGCCGCAAGCGCCGACTACGGCCGCGCAGCCCAAGAACATCGCGCCTGAGGCGGCACCTGCGCTCAAGGGTGCGCCTGTTGAGGCCAAAGTTTCGACCGCTCAGGCCGAAAAGGACCGTAAAGACGCTGCTGTCTCAGCAGGGGCAGACGGCAAGCCGAACACAGCAATGCGTGAAGGCGCCACCGGCGCTGAATCGTCAGCAGGCAAGGTCGACGGCGGCAAAGGCGTTGGAAGCGACAACGAGCCTGCTGTGGTTGCAGCCTCCGCTAACCCCAAAGAAGTCACTCCGAATGCTGAGAAGGGCGGCGTGATGCCACTCTTTGTGGCTCCCTCGGGCGCTGCGGATGATCTCAAGCTTATCTCCGGTGTCGGCCCCGTCATCGAAAGCAAGCTCAACGCGCTTGGCGTGACCCGTTATGATCAGGTTGCCGCTTTCAGCGACGAGGATTTTGCCAAGGTTGAAGCTGCACTGTCCTTCCCCGGCCGTGCCCAGCGCGACAATTGGAAAGGTCAGGCTGAGGCTTTGGCCAAGGGCGGGATTGAAGAATATCGGCGTGTCTTCGGGAAGGATCCCCGTTGATGGCTGATGGCAAAGTTGACCTAAGCAAGCTGACCATGGTCGAAATCCTCCTTCTGGTGGCATTCGCGATTATGGGGACAGCTATAGTCTCAGGTCTCGGGATCGTCGCAGGCATTCAGCTCGATGGGCTGGTTGCTGCGGTGATTGGGGCGGTCATCGGTATGACCGCCTGGTGGTTTTATGTAGTGAAGCGGAAAGCTGATCATCATGCTCGCTGACAAGGATCGCATTTTCACCAACCTCTACGGCCGCCACGACTGGCGTCTGGAAGGCGCGCGGAAACGTGGCGCTTGGGTTGGCACTAAGGAATTTATCGAGTCCGGGCGTGACTGGATCACCAATGAAGTGAAGGCCTCTGGCCTACGCGGTCGTGGTGGTGCAGGCTTCCCGACGGCACTCAAATGGACCTTCATGCCAAAGGTCAATGACGGCCGGCCACACTATCTTCTGGTGAACGCCGACGAATCCGAACCGGGCACATGTAAGGACCGCGAAATCCTGCGCCACGATCCGCACCACCTGATTGAAGGGTGTTTGTTGGCGGCGCGCGCCATGGATGCGCACCTCGCGTTTATCTATGTGCGCGGCGAGTTCATCCGTGAGCGTCAAAACCTCGAACATGCTGTGCAGGAGGCCTATGACGCCAAGCTGATCGGCAAGGATAATATCCACGGTTGGGACTTGGATATCATCGTCCACCACGGCGCAGGTGCTTACATCTGCGGCGAAGAAACGGCGTTGATGGAAAGCCTAGAGGGCAAGAAGGGGCAGCCACGCCTCAAGCCGCCATTCCCAGCGGGTATGGGCGTTTATGGCAACCCAACTACTGTCAATAACGTGGAATCCATCGCCGTAGTGCCGGAAATTCTCCGTCGTTCCGGCGCTTGGTTCGCCAATATCGGCCGCGCCAATAACACGGGCACCAAGCTCTTCATGGTTTCGGGGCACGTCAACAATCCCTGTACCTTTGAAGAAGCCTTGGGTGAGAACTTCAAGGACATCATCGAAAAGCACTGCGGCGGCATCCGCGGCGGTTGGGATAATTTCCTTGCAGTGATCCCGGGCGGTGCCTCGTGTCCGATCGTGCGGGCCGAAAACATGATGGACACCATCATGGACTTCGACGGTCTTCGTGAGAAGAAGTCGAGCTTCGGAACCGGCGGCATGATCATCATGGATAAGTCGACCGATGTGGTGAAAGCCATCTGGCGCATTTCGGCTTTCTTCAAGCACGAAAGCTGCGGCCAGTGCACGCCATGCCGAGAAGGCACAGGCTGGATGATGCGCGTTCTTGGCCGAATGGTTGAAGGCCGTGCACAAAAGCGCGAAATCGACATGCTGTTTGAAGTCACCAAGCAAATCGAAGGGCACACAATCTGTGCGCTCGGCGACGCTGCGGCCTGGCCTGTTCAGGGCTTGATCCGTAATTTCCGTGACGTCATCGAAGCGCGCATCGATCAATATACCTGGTCTTCGACCAGCGACGGCGCTGTGCCGTCGATTGCCGCGGAGTAAGCCGATGGCTCAGATCAAAGTCGACGGTACTCTCGTCGAAGTCCCTGACTACTTCACACTCATGCAAGCCGCTGAGGCAGCAGGCGCGGAAATTCCACGATTCTGCTTCCACGAACGTTTGTCTGTGGCCGGCAACTGCCGCATGTGTCTGGTCGAAGTTAAGGGTGGGCCGCCAAAGCCACAGGCCTCTTGCGCCATGGCGGTCAAGGACTTGCGTCCAGGCCCCAATGGTGAACCGCCAGAAATGTTCACCAACACGCCGATGGTCAAAAAGGCCCGCGAAGGCGTGATGGAATTCCTTCTGATCAACCACCCGCTAGATTGCCCGATTTGCGATCAGGGCGGCGAGTGCGATCTGCAGGATCAGGCCATGGCCTATGGTGTCTCTGGTTCGCGCTTCTTTGAGAACAAGCGCGCAGTCGAAGACAAGTACATGGGCCCGCTGATCAACACAGTGATGAACCGCTGCATTCACTGCACGCGCTGCGTTCGCTTCACCACAGAAGTGGCGGGCATTTCTGAACTCGGCCTCATCGGTCGTGGCGAAGACGCAGAAATCACTCCGTATCTGGAACGTGCACTAACCAGCGAAATGCAGGGCAATGTCATCGACCTTTGTCCTGTTGGTGCGCTCACCTCCAAGCCCTACGCTTTCCATGCGCGTCCTTGGGAACTGAACAAGACCGAGTCCATCGACGTGATGGACGCTGTCGGTTCGGCCATTCGCGTCGACTCTCGTGGTCGCGAAGTGATGCGCATTCTTCCGCGCATCAACGAAGCGATCAACGAGGAATGGATTTCGGACAAGACCCGTTTCATCTGGGATGGCCTCAAGAGCCAACGGCTTGATCGTCCTTATGTCCGCAAGAACGGCAAGCTCCAGCCCACAAGCTGGGACGAAGCGCTGTCGGCAGTTGCTGGCAAGATCAAAAAGGCCGGTAACAAGGTCGGTGCGATTGCGGGGGATCTCGCAGCGGTCGAAGAAATGTATGCCCTCAAGGGCCTGCTAGCTTCCATCGGCTCTGGCATGACCGACGTTCGTCCGGCCATGTCCGGCATTGATCCGTCCATGCCGCGCTCGGCCTATATCTTCAACCCGACCATCGCCGGGATCGAAGAGGCCGATGCTATTCTGATCATCGGCGCCAACCCGCGCCATGAAGCAGCTGTTCTGAATTCGCGTATTCGTAAGACTTGGCGCGCCAAGGGTCTTCCAATCGCCGTCATCGGTGATCAGCCAGACCTGAACTATGATTACACCTATCTCGGTGCTGGTTTTGAGACCTTGGCCGACCTCGCATCCGGTAACGGTGCGTTTGCCAATACCCTGGCTTCTGCCCAGCGTCCGCTTATTATTGTTGGCGAAGGTGCAGTGTCGAACGCTGAAGGTGGCAAACAAATCGGTCGCGATGTCATCGCACTAGCCGCCAAGTTGGCGACTGGCGCGAACGTCGCCGAAGGCTGGAATGGCTTTGCGCTTCTGCACAATGCGGCAAGCCGCGTTGGTGGTCTCGACATCGGCTTCGTGCCGCATGACGGCGGCGTTTGCTCAGCTGACCAGATCGCTCTGGCAGGCAAGGGCGAACTCGATGTGCTCTTCCTGCTGGGTGCAGACGAATACGACACTTCCGCCATGGGTAAGGCATTCGTGGTCTACATCGGCTCGCATGGTGACAAGGGGGCCCATCGCGCCGACGTCATTCTGCCGGGTGCGACCTATACCGAAAAGTCTGGTACTTATGTGAATACCGAAGGGCGCGTGCAGGTCACCACCCGTGCAGTGTTCCCGCCCGGCGATGCGAAGGAAGATTGGGCCATTATCCGTGCGCTCTCGGGCGCCATCGGGCAGGCTCTGCCGTATAATTCGCTGACCCAGCTGCGCGCGGCGATCTATGCTGAATTCCCGCATCTGGCCAAGATTGACCAGATCACTCCGGGCTCGGTGAAAGATGTCGCCAAGCTCGCCAAGGCCACTAAGACCAAGTCGGCACCGCTTTCGAGCATCAAGACCGACTTCTACCTCAGCAATCCGATCGCGCGGTCCTCCGCCGTCATGGGCGAATGCGCGGCGATGGCTGCTGGCCTGCGTCAGGCAGCGGAGTAGGGGAGCACAATGGACTTTATTCTTTCGGCCCTCGATTACCTGCTTGGCATCCCTGTCCTCGGATGGGGTGTGCACATCGGTTTCGTCTACAAGGCACTTCTGCTTCTCGTTGGTCTGCTGCTCTTCACGGCCTTTATCCTCTTGGGCGACCGTAAGGTCTGGGCTGCCGTTCAGCTGCGCCGTGGTCCCAATGTTGTTGGTCCCTTCGGTCTCTTCCAATCCTTTGCGGACTTGCTCAAGTTTGCGTTCAAGGAAGCCATTATTCCGGCGGGCGCAGACAAGGTACTGTTCATCGCCGCGCCCCTGATCACCGCCACTCTGGCTCTTGCGGGTTGGGCCGTTGTCCCCGTCGCTGACGGGTGGGCCATGGCCGACATCAACATCGGGATCCTGTACCTACTCGGTATTTCCTCCCTTGGTGTTTATGGCGTGATCATTGGTGGTTGGGCGTCCAACTCCAAATATCCATTCCTCGGTGCACTTCGTTCTGCAGCGCAGATGGTGTCCTACGAAGTCTCCATCGGCCTCGTTATCATCACCGTTCTGCTGTGCGTGGGCTCGCTCAACCTCAACGACATCGTCCAGGCGCAATCCGAGATGGGGATCGCCCATGCTCTAGGCGTGCCGTGGCTCTCGTTCCTGAATTGGTTCTGGATCCCGCTCTTCCCGATGTTCGTAGTGTTCTACATCTCGGCTCTAGCAGAAACCAACCGGCCGCCATTCGATATGGCCGAAGGTGAATCCGAACTCGTTGCCGGTTTTATGACCGAGTATTCCTCCACCCCGTACCTGCTGTTCATGTTGGGCGAATACATTTCGATCCTTCTGATGTGCGCCATGACCACCATCCTCTTCATGGGTGGCTGGGCATCACCGATCGATTTGCCACCGTTCACCTGGATTCCGGGTGTGGTGTGGTTCTTCCTCAAAGTGTCCTTTGTCTTCTTCTTCTTCGCCATGGCCAAGTCGATTGTGCCCCGCTATCGCTATGACCAGCTGATGCGGATCGGTTGGAAACTGTTCCTTCCGCTGTCACTGATCATGGTTGTTATCGTAGCTTTTGTACTTCAGCTCACCGGCTGGGGCTGGCACGGGGGAGCCGTCTAATGCGCGCCTCGCAGATCCTCAACACGCTTCTTCTGAGAGAGTTCGTCTCGGCCTTCTTCTTGGCCATGCGCTACTTCTTCTCGCCGAAGCCAACCATCAACTACCCCTTCGAGAAGGGTGCTGTGTCGCCTCGTTTCCGCGGTGAGCATGCGTTGCGCCGTTATCCCAATGGGGAAGAACGCTGCATCGCCTGCAAGCTGTGCGAAGCCATTTGCCCGGCACAGGCAATTACCATCGAAGCCGGTCCACGCCAGAACGACGGTACTCGCCGTACCGTTCGCTATGACATCGACATGGTGAAGTGCATCTACTGCGGCTTCTGTCAGGAAGCCTGCCCGGTGGACGCAATCGTGGAAGGCCCGAACTTCGAATTTGCAACTGAAACGCGTGAAGAGCTCTACTTTGACAAAGCGAAGCTCTTGGCCAATGGAGATCGTTGGGAGCGCGAAATCGCCGCCAACATCTCTGCTGACGCGCCGTATCGCTGAGAGGGAAGAGCATGACACTTCCATTGTTCTTCTTTTACCTGTTTGCGGCGGTGACCATCGCCTCCGCATTCATGGTGATTTCTGCCCGCAATCCGGTTCACGCCGTGCTGTTCCTCATTCTTGCTTTCGTGAACGCCGCAGGGCTGTTCATGCTGGCGGGGGCTGAATTCCTCGCGCTGATCCTCATCGTTGTCTATGTGGGCGCTGTCGCGGTTCTCTTCCTCTTCGTTGTGATGATGATCGACGTCGATTTCGCGCAGATGCGCCAGGGCATGCTTCAATACGCGCCTATTGGCGTGGTTGTTGGAGTGGTTCTGCTGCTCGAGCTTCTCCTAGTGGCGGGCAGCGCATTTATCGCTCCTGCTGTTGGGACGACCTCTGCGCTGCCAATTAACGACGCTATCGATAACACTCGTGCCATCGGGCAGGTGCTCTACACGCGCTATGTCTTCCTGTTCATGGGAGCAGCGGCTGTGCTGTTGGTTGCCATGATCGGCGCGATTGTACTGACACTGCGCCATCGTCCGGGCATCAAGCGTCAGAGCACTGCGGCGCAGCTGGCGCGTGACCCGAGCAACACGCTCAAGGTCAACAAAGTTAAAACTGGTCAGGGACTGTAGGGGGTTAACATGGGCTTGGGTATCGGGCTCGGTCATTTCCTGACCGTTGCAGCCATTCTCTTCACACTCGGCGTTTTCGGGATTTTCCTGAACCGCCGGAATATCATCACCATCCTGATGTCGGTCGAATTGATCCTTTTGGCCGTGAACCTGAATTTGGTGGCATTCAGCGCGCATCTGCATGACCTGCAGGGTCAGATTTTTGCGCTGATGATCCTCACCGTTGCCGCAGCCGAGTCTGCGATCGGTCTGGCAATCATCGTCATCTTCTACCGTAATCGCGGCACCGTTGCCGTCGAAGACGCTAACTTGATGAAGGGCTAAGAGCACCCGCTATGATCATTCAAGCGATTGTTTTTCTTCCCCTCATTGGGGCGCTGATCGCCGGACTACTCGGTCGACAGATAGGCCACAGGGTCAGTGAATATCTAACGACTGCACTGCTGCTGATCGCGGCCGTATTGAGTTGGATCGTCTTCATTCCGGTCGCCTTTGGCGACGGTTTGGTAGGCGCTGTGAGCGATGGCCACTCATCTGTGGTCAAGGTTGAGGTCATGCGTTGGATCCAGGTCGGTGACATGGATCTGCGTTGGATCCTGCGTGTCGACACGCTCACGGCCATTATGCTGGTCGTCGTGAACACCGTTTCGGCCCTCGTGCACCTGTACTCGATTGGTTACATGCACGAAGATCCGCATCGTTCGCGCTTCTTCGCCTATCTCTCATTGTTCACCTTCGCCATGTTGATGCTGGTGACAGCCGACAACTTCCTGCAGATGTTTTTTGGCTGGGAAGGCGTTGGTCTTGCGTCCTATTTGCTCATTGGTTTCTGGTACACTAAGCCAAGCGCAAATGCGGCCGCAATGAAGGCATTCGTGGTCAACCGTGTGGGTGACTTCGGCTTCGCGCTCGGCATTTTCGGTTCGTTCTTCGTGCTCGGTCACATCGATTTTGATGGTGCCTTCAACGCGGTCGGTGAGTTCGGAACTACCGGACTGCCAGTTTTCAACTTCTTGTCGTGGCAAGTCGACGCCATGACCGTGATCTGCCTGTTGCTCTTCGTTGGCGCGATGGGCAAGTCGGCGCAGTTCCTGCTTCACACCTGGTTGCCTGATGCGATGGAAGGTCCGACTCCTGTGTCGGCGCTTATCCACGCGGCAACCATGGTGACGGCTGGCGTGTTCATGGTCGCGCGTTTGTCGCCGATGTTTGAGACCTCGCCGACTGCGCTCACAGTGATCATCGTCGTCGGTGCCATTACTGCTTTCTTTGCGGCCACGGTTGGTCTCGTTCAGAACGACATCAAGCGCGTCATCGCTTACTCGACCTGTTCGCAGCTCGGTTACATGTTTGTGGCGCTTGGGGTAGGGGCCTACTCGGCCGGTGTTTATCACCTCTTCACCCACGCCTTCTTCAAGGCTCTGCTGTTCTTAGGGGCTGGTGCGGTCATTCATGCCATGCACCACGAGCAGGACATGCGCTACATGGGTGGACTGCGGAAGAAGATCCCCATCACCTATTGGATGATGATGATTGGTACTCTTGCGCTTACCGGTGTCGGCATTCCCGGCACAAACTTCGGCTTTGCAGGGTTCTTCTCGAAGGACGCCATCATCGAAAGCGCATACGCCTTCGGCGGCAACGTTGGGTCCTTTGCCTTCTGGATGCTCGTCATCGCGGCGCTGTTCACGAGCTTCTACTCGTGGCGCCTCGTTCACCTGACCTTCCATGGGTCGCCGCGTGAAAATCCACATGCGCACCACGACGATCATGCGCATGATGATCACCACGGCCACCATGGTTCCGCCTACGACAACGCCCATGAAGCGCCAACTGTTATGCTTGTTCCGCTTTACGTTCTTGCCGTGGGCGCGGTATTGGCTGGCTTTGTGTTCTACGGAATGTTCTTCCACGACGTGGAGCATATCCAGCACTTCTTCGCTGGCTCGATCTATGTCGATGAGCAGATTATTGACGATGCCCACCATGTTCCGACTTGGGTCAAGTGGAGCGCAACCATTGCAATGATCACCGGCTTCGTCGCCGCTTGGTACATGTACATCAAGCGCCCAGACATGCCGGGTCGTGTGGCTGCGACCAACCCAGGGCTTTACAAGTTCCTCTTGAACAAGTGGTACTTCGACGAGCTCTACAACTTCATTTTCGTACGACCGGCGGTTTGGATCGGTAACGCGGTCTGGAAGGGCTTTGACGATTGGCTGATCGACAGCAAACTCACCGAAGGCCTGGGTCGTCGCGTGCAGAATGTCACCAGCTGGGTCGTTAAGCTCCAGTCCGGCTATCTTTATCACTATGCATTCGCGATGCTGATTGGTGTTGCCTTGCTGCTGACCTGGGCCATTACGGCCGGGGGGCTACTCTGATGACCTTTGCCAATTCTATTCTCACGATACTGACTTGGCTGCCGGCACTTGGCGCAGCCCTGCTCCTGCTCACGCCAAAGACCTCGGTCAGTGCGATCCGTTGGATCGCCTTGACCGTAACTCTTCTGGTTCTCGTCGGGGCGCTCGCGCTCTGGCAGAGCTTTGATACGTCAAACGCTGGTTTCCAATTCGTGGTCAACACCCCGTGGATCGGAGACAGCATTGGCTATCGCGTCGGCGTTGACGGCATCTCGGTGCTGTTCGTCGTGCTAACCGCACTGCTTATGCCATTCGCCATTCTCGCGAGTTGGGAAGTAGATACCCGCGTCAAGGAATACATGCTTGTCTTCCTTGTGCTGGAAACGCTGATGATCGGGGTCTTCACGACCCTCGATCTGGCCATGTTCTACGTCTTCTTCGAAGGCACGCTGCTGCCGATGTTCCTGATCATCGGCATCTGGGGCGGTTCGGCTCGCATTCAGGCGGCGTATAAGTTCTTCTTCTACACCTTCGTAGGCTCGGTCTTCATGCTTGTGGCTATGATGGCCATGTATTGGGACGCAGGCACCACCGACATCATGGTTCTTCTGAACCACGGCTTCCCGTCGGAAATGCAGCCTTGGCTCTGGATTGCCTTCTTCGCATCCCTGGCTGTGAAAATGCCAATGTGGCCGTTCCACCGTTGGTTGCCGGAAGCGCACGTGCAGGCACCAACAGCCGGTTCTGTCATTCTGGCGGCAATCCTTCTGAAACTTGGCGGTTACGGCTTCCTCCGTTTCTCCCTCCCAATGTTCCCCGAGGCTTCGGCTCAGTTCGCGAATTTTGTCTTCATTCTCTCGGTTGCTGCAATCATCCTGACCTCACTGGTCGCATTGGTTCAGACCGACATTAAGAAACTGATCGCTTACTCTTCCGTGGCGCACATGGGCTTTGTCACCATGGGCATCTTTGCTGGCAACGCTCTGGGTATCCAAGGCGCCATGTTCCAGATGATTTCGCACGGCTTTGTTTCCGGCGCGCTCTTCCTCTGCGTAGGCGTCATTTATGATCGCATGCACACCCGGGAGATCTCAGCTTATGGTGGTCTCGTCGAACGCATGCCGCGTTACGCCTTTGCTTTCATGGTCTTCACCATGGCCAATGTTGGCCTCCCGGGTACTTCTGGTTTCGTCGGTGAATTCCTCACCATGGTCGGCGTGTTCCAGGTCAACACTTGGGTTGCTTTCGGTGCTGCAACTGGCGTCATCTTCTCGGCCGCCTATGGCCTGTGGCTCTATCGCCGGGTAATTTTCGGCGCGTTGACGAAGGATAGTCTCAAGGGAATCTTGGACCTCAACCTGCGCGAAAAGATCATGCTTTACCCCATGATCGTGCTCACGCTGGTGTTCGGTTTCTATCCTGCACCAATCCTCGACACGACCGCAGCGGCCGTGGACAAACTTGTGGCGCAGTATTCGACCGCCGTTGGCCGTGATGTGGCCGTGGATCAGGCCGATGCGCGTGTCACCCTGGACTATGTAGCACCCGCAGATGGTGCCGCTGAACCGGCTCCGGCCGCCTCAGCATCGCACTAGGAGACTGACGTGAACTCAGACATTACCGATTTCGCGAGCCTTGCTCCTGCCTACCCAGAGATGATCATCTCGGTCGGCGTGCTGGTGCTGTTGCTCTTGGGCGTGTTCGTCAACAAGGAGCGGTCCGCACTGGTCTCTTGGCTGGCAATTGCTTTGCTCGCCGGGACTGCGCTCTTAACAGCGTTCCAGAACGCCGATGGTATCGTCTTCAATGGCCTCTTCATGGCCGACAGTTTTGGTCGGTTCATGAAGGTTCTGGTGCTTGGCTCGTCCGCTTTGGCGCTGGTGTTGGCCGTGTCTAACGCCGAAGAGAACGGTGTCCATAAATACGAATATTCTATTCTGGCGGTTCTTGCGACGCTGGGCATGATGATCATGGTTTCAACCAATGATCTGATGTCGCTCTACATTGGTCTCGAGCTGCAGGCACTTTCCATCTACGTGATGGCAGCGATCAAGCGCGACGATCCACGTGCGTCCGAAGCGGGCCTGAAATATTTCGTTTTGGGCGCTCTGTCTTCGGGGATGCTGCTCTACGGCGCGTCGCTGATTTACGGCTTTACCGGCCATACCAATCTGCAGGAAATCGTCCGCGCCATAGCCATCGAAGGCCGTTCCATCGGTCTTATCTTTGGCGTTGTCTTTGTGCTGGCAGGCATTGCCTTCAAAATTTCGGCCGTGCCATTCCACATGTGGACCCCCGACGTCTACGAAGGTGCACCGACACCAGTTACCGCCTTCATGGCGATGGCGCCAAAGGTGGCAGCAATGTCGCTCATGATCCGCCTCGTCGTCGACGCATTCTCGCCCATCACTGCCGACTGGCAGCAGATCGTTATCTTCCTCTCGATCGCCTCGATGGTCCTCGCGGCTTTTGCAGCGATCGGCCAGAAGTCTCTTAAGCGCCTTATTGCATATTCTTCGATTGGCCACGTTGGCTTTGCCCTGGTTGGCCTTTCGTCGGGTTCGCAGGTCGGCGTTGAGGGTGTGGCAATTTACATGGCGATCTATGTGTTGATGTCTGTGGGTCTTTTTGCCTGCATTCTGTCACTGCGTACAGATAAGGGCTATGTCGAAAGCATCGAAGATCTCGCTGGTGCAGCACAGACGCGTCCCTATGTGGCGGCTGTAATGCTGATAATCATGTTCTCTCTGATCGGCCTCCCGCCGCTCGCAGGGTTCTTTGCCAAGTGGCATGTCTTCCTTGCTGCTGTTGAAGCAGGGTTCTTCGTCTTGGCCGTGGTCGGTGTTCTGGCTTCGGCCGTCAGCGCCTACTATTATCTTCGTGTGGTCAAGACGATGTATTTTGATGAGCCCAAGCACCAGTTCGCTGCCGTGCCTAATGAACTCAACATCATTCTCGGTGTCAGCGCCTTCCTGCTGGTGACGTACTACTTCATCCTTGGCAATCCGCTCACCTCTGCTGCGCAGACGGCCGCGGGCAGCCTGTTCTAGGTGGCTCAGTTCTATCTGGGCGAAAAGGCCCGTTCAGCCGGCTATCGGCTAACGGGCTTTGACACTATCGGGTCCACAAATTCGGAAGCGCTCGCAGCGGCAGCTGCGGGCGATTTTGGTGGACACTGGTTCGCTTCACTACATCAATCCGCAGGGCGCGGGCGTCGTGGGCGAGAATGGTTCAATCCCTCCGGCAACCTTGCCGCTAGCCTGCTCATTATTCCTGATGCTGAACCAGATCAGATCGCCACACTCGGCTTTGTCGCCGGCGTGGCTATCGCCAGCGCATTGGATGGAATTTTGCCTCAGGGTGTTGTGAAAACCGAGAGCCATAGCGAAAATTTTGGGGAGCAAGTCGCGCTGAAATGGCCAAATGATGTGTTGGCTGGCGGCTCCAAACTCTGCGGTATTCTTCTGGAGGCGTGTAAAACGCCGTCCGGTCAGACCGCTGTTGTCATTGGTTGCGGAGTAAATGTTGTCGCGGCACCCCAAGGTGTGCCATACGCTACAGCGTCTCTTGCAGGCTTGGGATATGTCCGTAGCGCCGAAGACGTGCTTGCGGCTCTATCCGATGCTTGGGTAGGGGCCTTTGCAATCTGGGATGATGGTCGCGGTACGGCGGCGGTTCTGGAAAAATGGCGTCAATCTGCTGCTGGAATCGGCGGCCCAATCACTGTCCAACAAGACGGCGCAGTGCGACGTGGAATATTTGAGACCATCGACTCCACAGGTCGATTGATCATGCGCGACGACGACGGCGCGCGGATCACCATCACTGCGGGCGATGTGCATTTTGGGGCAACGGCCAGCGCCCGAAGCTGACCATAACGAGGTGCGAAGCGACCGACGGCCAGAGTTCGTTCGGCGTCACAGCGCTCAATAAAGGAATAAGAACCCATGGCGAAGAACCAACGGGATGAACTCGTATTTGTGCCGCTCGGTGGCGTTGGCGAGATTGGTATGAATATGGCTGCTTATGGCTTCGGCCCTGAGCGCTCCCGGAAGTGGATCGTCGTGGACTGTGGCGTAAGCTTCGGTGGTCCGGAGTTGCCGGGCATTGAGCTGATTATGGCCAACCCGGAATTTCTGGAAGAGAACGCCGACGACGTTCTGGCTCTAATCCTCACCCATAGCCACGAAGATCACTACGGCGCGGTGCTTGATCTGTGGCCCGTCTTTGACAAGCCGGTTTATGCAACACCATTCACAGCGGCCATGCTGGCCGCCAAGCGGGCAGGGGATGGCATTGTCGAAAACGTCGACATCTCCATCATGCGCCCGGGCAAAGCGTTCCAAGTTGGCCCTTTCACCATTGAGCCGATCAACGTAGCGCACTCAATTCCAGAGTCGAACGCACTACTGATCACCACCCCAGTTGGTCGTGCCCTGCATACTGGTGACTGGAAGCTTGATCCAACCCCAGTGCTCTCTGCACCGACCGATTTTGATCGCCTGCAGTCACTCCGCAACGACAGCGAACTGCCGCTGGCGCTCGTCTGTGACTCGACCAATGCGATGAAGGAAGGCGAAAGCCCCTCCGAGCAGGAAATCGGCGAGAACCTCGAAAAGCTCATTCTCGACGCTCCCCATCGTGTGTGCGTCACCACTTTCGCGTCAAACGTTGGGCGTGTGGTTTCGATCGTGCGCGCGGCCCATAAGGCAGGCCGTGAAGTTGTCCTCTCGGGTCGTTCGCTCCACCGCATCATGGGTATTGCCCGTGAACTGGGAATGCTGGAAGGCATTCCGACGTTGCACGATCAGGACATGTATCGCTCGATCCCGCGCGACAAATGCGTTCTCATCTGCACGGGTTCACAGGGCGAGGCGCGCGCCGCTATTGCTCGCATTGCGCGTGGCGATCACCCGGTTATCGACCTCAACGCTGGCGACCGGATGATCTTCTCGTCTTGGGCCATTCCGGGCAATGAGCGCGAAGTCATCGACATTCAGAACCTGCTTATCGATAAGGGCGTGGAACTGATCACCGCCAATGACGCGCTTGTTCACGTTACAGGCCACCCGCGCCGTGGCGAACTCAAGAAGCTCTATTCTTGGGTCAAGCCGGAAGTGCTCGTTCCAGTTCACGGTGAAGCTATGCACTTGGCTGCGCATGCTAAGTTGGGTCGCGCCGAAGGCATTCCCAATGTTTGCGAAGCGCGCAATGGCGATATGGTGCGGCTCTTCCCTGACCCACTTACTATGCCGGCAGAAGTGCGCGTCGGCGAACTGTACCTCGATGGTCTAGTGCTCTGTACCCCTGACGAGTCGGGTGTCAAAGGGCGCCGCCGCTTGTCCTTCGGTGGTATGATCATCGTCAGCATGGCCGTGAACAACAACGGTCAGGTTGTCTCCGGACCCGACATTGTCATCGAAGGCCTGCCGGAAACTGACGAAGAGTCCATTGGCGAACTCGTGCACGACACCGTTCACGGCGTTATCAATTCAATGCCTCCAAAGCGTCGCCGGGATACAGAGATTTTGAACTCGGCCTTGTTCAAGGGTATACGCGGGGAAGTGAACGCGTTCTGGGGCCGTAAGCCAAACGTTTCGATCTTCGTACACCGCGTGTAACTTTATGTCGCTGCCCCGGCTCTGGGGCAGCGATCTGCTTTTGGGGTATGATATCTCCCACTAAGCCTTTCTTCTGCTCTCGGACACGGATATCTCGCCATGCAAATCGGCTCCTTACTCGCAATTTACTTCGTGGCATGGTGGATCATTTTCGTGGCGGTCGTGCCGATGGGCTCCACTAGCCTTCACGAGGTGGGCGCCAAGGTTGAGCCTGGGCATGAGCCAGGGTCGCCGGTGAAACTACAGCTGATTAAGAAGGGCTTGCTCACCACCGTAATCGCGGCTTTCGTGACCGCAGGCCTGATCTACTTGATGACCCAGACCATTGTTGCCGACTATTGGAACCGCTGAAGGCGTCACTTCGTCACTCGGCATCACAATCGTGTACTGCTTGGGGATTTCGCACACTACGTCCGGAATGATCCACGCAAAGTTATCGTAATTACAGAGCAGAAAATTGTAGCGCGTAACTGGAGCTTCCGGTGCGCGCTATTTTCTTTATCTCTGCCATCGGAATTGATCCCGCCTGCTGACTTCGCCATGCGATAGGGTATTGGCTGATTTAGCTTTTGTTAGGGAATTTCGGTGCGTGGCCGCTCGCCGCGCTAACGTCCCCTAGCATATATGCTGTCGATCATGAGAGAACGCTTTGGATGAGGTGTAGCAGCACACCGCGAACTGATGTGTCACATTAACTAAGCGTGATATCCTACTGTTCTGCAAACAAAAAAACAGGGCCAAAGGCCCTGTTGGAAAGAGTTTAATCGACAATACGTTGGTCTTAGGCACGCTAAAAAGCGGCGGCCAACGCTCCTCCCTTGACGCTGTCGACGTCCAGCGGTTTTATTCCGCCGTAATATTATTGTTACAGAGCCTAACAATAGAATTTCGTCCTGCCAAGTAAAATCTGCATAGCTTGCATGCTTGCATCGAATGGACGAACGGGGTTTGAGTGGGCATCAACAGAACCACGAGTCGAACAGCGTATTCGGAGTAGCTATGCGCCTTTCCCGTTATTTCCTTCCGGTGCTGCGCGATGTGCCGAAGGAAGCCGAAATTGTATCGCATCGCTTGATGCTACGTGCAGGCATGATCCGTCAGCAGGCTTCTGGACTCTATTCCTGGCTGCCCGCAGGCTACAAGGTCCTGATGAAGGTCCAGCGCATCATCGAAGAAGAACAGAACCGCTCGGGTGCTGTTGAGTTGCTGATGCCGACCATTCAGTCGGCCGACCTCTGGCGTGAGTCTGGTCGTTACGATGCGTATGGCAAAGAAATGCTGCGCATCGAAGACCGTCACGAGCGTGAATTCCTCTATGGGCCGACCAATGAGGAGATGGTCACGGACATTTTCCGTACCTATGTGAAGTCATACAAGGATCTGCCGCTGAACCTCTACCACATCCAGTGGAAGTTCCGCGACGAAGTGCGCCCGCGTTTCGGCACCATGCGTAGCCGCGAGTTCCTGATGAAGGACGCCTATTCCTTCGATCTCGACAAGGACGCAGCGGTTGCCGCTTACGAACGCATGTTCGTGGCTTACCTGCGCACCTATGCTCGCATGGGGCTGACCGCCATCCCGATGCGCGCCGACACCGGCCCAATTGGTGGCGATCTCTCGCACGAATGGATCATTTTGGCAGAAACTGGCGAAAGCCAGGTCTTCTGCCACGCCGACCTTCTGCAGAAGCCAATTCCGGGCAAGGACGTGGATTTCCGTGGCGACCTCAAGCCAATCTTCAACGATTGGACTTCGCTCTACGCCGCGACCGAAGAAATGGTTGATCACGCCGAATACGAAGCCACTGTGCCGGAAGACAAGCGTGTCTCTGCCCGTGGTATCGAAGTTGGTCACATCTTCTATTTCGGCACAAAATACTCGGCCCCGATGAAGGCAAATGTCACCGGCCCGGACGGCAAGGACGTTACTGTGCACATGGGCTCGTACGGCATCGGCCTGACCCGCGTCGTTCCGGCGATAATCGAAGCTAACCACGACGAGAACGGCATCATCTGGCCGGTTTCTGTCGCCCCATTTGAAGCTGTGCTCATCAACCTCAAAAAGGGTGACGCTGACACCGACGCCGCTTGCGACAAGCTTTATGAAGAGCTTAACGCTGCTGGCCTCGATATGCTCTATGATGATCGCGATCAGCCAGCCGGCTCGAAGTTCGCGACTGCCGACTTAGTCGGCATTCCGTACCAGATCATTCTTGGACCGCGTGGCCTTAAAACCGGCGAAGTTGAGATCAAGCATCGTAAGTCGGGCGAACGTGAGACGCTGCCAATCGCAGGAGCTGTTGAGCGCCTCGTTAGCCTTATTGTACCGCAGCGGATGACCGACATTTGACCACGAGAGCCGAGGACGCAGCGACAAGCCGGCACACACGCCCGTTTGCGCGTTTCGAATGGATGATTGCTGGGCGCTATTTGCGCGCCCGCCGCAAGGAAGCTTTCATCTCCGTTATTGCCTCCCTCACCATGGTGGGGGTGGCGATAGGCGTGGCGACATTGATTGTCGTCATGTCCGTCATGAACGGGTTTCGTGGGGAGCTTCTCGACAAAATCCTCGGCCTTAATGGGCATTTCACCGCCCATCCTATCGAAAGCCAGTTCACCGACTATCAGGAGACGGTGAGCAAGATTGAAGCTGTCAACGGGGTTTCCTATGCAGTGACTTTCGTAGAGGGTCAGGTTTTGGCCAGTGGTCGCGGCGCCTCTTCAGGCGTCGTGGTCCGTGGCATTGACGAAGCCAACCTCAAAAAGCTCAATCTGCTGTACAACTCGGCAGAGCAGGGCGGTTTTGACCAATGGGATGATAGCCGCGGAGTCGCTATCGGCTATCGCCTGGCCCAACAGCTGGGCGTCGGGCTTGGTGACGAAGTGCAGATCATTAATCCCGATGGATCAATGACGCCCTTTGGCTCCACGCCGCAGATCCGCTCTTACACGGTCAATGTCGTCTACAATGTCGGCATGGTCGAGTTTGACAGCCTCTACATGTACATGCCGCTCGAGCCCGCTCAGGACTATTTCAAAATGGTCGACGAGGTGCTCAAGCCCGGGCAGGAGCCACTCGACCCGCTGGCCAGCGACGAAGAAATCGACGCTGCCTATGAGCGTATTGGTCGCGTGTCAGCTATGGAAATTTTCATCGACGACCCCGACAACATTGCCGTGATGCGCGACCGTATCGCCGCCGTCGATGGACTGCGCCCGTTAATCCTCACTGATTGGCGTCAGCGCAACGAGACGTTCTTCTCTGCCTTGCAGGTCGAACGTGTGGTGATGTTCACCATTCTCTCGATGATCATCCTCGTTGCCGCTTTCAACATCATCTCCAGCCTCATCATGCTGGTGAAGGACAAGGGTGCCGATATCGCCGTGCTGCGCACAATGGGCGCAACACGGGGTTCGATCATGCGCATCTTCTGCATTACCGGCACAGCCATTGGTTTTATTGGCACCATCACTGGCTTTTTGCTGGGCTTGGTCATTGCGTCGAATGCCGAGAATATTCGCTTGTTTATCTCCAACACATTCGGTGTGACGCTCTTCCCACCAGACGTGTTTTTCCTCTCGAGCCTGCCAAGCCGCGTTGATTACACAGAAGTCACGGTAATCGTGGTTATGGCGCTGAGCCTGAGTTTCCTCGCGACGCTCTATCCAGCTTGGCGTGCGGCCCAGTATGACCCAGTGGAGGCTTTGCGCTATGAATAAGCCTCACCTAAAACTCTCTGCTGTTCACCGTCACTACGGCGAAGGGGAGCGTTTGGTTCGCGTACTCGACGCTGCCGATCTCACGGTCGAAAGCGGCGAGCTCGTCGCCTTGGTCGCCCCTTCTGGTGCCGGCAAGTCGACCCTGCTGCATCTCTGTGGTCTTCTCGAATCCCCGCAAGAAGGGGAAGTCGAAATCATTGGGGAGAAGACCAGCCAAATGGGGGACCGCGCCCGCACGCAGTTGCGCCGTACCACTGTTGGCTATGTCTATCAGTTCCATCATCTGTTGCCAGAATTCACCGCCTTGGAGAATGTAACTCTGCCACAGTTGATCGCTGGAGTGGATCAGAAGGCGGCCGAAACTCGGGCTATGGAACTGCTCAGCCTGCTCAATGTCGGCCATCGTGCGTCGCACCGTCCGGCAGAGCTTTCCGGGGGGGAACAGCAACGTGTCGCCATCGCCCGCGCCGCAGCGAACCGTCCTCGCGTTATCCTTGCCGATGAGCCGACCGGCAACCTAGACCCTGAGACCAGCGATCTGGTGTTTGAAGCCCTCAAAAGCCTCATACGCAACGAAGGTGCAGCCGCGCTGATCGCAACGCATAATTATGATCTCGCGCGACGTGCCGATCGTATCGTCACCATCCGGAACGGATTGGTCGTCCCGCACACGGTCTAACCCCGACACTCATTTGCGCAAAACTCGCCCCGGCATGGTTTCCTGCCGGGGCTTTTCTTTTGCCAATCCGTGTCGCCGAATCTTAACGGCCGTACGCGGTTCCTAACGATTTCCTAACCAGTTTCGCGGTGTTCCCGGTTTCACCAGTGTTCCCATCTGGACTAGAACATAAATGGAACATATAAGAACAAACAGTGAAACACGGAGTTCAAAAATGCTCGATTTCGTTAAAGACCTCGCTGCCTTTGTCACCCTTGGCGCTTTCACCGTCGCGTCCCTGACTTGGGTCGACATTCTCACCCATTTCGCGTGATCGGTTGTGGAAGTCGGTAAACCGTGGTTTGACCAAAGAGGCTGACTGTCTGAAGGTCAGACTCAGGAGAACCTCATGCGCGGCCCTGGCTTTATTCACCTTCACGTACACTCTGCCTTCTCTCTGCTCGAAGGCGCGATCCAGCTTGAGAACATTCTCAAGATGGCAGTCGAAGACGAGCAACCCGCCTTGGGGCTGGCAGACACAAGCAATCTTTTCGGTGCCTTGGAGTTCTCCGAGAAGGCCACGAAGAAGGGCATCCAGCCGCTGATCGGTATGGAAATGCAAATCGACTTCGCCGCTGCGGAAGAGCGCATAAGTGAGCGCGGACATGTGGCGTGGTCCGGAAAATCCAGCGTTGTGCTGATGGCGCAATCGGAGGAGGGGTTCGCCAATCTCTCTCGACTTGTGTCTAAAGCCTATATGGAAATGGACGGCGAAATTGGTCTGGCGCGGGCCCAGCTCGATTGGCTTAACTCCGACAGTCTTGCTGGCCTGATCTGTCTCTCTGGTGGCCCAGAGGGCGCCATTGATATGCCATTCGCCATGGGCCAGGACGCTAATGCAACGCGCCGCCTCGATCGGCTGGCCGATCTGTTTGGCGATCGTTTCTACATCGAAGTTCAGCGTCACGGCCGCACCAGCGAAGCTATTGTTGAACCGAAGCTCATCGATTACGCCTATCGTAAGGGCATTCCGCTCGTCGCGACGAATGAGCCTTTCTTCAAATCTGCCAAAGAATACGAGGCGCACGACGCTCTGCTGGCAATCGCCGGTAGTTCCGTTATCGCGCAAACCGAACGGCGCAAGCTGAACGACCAATATTATTTCAAGACTCGTGCGGAGATGATCGAGCTGTTCTCGGATCTTCCAGAGGCACTCGATAGCACGATTGAGATCGCCCAGCGCATGGCCTATCGCCCGCGCACACGTGGGCCCATTCTGCCTAAATTTGCTGCTGGATCGCATCAAACTGAAGATGAGGTTGTAGCGGCTGAAGGTGCGGTCCTCCGGGAGATGGCCGAAGCAGGGCTAAACATGCGTCTCCAGACGACGGGGATTGCGCCAGGTAAAACCGAGCAGGAGTATCGCGACCGGTTGGATTTCGAGCTCACCATTATCGAGCGCATGAAATTTCCGGGTTATTTCCTGATCGTGGCCGACTTTATCCAGTGGTCCAAAGCGCAGGATATCCCGGTGGGTCCTGGGCGTGGTTCAGGTGCTGGCTCCCTCGTCGCGTTCGCGCTGACGATTACCGACCTTGATCCCCTGCGTTACAATTTGCTGTTCGAGCGCTTCCTTAATCCGGAACGCGTGTCGATGCCCGACTTTGATATCGACTTCTGTCAGGATCGCCGTGAAGAGGTGATCCACTACGTTCAAGACAAATACGGCGCCGAACAGGTGGCGCAGATCATTACCTTCGGTACGCTGCAGGCTCGCGCTGTGTTGCGCGACGTCGGACGCGTATTGCAGATGCCTTACGGGCAAGTTGACCGTATCTGTAAGCTCGTACCGGCGAACCCTGCTGACCCTTGGTCTGTGGAGCGCACGCTCAAGGAAATCCCGCAGTTTAAGCAGATGGTCGACGAGGATGAGACCGTCGCCCAACTGGTTGAGATTGCGCAGTCACTCGAGGGCCTGTTCCGTCACGCATCGACCCACGCGGCCGGTATCGTGATTGGTGACCGTCCACTCCAAGAGTTGCTCCCGCTCTACCGAGACCCGCGCTCGGTCATGCCGGTCACCCAGTATAATTTGAAGTGGGTGGAGCCCGCGGGCCTAGTTAAGTTCGACTTCCTCGGCCTCAAAACGCTGACGACCATCCGTTACGCCGTCAACATGGTCAAAAATCGCGGCATTAACATCGATATCGACACGATACCGATCGATGACGCTGCAACCTACAATCTCTACTCTCGTGGCGACACCTACGGCATTTTCCAGTTTGAAAGTCCCGGCATGCGTCGCGCGTTGATGGACCTCAAGCCCGACCGTATTGAGGACTTGATCGCTATGAACGCGCTCTATCGTCCGGGTCCGATGGATAATATCCCGAGCTTCATTGATCGTAAGCACGGCAAGGAAGAGGTGAAGTATCCCCATCCGGCATTGAGTGAAGTGCTCGACGAAACCTATGGGATTATCGTCTATCAGGAGCAGGTGATGCAGATCGCCCAGCTTCTGTCCGGCTACTCTCTGGGTGAAGCAGACATGCTGCGCCGCGCGATGGGTAAGAAGATCAAAGCGGAAATGGATAACCAGCGTATCCGCTTCCGGGATGGTTCTGGTCCGCAAGGCGTAAGCGCAAAGCTTGCCGATGAAATCTTCGATCTTCTGGCCAAGTTTGCGAACTATGGTTTTAACAAGAGCCACGCGGCCGCTTACGCTTGGGTTTCCTACCAGACAGCCTATTTGAAAGAACACTTTCCGCACGAGTTCTACGCGGCGTCCATGACCCTCGATATGGCGCAGACCGATAAGCTTTCTGACTTCCGCCGTGAGGCAGGCAAGAAAAAGATTGAGGTCGTTTCTCCGTGCGTGAACCAATCTGAGGTGCTGTTTTCGGTGAAGAATGATCGCATCCATTACGGCCTTTCGGCCGTGAAGGGTGTTGGTCGTGCCATGGCAGAGCATATTGTTGAAGTTCGTGGTGATAAGCCTTTCAAAGACTTAGGTGATTTTGCTCGCAGAATAGATCCGAAAGCGTTGAATAAGCGCACGTTGGAAACTCTGGTGAGCGCGGGTGCCTTTGATGGCATATCGCCAAGCCGCGAGATCGCCTTTGCAGCAGTCGAAACCATCATTGGTACGGCACAGGCTCTCAATGCCGATCGTAACAGCGGCCAGGTTTCGATGTTCGACAGCGCCGAAGATCAGCAGTTCCGCCTGCCGACCAATGTTCCAATTTGGAACTCAACAGAGCGTGCCGACAAAGAGCGTGCTGCCATCGGTTTCCACCTTTCAGCACACCCGCTCGATGCCTACACAGACATGTTCGAAAAGCTCCGGGTACAGAAGTGGGCGGATTTTGAGCGCGCGGTAAAAGATGGCGCAGGGGCCGGGCGCTTGGCAGGTACAGTGGCGTCTCGACAGGATCGGCGGACCAAAAAAGGTACGCCGATGATGATTTTGTCGCTGTCCGACCAGACGGGGACCTTTGAATGCATTGCATTCTCAGAACAGATCAAGGACTTCGGTGAGCTTTTGCAGCCCGGAAGGTCCGTGGTCCTGCAGGTTGGAGCTGATGAGCGCGATGGCAACGTCAGTCTTCGTCTCGTGTCTGCGCAGCCTATCGAAGGCATGGCGGAGCGTATCGAGCGCCAGTTG
Source organism: Devosia sp. MC521 (assembly GCF_014127105.1). NCBI lineage: Bacteria > Pseudomonadati > Pseudomonadota > Alphaproteobacteria > Hyphomicrobiales > Devosiaceae > Devosia > Devosia sp. MC521. The sequence continues at coordinate 1,607,793 of NZ_CP059902.1, forward strand.
ACCATCTTTGTTGAAGATCGCGAGGCCCTTGGGCCGACAGCCGCACAGTTGAAGCGGGGCGGGAACGGCGCTGTGAATTTCGTTGTCATCAGGGATGGTGGAGCGCGTGAGTACGAGATCGAACTGCCTGGGAAATACCAAGTGACGGCTGAAGTGGCCGGCGGGATCAAGTCTCTGCCTGGTATTACGGATGTGCGCTTCGCATAAAACAACGCGGGGGAGGTGAGCCGATAGCCCCTCCTCCCCCACTTAGGGGTTTTCACCCTTGTCCCCGTGATCTCGCACGGGTCTATGTTTGAACAATGCCACGGCTGATGTTCTGTTCCCCTAATCAGTCGGGTGAAATTGAGATAAACTTGTCTCGGCACGTCGTAAGCAAGACGTGAGACGCTTGCCAAAATAGAGCTTCTAGCCTATATGGCGCACGCGTTCGGCCCAAGGTCGAGCGTGATCACACACACAAGGCAGGGCTTTTCTTTCGGGGGAAGCCAACCGGTGACAGTCCTAACAGACGGTCGCAATTGTCTTGTGGAGGAATCAACCGGTAAAAGGATAGCCCAATGGCACTCCCAGAATTCTCCATGCGTCAGCTGCTCGAAGCTGGCGTGCACTTCGGTCACCAGAAGCATCGCTGGAACCCGAAGATGGAACGCTTCATCTTTGGCGTACGTAACGACATTCATATTCTCGACCTGTCGCAGACCGTTCCGGCTCTGCAGCGCGCTCTTCAGCTGGTGTCTGACACCGTTGCTGATGGCGGTCGCGTTCTGTTCGTTGGTACCAAACGCCAGGCAGCTCCGCTCGTTGCAGACGCTGCAAAGCAGTCGGCTCAGTACTTCGTCAACTCGCGTTGGCTCGGTGGTACTCTGACCAACTGGCAGACGATCTCGAACTCCATCTCGCGCCTGCGCGAACTGGAATCGATGTCTGATGCTGACAAGGCGCTCCGCACCAAGAA